>NZ_BBPQ01000024.1:41618-51528 GCF_000787855.1 Streptacidiphilus anmyonensis | reverse complement strand
GGCCCGAGCCGCCTGCCGACGCAACGGCACCTGTCCGACCGCCCACCCAAGGGCCCGCCCCACGCGTGCCCGCGGGTCCGCCCCAGGCCACCGAGGCCGACACGACCGCCGAAGCGCCGTGGAGGGAAGCCCCTGCGGACCCGTCCGGCCCCGGACAGGACCGCGGAGGCGACCCCGCGGGCGTCGCCCCGGACAGCGGTCCGGTCGGGGTCGTGTACCGGGCGCCGCTCGGTGCGCTCCCCCGCCGACCCACGCTGACGGTCTCCCCTGTTCCCGAGGGCCTCGCCGCCGAGATGCACCGGACGTTCGGCGTGGAGGTCGGCGACGTGCCGGTCTTCCTGGGCGAGGACGTGGCCGACCGGTCCCGCGCCCTGGGTGCCAGGGCCTTCACGACGCAGGGTGCGGTGTTCCTGCCGGCCGGGCCCGAATCGCTCGGCCATCCCGAGGTCCGCGGGCTTCTCGCCCACGAGTTGATGCACGCGGCCCAGCAGCGTTCCGCCATGGGCGGCCCCGGTCCCGAACCGGGACACGAGGAGGCGGAAGTCGAGGCCCGGATCGCCGAACAGTGGGCCGCCACCAGGCAGTTGCCGCCACCCGGTTTCCTGCCCGTGGTCCGTGCAACCGGCCACGCGGCAGCGGCAGGGACGGCCCGGCGGCACCTCCCCGTCACGAGCGGGTTCGTGCCCGCGAACCCGGCTGCGCCGCGCTACGCCCCGCCCGCAGCGGACGTCGCGAACCTCGCGGACGTCGGTGCGCTGGGCCGTCCGCCGCGTTCGGCGGCGGCCCCGGTCCCCGAGCCTCAGCCGGCCTCCAGCCCGGCGGGCGCGCCGCCCCCGGACGCGCCGTCCACGCTGGAAGCACTGAACCGCCTGCTCGATCAAGGCTGGCACGCCGTCGATGCCGCTGCCCCGGCTCCCTTGGACCAACGCTCCAACGCGAGCGACCAGGGGGGCGCGGAGTCCACCGCGACGACCGCCGCCCGCGCAGTACCTGCGACCTTGGACGCGCTCAACCAGCTCCTCGCCCGGGGGTGGGGGGCCGGAGCCCCTTCGAAAACCGCGCTCGCGGGCCCGGAGAGGTCCTGGCCGCCCGAGGTCGTGCTCGGCACCGACCCGGACCCCGTGGTGCCGGGGTCGGCGCCCGTGCCCGGTCCGGTGCCGGGTACACCTGTGCCCGCTCCGGGCGAGCCCGCACAGCCGCTGCCCCCGGACGCGGCAGCAGATGACACGGCCGCGCACGTCGCACCGGTCGCGCCCCTCGCGCCCGAGGCGACCCCGGGCGCCCTCCCGAGCCCGCCGTCCCGGGGCGAGCCCCGGTCCGACGCGCAGGCCCCGCCGCCGATGCCCCGGCCGGGCCCGGATGCCGGATCCGTCACGGGGAGCGCCGCGCAGACGCCCACGGCGTCCGCCGGTGCCTTCCCGGACGAAGGGCCGCAGGACGGTCCGGAGGCGTCGCTCAACCGCCTGGTCGGTTCCGGGGCGTTCGGCCCGTCACCCCCGCCTGCCGCACCTGCCGCACCTGTCGAGTTCCCCCGGTTCCCCTCGTCTCCGCCGACGACCGGGCCTGGTGACGCCGAGGAGTTGTCGCCCGGCCGGCTGTCCGCAGCCGTCGCCGCCTTGGCCGCCGGCGGAGCGGGCGCGTTGCTGGGGGCGACGCTGCCGCAGGAGGGCTCAGCCGCCCGGTACCTGGGCGGGACCGTGCCCATGACGCCGTCGTGGCAGGCCCCGTGGCAGGAGACTCCCCCGGTCCGTCCGGGCTCCGACGAGGGCGTCGCGCCCGAACACGAGGTGGACGACCGCCGACTGCTCGATCTCGACAACCCTCGGGACGTGGACGAGCTGGCGGTCCTGGTCTACCCGCGGCTGTCGGCGCGGATCCGCAACGAACTGCTCATCGACCGCGAGCGCAGCGGTCGGCTGATGGATTTCCGCTAGGAGCCACGACACGAGATGAGGAGGCCCGAGATGACGCTACAGATTCCGACAACGGGTTCCGGGGGTCCGGCCGCGGCGATGCTCAGCCGCGCCAACACACTGATCGGCGGGATGTTCGGGACGACGGGGATGGCGCACCGCTTCCGCGTCCTCATCGACACCCCGGAGTACAACCTGGGCACCTGGTCCAAGGTGTCCGGCCTCCAGGTGAACTGGCGGGTCTGCGAGTACCGCACCGGTGCCGGGTGGAACTCCCTTGTGCAGTTTCCCGGGCAGACGACGTACCAGCTGATCAAGCTGAGCCGGGCCGCGTGCAGGGATTCCGAGACGGTGCAGCGGTGGCTCAAGAACACCGCCGTGAACGCCTCCTTCTCCACCGGGGAGATCTCCATGGTCGACTGGCTCGGACTGCCGGTGGTCACCTGGGAGCTCACGGCGTTCTTCCCGGCGGGCTGGTCGATCTCGGACTTCGACGCCGGCGGCAGCAAGGTCGCCATGGAGACGCTGGAGCTCGCCCACTCGGGTTTCCTTCAGGACGACAAAGCCTTGCCGTGACCGGGCCGGTGCGGCCCTGGAAAGCCCCTTCGAGGAGGTACCACCATGTCTTCTCCCCCGGATCCTGCGTCCCTGGCCGCTCGCGCGTCCTCGTTGGCGAGCCCGACCCTGGCAGGTGGCCTGCAAGGCGGCGGAACGCGGGACCCTGTCGCTCTGACGAACCGCTTCACCGTCCAGGTGGACGGCGACGACCTGGGCTGCTGGAGCACCTGCTCGGGGCTGAAGGTGGAGTTCACCACCAAGACGGTGGAGGAGGGCGGTGCGTACTCCTACGCACATCTGCTGCCCGAGCGCGTGAAGTTCTCCCGGATCATCCTGCAACGCGCCCTGACGCGCGCCGGATCCACCTTCGTCCTCGGATGGTTGAAGCGAGTCGAGAGCAACTGGGTGAACGCGGGCGACGGTTCCGCCGCGAGGCGGTTCACCCCTGAAGGGGCGAAGATCACGCTGTACGACTTCCAGGGCGTGGAGGTCTGCTCGTGGAGTCTGTCCCATGTCGTCCCGGTGGTCTGGTCGGTGGCCGACTTCGACGCCTCGACCAGCAAAGTGGCCATGGAAAGACTCGAGTTGGAGCACCACGGATTCCTGAGCCATGCCGCGGACCCCCGGCGGACGACGTGAGGGCGAGGCACTGATGACCGCACCAGGACCCGGAGCTGTTCCCAGGGCGACGCTCAGCGAGATCGATGCCGCACGGCCGCGCCCGGCCAACGGGATCGTGCTCGACTACAACCCCACCGGCGTCAGCGTCAGGCACCGGTCCGCGCCGCTCAGAAGACCGGACCAGACCCAGGACGAGCAACCGGTTCGACACGAGGACTACGGCTCCACGGAACTGGCGTTCACGTCGGTCACCTTCGACGGTTCCGGTGGACGGACCGTAGCCGCCGTCCTCGGCCAGCTGCTCGCCTGGAGCACCCCGCTGCTGACGGACACGACGGACAAGGTGTCCGCGAAGAAGCACACACCGCTCGAATTCACCTGGGGCCGCACCGTCTACACCCCGGTGGAGCTGCGCAACGTCACGGCCGACATCACCCGGTTCAGCGATCGTGGCGTGCCCCTGCGCGCGACCGTCGATCTCGTGCTGCACGTGCTGGATCCGGACCCGGCAAAGTCCACCGACGCGGGCGAGTTCGACAAGAGGCAGAACCCGACGTCCGGCGGGCGGCCGGGACATGGCGCCCACACGGTCGTCGAGGGCGACACCCTCGGATCCGTGGCCCAGGCGGCGTTCGGCGACGCGGGGCAGTGGCGCCGGATCGCCGACGCGAGCGGCATCGAGGACCCCTTGCGTCTTCGGCCGGGCCGGCGGCTGCGCCTGCCAAGTCGACAGGATGCGACGGCGGACGGAGAACCCCGATGACCCCGCCCTGGACCCCGGCGGCCCCCAGCCCGGGAGCCCGATCGGCCAAAGCGCCGCCGACGACGACGGCAGGGGCGAAGGCCCGGCTCGTGGAACTGCTGGGCGGCTGGAACATGAGGGAGCCCACCGTCATCGGCGGCTCGCGCGCGGTGCTGACCTTCGACTTCAACCCAGCCGCCCTCCGGATCAACCACACGTCCAAGGTGCGGTTCTGCGAGGACTACAACGAACGCAAGGAGGCCCTGCACAACCTCGGCCAGACGACGCTGACGTGCAGCGACCTCACCCTGGTCGGCGACGACAGGCCGGTCAGGGCGGCGGTCGACCTGCTGACGCGGTGGGCCACGCCGGTCCTGCCGCCCGGCGCGACGAAAGCCTCCGAGGGCGAGTTGCCGCAACTCGCTTTCACCTGGGGTGACCTGCGGGTGGAGACGGCCGAGCTCACCCGACTCGACGCCTCCTACACCCGGTTCAGCGAGCAGGGCGAGCCGCTGCGTGCGAACGCGACGCTGACGCTGCGCGTCCTGAAGAACCTTCAGTTGGGCGCGCAGAATCCGACGTCCGCCGGAATCCCCGGCCGGGGCGCGTGCACCGTCGTGGACGGGGACACGCTCGCGTCGGTGGCCGTGCGCAGGTACGGCGATCCGAACCTGTGGCGGCGCGTGGCCGACGCCAACGGCGTCGAGGACCCGCTGCGGGTGCGCCCGGGCCGGCGTCTGTACCTGCCCGGTGTCTACGAGGCCTACGAGCCCCCTGGAGGCGCGTGATGCCTGACAACCCCGCGAGCATGCAGGTGTGCACCGGCAGCGGTCGCACGCCCCTGTCGCCGGAGATGCACGGGAGGATCACCCGTGTCGTGGTCGACGAGGACCGCTCCCGACCCTCGATGTTCGAGATCGGGTTCCGCGACGTCGACGGCGCGACCCTGACCCGGTCGGGGCTTGCGCTCGGCACCGAGGTCCAGGTGCTGGCGACCGCGGACGGCGCGACCTCCGCCACCTCGCTGATCAGGGGCGAGGTGGTGGCCCTGGAGGGCCGCTACGAGCGCCTGGCCTGCGAGACCGTGGTGCGCGGCTACGACCGGGCGCACCGGCTCCAGCGGGTCCGCCGCACCCGCACGTTCGCGCGGATGACCGACTCGGCGATCGTGCGGCGGGTCCTGCGGGAGGTCGGACTGGACGTCGGCGCCTGCGTCGAGCAGACCTCGGCCGTGCACGAGCACCTGGGCCAGACGGATCAGACCGACTGGGACTTCCTGCTGTGGCGGGCCCGGGAGTTGGGCTTCCACGTGGGGGTCGCCGACGGGCGGTTCTACTTCTGCGGGCCCGCTGCGGCAGGCCCGTCCAGGGCTCTCGAACTGGGTGGCAACCTGCGGGAGTTCCGGCCCCGGGTGACCGGCGGGAACCTGGCCGGGCAGGTGGAGGTGCGGGTGTGGGACCCGATCGACGCCAAGGCGGTCGCGCAGAGCGGTCCCCTGTCCAGCGCGACGTTCACCGGTGGCACGAGCGCCGAGCGGGCCGCCGGGCCGTTCGGGCTCGCCTTCCGCGGTGAGCTGGGCGCGGGGGTGCGGGACCGCGGGCCGGCTCCCTCGAACGACGCCTACGTCGTGGTGGACCGTCAGGTCGCCACCGGCGCGCAGATCGCGTCGGCGGCCCGCCTGGTCGCCGACGGCGTGGCCGAGCACATGTCCAGCACGTTCGCCGAGGCCGACGGCAGCGCCGCGGGCGATCCCACGCTGCGTCCCGGGACGCGGGTGAGCATCACCGGCGTGCCTGAGCCGTTCGCGGGCGCCTGGACGGTGACCGGCGCGACCCACATGATCGACCTGGCCCGGGGAGTCCGCTACGTCACCGAGTTCCGCGTGGGCGGGCTGCAGGACCGGTCGCTGCTGCGGCTGGCCCAGAGCCGCGCGGCCGCCGATCCGGCGCTGCCGGGACTGATGTGCGGGATCGTCAGCGACACCGGCGACCCACGGGCGCTGGGACGGGTCAAGGTCGTCCTGCCGCTGCTGGCGCCCTCCTACGAGAGCGACTGGGCCCCGGTGATGCAGCTGGGCGGCGCGGGCAGCAGCGGCACCATGTTCCTGCCCGAGGTCGGCGACCAGGTCCTGCTGGGTTTCGAGCTGCAGGATCCGCGCCGACCGTACGTCCTCGGCGCGGTGGTCTCCCAGGGCAGCACCTTCGGCCTGCCGAAGACGGCGGTGAGGAGGTCCGGGGAGGCGAGCAGGGTGGTCCGGCGGGGATTCGCCGCGCCCAGCGGGAACCAGTTGCTGTTCACCGACGACATGCCGCAGGACGGCCCCCCGCACGAGTCCCGGATCAGTCTGGGGAGCGGCGACGGGTCGCTGGAGCTGTCCTTCGACATGGTGGCGGGCACTGTCACCGTCGTCTCGCACCACCAGGACGGGAAGGTGACGGTGTCGTGCACGGGCAGCGGAGGGGTGAGCGTCCAGACCGGGCAGGGCGTGCCCGTCGAAGTGGCCTGCGGCGGAAGGCTCACCCTGAGCGGCAGCGAGGTGGAGGTGCGCAGCCAGGGCAAGGTCACCCTGTCCGGGGCCGAGGTCGAGGTCAGCGGCCAGGGGCAGGTGGCCGTCAAGGGGGCGCAGATCTCCCTGGGTTAGGCCGGGGCCGGACGCAAGTTGAGGAGGCGCAATGCACGAGGAGTTCATCGGGTGCGGCTGGGCCTACCCGCTGGGCGTCGACGCCACCGGGCGCGTCGCCATGGTGGGCGGAGCGCGGGAACTGGAGCAGGCCGTCGAGCTGGTGCTGATGACCTACCCCGGTGAGCGCGCCATGCGCCCGGAGTTCGGCTGCCCGCTGCGGGACTACGTCTTCGCGGGCGCCGACAGCTCCGTGGCCGGTGACATCGCCCTTCAGGTGCGCCGCGCGCTCGAACGCTGGGAGCCGCGGATCGACGTGGCCGCGGTGGACGTCGGCGTCGATCCCGACCACGACAACCGGCTTCTGATCGACATCCAGTACGCCGTGAAGGACACCAACGACTGGCGGAACCTCGTCTTCCCCTTCTACACGATCCCCCAGGAGGGCTAGGCCCCGGTCCACGACACCCAACACCCCAACGCCCCGAGGAGCAGCGCATGGCACTGCCGTCCCCGAATCTCGACGACCGCACCTTCCAGCAGCTGGTGGACGATGCCAAGCGCATGGTCCAGAAGCGCTGCCCGGAGTGGACCGACCACAACGTCTCCGATCCGGGCGTCACGCTCATCGAGACGTTCGCGCAGATGACCGAGCAACTGCTCTACCGGCTCAACCAGGTGCCGGACCGCCTCTACCTGAGGTTCCTGGACCTGATCGGGTTGCGGCTGCTGCCGCCGACGGCGGCCAGGGTGCCGGTCACGTTCTGGCTGACCTCCGCACTCGACTCGCCCCTGGTGGTCCCCCGCGCCACGACCACGGCCACGGCCGGGTCCCAGGCCGAGGAGCCGGTGGTGTTCTCCACCCTGGAGGACCTCACCATCCCTCCCTGCCGCGTCCGGCACCTGCGCCGGATCGCCGGCCCGCAGACGCTTCCGCTTCCTCTTCCGCTTCCGCCCCCGGTCGCCGGCGGACCCGAGACGGGCGAGGACACCACCGACCACACCACCACCTTGGAGCTGCGCGGCTCCTTCCCCGCCTTCAGCGACCCGCCGCGCAGCGACGACCAACTGTTGATCGGGCTCGACACGGCGGTGCCGTGCTGCGCCGTCACCGTGGACTTCCAGGGCCGGATCGAGGGCGTCGGCGTCGACCCGCGCCGCCCGCCGCTGGCGTGGGAGGCGTGGGACGGGGAGCGGTGGCATCCGTGCGAGCTCTCCAGCGACACCACCGGCGGGCTGAACCGCACCGGCTCGGTGATCCTGCACGTCCCCCGGGAGCACCGGGCCGCGCTGCTGAACGGGGTCCTGGCCGGTTGGCTGCGCGCCCGCGTGACCGCCGCCGAACCGGGCCAACCCCACTACACCGCCTCCCCGGTGGTGCGCGGCCTGTCGGTCAGCACCGTGGGCGGGACCGTCGCCGCGCTCAACGCGGAGTTCGCCGACGCCGAGGACCTCGGGGTGTGCGAGGGCGTCGCGGGCCAGCGCTTCCAGGTGCCGCGCGTGCCGGTGCTCGCGGCGGTCGGCACGCCGGTCCTGGAGATCTCCAGTGAGGCGGAGGGCTGGCAGGAGTGGACCGAGGTCGACCACTTCGCCGAGAGCGGCCCCGAGGACCGGCACTTCCAACTCGACGCCACGGCGGGCGAGATCCGCCTCGGCCCGGCGGTGCGGCTGCCGGACGGCACGCTGCGCCACTACGGGGCCGTCCCCGACCCGGGCGCGGCCGCCCGCCTGCGAGGCTTCGCCACCGGCGGCGGCAGTCGCGGCAACGTCGCCGCGCACGCGATCGACCTGCTCACCTCACCTGTGCCGTTCATCTCCCGGGTCGACAACCTCGTCCCGGCCGCCGGCGGCACCGAGGGCGAGAGCGTCGCCCAGGCCAGGGACCGCGGGCCGCTGCTGCTGCGCACCCGCAGCCGCGCGGTGACCGCCGACGACTTCGAGTTCTTCGCCCGCCAAGCCGCCCCGGAGGCCGGACGCCTGCGCTGCCTGCCCGCCGACGCCCCGGGCGACGCGCCCGGCGCCGTCCGGGTGCTGGTCGTCCCGACGGCCCACAGCGAGGACGGGCGCATCGACCTGCCCGCCCTGATCCCGGACCGCACCACCTTGGACCGCATCGCCGCCCGCCTGGACGAGGTACGGCTGCTCGGCACCCGTGTGGTGGTCGAACCGCCCCTGTACCGGGGCGTCACGGTGGTCGCGCGGCTGGTCGCCCGCCCGCGCACCGACCGCGCGCGCCTGCGCGAGGAGGCCCTGCGCGCGCTCTACACCTTCCTCAGCCCGCTCCCCGGCGGCGGCCCCGAGGGCCACGGCTGGCCGTTCGGGCGTCCGGTCCAGTCGGGGGAGGTGTACGCGGTCCTGCAGAAGCTGCACGGAGTCGAACTCGTCGAGGACGTCCGCCTGTTCAGCGTCAACCCGATCACCGGGGAGCACGGCGGGGAACAGCGCCGCATCCACCTCGAACCCAACAGCATGGTCTTCTCCCACGGCCATCAGGTCCGCGTGGAGGCCCACTGATGCGGGGCACGGTTCCCGGGCTGGCCACCCCCTCCCCCATGGGCCGGCTGATGCCCGCGATCTTCCAGGAGGACGGGTTCGCGATGCGGCTGACCGACGCCCTCGACGAGGTCCTGGCCCCCGTCATCGCCACCCTGGACTGCCTGACCGCCTATCTCGACCCGCTCCTGGCGCCCGACGACTTCCTGTCCTGGCTGGCCGGCTGGTTCGACGTCGCCCTGGACGAGAACTGGAACGCCCGGCGCAGACGCGAGATGGTCGCCCACATCGTCGAGCTCTACCGGTGGCGCGGCACCCCCGCCGGGCTCGCGCGCCAACTGGAGATCGCGACCGGCGCGGTCGTCGACATCGACGACAGCGGCGGCGTGGTCGTGGGCGACACCCCCGGAACAGCGCTGCCGGGCAGACCCGAGCCGCACATCGGCATCCGGATCCGCGGAGTGGATCCGGGCGCGGTGGACCTGGTCGCGCTCGAGGACATCGTCCGCGCCTGCAAGCCGGCCCATCTGCGCCACTCGATCGAGGTGATCCCGTGATCGTCTGCAGGGGTTGCGGATCGCGCAACCATGACAAGGACGCCTTCTGCGGCTCGTGCGGCAGCTTCCTGGAATGGACAGGTGAGCAGTCGACACCGCGGATCCCCCAGGAGTTCGTCGAGGAGGTCCGGCAGGACGCCGCGGCGGACCAGTCCCGGGGCTTCTTCCCCCGTCTCACCGTCGCGGTCAACCGCGTGCTGAGCGGAGGCGGGGCTCCGCCCCCTCTCCCGGCCAACCCTCCCGCGGGCGGCGGCCGCCCCGCTCCGGCCCCCGCTCCGGCGGCACCCCCCAAGCCGGGCGCGGCAGGTCCACCACCACCGCCCAAGCCCGACGGCGCAGCACCTCCGCCGCCGCCCCCGCCGAAGCCGGGCGGCGCACTTCCGCCGCCGCCGAAGCCCGACGGCGC
>NZ_BBPQ01000024.1:19142-41249 GCF_000787855.1 Streptacidiphilus anmyonensis | reverse complement strand
CCCGCCGCCGGCGGCACGGGAGCCGCGCTCCGCGCCACCGCCATCTCCCCCGCCACCACCCCCGTCGGCCGCGACGGCCGCGACGGCCGAACCCGAGGCCCTGATCGCGCCGGTGAACCCCCGCACCGACAACGAGCCCGAGGAGTTCACACCCCAGCCCCTGCACCCGCGTCTGGTCACACTGGCTCCCAGCCGGGCCGGCCGCCAGATCCGGCCGGGCGACCTGATCTGCGGCGAGTGCGGCCAGGGCAACAGCCCGACCCGCAAGTTCTGCCGGCGCTGCGGCAGTTCGCTGGACGAGGCCGCCGCAGCCGCCCGGCTCTCCTGGCGGCGCAGGGTCCTGCACCGCGGCCTGAAGTCGGTCCCGATCGACAGGCGTCGCGGAGCGGGCACCGAGGAGGCGTCACCGGAGCCACCGGCCAAGGCCGTCCTGCGCGTGCTGCGCAACGTGCTCGGGATCCTCGTCCTGGTCGCGACGCTGGCCTACGCCCTGATCCCGCTGGTCCGCTTCGATGTCGACAGCGAGATCTCCCGCATCAGGAACAGCGTCGCCAAGCGGATCGCCAACAGCTACACCACGGTCCACCCCGACCAGGCGAGCAGCAACACCGCAAGACCCGGACACCCCGCCTCCGCCGCCGTCGACGGCTTCACCGACACGTACTGGGCGGCACCCTGGACCCCACTCATCGGCACCTCCGGGGCCGACTACCCGACCCTGACCGTCCACTTCCAGAAGGCCGTCACCATCCGCCGACTCATCGTCCTCAGCGGGGCCTCCAACGACTACCTCGCGGTCAACCGGCCCTCCGCCCTCCACCTCGTCTACTCCAACCACGCCGGCGACACCATCACCCTCCAGGACACCCAGAAACCCCAGACGCTGCCCGTCAAAGGCGCCGTCGCCGTCACCAGCATGCAGATCCAGATCGTCAGCAGCTTCCAGTCGCCCGCCAACGACACGGTCGCGATCAGCGAGATCGAGTTCTTCGCCCTCAGCCTGTGACCCACCCACCCCGCCAGCGGGAGGCCGCCATGGCCGACAACCTCATCAGGACGCAGGACCTCGTGCAGGTCACCATCGCGCCGCCCTGCGTCGTCCCCCTGCTCTCCGCCCCCGCCCCCCTGATCGGCTCCAGCCGGAAGGTCACCGTCAACGGGTCCCCCGCCTGCCTCCTCGGCGACGAACTGCCCCCCACCCTCAAAGCCCCGCTGCCGTACACCTCCCCGCCCTACGCGACCCCCGGCACCGGCCGCCTCCAACTCGTCCTCGCCCCGAGCAACCTCACCAGGACCACCCTCAACGGCAAGCCCATGCTCCTCCAGGGCGCGCTCTTCCAGGCCCTCTTCACCGTCGTCCAACCCGCGACCATGCCCTCACCCGCCGGCCCCGTCCCCGACCCCCTGCCCACCAAGCCCGGCACGGCCCGGTTCATCACCACCAACCTCACCGTCAAAGGCGCATGACACGTGCCCGGATCGTTATCCTGCCCCTGTGCAAGATCGGGAAGTGTTCGTCGGGGGCGTCAACCAGGTCGTACGGGAAGGCGATCTCGTACGCCGTCCGGCGGGACCGTGGAGCGGGACTGTTCAACGCCTGCTCGCACACGTCGCTGAGGCCGGCTTCGAGGGGGCTCCGAAGCCACGCGGACTGAGCGAGGAGGGGACGGAGGAACGCGTCGAGTACCTGCCCGGGGAGGTCGGACACGACTTCGCCGCGCCCCAGGTGCGCAGCGACGCCTCCCTGGTCGCGGCGGCCCGGCTACTGCGCGGATTCCACGACGCCACATCCGGTTTCGTGCGGACCCCGGAGGACGTGTGGCAGCTTCCGCCCCGTGAGCCGGCGGAGGTGATCTGCCACGGCGACGCGGCCACCTACAACACCGTGTTCCGCGATCAGCTGCCCTTCGCCTTCATCGACTTCGACACCTGCCATCCCGGTCCCCGGATCTGGGACGCGGCATACACCGCGTACCGGTTCGTACCGCTCTACGCCCCGGACGAGGCAGACCTCACGCTCCCCCTGCCGGAGGCCCGACGTCGCCTGGACCTCTTCGCGGACGCCTACGGGCTCTCGGACGTCCAACGGGCCCACCTTCCCCGTGTCGCGGCGGAGCGGCTCAGAGCACTGGTGGCATGGATGTACGCCCAGCACGCCGCCGGACATGCCGCCTACGGACAGCACATCCGCGAGGGCCACGACCGTCGCTACCTGACCGACGCCGAGTGGATCGAGCGCAACTTCACAGGCGTCTACAGCGCTTGAAAGGCCTCGGGCTCCTCCTGGGATCCCAGCCATACCGCGTACCAGTCGCGGAAGTCCGGGCCGGGAGTCAGACCACCCCAGAGCCGGTCGTCGAGCCACACTTGTCCTGCGTTGGTGCCCGTGATGACCAGGCGGGAGAAGGTACCGCACCCGATCTCGCCGAGGACCAGCGTTCCCGCAACCGAGTAGTCGGCGTCGCCTCCGCGGCCGGGCCCCGGGCGGTCCGCGGTGTGCGGGAACGGGGTGGCCAGGAAACCCAGCTGCAAACACTCCGCCCGGACGTCGTGCAGTGCCTCTTCGTCGGCCACTTCCTCCGCCAGACCCGGCAGTCCGTAGTCCGGCCCTGCCCCACCGCCGCTGACCGTACTCAGGAAGTCCCGGTAGGACACAGGCAGGATGACGCCGTGCCGTTGCTCGAAGGAGCCTATCGCCTTCTCCGTCATGGGCGGTTGAAGCCGGTAACCGTGGTGCGAGGCACCGAAGCGGCGACGCTCGGGATCTGCCCGTGCCATCGCAGCGACACGAGAGCGCACCAAGGCGCCGTTCCATACCCGGCTCGCGGCCCCAGCGTCAGTGGTCACGCCCGAACCGTACCCTTGTCCGGCACAACCCCGAACCCAGAGCGGAGGGCCCACCCATGCCAGCCGACGCATGGCCGCAATTCCTGGTCCACTCCGAGCGGTTCACCGCGCTCTACACCGAGTTGCCGGCTTTGGAATGCCTGGTTCTCAGGTCGGTGCACCTCAGTCCGTACGGCCCTGGTGTGACGTTGCGTGTCGAGATTCCGCGCTTTCCCGACCTCGCACCGCCAGATTGGACTGAAGCCGGCTGTGACCGGTTCGAGGCTCAGATCGAGTTCTTCGCCTGCGGCGAGGACCTGCGGATGCGGGGCGTCCCCGACAGCACGGTGGTCGACATCGAGTTCGGTCCCCGGGTCCCCACCCCGGAGCGCCGGATCGGGGTCGCGGTGAACGGTCCGGAGTTCTCACTGGCGTTCACCGCGCACGCTCTGAGAGTGGGCCATCTCAACGCCTACCGCTCCAACGAAGCGCCCTACACGGCTCGGCGATGGTTCGAGAGCCGCCTTGACCAGCACCGGCACCAGGGAGTGCTGCCTCCCACGACTGCGAAGGCGTTTTATGAGTGAACGCGACTGGTCATCCGAGTTGACCAACCCCGAGGCTGTCCGTGGAGTCCTTGGCTCGCCCCCACCGCCGCTGACGGACTACCACTTGGACTCAGTCCTCATCGATGAGCGCGAAGCGTCGGTCACCTTGAGGTTCTCCGCCTTCGCAGTCCCCGTCGGCGCCGCCGAACTGTGGCAGGCACGTGGCCACAACGCGCATGAGTTCGTCCTGGTCTGTGTTGGCGTGAGGAACTTCGAGGTGGACGCTTGGTCTGGCTGGCCCACCACTCTCGCCAGGCTCAGCGGAGGAACCGTTGTGCTCGCCGGCCGGGAAAAGCGGGTGTCCTTCGAGGCCGACGAAATCCGCGCTGAGTCCCCGGTCGGACGCCTATGGGGCCGAACACCGTGACGTCACCCGACAGGGGTACTCGACCGGGCAGCCCGCGCCAGGCAAAACCAGGGCCTGCTCAAGGTCGACTTCCACGCGAGGCCCACGACGACGTGCGGAGGGCGACGCCGGCAGGTCGAGAATCGCCGGCGTCGCCTGTCTGACCAGCCGTTCGATCATACGGTCTTCTTCACTCCCCGTTTCGATTCTTCCTGGTTCGCGTCCGCGCTTCCTCCCCGCAGTTCCGTCTGGCTCTTCTCGGCTGAAGCCGCGGCGCTTTCGATCTCGCTGACGAGCTGCTTGACTTCGCTTTCCAGTTCGTCGTTGCGGGCGATCTGCTCAGCGATCTTCTGCGCGCTCGCGAGGCACTCCGCATTGGCCCCGAGTTGATCTGCATAACCTTCAAGTGCTGCTTCTTCATGGGCGGCGCGGATTTTGCACGCGTCGGCCACTTCCTTCAACTCCGCCTGCGGCTCTTTCAGTTTCACGGCAGCGTCCTGGTCGGTGTCGCTGCTACTTGCAATCGCGACGATACGCTTCGCAACGGGGACGGCCGTGGCTTTGCCGGCGGGCAGGGGATCATGGTCCAGCAGGTCGTCGTCATCGTCATCGGCATCGTCATCGGAGTCTCCGGCACCATCGGCGATTGCCTTGCCCGCCAGGATGATCGAGCCACGCGAAGAGCCCTGGTTGTCGCCGTTTCCCCCAAGGCCGGACACGCGGCGCTCAAGCTCATCCAGCCTCTCTCGCATCCTGGCATTCTGATCCTTGACCGCGCGCAGCTTCTCTTTCACCCTTCGGACCTCGTCCCTGGTGGCAAGCTCTTCATCCTCGAGCGCCTTCTTGACCGTCGGGTAGAACTGGACCAGGAGTCCGAGGAAGCCCAGGATGGCGGTGAGTATGACGAGGCTGGCCCCGGTGATCCCAAGGATCGCGCCGATTCTGCTGCGCTGATCAGGTGCCGCGTAATACGTCACCACAAGACTCGCCAGGGTGGCCGCACCGCCAAGGGCGCCGATCCCAGCGACCACCCACTTGTTCACCAGGCCGCCCAGCTTCTTCAAGGCGTTCCAGAGGCAGTCCCCAGCGCTCGCGTACCGCCGCGGCTTCTTCTTCGTCGCCAACATGGTGCCGTGCCCGGCTTCCAGGTCAACGCCGACGTCGTCGGGGCCGCCCTCTTCCTTTTCCGGCTCGGGCGTCGGGTCGAGGCTGATCTCGTCGCCCCTGTTGTGGAACCACTTCTCCTGCTCGCTAGGGCGGCTCCGATTTCCACCGCGGGGGACTTCTTCGTCGGTCATCTTTCCCACTCCCTCTGCAACGTGCCCTTGACGCGCTACTTCCCGGCTTGCACAGCGTCGAGCGCCGCGATGATCTCGTCGTCCACGCCGCCGGCCATCGCCTCCAGCAGCCCCACCGGAACCCCCATGTCCGCCAGGTACGCCTTCGCTGATTCCTCGGTGGCGCAGCTGTCCACGAGCCGCATGAGGCCGGGGTACTTGTCGCGGAACTCCCTGTCGACGTCCTCTGCGGTCGGGGGTCGGTCGACGGCTCCGCTCGGTTCGTTGCCGGACTCGGTCGGCACACCGACTCGGCTGATCATGTACTTGTCCCAGTCGGCCGACTGAGCGAGGATCCCCGCTTGTTCGGCGGTCTTGGGATCGACCATGACTCGTGCTTTTTCGACGAGGAGATCCCACAGAGCTTTTTCCGGCATGGCTGATCCGCTCCTTTCGTCAGTCAGCTGCTAGTCCCCGGGCTGGCGCCTCTCCCTTGCCACCACGGCTAGAGCCTCGATCGAAAGCTCCCGCATCCGATCCGGCGTGACGTCTGCTGCCGCCTGGGGATCTTCCTCCACAGCGGCTCTGAGAACGTCGGTGGCTTCGCCGGAGACGTTCGCGGAGGCGTTCAACGCCCCATCGGCTGTCGCCATTTCGTCGCTGGCCTCCTCCCGCAGCGCAGCGTCGGCGAAGGCGTCCTGCGGGGCGCTGCCGGACACGTCGCGGTCGTCCGCGGGCTGCGGGGAGGAGCGCAGCAACTCCCACAGGCCGGCCGCCCATGCCCGCTTCTCCTGGTCGGTAGGCTCGCCGGAGCCGCCGATCTGCTGCAGGCTGCGGGCCAAGGGGTCGAAGTCGCGCTCGTTCAGCGCGTCAACCAGGGCCTTCCAGCGCAGGTCATCGGCGGACTGTGCTTCGAACCAGTCGGGTCGGCCCAGCCAGTTGCCGAGTTCTTCGCGCATCAGCACGAGCTCCGGGTCTGACACGTCGTCGCGCAGCCACTGGGTCAGGGTGAAGAACACCACTTCGTCAAACATTCAGCACCTCCTCAAAGGCCTGCGCCCGCAATGGGCTTGGGTTGCTGAGGTCTGTCCTCCGGGCCGATGCCCGGGCCGGGTCATCTCCAAGTCTGCGGCGGCGACCTACGATCGGACACCGCTCCCGGGGAAGCCGAAAGGGCGATGCGGCGTGCCTTTTCGGTCTTCCCAGGGCCGGGGCGTCAGGGGACCAGCACGAGCCGCTCACGGCCAAGGTGGTCTGCGGGGCCGGCCGCTGCAGCACGGCGGTGTCAGTGGCGTTCCATAGCCTGTCGCAATGATCCGTAGCGTGTTTGAGCAGCGCCCGCTTGATGCTGCCGTCGCTGACGCCGGGAGCGCGACGCTGGAGTTCGACGGGGCCAGAGCCTGGTTCCGCTCTGCGTTGGCCGGCGCCGTGGAGCCGTTGGGCGCCGAGGTGTGGGTTCTGGATGCAGCCATGCAGCAGATCGTGCTGGTCAGGCATCCGTGGCGCGGGCTGGTCCCGCCAGGTGGCAAGGTGGAGCCCGGTGAGTGTCCGCGCGAGGGCGCGGCCCGGGAACTGGCCGAGGAGACCGGCCTGCGGCCCCGGTTGCTGGAGCGGCCCGCCGCGGTGGCGGTGCGGTCGTTCGGCCCGGGTCTGCCGGTGACCATGTCCCTCTCCTACGCCGCGATCGGCGACCCGGAACAGCCGCTGATCGCGGAGGACGGGCAGCCCGCCGTCTGGACGCGGCTGGACCAGGGCTGGGACAGCTGCTTCCCCGATGACGTGCTGCGCATCCGACAGTACGTGAGGCTTCTGAGAGCGGGTTCCTGCGCCTAGAGACGCTGCGGTCGGACTTCCCAGGCCGGACGTTGGAGTTGATCGTTGTACACGATGACGTCGGCGTGGTCGGTTGGGCGGGCTGTGGCGAAGTAGAGCTGCTGGGAGGGGATGTAGCGGTCGCGCCAGGACCGTTCGATCTCACTGCTGTCGGCGGTGGATCCGGCCAGAGCTGCGCCTCGGCTCCGGGCTCGGTCCACCGTCTGCTCGAAGGGGACGGACACGAAGATGCGCAGGTCCCACCGGTCGATGAGTTCCGGGCGCAGGAGGAAGACGCCGTCGAAGAGCAGCACCGCGTCTGCGGGGGCGGTCGTGGCCGGAAGGGACGACGGGGTGTCGGTGTCCCTGTCGTGGACCGCGGATCGGAACGTTCGGTCGCCGCCCGGGCCCAGCGGGTCGAGCAGGACCCGGCACAGCGCGGCCTGGTCGTGGGCGTCGTAGTAGCAGCCTTCGGCCGAGTACTGGCCGCGTCGGTAGCGTTGTGCACGGGGGAAGAGGAAGTCGTCGATGCACGCGCGGATGACCTGGCGGCCCTGCGCGCGCAGGACCACGGCGAGCTCGTCGGCCAGCGTGGTCTTGCCGGCGGCGGGCGGCCCGTCGATGGCGACCCGTAGCGGGTGCGTGGTCGTGACGGACGTGACCGTCCCGGCCAGCCGACTGATGAGCTCGCCGCGGGTGCCCTGGTCCATCGCTGCCTCTCTCGGTGTCGCTGTTCGTCGTGCCTGTTTCCCTCTACGTGCGGCGCACTTGACAAGTCATCTCATTGGGTGAGTCGGCGGTAGCAAATGAGAGTGGCGGCGATGCCGGCGAAGGCGAGGAAGTGTTCGGCCTTGCGTTCGTATCGGCGGTGGAGACGCCGGCATCCGGCACGGGTAGCAGTGTAAGGAGCGGCAATGACTCAACGGAGCGACGATATCTCCCCGCGCGGTGCCGGGTCGATCCCGGGCATTGAGGCTGCCCCAACCCGGACACCGGCGAGGGCGTCGATCAGTGAAAGGCTACTTCCTGCTGAAGAGCGGATCCGTCTCTTCGTGGAGCACGCCCCCGACCACCGGCATCCTGGTCCTGGGATCCCCTGGCGGCAACGTCGCGACGACCTGAGGCATTGAGATCCTTGGCACCGTGTTGCCTGGTTGTGCCATAAGGAACTCAAGCGAGGTCCCGTAGGCCACGCCGGCCACGCGCGCAAAGAGAGCGCACGTCGCGCACATAGGGCATGGCTCGGCCGTCGTCACCAAGACGGTCGTGGAGGCGGCAGTAAAGCTGCCTTTGTTGATGCTGTACCCCCGGAGCGCGTTGAGCTCCGCATGGGCCGACGGGTCGGCGCCGCCGGTATTCGCCGCCCGCCAGACGATCTCACCATTGCCCACGTCGACAAGTACGGCGCCGTAACCGAATGAATGAGCCGCCCCCTCCGCAACGTCGATCGCTGCGCGCATTGCTGCCTCGAGGTTCCTGCGCACGGGCTCCGGCAATGCGTCGGGCGGCGAGGTGGGGAACTCGGGCTGGAGCGGCAGCTTTGTGGGCGGTGTGCACTGCTGGACGGGTGAGGCCTGGGCGTCTGCGCGCGCCTCACCCGAGAGCGACAGCGCCCCAACGGCACTGATGAAGAGCGCGCCTTGACGCAGCGCCTGGCGGCGATCGACCGAGTGTGGCATCGACGTCGTCATCGGACATCTGACCCAAATAGACCAAAAGGCTGCGGTGCGGGTGCGGGTGCTCCCGAACATGCCGCAAGTCCCACGACGAGATCACGGCATTCCATGATCGTCCCCTCTCGATTCTCGACTATGACTGATGCCTGAAATAAAGTCTTTAAGCCTTTCTGCATCCCCGTCGCTCGGACGCCCGGAGAACGGGAAGGCGTCGCAGGGGCCAGGCACGGCCCCGATGCCCGCCATGCCGGGGTGCGGGGCGCAAGTCCGGACTCGATCGTAGAAGGCGCTCTCCGGACCTCGGCTTCGATGCAGCGGGCGGCGCGTCGGGCTTCTCGATCGAGCCGGAGGCCCGTCCGGAAGATCCTTCAGTGACGCCGCCGGCCCCCGATGCCGGTCAGGGCGCGCCCGGTGCACGGTCACATGAAGAGCGGATCCGTCTCTTCGTGGAGCACGCCCCCGACCACCGGCATGTTCGGCAGGGGGCCCGTCGCGACGACCTGAGGCATCGAGATCCGGATCGGCATGCGGGTGGGCGGATGTCCGATGAGGAACTCGAGCGAGGTTCCGTACGCCACGCCGGCCACCCGCGAGAAGATGGCACACGTCGCGCACATAGGGCATGGCTCGGCCGTCGTCACCAGAACAGTCTTATGCAGAGCCTCCCCATCGGGGTGCAAGAGGCCGAAGTTCCGGAGCACATTGAGCTCCGCATGATTCGTTCCGGGGCCGTCACCCCCCTTCGCCTCCGCGACGATCCGACCATCATCCACGTTGACCAGTACGGCGCCGAATCCGCGGTACCGCGGTGCCGGCGACACCACTTTGATCGCTGCGCGCATTGCTGTCTCGAGGTTCCTGCGCACGGGCTCCGGCAATGCGTCGGGCGGCGAGGTGGGGAACTCAGGCTGGAGCGGCAGCCTCGTGGGCGGCGTGCACTGCTGGATGGGTGAGGCCTGCGCCTCTGCGCGCGCCTCACCCGAGAGCGAAAGCGCCCCGACAGAAGCAATGAAGAAGGCGCCCTGACGCAGCGCCTGGCGGCGATCGACCGAGTGTGGCATCGACGTCGTCATCGGATGTCTGACCCATTTAGCCCAAAAGGCTGCGGTGCGGGTGCGGGTGCTCCCGGGCATGCTGCAAGCCCCATGGCATTCGACTTCGCGTAGCGCTTGCCGCCTTCGACGACGAGATCACGGTATTCCACGATCATCCCCTCTCGATCCTCCACCCACGGCGGGTCGCGTCTGATTTGGCGGGCCTTGGTCTGCTCAAGTCAACGTATCGGTGGTTCAGTAGTGCGACTTAAGTGTCCCGCCCGGGTTCCACCCGTTCGGGCGGGGTCGGCGCGGTCATGAACACACCCTGGCCGTGTATGGCAGTTGTCGTCCTCGATCGCCGCCTGGCTCGCCGACTGCCGACGACTACATCGCCACTACGAATGACCTCTTACGTGCGGCGCGCTGACGGGCCGGGATGAACCCCGCAGTCGGCTTCGTGTTCGTCGCCGACGCGGTCTCGGTCGTCAGTCGAGGCCTTCGATGATGCGGAAGTCGCGCTCGACGCCGTCAGCGAGTACGGCCAGCGCCTCCTGGTAGGCCGCACTCGCACGGGCGGCGACCGCCTGTTCGAAGCTGTCGAACTCGATCAGGATGGTGCGCTCCGCGATTCCGGCGTCGTGTGCGACGACCCGGCCGTCGCGGGCGAGCAGCCGCCCGCCCCCGGCCCGGACGGCCGGCCCGGCCAGCTTGTTGTAGGCAGCCAGCTTCTCGGGGTCCTTGATGTTCCGGTAGACGCTGACCCAGTAGCCCTTGGCCACGGCACCTCCTGTGTTCGGGACTTCACATCTGACGTCGCATTCACCATAGTGACCGCATGCGGGCGGTCCTCAGCTTCCGGTTCGACTGGGCCGGTCCTGGCCCGGCACACCGGCTGGCGCTGTGCTCTGATCGGTCTCGGGTGAGCGCCGGCGGGCGAGGGCGAGGCTGGTCATCGTCGTGATCGCCATCGCGGCGACGCCGACCAGCGCCGCGGTGGTGTAGGCGTCGTCGTTCGGGAAGAGGCGGCCGGTGTCGGTTCCGGCGGCCAGGACCAGACCGCCGATGGCGCTGCCCAGGGAGTACCCGACGCTGCGGACGACGTAGTTGAAGCTCATGGCGCTCGACGTCTCGCTCTTGGGGGTGACGGCCAGGATGACGCTGGGCATGGCGGCCGAGAAGCTGCCGACGCCGAAGCCCAGCACGCCCATGGCCGCGAGCAGTTCGGCCAGGTTGGACCGGGCGGTGGCGAACAGGACGAACCCGCCGCCGACGATGGCGGCGCTGCCGGCCAGGAGCAGGGGGCCGTCGATCCTCTTCCGGACCCGCGGCGTGAGCTTGCCGGCGGCGAACCCGAGCACGGAGAAGGGGATGAGGACCAAGCCCGCCACGAAGGTGGTCAGTCCGAAGCCGTAGCCGGCGCTGTGCGGCGTCTGCGCGTAGCGGGTGATGAGCGTGAGCAGGAGGTACATGCCGCTCCCGCCGACGAACATGGCGATGTTCGCCCCGGCGACCGCCGGGTGACGTACCGCGCGGACGTCGACCAGGGGCGTCTTGGTTCGCAGTTCGGAAACGGTCCAGATGCAGAGCAGGAGTACGGCGGCGACGGCGAGGCTCACCGCCACGGCGAGGTGACGGCTCCACAGGCTCCGCTCGCCGACCAGGAACAGGACGAGGAACAGTCCACCCGCCAGGACGAGCGCACCGGCGACGTTCACCTGAGCGGAGCGGCCTTCGGGAGCCGCGGGCACCGAGCGCCAGGCGGTCACGAAGGCGATGGCGGTGATGAGCAGGCCGAGGCCGTAGGCGGCCCGCAGTCCGCCGAACTCGGCGAGCAGCGCGGCCAGCGGGTAGCCGACGCCGGCTCCGATGATGGAGACCACGGAGATCAGGGCGATCGTGGCCGCGCTGCGCTCCTCGGGAAGATGGTCGCGGGCCACGCCCATCATCAGCGCGGTGAGACCGAGTCCGACGCCTTGGGCCGCTCTGCCCGCGAGCAGCCAGGCGAACGGCAGCGGCAGCACGGTGAGCGCGCTGCCGACGACGACGATCGCCAGCGTGGCGAGAATCGTGGTCCGCCGGTGCGGACCGGCTCCGAGTCGGCCGAGGACGGGGGTGGCGACGGCGCCGCTGAGCAGGGCGATGGTGAGCGTCCACTGCGCGCTGTCGAGCGAGACGTGGAACGTGGTCGCCACGCTGGTGATGAGCGGCGTCCCGAGGCTGCCGACCGCCGCCACGACCAGGGCGACGAACATCAGGGCGGGGACCAGCAGACGTGTCTCGGAACGTTTCAGGGCAGTGCTCGTGGGCTGGTCATGAGCCTGGGCCGCGGTCACCGGTCCGACTCCTGTCGGGCGTGGCTTTCGAGCTCGGCCAGATGCGTCAGCGCAGGCAGTGCCGCTGCCAGGGCCTCGACCTCGTCACCGGTGAGTTCGTCGATCAACCGCGCGTACGCGTCGACGCCTGCCTGGCGTCGGGCCCGGACGTACGACGCGCCGGCCTCGGTCAGGCATACCAGCGTGACGCGCTTGTCGGACGGATCGCCCGTCCGCTCGACCAGCCCGGATTCCTCCATCACCCGGACCAGGACGGTCATCGCGGGCTGGGTGACGCCCTCGGCCGCCGCCAGATCGGTGATCCGTCGCGGGCCGGTCTTGTCCAGGGTGGCCAAGGTGGCGGCGGACGTCAGGCTCATGTCGCGGGGAAGGCGTCTCACGGCCCTGGTGGCCAGACCGTAGAGGGCTGACCCGATGGCATCGGAAGCGCCGTGCGCGGCGTCTCGGCGACTCATGCGAGAAGCATAGCCGATTTATATGAATCCTTTATGCATTCTCCCGATCAGGGTCTGTCGGGACCTGGCGTCAGGGGACCAGCACGACCCAGGTGCGGCCGGGTCGCAGGCGCATCGGCGCGCCGTTCACCGTGTAGCTCGTCGGGGCGGTGTCGGCCGGCTTCGACCAGCGCCCGTGCCAGACCCGACCGTCGCGGTAGAAGTCGGCGGCGCCCTGCCCCGTCGTGACCGACACGACCTCGTTGTCGGGCCGGCCGGCGTTGTGGTCGGTGTAGGCGCCGGGCACGACCGCGACATGTTGGACGATCACGTTGGCGGTGGTGAGGCGGCCTTGGTCGGCGGGGGCGGCCGGGTGGCCGTTGACCGAGACCAGCCAGCGCGAACCGCTCGCGGCGAAGGTGAAGGTGAACGCGGCGGCGGGCATGTTCACCGTCACGCGGCCTGCGGCGGCGCCCGCAGCGGGCTCGGGGCCGAAGGTGAAGCCGACGTCCTTCGCCCGCGCCAGGCCCGGGTGCGCGGCGAAGACCTGCGCGGGTCCGATGTACGTGGGCATCAGGCCGCCGTCGCTGAACAGGCCGCTGTCCGGCGTGACGCCCACGAGGTTCGCCCGTGCCAGGTCCGGCAGGAGTCCTGAGATCGCGCCGCTGTAGACCAGGCCGACGCGCCCGTAGGCGGCCAGCAGCGGGATGTCGCTCTGCCGGGCGCTGCGCACCGGGCCGACCCGCGAGGGGGCGTGGGCGCTGTCGAACACCGCGAGGTACCGGCTCAGCCCGCCCTCGACCTGGAGGACGTACACCACGTCGGCGGCGTTCAGGCCGAGTTGCTCGGTCTGCGCCGCCCCCACGTTGTCGACCTTGACGGCCAGGACCCGCCCCGCGCCGCCGGGAAGCCCCGTCAGCGGGGAGACCGGACCGGCCGGGGAGCCGACGGCGGCAGCCGGGGCGGAGGCGGGCGCCGTGGAGGCCGTCGGCCCGGTGGCGGTCGGCGGCGTCGCGGAGACGGCCGGGGGCGCGGGTGCGGCAGGGGCGGGGCGCCCGGAGACGGCGGTGAACACCGGTCCGCCCGGCCCGGCCTCGCCCAGCGCCACCGGGACCATGACCACGGCCCCGGTGAGGGCGGCCGCCACTGCCCAGCTTGTCGCTCTCATCACCCCACCGCCTCTCGTGGGGCCGGGGTGCCGTCCGGGGTGACGGGCCCGTACCCCTCTCGTCGAGCGTGAGGCCCTCGGTCGCCGAGGTCGTGCCCGACCGGGCAGCCCGACGGGCCCCCGGCGCTGCCCTGGCGGCCGGGAACCCGCTCGGGGGACGCTGCGGGTGGGCAGGCCAGCGGTCGTTCCCTCTCCGGGGGTTGTCGACTCTTCCTCATCGGGCCTGCTGCCGGGACCCAACGGCTTCCCCTTCGCGGCTGACGCTCCTCGGCCCGTCCGCCGACTCTGGGGGCATGGGAGTCACCATTTCGCTGCCTGACGAGCCCGTCCGCGTCGCGGCGGGGCAGGAGGCCGGTTGCGAGATCCGGCTGCGCAACGACGGCGGGGTCGTCGACGAGTTCCTCCTCGACGTCCTCGGTGACGCCAGGGAGTGGGCCCAGGTCACGCCGGACAAGGTCAACGTCCTGCCCGGTGAGGCGGCCACCGCCCGGCTCACGCTGAGGCCGCCCAGGTCGCCGAGGGTGCCTGCGGGCGAGTTGCCGTTCGCCGTCCGGGCCGTCTCCCGGGAGGACGTGGAAGGGTCCTCGGTCGAGGAGGGCACGGCCGTCGTCGGCCCGTTCACCGAGTTCGCGCTCGACCTGCTCCCCAGGACCCGCCGGGGGCGCGGCACCGCACGCTTCCGCGCGGCCGTGGACAACCTGGGCAACGCGCCGCTGGTCGTCGAGCTGTTCGCCGACGACGAGGACGCCCAGCTCGCCTTCCGCTTCCGGGAATCCGTCGTCACCGTCGCCCCGGGGATGAGCCTGCTGGTCCCGCTCAAGGCGCGGCCCCGGCAGGTCGGCTGGTTCCGCCGCGGTCGCCCGATCCCGTTCCAGGTCCTCGCGGTCGACAAGGAGCGACAGGAGCAGACCGCCGTCGGCGCGCTGCACACCGTGCCGCTGGTCTCTCCGACGCTGCTGAAGCTGCTCGTGCTCGCGGGGGCGCTGGTGATCGCCGGGGTCGTGCTGCTCGCGACCGTCTTCAGACCGACCCCGACCCAGTCCGCGGTCTCCAACAGCGCCAACACACAGCAACAGCAGGCCTCCGCGGCGAGTTCCCAGGCCGCAGGGGCCCGGCAGCAGGCGTCAGGGGCGCAGCAGCAGGCCGCGGGCGCACAGAGTCAGGCCGCGGGCGCGAGTTCGCGGGCGGCCGCGGCCGGTACGCAGGCGGCCGCGGCGGGCAGCCAGGCCGCGGGGGCACAGAAGCAGGCATCAGGCGCGAGCTCCCAAGCCGCAGGCGCCCAACAGCAGGCCGCAGGCGCCCAGCGGCAGGCCTCCGGCGCCGACTCGCAGGCCGCCGCGGCCGGTACCCAGGCCGTAGGGGCACAGAAGCAGGCATCAGGCGCGAACTCCCAAGCCGCAGGCGCCCAACAGCAGGCAGGCCAGGCCGCACAACAGGCGGCGCAGGCCCGGCAGCAGGCTTCGCAGGCCCTCAAGCAGGCCCAGGCGGCGCAGCAGGAGGCGGCCGCCGCGCAGAAACAGGCGCAGCAGAACGCCGCGGTCAGCCTGCCGGCTCTCGCGGCCCTCCCACCGGGCACGGGAACCGTGCAGGCCACAGACGCCCGACTCCGGATCGCGACGGCACCCGCCACCAACGGCGCTTTCACCGCTACCGCGTACACCGTGCCGGCCAAGGCCACCACCTACGTCAGCGACCTCGTCCTGCAGAATCCCGACGGCGACACGGCACTGCTGGAGATCCGCCGTGGCGGCACCGTCCTCCTCGAAGTCGGCCTGACCCCGGCCGCCCCCGGAAACCCCTCCCAGACGCTGGACGAGCACTTCACCGCCCCCCTCCAGTTCGACCCGAGGGACCAGCTCGTCCTCGCCGTCGCCTGCACCCGGCCCGGCACCGGCGCGACCTGCGACGACGCCGTCCTGTTCTCCGGCCGCACGGTGCTCGCCCCTTGACCGCTCACCCAACCGGGCACCCATGTCCCGCACCCGGATTCCACCCACTTCGGCTGTGGGCGCACTCAGGCTCAAAGATCTCAACGAGCGCCCGTTCGGCTCTGGGTGATGGCTGCCCAGGCGGTGGACACCTACCGTGGCAACGCAGGCAGCGACAAGCGGGGGCGGGCGGTTTCACCCACCGACGACCTCATGGAGGTTCGCATGCTCCGTCCGACCGGACCCGGAAACCCAAGGTTCAGGCGTGCCGTGGGTCGGGGATGTGTGCTGACTGCGGCGGCCTGGGTGTTCCTCCTCCCCACCGGTACGGCGGGGCCGTCTGCGGCCGCCGAGCACCGTTCTACCGCCTGCTCTGCGCTGGACCCCCTCACCGCCTCGTGCGCCAGCTCCCGCCTCGCGCCCTACGGTCCCGCGCCGGTCATGGCGCGCAGCATCAGCCGGGCGCAGGTGATCGCCCGGGCCCGGGCGTGGATCGGCGAGGGGGTGCCGTACTCACAGACCGCCTGGTGGACCGACGCCAACGGCACGTACCGGCAGGACTGCTCGGGGTTCGTGTCGATGGCCTGGGCGCTGGAGCAGCGCGACGACTTCTGGACCGGGAACCTCGCCCTGGTCGCCCATCCGATCCCGGCGGACGCCCTCCTGCCCGGCGACATCCTGCTCTCCGCCACCCACACGGTGATCTTCGCGGGCTGGGACGACCCCTCGCACACCACCTTCGACCTCTACGAGGAGGCGCACACCGGCACGGCCGCGCGCTATGTGTCCGGCGCCGACTTCGGGCACTACGCGGACTCCGGATTCACCGCCTACCGCGACAACCTGATCGCCGACGCCGACCCGCAGCCTGCGGCCGTCCAGTACGCCGCCACGCCGGTCGGCGTCGCCGACCAGCTCGCCTCTCTCACGTCCACCCCGCTTCCCGTTGCGCCGCCGCTCGCCTTCACCGACGCCGGCGGACACCTCACCAGCGTTCCCGCCGTCCCCCGTCCCCCCGCCGCCGCGCCGGCCGGCGACCCGGCGGGCGCGCTTTCGCCCCCGCTTCGGCCCCGGGTCCAGTACGCGGCCCTCCCGCTCGCCGCGCTCCTGCGCTGGTGGTTGGACGCCGCCACGCTCACGTACGGCTACGCCCTCGGCTGCCTGCGCGCACGCACCTGGGCCCGGTGCCGCCCCACGGGCCCATCCGACACGCCCGTCACGCCCGTCATGCCCGTCTCCCCGGCCACACCTGTCCCGGGCAGACGCCTCGTTCCGCTGTCCGGGTGGACCGGCTGAGCGGTCCTGCCTCGGTCGGCCGACGGTGCGGAGCGGCGTCGACGAGACGGCCCCCGCCCCTGGCACAGTGGCCGCATGACGTCGCACCATCCGACCGGGCCCGTCACGCCCCGGCGCGTCGCCTCGGCCGTCGATCGGGCGACTCCGGAGGTCCGGTCCGCGTGGTGACGATCCATCGCCGCACCGACAACCTGCCCGTGGGAGCGCTGCTGGCCTGCGTCGGCGGGTTCCTGGACGCGTTCACCCTCGTCCTCTACCAGGTGTTCGCCAACCTCCAGTCGGGCAACGTGGTGCTGTTCTGGACGCAGATCACCTCGTGGCACTGGCAGGCGGCGGCGCTGCGGCTCGTGCCCATCGTCGCCTTCGTCGCCGGCGTGCTCGTGGTGGACCTGCTCGGGACGCCCCGGCTCATGGCCGTGGTCCGTCGACCGCTGCGTCTTGTGGTGACCATCGAGATCGTGCTGCTGGCCGCCGTCGCGTCCCTGCCCGGACACCCTCCGGCGGGCGTCACGACCGTCACGGTGGCGTTCGTGGCCGCGTTGCAGTTCTCGACGTTCACGACCCTGCACGACGCCCCGTATGCCACGGTGATGACCAGTGGCAACCTCCGGCAGTGCATCGTCGCCACGCGCCGGTGGCTCGTGGACCGGGACGCCGCCGCGCGCTCGCGCGCGCAGCAGTACGGCGTCATCGTGGGGTCGTTCACGATCGGCGCGCTGATCGGCGTGCTCTGCACGCGCTGGCTCGGCCAGCCGGCGATCGCGGTGGCGGCCGCGATCCTGGCCGTCGTCCTCGCGCTGCTGATCCGGGAGACGCGGCGGCTGGAGCGGCGGACTGCGGCCACAGCTCCGGCCTGACGTCCGGTGCCCGGCGACCGGCGACCCGCGGAGCCATGGGGCTCGGCACGTCGTCGCCTGACGTGCGTGTTCCTACCGTCCGCGCGGCGCGCTCTTACCGCCCACCATGGCTCGTGGTGATAGAACTCGGCTGCCGCGCCGTGCGCGTTGCGCGGCACGACTCCCGTTACCTGCCTGCTGACTGCGGGCTCTCCAGGAGAAGGTCTGTCATGTTCTCGATATCCCGGCGGTCCATGAGGCGCCTCAGGACCGCGGCAGCGGTCCTGGCGCTCTCGACGGGGGCGGGCCTGCTGGCCGCCGCCCCGGCCGTGGCCAAGTCCGACCTGGACCTGCACGCCGACAGGGCCACGGTCCCCGTGGGCGCCACCGTCACGCTGACCGCCTCGGGCGTCTCGGACGACTTCGGCGGCGACACGATGCTGGTCTGCATCGACCAGCGCACCGGCGCGCGGACCTGGCGGACGCTGCGCTGCACCTCCGCCGCCACGCTGAACCTGTCGGAGCGCGCGACGCGGGCGGGCAGACTGTCGTTCCGCGCCCAGCTGCTCGCGGTGACCGCCCCGGGCCGCACGTCCGTCGACCGGACCTCGGCCGTGGTCACCGTCCGGGTCGGCTGACTCCTCCACCATTCCTCCCCGGAACCCCTGCGCATGCCCGTCGCCGAACGGGGCAGACGGCCCTGGGGGCGACACGGTGTCGCCGTCCTGACATGCGAAGAGGGTGGTCGACGGTGCTGATGGCGCATCCGACGGTGCTGAACGGACTGGTCGAGGAGTACGCGGCGCTGTCCGCGCTCGGCGCCGGGGACGGCGACGAGCAGGCCCGGCGGCGCCTCGACGACATCAGCTACACGCTGTGCGTCGTCACCGGCACCCGCGACGTCGACAGCGCCCTGGCCGCCGCCCGCCACCGCCTGCCGGGGGCCCGCCCCGAGGACGACTCCGTCCTCACCGCTGCCGGGACCTGACCCCGGGCCGCCGACGGCCCGGGGATCGACCGGCTTCGGGATCGCACACGGCGTGGGAGCCGCGTCCCCCGCCGTGGCTGTGCCTACCGTGAACGCATGGCTGCTGTGCTCGTCGCCGACGTCGAACCGTTCCCGGAGAGGTACGCGGGCGATCCCCGCTTCCTCGAAACCCAAGTCATGGTGCTCAGCGAGGCGGTGCCTGCCGGCTACTGGGTCAGCGTGGGCACGGCACCACATGCGGAAGTCGTCCAGGTCAGCTCGTGCGACTTCACGGCCCCGTTCTACAGCTGCAAGCTCGCCACGCGGCTCGCGAGCCCGCATTCCGCCGGTGAGCCGGTCACGCCCATCCCCGACCTGACGGACTGACCGCTGCGCGCGCCGCCTTCGCCACCGTGCCGACGGTGGTTACCGCATCGCGGAGCCGGACGGGGGAGCACCGCTCCCCCGTCCGGCTCCGCGCCTCCGCCCTGCTGACGTGCTGACATGCTGACGTGCTGCCTGGCGGCGTGCTCAGCGCACGACGGTCACGCTGACCACGCCGGACTCCGCGTCCAGCCAGGTCCGGCCGCCCGAGGCGCTCTGGACTCCCTCCAGCACGCCGCGCAGTTGGAGGACGCCGGTGTGGCCGGCGCGGACCTTGCCGTACGCGGACGCGTCCTGCCGGGTGGAGTCGACGGTCCGCCCGCACCACACGGTCTGCCACGCGCCACCGTTGCCGTAGCGCTCCTGGACGCAGTACCGCTGCCACCCGACGGCGTCGGAGGCGCCGGTGCCGTGCACGCCGAACCACTGGCCGACGTGCTGGGTGTGCGGGGTGGCCTGGAAATCGATGCTGCTCTTCGCCGACGCGGTCCCGATCCCGGCGACCGCGACCGTGCCGGCCACGGCGCTGACGGTGAGCAGTCGGGCAAGACTCTGGATCATTGCGAACCCCCTGAGGTGATCTCCCTGCTGACACCTGCCGTCACGCCCCGCCGGGGACCGCCGGTTTCCGAAATCCACCGAATCCGGTCGTTCGGCGGGCCCGCTCCCACCGGACGGAGGGACGCGGGGGGACACACGGACGGTCTCCCCGCCGGCGCGGGGCCGACGGGGAGACCGTCCGTGTGCGGGAGGGGTTCTGACTAGCGGTTGCACACCCGGTGGGCGGGGACCCAGGTGCGGGTCCAGTAGCCGGGGTGACGCCTGCCGTGGTGGTCACGGTAGGCGGGGTGCCAGGTGCGCACCCACTGCCCCCTCACCTCGTGGCAGCGCTGGTGGTGGTCCCCCGGCCCCGGGTGCGGCGCCGCGGACGCGGTACCCACGACGCCGAGCACCGCTCCCCCGGCCAGCGCCGCCGCCGCCGACCCGAGCGCCACGGCCTTCTTCAGACGTCCACCGAACATGGTTGAACCCCTCTCAACTGTGCTGTGCTCCCGGCTTCCTGGTACTTCGGCCGGGCACAGACAACAATCCCCCACCACCGCCTCACAGATCCCCCAAAACCGCACACCATGACCAAACCGCGAGAATCCCTCAATCTCCCCGAAATGGTCATCAAAAACGACGACAACACGAACGACGGGCGGGATCAGGGCTGGAGGCCGCCGTCGACAGCGAGGACGTGTCCGGTGATGAAGGACGCCTCGTCGCCGACCAGGAACAGCGCGGCGGCGGCCACGTCCTCGGGGGTGCCCAGGCGGCCCAACGGCGTGCGCTGGGCGACCTCGTCGAGGCTCTCGCGCGGGAACGGGGCGGTCATGTCGGTCTCGATCACCCCGGGGGCGATCGCGTTGACCCGGATGCCCTGCGACCCCAACTCCTGGGCGGCGCTGAGGGTCAGCGCCGCGATGGCGCCCTTGGTGGCGGCGTAGGCCGCCATGAACGGCACGCCCGCCGAGGCTGCCAGCGAGGTCAGCAGCACGATCGAACCCGGGCCGCGCGGGCCCATGATCCGCGCGGCACCCTGGAGGACGGCGAAGGTGCCGAGCAGGTTGACCTCCACCACGCCGCGCGCGTCCGCGTCGGTGATGTCCTGGAGCACCCCGCCGAGGCCCATCGTCCCGGCGTTGGCGACGACGATGTCCAGGCCCCGGCCGCCCTCGGCCAGCGCGGCCATGAACGCCGCCACCTGCGCCTGGTCGCCCTGGTCGAGGGCGAGCCCGGTGACCGCCCCGCCCGACTCGGCGGCCACCTCCGCCGCCGCGTCCTTGGCCTCCTGCGCGTCCCGGCCGGTCAGCACCACCACTGCCCCGGCTCCCGCCAGCCGGCGCGCGACCGCGCGGCCGATCCCCCGCGTCCCTCCAGTGACCAGCGCCGTCCGTCCGTCGAGTTCCCTCAGCACCCTCGCCCCCAGCCGTCCCTGCGTGCGGCGCCCTGCCGCAGACGCCCACCCAAGCACGAACCTGCCTGCGCCACCAGGGAGTTGGCGGATCGCCGCAGCGTCGGTCCGGGGCACTGCGGGGAGCACGGCGCGCGGCCGCGCGCCGGAGCACGTCCGCCGCGCGCATGCGACCGTCCTCTGGCCTGCCCGACGATTTGGAGATCATCGAAGCCTGAGCCGCACCCGACCGACATCGAGGAGACCAGATGCCCGCCGACACGCCCCCGAACACCCTGACCAACTGGGCGGGGAACCTGCGCTACTCCGCCGCACGCGTCCACCGTCCCACCAGCGTCGAGCAGGTGCGCGAGGTGGTCCGCGGGGCCGGGCGCGTCCGGGCGCTGGGGTCGCGGCACTCCTTCAACGCGCTCGCGGACACCACCGGCGACCTCGTGAGCACCGCCGCCCTGCCGAGGGTGCTGGAGATCGCCCCGGACCGCGGCTCGGTCCGGGTGAGCGCCGGGCTGCGCTACGCCGAGATCGCGGCGGAGCTGAACAGGTCGGGCCTGGCCCTGGCCAACCTCGCCTCGCTGCCGCACCTCTCGGTGGCCGGCGCGGTCGCCACCGGCACCCACGGCTCCGGGGACGGGAACCAGGGGCTGGCCTCGGCGGTGCTCGCGCTCGAACTCGTGGACGCGGACGGCGGGCTGCGCCGGCTCAGCCGGTCGGCCGATCCGACGGTCTTCCCCGGTGCGGTGGTCTCCCTCGGCGCACTGGGCGTGGTGACGGAGCTGACGCTGGCCGTCGAGCCCGCTTACGAGGTCGCCCAGCAGGTCTTTCTCGGCCTGGACCTGGAGCGCCTCGCCGCCGGTTTCGGCGAGGTCTTCGCGTCCGGGTACAGCGTCAGCGCGTTCACCACGTGGGGCTCCGACCGGGCGTCGGTGTGGGTCAAGTCCCGCACCGACGCCGGGTCGCCCAGGACGGTGGCGGGCGCGGTCCCCGCCACCGGGCCGCAGCACCCGATCGCCGGGCTCCCCGCGGTCAACTGCACCGCGCAACTGGGGGAGCCCGGCCCGTGGCACGAGCGACTGCCGCACTTCCGGGCCGCGTTCACCCCGAGCAGCGGCGACGAGCTCCAGTCGGAGTACCTGCTGCCGCGCGAGCGGGCCGCCGAGGCCGTCGCGCGGCTGCGGGGCCTCGGCACCCGCCTCGCCCCGGCGCTGCACACCTCGGAGATCCG
>NZ_BBPQ01000024.1:0-19122 GCF_000787855.1 Streptacidiphilus anmyonensis | reverse complement strand
CCTCGGCACCCGCCTCGCCCCGGCGCTGCACACCTCGGAGATCCGCACCGTCGCCGCCGACGACCTCTGGCTGAGCCCCGCCTACGGACGCGACAGCGTCGCCCTGCACTTCACCTGGATCGCGGACCCGGCCCGGGTCGCGCCGCTGGTCGCCTCGGTCGAGGAGGCGCTGCTGCCGCTGGGTGCACGCCCGCACTGGGGCAAGGTCTTCTCCTGCCCGCCGAGCCGGCTCGCCGAGGCCGTCCCGAGGCTGCGCGACTTCGCCGCGCTCGCGCGGAGCTTCGACCCGGCGGGCAAGTTCCGCAACGACCTGCTCGACCACTGGCTGACGGACGCGCGCTCCTGACCGACCGCGTCACTCACCGCGTGCAGGAGTCTCAGACGCGCGCGTGGGAGGAGATGTCCGCCGTGAACTCCTCCACCATGGCGCCGGTGACGGTGCGACGGCACTGCCCGATCGCGGCGAGGTAGTCCGCCGTGCCGGCGCCGACCGGCACGGCGAGCTCGGCGGACTCGGCGGGTTCGGCGGGTTCGGCGCCGTCCGTCGCGAGGTCGCGCTCGAACGCCGCCTGCGCGGCGGTACGGGCCGCGTGCTCGATGTCGGCGGGCGTGAACAGCTCGCTCGCGGCGACCAGCGCGTCCAGGTCCACGTCCACATCCACCCGCCCGTCCTCGCCCAGTTCCGTGAACCGGGACCAGATGGCCTTGCGGGCCACCTCGTCCGGCGTGCCGATCGGGATCACGTAGTCGAAGCGCCCGTGGCGCAGGAACGCCGGATCCAGCGAGCGGACCGAGTTGGTCGCACAGACCAGCAGCCGCTCGTCGTGCTCCCGGAACCCCGGGATGAGCTTCAGCAGCTCGTTGGTGACGCCGTGCATCCCGGACGCGCCCGTGCGCAGCGGCGCGATCTCCTCGACCTCGTCGATGAAGACCAGCACCCGCTCCAGCTCGGCGATGCGGGCGAACGCCTCCCGCAGCCCGGCCGCCAGGCTGCCCTCGTCCGCCAGCCTGGACGGCAGCAGCTCCACGAAGGGCCAGCCCAGACGGGAGGCCACCGCCCTGGCGAAGGTGGTCTTGCCCGTGCCGGGCGGACCGAACAGGGCGATCGCACGCGGCGGCCGGACCCCGTGGCGGGCCGCGCGCTCGGGCTCGGCCAACGGCAGCACGACCCGACGCTCGATCAGCGTCTTCTCCGCCTCCATGCCGGCGACCTTGCTCCACAGGTCGCCGGGGAGCATTCTGCCGCCGAGTTCCGCGAGGACGTCGGCCGTCCGGCCGGCGGCCGGCTCCGCCTTCTCGAAGTAGGCGGCCGCCGGCCGCCGCACGTACCCGGCGTTGTGCAGGCCGTCGCCGAGCAGCTCCTCCTGCGGCAGGACGTAGGCGATGCGGCGCACCCGCGCCTCGACCAGCCGCCTTTCCAGCTCCCGCAGGAGCGCGCTGGCCAGCCCGCGTCCCCGCCAGGCCGGGTGGATGGCGATGCGCATCACCCACGCCCGCTCCCCCGCCACCTGCGCGAGCGCCGCGCCGACCGGCACGCCGCCGTGCACGGCGACCACGGCGGGCTGGCGGGCCGTCAGCGCCGCGATGCACTCCGCCAGCGAGAAGACCGACTCCTGCCCGAGTTCGGCCGTGCTGTCGATCAGATGGACGACGGCGGCCAGGTCGTCCTCGCGGTAGTCATGGATCAGCCAGTTCACCGATTCCCCTCTCCCTGCACTCACGGTCGCGCCGCTGTCGCATCGCACTCCCGGTTGCGGCGATTTCGGGCGACCCTAGGCGTGGCCGGACGCGGGCGTCCCACTCCGGACCGGACAAGCAGGCGTGGGCGAACCGTACGGGCGGGCACTTGCCCGGCCCCGCCCCACCAGCGGATGTGCTCTTTGGCCGCAGCATGTCATCAGTCGAAGCCGGTTGTGCCGTAAGCTAGTTGGCGGAGGCCCTGTCACCCCCCGTTGGCAGGGCCTTCTCCGAACGCGTCCCCTTCCGGTCGGCCGCGCGGTGACGACGGGTCACCCGGCCTCGGACAGCGGTGGCACGCGCATGCGCGGCCGCGAAGCGGGCAGGCGCTCTCACAGGACCGTCACTCCCGAGCCGCCCGCCCGGGCACGTGTGCCGACGCCGAAACGGTGAACCACCCGCGCGGGCCCGGCCGCCGTCCACCCGCTGGAAGGGTGGCCGGCGGAGTGCCGGTCCCCTGGCGGCGGCCCGGGCTGCTGCGCGAAGCGCGCCCGTCGGCGCCGTCGGCCGCGACGCTTCGCGGGCGCGCGCCCCGGGTCCGAACGATCTCGGCCTGGCCGCGTTCGTCGCGGTCGACACCGGCCTGTACGCCCCGCCCCTCACGCGCGCCGACCGGCGGTTCCTGGACGACCTCGCCGAACCGGACCGAACAGGAGGAACGCCGGTCGGAACAGCGCGTCGACAGCAGCTTCAGCGGACGGGCCGCCGACCGCCGCGACGCAGGCGGAGGGCGCTGACGAGCAGGGCGACCGCGAAGACCACGACGCCGATGACGAGCAGGTAGAGCAGTCCCTTCGCGACCGCGCCGACGATGCCGAGCACGATTGCGGCGAGGACGAGCAGCAGGACCCAGACCATGGCACTTCCCTCTTCCTTTCAGCTGTCCTCTTGAGCCCCGGGGCTCAGCGGCGGGCCAGGCGGCGTTCGCCGCTCGCCCCGGTGGAGTATTCGAGTTCGTAGTGGGCGAAGACCGCGGGCTCCTCCTCGGCGGGCAGGACGCCGTCGACGTCGATGGCGGGCGCGCCCTTCACCTGTCCCTTGGCGAACGCGACCCTGAGGTACCCGGGGCCGACGACCGCGCCGGCGAGCGGCACGAACACCAGGCGCCGCTTGGTGGGCAGGCCGACCGTGACGGTCGCGAAGAACGGCTCGTCGGTGGCGGTGTCGACGTAGACCGACTCCAGGGTGCCGATCCTCTTGCCGCCCTCGTCGACGACGTCGTGCTGCCGCCACTCCCGGATGTCAGCGCACTCCATGGATGACCGCCTTTCTGACGGATGCTCACCTGTGCCTGCGGCCCCGGCTGGTCGCCGACGGCCGGGAGGGCGCGTCAACGGCCCTCGAGTTCCTCCCGAAGGCCGGAAAGGACGCGACTCAGCAGACGCGAGACGTGCATCTGGGAGCAGCCGATCCGCTCGCCGATCTGGGCCTGGGTGAGGTCCTCGACGAAGCGCAGCCTCAGCAGGCGGCGGTCCGACTCGGGCAGGCGGGGCAGAATCTGGCGAAGCGCGGTCAGGTCGACGATGTTCTCCAGGTCCCGGTCGGGTGCGCCGAGGCGGCGCTGCAGCGGGCCGTCGTCCTCGTCGCCGGCGGGGGCGGACAGGGTTCCCGCCGTGTAGGCGTCGGCGGCGATCCGGCCCTCGGCGACCTCGTCCTCGGTGACGCCGAGGCGGTCGGCGAGCTCGGCGGGGGTGGGTTCGCGGCCCAGCTCCTGTTCCAGCGCGTCGTCGGCGCGGGCGAGCTGGAGGCGCAGTTCCTGCAGGCGGCGGGGGACGTGGACGGACCAGCTGGCGTCGCGGAAGAAGCGCTTGATCTCGCCGGTGACGGTAGGCAGCGCGTAGGTGACGAACTCGACCCCGCGGCCGTTGTCGAACCCGTTGATGGCCTTGATCAGGCCCACGACGCCGACCTGCATGAGATCCTCGACGGGTTCCTTGTGGTGGGCGAACCGCTGGACCGCGGCGCGCACCAGGCTCATGTTGAGTTCGACCAGGGTGTTGCGCACGTACGAGTACTCGGCGGTGCCCTCCTCCAGCTCCCGCAGGCGGACGAACAGCACGTCGGTGAGGGCGCGCACCTCGAGCAGGTCCAGGGTGACCGGGTCGCAGGCGATGGTGGGCAGATCGGTCGGCTCAGGAACTCCCGCGGTCACGGTGTCTTCCCTCCTCGAAACGGCTGGCTTCGGGCGGACGGCGCGAGCGCCCGCCGCCCGGTTCACACGGAGCTGGGCGCGGCCCGGCCCCGCAGTGCGTCGGCGGCCCCGGTGGGCCGGGTGGCCCCAGTGGGTTGGGTGGCCTCGGTGGCCTCGGTGGTCGGCGGTTCGCCGCCGACGGAATCGCCGCTTGTCGGGTGGGTGGCGAGCAGGGCCAGCAGGTCGGCGACGGTGGGACCGGCGTCGGCCGGATGCCGCAGCGGGGAGGCGGCGGTGACCTGGTAGCGGTTGGCGCGCCCGACGCGGGTGTGGGTGAGGTATCCGCCCTGCTCCAGGTCGGTGATGATGCGCTGGACGGCGCGCTCGGTCAGCAGGCAGTGAGCGGCGATGTCGCGCACGCGCACCCCGGGATCCCGGGCGATCTGCACCAGCACCCGGGCGTGGTTGGTCAGAAAGGTCCAGCTGGATCGCGGCCCCGGCATCTGTTCCATACCCCCATCATAGGACATCTGTTTCACGTATCGCGAAGACGGACATGTGTTTCGCGCAAAGGTTGACAGGATGGGTCCGCGGGCTCAGGCTATGCAGCACCCCAGCCGCGCAGCCCTCCCCCTGCTCCCCTGGCGCGTGGTCGCCGTCCGTCAGAAGGTGAAGGCGATGACCCGCAACGAACTGGACATCCTTGCGTCGTTCCTGCGCGCCCGCCTGGGTGACGCGGTGCCCGCGGGCCCCCTGGCCGCCGGGGCGGCGGCGACCGCAGCCAGGCGGCTGCGCACCGTGGAACAGGCCGTACTCGGCATCGAGGCCTACCTCCAGCTCGCCGAACACCGGCCCGCCCCGCCGGGCCTGCCGGTCGAGGAGCAACGGGCCCGGGCCCTGTGGCAGACCCTGCTGGACCTGGCGGCCCTGTGGCCCGACCACCCGGACCGACCGGCGCTCACGTCCCCGCGCCGTCCCTCGGACCCGGGCCGCCCGCCGCCGCTGGCCGCTCCCCGGCCGGCCGCGTGAGGGGCCGTCGCGTGAGCGGCCGTCGCGTGAGCGGCCGTCACAGCCCCCAGCCGCCCCGGGCGCACCCCAGAGAGTTGGGGTTCCCGCGCATCGCCGCGGTCCTCTCCCCCGCCTGCCGTTGAGCCCTGCCACCGCCTCGGCGCGGCCTGTCGGCTGCACGCGCGCCGTCCTACCATCGCGTCAGGAGGTCACCGGCCGGACCACGTGAAGGGGGCGCGCCTTGTCCAGTGCCGCTCCCGTCGAGGAGGCCCCAGACGGCGACGACGAGGGCGGGGACGGGAGCGGGAGACGGGACGGGAGCGGGGCGGACGGCCGCAACCTCGGGGACGGGTCCTGGCAGGGCTCGGGCGGCCTGCTGCTGACGCCCGAACAGAACCGGCTCGTCGACGTCCACTTGGCGAGGATGGCGGCGTCCGAACCGGCCGTCACGGCGGCGGTGCGCACGCTCGTCCACCTCGTCGGGGACGGTCGGCTCGTCGGCCTCGAGTACCGCGTCAAGTCCGAGCACTCGCTCAAGCGGCGGGTCGCCCTCAGCCTGCGCCGGCATCCGGTCCGGACCGCCGAGGAGGTGTTCGCGCAGAGCTACGACGCCCTGCGCTACACGCTGTGCGTGGATCCCGACCGCTATGCCCCGTGTGTGGAGCGGGCGTTGGCCCGCCTGCTGGCGGCGGGCTTCGACAGTGCCCGGTTCCGCAACTTCTGGCGGGAGTCCCGTGGCGGATACCGGGGCGTCAACACCGTGTGGCAGGGGCAGCCGCGCCCCGGTGCGGCGCGCGGGCTGTTCGAGCTCCAGTTCCACACCCCGGACAGCTACCGGGCCACCGTGGTGACGCACACCGCCTACGAGCGGCTGCGGCGGCCCGGTCTGACGGACGACACCGCCGCGCGTCTGCGCGCCCTGCAGAGCGCCGTCTTCAGTCGGGTCCCGGTCCCGCCCGAGGCCCCGGCGATCGCCCTCCCGCGCCGGCCGGACGCGGGTGGGGCGAACCCGCGCGGACGTTGACGCGCCGTTCCGCACCCGACCGGACGACTGCGGTTCACCGCGCGGTCGCCGGTCGCCGGTGGCCGGTCGCCGGTCACAGCTCGTCGAAGCCCGCGAGCAGGCCGTCCAGGGACTGCCCCTCGGTGAGCGGCTGTTCCGACCAGATGACCTTGCCCTCCGGTGTGTAGCGGGTGCCCCAGCGGTGGGCGAGCCGCGCGACGAGGAAGATGCCGCGCCCGCCCTCGTCCGTGGTCGCGGCCCAGCGCAGGTGCGGCGCGGTGCTGCTGGCGTCGGAGACCTCGCAGACCAGGCTGGTGTCGCGCAGCAGCCGGACCTTGACCGGGGGCGCGCCGTAGCGGATGGCGTTGGTGATCAGCTCGCTGAGGATGAGCTCGGTGCTGAAGGAGATCTCCTCCAGCCCCCACTCCGCCAGCTGCTTGACGCAGGCGTTGCGCACCGGCCCGACGGCGGCGGGGTCGCTCGGCACGTCCCACTCGGCCACCTGCTCGGCCGGCAGCAGGTCGGTGCGGGCCACCAGCAGCACCACGTCGTCCCGGGCCCGCGCCGCCAGCCCGGCCCCCGGCCCCGAGGCGGGCCCGAGGAGGGCCGCACAGGTCTCCTCGGGCGTGCGGGGCCTGCGGCCTTCGAGGACCCGCCGCAGGCCCTGGAGGCCGTGGTCGATGTCCTGCCCGCGACTCTCGACGAGTCCGTCGCTGAAGAGCAGCAGCTGGGATCCCGGCTCGAGCGGGATCTCGGTGGTCTCGAACGGGTAGCCGCCGACGCCGAGCGGCGGGGCGACGGCGACCTCCGGGTAGTCCACGGTGCCGTCCGGCCGCAGCACGGCCGGCCCCGGATGCCCGGCGCGCGAGAGTGTGCACACCCCCGCGACCGGGTCGTAGACCGCGTACACGCAGGTGGAGCCGGTGATGTTGACGTCGGTGGACTCCTCGTCCAGCTGCGACACCAGCTCGTCGAGCCGGCCCAGCACCTCGTCCGGCGGCAGGTCCAGGGCGGAGAAGGTCCGGATGGCGGTGCGCAGCCGCCCCATCGCGACCGCTGCGTTGATGCCGTGTCCGACCACGTCGCCGACCACGAGCGCGCTGCGGAAGCCGGGCAGCGGGATGACGTCGAACCAGTCACCGCCGACGCCGGCGCTGGCCGGCAGGTAGCGGTGCGCGACGTCGAGACCCGTCCGCACGGGCAGGCTCTGCGGCAGCAGGCTGCGTTGCAGCGCGACGGCGGTGCCGTGCTCGCGCGTGTAGCGGCGGGCGTTGTCGATGGAGACGGCGGCACGGGCCGCGAGGTCCTGCGCCAGCAGCAGGTCGTCGGCGTCGAACGGCAGGCTCCCGGCGGCCCGCCGGAACTCGACCAGCCCCAGCAGACCGCCCCGCATCCGCAGCGGCGCGGTCACCGTGCCGTGGTGGGCGTCGGGAACGGCCTCGTCGCTGGTCGCGGCCCGCGCCTGCGGACTCCCTGCGGCCACCGTCACCGCCGCCCCGACCGGCGCGGAGCTTCCGACCCCCGGCCCGGCGGGCCCCAAGCCGCCCGATCCGGGCCCCTCGGCCGCAGGCCGCCCCGGCGGGGGGCTGCCGGGCTCGACACCGCGAGGTTCCCCGCCGCCCAGCTCAGGCCCGCCGGAGATGAGGCCGCCCGACCCCGGGCTCCCGGGCGCGGAGCCGCGCTCACCGGGCGCGCGGCTGTCAGGCTCAACCCCGGCCGACCTGGGCCCCTCGGCCACAGGCTGCCCCGGTGCGGAGGCGACGGAGTCGCCGGTCCCGTGAGCGCCGCCCCCACCGGCGCGGCCGGGCTCGGCACCGCCCGGCCCCGGGCGATCCGGTGCGGAGCCGGCGCGCGCGGGCCCGCCGTGTGCCCCCGGTGCCGCGCTGTCGGCATCCGCGTCCGCGGCGGAGGCAGGCGGGCCGAGGAAGGTGGTGCGGCGCAGGAGGCGGGTGGCGGCGCCGAGGTCCTGCGGGGGCTCCTCGCCGTGGGTGACCGCGTCGACGAGGTCGACCGTGACGGTGTCGGCGAAGCCGCCGCCGATCGCGACCTCGGCGAGCTCGTCGCAGGTGCGGGTCATGTCCAGGGTCCGGCCGATGCGCATGCCCGCCTCGTACAGCAGCTGGCGCCGCTCCCCCGCGGCCTCGATCCTGCTGGTCAGGTCGTGCAGCTCGGTGGTGTCGCGCAGGGTCACCACGCAGCCGGGAAGCCCGCCGTACGGCGCGGTCGGGCGCTTGTTGACCGCGAGGAGCCGGTCGCCGGCCTGGTGGATGCCGTCGGTGATCTCCTCGCTCTCGGGCGAGGTCAGCAGCGCGGTCGTGGCGGTGTCGAGCCCGAGCGCGGCCACCGGCCGCTGTTCGGCGTCGGCCGGCAGGTCGAGCAGGCGACGGGCCTCGTCGTTGACCATGATGAGCCGTCCGTCGCCGCCGATGATCAGCACGCCCTCGCGCACGGCGTGCAGGACCGCGTCGTGGTGCTCGTACATCCGGGTCAGCTCGGTCGGGCCGAGCCCGCGCGTCTGCCGCTGGAGCCGGCGGGAGGCGTAGGCCGTGCCCGCCGCGGCCAGCAGCACCGCGGCCGCCGCGCCGCCCAGCAGCACCGGCAGGTGGCTGTCCACGAGCGCGTTGACCCGGCCGACGGTGATGTTCACGACGACCGCGCCCAGCGGCTTGTGCGCGGCGTCGAAGACGGGCACCGCGGTCGCGATCGAGTTGAAGCCGGGCTCGTTGAGCTGGAACGTCACGGTCTGCCCGGCGAACAGCTTGGGCAGCACGTCCTTCTGCACGTAGGCGGGGGGCTGGTAGGGACGTCCGACGTAGTCCGGGTAGGGGGAGGTCAGCTGGACGAACGAGGTGTTGAACACCACGACGGAGTCCACCCCGGTCGCCTGCCGCACCGCCTCGGCGCGCGGTTGCAGCACCGTCGACGCGTGCGCGCTCTGCAGCTCCTGGGGCAGTCCGGGCGCGCTCGCGAAGGACTCGGCGACCCCCCGGGTGACCCGACGGGCGTCGTTGGCGGTGCTGGAGCGTGCCTGCAGCACCATCGCCGTCACTCCGGCGGCGACGAGCAGCAGCACGATGAGCAGTTCGGTCAGGAACATCCGCCCGGCGAGGGTCCGGACGGAGAAGATCCTGCGCAAGCCGCGCGATTCCCGCTCCGACAGCGCACCGCGGTCACGGTGCGTGGAAGCACCGCGGTGGCGTCTCAGCACAAAACATCCTTAACCTGCGCTGCTGTGACCGCGCAAGTAGCAGATCGTAGTCGTCCGGCGCGGAGCGGGTCCGTGGCGCGTCATCGCCCGGCCCCTCCGCGTTGACCGGTTGTTGCCTGCGCGCTCCCCCGGGCCGCCGAGAATGGCAGTGGCCGGACCCGGCGCCGGTCGGCGTGCGCCCGCGCGTGCGGCATGATCACTTCGGGCGCGAGATGCCTTCGGGGCCGGCTGACATCGCCACCGCCCTTCCCGCTCCGACTCTCCGCTCCGACTTTCCGCTCCGCCGACCGCCCGAGGACGCCCACCCGATGTTCACTCCGCCCGGCACCCCGCTCAGCACCGCGCCCAGCAGCGCGCCGACCCCGTGGCTGCAGACCGTCGCGCCGCGCCCGGCGGCCCGGCTGCGGCTGCTCTGCTTCCACCCGGCGGGGGCGGGGCCGCACTTCTACCGCCCCTGGGCCGCTCAGCTGCCGGCCGACATCGAGGTCTCCGCCGTCAACCTGCCCGGCCGCGAGGCCCGCTACAACGAGCCGCTGCTCGGGGACTACACCACCGCACTGTCCTCCCTCTACGCGGCGCTGCGCCAGTGGCTCGGCGCGGACCGCCGCCCCTACGCGCTGTTCGGGCACAGCATGGGCGCGCTGCTGGCGTACGGTGTCGCGCTCACGGCCGCGCGCCTCGGAGACCCCGCCCCCGAGCGGCTGCTGCTCAGCGGCGTCGGCGGCCCGGGCACCGAGCAGCCGAAGGCGGGGCGCGCCGAGTGGAGCGACGCGGAGCTGGTCGCCGATCTGCGGGAGATGGGCGGCACACCGGAGGAGGTCCTCGGCGAGCCCGAGCTGCTCTCGCTCATCCTGCCGGTCCTGCGGGCCGACTACGGCGTCTGCGACTCGTTCCGGGCGACCCCGCCGACAGGGCCGCTGCTGAACTGCCCGCTGACCCTCCTGGGCGGAGCGGACGACCACGCCACCCCGCCCCAACTGGCCCGCTGGGCCGAGGTGACCGCGGGCCCGACGACCCAGTACACCTTCCCCGGCGGCCACTTCTACCTCACCCAGGAGTCCTCCGACGCCGTCCTCGCGACGCTCGCCGCCGAGCTGCGCGCCCCCGCCCGCCGCCCCGGGTGACGCGCAGCGGCCGTCAGCCGGTGAGGCGGTCAGCCCGTGAGGCGTCAGCGCATGAGGCCGTCAGCCCGAGAAGGCACCGCCGGGACCGAACGCGTGGCGGGCGAAGTTCGCCGCGATGCGGCGGTGGCCGGCCGGGTCGGGGTGGATCTCGTCCGGGAGCGGGAACTCCTCGTAGTCGGCCGAGCCGTAGAGGAGGCGGCCGTCGAGGTGGTGGAGGTTCGGATCGTCGCCCGCCCGGTCGGAGACGATCCGGGCGAGCACGTCGCGGATCACGGTCAGCGTGAGGCGTCCGGCCGCGCGCTCCGCCGGGTCGCCGGTGGCCTTGAACCGCAGGGTTCCCGAGCTGAGGTCGGGCGCGAGCGGGCCGGGGGTGTCCTCCTGGACCGGGCACAGCAGCGGGGAGACGACCAGCAGCGGCGTCGTCGGGTGGCCTTCGCGGATGGTGTCGAGGAAGCCGTGGACGGCCGGACCGAAGGCGCGCAGGCGCATGGCGTCGGCGTTGACGACGTTGATGCCGATCTTGACGCTGATCAGGTCGGCCGGCGCGTCCCGCATGGTGCGGGCGGTGAACGGGTCGAGCAGGGCGCTGCCGCCGAAGCCGAGGTTGGTCAGTTCGACGCCGCCCGCGGCGGCGGCGAGGGCGGGCCAGGTCGTGGTCGGGCCCGCGGCGTTGGAGCCGTGGCTGATGGAGCTGCCGTGGTGCAGCCACCGCCTGCGGCCGGTGTCCGATCCCGGGAGGACGGGAGCGTCGGTGCGCAGGGCGATCAGCTCCGTGGTCTCGTTGTGGGGCAGCCAGATCTCGACCTGCTTGTCGTGCGGCGGCAGACCGGTGAACCGCGCCGTGCCGGGCGGGCCGGGCTGGAGCTCGGCCGAGCCGGTCGACATGTCGATGACGCGGAGGTTCCCGCCCGGAACACCGGTCTGCGCTGTCAGGCGGCCGTCGACCACGAGGTCGTAGACGCCGTCGGCGGACGCGGGCAGCCCGAGGTAGGCGCGCTTGGTCGGCAGCGTGTCGAGCTCGACGACGGTGGCCCGGGTGCGGAAGGCGAGGCGGACGCCCGAGGGTTGGGCCTCGACCATGGCGAACTGCTCGTCGGGCAGCTGCCGCCTGGCCCAGGCGGGCAGGCGGTGCGGCAGCAGGCCGTGCGCGGTGCGCTCCACGTCGAGGTGGCCGCGGAGCAGGTCCTCGGTGACGGGGGTGGTGGTCAGGTCAGGGGCGTCGTCGTGCATGGCGGCGGCTCGGGCTCTCGTCGTCGTGTCGTCGTGTCGTCGTGAAGTCGTGGCGTCGTGGCGTCGTGTCACGTCGTGCGGGCGCAGGGCTGGTGCGCGTCGTCAGGGGGCGGCCGTGCCGGTGCCGCGGGCGCGGAGCACGGCGTCGAGGGAGTCGAGCGTCCACTCCCAGGAGGCTTGCGCGTCGACGGGGGTGTGGCTGAAGCCGCCCGCCGCCTCAAGGCTGACGAATCCGTGGAAGACGCTGCCGAGCATCCGCACCGCGTGGGTCTCGTCGGGTTCGTCGAGGTCGTAGGCGCGCAGGAGGGCGCGCGTCATCTGGGCGTGGCGCACACCGGCGCTGGCCGCCGCCGTCTCGCGGTCGAGGCGGAAGCGGGCCGCGTCATAGCGGCCGGGGTGCCGGCGGGCGTAGTCGCGGTAGGCGTCCGCGAAGGCGGCGAGGGCGTCGCGTCCGGCGCGGCCGGCGACGGCCTCGCTGACGCGGTCGGCGAGCTCCTCCAGGGCGAGCAGCGCGATGCGGGTCTTCAGTTCGTGAGAGCTCTTCAGGTGCGAGTAGAGGCTGGCGACTTTCACGTCGAACTGCCGGGCCAGCGCCGAGAGGGTCACCTGCTCGAAGCCGACCTCGTCGGCCAGTTCCGCACCCGCGAGCGTGAGGCGCTCCGCGCTGAGTCCGACCCGAGCCATAGCTTCAACCTTCTTCCCTTGAGCTATGGCTAGTATGCAATTGCCTAAAGGTATTAGCAAACGCAGGGCTGCCAGCAGGCGCGCGGACGCGCTCAGGCGCGGCTCGGAAGCTCCGGACGGGCGGCGCTGAACTGGATCACCACAGGACGGCCACGCCCGCCCATCGGGCGGGACTGCGAGTGGCGCAGCACCAGACCCCGGTTGGCCGCGCTGTGCAGGACGAACCGCAGCCAGTCGGCGTCGGCGCCGATCAGCGCGGCGATCTGGGGAGCACTGAAGCGCCGGTCCGGCTCGGCTGCCAACACCTCCAGCGCCCGGTCCAGATGACGCCCCGGACGCCCGCGCCGCCCGGCCTCGGACCTCGACGAGCCGGACGAGCCCGACTGCCGCCCCGACGACCCGGACGAGCCGGCGTGGCGCACCCCGTTCTGGTGCACCAGCGAGACGCGCGCCCGGGGAATCCCCGGGGCCGCGACGAGGGCGTCGTCGGACGCGTCGAGGCCCGACGCGTCGCCGTCGAGGAGCGCCTGCAGCCGACTGCGCGCCTCCTCGATGCCTCTCAGCTCCCGGACGACCTCCTGCAGCAGCGCCAGCCGACGCTGCTCCGCGCGCACGCGCTCCTCGAAGATGGGCAGGCAGTCGGTCGGGTCCGCCACCAGGTCGGCCGGCGTCAGGTCCGCGATCACGCCGTGACCGTATTACCCGCCCAGCGCACAACTCCACTGAGGCCCGGCAGCACCACCCGAACGAAGGACATGAGGGCGTGTCGCCGACGCCGGGGCCACCGGACGCCCCCGCCGGGGTATATCGGGGCCTCCCAGCCACCCCGTCGCCACCCCGTCGCCCGTCACGCGAAGCGACGCGCAGGACAACGGCGAGTCACAATTGGATCACCGGCCAGCAGGCCCCATCGGGCCGGAACGTCAACTTCCAAACCATGCGGCCCAGTTCCGCGCGGGGCATCCGCCATGCACCCGTCACAGGCGTCTCACCAGGCAAAAGTCCCTCTCTGAGGACTCCCCAGAGACACCGTCGACGCGTACGCTGCTCGGCCATGAACCCCGTGCTCGCCTCAGCCGTCGCACCCGTCACCACGGCGCACCCGTCCGACCCGATCCACTGGCGCAACCACAACCTCCCCATCACCGCGCCGGTGCCGGTCCCCTGCCGGGCCCGGATCGAGGAGGAGGTCGTGAGCATCGACAGCTGCCGGGGCAACGGTCCCTATGTCGTCCACCTGACCGAGCCGCTGAAGGAGGCTCACCCCGTGGGCTCGCCGCTGGAGGTCCTGGAGGACATCTCCGGGTGATCCGGGCACGCACCGTCGGCGTGCCGCGCGCTCCCCTAGATTGTGATCATGACGGAGGACGCGTCGAAGGTTCAGGGGCTCGAACGTCCGCGGGGGCGCGGCCGGCACGCCAGACGCCGCGGGAGCGGCGGGCGGGGACCAGTTGACGGCACGGTGGCGCGGTCGTCCGCGCTGCTGGCGCTCGGCACGGTGGCGTCCCGGTCCACCGGAATGCTGCGGCTGGTGCTGCAGGGCGCCGCTCTCGGCCTCGATGCCGACGCCGGCGCCTACAACACCGCGAACACCATGCCGACCAGCCTGTACACGCTGATGATCGGCGGGGCGCTCAACTCGGTGCTGGTCCCGCAGCTGGTCCGGGCACGCGACGAGCACGCGGACGGGGGCCGCGCCCACGAGCAGCGGCTGATGACGATGGTGCTGAGCGTGCTGGCTCTCGGCACGGTGCTCGCCGTGGTGTTCGCGCCGCAGATCGTGGCGCTGCTGACACCGCCGGGGCACGGCGGCAAGGCGGCCGGCAGCGGGGGCGGCTCCGCGGGCGGAGACGACTTCGCGCTGACCGTCGCCTTCGCCCAGTTCCTGCTGCCGCAGGTCTTCTTCTACGGTCTGTTCTTCATGCTCGGTCAACTGCTGAACGCCCGCGGCCGGTTCGGCGCGATGGGCTGGGCGCCGGTGGTCAACAACGTGGTGCTGATCGGCATGTTCGGCCTGTACATCACCCTCGAACGCAAGGGCGGAGGGCACGTCACCTCCGGCCAGGTGGCCCTGCTCGGGACGGCCACGACCGTCGGGATCGCGCTGCAGGCCCTGTGCCTGCTGCCGGCGCTGGGCCGGCTGGGCTTCTCCTTCCGGCCGCGCTTCGACTGGCGCGGCACAGGACTCGGGCGAAGCCTCGCCGCCGCGCGCTGGACCCTGCTGTTCGTGCTGGTCAACCAGGTCGCCCTGGCCGTGGTGACCCGGTACGCGAACGCGGTCGACGCCGCCGCGCCGCACGCCGACGCGGGCAACAGCGCCTACTTCTTCGCACAGAACATCTGGATGCTGCCGCAGTCGGTCGTCACTGTGTCCCTGGTGACCGCGATGCTGCCGCGGATGAGCCGGGCCGTCTCCGAGCGGCGACTCGACGACGCGCGCGCGGACCTGTCCCGCTCGCTGCGGACGACGGGCGTGGTGATCGTCCCGGCCGCGTTCTTCTTCCTGGCGTTCGGACCGCAGACAGCCGTCCTCCTCTTCTCGCACAGCAGCGGCGGCGCGGCCGCCGCCCAGCCGCTCGGCGAGATGCTGCGGGCGTTCGCGCTCGGCCTGATCCCCTTCTCGGCCCAGTACCTGCTCCTGCGCGGCTTCTACGCCTTCGAGGACACCAGGACGCCGTTCTGGACGGCGGTGTGGATCTCGGTGACCGACATCGTGCTGGCCACCGCCTGCCACCTGTGGCTGCCGACCGGGCAGGTCGCGATCGGGATGGCGGGCGCGTACGCGGTCTCCTACGGGGTCGGTCTCCTGATCACGGCGCACCGCCTGCGGCGTCGCCTCGAGCGCCGGCTGGACGGCAGGCGGCTCGTGCGCACCTACGGCAAGCTCGTCGCCGCGGCCACGTCCGCCGCCGTCGCGGGTTGGGCCGCCGCCCGCGGCCTCGGCGGGTTCCCGGTGCTCGGCGGATCGGCCACAGGCACGGCGCTGTCCGCGCTGACCGCCGGCGGGGTCGTGATGCTCGGTGTCTTCGTCCTCGCCTGCCGGGTGCTCGGAGTCGACGAGCTGCGCGGTGTGGCGGCCCGGCTGCCCGGCCGGGGGTAGCGGGGCCGTGCCTACGGGCGGTCAGGGCCCGGGCAGGGCAGGCTCCTTGCGCCAGACGCGGACCTCCGTGCCGGGCTGACGCTCGGAGAACCGGCCCGACGGGGAGGCGCGGGTCAGCAGGGCCCGCAGGTCCGCCTCGAAGGCGTCACGACTCTCGCCGAAGAGGTGCGGGGCCGAGGACGACAGCGAGAAGACCCAGGCGACCACGTCGTCGTCGCTGCGCTCCAGCGTCTGGCCGCCCGCCACGACGAGACGCTCCGGGCCGCCGAACCCGGCCCGGGCCAGGACCTCCGCCTCGCCGCCGGGCGTGCCGTGCGGGAGGGTGCCCTGACCGGCGCGCCGGACCGGTCCGAGGTGGTGGCGGACGAGGTCGTCGACGGCGGCGTAGGGCACGGGCGGATGCGGGAGTCCCTCGGCGTCGCGCGTCTCCGTCTTCGGGTCCGCGGTCTTCTGGTCCGCGGTCTTCTGGTCCTCGGTTTTCAGGTCCGCGACGTGGACGAAGGCGCCGCCCGGCCGCAGCAGCCCGAGCACGGTCGCCGCGACGCGCTCCTGGTCCATCCAGTGGAACGACTGCCCGAACGTCACGACGTCGAAGACGCCGAGGTCGCCCGGGAGGTCCTCCGCGCGGGCGCGGATCCAGGTCGCCCGCTCGCCCAGGCCGGTGTCGGCGGCGGCCCGCTCGGCCTCGACCAGCATGCCCGGGTCCGGGTCCACGCCGACCACCTCGGCGAACAGCTGCGCGAGATCGAGCGCGAGGGTGCCGGGCCCGCAGCCGACGTCGAGGAGTCTCCCCCGGCCGTCGAGGTCCAGCGCGCGGCCGAGCGCCTGCGCCAGACCCGGCGCGTAGGGAAGGCGGCCCCGCCGGTAGTACGCGGCCGCGCCCGCGAACAGCGTCTCGTCCCACTGCCAGTCGCCGATCGCCATGCCCGAGCCCCCTGATGTCCCTGATACCGGTATCCCTGACACCGCTGACGCCGTGACGGTCCTGACGTCCCGTCCGCTCCCCGGTTCCGATGATCGCAGCATCGGTCGGCGCGCGAACGGTTTCCGCTCAGCGCCGGTGCACCCAGTCCGGGGTCCAGGTGCCGGGCGCATCGACCGCGGGTGGCGTGGCGGCGAGGTGGGCGCGGAGCGTGGCCAGCGCGGGGTGGGGGTTGTCGCGGTGCCACAGGAGCGAGTGGGGGTACACGGGTGTCGGGTCGGTGACGGGGATGCGCCGCAGGCCGTGGCCGGTGGGCCACACCAGCCGGCTGTGCTCGCCCATGAACGTGGCCAGGGCCGGGGTGTCGGCGACGGTGTCGAGGAGGGCGTCGGAGCCGAAGTTGGGACCGGTGGACTCGATGGTGAGGCCGAACCGGGCGACGAGGTCGTCGTAGTAGGCGGCCCACTCGGTTCCGGGGACGATGCCGGGCATCCAGATCCGGTGGCCGACGAGCTGGGCGAGGGTCACCGACCGGGCGGACGCCAGCGCGTGCCCGGGGCCGGTGAGCAGTTGCAGCGGCTCGTCGAGCACCCGGACGGACTCGATGTCGTCGGGCAGCGGCGCGCCGGGCTTGGCGACGGCGCGGAAGGACGCGTCGATGGCGCCGGACCGGATGGCGCCGACGGCGGCCTCGACGTCGAAGACCATCACCACGTCGAGGTCGACCTCGGGGTGCGCGCGGTGGAAGCCCCGCATCAGACCCGACTGCCCGCTGCGCGAGGCGATCACGTCGACGCGCAGCGGACGGCGGGCCGCGTGCACGGACGCGACCGCCCGCTCGGCGACCCGCAGCAGCTCGCGTGCGTGCGGCAGGAACGCCTGCCCGTCGATGGTCAGCTGCGCGCCGCGCGCCGTACGGGTGAACAGCCGCACGTCGAGGCCGCGCTCCAGCGCGGCGATGCGCTTGGAGACGGCCTGCTGGGTGACGGCCAGTTCGGCGGCGGCCTCCTGGAACTGGCCCGCGTCGGCGGCGACGACGAAGGTCCGGACGGCGTCGAGATCCATGCCCGTCAGCCTACGGGCACAACCGATGGTTGTGGCCAGGCGGTCCGGTGGTTGTTTGATCCGCAGGTAGGGTGCTCGCTTTGATGCTGCTGATCGCGGATCGGTTGTGCGGATGGCACAGGCGCTGCGGGCTGTGCATGTGGTTCGGCTGGTGCGGGTGGAGAGCGGCGAAGGGGCGGCGGGCGTGGACGTGGGACGAGGGAACGGGCATCGGCTCGGCCGACGGTTCGCCTGGCTGTGGGGAGCCTACGGGACCAGCGCCCTCGGCACCTGGCTCGCCTTCGGCGCGTTCCCGCTGATCGCGATCCGGGTGCTGCACGCCGGGCCGACGGAGGTCGCGGCGCTGTCGTCCGCCGGGACAGCGGTGGGCGCGGCCGTGGCCGTGCCGCTGGGGCCGTGGGTGGAGTTCCGCCGCAAACGGCCGGTGCTCATCGCGATGGACCTGGCGCGCTTCGCCGCGCTGCTGACCGTCCCCCTGGCGTTCGCGCTGGGCGCGCTCACCTTCGTCCAACTGCTCGCCGTCTCCGTCGTCGTCGCGGCGGCCGACATCACCTTCCGGTCCGCGTCCGGCGCGTATCTGAAGGCGCTCGTGCCTTCCGAGGACCTGCTCGTCGCCAACGCCCGGTTCGAGTCCACCGCCTGGACGACCACGATCGTCGGACCGCCGCTGGGCGGCGCCATGATCGGGCTGCTCGGGCCGGTGGCCACCGTGGTGGCCGACGCGCTCAGCTACCTGCTCTCGGCCCTGGGCATCCGCGCCTCGGGCGCGGGCGAGGACGCGGCGGAGCCGGTGCCGGAACGCCGCGAGGGTGCGGGCGCGCGGCTCGGCGACCTGCTCGACGGCTGGCGGTACATCCTGGCCGACACGGAGCTGCGTCCGCTGTTCTTCAACTCGGCCCTCTTCAACGGCCTGGTGCTGGGCGCCGAGCCGCTGCTGGCGGTGCTGCTGCTCGGCCGGCTCGGCTTCGCGCCGTGGCAGTACGGGCTCGCCTTCGCCGCGCCTTCCATCGGCGGGCTGATCGGCGCCCGGATGGCCCGTCCGCTGGTCACCCGGTTCGGTCAGCGCCGGGTGCTGGTCGCCTTCGGGGCGCTGCGCGCGCTCTGGCCCGTCGGGCTGGCCTTCATCGGGCCGGGAACGGGCGGGTTGCTCCTGGTCATCGGCGTCGAGCTCGGCCTGATCTTCTGCTGCGGCGTCTACAACCCCGTCTCGGTCACCTACCGGCTGGAGCGGACCGCGACCGACCGGGTCGCGCGCACGCTCAACGCCTGGTCGGTGACGACGAAGGCGTCGACGGCCGCGCTGACCGCCGTGTGGGGCGTGCTGGGCGCCGTGCTCGGCTTGCGCCCGGCTCTCGGCCTGGCCGGTGTGCTGCTGCTGGCGACCCCGCTGCTGCTGCCCCGCCGCGCGGCGGCCCCGGCCGCCGCGCCGGAGCCGGCTCCGGCGCGGTGACGGATGTCCTCAGCGGGTCGACGGTCACTGCACCGTCTGGGTCAGCACCGCGCTGGCGCTGCCCTCGTAGTCGCGGTCGCCGGCGTACGTGGCGGTGACGGTGTGTCGGCCCGCGCCGGCGTAGGTCTGCGTCAGCAGGGCCACACCGTCGGGGAACAGCGCCACCGTGCCGATCGGCGTGCCGCCGTCGGCGAACGTCACCGCGCCCGTGGGCCTGGCGGGACCGGCACCCGACACCCTGGCGAGGTAGGTCACCGTCTGCCCGGGCTGCGACGGGTTGGGACTGGAGGTCAGCGTCGTGCTGCTGGCGGCCTTCACGGTGTACCGGATGGTCACCAGGCCGTCCCCGAGCCGCTGGCTGTTCTCGAACGTGGCCGGGGTGAGGCTGTAGCTGCTGCCTGCCCCGCCGCCGGCCCCACCGCCGCCGCCCGCGCCGTCGAGGGCGACGAGGCCCTTGAAG
>NZ_BBPQ01000025.1:84543-105178 GCF_000787855.1 Streptacidiphilus anmyonensis | reverse complement strand
GAAGGCGGCGGCGGGCGGTCTGGCCGGCGCCAACGTCAACGTCCTCAACGGCGCGGACGGACTCGGCGAGATCGCGGCGGGGCTGGTCGGCCAGGGCCTGACCATCCTCGACTCGGTCCGGCAGAACCTCGCCACGACCCGCACCCAGGGGGAGAGCGAGGGAGCGGCACGCGCACGGCACCTCGGGCCGGTGGACTGACCACACGCGGGAGGGTGACCGGCCCACCCACATCACCCCGGATGCGACCGGCCGGGCCCGGCGGCACCCTGGACCGGGGACGCTACGACGGACCGGGGACGCCACGACAGGAGACCGGGATGGGTACGAACGCCGACCAGGTGGAGACACGGCTCTCGGTCCGGGAGGACAGTCCCGTGGCCGGCACGGTGATGGACGTCCTGATCACCGCGGATGCCGGGACTGTCGGACGGATCGCTGACCTGGTCCGGGAGGCCTGCGCCCCGGGTCTGCACGGCGGGGACCTCGTCGTGCTCCAGGAGCGCGAGGAGGCCCGGTCGCTGCCGTCCTCGGACGGCACCGCCCGGATCGAACTGGTCTCCCAGGACCTGGCGCTGCTCGACGTGATCCGCAAGCATGTCGGCACCGTGTACGAGACCTCGCCGGACAGCGAACGCGCGTCGGCCCACGGCACCGTGCGCCTGGTGGTCCTGGGCGAGACCGAGCGTCGTTGATCCGCGGGTCGCCCCCTCCCGGTGTCGCACCGCCCGGACGGTCAGCCGCTCAGTTGCTCGGCCGTGATGACACCCACGGCGAATCCGTCGGCGTCGACGACCGGCCAGACGCGTACGTCGTGTTCCCGCATGGCCCTGGCGACGGCGTCGAGCGGCGTGTCGGGGTGGGCGAAGGGCTCGAGCGGGCGGGCGAGGTCGCGCAGCCGGGCGCGCTGGCTGTACCAGGGCTCGGACACGTAGCCGCTGAGGTCGTCCCTGGTGACGAGGCCGACGCAGTGGCCGTCGTCGGCCCGGACGAGCAGGTGGTCCACGTGGGCGCTGTGCAGGATGTCCAGCGCCTTGTCGACGGCGGTGTGGTCGCTGACCTGGAGGTCGGCGGGGACCATCACGTCGGCTGCGCGGCGACGGTCCGGGGACACGTCGAGGGTGAGAGCCATCGGGCCTCCCTTGGTGATCAGGGGTCGCTCCCGGCTTCGACAGTCTGTGACGGCCGGGCGGGCAACTGCCTGATCGGCTGTCAGTCCTGCAGGGACACAGGACGGCCAGCCGCATACGCCGGGGCGAGCAGTTGGGCGGAGGACCTGCGATTGCCGCGCATGGAGGCGCGGGCCATGGCCGCCGACGCCGTGTCCGCGTCCGTCGCCGGGGGGACGACCAGGAGCAGGAAGTGGTCCTGGAAGCCGCAGGTGAGACTGACGGTCCAGTCGCAGCCGGGGAACCAGCTGATCCGGATCACGCGGCCGTCCACAGTCACCGTGCGCGGGACCTCGTCCCACGCCACCGTGTCGAGTCCGACCCGGAGGACGCTGCCGGTGTGGGCGGTCAGCGCGGTGATCAGGTCGGGCAGCTCGGCCTGGAGACGGCGCGAGCGCGGCCACCAGGCGCCGTCGAACATCCCGGTTCGCGACATCGTCGCTTCGAGCATCAGCCGGGGCAGGAGCGGAGAGCCGAGCGCGTCCACCCGCAAAGGAGGCGGGTAAGAGGAAAGGTCCATCGGCGCCATGTGAGGTCGCCCGTCCGGTCCGCGAGCGGACCTGTCATGACCCAGGGCGGCACCAGCGCGGATGTTGGTGGGAAGGCGCTTCCTCGGCTACCTCCACGGTACTCCGGCGGTGGTTCGCCTCCGGGCGTCTACCAGCGGAGTAGCCTGGGGAGCGTCCAGGGCAACTCGTATCCGGTACACGTTCCGGCATCGTCCTGGGTTCACAACACCGCCGGGCCGTCGACGGCCGCCCGGAGACAGGCGCAGGTGCCACCGTGGCCAGCCAACCTCTCGCCCCCGCACGCTCCCGCCTGACCGTGGCCGACGCCATGGAACCCTGCGAGCACCAGATCGCCGACGACACCACCATCGACCAGGTCAACGACCTCTTCGACGACGATCCCGGCATCCCCTACCTGCTCGTGCGCGATGCCGCCGGACGCTTGGAGGGCCTGGTCACCAGGTCGGCGCTGCTCGTCTTCCTGGCACGCTCGTGGTACACCGAGCACACGTTCATCCGCGACGTCACGCACCAGCGCGGTCCCTTCGCCCTGCCGGGCATGAAACTAGAGTTCGCCGCAGAAGCCATGCGGCTCAAGCGCCTGCGGGTCTGGCCTGTCGTCGACCACGACGGCCTTCTGCTGGGCGTGTTGACCACGCGTCGGGTCAACGCCATGTCACCCGTCCTGCAACCGTCCTGAGGGCGGTCCGACCGCCGTCGGGTGACAAGGCCGCCTACCTCGATCCAGGATCCTCGATCACTCGATCACTCGGCCGCGTGGCTCGGGGGTCGGGTTGTCGCGGCTGTCGGCTGTCGGCTGTCATCGGGAGGCCTTGACCGCGGCCAGCCGTGCGATCACCGCGCGGTCGACGGCGTCGCCCACACCACGATCGGCTCCCGGCCCCACCGGACGCGGTCGGCCCGGGCCAGCTCTGCGGGGATCATCTCTGGGCAGGCGTGGGTCGGCCGATGGCCTCAGGATGGAATGGCCACGTTCTGCAGCCCCCTCGCTCGAGAAGCCTCGGCCGTTTGGCCCGTTTCTCTTTCCTGGAGGAGAAGGGAGGCGGTGGCCACGCCATCGATCTCGTCGCGGCCACCGGGGTCCGAGCCCCGGCGGCGGAATCCGCTGAGACGCCGGAGCGACTCCGTCCGGGACTGGCTGCCGGCGCTTCTGGCCGTGAGCGTGGTCGTCGCCGCCACTCTGTGCGCCCTGCTGGGCCTCCACCTCTATGCCGCCGACCGCGCCTCCGCGCTGCGGCAGGCGCAGACACTGCACCGGGTCTCCGTGGTGGCCGCCACGCAGCCCTTCCCGGCCGGCATCGGGGTCTCCCTGGCGACCGTCGACTGGACCGACGCCGCAGGGGCGCATGCGGTGCAGGCAGCGGTCCCGGCCACGACGAACGCAGGCGACCACCTGGTCGTGTGGGTCGACCGGAACGACGTCCCGCAGGGCGCCCCGACCCCGGCCGCCCAGAGCGCGGGCACCGCCGTGACGTACGCGGTGTCGGCGTTCGCCGGGGCTGCCACGCTCCTGGCGTGCGGGTACATCGGGACCCGGTACGCGCTCAACAAGCGGGTGGAGCGGTCCTGGGAGGAAGAGTGGGCGCTGGTCGAGCCGGAGTGGAACCGCTGGAACCGTCACGGCTGAGCTGATCGCGGTGGACACGGCCTCCGACCCGCGAAGCACCCCTGCCTCCCGCGCGGACCAGGTCGAGACCCTGGGCCGGTTCTGTGCCCGCGTACGCGCGTCGGCGACGCTCCTCCGCTCGCGCTCGTGGTTGGAGCGGGCGCAGCTCACGCCATGGTCGGCTTTGCCTGTGCGGTGAGCACAGGTGTCTCCTTGTCAGGGCATCAGCTTGCTGATGACCCCGTGCATCCGCTCGTGTTCGGCATACGGCGGATACTTCACGCCGGGATCGAGCCGGGAACCGTGGTAGAGGACCCCGCGGGCATTGGTGAACGCCTCGAACCCGAATCGTCCGTGGTATTTGCCCATTCCGGAGTTGCCTACACCGCCGAACGGCAGTTCGGGGACGAGCGGGTGGATGGAGCAGTCGTTGACCGCGGCGTCGCCTGACTCGGTGGCGTCAAGGATCTCCTCGGCGACGCCGTCGTCCTCAGCGAACACGTACAGGCCCAAGGGCCGCGGGCGGGTGTTGACCCAGTCGATGACGGCCTGGACCGAGTCGATCTCCAGTACCGGCAGCACCGGCCCGAAGACCTCCTCCTGCATGACCGGGGAGTCCGCGGGCACGTCGACCAGGACGGTCGGCGCGATGTAGCGCTCGGCCGGGTCGGTCTGGCCTCCGACGGCGACCGTGCCGTTGTCCAGGTAGCCGGCGATGCGGGCGAAGCTCTTGTCGTCGATCACCCGGCCGTAGTCCGGGCTCTGCTTCGGGTCCTCGCCGTAGAAGTCGTGGATGGCATCCCTCATCTCGGCGACGAACTCGTCCTTGACCTCCGGCCAGACCAGCACGTGGTCGGGCGCGGTGCAGATGTGCCCCGAGTTGATGTAGCGGCTGAAGGCGATCCGCCGGGCCGCGGACCGCACGTTCGCCGATGCATGCACGATGGTGGGGTTCTTCCCGCCCAGCTCCAGCACCGCCGGGGTCAGGTGCTTGGCGGCAGCCTGGTGGATGATCCTGCCGACCTTCGGGCTGCCGGTGAAGAAGATGAAGTCCCAGTGCTGCTCCAGCAGGGCCGTGGTCTCCGGGATCGCTCCCTGGACTACGGCGAAGGCCTGAGGGTCCAGATGTCTGGGCACCATCTCGGCGGTCACCTGGGCACAGGCCGCGGAGATCTCCGAAGGCTTGAGCACCGCGGTGTTGCCACCGGCGATCGCGGCGACCAGGGGGGCAAGCGTGAGCATGTACGGCTCGTTCCAGGCTCCGATGATCAGGCATACCCCGAGAGGGTCGCGACGCACCCGCACATGGCCTGGCTCGAACACCAACGGGGTGTGCACCCGTTCGGGCTTCATCCACTCGTGGAGGTGGTCGAGTGCATACTGGGCTTCCTTGGCGCAGTACTCGACGTCCATGAGGTCGGCGTCGAACCGGTTGCGGCGCAGGTCCTGCCAGAGCGCGTCGAACATGGCCTCGCGGTTCTCGCGGATCATCGACACGACCGCGCGAAGCTGCTCCTCTCGCCAGGCGGCGGCTCTGGTCGCCCCGGTCAGGAAGTAGGCGCGCTGTGCGGCGACCAGGCCTGTGTAGTTCGGACCAGTCATAGCCTCGTCCCTTCGATCGAGCGACGTCACCCCCTGTGCAGTTGGTTTCATTCTGAGACCGCCCCGTTGCGGCGGCATCCTGCGACGCGGGACCGCCCCGTGGAGCGCTCCCGTGGGTCGGGGCGATTCGGCGTCTCTCGGCAGGTCAGACGGAAAAACCGCCGGGTCTGTCGGATATTGGATCGTGGCGGTGGCATCACCGAGAAACGACGGGAGACGGACCAGTTCATGGACCCCCAAGCGCAGTCCGGGCCCTCAAACCCAGGGCGAATGAGCCAGGAGGAGTTCCGGGCGCTGTACGAGCGGCTGCGCGAGCGAGCGTGGGGCGGTGCCCGCGGCGCCCTGGATGCCGTCACCCCGGAGCGGATCCTTGCGGCAGCCGCCGAGGTCCGCAGCGGCCGGACCGTGTCCCTGGCCGCGTCGGTGGAGACTGAATCCGGACCCGACAATCCGCATCCGGCCGGCCACCGGCTCACCAGCCCGCCTGAGAACCAGGCCCCGCCCCGCGGGCTGCACTTCGCCACGGACCACTTCAGTATGAACGTCCACGGGGACGCCGACAGCCACCTGGACGCGCTGTGCCACGTGGTCTACGACGGCACCCTCTACGGCGGCGTCCCCGCGGCCACCCTGACGCCTGACGGAGCCACCGCCCTGTCCGTCGACATCGTGCGCGACGGGATCGTCGGGCGCGGCGTGCTCCTCGACATCCCCCGGCTGCGCGGCGTGCCATGGCTCGAGCCCGGTGAGCACGTGACGTACGACGATCTCGTCGCTGCCGAGACGGCCCAGCGGGTCCGGGTCGGTGAGGGTGACCTGCTCTTCGTCCGCGTCGGCCACCGCCGACGACGCATGGAGACCGGTCCCTGGGACGCGGCAGCCACCCGCGCAGGACTCCATCCCACCGCGATGGAGTTCCTGGCCGAGCGTCGCGTGGCAGTGCTGGGCAGTGACAGCAACAACGACACCGCCCGCAGTTCGACGGATGGTGTCGCCTTCCCCGTGCACGTCCTCGGGATCCACGCTCTCGGGATCCACCTCCTCGACTACCTCCAGTTCGAGGACCTGGTACCCGTCTGCGAGCAGGAGGACCACTGGGCATTCCTGTGTGTCGTCGCGCCGCTGCGGCTGCCCTTGGCCACCGGCTCCCCGGTCAATCCGATCGCGATCCTGTGACCAGCGGGTTGAACGGGTGAACGGTCCGTGCCGGTCGGGTGCTTCCTGAGGCGGGCGCAGCGCGGTCCCTCGTTGTCGGACGGTGCAGACCCGGGTGGTCGGTGCCCCGTGAAACCGCCGCGGCGGCGGTGTGTAATGGCTGGAGGGAAGGAGGCGATCATGAGCGCTCCTGATGACGCCGCCCCCCGCCGGAGCAGACCGGTCCGGGCTCCGGGGGCCGGGCCTGCGGACCCTCCGAGCCGCCCGGATGTCGACAGCGCGATCCTGCGGGCGCTGCTGACGCAGTCCCCTCTGGGTCTGCAGGTCCTCGATTCCGACCTGCGGGTGATGCGGATCAACACGGCAGGGCCGGGTCTGCGGGGACTGCTGAACGAGGAGGTTCTCGGCAGGCCGGCCCGCGAGGTGGCGCCCGGCCTGGTCGACGACGCCCTGGAGCAGATGATGCGGGACGTCCTGGACACGGGCGTCCCGGTGCTCGACATGGAGCACACCGGCCGGCCGCCGGCCGACCCCGACCACGAGCACACCTACTCGGTCTCGCTCGTCCGCCTCCAGGACGCCAGCGGTGTGCTCGGCCTGATGGTGGCATCCACCGACGTCTCCGAGCGGCGCCGGGCCCGCGCGGGTCTGGACCTGCTCCTCGATGCGGGCACCCGCATCGGCACCACGTTGGATGTCATGACCACGTGCGGGGAACTGGCACGAGCCGTCGTGCCGGACCTGGCCGACATCGCCGTCGTGGACGTCCTCGACGACGTGCTGCTGGGCCAGGCGCCGCCACCCGGCCCGGTGAGTGCCGTCGCTCCGCTGCGGCGTGCGGCGTTCGAGTCGATCGAAGGGGCGCTGGCTTCGGTCGCCTACCGCGTGGGCGAGCTCAACCTCACCTACCCGCGGTCCTTCCGGGACTGCCTGACCAGCCTGCGGCCCCGCCTGGTGCAGCGCCTCGAGATCGACAGCGAGTGGGGCGCAGCGGACCCCCGTCGTGCCGAGTTGATCCGCCGGACGCGGGCCCACTCGCTCGTGGTCGTCCCACTGACCGCTCGCGGGGTCGTCCTCGGCCTGGCCAGCTTCTACCGGACCGTGCCGGCCGAGCCCTTCGACGAGGACAGCCTCGCGCTCGCCACGGAAGTCTGCGCCCGCGCGGCGGTGTGCATCGACAACGCCCGCCGCTACACGCGTGAACGCAGCGCGGCACTGATCCTGCAGTCCAGCCTGCTCCCGCAGACCCTCCCGCTCCAGAGCGCCGTGGAGGTCGTCCACCGCCACGTGTCCGCCACCGCCGCCGGAGACTGGTACGACGTCATCCCGCTGTCGGGAGGACGTGTTGCCCTCGCCGTCGGACACGTACCGGGGAGCGGAATGCACACCGCTGCCGCCATGGGCCGACTGCGCACGGCCATCAACACCCTGGCCGCACAGGATCTGGCTCCCGACGAACTCCTCGCGGCCCTCGACGACCTGGTGACCGGCCCGGCCGACGGCGGCGCGCCCACCTCCGGGACCCACCCCACCGGCGAACAGGCGGTCGGCGCGACCTGCGTCTACGCGGTCTACGACCCGATCTCCCGGCGTTGCACGCTCGCCAGCGCCGGCCACCCGGCCCCGGTCATCGCCTGGCCCGACCGCGAGGCGTACGTTCCCGACCTGCCCGTCGGCCCGCCCTTGGGAAGCGGTCGCCCGCCCTACAGGACGACGGAAGTGGAGCTGCCGGAAGGCAGCATCATCGCCCTGTTCACCAGGAACCTCATCACGCCGGAGAGCGGTCCCCCGGACGGACTGACCTGGCTGCGCGGCGCTCTGAGCGTCCGCCACCCCACACTCCACGACACCTGCGACGCGGTCATCCGCGCGCGACCCCCGGCGAGTGCCGACGAAGACGTCGTCCTGGTGCTGGCCCGTACCTGCACCCTCGACCCCGACCACGTCGCATCCTGGACCCTCCCCAACGACCCCTCCGTCGTCTCCACGGCCCGCGCCCGAAGCAGCAGCCAACTGGATGCCTGGGGCCTGCCGGAACTCGACTACACCACCCAGCTCGTGGTCAGTGAGCTGGTCACGAACGCCATCCGCTACGCCACCGGTCCCATCGAGTTGCGCCTGATCCGGGACCGCACTCTGATCTGCGAAGTCACCGACGGCAGCAGCACCGCCCCCCACCTGCGGCACGCGGACCTCGCGGACGAGGGCGGGCGCGGCCTGTTCCTCATCGCGCAGCTGACCCGCCGCTGGGGCACCCGGTTCGCCGACCGGGGCAAGACGATCTGGGCGGAGCAGGCTCTGAGCTGAGTGGGTTCTCACGCAAGGAAGTTGGGCAGCATCACGGCGACCCGGTCACCGGGGGCGACACCGCTGCGGCGCTCCGGCTGAGCAGGAGGGTCAGCCGCGCAGGGCGGAGGCGAAGACGGCGGGCAGCTTGGCGAAGCCGGGGGCGGCGGTGAAGTGCACGACGCGCTCGACCGTGGTCCGGGCGGTGCGGTTGGTGACGAAGTAGGGCGGGCGCGGGGAAAGCGACGGGGAGCCGGTGAACAGTCCGCGGGGGAAGGGGGCGAAGGGGGCGCGCAGGACGGTCTTCTCGACGTCCTCCAGCATGAAGGCGTTGTGGACGAACCCGATGCCGCTGCCGATGTCCTGGCGGGTGTGGCCGGGGTAGGCGCCCCAGGGGGTGTAGCCGAGGAGGAAGCCGAGTGCGGACCAGCAGTTGACGCCCAGGGTGCCGTAGCGCAGTGCGGCCACGGCCGCCTCCACCGCGGCGCGGTGGTTCCGCTCGGTCCTCGGGTGGACGATGAGGCTGGCGCCGAGCGTGCCGGGGAGCGTGTCGTTGGCGAAGTCGACGGCATGGCGCAGGAACTCCTCGGGCGTGTCACCCGGCAGTCGCACCACCCCGAGGGCGCTGGCGAAGACCTCATCGGTGATCATCATGTCGTCGTGGTCGGTGATGTCGGGGACGACGATCCGGCAGTCGCCGTGGTGCTCGGCGTCCGGGTGTGCCTCCAGTACGGCGGCGAGGCGCTGGTCGGCCCCGGGGTAGTAGTCGGTGCGGGGCGGGAGCTCCCACAGGATCGTGCGGATCTCGGCGAGCAGCCGCTCGGTGCCGTCCCAGGCCCGGGGCAGGACCAGGACCTGGCTGGCGATGCAGTTGTGGCCGGAGTTGTTCATCTTGCTGCTGACGATGTGCTCGGCCTGGAAGCGGAAGTCCGCCGCGCTCCAGGGACCGGGGGCCACGATGCACGGGCTGACCCCGCCCAGCTCGCTGCTGAACGGCTTGCCGATCAGCGGCGTGTCGTCGCGGCGGCGCTGCGCCGCGCGGTCGTCGGTCCCCCAGACGATGGCGTCGTGGGTGCGGTCGCTGCCGGTGACATGGATGGCGTCCACGCCCTCGTGCGCCGTGAGGTACGCGCCCTCGGCCGCCCCGCCGTCGACGAAACGCACCCAGCCCCGCGCGGAGAAATCTTCGAAGACCCGCTCGAAGTGGGGCCGCAGGTAGGCGTTGACCGGGTTCATCTTGGCGATGACGACCTGGCCCTCGACGTACAGCTTGTGCAGGATGTCCAGCGCGGTGATGGCCGCGACGTTGCCGGCGCCGAGCACGAGTGCCACCGCCGGGATCCCAGGCTGCCCTCGGTACTCGCCGGCGGCGCGGTCCCGCACGTCCTGGGCGCTGATGCCCGCGCGGATCCACACCTGGGCCTTGAAGCCGTTGAGCAGCAGGGCGTCCCAGCCGGTGGCGGGGAAGACGTCCACCGTGGTGCGCCCCTCGTTCTCGCGCACCGCCCCGGCCGCGACCGGCTCCTGGCCGGCGGCGATCCGGCGCAATACGTGCAGGTAGGCGCCGACGTTCTGGGCCAGCGCCCAGGGGGCGCCGATCCAGTCCTCGGCCGCCCACGGGCTGTCGGGGGCGTAGCCCTTGGCGTCGGCGCCGGCCGCAGCCATGTCGGCGGTGCCGTCGAGGATCCGTGGCAGCATGCGCTCCAGCAGCGCGATCCGCTCGGCGATCGAGGTGGCGGCCCACGATGCTGCGCCATCGCGCAGTTCGGCGACGGAATGGTCCAGCAGGGACGTGTCGAGGGCGGCGGCGGTCATGGTGCGCTCCTAGGGAAGCGGGATGGTCCCGAGTGGATGGCCGGTGGTCAGGCGGCGAGGCGGGCGGCGTCGCGAGCCGGGTCGATCAGGGTGAAGGCCGCGAGGGCGCCCACCAGCAGAAGGACACCGGACATCACGATGGCCGTCTGGTAGCCCGGCACGCCCTGGCTGTCGACGAGCTTTCCGACGACGGCCGGGGCGATCAGACCCGCCGTGGTGACCACGGCGTTGGTCGCGCCCAGCGCGCCGCCGCGCCGGGCGGGCGGGGCCAGTTCGCTGATCGTGGTGGCCGCGATGGTCGGGAAGGAGCCGCCCAGCCCGAAGCCGAGGACCAGGAGCGCGGTCTTGGCCCCGGCGCCGGGGACCGTGGGAAGGGCCAGGCAGGAGACGGCGCCGAGCAGCAGCAGGCCGGCGCCGACCCGGCCCCGCGCCCAGCGGGTGCCGACGCCGCGTCGCATCAGCCGGCCGGTGAGGGCCGCCTGGCCGAGCAGCACGACGGCGCCCAGGGCCCAGGGCAGAGCGACCAGCTTTCCGGCGGCCGCGGAGGAGTGGCCGAGCCCGTTGTGCAGGTAGGACGGCATCCAGACGAGCATCAGGGCGATGCACCAGTAGCTGGTGAAGTACGCGACGGTGGTGCCGATCCAGGTACGGCTGCCGAAGAGCCGGCGGTAGGGGGGTCGTGCCGTGGACTCGGCGGCAGCCTCGGACACGGCGGACTCGCCGGACACGCCGGACACGCCGGACACGCCGGGCTTGCCGGACTCGGCGGAGTCGGCGGAGTCGCCGGAGGGAGTCTCCGGGACGTCGGTCGGGTGCTTCTTGTCGGTGCCGAGCACCGCCCACGCCACGGCCCAGACCGCACCGGCGGCCGCGACGACCCAGAGCGCGGCGCGCCAGCCGTGGTGGCCGATGATCCAGGTCAGGCCGGGGGCTGCGGTGATCACGCCCAGGGTGACGCCCAGGGAGACCAGTGCCCCGGGCAGGTTCCGGCGGTGGTTGGGGAAGAAGGATAGTGCCGTCTGCTGGGCGACCGGGAAGGCGGGACCCTCGGCGGCTCCGAGGACGATCCGTGAGCCGACCAGCACGGCCAGGCCGCCGCCCAGCGCCGCGGGCACCTGGGCGACCGACCAGAGCACGGCCATGGTCAGCAGCAGCCACGTGGGCCGCACCCGGTCGGACATCAGGCCGACGGCGGCCGCTGCCACGGAGAACAACAGGAAGAAGGCGCTGTTGGCCAGCCCGAACTGTGTCGCGGACAGACCGAGGTCCGCGCGGATCTCGTCGGCCGCGAGTCCGAAGACGGACTTGTCCGCGAAGTTGACCATCATGAAGACCACGAGCAGGCCGGTGACGATCCAGGCGCGAGCACCCGGACCCCGATCCACCGAGGGAGCTGAACGGACTGGTCTGGCAGGGGAGTCGGCTGTGGTCACTGGGGTCTCCGAAGAATGCCGGGCAGGGACGTGGACAACGCGGAAGAAGTGCAACGGTGCAACGCCGTGGTGGCCCGGCTCTCGATGCGGCTGCCGGGCCACCACGGAGGTCGTGGCCTCAGGACAGCGGGACTCCGGCGATCGCGATGCGCTCCATGACGCGGCGCTGGGGGTAGTAGTCGTTGATCGCGTAGTGCTGGACCGCGATGTTGTCCCAGATCGCGACGGAGTCCGGCTGCCAGCGGAAGCGCACCTGGAACTCGGGGATCCGGGCCTGGAGGGCGAGCTCGTGGAGCAGTTCCCGGCTCTCTGCGTCGGGGAGGCCGACGATCCGCGTGGTGAAGGGCTCGTTGACGTAGAGCACCTTCCGTCCGGTCTGCGGGTGGCGGACCACCACCGGGTGCTGCACGGCCGGCAGGGTCTTGCGGAGTTCCGCGATCTGTTCGGCCGTCATGAACGAGCCCCAGGTCGGCACCCAGTCGTGCTCGGCGGCGAGCCCCTCGATCCTGGATTTCATCTCCTCGCTCAGGTTGTCGTAGGCGGACGCCATGTCCGCCCACATGGTGTCGCCGCCGGCGGGCGGGACCTCGACGGCCCGCAGGACCGACCCGAGGGCGGGCGCGGCCATGAAGGAGTGGTCGCTGTGCCAGATGTTCTCGGTGCCGATCGCCTGGGCGTCCTTGGCCAGCCGGGAGACGCCCGGCGTCTCGGCCTTGGGGAAGAAGGGGTTCGCCTCCGGCTCGCCCCAGACCGCGGCGAGGGCCAGGTGGTGGTCCGGCCCGAAGTCGTGCTGGCCACGGAAGAAGATCACCTTCCACTCCAGCAGCGCCTGCCGCAGCTCCTCGGCGAGGTCCTCGCCGATCGGCCGGGCGAGGTCGACGCCGCGGATCTCGGCGCCGATGTGCGGGGTGAGCGGCGAGACGTCCAGGAGCCGGTACGCGGCTTCCGGGGCGCCGGGTGCGACGCGGTCCAGGACGCGGCGCCCGAAGTGGATCAGGGGCTTGTCCAGGACGGATGCGGGTGCGGCGGCAGGCGTGGGCATGGAGACCTCCAGGGGCGACCACTGATTCGTTACCGGAAGTATCGATATCAGCGGGCGGCTCGGCAAGGGTCTGCCGCGCTTAATTTCGTTACCCTCGGTATGCATTTTGTGAAGCACGTGTTCATGGGGCCGGGGCAGCGGGCTGGGCGGTGCGGTGGGGTCTTTGTCGGCCCTTATGCTCGGACGATGGTCGACACACAGGCACGGGCGGTCGAGCGGGGGCCCGGGCGTCCGCGCGAGGCACGTGTCACGGGCGCCGCCCTGAACGCCGTGGTCGAGCTGATCACCGAGCAGGGGGTCGCCGCCGTCACGATGGACGCGGTGGCTGCGCGTGCCGGGGTGAGCAAGCCCGCGCTCTACCGCCGCTGGCCGTCCAAGCAGGCCTTGATCGTGGCAGCGGCCGAGACCCGCATCGGACCGCTCTCGGTACCGGACCGGGGTGATCTCCGCGCTGAACTGCGCGACGTCCTGAGCTCCCGGTCGGCGTCCTACCGGCTGCCCGGGACCGACCGGCTGCTGGCCGAGCTGATCGGCGCGGCCGCGAGGGACAGCGCCGTGCGGGAGGAGTACGCCGCCTACGCCGACCGCGTGACGAGCGAGACCCGGATCATTCTCGAGCGCGCGCAGGCCCGCGGGGAGGTACGACCGGACGTCGACATCCGCTCCGCGGCCACGCTCGTGGCAGCGCCGCTCGTCTACCGCCTGCTGGCGGAACGCGACCTGCCCGACGCGCGCTTCGTGGACAACCTGGTCGAGCTCATCGTCCGCGCCGTCACGCACGAGTCCTGAGCCGGGCAGCACGCGGTCGAGGCGGTCTCAGGGCGGTTGCCGCGGTCCGGGCCCGGATCGTGTCCCGGGGCTCGAAGCAATGGAGCGGGTGACTCCAGGCCGAAGGAGTGAAACGGCAGGGCACGCGTTGGGCCCGCGGTTTCGGGCGGGGATGCATCGCCGACACCAGAGCTCTCTTCGACAGAGGTGGCCCACGCGTGGCGGTTGGTTCCAGGACGGAGAGTGCCGTCGTCAACGTGGCCGGCCTGGTGCAGGGCATCGTGTTGGTCACCTTTCCGGCGGCGAGCACCATCTTCACCGAGAAGAGCGAATACGGACTCTCGAGCACCCAGTACGGCCTCATGTTCCTCCCGCAGGTCGTGACGGCGATCACCGCGTCGCTCCTCGGCGAGGGACTGGCTGCCCGCATCACCATGAAACGGGTCTACCTGCTCGGCCTGGGCAGCAGCACCGTGTCGATGTGCCTGCTGATCGCGAGCACGGGCGTGAAGAGCAACCAGTCGGCCGCCTATCCGCTGTTGCTGGTCGCGACGGCCTTCCTCGGTGCCGGTTTCGGCCTCGCCGTCCCGGTGCTCAACACCTATGCCGCGGCGTTCCACCCGGCTGGCGTGGACCGCGCGGTACTGGTGCTGAACGCGCTCCTGGGCTTGGGCACGGCGCTCGCGCCGGTCTTCGTGGCCGTGTTCGTGGGACTGGGGTTCTGGTGGGGCCTTCCGGTCATGTCCGTGATCCTGCTGGTGGTGCTGTTGCTGTTCAGCGCACGGCTGCCCTTGCGCGGAGAGGTCCAGGCGCCCGGCGCGGCAGGCAGCGGCGGATCACACCGACCGCGCCGGTTCTGGTTCTTCGCGGCCTTCGCGGTGCTGTACGGCATCTGCGAGACCATGAACGGCAACTGGTCCCAACTGGACATGACCACCCGGCTGGGCGCGTCGGCAACGCAGGCGTCGTTCGCGCTGGCCGCGTTCTGGGGAATGGTCACGATCGGCCGGATCCTGTTCGCTGCCCTCGGCCGGTGGGTGCCTGAGCAAGTCACCTACCGAATCCTGCCGTTCGTGCTGGTCGCGACCTTCCTCCTGGTCTGGCGCCTGCCGAGCCATGCCGCCGGTGCCGGGATCGCCGTGTTCGCCCTGGCCGGCCTCGGCTGCTCCGCCCTGCTGCCGCTGACGATCAGCTTCGGCGAGAAGGATCTGGCCGCCATGTCGGCGGCCGTGGCCGGCGGCGTCATCGCCTTCTACCAACTTGGATACGGCATCGCGGCTTTCGGTGTCGGTCCGCTGCAGAGGGCGGGCCTGAGCCTGTCGGCGATCTTCGGCTGCGCCGCCGTCGCCGCCGGTGCCATGGGCGTGCTGTCCTTCGTCGTCGCTCCCGGGCGTCCTCGGTCCGCCCGGCCGGCGACCGAGCAGGCGGGATCGCCTCGCCCATCGGGCCACAACGGCCCCCAGGGCCAGTGAGCCAACGGCTCCGCCTCCTACGGCGACAGGCGGATGCCCGGGCCCTGACGTTGCGTCGGTGGGTCCGGTGCGGTTCGCCCTCGCATCAGCGGTGGCCGAGATCGTCCACTGCGAGCTCGTAGTGGGGATAGATCAGGAACAACCGCTCCGCGGCGGTGAGCTTCAGCAACCGTTCCACCTGTCGGCACGGCGCCACCAAGGCCAGCGGCACGCGCTCGTGCTCGGCCAGCGCCCGGACTCCCAGCAGCAGGTTCAGTCCCGCCGACCCGCAGAAGGTCACGGCGCGCATGTCCAGGCAGACCACTCCCGGGTGCGCCTCGACAGCCCGCCCCAACGCCGCGCGCGCGTCCGGGCACGTGTCCGGGTCCAGGTCGCCGATCAGTGAGCACACCAGCGTGCCCGGTATCCGGGCGAACTCCACCTCCAACGGGGCCCGCGGCCTGGTGCCCGCCGGAGGATCGACAGCGCTCATCGTCCGCTCCGAACCGTCCAGAACGCCGAGAAGAGGCGACGCCCAACACCAGGCGATGTCCGGCGGCACCGCCCCCACCAGAGCCGGCGCGCTCGCCACCCCGGGGTGCGGCGTCACGGACGGGGAGCCGGGCGGTTCGTGCCGGTTGCGTGGCGCGGGCCCGGGACGGTCCGGGACGGGCCACGTTGTCGCGTGCCGCACGTCCGCCGGATCTCCGGCGGACGTGCGGGGTCCAGCCGACCGATCACGCGTCATTCAGGTTCCCCATGTGTCGCTTTCTGTTGCGCACCGGCCGTGGCCGTGCGATGTCGGCTTGCGCCTTTGCGAGCGGTCCGCCATGCCCACGTCAGGTCCTGGTGGGGCGCAGCCCCCGTGGACTGGGCTGCCTGCTTGGTCGGCGTGCTCCGTCGCGGATGCCTCAGCGGCCGCGGCCCGGCAGTTCCGATGGCCTCAGGGCCTCGTGGTCGCGACGCTGTCTGCCGCACCGGGCGTTCGGTGGAGAACGGCAACAGGTCCGACGTGTGGTGGTACACGGAGCCGACCGCGACGGAATGGGCGGTGGGGCATGAGGCACCTTCTCGTTCGAGCGTCGGCGGGAGCCGTCTTGACGAGAACGCGGGCGATGCGTGGCGCGTGCTTGCCGTGGGCCGTCGGAAGAAGCTTCGCGCAGGACGGGGGTCTCTGGCTAGGGCGGCCCCATGTCTCCCCGATATGCCGGCACGGCCTGAGGGCACGAGGCCGGTGGAGATTCCCGGCGCGACGGGGCCTCGTCGACGCGGGACTGTGTGATCTGAGGTCGACGAACGGCCCAAGCACTCGGAATCGCACCGTGGTTGGGCGATGTGGGCCCCGTGGGAGCGCGCTGCTGTGCCGGTCGCGGGAGGGCGACGCCTCGTGAAAAGTCGCCGGGTTCGGCAGCTTTCCGTGCTACTGTCGATATCTGTTGCAGTTGTGGTTCCCAAAACTTCAGTCCCCCGCTCGACCGCACCAGGTCCGAGTGGGTGTACTTCTGTATTTCCGGTGCTTTCCGGGCGGGGCAATCATCGCGGCGACGCGGGTCCGCAGAGTGCGGTCCCGGGTAATGCCCCTGAAGGAGATTCAAGATGGCATCCGGCACTGTCAAGTGGTTCAACTCGGAAAAGGGCTTCGGCTTCATCGAGCAGGAGGGCGGCGGTCCCGACGTCTTCGCCCACTACTCGAACATCGCCACCCAGGGTTTCCGTGAGCTGCTTGAGGGCCAGAAGGTGACCTTCGACGTCACCCAGGGTCCGAAGGGCCCGCAGGCGGAGAACATCATCCCGGCCTGACGCCGACGCGTACGATGCGGCCGGGGCCCACACCCAACGGGTGTGGGCCCCGGCCGCGTCGGTTTTTCCTGTACGAGCGAGCCGTGTGGCAGGCCTTCCGGAGCCTGCGGACGCGGGCGCCGCCGGTCGAGCCGCCTGGAATTACGGCCATATTGTCGGACAGGGCGCCTCCCCGTACGCCGGGGGCCGCTGCTTTCCTCCGCCGTCTCCGCTGTTTCGTCCGGCCCTGAAATTCTCACCGCCGGCGGCTGCCGTGAATTCCTCGACGCGCATGCGCGAGGAAGGCTCCTTATGCACCGTGCACAGATCGACGCCTTCACGTCATCGACCGGGCTCGGCGGCCGGCCTCGCTCCGCAGACCACCCGAGTCCACCCCGGCGTCGGCGGACCGCGCCGCAGCGCCGAGGAGCGGAGCGTCTCGGCGACCCCGCGCGACCTGCCCGCCGTGGCGTCCCCCCGACTGCGGCGCCGGTGCCGCGACCGGACGGGGATGGTGCACCCGCTTCGTGACCGCATACTTGTCCTAATGACAAGATCTGAGGGACCCCGACGCACTCTGCCCACCAGCCCGTTCACGCGCCCTACCGCAGCAGCCCCCGAACAGTTCGCTGCCGGCGACCGGGTCTCCCACGACAAGCACGGCCTGGGCCGTGTGGTCGCGGTGGAGGACGACCTCTCCGTGATCGTCGACTTCGGCTCGTCCCACCGGCGCATCTTCGTCCCCTGCTCCGTGATGACCAAGCTCTGACACGGCCTCCGGGCCGAGGCGCCGTCCACCTCCGCCCGCGTCGCCGCCTTGCTCACCCCCTCCTCCGACCTGCCGGGTGGGCTGTTGCGGGTGAGGATGGAGTGGATCGGGTCTGTGCCCTCGACCGCCCGATCGAGGGCACAGACCCGTCGGCCTCTTCCGCGACAGTGGTCGGCTGGAGGGAGGGCAGGGATGAGCACCTCGGACGCGGACGTGTCCGGACGGGACCCGGAGCGGGTCGGCCCGTCGCTGCCGGGCGGGCTGCTGGATCTGCTGGGCGTCGCGGCGGCGCTCCTCGACGGTGACGGCCGGATCGTGCTGTGGAGTCCGCAGGCCCGTGAGCTGTTCGGCTGGAGCGCCGACGAGGCCCTGGGCCGGTACGCGGCGAAGCTGCTGGTCGCCGAGGAGAACGTGCCTTTCATCCTGGAGCTCTTCGCGAAGGTCATGGCCAGTGGGGAAAGCTGGGCGGGTGTCTTCCCGGTCCGGCACAAGGACGGCTCGACCCGGCTGGTGGAGTTCCGCAACATGCGGCTGCGGGACAAGGACGGGGCCCGGTACGCGCTCGGCATCGCCGCCGACGAGTCCGTGGTGCGCGGGGTGGAACGCGACCTCGCGCTGTCCGCCCGACTCGTCACCCAATCGCCGATCGGCCTGGCGGTGTTCGACACCGACCTGCGGTACGTGCTGGTCAACCCGGCGCTGGAGCACATCGACGGCATCCCCGCCCGGCTGCATCTCGGGCGAACCGTCGCCGAGGTCCTGCCGTTCCTGGACGCCGAGACGATCCAGACCGCGATGCGCGAGGTCCTGTCGAGCGGCAGACCCCTGCTGGAGCAGTCCACCACCGGCCGTACCCCGGCCGACCCGGACACGGAGCACGCCTGGCTGGTCTCGTACTACCGGCTCGACGGCAGCGGCGGGAGAGTCATCGGCGTCGCCCTGTCCGTCGTGGACGTCACCGAGCAGCACCGCGCCGACCAGCAGGCCGCCCAGGCCCGCCGCCGACTCGCGCTGATCGCCCGGGCCTCCGCCCGCATCGGCACCACCCTCGACCTGAGACAGACCGCCCGAGAGCTGGCCGACACCGTCGTGCCGGATCTCGCGGACATGGCCGCCGTCGACATCCTCGACGCGGTCCTGCGGGCGCGCAGCGCCCATCTGACCCCGACCGGTCCGGCGGACTTCCGTGCGCTGGCCGTCAAGGCCGCGTACCCCACCGAGGCGACGGGCGCGGCCGACCCGGTGGGGGAGATCAGCCGCCACCCGGCGGACCGGCTGGTCACTCGCAGCGCGACCTCCGGCAGGCCCGTGCACATCCCGCACGTGCGCCCCGACCACCTGGCGCACATCGCACGCGACGAGCAGGCCGCGGCCGCCCTCGCCCGCGCCGGTGTCCACTCCTACCTGGCGGTTCCCCTCACCGCCCGCGGCGAGGTGCTGGGCGTCCTCGACATGGTCCGGGCCCGCAACCCGCTGCCGTTCGACGCCGACGACGTCCTGCTCGCCGAGGAACTCGCCGCCCGCGCCGCCGTCTGCATCGACAACGCCCGCTGGTACCGGACCCAGCGCAACGCCGCCACCGCCCTGCAGCGCCACCTGCTCCCGCGCATCCCCGCGCACGCGCCCGGCCTGAACCTCGCCTGCCGCTACCAGCCCGCGGGGGCTCCCGGCCACGCGGGCGGCGACTGGTTCGACGTCATTCCCCTCGGCGACACCGCCACCGCCCTGGTCGTCGGCGACGTCATGGGCCACGACATCAACGCCGCGGCGACGATGGGCCAACTACGCACCGCCACCCGCACCATGGCCCGCCTCGGCCTGGAGCCGGCCGAGATCCTGCGTCAGCTCGACCAGCTCACTGAGGAGTTGGAGGAGACCATCGCGACCTGCGTCTGCGTGCTGCACGAGACCGTCACCGGGCGGTGCAGGATCGCGCTGGCCGGACATCCGCCACCGGTCCTCCACCGGTCCGACGGGCCGGCGATCCTGCTCGACCTGCCCCCGGGCGCCCCCCTGGGCGCCGCCGCACACGTCCCGTTCGCCACCACCGACGTCGACCTTCCGCCCGGCGCCCGGCTGTTCCTCTACACCGACGGTCTGGTCGAGCAACGCGACCAGGCCATCGACGTGGGTCTGAGCGCGCTGCTCGACCAGCTCGCCGGTCCCCGACCGAGCCTCGACGAGGTCTGCGACAAGCTCCTGGCCGTCCTACCGGGCAGGAACGCGGACGACGACGTGGCCCTCCTCATCGCCGAGGCGGAGCCGGCGTCCCAGGATGAAGGGCCGGGCACTGCGCGCCGCTCCACACGGGAGAGCCGCTCCGCACGAGAGCGGGGATGACCCGGCTGCGCTGTCAGCGCAGACACGCCGGGCAGGGGTGCCGGTCGACCAGGGCCTGACCGAGCGAGATCAGCACGAGGCCGGGAGCGCCGTCGTCGTCGGTGTGCGAGGCGGCCTGACTGGCCTGGAGGATCCTGCAGTCCTCGCGGGCGTGGTACACGTCGCTCGCGTCGGTGGTGATGGCGACGACGGGGGTCGGCACGGCGGTCACGCTCCTGGCGGTCGTCGCGTCGGCGAGGAGCGCTCGGGCGGTCTGCCGGCTGCCGGGTGCGCTGCGGCGGTCATGAGCTGCCGCGCCCGCCAGGGGTCGGTCTCCGGCGGCACCACGAGGAGCTCCCACGTCCCGACGCGGTAGGAGAAGACCGTGATCGTGTGGGGGTCGTGGGCGGGGTCGTACCAGTGCACTCCTACGTCGTGTGATCCGGCAGGGACGCTGTGGCGCAGATCGGTCCAGGCGGCCTCGTGGACGGTGGCTCCGGTGATGCGTCCCCAGATTCCGTCCAACTCTGCGATCAGGTAGGGGAGTTGTTCGAAGAGATTCCGTGAGTGCGGCCACCAGGCCCCGTCGAGACCGGATCGGGGGCCAACCGGGGTCAGCGTCAGCCGCAACGAGGGCGGTCCCGGTGGAGCGACCGCGGGAGCGGGGGCGGTGTGCATGGTCATGATGGTGACGGCCTCTCTCGGGGGTGGGTGCGGGACACGACGCCGGTCACGTCGACTCGGAGCTCGCGGGGAGGGGGAGGGAGGGCGGATGCGTCGGGCGCCGTCCGGCGACACGACGGCAGGGCCGCCGGCAGCGGCCTTCCCGAGGACCAGGCGCTGCGAGCGCGATTCCGGGCGGGGCGGGCGAACGGCGACGCCGGGGCGGTCGAAGCAGCGACACGGACACGTG
>NZ_BBPQ01000025.1:68587-84115 GCF_000787855.1 Streptacidiphilus anmyonensis | reverse complement strand
GGGCGAACGGCGACGCCGGGGCGGTCGAAGCAGCGACACGGACACGTGCGCGTCCCGTCCCCGGGCCCCGCGCGGGCCCGGTGTCGGCCTTCGCCGAGAACGACAGGGGCACTGCAGCCGGTGTACGGAAAACCCTCGGTACCTTCACCGTACTCCGTGCCGGGGCCCGCGCGCCGACCCTGCAAACCGGCGGATAACCTGCCGGGGTTCTCTCAGACTCGGCGTGGGCCGGGCGGGTGACTTGCGGGGGCCCACTGGCGGCGCACGACGCCGCGCGGCCAGGTCGGCCTCTTATCGTGGGCGCGGAGCGCGCGAGGAGACGGGGCGCAGGAGACGGGGCGGCGTGTGGTGAGCCGAGCAGGCATCGACTACCGGGCGGTGTTTGAGGCGTTGCCGGGGATGGTGGCGCTGCTGACGCCGGATCTGGTGTACGTGGACGCGAACGAGGACTTCGCGCGCAACTCCGGCCGCAGCCGGGAGGAGCTGATCGGCCGCTACCTGTTCGAGGTGTTTCCCGACAACCCGAACGACCCCGCGGCCAGCGGAGCGCGGAACCTGGAGGCGTCCCTGCGCCGGGTGCTGGCCACGGGGGAGCGGGACACGATGGCGCTGCAGCGGTACGACGTGCAGTCGAACGAGGACGCCGACGAGTGGGAGGAGCGGTACTGGAGCCCGATCAACGCGCCGGTTCTGGACGCCGAGGGCCGCGTGGTGCTGCTGGTGCACCGGGTGGAGGAGGTCACCGAGCTGATCCGTGCCCGTGCCCGTGGCCGGGCGGCAGTCGGCGGCCGGTCGCAGGCGATGGAGGCGGAGCTGTACACCCGCTCGCGGGAGCTGCAGGACGTCAACGAGCGGTTGCGGGCGGCCCACGCCCGGGAGCGGCAGGTCGCGCTCGCGCTGCAGGAGGCGATGCTGCCCGCACCGCGTCTGGCCGACCACCACCAGGCCGCGGTGCGCTACCGGCCCGCCGTGGGCGCGCTGAACGTGTGCGGGGACTGGTACGACCTGGTCGAGCTGCCCGACGACCGCATGGCGGTCGCCGTCGGTGACGTGGTCGGGCACGGGCTGGCGGCCGCGGGCGTGATGGGGCAGCTGCGCAGCGCGCTCAGCGCCGCCTCCCGGGTGGCGGTCGGCCCGGCCCAGGCCCTCGAGGTGCTGGGCCTGTACGCACGAGCGGTCGAGGGCGCCGAGTCCACCACGGCCGTGTCCGTCCACATCGACTGGACCGGCCACACCCTGGCCTACAGCAGCGCCGGACACCTGCCGCCCGCCCTGGCGCGCGCGGACGGAACCGTGGTCTTCCTCGACCAGGCCACCGACCCGCCGCTCGGCGCCCGCCCCGAGCATGTGCCCCGCCCTCAGGCCGAGCAGGTCTTCGCCGCCGGGGACACCCTTGTCCTGTATACCGACGGACTCGTCGAACGCCGCGACGAGGACATCGACACCGGCCTGGACCGACTTGCCCGCTCCCTCTCCAGATACCGCGCCCTTCCGCCGGAGCAACTCGCCGACATCCTCCTGCTCGATCTCCTCCCGGCCCCGGGCGCCACCGACGACGCCGCCCTGGTCGTCCTGCGCCTGTAGCGCCGAAGCAGAGGAATTCGGCAGAGGTCCTGTGGTCGTCGCGCGTCGCCACCCGACGAAGGCGGTGCGGAAAATGTCTGGTGACGGGGATCGGGACCGCCGCACGATGGGGTCATGGATGACACGGTCTTGGTATCCCGCTTCCTGCGCGACGGCTTCGTGAAGCTGGAGGGCGCCGTCGCGCCGCGCGTGGCCGCGGACTGCGCGCGGCTGCTGTGGTCGGAGACGGGCTGCGACCCGGACGATCCGGCGACCTGGACTCAGCCGGTGCACTGGGTGGCCGGCATGGCGCAGGGGCCCTTCGCCGCCGCACCCAACTCCCCGGCTCTGCACCATGCGTACGACCTGCTCGTCGGCGCGGGACGCTGGGAGCCGCGCTATTCGCTGGGGACGTTCCCGCTGCGTTTCCCGCATGTCGAGGAGCCGGACGACGCAGGCTGGCACATCGAGGGGAGCTACCTGCCGGAGGGCGAGAGCTGGTACTTCACCAATCTGCGCTCCCGGGACCGGGCCCTGCTGATGCTGTTCCTGTTCAGCGAGGTCGGCGAGGAGGACGCCCCGACCCGGATCCGGGTCGGCTCCCACCTCGACGTGCCGAAGGTGCTGGAGGAGTACGGGGAGGACGGGGCCAGTGGGCTGACGCTCGCGCCCGATCTGGTGGCGGCGTCCGACCACCGGCCTCTCGCCCTCGCCACCGGATCCCCGGGCGACGTCTTCCTCTGCCACCCGTTCCTGGTGCACGCGGCACAACCGCACCACGGGGTGCGCCCGCGCTTCATGGCCCAGCCGCCGCTGATGCCGGCCGCGCCGTACGAACTGGAGCGGGCCGACGGTGCGTACTCGCCCGTGGAGATCGCGATCCGGCGGGGCCTGGGACAGGACGCCCCGGCCCTCGGTCTCCGCTGAGGGCCCGGTCGCGATGAGGATCTGACCGCCCGTCGATGAACCGCACCCGAGGCTCGCCGCGGTGCCACCGCCCGCGTCGGCAGCCGGGACGGGGCTACCCGTCCGGCAGCGGCGGCGGCACCCCGGCGCCGGGCCTCCGGCTCGCCCTGCTTCCGGTGGTGCGTCATCTTCAGCGGCCGGCGGTCTCGGTGGAGAGGGGGGTGGGCCGGAGGATGACGCAGTCGCGGCTGCTGCCGCGGGCGAGCCGTCCGTCGGGGCCGGTGACGACCACGGTCACGCCGGTCGCCGCGGTGTCCGGGCCGACGGTCAATCGTGCCGCGGCGGCCGTGCAGATCAGTTGCCGGATGGCGATCGGGGGCAGGGGCCTGGTGCCCGCGGACAGCCGCAGCGTCACCTCGGCGCCGTTCACGCTGACCGCGGGAGCGGGGACGCCGTCCAGCGCGGTCGTCATGCCGAGCCGCCTCTCCCGTACGTCGGGGCCCGACAGGAGGAGCTTCACCGCCGCGCCTGTGTCGCTCGGGGCGGCCAACGGCGAGCTGGTGGGGACGAGGTGACCGCCGACCACGAAGTAGAGGACCGGGCCTGCGGGCGTGACACCGGTGGCCGGGTCGCCGGACTGGATCACGCCGGTCGCGGGGATTCCGCAGCCGGACAGCAGCAGGACTGCGGCGAGCAGCGTCAACCGCTTCATGCGCGGGACTCCTCATCGGTCTCCGGCTCGGTCTCCGGCTCGGTCTCCGGCTGGGTCTCCGGCTCCGGCTTCGCCGCCGGCAGCGGGAGGTCGACGGTCAGCAGCGCGCCGCCGTCCGGATGGTTGGCCGCCCGGATCGTGCCGCCGTGCAGGTGCACGTTCTCGGCGGTGATCGCGAGGCCGAGGCCGCTGCCCTCGGTCCGGGTCCGGGCGGTGTCGGACTTGTAGAAGCGGTCGAAGATGTGCGGCAGGACCGTCTCCGAGATGCCCGGCCCGCTGTCCAGCACCTCGATCACCGCCCACTGCTCCGTTCCGCCCGAGGCGGGCGGCCGCCGGAGCTCGCGGAGCGTGAGCCGGACCGGAGGCGCGCCATGGCGCAGGGCGTTCCCGACCAGGTTCGCGACGACCACGTCGAGGCGGCGCGGGTCGACCCGGCCCCGTAGCGCCGGGGGGTCGGGCAGGCGGACGGCCACGCGGTCCTGCCAGGCCCGGGAGGAGAGGGTGCGCCGGACCGACTCGACCAGGTCGATCTCGTCCAGGTGCAGGGCGGCGGTGCCGGCGTCGAAGCGGGAGACCTCCATGAGGTCCTCCACCAGCCGGGCCAGGTTGGCGGTCTCCTGGCTGATGAGCCGCACGGCGATGGCGGTGTCGGGGTCGAGACCGACGGCGTCCTCGTCGAGGACGTCGGTGACGACGGACATGGCCGCCAGCGGGGTGCGCAGTTCGTGGGAGACGTCCGCGGCGAAACGGCGGGCCTTGGCCTCCATGCGGCGCAGTTCGGCGATGGACTCCTCCAACGCGGCGGCGGTCTCGTTGAAGCTGTGGGACAGCTCCGCGAGTTCGTCCGAGCCGTGGACGGCGAGGCGGGTGTCGAGTCGGCCCTCGGCGATACGCCGGGTGGCGTGGCGCAGTTCCCGTACCGGGCGCAGCACGCCGCGGGCGGCGAGCAGGGCGAGCAGCACCGCCAAGGCGAGGGCGGGCACGGTGGCCCGCTCTCCGGCCGTCACCAGGGCCTGGACGTAGGCCAGTTCGCTGTCCTGGGGCACCACCACGAAGACCGTGAGGCCGGTGGCCGTGCGCTCGTCGTCCGACGAGGCGAACATGACCGGCATGCCGACCACCAGGCAGGAGCGGCCGCCGTCGGCGGTCACGCGCTGGAAGACGGTCGCCGTATGGGTGGTCGCCTCCGTGCGCAGGGCGGGCGTCAGCTCGGCGAAGGGGTCCTGCGGTATCGAGGTCGCGCTCAGGCCGTGGTAGGTGACCAGCACCCGCCACTGCTGGGAGGGATCGGCTGTGGCGACGGAGGTCGCGAACCCGTCCAGGTCCCCTTGGCCGGGCGGGAAGGCGAGGTCGGGGGCGAGGGTGTCGATGCGGTCGCGCAGGAGCCGGATGACGGTGTCCTGGCTCTGCTGGAGGATGCCGGTGCGCGCCTCACGGAACGTCAGGGCGCCCGTGGAGAGCGCGGCGGCCACGGCGACCAGGCCGAACGCGGCCACCAGCCGGACGCGCAGGCCGCCCGGCAGCAGGAGACGGGGCAGGCGTCGGCGCGGTGCGGACGTGTGTGCGGGCGAGGTGCGGGAGGACAAGGGTGCGGTCACCTGGGGCTGTGGAACCGGTAGCCGAAGCCCCGGACGGTCTGGATGTAGCGCGGCTTCCGCGGTGGTTCGCCCATCTTGGTGCGCAGCCGTTTGACGCAGGCGTCCACCAGCCGGGCGTCGCCGTGGTAGCTGTGCTCCCATACGGCCTCCAGCAGTTGCTGACGGCTGAACACCCGGTCGGGGGCGGCGGACAGGGTCAGCAGCAGCCGCAGTTCCGAGGGGGCCAGCAGGACGGGGGCATCCCCGCAGGTGACGGTGAGTGCGGCGCGGTCGATGATCAGGTCGCCGTGCGTCTCGGCCGCGGGGACCCTGCCCCCGGGGGACGGCGCTGCCTCGGCGCGGCGCAGGACGGCGCGGATCCTGGCGTCCAGCACCCGGGCCTGGACGGGTTTGACCACGTAGTCGTCCGCTCCGGTCTCGAGGCCGAGCACCACGTCCACATCGTCGCCCAACGCGGTCATGATGATGATCGGTAGCTGACTGTCCGCGCGGATCCGGCGGCAGACCTCGAGCCCGGTCATCCCCGGCAGCATCAGGTCCAACACCACGACGTCCGGCAGGAACGAGCGGAGCTGGACCAGTCCCTCCTCCCCGGTCCTGGCCGGGGCGACCTCGTGCCCTTGGCGGCGCAGAGCCAGTCGGGCGCCTTCGCGGACAGCGGGGTCGTCTTCGACGAGCAGAACACGGGACATGCGCTCAGTATCGTCGGCGGCCACCGTCCGGCCCGAAGACTGTTACACGATGATCGCAAAGGCCCGGCTGTTGCGATTCGGTCATACTCCCGGCCTGGTCGCGGTCACATGGCCGGACCAGCCTGATCATCCGTGAGCTCAGCGGACGCGCTGACATCCCGAGCTCCCCGGCGGCGCGGGTCCCCCCGCCCCGCCGCCGGGGTCTTCCCCCCGGGGCCCGCGCCCTCAACGCGCAGGGCGCGGACGGCGGGTGACCCGGCCCCGGTGCCGGGCCCCGATCCCACGCACCCCGGCCCGAGGCGCAGAAACCCATGGTTCGACGTGAAGGAGTTCCCGTTGCCTGAGCGAATCGTGCCGCCTCCGCGCAAGGGGCGGCGACTGTGGCGGTGGCTGAAACGCCTGCTCGCAGGGCTCCTGTTCCTCTTCGGCGTGCTGGCGGGGCTGGTCTGGTACGCCTACGAGACCACCGCCATCCCGGCGCCCAACCCGAGCACGCTGCAGCAGAGCAACGTCTACTACTGGTCCGACGGCAGCGTGATGGCCACGCACGGTTCGGTGAACCGGGTCAACATCACCCTGGACCAGGTTCCGTCGCCGGTGCAGCGCGACTTCCTGGCCGCCGAGAACGCCGACTTCTACCACGACTCCGGCGTCGACCCCACGGGGATCGTGCGTTCCCTGGTGAACATGGTCCAGGGGCGCCAGTTGCAGTCCGGATCGACCATCACCCAGCAGTTCGTCAAGAACTCCTACCTCAGCCAGCGCCCCACGATCGGCCGCAAGCTGCAGGAGCTGCTGATCGCGGTGAAGATCGGAGACGTCTACAGCAAGCAGCAGATCCTCACCGGCTACCTCAACACCAGCTACTTCGGCCGCGACGCCTACGGCCTGGACGCGGCCGCCCGGGCGTACTACGGCACGGGCACCGGTGACCTGACGGTCTCCCAGGGAGCCTTCCTCGCCGCCACGGTCAACGAGCCCAGCCTCTACCAGAACGTCGACTCGGACGCCCGCGCCCGGGTCAAGGCCGTGGCCCGCTGGCACTACGTCCTCGACAGGATGGTCAAGGACGGCTGGATGACCGCCGCGGAACGCGCCCGCTACCCCGACTCGGCCTTTCCCACCCCGCGGCCCTGGACCCGGGCGGCCCTCACCGGGCAGACCGGCTACCTCTACCAGCTCGCCACCGACTACGCGCAGCAGCACGCGGGCATCACCGACCAGCAGCTCGCCCACGGCGGCTACCACATCTACACCACCTTCGACCGCACCCTCACCGGGGAGCTGGCCGCTGCCGTCACGAAGGAGATGTCCTCCGCCGCGGACCCGAAGGACCGGAAGAACCTCTCGCTCCAGGCCGGTGCGGCCAGCGTCGACCCCACCACCGGCCGCATCCTCGCCGTCTACGGAGGCCCGGGGTGGGACAAGGGGGCCTACAACGACATCGCCGACAGCGCCGGACTCCAGGCGGGGTCCACCTTCCAGCCCGTCGTGCTCGCCGCCGCCCTGACGCACGGTGCGGTGCGCAAACCCGGAACGGCAGCCTCCGCCGTCAGCCCGGACAGCGTCTTCGACGGCGACAACGACATCGAGATCTACGGCCCGAACGGGTTCCCCCTCCGTAAGCCCGGCAAGAACGCCGGCCCAGTGCTCGAGCAGAACGACCGCTACACCTCCTGGGGCGAGATCACGCTCCGCTCGGCCCTGCAGCACTCCGTGGTCACGCCGTACGTCCAGCTCGGCGAGGACGTCGGCTACCCGGCCGTGAAGGGCACCGCCGAGGCGCTGGGCGCGCTCAGCGGCAGCCTCGCCTCGGACAGCGCCGACTTCTACGCGGGCTCCTCGACCATCAGCCCCATCCGGCTGGCCTCCATGTACGGCACCTTCGCCGATCACGGGCTGCACATCGCCCCCTACTCGGTCACCCGGATCACCTACGACGGCCTCACGCTGGGCGGCCTGACGCCCCCCACCCCGGTCCAGGCCGTCCCCCCGGCGGTCTCCGGGCTCGTCACCAGCCTGCTGGGGGAGGCCACGACGAAGGACGGGACAGGCCGTCGCGCCGCCCCTCTGCAGCGCTTCAAGGCGGGGAAGACCGGCACCGACGACCCCTACCACCCGGACTGGTTCGTCGGCTACGCCGACGGGCTCGCCACCGCCGTCACCATGTTCACCACCGACACGATCCACCCCGGGCTCAGCCCCGTCGGAGCGGACACCGGCAGCGACTTCCCGACCGAGGCCTGGACGGCGTTCACGACCCGAGCACTCCAGGGCAAGCCCGACCTCCCGCTCGCCGGCTCCGCCCCGCTGGCCGGCTCCGCCCCGCTCGCCGGCTCCGCCCCGCCGACGGCGGTACCCACGAGCCCACGTCCGTAGAGCAGTCCTGAACGCACTCCAGTCGAGGCCCGTCACCAGGGACTTGACGGGCCGGAGCCTGCAACCCGCAGGCATTCGTCCAGGATTGGTGTGAGCATGGAAGTCAGATGCTCTGAAACGGGGGAGACATGACTGATCTTGAGGACGCCGTCGCGTGCCTGTCGACGGAGGAGTTCATCGCGGGCGTCGAGGCGGCCGCGTCGCGCTTCGACGCGGCGGTCTACCCGCAGCGGGAGCTGCCCGCGGACGACTGGGCGGTCCTGGCCGAGGCGGGTGTGCTGCTGCCGGTGCTGCCGGCCGCGTACGGGGGCCGTGAGAGCCACACCGAGATGTGCCGGGTCGTGGAGGTCCTGGCCGAGCAGAACCTGGCTGTCGCCGTCTACACGGCGATCGTCACCGGGCTGGCGCTGCGCCCGGTCGTGCTGTGGGCCGAGGAGGAGGCCAGGCGTGAGGTCCTGCCCCGCTTCGCCGGACCGCTGGCGCCGACGGCCGGCTTCGCCTCCACCGAGCCCGGCTGCGGCTCGGCCATGTCCGGGCTGGCCACTACCTTCGAGGAGGTCGAGGGCGGCTACCGCATCCGCGGCCGCAAGCACTGGCAGGCGCTGAGCGCCACCGCGTCCTGGTGGGTGGTCGTCGCCAAGCGGGACAGCGGCGGCCGCCGCGAGTACGGGTGGTTCGTCGTCGAGCGGGCCGACGGGTTCCACACCTCGCAGCGCTACGACGCGCTGGGCCTGAAGGTGATCGACTACGGGGTGAACGAGGTCGACGCGTTCGTCCCCGCGCACCGGCGCATCAACGTCGGTGCGGGAAGCCTCAGTTCGATGGTGGACGTGTACCTGTCGGGGCGGGCGATGTTCGGAGCGCTGGCGAGCGGCTTCCTGCGCCGTATCGCCCGCGAGGCGCGCGCCTACGCCGACGCCCGTCGCATCGGGCGCTCGCCGCTGTCGGCGATCGGCTTCGTCCGCCACCGGCTCCAGGCCATCGACGGCGCCCACGCGGTCTGCGAGGCGCTCAGCCACCACGTCCGGACCCGGCTCGACCTCACCTCCGACCTCACTCCCGCGTTCTCCGCCGTCCAGGCCGTCAAGATCGTGGCCGCCGAGTTGATGGTCAGCTCCGCCAACCACTACCAGCAACTCGCCGGCGGTGAGGGCTACCGGTCGGGGTCGCCCACCAACATCGCCGCCCAGGCGTTCCTCGACTCCCGGGTCTTCACCATCTTCGACGGCACCAACGACCTCCTCAGCCAGCAGCTCGCCCAGCACTGCCTGGACGGCTCCGGCGGCCGTTCGCTGAGCGCCTTTCTGGCCGCATGGCCGCCGACCGCGTCCGCCGTCTCGGCGCACGGCCTCGACCTGCGGTTCCTGGACGTCGAACTCGGGCAGGAGCACCTGGTCCTGGCCGGCCGGGCCATCGCCTACACCTTCGCCGTCGGCTGCGTCCTGCGGTGGGCGGCGGAGACGGGCGCCGACGCGGGCCGGGCCCGCACGGCGGTCGAGTTCCTCAGGGCCGACATCGACCGCGTCCGAGTGGACTTCGGACTCATGGAGCGCCTCGGGGGCAACGCCTGAACCGCGGGCCGCGCCCTCACAGGGGCGTGAGGACGTCCTGGTGCGCGCCGTCGAGGACGAAGCCGTTGTCCCACCGGACCCGGACCGTCACCCGGCGTCCCCGTTCCCGGTGCGCGGCCCACTGCGGCTCCAGCGCGGCGATCTCCGCCTCCAACCGCTCCCGGCTCGCCGTCGGCATGGTGTGGCCGTAGTCGTCGAGAAGCGCTTTCAGCCGCTGGTACTCAAGGACCTCCGCGCTCTGCGGGAGCTCCCCGTCCACCCGCTCGACGGTGCCCTCGATCCCGGCGCCCAGCGAGAGGAACCCCACCAGGGCCTCGGGCTCACCGGCGACTGCGTCGCCGATCCCGAGGTCCTCCGCCAGCCTGACGCGTCGGCCTTCCTCCAGGGTCATCCGTTCTCTGCCTCTCGATCGACCGGCGCCGCGGGTGGGGCCGGCATGCCGGCCCCACACCCTATCCGCCGCCTGCGTCGTCGGCGGGTCGGGACACGGGCCGGGCTCCGGGCTCCTCGGACCGGGACGGTCATGTCATGTCCGCGTTCAATTGTCTGGTCGGACCGGGTGACGGCCACGGGCGCAGCGGGTAGGGTCCTGATCGATTACCAGTGAGTAGCATCCGGCCCGGGGGGACCGGACTTGCCGGTGGGCGCGGGTGCGACGAGGACGGCGGATCGTCCCCGGAGGCGGGGGCGCTGTGGGGGGGTGGGGCGAGTTGGCGACGTTCGGTGAGATGTTGCTGGAGTTACGCAGGGCCGCCGGGCTGACGCAGGAGGAGCTGGCCGAGGCCGCGGGGTTGGCGGCCCGTTCGATCCGGGACCTGGAGCGGGGCCGGCGGGAGCGTCCGCAACGGCGAACGGTGCAGATGCTGGTCGCGGGGCTGGGGCTGGGGGACGCGGACGCGGCGGCGCTGCTCGCGGCCGGCCGCTCCGTCCAAGCGGTCGATCCCTGCGCCGACGACGGCGCGACCGCGTTACACCTGCTCGACCGTCATGGCCAGCTGGCGACGCTGGAGCGCGGGGCCGGTGAGGCCCGCGCCGGCCGGGGCGGGGTGGTGCTGGTCCGGGCGGGCGCGGGGATGGGGAAGACCGCCCTGCTGAACGCCTGGGCCGCCGTGCGGCAGCCGCGGGAGATCCGGGTGGTGTCCGCCAGCGGGGCGGAGCTGGAGCGGGACTTCGCCTTCGCGGTGCTGCGGCAGCTCGTCGATCCCCTGCTGGCCCGGGCTGGGGACGTGGGGCGGGCGCGGCTGCTGTCCGGGCCTGCCCAGTTGGCGTCGCACGCGCTGCGCGTCCAGGGGCTCGGCGGGAGCGAGAGCCTGCCGCACGAGGCGTCGATGAGCCTGCTGCACAGCCTCTACTGGCTCATGGTGCACGTCACCGACGACGGGCCCCTCGCCCTGGTCATCGACGACGTGCACTGGGCCGACGTCCCGTCGGTGCGCTGGCTGGCGTATCTGGCGCGGCGTCTGCGGGGTCTGCCGCTGCTGCTGGTCGTCGCGGGACGGCCCGACAGCGGGACCTCGGTCGACCCGCTGCTGGAGCAGATCGCCAAACAGCCGTACTGCCTGCCCGTCGGGCTGCCGGCCTTGGACGCCGACAGCGTGACCCACCTGGTGCGGGCGGGTCTGGGACAGGCCGAACCCCGGTTCGTCGCCGCCTGTGCCGAGGCCACCGAGGGCAACCCGCTGCTGCTGCACGAGTTGCTGCGCGCCCTGGCCGACAACCGGGTCCGCGGCGCCGACGAGCAGGCGCACGTGGTGCAGGAGTTCCGGGGTCGGATCCTGGCGCGCACCGTGGTCAAGCAACTGGCCGACCAGCCCGAGCCGGCCCGCCGGGTGGCGCGTGCCCTGGTGGTGCTGGGCGACGGCGCCGCATGGCCCGCCACGGCCGAGCTGGCGGGGGTGGGGGAGGCGAAGGCGCGGGAGCTGGGCCGCCGGTTGCAGCGCGTCGGGGTGCTCGCGCCCGGTGCGTCGGCGCGCTTCGGGCACCCCCTGGTCCGCGCCGCCGTCGCCGACGCCGTGCTGGGGCCCGAGGAACTGGCGGCCGGACACGCGCGGGCGGCCGAACTGCTGCGGCGCGACGGCGCGGCCGACGATCTGGTGGCGGCCCATCTGCTCCAGGCCGAACCGAGCGGTGAGGCCTGGCGGGTGGACACCCTGAGGAGGGCGGCGCAGGCGACCCGCGGCCGGGGAGCTCCGGAGATCACCGCGACCTATCTGCGCCGGGCCCTGCGGGAGTCGGCGTCCGTCGACGAACGAGGTCCCCTGCTGCTGGAGTTGGGCAAGGACCTGATGCAGGTCGACCTCGACGCGGCCAGGCACCACCTGAGGCGGGCGTCGGACCTGCTCGCCGACCCGTACTCCCGCGCCGAGGCGGCCTACCTGCTCGCCAACTCGCTCTTCCTCGGGTACCAGCACGAGAACGCGGTCGAGGTCCTCGACCGCGCGGTGGAGGACCTGGCCCGGACCGACGACGGCATCGGCCTCGCCCGCGAGGTGTCCTGGTTCCTTCAGGCGCAGCGGCTGCTGATCGGTTACGACCAGCTGTCCACCCTGCCCGTGGCCCGGGAGCGGGCCCGGCGGCTGTGGGAGCACAAGTTGGCCGGGGACACGCCGGGCGAGTGCGCCGTCCTGGCCGCGCTGTCCGCCTGGGCCGCGACCGGGGCCGCCAGTGCCGCGGTCACCGACGACCTCCTCGACCGGGCCCTGCGCGGCGGCCTGGCGGGCACGGACACGTCCCAGATGCTGGTGAGCCTCGCGGGCCTGGCCTACGTGGCCACCGACCGTCTCGACGACGCGGCGGCGCAGTTCGAGCAGATCGCCGACGTGGGCGGGCGATGGGGCCTGTTCGTGCTGGTGTCGGCCGCCATGACCTGGCGGCTGCTCGTCCGGTCGCGTCGTGGCCGGCAGGTCCCCCTCACGGCGGACTTCGGACATCCCGCCGCGTCGACCGGGGAAGGGATGGAGCCCCGGGTCAGGCTGGGGATGACGCACCTGGTGGGCAGCTCGCTGATCGAGCGGTGCGATCTGGCCTCGGCGACGGCCGTGCTGGCCGGAGACGCCGACACCGACCGTGCGGGCTGGAGCTGGCAGGGCCCGGCGCACCTCGCGCGCAGCCGCCTCCAGGCGGCGCGGGGCAACCCGGCCGCCGCCCTCGCCATCCTGCACGAGTACGGCTCGCAGGAGCGGCGGGTGCAGGTCTCGAACCCGGCCAGGACCCCCTGGCGGTCGCGTGCGGCCGTGCTGCACCTGGAGCTCGGACAGTGGGGGGACGCGCTCCAACTGGCCACCGAGGAGCTGGAACTGGCCCACCGGTGGGGAACCCCCCGGGTGATCGGCGACGCCTCGCGCTGCCTGGGCGTCGTCCAGGGCGGGCGCGAGGGCGAGGCCCTCCTGCGCGAAGCCGTGGCGCTGCTGAAGCAGTCGCCCGCGCGCCTGGAGCTGGCCCAGGCCCAGTACGAGCTGGGATCCGCCCTGACCCGCACGGGGGAGACCGGCCAGGCCCGCGAGGCCCTCACCGAGGCGCTCGACCTGGCGGAGAGCTGCGGCAGCGTCCTGCTGGCCGACCGGGTACGCGGAGCGTTGACCGCGGTCGGGGTGCGCCCGAAGCCGGCGCCACCGGCGCCGGTGAGCCTCTCCCTGACCGAGCACCGGCTCGTCGAGCTGCTCCGCGCCGGTCACAGTGACCGCCAGATCGCCCAGGCGCTGGTGCTGACGCCGCATGACGTGGGCGGCCTGATCGAGCGGGTCGGGCGGAAGCTGGGGGTCCGCGGCAGGGCGGAGCTGGCGTCCCCGGACCCGGACCCGGACCTGGACCAGGCTCGCGCGCGGGCCGGCGGTGAGTGGACCGGCTGAGCCGTCCGGACGCGCGGGCGTCGTGGTGGGCACGGGAGCGCGGCTGCGCACCCGTGCCCACCGGTCCGTTACCGGGTGCTCACGGTGTGACCAGGTGCATGCCCTGGGGGTCCTGCCCCGGGGTGTTGTCGCACGCCGCCTGGTGGACGCCGGGCGCGGCGGCCATGAGGGTCAGGCAGCGGCCGAGGGCGAGCTGGCCGTAGTAGTTCGGGTGGAACGACTCCTGCATCTCTCCCTGGGCGGTGCCGCTGACCAGGAACCGGGCCCATTCGCTGGTGGTCGCCGAAGGCGGGTTGGCGGAGTCGGCCAGCTGGGTGGCCGTGGAGCAGACCTCCCGGCCCTGGAAGGCGTCGCGCAGGTCCAGGAAGTCGACTCCGGCGGTCTGGGCGGCGGCCTTGAGAGCGTCGGACATCTCGTTCACCAGGTGGTCGCGTGCCCAGTCGGCGTCGGCGTTCCAGACCGGGCAGCCGCCGGTGTTCAGCCGGGACCAGTCGTTCTCCGGGTAGCGGATCTCCGCGGCGCGCGGCAGCGGGGACGGCGCGGACTGAAGGATGATCCGGTAGCTGCCGGCGGCGTAGCCGGCACTGGTCATCGCGGCCTGGATCTCGTTGACGGCCTTGACGACGTTCTGCTGCGTGGTCGCGATCTTGGCGGTGACATTGGCCTGCTGGGCCGTGTTGCACGCCGCGCCGCCGGTGACGAACGCCTTGACGCACGCGCTGATGATGTCGGAGAAGCCCAGATCGTTGCCGCCGATGGACAGCGCGACGACCTTCACGGTGTACTGCCGGGCGACGTTGACCAACTGGTCGGCCTGCGGGTCCTCCCCCTTGAAGTTCTGCCCGCCGTCGGCGGCGCGGAAGATGTTGGCGGTGGTGGCGCCCGAACAGGCCAGGTTGACCGAGACCTGGGCGACGTCCGTGGCGCTGTGCACCTCGGCGGAGTCCGAGCGGTTGCAGCCGTTGTCGTAGGAGGTGCCGTAGACCAGGTAGGGGTTGTAGGCGCCCCAGCCGGTGTAGGCCCGGTCGGTGCCGTCACGGCTGCCGGTGAAGGTGTTGCTGTTGCCCTGCCAGCGCCCGCCCTCGCCCGACATGAAGCTGTCGCCCAGGCTGACCACGGCGGTCGGGGGAGTGACGGGGGCGACGTTCCAGGTCAGCTGCCGCTGGTTGCCATGGCGCCAGCCGCGGGTGTGCACGGGGCCCGCGGTGGGGATGTCGATCCCGGCGTCGACGTTCTGCCCGGAGTCGCCGTACCACTGCAGGGCCCTGGCCCCCCAGCTCTCCCAGCCGCCGAAGGAGAACTCCTGTCCGCCCTGGGTGGGGTAGGCCAGCGGTTGCAGATCCAGCAGACCCGCGTCGCCTCCGGTGTAGCCGACGGCCCTGCCGAACTCAGGGTTGTAGAGCAGGAACTGGCCGTCGGAGCCGAAGCGCAGCCACTCGCACGCGCGGTTCGTCCTGTCGGTCGACAGCCGCAGGGTGCCGTCGGCCGCGGCGCACAGCAGCTGGTCGGACCAGTTCCCGTTCATGATGTAGGTGGCGCTCGCCGACCGCGCGGTCTCCGTCGCCGGCTGGGTGACCGGCGCGACGTTCCACGTCAACTGCCGCTGGTTGCCCTCACGCCAGCCGCGGGTGCGGACCGCGTCGGTGCGGGGGGTGGTGCCGGTTCCGGCGTCGACGTTCTGCCCGGAGTCGCCGTACCACTGCAAGGCCCTGGCCCCCCAGCTCTCCCAGCCGCCGAAGGAGAACTGCTGGGTGCCCTGGGTGGGGTAGGCGACGTCCTGCATCTCCAGCAGGCCCTGGTTGCCGCCCTGGTAGCCGAGCACCTTGCCCTTGGCGGGGTTGTAGAGGCTGAACTGCCCGTCCGAGCCGATCCGCTCCCACTGGCAGTAGGGGTCGGACTTGTTGTCCGAGATCCACGTGTAGTCGTTGTCGACCGCGGCGCACAGCATGGCGTTGCCCCAGTTCCCGTTGGTCAGGTAGACCAGGGTGGCGGAGCTGAAGTTGGAGCTCTGCGGCGCGCCGTTGTACTCGGTGGCCCAGCCGGTGCTGAGGCCGCCCTGCTTGGCGTAGGCGTCGCCGCCGGTCCCGACGGCGATGACCGGACCGTCAGTGGTGTCGCTGGCCAGCGCGGCCTGGCCCACACTGCCGTACTCGGTGACCCAGTCGGCGCTGAGGCCGCCCTCCTTGACGTAGTCGTTCCCGTCCTTGCCGAGCACACCGATCAGCGGGCCGTGCGTCGGGTCGCTGGCGAGGGCGAGTC
>NZ_BBPQ01000025.1:0-68147 GCF_000787855.1 Streptacidiphilus anmyonensis | reverse complement strand
CCAGGGCGAGCTGGCTGACGTTGTTGTACTCCGTGACCCAGCCGCTGTTCAGGCTGCCTTCCTTGACGTACGCGTTGCCGTCCTTGCCGAGCACCCCGATGAGCGGGCCGTTCGTCGGGTCGCTGGCGACGGCGATCTGCGTGGCCCCGGTGTACTCCAGGACCCAGTCGGGATTCCGGTCGCTCTCCTTGACGTACGCGTCGCCATCGGTGGTCAGGAGGCCGATGACCGGTCCGTTGGTGGGGTCGCTGGCGACCACCACCTGCTTCACCTGGTCCGGATTGACCGGGTCGGCCCCGACGGCGGTCGGCGCGGCGGCCGCCGCCCGGGAGACCGGCGCGAGCCCCGCGAGGAACAGGGCCAGCACGGCGACCGCGACAGGGGAGCGCCCTGTCCGCCCCGGGACCCGTAACTGCTGCACATGCACGGATATCACCACTTCCAGGAGGGATGATCTGTCCGGCCACGGCTGAGGCCCGGCCGGTCGCACGGCACGAGCAGATCACCGGGCCCGGCAGGGCCACCAGGAAGAAGAGCGGGACGAACTACCGGAAGGACCGGCGGACACAGTGCTGAACCCGCAGGTCAGAAGGGGTGGCAGCGGCCGACTGCATGCCGCCGGTCCGTCGAGGCGCGTCAGGCGTAGTGCCAGTGGTAGCGGCCGGACTCCAGCAGGCAGGTGATCCTGCGTCCGTGGGCGTCGACCGTGGTCACCCCGGCGTCGGCGTCGGGGCAGAACTCGCCGGCGCGATAGTAGTTCCCGGACGGGGACAGGAGCGGCTTGCCGGCGTCTCCGCCGCCACCGCCTGACGAGCCGCCCGCAGTTCCTCCGTCGGCGCCGGCGGCCGTCGGGCTCGGCTGGGTGCTCCTCACGTGGGTGGGGGTGGGCGTCGCGCTCGATCGGGCAGTCGTGGGACTCATGCCGTTGCCCGAGACGACGACGCTGTGGGTGGTGATGCCGACGGTCGGATTGTCCGTGGCGCCGACAGTGCCGGCGTCGACGCTGCTGGAGGCGCAGCCGGCGAGGGCCAGCAGCGTCGCCGTGCCTATCGTGAGGGGGAGGGTCCGCTTCATGCGGAGACGGTCCCGCAGTTGTGCAGATCATGTGAGGAAAGTTGCCGCTCCGTGACCTGGGGCCGAGCGGTCCTGGCCTGGGGTCCGGCAGGTGCCCTCAGGTGTGGGGGACGAGCGCGACGGGGCTGCGGGCGTAGTGGACGGCTGCGTGGACCGCGGGGCCGACGGCGGGGGCGGTGCCGTGGCGGCGGCCGAGGACGAGCAGGCCGGTGCGGTCGGACTCGTCGACCAGGACGTGGGCGGCGCTGCCGGTGCGGACCTCGAAGCCGAGTCGGACCTGCGGGTACGCCGCGGCGAACGGGCGGACCAGTGCCCGCAGTTGGTCTTCAGTGTCCCGGCGGACGGCCTCCCGTTCGGCCTCGCCCGGCGGGATCAGGCCGGTGGTCCACCAGCGGGGCGCTTGCTGGGCGTGCACGACGCGCAGCGGCGCACCGCGGCGCTCGGCCTCCGAGAGCGCGAACTCGACGACGCGGGTGCGGTCCACCTCGCCGAGGTGCAGGCCGAGGACGATCTCGTGGTGGAGCGGCACGGGGTCCGCGTCCTCGCGGACGAGCACGACGGGGTGCTCGGCGTGGGCGGCGACGGTCAGGGCCGTCGAGCCGAGCAGCAGGCCGGCGAAGCCGCCGGTGCCGCGCGAGCCGAGGACGAGGGTGCAGCCCGGCTCGGCCGCCTGCAGGAGCTGCGTCGGCGCGTCGCCCGGGAGCAGGGCGTAGTCGATCTTGAGCCCCTGATGCCGGCCGCGCAGGTCCTTCACGGCGCGGGTGAGCAGGTCGACCGCCTCGGACTGGAGTTGGATGTACGCGTCCGGCACCGGCACGTCCGCGCGGTGCGGCCAGTGGGCGAGGGCCAGCCGTACCGGAGCACCCGTCAGGCCCGCCTCCGTCGCCGCCCATTCGGCGGCGGCCAGGCTCGCCTCGGAGCCGTCGAAGCCGACGATCAGCGGGAGTGCCATGACGTTCGGTTCCTTCCGGGAGAATGAGGGAGGGGCAGGGGAGGCGTTCCTGCTTCGGGCCGACGCGCCGTTGGGTGTCCGGGCGTCGACGCAGACCACGCCTTCGGGACCGCAGATCAGCGGCCAGCAGGTCCTTGAGCCGGTCCAGGTCGACGGGCGCGCTGCCGCGGTAGCCGAGGAGCAGCGGTGTCGCCCGCAGCGAGGTGACCATCGCGCGGATGTCGGCGTCGGTGAGCGGCGCGCCTCAGCCGAGGGCGCTGCCGGCGGTCCTGCGCGGGGTGGGGGCGCCCTCGGGGCCGTAGCCGAGGCGGACCAGCATCTGCACGTGCTCCGGCCCCTGGCGCGGGTCGCGCAGCATCCAGCGCAGGTCGGCCCATTCGACGGCCTGGTGCAGCAGTGAGGCCCGCACCTGGTCCCGGGTGGCGAGCAGCAGGACGTGTTGGAGCGCCAGTCCGGCGCGCAGCCAGTCGGCGGGTCGGTCGTGGTCCGTGGCGAGCACGGCCAACTGCGGATGCTGCTCGAAGACCTTGGCCGGCTGCCAGGCCGCCGGGAGCAGCGCGGAGAAGTCCCGCGTCGGGAGGTGTCCGGCCGCGTCCGGCGGACCGAGCGCCTCCGGTGGGATGCCGTCGTGCGTGCCCGCCCCGGAGCGGACCCAGCGTCGGCTCTCCTCGCGGCGGTCCTGGTCCGAGATGGTGCGGGCCTCGGCCTCGTAGGTCAGGCCCAGCAGCCGACGCGTCTCGTCCTGGTCCGGCAGGTGCAGGTGGACGCCCTCGACCCGGGCGGCGTCGACGATCTCCGTCCACAGCGGCCCCGGCAGGGGTCTGGCGGAGAAGGGGCTCCGGCTGGTGTGCCGGCGCCAGATCTGCTGGTAGAGGTCGGGTTCCGTGGCCGCGCGCTCGGGTGGCCGTCGACCGGCGAGCCGCACGGAGACGAGCAACTGCGGCTCGCGCCCGTCCGGGAGCAGGCGCAGCACCGGTTCCCAGCCGTGGTGGGCGACGGCGAGCCGCAGATTGAACGCGGCGGCGCCGACGGAGAGGTGCAGACCCCGTCCGTCCGGGTCCTCCGCCCGCAGCTCGCGGTCGAGCGCCGCCCGGATCTCGACGGTGTGCGTGTCCGGGCGCAGCCGGAAGCGCCACGGCTGGGTGTTGTGCATCGACGGGGCGGCCACGGCGGCGGACACGAGGTCCTCCAGGACGGCGGCGTCCAGGGTGGTGGGAGTCATGGCGGCCTCCTCCGGCATGGTTGCAGCACCGTGCGGCGCTGCGACGTGGCTCGCTGGTTCGAGCCTGCGGGGTCGCCGCGCGGCGGAGCAGGGCCGCTCGGGGCCCGGCCACCCGCCGATGGGCCCTGATTCGCCGGCCGCCCCGACAGCCCGGGTGGTCCGGGGGCTGCCGGGGCTGCTGGGGGAGCCCGGAGCGGAGGGCCGATGGGGACGTTCGGCGCCCCCAGGGGGCCCGGCCGGTCCTGCCCGGCTCAAGCGCGTGGGGAGAGGCTTGGACACGTGGGCGAAGTCCGCCACTCCGAACGACGCCGTACGCACCGAAGGAGGGCAGTCCGATGGCCGCGCCAGCAGCCGATCCTCGTCCGTCCGCCCCTGTGCCGAGACGCTCCCGCCTCGCCAGGGCGCGCGCCCGTCGTCGCAGCGCGCTGTGGCGGCGCAGCGACCGGTGGCGTTCCGCGCTGCTGAAGATCCAGGTCCTGGGCCTCGCCGCGACCACCGTGCTGTGCGCCCTGCTCGGGATGTCCTTCTACCAGCAGGGGCGCGCGGACGCCCAGCAGGAGGCGCAGAGCATGCGTCCGGCGCAGGCCCACGTCGTCGGTCGGCCGTACCCCTCCGGGGTGGGCGGCGATCTGGCCCAGGTGAGCTGGACCGCGCCGGACGGCTCGACGCGTCAGGGCGTCGCCGGCGTGCCGACCGCCGACCACGCGGGGGACCAGGTTCAGATCTGGCTCGACGGCAGCGGCAACGTCTCCACCGGTCCCACCTCGACGGCGAACGTGGTCGGCACCGCCGCGATCTCGGCCCTGCTGGTGATGGTCGGCGCGGACGCGGTGCTGATCTCCGCCGGAGCCGTCGCGCGCTCGCGGCTCAACCGCCTCGACCAGGAGGCGTGGGAGAAGGAGTGGCTGCTGTACGAGCCGCTCTGGTCGCGCCGCCGCTGATCCGCCTCCGCCGCAGCTGACGGCCGCAGCTGACGCGGCCGAACCACGGCTGAGTTCAGTCCCCGCCGTACCGGCTGTCGGGCCGGGCGGGGCCGCCGGCGCCGGAGGCCTGCGCGGCGGCCGCGTGCTCGGCGGCCTGGGAGGCGATGACGGCGGCCTGGACGCGGCGTTCCACGCCCAGCTTGGCGAGCATGCGGGAGATGTGGTTCTTGACCGTCTTCTCCGCGAGGAAGAGGCGCTGGCCGATCTCACGGTTGGTCAGTCCGTCCCCGATGAGGGCGAGGATGTCGCGCTCGCGGTCCGTCAGCCCGGCGAGGGCGTCCGGCGGTTGGGGGGCCTGCGGGGACTGGCCACGCAGCCGGGCCAGGAGCCGGGTCGTCGCGCCGGGGTCGAGCATGGACTGGCCGGCGCCCACCGTGCGGACGGCGGAGATGAGGTCGGTGCCGCTGATCTGCTTGAGGACATAGCCGGAGGCCCCGGCCATGATGGCGTCGAGCAGGGCGTCCTCGTCGTCGAAGGACGTGAGCATCAGGCAGGCGAGCTCGGGCAGTTGGGACCGCAGCTCGCGGCAGACGGTGATGCCGTCGCCGTCGGGCAGGCGCACGTCCAGCACCGCGACGTCGGGGCGCAGCGCCGGGATCCGGGCCAGGGCCTGCGCGCAGGTCGCGGCCTCTCCGACGACCTCCAGGCCCGGCTCGGCGTCGAGCATGTCGTGCACACCCCGGCGGACCACCTCGTGGTCGTCCAGCAGGAAGACCCGGATCGTGTCGGCGGTCATGCCATTACCCCATGTCTTGAGATCTGCGTCCGGAGATCGATCTGCGCTGTCCAGGATCGTCCCGCGGATCGAGGCCGCCCGGTAGGGCCGAACGGTCCCTTTGACCGGTCCCGATCATCCGCGACGCGGGGTCAGCGGGGGGTCAGCGGGGGATCACCGCCACCGGCGCGTGGGAGAGGTGCAGGACGCGGTGCGGCACCCGGCCGATCGGCTGGCTGAAGTGGTGGGTGTGCTTGCGGTGCGCGCCGACGACCACCAGCGACGCGTCGGCCGACTCGTTGACGATGGCCTCCTCCGCCGGGCCCAGCTCCACCCGGACGTCGACGGCGACGGCCGGGTGCGCGGCCCGGGCCGGAGCCAGCAGGTGGGCGAGCTCGTCCGTCTCCTCGGCCTCGCGCCGGGCCTGCTCCTGCGGCGGGACGGACATGTGACCGGGGAACGCCTGCGGGTACATCCAGGAGCGGACCACCCGCAGCGGGACACCGCGCCGTTCGGCTTCGTCGAAGGCGAACCCGACCGGCTCGGGCTCGCCCGGGGCGACGCCGACGACGACCGGGCCCTGTGCGGCGGGGACGCCGCCGACCGGCACCAGGACGGTCGGCACGGTCGCGTGCGCGATCACGCCCCCGCTCACCGACCCGAGCAGGACCGTCAGGAAGGTGTTGAGCCCCTGGCGGCCGGTGACCAGCATGCTGGTGCCGGGAGACGCCATCCGCAGCAGCCCCTCGACGGCTCCTTCCTCGATCAGTTCGGGCTCGACGCGCAGGCCCGGGTGGCGCTTGCGTGTCTCCTCGGCGGCGTTCTCGAGGAAGGCCGACGCGGCCTTGCGCGCCTCGTCGACCATCTCCGCGTTGTAGGCCTCCGGCAGGCGGTAGGCCTGCATGCTCCAGGCGTGGCCGACGCGCAGCACCGCGCCGCGCAGAAGGGCTTCCTCCGCGGCCCAGTCCAGGGCGGTGCGGGAGTTCTCTGAGGAGTCGAGGCCGACGACGACGGCCCCGATCGGCGAACTGTTCATCAGTGCCTCCTGCTCGGATGACGACCTCGCACGACGACCTCGCATGACGACGGAGCCGCCGGGCCTCGCCGACGCTGCTGCTTCCAGGCTGACACCGTGCGGCTGTCCCCGCCCGCGCCGGAAGCCGAGCGCCGGAACCCCGACCCGGACCCGGCCCGGACCCGGCCCGAACACGCGCCGGACCAGAAGCTGGTGCGTCCGCAGCACGGGCTGGGTACCGTGACCTTGACCGGGAAACCCGGACGACGCGCCATCGGGGGTGGAGGAAGCCGGTGTCCCAGGAACCGCTGCCGGAGTCGGACGCGGCCTCGCTGCGCCTCCCTGACCTGCGCCTGGACCAGCTCCTGGAGGAACTGCAGGCCCGGCTCGACGTCGCCCGCGGCACCCGGGACCGGGTGCACGCGCTGCTGGAGGCCGTCCTCACGGTCGGGCGCGAGCTCGACCTCGAGCAGGCGCTGCAACAGATCGTCGAGACCGCCGCGACCCTCGTCGAGGCCCGCTACGCCGCTCTCGGCATCATCGGCGAGAACGAGCTGCTGGCCAAGTTCCTCACCACCGGCCTGACGCCGGAGCAGGTCAAGGCGATCGGACCGTATCCCACCGGCCACGGCATCCTGGGGGAGCTGATCCGGCACCCCGAGCCGCTGCGCCTGCGCGACATCGGCGAGCACGCCGCGTCCGTCGGCTTCCCCGCCAACCACCCGCCCATGCACAGCTTCCTGGGCGTGCCGATCCGGGTGCGCGGCGAGGTGTTCGGGAACCTCTACCTGACCGAGAAGCGCGGCGGAGGCCAGTTCGACGCCGAGGACGAGTCGGTCCTGCAGACGCTCGCCGTCGCCGCCGGGGTCGCCATCGACAACGCCCGCCTCTACCGGGACGCACGGCTGCGGGAACGGTGGCTGGTGGCGAGCGGCGAGATCACCAGCCGGCTCCTGTCCGGCGCCGCCGAACAGGACGTCCTCGCCGAGCTCGTCCAGGCGTCGCTGGAGATCCTGGAGGCGGACCTGGGGGTCATCGCGCTCACGCTGCCGACGGCGGGCGGAACGGGTCTGGCGGTCCAGCTGGCCGAGGGGCTGGACGCGGAGCTGCACCGCGGCCTGCTCCTGCCGTTGGAGGGCACCTTCATGGGCGCGGCCTTCGTCGCCGCCGAGCCGATCACCAGCACCGACATCGCCCACGACCCGCGCGTCACGGCGGGACCGCCGCGCTGGCAGGGACTCGGCGCGGCCGTCGCCGTGCCGCTGGGCCGTGGGCCCTCGGGGCCGCGCGGCGTGCTGATGCTCGCCCGGCGGGCCGGGCTCTCCTCGTTCTCGCCGGCCGACGTCGCCCCGCTGAAGGCGTTCGCGGACCAGGCCGCCCTCGCGCTCGAGCTCGCCGCCCGGCGCAGCGACGCCGAACAGCTCGCGCTGCTGGAGGACCACGACCGCATCGCCCGGGACCTGCACGACCTCGCCATCCAGCGGATCTTCGCGACCGGGATGACGCTGCAGAGCGCGCAGCGGTTCATCGACCACCCGCGGGCCGCGGAGCGGGTCGGCCGGGCGGTGGACGACCTCGACGAGACCGTGAAGATCATCCGCACGTCGATCTTCGGGCTGCGGTCGCGCGCCTCCACTCAGGAGTCGGCGGGGCTGCGGGCGCGGCTCGTGGAGACCGTCTCGCGGTTCGTGTCCACCCTCGGCTTCACGCCGTCGCTGCGGCTGGAGGGACTGCTCGACACCGACGTCCCGCCCGAGCTGGCCGAGGACGTGCTCGCGGTGCTGGAGGAGGCGCTGAGCAACGTCTCGCGGCACGCTTCCGCCAAGGCCGTCGACGTCTTCGCCCGGGTCACCGGAGGCACGGCCCCCGAGGTGGTGCTGACCGTCGCCGACAACGGCGTCGGCCTCCCCGCGGGCCGGCGCCGCAGTGGTCTGGCCAACCTGCAGGAGCGGGCCGCCGAGCACGGCGGGACGCTCCGTCTCGACGAGAACCCCGGCGGCGGGACCCGACTGACCTGGCGGGCCCCGCTGCGCCTGGAGGATTGAGGCCCGCCCCGCGCACGGCTGAACCGATCCGCCGCACGGCTGAACCGATCCGCCCCGGGGTGCGTAGCCCAGGGAAGACCCGGACAGCGGAGGCCGGTGGAGTCCAGCGGAGGTGGTCAGGATGTCGACGGCGGACACGACGGTGAGCGCACCCCCGGTGCGGCAAGGGAGCCGCGTCGCGGAGGCAGGGGTGCTGTGGTTCCTGGCCCTGGTCACCGCGGCCGCCCTGGCGGTGGACGCCTACGTGCACGCGGATCTCGCCCCCACCTACGACGGCGTCACGGCAAGCGTCAGTCAGGGCGACCTGTTCCGGATCGAGGCGGCCCTCGCGGCCCTGGCCGCGCTGGTGCTGCTGGCGGCCCACCGCCGACGGGCGGCGTGGGCGGCCGCCTTCGCGGTCACGGCCGGAGGCGTCGGCGCGGTGCTGCTGTACCGCTACGTCGACGTCGGCACGCTCGGGCCGCTGCCCAACATGTACGAGCCCGTCTGGTACCCGGAGAAGACGGCGTCGCTGATCGCCGAGGCGGTCGGCGCCGGCGCCGCCCTCCTGGGCCTGCTGCTCGCCTGGCACTTCCGGCGCCGTCGGTCCGTCGGCGAGTGAGCCGGGGATCCTCCCGCCTCGTCGCCGAGCACACCGAGGGGCCCTTCCGGGACAGCCCGGGAGGGCCCCTCGACGCCGCCCGGGTCCCGCAGGAGGGCCGTTCGGCCCGTCGCCGGGGACTGAGCGGCCCACCGCGGAGCGGTGCGGGCGGCACGCGGCGGGACCGGGTGGGGACCGGTCGGCCCTGTCCGCCGCGCCGCGCGGGGCGAACGCTGGGAGGTGACCCACCCTGCCCGCGCCGCACGGAAGGACCAGCGCCATGCCTCCTCCGCTGATCGTCGGAGTCGACGGTTCCGACGCGAGTCTCGCCGCCGCCGAGTGGGCCGGCCGGGAGGCGGCCGCGACCGGCCGCAACCTACGGCTGGTCCATGTCCGGCCCGAAGGCCTCTGGATCCTCGCGGGGGACGAGCGGGCCGAGGAGGCCGAACTCCAGGCCCTCCACGCCATGACGGGCCTCGCCGCCGAGCTGCGGCGGGTGCACCCCGGGCTGCGCGTCGACATCGAGCCCGTGACCGGCCCGGTGGACCTGATGCTGCTGCGCAGCGCCGACGCCGACGGCGGCACGCTGGTCCTCGGCACCCGGGGAAGTGGCGGCTTCCAGGCACTGATGCTCGGCTCGGCGGCCCAGTCGGTGGCCGCCAGGTCGCAGCGCCCCGTCGTCCTGGTGCCGAGTCGTGCGGCGGCCGCCGAGCCCGGTTACCGGGTCGTGGTCGGGGTCGATCCCGGCTGCGACTGCCGCCCGGTGCTCGACTTCGGCCTGGGCTACGCGCAGGACCACGGTGTGGTGCTGCGCGCGGTCCACGCCTGGCAACCGCCGCTGCTGTGGGGAGCGGGCCCGGTCCAGCCGGGCGAGGCCGAGCGGCGCGAGCTGGAGCGGCACCACGCTGTCGCCCTGCACGACGCGGTGACGGCCGCGCACCACCGCTTCCCGGCGGCGGAGACGACGACCGCCGAGCTGGCCGGCGACCCGGCCGCCGTCCTGGTGGAGGAGGCGGAGAAGGCGTCGCTGCTGGTCGTGGGCCGCCGTCGGCACCGCCCGGTCTCCGCACTCGGACCGGTCGTGCACGCCGTCCTGCACCACGCCCCCTGCCCGGTCGCCGTCGTTCCGCACTGGTGACCCGGCATCGGCCGAAGAGGGAGTACCGATCATGTTCGCAGCATGGGCATCAGCGGGACCCGTCGACGTGCCCCGGCGGACCCCGGAGCACGGCCGCCCCGGCGACCTGGGACGCCGCATCACGCGGCGCCGGCAGGAACTCGGCCTCAAGGTCACCGAGGTGGCCCGGCGGGCCGGAATGACACCGGGCTTCGTCGACTGGGTCGAGACCAGCCCGGCCGAGCTCGGCCCCGGCGAGCTCGCGCGCCTCGCCGCCGCGCTCGAGACGACCCGGGCGGACCTGCTCGGCGCCGACCGCGACGTGGCGCCCGGCCGGACCGGCGCCGACCGGCGGACCGTCTCCGTGGCGCTGACGCCGGTCGAGTGCCGCAGGCGGATCGGCCGCCACGGCATCGGCCGGGTCGTGTTCGAGGCAGCCGGCGCACTCGTCGTCCGACCCGTCAACTACCGCGTGGTGGACGGCGACGTGGTCTTCCGCACCGAGGAGGCGGGCGCGCTGTCCGAAGCCGTGGGACGGCGGGTCGTGCTGGAGGTCGACCGCTTCGACGACGTCCTCGCCCTCGGGTGGAGCGTGCTCGTCAGCGGCCCCGCCGAGGCGGACCGCCGGGACGCGGACCGCCCCGGCGAAGGCGACGACGGGCCCCACCCCTGGGCAGGCTCCGCACGCGACCTCCGCGTGCGGATCCGTCCGAGCCGGATCACCGGACGCGAGCTCCGGCCCCGCCCGGCGGCGCGGACCGAGGGTCCGACCGAGCACCGGACCAACGACAGGACCGAGCACCCGACCGAGGACAGCCGGTGAGAACGGAGGCGCAGGACATGGACGGAAGCCGTCGTCCGTGTCGCCGACGGCGTCGTGACGCCCGTCGACCGCTGAACCCAGGAACCCCGTCCGAGATCCGGAGGCGGCCGACATGACCGAAGACTCCCGCACCAGCTACGCGTCCGAGGCCCTGACGCCGGACCGGTTCGCCTTCCTGGCGGCCGCCGGAGGAGCCGCGCCGTCGCTGCACAACAGCCAGCCCTGGCGGTTCCGCGCCACCGGCGACCGGCGCGGGCTGCTGGTCGAGCGCGACCCGTCCCGTGCCGTGCCGGTCACCGACCCGATGGGGCGGGCGCTGCACGTCTCGCTCGGCGCGGCGGTGCTCAACCTGCGCGCCGCCGCCGCCTCGCTCGGCCTGGAGTGCCGGCTGCGACTGCTGCCGGATCCCGAGCGGCCGGACCTGGTCGCGTCCCTCGCGTTCGACCGGCGCCCGCCGGACGCGCCGCCGAACCCCGACGCGGAGCTCTACCCCGCCATCGCCGAGCGCCACAGCAGCCGGCAGGCGTTCACCAACCGCGACGTGCCCGAGCGGCTCGTCGCGGAGCTGATCGCGGCCGCCGACCACGAGGGCGTCGTGCTGGCGGTGCTGGAGGAGGCCGAGACCCGGCGGATCCTCGCGCTCACCGCCGACGCCGAGCGACGCACCGCCGCCGATCTGGCGCGCGAGGCGGAGACGCGCAGCTGGGTCCGCGTGGAGGCTCTCGCCACCGACGGCATCCCGGTCGAGGCCCTCGGCCCGCTCGACCGGGACGCCCGCGTCCCGGTGCGCAGCTTCACCGGGCACCCTCCTCACGGCGGCCCGGGATCGGTGCGCTTCGAGGCGCTGCCGCAGCTCGCCACCTTCACCACCGCGCACGACGACCGCAGCGCCTGGGTGCGCACCGGCATGGCCCTGGAGCGGGTCTGGCTGGTGGCCACCGTGAACGGCCTGCGCGGCTCGGTGCTGCACCAGGCCGTCGAATGGCCCGACACCCGCTGGCAGCTGCGCGACCCGGAGACCGGCCCCGGCTACGTCCAGGTCATCCTGCGCCTCGGCTACGGCCCGCCCGGAGCACGGACCCCGCGCCGACCGGTGGAGGAGATCCTCCGGCTCGACTGAGCCCGCGGCACCGCCCGCCGGCCCGACGCGCGGCGGCGCGTCCCTGCGCTGGTGGCGCCGCCGAGGGGAGGCACACTGGAACTGCCGGTCCCCGGCACGGGCAGGTTCACCTTTGGGAGTTCACCTTTGGGAGGAAGCCATGGCTGGTCCCATCGTCCTCGGCGTGGACGAGGAGGCCGACGACGGACCAGCCGTCGCCTGGGCCGAGTCGGAGGCCGCCCTGCGCGGAGCCGAACTGAGACTGCTGGTCGCGAGTGCCGGAGCCGTGGTCGACTACGCCCGCCAGGCCGTCGACGAGCTCGCCGAGGTGGTGCGCAAGAGAAGCCCCGGCGTGTTGGCGGTCTCCGTTGAGGTCTCCGACGCCGACGCCCGCGAGGCGCTGGTCGCCGCGGCGGAGACGGCGCAACTGCTCGTGGTCGGAGCCCGCGGCTCGGGCGGGTTCCCCGGGCTGCTGGTCGGCTCGACCAGCCTGCACACGGCCGGCACCGCGGGCTGTCCCGTGGTCGTCGTCCCCGACCGGGGCGACGCGGACGGGGAGCGGACCGGGGGCGTGGTCGTCGGCGTCGACGCCAAGGACCCCGACGAGGCGGTCCTGCGCTTCGCCTTCCAGGCGGCCGAACGCCGGGAGCTCTCGCTTCGCGCGGTCCACGCGTGGCGCTATCCGCTGATCACGCAGGGCCGCGGCATGCCGCCCGTCTACGAGCGCGGCCACGTCGAGGCGGAACAGGAACGGACGCTGGCCGAGGTGCTGGCCGGTTGGCGGGAGGACTACCCCTCGGTGCCGGTGACCTTCGACAGCGTCAAGTCCGGTGCGGCCAAGCCTCTGGTCTCGCTCTCGGCCGAGGCCGACCTCGTCGTCGTCGGGCGGCAGGGGCACCGCTCCGGACCGCTCGGACGGCTCGGCTCGGTCAGCCTGGCCGTCGTCCAGCACGCGAGCTGCCCGGTGGCCGTGGTGCCGGTGCCGAGCTGACGGCGGGCCCGCCGACCGGAGTCATCCGCCGCCGGGGAGGTCGACCCGCACGACCTCGCCCGCCCGCAGCGTCGCCCCCGTGCCGCGGACGACGACGTGGATCGGCGGCGCGGTCCCGGGCGGCACGGTGACGGAGGCGTGTTGGTGCGCCAGCCGGACCAGGACGTCGCCGTGGCCGCGGTAGTACAGCGTCAGATCCAGCTGCCCGAGCTGGGGCGGCAGCGCCGGGTCGAGCACCAGCGCCTCCCGCCGCAGCGACAGACCCGAGTAGCAGCGCTCCAGCAGGTCGACCACGCCCGCCATGGCGCCCAGGTGCACGCCCTCCGCCGTCGTGCCGCCCTGGATGTCGTGGACGTCGCCGGCGACGGCCTCCTGGAAGAACCGCCACGAGGCGCGCCGGTCGCGGCGGGCCAGCACCCAGGCGTGGACGATGGCACTGAGGGTCGACCCGTGGGAGGTGCGGGCGAGATAGTAGTCGACCGTGCGCTCCATCAGGTCGCCCTCGACCCGGTAGCCGAGGCCGGTGAGCAGCCGCCGCACCTCGGCCGGCGGGAACAGGTACCAGAGCATCAGCACGTCGGCCTGCTTGGAGGCCCGGTAGCGGTTGACCGAGTCGCCCTCGGCCTCCAGGATCCGGTCCAGTCGGCGGATGTCGCCGTGGCGGGCGCGCAACGCGTCCCAGTCCAGTTCCTCCAGCCGCTCGTAGCCGTCGAACTGGCTGATCACTCCGTCGTGGAAGGGGACGTGGAGCCGGTGCGCGATCCGGTCCCAGCCGGCCAGCTCCGCCGCGTCGACCCCGAGACGCTCGAGCAGCTCGGCGCGCCGGTACGCCGGGAGCTCCCGCAGCAGCTCGCGGGCGATGTGCAGGGTCCACGACGCCATGACGTTGGTGTAGGCGTTGTCGTCAAGGCCGGGACGCGTGCTCCACGGGTAGCCGTCGTGGTACTCGTCCGGGCCCACGACGCCGCGGATCCGGTAGCGGCCGAGGCTCTCGTCGTACTCGGCCACGTCCGCCCAGAACCGGGCGACCTCCAGGACCAGCTCCGCCCCCGTGTGGGAGAGGAACTCCTGGTCGCCGGTGGTCCGGTGGTACTGCCACACGTTGTAGGCGATGGCCGAGCCGACGTGGCGCTGGAGCCGGCTGTGGTCCGGCAGCCACCGGCCCGAGCCGGGGTTCAGGTGCAGCTCCTGGGTCTCCTCGCCGCCGTCGCTGCCGCTCTGCCAGGGGAACATGGCACCGCGTCGGCCGGCGGCGGCCGCGTCGTGCCGGGCCCGGTCCAGGCGTCGGTGGCGGTAGCGCAGCACCGCGCGGCTGAGCTCCGGCAGGTGGCGGTTGAAGTACGGCAGGACGAACAGCTCGTCCCAGAACACGTGGCCCCGGTACGCCTCGCCGTGCAGACCCCGGGCGGGCAGTCCGACGTCGAGGTCGACCGAGTTCGGCGAGAAGGTCTGCAGCAGGTGCAGGGCGTAGAGGTGGACCGTCCCGGCGCCCTCGAAGTCCGCGCCCACGCGGCAGCGACGCCACAGCTCCTGCCAGCGCAGCCGGTGCTGGCGCTCCAGCTCGGCGGCGTCCTCGACGTCGGCCGCCAGGCCGGAGGCGCTCACGGCGGGATCGGCGGCCAGCCCGTCACGGGAGGTGAACAACGCGACGGTCTTCTCCACGGTCAGCGTGCGGCCCTGACGGACCGCCACGGTGAAGGTCCGGTCGACGCGCCCCGCCACGTCGAGCAGGTCCTGGACCTCGGCGTGCGGCGTGGTGTCGCCCGCCCGGAGGCGGGTGCGCGCGGCCAGCCCGATCCGCAGGCCCGAGTCCCGCGTGGCCACCTCGAGCCGGAGGACGTCACCCTCGGCCCCCTGCCCGGCGGGCACGAGATGACGGGCGGTCAGGCCCCGGTAGCGGGCGACGCCGTCGTTCACGACGCGGCCCTCCAGGCCGGAGCGGACCTTGACCGTTCCCGACCAGTCCACCGGGGTCAGCTGGGTGACCAGCACCCCGAGGTGCGCCCGCCCCATGTGGGCGAAGACCCGCTGGACGAGGTCCGTGGTCCGCCCGGCGCCGTCGCGGCACCGGCGGCGACGGGTGAGCACCGCGTGCCGCAGGTCGAACTCCAGGCGCTGCCCGAGGACGGTGAAGCCCGGCTCGCCGAACCAGGGCCCCTCGGCGTGGTCACCTTCCCCGTCGGCGGCCCGGAAGGTCAGCGGCAGCCAGTTCGGCCCGTTGACCAGGTCCTCGTTGACGACCGTCCGGCCTGCGACCGTGGAGCTCGCGCGGTGGTAGCAGCCCGCGAGGTAGGTGCCGGGGTAGTGCACGCCGTCGGCGGACGCCTCGGGGGCGGCGGCGCGGGTCACGAAGTAGCCGTTGCCGACCGCGCACAGCGCCTCGCGCAGACCCACGTCGTCCGGGTCGAGGCCCTCGTACCGCAGGGTCCAGGCGTCGCCGTTCACGGTGGCTCCAGGTGCTGCCGGCTCCGGGTGCTGCCCGGGGATGCCCTCATCCTCCCCGCCGACCTCATCGTCCCCGCCGACGCGACCGGTCGCACCTCGGCGCCGAAGGCCGCTCCCGCGCGCTTGCGGCGTTCCTCCGACCGGGGGACCGTCGAAGGAGGCCGACTGTGAGCGGGAGCAGGTGGGCGGATGGTCGCTACGGGACGGGAGACCGACGCCTGGGTCGTCGAACGGCCGGGCCCCATGGCCACGCACCCGCTCCGCTTGGTCCACAAGGGCGTGCCGGATCCCGGCCCGGGCGAGCTGCTGGTCGAGGTGGACGTGTGCGGCGTGTGCCGCACGGACCTGCACCTGGCGGAAGGCGACCTCGCACCGCGCGCCCACGGCCGCACCCCCGGGCACGAAGCCGTCGGGCGGGTGGTCGCCGCCGGGCCCGACCCGTCCGACATGCCCGACGCCCTCGACCCGTCCGACGCCTGGGGCGCGCCGCGCCCAGGGATCGGTGACCGGGTCGGCGTGGCCTGGCTCGCGGGGACCTGCGGAGTCTGCCGCTACTGCCGGGCGGGCCGCGAGAACCTGTGCCCCGAGTCCCGATACACCGGCTGGGACCGCGACGGCGGCTTCGCCCGGTACCTGCTCGCCGACGCCCGCTACGTCTACCCGTTGCCGCCGGACGCGCGCGACGACGCCGAGCTGGCGCCGCTGCTGTGCGCCGGCATCATCGGCTACCGCGCCCTGGAACGCGCCGACCTGCCGCCGGGCGGACGGCTCGGCCTCTACGGGTTCGGCGCCTCGGCCCACCTGACCGCCCAGCTGGCGCTGGCGCGCGGCGCGACCGTCCATGTGCTCACCCGCGCCGAGGAGGCGCGGCGCCTCGCGCTGGAGCTCGGCGCGGCCTCGGCGGGCCACGCCTACGACGCCCCGCCCGAACCCCTGGACGCGGCCATCCTCTTCGCGCCCGTCGGCGACCTGGTCCCGGTCGCCCTCGCCGCCCTCGATCGCGGCGGCACACTGGCGGTGGCCGGCATCCACCTGAGCGACATCCCGAGCCTGAACTATGCCGACCACCTGTTCCAGGAACGGACCCTGCGCAGCGTCACCGCCAACACCCGCGAGGACGGGCGGGCCTACCTCGCGGAGGTGTCCGGCCTTCCGCTGCGGGTGCACACCGTCCGCTACGCCTTCGCCGACGCGGACCGCGCGCTCGCCGACCTGGCCGGCGACCGGGTGACGGGCGTGGCCGTGCTGGACCTCCGGCAGTGACCCGGCGCGTGACGTCGGCCTGCGACCTTGGCCTGCGCCCTCGCCGCGAGGCACGAGAGCCCGGCCCGACAGCCCGACCCGACAGCTCAGCCCGACAGCCCGACTGCCCGGCCAGTGACCTCCGGCGTCCGCCCTGTGCGTGACCGGACCGCTGCTCACAGGCCCAGCAGCGGCTTCAGCTCGGTGAGGTCCTTCACGACGACGTCGGCGCCGTGCTCCCGCAGACCGTCCGCGCCCGCGCCCCGGTCCACCCCGACAACCGGCGCGAAGCCGCCGCGTCGACCGGCCTCGACGCCCACCAGCGCGTCCTCGACCACCATGGTTCGGTCGGGAGCGGCGCCGAGCCGACGGGCCGCCTCCAGGAAGAGCGCCGGATCCGGCTTGCCCGCCAGACGCAGCCGCTCGGCGTCGACCCCGTCCACCCGCGCGTCGAAGAGATCCGTCAGCCCGGCGGCGGCCACCACCAGCGCGCAGTGCCTGCTGGCCGACACCACCGCCGTCGCGACGCCCTGCTCCCGCAGCGCGACCAGCAGGTCCACCACGCCCGGACGCGGCGGCGCGCCCTCGTGCCGCAGCAGCGCGAGGTAGATCCGGTCCTTCCGGGAGGCGAGCCGCTCCATGGCCTCGGCATCGAGGCCGGTCAGGGCCCGGGAGGCGAGGAAGGCCCGCACTCCGTCCTCGCGGGAGCGGCCGTCGACGTGGCGCGGGTAGTCCGTGGCGATGTCGAACGGCGCCCGGGACTCCTCCGCGGCGCCCTGCGGCAACCGGCGCAGCAGGTCGTCGAAGGCGGCCTTCCACGCCATCGCGTGCAGCGCCGCGGTGTCGGTGAGCACGCCGTCGGTGTCGAACACGGCCCCGGCCAGGCTCTCGATCCCGATCACAGGGTCAGTACAGCACCTCAGAGCCCCGCGGCTCAGTTCGGCACGACCGCCACCGGCAGATCCGACAGGTGCAGGACCCGGTGCGGGACCCGGCCGAAGGGGAGTCCGTAGCGGGAGTGCCGGCGGTGGCGGCCCACCACCACGAGCGAGGCCCCGTCGGAGGCGTTGATCAGCGCCGCCTCGGCGGTGGCGAACTCGACCTGGGTCCTGACCTCGACGTCGGGGTGCTCCGGGCGCATCCCGTCCACCAGCGAGCGCAGTTCCCGGTCCTGCTCCTCCTCGATCCCGTTCACGGCCTCCTGGTTGCTGGCGACGTACGGGTTGGAGAGCGTCCACGCCCGCACGGCGAGCACCGGCGCACCACGGAACTCCGCCTCGGCGAAGGCGAACGCGAGCGGCTCCGACACCTCGCGCGCGACGCCGACGACCACCGGTCCGCGCTCGACGACCGGCGTGGTCGACTCGGGCACCACGACGACCGGCACCGGGGAGTGGGCCACGAGCTGCTGGCTCACCGAGCCCATCAGCACCCGCAGCACGCTGTTCATGCCGCGACGTCCGACCACCACGAGCCCCGCGTCCTCAGCCAGCCGCATGAGCCCCTCGACCGGCTCGTCGCCCATGAGCGAGGTGTCGACGTCCAGGCCGGGATGGCGTTTGCGCATGTCGGCGGCGGCGTCCTCGAGGAACTCGGTCGCGGCGCGGTGGACCGGCTCGGCGATGTTCGGCTGGTACTCCTCGGGGCCCTCGTGCTCCAGGCCGCTCCAGGCGGTGGCGATCGTCAGCCGCGCACCCCGCAGCGCCGCCTCGGCGGCGGCCCAGTCCAGTGCCGCTCTCGCCCCGTCGGACTGGTCGAGTCCGACGAGGACGGATTTCGTCGGCGCAGTGCTCATCCTTGGCTCCCGTCACGGGTGGGCTCCGGTTCCGGTCCGGCGTCTCCAGCTTCGACCCGGTGCACCCGGCCCGCATCCGCATGCCTCCGGCCTCCGCGGCGCTTTCGGGGCCGGCGGAGCGGATTGGGGCCGTCCGGCGGCCGGGGAGGACCGGGAGGCCCATACGCCGGTCCGGAACGGCGGGAAGGATCGTGAGCGCAGGGTTCCCCCGGCCCTGCAGGGGCGTCGGGATCGGCCGGCGCCCGGATCGGCGTCCGAGCGGTGCCGGGCCACGCGGCGCGCGGTCCCGCCGCGCCGGACGCCGGTTCCCGTGGGCACGCCGCGGGCGGCGGCCCGGGGCGTGAGGGTGCCCCTTTCGCGCTGAGCGGCCCGTCAGGGGCACCTGTCCCTGTCCGTCCCCGCGTGTCCCTGCCGGTCCCTGCCGCTGTCGGGCCGCGCGGACCCGGACCTCACGGCAGGAGCTGCTCGGCCCAGATCACCTTGCCGTCGGCCGTGTACCGGGTCCCCCACCGCTCGGACAGCTGCGCCACCAGGAACAGCCCGCGACCGCCCTCGTCGGTGGCGGCCGCGTAACGCAGATGCGGGGAGGTGCTGCTGCCGTCGGCCACCTCGCACACCAGGGCGCGGTCACGCAGCAGGCGCACCCGGATCGGACCGGTGGCGTAGCGGATCGCGTTGGTGATCAGCTCACTGATGATCAGCTCGGTGGTGAAGGCCAGCACGTCCAGTCCCCAGTCGGCGAGCCGCTCGGCCACGTCCGCCCGGACCCGCCCGACCGCCGCCGGGTCGGCCGGCACGTCCCAGGTCGCGACCTGGTCGGAGGGCAGGGCCCGGGTCCGGGCCACCAGCAGGGCCACGTCGTCGGTGGGGTGGTCCGGGAGCAGCGCGTCGAGCACCGCCTGGCAGGTGGCCTCCGGTGTCCGGGTGCGGACGGGCTGCTGGGACAGCGCGGCGCGCAGCCGGTCGAGACCGACGTCGATGTCCCAGGAGCGGTCCTCGACCAGGCCGTCGGTGTAGAGCACCAGCAGGCTCCCCTCGGGCAGGTCCAGCTCCACCGTCTCGTACGGCACGCCGACCAGGCCCAGCGGGGGCCCGGCGGGCACGTCGGGGAACTCCACCGCGCCGTCGGGGCGCACCAGCGCGGGCGGCAGATGTCCGGCCCTGGCCATGCTGCAGCGCCGCGAGACGGGGTCGTAGATCGCGTACAGGCAGGTCGCGCCGGTGATGGCGGTCTCGCCGTCGGCGGCCGAGCTGTCCTGGTCGATCTGGTTGACCAGCACGTCGAGATGGCCGAGGAGTTCGTCCGGCGGCAGGTCCAGGGTCGAGAAGTTGTGCACCGCCGTGCGGAGCCGGCCCATGGTGGCCGCCGCGTGCAGGCCGTGGCCGACGACGTCGCCGACGACCAGCGCGACCCGGGCGCCGGGCAGCGGGATGACGTCGAACCAGTCGCCGCCCACCCCGGCCTGCGCGGGCAGGTAGCGGTAGGCCACGTCCAGCGCGCTCTGCTCGGGCAGGCCGCCGGGCAGCAGGCTGTGCTGCAGGGTGACCGCCATGCGGTGCTCGCGGGCGAACCGGCGGGCGTTGTCGATGGACACCGCCGTGCGCGCCCCGAGTTCCTCGGCGACCCACAGGTCGTCCGTGTCGAAAGGCTCCGGCTTCTCCGCGCGGTAGAAGTGCGCCACACCGAGCAGCACGCCCCGGGCCAGCAGCGGAACCGTGATCAGGGAGTGGATGCCCTGGGCGACGAGCCGCTCGGTCCGTGCGGGGTCGGTCCGGCGCCAGTCGGACGCCGGATCGGACACGTCCGCCTCCAGGACCGAGCGCCCGTCGAGCGCTCGCGCGTGCGGCGTGCCGGACGTCAGCGGGATGGATGCGCCGACCTGGAAGAACGGCATGCCCGGCCGTACGCCGTGGAGCGCGGCGCGGCGCAGGTGCAGCACCCGGCCCCCCTCGGGCTCGTCGCCGCGCAGCAGCGGCTCCGCCAGGTCGACGCTGGCGAAGTCGGCGAACCGCGGGACGGCCGCCTCGGTCAGCTCCTCGGCGGTGCGGGTGACGTCCAGGGTGGTGCCGATCGCGCCGCTGGCCTCGTAGAGCAGCTTGAGACGCTTGCGGGCCTGGTCGGCCTTGCCGGTCAGGGCGCGCAGCTCGGTGGAGTCGCGCAGGGTCGCGACGACGCCGGGCGGGCCGCCGTTGCGGTCGGTGGTGCGGACGTTCACCACGATCAGCCGGTCGCCGGCGCCCACCACCTCGTCGGTGACGGGGCGTCCGGAGGCGAGCAGGTCGGTCAGGCGGTGGTCCAGGCCGAGGGAGGTGACGAGCGGGGTCTCGTGCGCGCCGATCGGCAGGTCGAGCAGGCGGCAGGCCTCGTCGTTGGCGAGCAGCACCCGGCCGTCGTCCCCGATGATGAGCACCCCCTCGCGGACCGCGTGCAGCACCGCGTCGTGGTGCTCGTACATCCGGGTCATCTCGGCCGGGCCGAGGCCGTGGGTCTGCCGTCGCAGCCGCCGCACGACCAGCCAGGTCCCCGCGGTGGAGAGCCCGAGCGCGAGCGCGCCCGCGCCGAGGACGACCGGCAGCCGGTGCTGGGAGGCGCTGCTGATCTTCTGGAGGGTGATGCCCGCGGAGACCGCGCCGACCACCTTGTGACGGGCGTCGAAGACCGGCACGATCGCCTGCACCAGCGGGCCGATGGTGCCCTTGATGGTCTCGGTGACCACCTGGCCCGCCAGCGCCGGGCCGATGTCGCCGACGAACTTCTTGCCGATCCGGTTGGGGATCGGGTGGGTGTAGCGGATCCCGTGGTCGTCGGTGACCACGACGAAGTCGACTCCGGTCGCCTTGCGGGTGGCCTCGGCGCGCGGCTGGAGCAGCGCGGTCGGGTGCGGCGACTCGATCGCGGCGACGATCCCGGGCGAGTTGGCGAAGGTCTGGGCCACCGCGAGCGAGCGGTTGCGGGCCTCGGTGGTGGTGTCCTGCTGGGCCTGGACGAAGATGTCGATCCCGGCCGCCACCACCAGGATCAGGATGATCACCACCTGGAGGATGAACACCTGCCCGGCCACGCTGCGCATGCCGAGGATCGCCCGGCGGCGTCGCTCGGGGGAAAGTGGCGGGTCCGGGCGCCCGTCGTTCTCCTGATCCCGTCCCGGGCGAGGACGGCCACGGTCCCTCGGGGTCTTGCCGCCGACGGAACCGGACCCCGCAGGGGCCCGCGATCGACCCCAGAACCGGGCCATACGCCTATGAAACACTCCCCGCCTGCGGGAGGCCAACGGGCCCGCCCGGAGGCTCCGGAAGGGCGCGCCCCCTCACCCGCGTGCACGATGGAGGAGGGGCCCCACGACCCCGGGCCGACGCTGCGGCTCGCAGCCGGCCGGCTGGGTGGCGATTGGACACGGGAACCATGCACGAGCACGGGCGTCCGGGGGCGGCGGGCCTGCACGGCGCCACCACCGCGGAGGTGCTCGACAGCGTCTTCCAGGGGACGCCCAACGGCCTGGCCGTCTACGACACCGAGCTGCGCCTCGTCCGGGTCAACGCCGCACTGGAGCGCATCCTCGACGCGCCCGCCGCGGAGGTGCTCGGGCGGCGGGTGGAGGAGCTGTTCGCCAACGCCGAGGGCGAGCGGATGGCGGCGCGGCTCAGCGCCGTCCTGCACACCGGCGCACGCGTGATCACCACCGAGCACCGGGGGCGGACGGCGGCGGACCCCGACCACGACCACGTCTGGGCGATCACCTCGTTCCGGCTCACCGCCGCCGACGGCCGCGTCCTCGGGGTGGCCTCCGCGGTCGTGGACGTCACCGAGCGCGACCACGCCCGGGAACGGCTGCTCGCGCTGAAGGAGGCCGCCGACCGGATCGGCTCCACCCTCGACGTCACCCGCACGGCCGAGGAGCTGACGGAGGTCGCCGTGCCGCGGCTGGCCGATTTCGTCGCCGTCGACCTCCTGGACGGCGTCGCCAGCGGAGCGCCCGCCCCGCTCGGACCCGTCTCCGGCACGGCCGTGCTGCGCCGGGCCGCGCTGCGCTCGGTCACCCCCGAGGCGCCCGAGGCGACCGTCCGGCCCGGCACCGTGATGACCTACCACCCCTCCACGCCCTACGCCCGCTGCCTGGCGTCCGGGCAGTCGCTGCTGGTCCCGGTGCTGGACCTGGCGGCGGACTGGGTCGCGCAGGACCCGCTGCGGGCCGCGAAGATGCTGGAGGCCGGCACCCACTCGCTGATCTCCGTGCCGCTGAAGGCACGGACGGTCACGCTCGGCCTCGCCCACTTCTACCGCTGGCGGCTGCCGGGCCCGTTCGACCAGGAGGACCTGGCGCTGGCGCAGGACCTCGTCGGCCGCGCCGCGGTCAGCATCGACAACGCCCGCCGCTACACCGAGGAGCACCGCGCCGCCCTGACCCTCCAGCGGAGCCTGCTGCTGCGCGGCAACGTGCCCGATCCGAGCCCGCTGGAGACCGCGCACCGGTACCTGCCCGCCGAGGCCCACGCGGGCGTGGGCGGCGACTGGTTCGACGTGATCCAGCTCTCCGGCGCGCGGGTCGCCCTGGTCGTCGGCGACGTCACCGGCCGGGGCATCCACGCCGTGGCCCGCGCCGGCCGGTTGCGCACCGCCATCCGCACCCTGGCCACCCAGGACCTGCCGCCCGACGAGCTGCTGTGGCGTCTCGACGCGCTGGTGCACCGTCAGATCGACACCCCGACGGCCATCCGCACCCCCGACGAGCCGGAGACGCCGGGGATCAGCGGCACCTGCCTGTGCCTGGTCTACGACCGGGTGACCGGCCGCGCCACCGTCGCGAGCGCCGGACACCCGCCGCCCGTCGTCGTCCGCCCGGACGGCAGCGCCCGCCCCGTCGACCTCACGCCCGGCCCGCCGCTGGGGCTGGCCATGCTCCCGTTCGAGGCGACGGACCTCGACCTGCCCGACGGAAGCGTGATCGCCCTGTGGACCGACGGGCTGGTCAAGGTGCGGGAGCCGGAGCGCGGCCTCGACGTGCCGGGACTCCTCGCCGGGCTCGCCTCGCGGGCCGGGACGCTCGACGAGCTGTGCCGGACCGTCGTCGACGCCACCCTGAAGTCCCGCGATCCGGGTGACGACGCCGTCCTCGTCCTGGTGCGCACCCGGGTCCTGCCACCCGACCGCGTCGCCACCTGGGACCTGTCCGCCGACCCGGCCGAGGTCTCCCACGCCCGCGCCGAGACCGCGCGCCAGCTGTCCTCCTGGGGGCTGGAGGAGGCGGTGCCGTCGACCGAGCTCATCGTCAGCGAGCTGGTGACCAACGCGATCCGCCACGGCCGGGAGCCGTTCCGCCTGCGCCTGATCCGCGACGGCTCGCTCATCTGCGAGGTCTCCGACAGCTCCAGCACCTCGCCCCATCTGCGCGACGCCGCCGACACCGACGAGGGCGGCCGGGGCCTCTTCCTGGTCGCCCAGCTCGCCGACAACTGGGGCACCCGCTACATCCCGCGCGGCAAGACCATCTGGGCGGAACAGTCCGTTCCAGCCGTGGGAACGGACGACTGAACGCACGCCGGAACGGACTGCTGGACGCACGGCTGAACGGACGGCCCGGGACCGGGGACCGGCGTGCGCGGCCGGGCGGCCGGGCGTCTACTGGCGCGGGGGACGACCCGACGGAAGGAAACCCATGGGCACGTATCGAGTCGCGCAGGTCGCGGCCGCGGGTGAGCGGTTCACGATCGCCGAGCGGGAGCAGACGCCGCCCGGCCCCGGGCACGTGCGCATCGCGGTGGAGGCCTGCGGCGTGTGCCACAGCGACGCGTACTTCGTCGGCGGCGTGCTCCCCGGGCTGAGGTTCCCGGTGGTCCCCGGCCACGAGATCGCCGGGCGGATCGCCGAGGTGGGCGAGGGGACACCCGAGGTCTGGCGGGTGGGCGACCGGGTGGCGGTGGGCTGGTTCGGCGGCAGCTGCCGGGTCTGCACCCCCTGCCGGCAGGGGGACTTCATCGTCTGCCGCAATCTGAAGGTCCCCGGCGGGGCCTACGAGGGCGGTTACGCCGAGTCGGTGACGGCCCCCGTCGACGCCCTCGCCCGGATCCCCGACGCGCTCTCGGCCGAGGACGCCGCGCCGCTGGGCTGCGCCGGCGTGACCACCTTCAACGGCCTGCGGCGCAGCGCCGCCCGGCCGGGCGACCGGGTGGCGGTCCTCGGAGTCGGCGGACTCGGGCACCTCGCGGTCCGCTACGCGGTCGCGATGGGCTTCGAGACGATCGCCATCGCGCGCGGCCCGGCGAAGGCCGACTTCGCCAAGCAGCTCGGGGCCCATCACTACGTCGACAGCACCGGGTCGACGGATGTGGCGCAGGCCCTCCAGGCGCTGGGCGGGGCCCACGTGGTGCTGGCCACCGCCACCGACTCCGAAGCCGTCAGCGCGACCGTGGACGGACTCACGCCGCGCGGTGAGCTGGTCGTGATCGGCATCGACGCGGCGCCCCTGCGGATCACCCCGGGGCAGCTGATCATGCCCGCCAGGACCGTCCACGGCCACCCGTCCGGGACCGCCCAGGACGTCGAGGACACCATGGCCTTCAGCGCCCTGCACGGCATCCGCCCGATGAACGAGACCATGCCGCTCGCCCAGGCCGACGAGGCGTTCCAGAGGATGATGGCCGGATCCGCCCGGTTCCGCATGGTCCTCACCATGTGACCCGGGCCGACGCTCCGGCGTGCCTGGCTCGCGCGGGCGCGCCGGATCATGGACGCTGGAGTGAGCCCGGCTGTCCGTCCGGCGCGTGCTCGGCGTCGGCGGAGACCGGGAGCATGAGGAAGGCGGCGACTGCCATGGCCGGTCGGACTGCGGATACGGGGGACAGGGAAGCATCCGAGGCGGCCTCCGGGGCCCCCGCGCCGCGCCGCGGACTGGTGCTGGGCGGAGGCGGCAGCCTCGGCGCGGCCTGGACCGTCGGCGCGCTGTGCGCGCTGGAGGACGTCTGCGGCTGGGATCCACGCAGCGCGGACGTCATCCTGGGGACCTCCGCGGGCGCGATCGTCGGCTCGCTGCTCGCGCTCGGGGCGAGCCCGACGGAGCTGCTGGGCCACCAGCGCGGCGAGGCCGAGGTCCCCGGCCCGCTGGGCGGGGTCCGGCTCCACTACGACACCTGGGTGGGCGGGGCGCTGCCGCGGCTGCCCCGGCCCGGGGTCGGCTCGCTGAAGCTCCTGCTGGACCTGGCCGAGCACCCGCACCGGATGCCGCTGCCCACCGTGCTCGCGGCCGCCGCGCCTCCGGGCCGCGGCAGTCTCGGCGGCGTGCGCGACCTCTTCCACCAGCTCGGCATGGACGACCACTGGCCGGACAACCCGGCGCTGCGGGTCGTCGCGGTCGACCTCGACACCGGCACCCGGGTGCTCTTCGGCACGCCCGGCGCGCCGCCCACCGACCTCGCGTCGGCGGTGACGGCCTCCTGCGCGCTGCCCTCCTGGTTCGAGCCCGTACGCATCGACGGCAGCCGCTACGTCGACGGCTGCGCCTGGTCGGACACCAACCTGGACCTGCTGGCGGGCGAGGAACTGGACGAGGTGTTCGTGCTCGCGCCCACCTGCGCCCGCGAGACCGACCATCCGCACAGCATCCCGGCCAGGGTGGAGCGGCGGCTGCGGCGCGGCTCCACCGCCCGCCTGCTGCGGGAGGCCGTGGCGGTGCGCGATGCCGGCGCCCTGGTGCACGTGCTCGTCCCCGGCCCGGAGGACCTGGCCGCGATGGGCGCCAACCTGATGGCGCCGCAGCACCGGCTGACGGTCCTGGAGACGTCCCTGCGGACCACCACGGCGGCCCTCACCGGCGGCGGCGTGGTCACCGAGCGGCCCTGAGCGAGCGACCCTGAGCGCCGGCCGCCTCACTCGGACGGCTCGCCCAGCTCCTTGGACAGCTCGGCGAGGGCGTCGAGGCGGCGCTGAAGGCTCGGGTGGGTGGAGAGGATCGACGCCGCGGGGGAGTCGCCGGACAGGGCCGGGGCGAACAGGAAGGCGTTGAACGCCTGGGCGGTGCGCAGGTCCTGGGTGGGGATCCGGGCGATGTCGCCGCTCACCTTCACCAGCGCGGAGGCCAGCGCCGACGGGCGGCCGGTCAGCTGCGCGGCCGAGCGGTCGGCGGCCAGCTCCCGGTACCGGGACAGGGCCCGGATCAGCAGCAGGCTCAGCAGGTAGACGGCCGCGGAGACGGCCATCACCAGGGCCAGCAGCAGGGCGGTGTTCTGGTCACGGCGGCGTCCGCCGAGCAGTTCGGAGTAGAAGGCCATCCGCACCATCAGGCCGGCGAGCACCCCGAGGAACGAGGCCACGGTGATGACCGTGACGTCGCGGTGGGCGACGTGCGACAGCTCGTGGGCCAGGACGCCGTCGAGCTCGTCGCCGTCGATCCGCCGCGTCAGGCCGCGGGTGACGCACAGGACCGCGTGGTCCGCGCTGCGGCCGGTGGCGAAGGCGTTCGGCAGGTCCGTCTCGGACACCGCCACCCGGGGTTTCGGCATGTCGGCCAGGGCGCACAGCCGGTCGACGGTGCCGTGCAGCCGCGGCTCCTCCTCGGGGGACACCTCGTGGGCGCGCATCGCGAACATGGCCATCTTGTCGGAGAACCAGAACTGCAGCACCAGCACCCCGGCGGCGACGACCACGATGACCACGACGGACTTGAGCAGCAGCACGAGGGCGGCGACGAACGCCGCGTACACCAGCGCGAGCAGCAGCAGGACGAACACCATCCGTGCCGTCAGCTGCCGGTCGGGAGCGAACCGTGATCGCATCGTCTTCTCCTTCGCGCTGCGAGTCCGGCCTCCGCGTCGTCGTGGGCGGTGATCGCTCCGAGCTGGTCGTACTCCTGACTGGTTCCTGCCCTTTTGTTCCAGGGATACGCCGCCCGCGCGGGGCCGTCCGAGTGCCGCGCGACGGCGGACGCCGCACAGTGGTATCAGGGACCCGACCTCACACGGGGGTACACGTCATGGACCACGAAGACCGTCCGCAGGGACTGCCCGAGCTGCAGGTGACCGTGCTCGGGGACTTGTCCCCGGTGACCAGTGACCTGGCGCGTTCGACCGTGGAGGAGGTGCTGGCGGAGTCGCGGCTGCCGGTGCGCTCCGCCCGGGTCCGGTTGGCCCGGATGCGGCGCACGGAGGGACGTCCGGCCGTGGCGCAGGCGCTCGTCGAGGTCGACGGGCGGACGGTGCGGGCGCAGGTCGCCGCGCACACCATGACGGACGCCATCGCGCTGCTGCGCGGGCGTCTGACCGTGCAGCTGACCCGCCTGGAATGGGCCCGCCGCTGGGAGCCCGGGTACGAGGTCGACGGATCGGGACCGCTGGACTGGCGCGACGGCACCGAGGCGGTAAGGCGGCCGGTGCGCCTGGAGGTGCCCAAGGGCGAGCGGACGGTGGTGCGGCGCAAGGACTACACGCTGACCGAGGAGACGGTGGACCAGGCGGCGCTGGCCATGGAGATGATGGACTACGACTTCAGCCTGTTCACCGAGTCCGGCAGCGGGCAGGACAGCGTGGTCTACCGGTTCGGGCCGGGGCCGTTCCGGCTCGCGCAGGTCGAGCCGCACCCCGAGCGCATCGCGCCGTTCTCGCTCCCGGTGAGCGTGCTGAAGACCCCCGCGCCGGTGCTGACGGAGGACGAGGCGAGGGACCGGCTCGAGGCCACGGACTACCCGTTCCTCTTCTTCAAGGACGCGGCGACAGGACGCGGCGCGGTCCTGTACGCCCGCTACGACGGCCACTACGGCGTGATCAGCGCCGTTCCCTCCGGCGCCCCTGCGCCCGTCGCCGCCCCCGAGCCGGCCGGCGCCACGTTCGCGACGTCTGCCGCGACTGCCATGCCCGCCGCGTCCGGGCACGACCAGGAGGCGCTGCGCGAGCGTGTGGAGGTCCTGGAGGGCCAGATCGCGGCGCTGGCCGAGATCCTGGACCGGCTGACCTGGGGCCTGGAGGCCGTGCCCGGGGCTCCCGCGGACCCGGACGAGGTCAGGCGCAGCGCACGGCTCGCCAGAGAGATGCTGCTCGCGGCCGGGTTCCGGCGCTGAGAGCGGTTCGGCGACACCGGCTCGCAGCGCCGTCACGCCGTCGACGGCTTCGGCCGGTGCAGGGTGACGGCCAGCCAGCAGGACCACCCGATCGGCTGAAGCACCCAGAAGCTGAGCCCCCGGTAGAGCAGCGTCGCCGCGATGGCCTGCTCGGCCGGCAGGCCGTACAGCACCAGCAGGGCGGCGAGGGACGCCTCGGTGATCCCGAGGCTGCCCGGCGTCACCCGCAGGCTGCTGAGCAGCTGGGTGAGCGTGTAGGCCAGCAGGAAGCCGCGCCAGGGCACGGGCAGCCGGAGCGCCCACAGGCAGCACAGCAGGCACCCCGCGTCGCAGCCCCAGTTGAGGGCCGAGAGCAGCAGGGGTTCACCCCATCCGCGCGGGTCGGGACCGAGGCGGCGCAGTTCGCTTCCGATGCCCTCGACGGAGGCCTGGAACCGCGCGACGCCGGGTCGGCCCGTGCCGAGTCGGCGCCAGGCACGGCCGCCCGCGGCGCGCAGCCCCGGCCACAGCGACAGCGCGGCCAGCAGCAGCACCAGCGCCGCCGCCGAGGCGACACCGAGCAGCACGCCTTCGCGCAGCTGCGGGGCGGGTCCGGCCGGATCGGCGATCAGCGCGCCGACGGTCAGCAGCAGCACCAGCACGACGATGCTCACCGCGCCCGCCGCCGCCAGCGCCGCGGCGGCGGTGGCGAAGGCGACGGCGCGGCGCTGGAGCTGCCGCACGGTCCACCCCAGCGACAGCACGCCCCCGCCCGGCAGGGCGCCGGACATCGCGTTCGCCCCCGCGGTGACGGCGGTCATCACGCCCAGCCGCACGGGGGAGCCGGCCGCCCGCAGCAGCCACCGCTCCAGGGCGGCCAGCGCCACGACCGACACCGCCTCCAGTGCCCCCGCCACCGCGAGCCGGTCCAGGTCGACCCGGTGGAGCAGCCGCAGCGCGGCGTCGAGCTCGCGCCGGTGCGTCAGGGCGAACAGCCCGCCGGCCACCGCGACGGCGGCCGCGCTCAGCCACCACGCGTAGCGTCGCCAGGCGCGGCGCGCCGGATCGGGGTCGGGGGCGCCCGGCCCGGCCGTCTCCGGATGCCCGGACACCGTCCCTCGCCGCCCGTCCGGGGCCGCTCAGCCGGGCGACGGGAGCGGAAGTGGGGATGCGGGGCGTCCCGCGGCCTTCGTTTCGTCGACGTGCATGGCGGTCGGCTTCCTGCAGTCGCCTGCGGCCCGCGGATCCTCCGCGACGCGAACGGCGTGCCGCGTTCTCGATCGTAGCCCGCCCGCCCGCGGCGGGCCGCTCGCGCCGTAAGGGGCGGGAGCGCTCCCACCACGAGACCGTTTCGTGATCAGGGGTGGCTAGTCTGCGGGCATGCTCAACACGCACCGCCTGCACGTCCTGGCTGAAATCGACCGATTCGGGAGTATCGCCGGTGCCGCGCGGGAGTTGCGGTTGTCCCCCTCGGCGGTCTCCCACCAGCTGTCCCAGCTGGAGAAGGAGGTCGGCGTCAGCCTGGTCGAACGCGGGGCGCAGAGCCTGCGGCTGACCTCCGCCGGACGTCGGCTGTCGCTGCGCGGGCAGGAGGTGCTCGCCCTCCTCGACGCCGCGGAGAAGGACCTGCGGGCCCAGGCGCGCGCCGACTCCGGGCATCTGCGGATCGGCTTCTTCGCCTCCGCCGGATACCGCCTGCTGCCGCAGGCGCTGTCGCGGTTCGCCGGGCGTTACCCCACCGTGGAACTGGACCTGGTCGAGGGCCAGCCGCACGAGCTGGCGGCGAGCGTGCAGCAGGGCGCCATCGACGCGCTGATCGTCTTCGAGTACCCGCTGGACCCGTGGACGCCGCCGGAGGGGGTCCAGGTGCGGGAACTGCTCAACGAGCCGCTGCACCTGGTCGTCCCGGCCGGGCACCCGGCGGGGCGGCGCGCCCAGGTCCGGCTCCAGGAGCTGGCCGGGGAGCAGTGGATCACCTCCTACGGGACCGGCTCGCCGGTGTTGTCCGTGCTCGAACGGGCGTGCGCGCTCGAGGGGTTCGTGCCCAACATCCGCTGCCGCAGCGACCACTACGAGGTGATCCTCGGTCTGGTGCGCGCCGGCATGGGCATCGCCCTCGTGCCGAGCCTGGGCATCAACGACACACCCGGCCTCCAGACCACGCGCCTGTCGGGGCCGCGCCTGTACCGGAAGGTCTCGGTCGCCTCCCGGCCCGGCAACCCCAACCCGCTGCTGAGCACCTTCCTCGCCTACCTCGGCAGCTCCGCCTCGAACCTGGTGACGGTCGCGCACCGGCTGCGGCCCGGCGAGGGGCGCGGCTGAGGCGACGACGGCTCAGCTGCTTTGGCGGGCCGCCTCCGCGATCGAGGGGCCGAGGGCGCGCATCGCCTGCACCATCGCGAACTCGCCTCCCGCCGGACAGGAGGCGAGCACCGCGTAGCAGACCTGTCCGCGTCCGCGCACCACGCCGACGTCGCAGCGTGTGCCGCTGTCGGTGCCGGTCTTGTTCGCGACCCACAGCCCGGCGCCGTCACCGACCGGACGCACGGAGCTGTCCTCCGGGTCGTGCGGGATCAGCGCCGGCACCATGCTCCGGTCGCAGCAGGCGGCCATCCAGCCGAGGAGCGGGCGGGCCCACGGCTCGTCCCCGGCGATCCGCCGCGCGAGCGCGGCGAGCTCCCGGGCCGTGCCGACGGCGAAGGTCGGGGCGTGGTGCGCGAGCCGGGGCTCGCGCAGGCGGTCCAGCAGCCGGGTCCGCTCCAGGCCGAGCAGCTGGGCGCGCGCGTTGACGCGGTCCAGACCGATCACGCGCAGCAGCGCGTTGGTGGCGGTGTTGTCGCTGACGGCCGCCGTCAGCCGGGCCAGATCGGAGACGGTCCAGCGGCGGTGCGAGAGCACGGTCAGCAGCCCGGAGCCGCCGCAGTAGTCCTCCGGGCGCAGGTCGACGCGGTGGTCGGCGTCGAGCGAGCCGTCGTCGAGGGCGTGGGCGACCTCGGCGAGCAGCAGCAGCTTGCCCACGCTGGCCAGCGGCAGCGGCTCGTCGGCGTTCCGTTCGAGCTCCGGGTGTCCGGGGACGCAGACGGCGATCGTCCCCGGCAGGGCCTCCCGCGGAGGCGCGGGCCGGGTCAGCACGCGAGCACCCGGCCCGGACGGGCGTCGGTGACGAGGCCGTCCTCGACCACCACGGCCCCGTCCACGACGACGAGCCGGATCCCGCTCGGCGGCAGCAGCGGCTGCGCGAACGTGGCGTGGTCGGCGACCTCGCCGGGGTCGAGGACCACGAGGTCCGCGTGCGCGCCGTCGCGCAGGACGCCGCGGTCGGTCAGGCCGAACCTGGCCGCCGTCGCCCCGGTCATGCGGCGCACCGCCTCGGGGAGCGGGAGCAGGCCCTCGTCGCGGGCGTAGCGGCCGAGCACCCGGGCGAACGTCCCGGCCCAGCGCGGGTGCGGGAGACCGGGCTTGGGCACGCCGTCGGAGCCGATCATGGTGAACGGAGCGGCCAGCACCCGCCGCACGTCGTCCTCGCGCATGGAGTGGCTGATGATCGTGACGTCGCCGTCCTCGGCCAGGAGCAGCTCCGCCACCGCGTCGAGCGGGTCGGCGCCCTGCTCGGCCGCGATGTCGGCGATCGTGCGGCCCTGGAGGCCGGGGTGACGGGCCGCGCCCGCGACCGAGATCCGGTCCCAGCCGCCGTTGCCCACCGTGTTCTCCCAGCCGGGCACGCCCTCGGCGATCGCGGCCCGCATCCGTGTCCGCTGCTCCGGATCGGCCAGCCGCTTCAGCAGCGCGGCGGCGCCGCCGTCGTGCGCCCACGGCGGCAGCATCGCGGCCAGGGCCGTGCTGCCCGCCGTGTAGGGGTAGACGTCGCAGGTGACGTCCATGCCGTCCGCGCGCAGCCGCTCCAGGTACGGCAGCGTCCGCTCGGTGCGGCCCCAGGCGTACTTGCCCGCGGTCTTGTGGTGCGAGACGTGCAGCGGCGCTCCGCTGTCGCGGGCGATCCGCACCGCCTCCTCCAGGGCCGCCTCCACCTGCGACATCTCGTCGCGCAGATGCGTCACGTAGGGCTTGCCGTGCCGGGCCGCGACCGCCGCCAGCGCGGTGACCTCGGCGGTGTCGGCGTAACTGCCGGGCGTGTAGATGAGGCCGGAGGACAGTCCGACCGCGCCCGCGGCGAGCGCCGCGTCCAGAACGGCGCACATCTCCTTCAGCTCCGGGTGCGTCGCCGCCCGGTCCTCGTGGCCGACGACGGCGGCGCGCAGGGAGCCGTGCCCGACCAGCGAGGCCAGGTGGTTGGCCCGGCCCGCCGCGGCATGGGCGAGCGCGAAGGCGTCGAAGTCGGCGAACAGCCCCGGGAAGGCGCTGTCGCCGCAGTTGCCGCACACCTCGACCGTGACGCCCTGCAGGACCGCGGCGTGGGCCAGCGCGTCGCCCGCTCCGCCGAGCGTGGTGAGGTCGGAGTGGGTGTGCGCGTCGACGAACCCGGGGGTGACGACCAGGCCTGACGCGTCGTAGGTCCGCGCGGCCGTGGCGGGCGCGTCGCCGGGCAGCAGCGTGGTCCGCCCGTCGGCGACGCCGACGTCGGCGCGGCGCAGCGGCGCGCCGGTGCCGTCCGCCACGTCGCCGCCGCGCAGCAGCAGCTCGAAGTGACGATCGGTCATGACGACTCCAGGAGGGCCCCGCCGCTGCGGGCGACGACCTCGTCGACCGTCTCGGCGGCGCGCAGCAGCGTGAAGCGGACCGTGCCCTCGTCCGCCGCGTCGTCGGCCGTCTCGAAGCCGTAGACGGGCGGCATGGGCAGGCTGTTGTAGTGGTAGGGAGCGGAGAAGTAGTACGCGCCGGTGTCCGGCACGACGACGAGGTCGCCCTCGGCCAGGCGCGGCAGCAGGCGCTCCTTGGCGAGCAGGTCACCGGAGAAGCAGCAGGGCCCCGCGACGTCCTGGGGCTCCGGCCGGGCGGCGCTCGGCCTGCCGTCGGCGTCGTACGCGAGGACGCGCAGCGGCCAGGACTCCGGCGCGTAGGCGGTGCGCGCGGCGACCTGCGCGCCCGCGTGGGTGAGGGCGATCCGGCGTCCGCCCGAGGTCTTGGTGTACTCCACGCGCGCGGCGAGGAACCCGTTGCGGGCCATCACCGACCGGCCGTACTCGGTGACGATCCGGAACGAGCCGTCGAACAGGTCGGGGACGCAGGCGCGCAGCACGGCGACGTGGTCCGCGAAGGTCGGGGACTCGGCGGCGTCGGCGGTGTCCGGGCCGTGCGCGACATCGACCGGCAGCCCGCCGCCGACGTCGATGCCGACGACCTGGCCCGGCCGGTGCCGGTTGACCTCCCGCGCGAACGCCACCGCGGCGCCGACGCCGGCCGCGTTGAGCTCCAACGGAACGCCCTGGGAGCCCACATGGACGTGCACCCAGCGCAGCCACGGACGGTCCAGGTACGCGGCGAGCAGGCGCTCGCGGTTGCCGGGGTCGTCCAGCGCGACCCCGAACTTGGTGGTGCGGCCCGCCGTCGACATCGCCTCGATCGACCCGAGTCCGACCTGCGGGTTGAGTCGGACGCCGACCCGCGCGGCGGCCGAACCGCCCGCGACGAGGGCGTCCACCCGCGCCAGCTCCTCGAAGTTGTCGATGTTGACGGCGATGCCGTCGGCGAGCGCCGCCGCCAGCTCGGCGCGCGTCTTGACGGGGGAGTCGAGCACCAGCCGCTCGGGGGTGAACCCCGCCGCGCGGGCCTGGGCGAGCTCGCCGGGGCTGCTGACCTCGCAGCCCAGACCGTGACCGCGCAGCGCGGCCAACACGGGCACCAGCGGGTTCGCCTTCGCGGCGAAGGCGTGCAGCACGTCCAGCTCGGGCGGCCACGCCGCGCGCAGCGCCCGCGCGGTCTCGCCGATCCCGGCGAGGTCGACGAAGGCGGCGACGGGCGACTGCGCGGGGTCCAGCAGCCCTTGTGCGGCGGCCGCGCGCAGGGCCCGGTCCCGCCGGGAGGCACGCGCGGGGACCGAGGGGGAGATCGGGGGCATGGCTTCCTCGGGGAGTCTCGGGCGACGGTCAGAACGCCGACGCCGGTCCAGGGGCCCCGGAGCGGGAGCCCGGAGGAGGGGCGAAGTTCGGGGGTGCCCCCCTGCGGGGCCCGCCGGGGCGCCCTGGACGAGGCCCCAGCTTGCACCGGCGCAAGGGCGTTCCCCGGAAGCATCGAAAAGCTCGGTGCTCAGTCACCACTTCCTTCCCAGCTGCTGGTCAGGCGGCTTCCCGAGGCCAACATAACGGCTCACCGCGGCGTCACCACGGCACGGCCCACGGTGACCTGCGTGGATCCCCGCGCTTGTCTGCGTTCATCTGCGTTCATCTGCGTCCGTCGGCGGTGCCCATGAGGACCCGCGCGGCTTCGAGTGAGGAGTGCGGCCATGACCGGAACGGTCGGCCCCGACAAGGGGACGAGCGCCCGCCACGACGGCGGCGCGGCCTCGCCGATCACCCCCGAGGCGGTCGGCGACCAGCCGGGCGCGCCGTCCTGGCCGGCGATCGTGGGTCCGGAGACCTGGTGGTGCGCTCCCGACCCGGCGTCAGCCTCCGTCCGGCTGCTGCGCTGCGCGACGCCGGGCGCGCCGGTGCTGGAGGTGCTGGACCCCGCCTGGTCCGTCGGCAACCGGTCGATCGGCTACGGCGGACGTCCCTACGCCGTCCTGCCCGGAACCGGGCGGCACCGGCTGGTCTTCACCCACGCCGCCGACCAGCGGCTCTACGCGGCCGACGTCGCACCGCTGCACCCCGCCACCGATGCGTCGGCCCCCGCCCCCGCCCTCGCCCCCGTTCCGCTGACGCCGGCCGATCCGGACGGCGTCCGCACCGCCTACGCCGACCCGATCCCCGGCCCGGACGCGACCGAGATCTGGTGCGTCCGCGAGACGACCCGCACCGCCCCCGGCGACGAGGCGGCCGATCCCGCGCCGCGCACCCGTCGCGACGTCGTCGCCGTGCCGCTGTCCGGCGCGGGAGCCGACGACCCGCGGGCCGTCCGCGTCGTGGCCCGCTCGCACCACTTCCTGTCCGGGATCCGGCTGAGCCCGGACGGGGCCCGCCTGGCCTGGACCGGCTGGGACCACCCCGACATGCCCTGGGACAGCAGCGAGCTGATGGTGGCCCGGATCCGCGACGGCGTCGCCGTGGAGCCGGCGCGCGTGCTCGGCGGCGACGGGGTCTCGGTGCCGCAGGCCGAGTGGGCGGACGCGGACACGCTCTACGCCATGGCGGACCCCGACGGCTGGTGGAACCTCCACCGCGTCGACCTGGTCGGCGACGGGGCCAAGACCGCCTGCGTGCTGCGCGCCGACGCCGAAGACTCCCACGCTCTGTGGCGGGTCGGCGCGACCTCCTTCGCCGTCACCGACGCCGGGGTGGTGCTGCGGCGCAGCCGGGGAGCCCAGACCCTCCACCTGTGGGACCCCGCCACCGGCGAACTGCGCGACGCGCCCGCCCTGACCGCCCTGGCGGGGGAGTGGACCGACTTCGCCGTCGGGCTGTCCGGCGACGCCAAAGCGGTGGCCGTGGTCGCGGCCGGCCCGGCCGAGACCGCGACGCCGCTCCGTATCGATCTGGCGCCCCGTCACCCCGGTGACGCGCCGACTCCGGCCGTCGCCCGCTGCGCCGTCACGAGCGCCGACCGGTCCGACGGACGGCTGTCCGTGCCCCAGCACCGCGCCGCCGCCGTCCCCGGCGGCTGGCTGGTGCCCTTCGCCTACTACCCGCCCACCGCCCCGTACCCGACCGACGCATCCCCGGCCGCCCCGTACCCGACCGACGCATCCCGGGGTGCGCACGCCGTCCAGGCCCCGCCGCTGCTGATCGACGTGCACGGCGGTCCGACGTCCCGGACCGGCGGCACCCGCAGCGTGGAGCTCTCCTTGTTCACCAGCCGCGGCTTCGCCGTCGCCTCGGTCGACTACGGCGGCTCGACCGGCTACGGGCGCGCCTACCGGGACCGGCTGCGGCACCAGTGGGGCACGGTCGACGTGGACGACTGCGTCGCCGTGGCCCGGACGCTGGCCGAGGCCGGGCTCGCCGACCCCGCCCGCACCGCGATCCGCGGCGGCTCGGCCGGGGGCTGGACCGCCCTCGCCGCGCTCGCCCACACCGACGTCTTCTGCTGCGGCGCCGTCTACTACCCGATCAGCGACCCGCTGACCTGGTCCGGCGGCCAGACCCACGACTTCGAGAGCCGCTACATCGAGACGCTGGTGGGCGCGCTGCCCGACGACGAGGAGCGCCTGCGTGCGGTGTCGCCGCTCGCGAACGCCGCCGCGATCGACGTCCCTTTCGTCATGCTCCAGGGCCTCGACGACACCATCTGCCGGCCCGACCAGGCCCGCTGCCTCGTCGAGGCGGTCGACGCCGCGCACGGGCCGGGCCTGTGCTTCCGCTTCCTCCAGTTCCCCGGCGAGGGGCACGGCTTCCGCCGCTCCGCCAGCGTCGCCGCGTCCCTGCGGGCCGAACTCGACCTCTACGCCCACGTCATGGGCGCGCCGTGACGACCCGTCGGTCCGCTCCCGCCTGACCTCCTCCTGCCAACCCCCCTGCGCAACCCCACCCGTCCGCCCCCCTTGCGATCGTGAGGTGCTGGCCATGTCCGACCCCGTCGTCTCCCTGGCGACGCCCGTCCCCACCGCCGACGAGGCCGCCCTGCTCGCGGCCGAGACCGTCGAGCTCTGCTCCCGCCTGATCCGCTTCGACACCAGCAACTTCGGCGGCGGCGAGAGCCGCGGCGAACGCGCCTGCGCCGAGTGGGTGGCCGGGGAGCTCACCGACGCCGGCCTCAAGCCCGTCGTGCTGGAATCCGCCCCCGGGCGCGCCAACACCGTGGTGCGCATCGCGGGCGAGGACCCGGCCGCGCCCGCGCTGCTGGTCCACGGCCACCTCGACGTCGTCCCCGCCGAACCGTCGGACTGGGCGAGCTACCCGTTCTCCGGCGAGGTCCGCGACGGCGCGGTCTGGGGCCGCGGCGCGCTGGACATGAAGGACATGGACGCGATGATGCTCGCGTTCGTCCGCCATCTCGCCCGCACCGGCGCCCGCCCGCCGCGCGACCTGGTCCTCGCCTTCGTCGCCGACGAGGAGGACACCGGCGAGTACGGCGCCCGGTTCCTGGTCGAGCAGCACCCCGATCTGTTCGAGGGCGTCAACGCCGCGATCAGCGAGTCGGGCGGGGCCACCGTCCACCTCCCCGGCGGCGGACGGCTCTACCCGATCGCGGCCGGGGAGCGCGGCAGCGCCTGGATGACCGTCACCGCGCGCGGCACCGCCGGCCACGGCTCGCGCCGCAACGACGACAACGCGCTGGTCAAGCTCGCCGCAGCGATCGGGCGCTTCGCCGACCACGAGTGGCCCGTGCGGCTCGTCCCCGTCGTCGCCGCGCTGCTGGACGGCCTCTCCCGGCACCTGGGCGTCGACATCGACCCGGCCGACCTCGGCCCGCTGGGCGCCGCCGCCGACCTGGTCTCCGGGACCCTGGCCAACTCCGCCAACCCGACCATGCTGCGCGCCGGTTACAAGCACAACGTGATCCCGAGCGAGGCGAGCGCCGCCCTGGACGGCCGGCTCCTGCCCGGCACCGAGCAGGAGTTCTTCGCCACCGTCGACGCCCTGCTCGGCCCGGACCTCACCCGCACCGGCGACTACCAGGCGCCCGTCAGCGCCGACCCGGCCGCCCCCGACTTCGCCGCGATGGCCGCCGCGCTGCGGGCGCACGACCCGGACGCCCTGGTCCTGCCGTACTGCATGTCCGGCGGCACCGACGCCAAGGCGTTCGCGGCCCTGGGCATCCCCGGCTTCGGCTTCGTGCCCGGCCGCGTCCCCGCCGACTTCGACGCCTGGCGCTACGTGCACGGCGTCGACGAGCGCGTGCTCACCGACAGCCTCGGCTTCGGCGCGAGCGTGCTCACCAGCTACCTGATGACCGACCCCCGGGCGTTCGCCTGAGGCGGCACCGCACCCCTCCTTCCACCTCACCCACCCCCACTGAGAATCGAGATGGTTGTGCGCGAGAGCAGCAGATCCCGCAGATTCCGCCTGGCCCTGGCCACCGCCTGCGCGGCGGGCCTGATGGCCGGTCCCGCCTCCCTCGGCGTGGCGACCGCCGCGCGGGCCGACTCGTCGTCCGCCTCCGGCACGACGCTGCGCGTGGCGATGAGCGACTCCGGCGTGGACACCCTCAACCCGTTCACCGCCTACTTCAACGGCGCGCTCGACATCTTCGCCGGCATCTACCCGACGCTGACCTCGATCGACGAGCAGGGCAAGCCCGGCCCCTACCTGGCCACCTCCTGGACCCTGTCGCCGGACCACCTCACCTGGACGTTCAAGCTCCGCAGCGGTCTGAAGTGGAGCGACGGCCAGCCGCTGACGGCCGCCGACGCCGCCTGGACGCTCAACCTGATCATGACGAACACCGTCGCGGGCACGGCCAACGGCACGCTGGTGTCCAACTTCGCCTCCGTGACGGCCCCCGACGCCACCACGCTGGTCATCAGGACCAAGCAGCCGCAGGCCAACGTCACCTACGTGAGCATCCCGTTCTCGGGCATCCCGATCGTGCCGCAGCACATCTGGCAGTCGCACGTCGCGGACCTGAAGAACGACAAGAACGACTCCTTCCCGGTCGTCGGCTACGGGCCCTGGGTGCTCACCGGCTACCAGACGGACCAGTACGCCAAGTTCGACGCGAACAAGTCCTTCGTCCTCGGCGCGCCGAAGTACGACCACCTGATCGAGCAGGTCTACAAGGAGTCCGACGCGGCCGTCGCCGCCCTGAAGGCCGGTCAGCTGGACTACATCAACGGCGTCAACGCCACCCAGTTCTCCGCCCTCCAGCACAGCAGCGGCATCACCACCGCGCAGGCCGCCGGCGACGGCTGGACCGGCGTCGAGGTCAACCCGGGCGCCAGGACCCGCTCCGGCAAGCCGATCGGCACCGGCAACCCGGCCCTCGCCGACCCGGTGCTGCGCCGCGCCATCGCCGAGGCCATCGACAAGAAGACGCTGCTGGCCAAGGTGATCGACGGTCAGGGCCAGGTCGCCACCGGCTACCTGCCGCCCGCCTGGTCGCAGTGGAAGTGGACCCCGTCGGCCGGCGAGGAGCAGCCCTTCGACCCGGCCGCCGCCAACCAGATGCTCGACGCCGCCGGCTACAAGAAGGGCGCGGACGGCGTCCGCGTCGACCCGAAGACGGGCAAGCCGCTCGACCTGCGCCTGGGCATCCACTCCGACAGCGCCAACGACGCCGCCATCTCCACCTACCTGGTGGGCTGGCTCCAGGCGATCGGCGTCAAGCTCACCATCCAGCCGATGAGCATGACCGCCCTCAACAGCGACCTCGGCAAGGGCGACTTCGACCTGCTGATGGACTCCTGGACCACCGGCCCCGACCCGACCTACCTGCTCGGCATCCAGAGCTGCGCGACGCTGCCCAACGACGACGGCACCGGCGGCAACACCGACGCCTTCTTCTGCGACCCGACCTACGACAAGCTCTTCAACCAGCAGGCCACCGTCTTCGACCCGGCGCAGCGCGCCCAGGTCGTCGGCCAGATGCAGGACATCCTCTACAAGGCCGACGTGGACCAGTTGTTCTACTACGCCACCACCAAGGTCGCCGCGTCCAGCAAGGTCACCGGGCTGATCACCGGCCAGGAGACGAACGGCTTCTACCCGGCCCAGACCAGCTTCTGGAGCTACCTCAAGGCCGCCCCGGTCGCCCAGAGCGCCTCCGCCTCCTCCGGCGGCAGCGGCGGCCTGTGGGCGGGAGTCGCCGGCGCCGTGGTCGTCGTCGGAGCGGGCGCCGTCGTGGTCCGCCGCCGTCGGGGGGCGGACGACCGTGAGTAGCCCTGCCACCGCGGCAGGTCCGGTCACCGCGGCACCCGCGGCGCGCCCCCGTCGGGCGCTCCGGGTGCCGCGGCCCGGCTACCTGGCCGGCAAGCTCGCCGCCGCCGTCGTCAGCTTCGGCGTCACCCTCGTCATCGGCTTCGTCCTGTTCAACCTGATGCCGGCCGACCCGGTCCGCACCATGACCCGCGGCCGCCCCGTCAGCGAGGCGCAGCTCGCCCAACTGCGCATCCAGCTCGGCCTGGACAAGCCGATCTGGCAGCGGTTCCTCTCCTACGTCGACGACATCCTGCACGGACGCCTCGGCTACTCCTGGGAGTACCAGCAGTCGGTCGCCTCCCTGGTGGCGCAGCGCCTCGGGCCGACGCTGCTGCTGATGGGCACCGCGTTCGTCATCTCGGTCCTGCTCGGGCTCTGGCTCGGCATGCGCAGCGGCTGGCGCGCGGGCAGCCTGTTCGACAAGGTCACCTCCGCCACGGCGCTGACGCTGTGGTCGGTGCCGACGTTCTGGCTGGGCATGATCCTGCTGATCGTCTTCAGCGTCGGCGTGGGCCCGATCCACGGGTTCCTGCCGACGGCCGGGATGAGCGACTCGTCGCTGCCGCAGACCGGTATGACGCACTATCTGGACGTCGCCCGGCACCTGGTGCTCCCCGCGCTGACCATGGTGCTGGTCGTGTACGCCCAGTACGTCACCATCATGCGGTCCTCCATCATCGAGGAGAAGGGCAGCCCCTACCTGCTCACCGCGCGCGCCAAGGGCCTGACCGACGACGCGGTGCGCCGCCGCCACGCCCTGCCCAACGCGCTGCTGCCCTCGGTCACCATGATCTTCATGCACCTGGGCGGCCTGATCAGCGGCGCGGTCACGGTGGAGGCCATCTTCTCCTGGCCCGGTCTCGGCGACCTCACCTACCAGGCCCTGACCATCCCCGACCTGCCGGTGCTCCAGGGCACCTTCATCGTCTTCAGTGCGAGTGTGATCGTCATGAATCTGCTGGCCGACCTGGCCTACCGGTTCCTCGACCCGAGGGTGCGTGCCTCATGAGCACCACACCGACCGTCACCCCCGCCGCCGCGACGGACGCCCCTGCGGGCGCAGCCGCCGCCGCGCCGCCGCGCTTCGCCGGCGCGCGCCGGTTCGCGCGCTCCTTCCGCAGCCGCCGGGCGGGCCTGGCCGGGCTCGGCATCCTGCTGCTGTTCACGGTGCTGGCGCTGGCCGCCCCCGCCTTCATCGGCCCCGACCAACTCGACGTGACCAAGGTCAACGGCCCGCTGCTGGCCGGGCCCAGCGCCTCCTACCCGCTCGGCACCGACCAGGCAGGGCGCAGCGTGCTGATGCTGCTGATCTGGGGAGCCCGCGAGTCGCTCCAGATCGGCGTCATCGCGACCGTGCTGACCGTCGTCTTCGGCAGCGCCGTCGGGATCGTCGCCGGGCACTTCGGCGGCTTCGTCGGACGGGCTCTGATGCACGTCACCGACTGGTTCATCGCGCTGCCCAGCCTGCCGCTGGCGATCTCGCTGGCCGCCGTGCTCGGGCAGGGCCAGGCGTCGATCACCATCGCGATCGCGGCCACCTCCTGGACCGCCACCGCCCGGCTGGTGCGCGCCCAGACGCTCGCCGTCGAGGCCCGCCCGTTCGTCGAGCGCGCCCGCGCGCTCGGCGCGGGCAACCGGCAGATCATGCTGCGCCAGGTGCTGCCGAACGTGATGCCGCTGATCCTGGTGTCCAGCACGCTCACCGTCGCCGGCGCGCTGCTGTCCGAGGCCACGCTCACCTTCCTCGGCCTCGGCAGCCCCACCGACGTCACCTGGGGCGAGATGATCCACGACGCCTTCTTCGGCGGCGCGTTCACCGCCAACGCGTGGTGGTACCTGCTGCCGCCCGGCCTGGCGATCCTGGCCGTCGTCCTCGGCTTCACCCTCACCGGGCGCGCCGTGGAGCACGTGCTCGACCCGCGGATGGAGAACAAGCGATGACATCCGAAGCGACCCCTGTGGAGTGCCGGCCGCTGGAGGTCCCGCCGTCGGACGGCCCGCTGCTGGACGTCCGCGACCTGCACGTCACCTACCGCCAGGGCGGCCGGTCCGTCCCGGCCGTGCGGGGCGTGGACTTCACCCTCGCGCCCGGCGACACCCTCGGCGTGGCCGGGGAGTCCGGCTGCGGCAAGTCGACCATGGCGCTCAGCCTGCTGCGCCTGCACGGCGACGCCGCGAAGGTCACCGGTGAGGTGCTCTACGACGGCGAGAACCTGCTCACCACCAGTTGGTCCAAGCTGCGCGCGGTCCGCTGGGCCGGGGCGTCGGTGGTGTTCCAGGGTGCGATGAGCGCGCTCAACCCCGTCCGCACGGTGCTCGACCAGCTCGTCGAGCCGATGGTGCTGCACGACAGGCTCGGCCCGAAGCAGGCCGAGCGGCGTGCGGCCGAACTCCTGGACAGCGTCGGCATCCCGGCGCGGCGGATGCGCAGCTACCCGCACGAGTTCTCCGGCGGGCAGCGGCAGCGCGTGATGATCGCCATGGCGCTGGCCTGCCGCCCCGACCTGATCATCGCCGACGAGCCCACCACCGCGCTGGACGTCATGGTGCAGGCCCAGATCCTGGAACTGCTCGGCCAGTTGGTGCGCGAGTCGCGGATCGCCGTCATCATGATCACCCACGACCTGTCGCTGCTCGCGCACACCTGCGACCGGCTGGCCGTCATGTACGCGGGACGGATCGTCGAACTCGGCCCCTCCCGCGAGGTGCTGCAGAACCCGCAGCATCCCTACACGCGGGCACTGTCCCGCGCCTTCCCGACCATCGGCGACCCGGCCTCCCGTCGCGCGCCGGCCGGCCTGCCCGGCGACCCGCCCCGGCCCTCGGAGACCGACGCCGGCTGCGCGTTCGCGCCCCGCTGCCCGGAGGCCGACGACGCCTGCCGCACCGGCGAACTGCTGCTGTGGCCCACCACCCCCGGCCGCTCCGCCGCCTGCCTGCACGCCCGCGCCCAGCACACCCAACTCGTCCCGCACACCCAGCTCGCCCCGCACGCCCCGCACGGAGGTGCCTCGTGACCGCCACCGCCAGCCCTGACGACACGCGGAACACACCCGTGCTGGAGGCCCGCGACCTGTCCGTCGTCCATCCGGCGTCCCGGGGACGCGGCCCGGCCCGCGCCGTCGACGGCGTCAACCTGAGCATCGGGCGGGGCGAGATCGTGGCCCTGATCGGCGAGTCCGGCTGCGGCAAGTCGACCCTGGCCCGCGCCCTGGTCGGCCTCACCAAGCCGACCCACGGTCAGGTGCGGTACCAGGGGACTCCGCTGGACTACTCGGCGAAGGCCCTCAAGGCCTACCGCCGCCACGTCCAGCTGGTGCTCCAGGACCCGGGCGGCGCGCTCAACCCCAAGCAGAACGTCTACGACGCGGTCGCGCTCGGCCCGCGCCTGCACAAGCTCCACGACGGGCTGCCCGACCGCGTGCACCACGCCCTCGCCCGCGCCGGACTGCGCCCGCCGGAGGACTTCGTCAGCCGCTACCCGCACGAGCTCTCCGGCGGCCAGCAGCAACGCGTCGTCATCGGCGGCGTACTGGCCCTCGACCCGCAGGTGATGATCGCCGACGAGCCGGTCGCCTCGCTCGACGCCTCCGTGCGCGGCGAGATCCTCAAGCTGATCCTGCGCCTGCGCGACGAGCTCGGGCTCTCCGCGCTGGTCGTCAGCCACGACCTCGGCCTCGCCTGGAACATCGCCGACCGCGTCGCCGTCATGTACCTCGGCCGCGTGGTCGAGCAGGGCACCGTCGAGGAGGTGCTGCTTCGCCCCAAGCACCCCTACACCCGGGCCCTGCTCTCGGTCGTCCCCAGCGGCGCCGAGGACTGGCGGCCCACCCTGCTGACCGGCGAACCGCCGGACCCGACCGCGATCCCGTCCGGCTGCCGCTTCCACCCGCGCTGCGGCCGCTGGGCCGCGGTGCCCGAGGCCGAGCGCGCCGACGCCGCCTGCGACCGCCGCGAGCTGCCCGTCCTCGCGTCCGACAGCGCGGGCGCCGCCTGCCACCTGCTCGACACGAACCCCGCGAACCACCCCCTCACGGAGACGGTATGACCCTGCTGCGCCCTCCCGCCCTCCGCCCCGGCGACACCGTCGCCGTGCTGTGCGGCAGTTCGCCCGTCGGCGACCAGGACCACCTGGAGTCCGGACTGCGGGCCCTCAGCTCCGTCGGCCTCAAGGCCGACGTGTTCGCCACCGCTCGCGACACCGGGAGCATGTACGACTACCTCGCGGGCGACGACGCCCAGCGCGCCGAGGAGCTCACCCGCGCCCTGACCGACCCCCGCTACGCGGGCGTCCTGCTCGCCCAGGGCGGCTACGGCATGCAGCGGACGCTGGAGGCGATGGACTGGAGCCGCATCGACGCGGGCGCGCCCAAGGTCGTCGTCGGCTACTCCGACGTCACCGCGCTGCTGGAGGCCCTCGCGGCGAAGCTCGGCTGGGTCTCGCTGTTCGGCCCGATGGTCGCCTGCGGCGGCTTCTGGGAGGGCCCGGAGGAGTACGACTTCCAGCAGCTGATGCGGCTGCTGCTGACGCCCGCGAGCGTGCGCGAACTGACCTTCCCGAAGGCGCGGACCCTCGTCCCCGGCGTCGCCGAGGGCCTGACCCTGGGCGGCACGGCCACCCTGCTCACCGCTGGCCTCGGCACGGACACCTCCTACCCGGCCCGCGACGCCATCCTCTTCCTGGAGGACGTCGACGAGCTCCCCTTCCGCCTCGACCGCGTCTTCACCCAACTGCGCCGCGCCCGCTCCTACCTCGACGGCGTGGCCGGCATCGTCCTGGGCACCTTCACCGAGTGCGGCGACCCGGCCCACGTCGACCGCCTCCTCACCGACCGCTTCGCCGACCTCGGCGTCCCGGTCCTCGCGGGCGTCAACATCGGCCACAACACCGCGATGCAGACCTTCCCCATCGGCGTCCACGCCCGCCTCGACGCGGACAACGGCACCCTCACCTTCCTGGACCAGGTCCTGACCGACCGCGACTGACCCGCGATCCGCGACCCGTCACACACCCGCACAGCGCGCCCCTCGGGGCGCGCAGTCGGATCTCCAACCGGCGTACGGGTCAGCGGGGCCGCCGCAGGTGTGCGTCGGCGACGGCGTCCCCGAGCGGCGTGAAGCCCAGGCTCGCTTCGAACAGGGCGTCACCGCTCCGGAAGGCCAGCAGGCGTGCGGAGGGGGCTCCCTCCGCCGCGCCGAAGTGGAAGACCGCGAGCGGTGCGGCGTGATCGTCGGACGCGTAGCCGAGTGTCTTGGGCGAGCGTGGATCCTGGGCGCCGAAGACCGGGGAGGGTCGCCCGTACACCGCAGAACATCGTCCAGCGTGCGGTCGCTCTCCGCCCAGCCCTCGGCCGTCTCGACGAGGTGGGCTTACTCGTGAGCCCGCAGAGTCCGATCGAGATGGAGCCAGCCACGCTCGTGGGCCGCGGCGCCGTACTCCGCGGCCACCACGTGGATCTCCGGCTGGGGGAAGCAGGAGCGCAGCAACGCCGCCATGTTCCCCCGTGCGTGGTCGTCCACGATCCACCGCGCCCCGTCGGGCTGTTCCTGTCCCTCGGCGAGGGCATCGAGGAGCAGCGGCAGGCGCGCCAGCCCGCCGTGCGTGTCGGGGCGACGCACGGCAGCGTTGAACCGGTCGAGGACGCTCACGCGCTCCGCCCCGATGAGCGCGCTTCGGCGATGGACGTGGAAGGGAAGCTCCGAAGGGACAGCATGGCGACCACCCTGGGCCGTTGCCGTCCCGCTGTCCACCGGGTTCTGGAATGCACACCCTCTGACCCTCGGTCGGCGGATGTCGGCGGACCCAACGCGACGCCCCGGTCGTCAGCGGACCCGGCGCTTGCCGTTCGCCCCCGTCCGGCGCCCGCCGGTGGCCGTCCGGCGGGCGGTCGCCCATGAAGCTCAGGTGTAGAGACGCAGGAGGTCCTCCTCCGTCTCACGGCGGACGAGGACGCGGGCGTGGCCGGCGCGGACGGAGACCACGGGCGGGCGGGGGACGTGGTTGTAGTTGCTCGCGGCGGAGCGCTGGTACGCGCCGGAGCAGGGGATGGCCAGCAGGTCGCCCGGGCGGATGTCGCCGGGGAGGTCGACTCCGTCGACGAGGATGTCGCCCGTCTCGCAGTGCTTGCCCACGACCGTGAAGTCCGCGAGGGGCGCGTCGCTCGCGCGTGAGGCCAGGACCGCCGTGTAGGCGGCCCCGTACGTGGCGGGCCTGGGGTTGTCGCTCATGCCGCCGTCGACGCTGACGTAACGGCCCTTCACCGTGCCCACCTCGTACAGCGCGACGGTCGTCGGCGCGACGATCGAGCGGCCCGGTTCCAGGGCGATGCGCACGTCCTGCGGCACCGCCGCGCGCAGGACCCGGGCCAGGTCGGCGGGGGAGGGGGCCGGGCGCTCGCCCATGAGGTAGGGGACGCCCAGGCCGCCGCCGAGGTCGAGCCTGCCGACGGCGACGCCGTGCTCGCGCTCCACCTCGCGCAGGAAGGCGACCATCCGCTCAGCGGCGGTGGCGAACGAGTCCAGGTCGAAGATCTGCGAACCGATGTGCGAGTGCAGCCCGACCAGCTCCAGAGCCGGCTCCGCCAGCACCCTGCGCACCGCCTCCGCCGCCTCGCCCGAGGCGAGCGACAGGCCGAACTTCGTGCGTTCGCCCCCGGTGGCCCAGGAGGCGTGGGTGTCCGCGTCCACGCCCGGCTTCACCCGCACCATGACCGACTGCCGTACCCCGAGCCGCCGCGCCGCGCCTGCCACGCGCGCCAACTCCTCGAAGGAGTCGAGCACGAGGCAGCCGACCCCCCACTCGACGGCGCGCCGGATCTCGGCGACGGACTTGTTGTTGCCGTGGAACACGACCCGCCCCGGCGGCATGCCCCCGCGCTGCGCCACCGCCAACTCGCCGCCGCTGCACACGTCCAGCGAAAGGCCGAGCTCCCGCAGCCAGCCCACCAGGGCCGGGGCCAGGAACGCCTTGCCGCCGTAGTGGACGTCGGCCTCGGGGAAGGCGTCCGTCCACGCGGCGCAGCGCCGGCGGAAGTCGTCCTCGTCGAGCACGTAGAGCGGCGTGCCGAACGTGCTCGCGAGATCCCCGACGCCCAGGCCGCCGAGCCGCAGTTCGCCGTCGGCCCAGTCCGTCCGCAGCGGCCACACCTGGTCCATCACGCTCTTGCTGTCCATGCCGCCGAAGCTAGGCAACGACGGGGCCGGGACCGGGGGAGCGTCGAGGAAGTGGATGCTCAGGCACGTTTCCGTCGCGCCCGCCCGCGTCGCGGGGTGACGGCTGGGAGACTCTGGCCCGTACCTCGTACTCCGTACCCCGTACCTCGTGCCGAAGGTGGTGGACATGCGCGTCGTGATCTCCGCGGACATGGAGGGCGCCACCGGCGTGACCTGGCCCGACGACTGCGAGCCGGGGAACCCGGCCTGGCAGCGCTGCCGCGCGCTGTTCACCTCCGACGTGAACGCCGCCGTCGCGGGCTTCTTCGACGGCGGCGCGAGCTCCGTGCTCGTCAACGAGGCCCACTCCACCATGCGCAACCTGCTGCTGGAGGACCTGGACCCGCGCGCGGAGATGCTCACCGGCCGGCACAAGGACCTCACGATGGTCGAGGGCGTCCAGCACCCGGACGTGTCCGGCGTGGCCTTCGTCGGCTACCACACCGGCGCCGGGGCCGAGGGCGTGCTCGCCCACACCTACCTCGGCAACTCGATCACCGGCGTCCGGGTGGACGGCGTCCCGGCCTCCGAGGGATACCTCAACTCGCTGGTCGCCGCCGAGTTCGGAGTGCCCGTCACCCTGGTCACCGGTGACGACCTGACCTGCCGCGACGCCGCGACGTACGCGCCCGACGCTGTCACGGCGGCCGTGAAGGACTGCGTGAGCCGCTACGCGGCCGTCTGCCGTCCGCCCGCCGTCACCTTCGAACTGATCCGCGCCGCGGCCGAGCGGGCGGCCGCGCTCTGCGTCCGCGCCGAGCCCGTCACCGACCGCACCTTCGAGGTCGAGGTGGAGTTCGACGCCACCCACCTGGCGGCGGCCACGGCCGCCGTGCCGACGGTCCGGCGTACCGACGTGCGTCGCGTCGCGTTCACGGCGGACAGCGCCTACGCGATGATCCGCACGTTCAAGACCGTGACGACGGTCGCCGCGGCCGCGGTCGAGAACACCTACGGCTGAGCGGGCGCCCGGCATCCCTTTCGCCCTGCACGCGGCGCGCCGCGGCTGGATCCGACGCCGCCGCGGGCGAGGTGAGCGAGGATGGTCACATGCTCGATCACGTGTCGATCCAGTGCGCGGACCAACCGGACAGTGCGGCCTTCTACGACGCGGTGCTGCTGACCATCGGCGGGACGCGGGTGATGGACTTCGGTGAGGTCGTCGGTTACGGAGTGGGCGGCAGGCCGACCTTCTGGATCGGTCCACGTACCACCGGTCAGGGCTTCCGGGAGAGCCATCTGGCGTTCGCCGCCCCGGACCGCGCCTCCGTCGACGCCTTCCACCGCGCCGCCGTCGCGGCCGGCGTCGAGGTGCTGCACGGGCCGCGGCTCTGGCCCGAGTACCACGACACCTACTACGCCGTCTTCGTACGCGACCCGGACGGCAACAACATCGAGGCCGTCTGCCACCGGCCCGAGTAGGGCGCGCGTCCGCACGACCCGGGCAACCCCCTCTTGGAGGGCGTCAGCGGCCGGGAGCCGCCGCCTCGGCCTCCGCCCGGGTGGCCTGCCGCAGCAGCAGCGCGGCCAGCGCCCGAGCCTCGCCCGGCGTCAGGCCCGCCCAGGCGCGCGACTGCCCGCCCGGCTCCGGACCGACGTCCAGGGTCACGCGCGAACGGCCGGCGACGCCCGCCTCCCCGCCCACGCGGAACTCGCCGATGCGGATCCGTCGCCCGCAGGCCGTGAGGAACCCCTCGCGCCGAGGGTCGTCCGCCTTCGTGCCCATGATGCCCACCTCCTCGACGGCCCTTCGGGCCACGCCTTCCACAACGGCGTGTGGCGGCACCGCATTCCGGATCGCTCGCCGCGCCCGCCGCGCCCTTGACCGCCGGGACCATCGGCCCATGCCCTCTGGCCCGCCCGGCCGCTGCGCCGCGCCCGCGCGCCGCCGACGCTGGAAGTGCAGAACCGTTTCCCCGTCCCGAGGACGACCGGCTCCGGGCCCTGGCGACCAGGTCCGGGCCGGTCGCCACCCGGGACGCCGACGCGGAACGTGCCGACGCCCATCGAGCCGCCTTCCGGCGCAGCGGAGCCCGGAGGCCGGCGGTCGCCGCGCGAAGGCGCGGTCGGGCTGTCGGGCTGTCGGCCGTCGACGAGCTCTCGCCCGAGAGCGGTCGGTGTCCGCGGCGGCCAACACCGGGCGGCGGCCGCCGAGCTGACCGTCGATCTGCGTGAGGAGAGGACCATGGGCCTTCAGCGAGGCGGGCACACCGCGGCCACGGACCGCGCGGGTGCCACCCGCCACCCGCCGTTCGGCGGCACGCCGCCGCAGCGGCCCTTGCCCCGGAGGCAGGCGTGGCCGGCGGTGGCGCGTTGCGTGGTCGCCAGTGCGGGCCTGCTGGCCCGCCGAGAGGTCCGGCTGACGCACGGACGGGTCGGCGGCCGGATGCGCTTCGCCGACGGCACCTCCGCGCTCGTGTACCGCGAGACCCGCCTCGGCGGCGGCACCGCCCTGGACGCGTGCGCGCTCGTCGTCGCGTTCCGGCTGCGCCTGGTCCGCGGGCGTGGGCACACCCTCTTCCGCTGGGAGAGCATGCTCAACACGCCCCTCTTCGTCGGCTTTCCGGGTTTCCGGTCCAAGCTGTGGCTCACCGCCGACGAGCACGGACGCTACCGGGGCGTCTACGAGTGGGACGGCGCGGAGCGTGCCGAGCACTACGCGCGCTGCCTGTGGCGGGTGCTGGGGCTGGTGAGCGTCCGCGGCTCGATCCGCTACGCGGTCCGGCCGGGCCTCCACCGGGACGACCTGATCGGCCTCTCGCACGATCCGCAACCGGCGCAGGGCCGCCCCGACGACGGCTGGTGGCTGCCGGTGGGCCCGCCGTGACCCGCGCCTGACGGAAGGCGGCGCCGACGCCGCGGCCATAGCATCGAGAAGCCGGGACGTCGGCGATGGCCGGCGCCCTGCGGGCCCTGACGCTGCTCCGAAGGAGGCGTGCGGATGACGCCGGAGGAAGGACCGCGGGTCGTGGTGGGCGTCGACCCGTCGGAGCACGCCACCACCGCGCTCGACTGGGCTGCGGACGAGGCGGTGCTGCGCGGGTGGCCGCTGCGGATCGTGCACGCGCGCGGCGCCGGCGCGTCGCGGCTCGCCGAGATCTCGACCCACCACGCCTGGGAGGACGCCGAGCGTGCCGCCCGCACCCTGCTCGAGGGCGCGGAGCGGCGGGCCCGCGAGGGGCACGGCGTACTGGTGGTCACGACGAGCCTGCTGGACGACGCGCCCTTGCCCGGCCTGATCGGCGCCGTGGACCCGGCGGACCTGCTGGTGCTCGGAGCCCAACGCGCGCATGCGCGCTTCGCGCCGCCGCTGGGCCGGGTGGTCCAGCGCGTGCTGCATCAGGCGGAGTGCCCGGTCGCTCTCGTGCCGCAGGCCTGACAGGCGCGGGGCCAGGCGGGCGGAGCGTGGTCGAACGACTTCAAGGCGAAGGCCAGGTGACTCCCAGCTCCGTCTTATGCACGGTGCGTACCGTCGCTCGCCATGTCCCAGACCGGCGCGCGGCGCGCATTCCTCACCCTGGCGGCGGTGTCGGCCGTCCTCGTCGGCGGCGCCTTCGTGGCGCACTCCCCGCTCGCGCACGGTTCCGCCGTCGCCGCGACGGCCCGGATCTCCCCGGGCGGCACCGGTTCGCCCTCGCCCGTTCCCAGCAGATCCGCCGGCTCGCCGACGCCCTCCCCGGCCGGCTCGCGCCCGTCCACGACCACGCCCTCGCCTTCGCCCTCGCCTTCCGCTTCCGCCGACGCCCCCGGCTCGCAGGACGCCGCCTCGGCGCGGCAACTGGACTCCGCGCTCGCCGACGCGGCGGGGAGCGCCGCCGTGGCCGTCGCCGATCTGTCGACCGGCGCGACGCTCAGCCGGGGCGACACGGGGCACCTGTTCGACACCGCCAGCATCGTCAAGGCGGACATCCTGGCCGCGCTCCTGGTCGAGCACCAGGACGCCGGCACCACGCTCACCGCCGACCAGCGCGAGCTCGCCACCAGGATGATCGAGCAGAGCGACAACGACGCAGCCACCAGCCTGCTGGCCGAGGTCGGCGGGCCGGAGGAGCTGGACGAGATCAACGCCCGGTTCGGCCTGCACCACACCACCGTGGGCACCGGCGGCTACTGGGGGCTGACCACCACGACAGCGGTCGACCAGTTGACGCTGCTTCAGCAGATCTTCGGCACCCGGCCGTCCAAACTGAGCACCGCCTCAAGGAACTACGTGCGTTCCCTGATGGGCGAGGTGGAGGCGGACCAGAACTGGGGCGTCAGCGCCGCGGCGGGCTCCGGCGACGGCTACGCGCTGAAGAACGGCTGGCTGTCCCGGTCGGCCACCGGCCTGTGGGTGATCAACAGCATCGGCGAGGTCGACCGCGACGGGCACACCTACCTCGTCGCCGTGCTCTCGGACGGCAACCCGACCATGGATGACGGGATCTCCCTGGTCGAGCACATCGCCGAGGCCGCCGTCGCACAGGTCGCGGGACCCTGACGGCCGGATCCGTTACTGTTCGGTAGGACTCGCCCTGCGACAGAAGCGGACGCCCCACGATGACCCCCGCGCACCGCCCGCACCCCGGACTCGCCGAGCTCGCCGCACTTCTGAGAGAGGGTCAGCTCAGCTCCCGCGCGGCCGTCGAGGAGGCGCTCGCGCGGGTTAAGGCGACGCAGCCGACGCTGAACGCGTTCCGGCGGGTGCGGGCCGAGGCCGCGCTCGCGGAGGCGGAGGAGGCGGACCGGCGGCTCGCCGCCGGGGAGCGGCTGCCGCTGCTCGGCGTGCCGGTGGCGATCAAGGACGACACCGACCTGGCGGGCGAGCCCACGGCCTTCGGGTGCGCCGGGGCGTTCCCGTCCGCCGCGGCGGACGCCGAGGTGGTGCGGCGGCTGCGGGCGGCCGGCGCCGTCGTCGTGGGGAAGACCAACACCCCCGAGATCGGCCAGTGGGCCTTCACCGAGGGCCGGGGCTTCGGAGCCACCCGCAACCCGTGGGACCTGGACCGCAGCCCCGGGGGCTCCTCCGGCGGGGCCGCCGCCGCAGTCGCGGCCGGGGTCGTGCCCGCCGCGATCGGGTCCGACGGAGCGGGATCGATCCGGATCCCGGCCGCCTGGACGCATCTGGTCGGCATCAAGCCGCAGCGCGGCCGCATCTCCGCCTGGCCGGAGCCGGAGCCGTTCCACGGCCTGACCGTCCTCGGGCCGCTGGCGCGGACCGTCGCCGACGCCGCCCTACTGCTGGACGTCGCCTCCGGCAACGCCCCGGGCGACCCGCACCGGCCCGCGCCGCAGGAGATGCTGCCCGCAGCCGGACGCGACCCGGGCCGCCTGCGCATCGGGTTGTCCTTCCACACCGCCTGGGCGGTCCACCCGCTGCGGCTGGACCCCCAGATCCGCGCCGCCACCCTCGAACTCGCCGAGACCCTTGCCCGGTTGGGCCACGACGTGGTCGAGGCGGACCCCCGCTACGGGCTGGTCGGGCCGGCGCAGCTGCCGCGCGCCCTCGCGGGCATCCGGGCGTGGGCCCGGCGCGTGCCCGACGCCGCGCTGCTCGACCCGCGCACCCGCAGCAACATCCGCCGGGGCGCACTGCTCGACGGCCCCGTCCTGCGCGCCGCCCGCGCGGCCGAGCGCCCCCTGCAGCGGCGCATCGGCGCGGTCTTCGAGCAGGTCGACGTGCTGCTGACGCCGACCACCGCCGCCCCGCCGCCGCGCGTCGGCGCGACCGACGGGCTGGGACCGGCCGCCATGGACCGGACGATGATCACGACCTGCCCCTACGCCTGGCCCTGGAACGTCCTCGGCTGGCCCGGAGTGAACGTGCCCGCCGGATTCACTTCCACGGGCCTGCCGATCGGCTGCCAACTGCTCGGCCCGGCGGCGAGCGAGGCGCGACTCGTCTCCCTGGCAGCGCAGTTGGAGGCGGACCGCCGCTGGGACCTGCTGCGGCCGCCGGCCCAGGCGGTGCCGAGCGCGGGGTGAGGCGTCCGCAACAGGACTCTTCCACCCAGTAACGTTGCTGGTGGCAGTAAGCGTGTGCGGGAGGACGGACGTGGGGCAGATGGCCTCGGAGGGGCAGGCCCAGGGCCTGCGTTGGCTGGTGCTGGTCTACAAGATCCCGGCCGAGCCGACGCGGCTGCGTGCCGGCGTGTGGCGGAAGATCAAGGGGATGGGCGCCATCTACCTGCAGAACTCGGTGGCCGCCCTGCCGGCGAGCACGTCCGCGGAGCGGGCGCTGCGGCTGCTGCGCAAGGAGATCGTCGAGATGGGCGGCACCGCGTCGCTCCTCGACGCGGGCGTCCTCGGCGGCGGAGCCGAGATGGAGCAGCAGTTCAACGCGGCGCGCAACGACGAGTACGAGGAGATCGTCGACCGCTGCGAGGACTTCCTCGGGCAGATCGAGAAGGAGTACCGCGCCGAGCACTTCACCTACGCGGAGCTCGAGGAGAACGACGAGGACCTGGTGAAGCTGCGGAACTGGTTCGCCAAGGTCGAGGCACGCGACGTGCTGGGCGCCTCGGGCAAGGCCGCCGCGGCGGCGGCGCTGGAACGCTGCGCGAAGGTCCTGGACGAGTACGCCGGCCGCGTCTACGCCGAGGAGGGCGAGGGCCGCTAGGGCCCTCCGGCCCCCGACCCTTCCTCCGGCCTTCGGCCGGGGTGCCCGGGGCACGGCCTTCCCTGCCGCCGAGGGCTGGGGGAGTTGCAGCCCGGCCGCGCCGGACGCATACGCGGGTCGCGTCTACGCCGAGGAGGGAGAGGGCTGCTAGGGCCCTCCGGCCCCCGACCCTTCCCCCGGCCCTTCGGCCGGGGTTCCCGAGGCACGGCCTTGCCTCCGGCCGAGGGTTGAGTGACGTGCTGCCCGGCTGCGCCGGACGTCTACGCCGGACGTCTACGCCGAGGAGGGGGAGACCCGCTATAGCCCTCGGGCGGGCCTCTACGGCCGCATGCTTCCGCCGGCCCGCGACTCTTCCCCCAGGCTGCGGCCGGGGGGTTCCCCGGGGCATGGCCCGGCCTCTGGCCGAGGGCTGCCTGAGGTGCCGTCCGGCTCCCGCCGGACGCAGGCGCGGGTCACGTCTACGCCGGGAAGGGGAGGGCCGCTAGGGCCCTCCGGTCTGCGACGCTTCCCCCGGCCCTTCGGCCGGGGGTTCTGCGGGCACTGCCTTCTCCTCCCGGCCGAAGGCCGGGGAGGTGCAGCCCGGCCGCGCCGGACGCCGTGGGCCGCGAGGTTCAGGCGGGTGGGCTCAGGTCTTGGGCCGGGCGGCCCTGGCCACGCGGAGCAGCGACAGACCGAGCAGCAGCGCGACCGCGATCGGCACCAGCCACCAGGCGTTGACGCCGGAACGCGTCAGCCCCCAGGTGGCGGCGAGTGCGACGGCCACGCCGACGGCGACCCGCCAGTCGTCGCCGACGACGAAGTCGTACCAGAAGCGGCCGAAGGACCGCAGCGCCGAGACGGCGCGCGCGACGACGCTCATGTGAGGCTCCCCTCGGTGGAGTGGGCCGTGCCGAGCGTGCCCGCGGTGCGGGCGCGGCGCAGCACGGAGGTGTAGCCGAGGGCCAGCAGGGCCACGGCCGGGACGATGACCAGCAGCGCGGCGTCGGAGCCGGGCCAGTTCGCGCCCGCGCCCTCGGTGGCCCAGAAGACGCCGAAGGCGGTGAGCATGGTGCCGACGACGAACTTCATGGTGTTCTCCGGCACCCGCGCGAGCGGGGCCCGGACCGCGAACCCGGCGACGGTCACGATCGCGACGGCGACGACGGCGCCCAGCACCGCGACGGGGATGTCGTGCTGGTTGTCGCCGAAGGTGACGACGATGAACGCGACCTCCAGGCCCTCGAGGAAGACGCCCTTGAAGGACAGCGTGAAGGCGTACCAGTCCTTGACGCGGCCCCGGCCGCCCTGCGCGGCGCCGGACGCGGCGGCGACCTCGTCGGCGTAGGCCTGCGTCTCGTCGTGCAGGGCCTTGTAGCCCGAGCCGCGCATGACGGCCTTGCGCAGCCACTGGAGGCCGAAGACCAGCAGCAGCGCGCCGACGAGCAGGCGCAGCGCCCCGAGGGGGATCTGACCGACCGCGGGGCCGAGCACGGCGACGGTCACCGCCAGCGACAGCAGCGCGGCGACGGTCCCCTGCCAGGCGGAGCCCCAGTGGCGGCTGGTTCCGGCCGCCAGCACGATCGTGAGCGCCTCGACGGCCTCCACCGCGCAGGCGAGCAGGACGGTGAGGAAGAGCACGAAGGTCGTCATCGGTCACCTCCAGGGCGCGGGCAGGAGTGGCGACGGACGGTCATGGGACCTCCACGGGGGTGCGCTCGGACAGTGGGGCGGCGTCCTGCCCGGACCCGGCGGACCGGGAAAAGGACGAGGGCGAGGACGAGGACGAGGGGTAGGCGAAGCAGCCGTCGGGGTCGAGGGTGACCCGGACGGGCGTGCCGCGCGGGCAGGCCCGCCGGTCGAAGACGCCGGTCAGGCGGGAGCCGTCGGCGAGTTCCACGACGTGGTCGTAGCCGCGCCCGCGGTAGGCGGTGTCGGCGACGGTGCCCGACAGGTTGTGCGAGCCGTCGGCCGCCTCGCCCGGGTTCTCCGCGATCGTGACCGCGGCCGGGCGGACCAGGACGTGGACCGGCGCGCCGTCGTCGAGCGCGCCCATGCCGGTGGCGACCAGGGGGCCGGCGGGCGTGGCACACAGGACCCGGCCGAGATGCGGGGTGCCGTCGGCGCGTCCGGTGAGCTCGCCCGCGAGGCCGGTGAAGCGGGCGACGAACGGGCTGGCCGGACGCTGGTAGACCTCCTCGGGCGCGGCGAGCTGGACCAGTCGGCCCTGCTCCAGCACGCCGACGGTGTCGGCGAGCGCGAACGCCTCGGCCTGGTCGTGGGTGATGTAGACGACCGTCGCTCCGCTCTCGCGGGTCAGCGCCGCGATCTCCACGCGCAGCCGTTCGCGCAGGTCCGCGTCGAGGTTGGACAGCGGCTCGTCGAAGAGCAGCAGGCCGGGCCGGGCGACCAGGGCCCGCGCGAGGGCGACGCGCTGCTGCTGGCCGCCGGAGAGCTGGTGCGGGTAGCGCTCGGCGTGCTCGTCGAGGCCGACGCGCGCGAGCGTCGCCGCCACCTCGGCGGCGGACCGCTCCTTCGTCGGCCGCCTGCGCTTGAGCGCGTAGGCGACGTTCTCGGCGGCGGTCATGTGCGGCCACAGCGCGTAGTCCTGGAAGACCATCGCCAACTCCCGCCGTTCGGGCGGCAGATGGGTGCGTCCCTCGGCGAGCGTCCGGTCGCCGAGGCGGATGGAGCCGCCGTCGGCCCGCTCGATGCCGGCCAGGCAGCGCAGCAGCGTGGTCTTGCCGGAGCCGGACGGGCCCAGCAGGACCAGGAACCGGCCGGGCTCGATCGAGAAGGAGACCTCGTCGAGGACGCGGGTCGCGCCGAAGGACTTGCCGAGCCGCTCCACCACCAGGGCGTTGCCCGTGCCGGGAGGGGTCGTGGCGGTCAGCTGCGTGCCGGTCATGCGAGGGCCTCCAGACGTCGGGCCGCGGGAAGGAACAGGCGCAGCGCGCCCAGCACGAGGCCGATCAGGACCAGTGCTCCGGCCACGACCACGACGGTCATCGCCGCGCCCGCACCGAGGTCGTACCCCTGCAACTGCCGGGTGATCGCCACCGACAGCGGCTCCTGGCCGGGCGGGGCGAGCAGTTGCGACACCGGCAGTTCCAGCAGCGTGCCGCAGAAGGCGATCAGCCAGGTCCACACCAGCGAGCCGGCCACCAGCGGCAGCACGGCCCCCGCCCAGGCGGCCGGCGCACGGCGGCCGTGGATCCGGGCCGCCCACAGCAGCGAGTCGCTGACCTGCCCGAGCGGTCCGGACAGCAGCCGGGCCGCCGACGGCAGCGCGCCCGCCAGATAGCCGAGGACCAGCAGCGTCGTCGTCCCGTACAGGTCGATGCCCAGGCCGGAGGCGAACGGCAGGTTGTAGGTGAAGATGTAGCCGCTGGCCAGCAGCACGCTCGGCAGCGCGATCGCGGCGAGCAGCAGCAGGTCCAGCAGGCGTCCGGCCCGGCCGCCGCCCTGACGGGCCAGCGCCCGTCCGGCGACCGCGCCGAGGACCACGGCCGCGCACGCGGTGATCGCCGCGAGGCGCGCCGAGTAGCCCAGCGCCGACATCATCTCGCCCGAGCGCAGCACGTGCCGGAAGTTGGCGAGGCTGAGCGAGGCCGTGGTCACCTTGCCGCCGGACGGCAGCAGCGAGGCCGTCGCCGCGCCGAAGGCGGGCACGCCGGCGGCGGCGAGGAAGAAGCCGCCGACGGCCGTGAGCGCCGTCGCCTGACGCAGGGCGCCGAGGCGGGCCCGGCGGGCGGGGCGGGTGCGCCCGGACAGCACCTGGTAGCTGCGCCCGCGCAGCGAGCGGCGCTGGGCCAGCAGGGCGAGGCCCACCAGGGCCAGCAGCAGCCAGCCCATCGCCGAGGCGAGCGGGAAGTCGGCGGGGAAGGTGGAGATCGACTGCTCCATCGCGCCGGTCAGCAGCGGGAAGTTCCCCTGCGAGGCGAGCGTCGCGGCCACGCCGTAGTCGGAGATCGACTCGGCGAAGACGATCGCGAACGCGGCCCACAGCGCGGGCGCCAGCATCGGCAGGACGACGCGGGCGGTGGCGAGGCGTCCGCCGCCGTGCGTGCGCGCGGCGTCCTCGAACTCCCGGCCCAGGCCCCGCAGCAGCGCGGTGACGGCCAGGTAGGCGAAGGGGACCCCGCGCGAGGCCAGCACCCAGATCACCCCGGCCGGCCCGAAGACCACCGAGCGCAGCGCGGCCGGGTCGTGCCCGAGCAGCCGGGCGAGGACGCCCTGTTGCTCCACCAGCCAGGTCCAGCCGAGCGACTCCAGATAGGAGGGGGCCAGGAGCAGCGCCCACAGCAGCAGCCGCCACAGGCCCTGCCCGGCGAGCGTGGTGCGCTCGGTGAGCCAGGCGAGCCCCAGCGCCACGGCGGTGGCCAGCAGCGCCGCGCCCGCGCCCACGGCGAGGGAGTCGAGCAGCGCGTGCGCGGTCCACCCGGAGAGCACCTGCTGGAACGGGGCCCAGGTGAACCAGGCGTCGCCCTGGTCGAACAGCCGCGGCGAGACGGCGACCAGCAGGAACCCGGCGACGGGGAGCAGCAGCACCGCGGCGAACAGCCCCCAGGGCAGCAGCCGCAGGGCCGCGGTGGCCCGCGGACGAAGGTGCCGCCCGGGACGCGGCGGCCCGGCCGCGGACGCCTGGTCCGCGCGCGCGTCGGCGCGCGGACCAGGGGTGAGCGTGGTGTCGGTCATGGGTCAGTGGACGATCGTGTTGGTGAACCAGGTGTTGACGGTGCCTTCCTTGGGGCCCCAGACGTAGGGGTCGATCGCCTGGGTGGGCACCGAGGCCAGTGCGGGCAGCTCCGGGTCGGGCGTGACGCCCTGGACGATGGGCCAGTACAGCGAGTCGCCGTTGCGGTCGCCGGTCAGCATGACCTCCTGGCCCTTCGGGCTGAGCACGAAGGAGGCGAACTTCTCGGCCTCGGCCTGCTCCTGCGCGGAGACCTTGCCGTCGATGCCGATGACGCTGGGCAGCGAGGTCACCTTGGGCAGGTAGGTGGTCTTGATGTTCTTGTCCTTGATCCCTGCGGCGATGCCCGCGGAGCTCTGGATCAGCGCGACCTTGATCTGGCCGGTCTGCAGCGCGTGCAGGGTGTCCCCGTTGGTCTGGAAGACGTGCAGCCCGTTGGACTTGAGCGAGCTGTAGAAGGCCTCGCCCTGGCTGTCGCCGCCGAGCTGGTTGAACATGCCCGCCACGAACGGGTAGGTCGGGCCGGAGACGGCCGGGTCGTTCATGCCCACCGCGCCCTTCCAGGCCGGGGAGAGCAGGTCCTGCCAGCTGGTCGGCGGGTTCGCGGTCTTGCTCGCGTCGTAGACCAGCGCCGCGGTGACGGTCAGGCCCGTCGGCACGTAGCTCTTGTCCTTGGGCACGACGGCCTGGCCGGCCGTGTTCAGCTGCACGTTCGGCTCGAAGTTCTTCACCAGCATCCCGGCCTGGTCGAGCGCGGCGAAGGCCTCGTCGCCGTCGACCCACAGCACGCCCCACTGCGGGTTTCCGCGCTCGGCCTGGACGCGGGCCAGCAGCGGGCCGGTGCTGTCGTCGACGAGCTTGGTGGGGATGCCGGTGGCCTTCTGGAACGCGGTGACCATGGCCTGGTCGTAGCCCTGGGCGGAGTACACCACCAGCGGCACCGGGGCCCCGGTGGCGACGACGTTGCCGCCGGACCCGGCGCTCTGGCTCGATCCACACGCGGAGAGCACGGCCATCACCAGTCCTGCGGCGGCGACGACGCCGACCGACCGTCTACGCGCGCCCACAGCGGTTCGAAGAGACATGTTCGCTCCAGCACAAGTGAAAAGTAACAGTGGTTAGAACCGTGGAGCAACGGGTCAAACGGAAGTGGCGCGTCCGGCCAACCGAATGTGAACGCGCGGCGAACGTCAGGACGCGGGCGCGACAGAGGCGTGCGCGGCGACGGCGGGGCGAGCCTAACGGCCCCGGCCGGGCGGACTCGCAGGGTGCCCGAGGGGCGAGCAGTCAGCGCCGCGCGAGGCGGCGGCGGAACGCGCGGACGAGGCGCGGACGCCTCGGGAAGAGCAGACCTGCCTGCTCCCCGCGCGTCCCGGCGTGGGAGCTCAACTCGTAGGCGTTGAAGGCAAGTCCGGCTGCCGCGGCGACCTGGCCGACGGATCCGGGCAGGACCTGGAGACCGGAGACGGGTCGGCCGACGCGGTAACCGTCCCGGTCGACGAAGAACAGGAGGTCGCGGGGCGTGACCCAGACCAGCTCGGCGACGCCCTCGGCGTGCCGCGCGTCGGCGAGCGCGACGGCTCGCGGCCCGCCCTTGCCGTCGTCGAAGATCAGCTTCGTGCCGTCCCAGTGCAGGTAGGACCCCTGCCGGCGCTGCCGGGCGCGGGACGGGGCGGTGGCCCTACCGGAGGAGCGCGGCCCGGCGGCCTGGTGGAGGAACGGCCGCGGACGCCCGGACGCGCCCGGATCCGCGTCGAAGTCGGTGATCGCGCCGGGCGCCGGATAGGAGACGGACTGGCCGCCGCCCAGCCGTTGGCGCGGTGCGGGCCGGTACAGGGCCTCGGCGGTCCGCGCGGCCCGCACCGCGCGGCGGATCGGTGCTGGCCACAGCGGCCACAGCGCCGGTTCCAGCAGCACGGGGACGAGCGCGAGCCAGAAGAGGGCCAGACCGGTTCCCGCCGCCGCGCTGGCCGCTGCGGGGTCGGGATGCCAGGAGTACCAGTGGTCGACGCCGAGCGCGAGGCAGGCCCCGAACAGCAGCACCACCGCGGCGCGTCGACACACGCGCCGGTGCAGGTCCCGCAGGCGCAGCGCGTCCGGCAGGCCCTCCTCCGGAGCCCGCCACAGCGTCAGAGTGGCGGCGAGCAGCAGGAACGGGAGCGCGTCGTCCTGCCAGAAGACGGATTCGGGGGAGCTCGCCCCCTCCGCCGTGGGAGGGGCGCTCATACCGTAGGCCAGCAGCGCCACGGCGGGCAGCGCCGCCACGAGCCGTGCGAGCCACCACCGGTAGCGCCGCAGCCGGCCGAGGCGACCGGCGAGCGTCGCGCCCGCGACGCCGAAACCCCCGTCCAACCCCGCCCCCTGGCCCGTCTTCGCTTCCCGGCGTTCCCCGGCAGCTTACGCCGGTTCACATGAGACGGCGGAAACGGGGCAGGCGCTCGGTATGGCTGCGTATGTGATCTACCTCATCGTCATCGGTCTCGTCGCCGGCGCCGTCGCGCGTCTGGTCGTTCCGGGCCGGGATCCCATCGGCGTGCTCGGGACGATCGTGCTCGGCGTCGTGGGATCGTTCCTCGGCGGCTTCCTCGGCGACGAGTTCCAGCTGCACCACTGGTCGCACACCTTCCACGCCAGCGGCATCCTGTGGTCGATCCTCGGCGCGGTGATCGTGCTGGTGATCGCCCGGCTCACCACCCATGGTCGGGCGTGAACTGGTCGCGCGTGAACCCCGGCCGACCGCCGTCAGCCGGCGGTGGCGGGTCCGGTCGCGGGTTCGAGGCGGATGACCACGGACTTCGTGTTCGGCGTGTTGCTGGTCTCCGCCGTCGAGTCCAGCGGGACCAGCACGTTGGCCTCCGGGAAGTACGCAGCGGCGCACCCGCGCGGCGTGGGGTAGCGGGTGGCGCGGAACCCCGGAGCCCGGCGCTCGCCGTCGGGGTACTCGCTCACCAGGTCGACCAGCTGGCCGTCGTGCAGGCCCAGCTCGCGCAGGTCCTCGCCGCTGACGAAGACCACGCGACGGCCGCCGCGCACACCCCGGTAGCGGTCGTCGAGACCGTAGACGGTCGTGTTGAACTGGTCGTGCGAGCGCACCGTGGTCAGCAGCAGACGACCCTCCGGCGCCTCCGCCGCCGAGACCGGGTTGACCGTGAAGCGGGCCCTGCCCGACGCCGTGGGGAAGGTGCGCGAGTCGTGCGGCCCGCGCGGCAGCATGAAGCCGCCCGGCTGCGCCGCCCGCGCCTCGAAGGCGTGGAAGCCCGGCACGACGTGCTCGATGTGACGGCGGATCACGGAGTAGTCCCGGCCCATCTCGCTCCAGCCCAGCGCGTCGCCGAACAGCTGCTGGCCGAGGCCGGTGACGATCGCGACCTCGCTGCGCAGCTCGGGCGAGCCCGGCAGCAGCCTGCCGCGTGAGGCCTGGACCGTCGCCATCGAGTCCTCGACGGTGACGAACTGGTCGACGCCGTCCCTGACGTCCCGCTCGGTGCGGCCCAGACAGGGCAGCAGCAGCGCCTCCGCGCCGTGGCACAGGTGGGAGCGGTTGAGCTTGGTGGCCACATGGACGGTCAGCGCGCACGAGGCGAGCGCCGCCTCGGTGACGGCGGTGTCCGGGGTCGCCGCGGCGAAGTTGCCGCCGAGTGCGAAGAAGACGTCGACCTTGCCGTCGCGCATGGCCCGGATGGAGTCGACGGTGTCGAGACCGTGGGCGCGCGGCGGCTCGAAGCCGAACTCGTCGCGGAGCCGGTCCAGGAAGGCGTCCGGCATCTTCTCCCAGATGCCCACGGTCCGGTCGCCCTGGACGTTGCTGTGCCCGCGGATCGGCGCGGGCCCCGCGCCCGGACGGCCGATGTTGCCCCGCAGCAGCAGGAAGTTGACGATCTCCCGGATGGTCGGCACGGCGTTGCGGTGCTGGGTCAGGCCCATCGCCCAGCAGACGATGACGCTGTCGGCGTTCATGACGTCGGCGGCGGTGTACTCGATCGTGCGCCGGGACAGACCGCTCAGCTCCTGGATCCGCGCCCAGTCCAGCGCCCGCCAGCCCGCGGCGGCCTCCTCGAACCCCTCGCAGTACCGGTCGATGAAGTCGTGGTCGAGCACGCTGCCGGGGGCGGCGTCCTCGGCCTCCAGCAGGACGCGGTTGAGGCCCGCGAAGAGGGCGAGGTCGCCGTTGACGCGGATCGGCAGGTGGCGGTCGGTCAGCGGGGTGCCCGGACCGGCCAGGCCGCGCAGACTCTGCGGGTTGCGGAAGCGCCCGAAACCGGCCTCGGGCAGCGGATTGACGGCGACGACCTTGGCGCCGCGGTGCTTGGCCTGTTCCAGCGCGGTGAGCATGCGCGGGTGGCGGGTGCCCGGATTCTGGCCGACGACCATGATCAGCGCGGCGTGGTCGGTGATGTCCTCCAGCGTGACCTCGCCCTTGCCGACGCCGAGGGTCTCGCCGAGTGCGGCGCCGCTGGACTCGTGGCACATGTTCGAGCAGTCCGGCAGGTTGTTGGTGCCCAGGCGGCGGGCCAGCAGCTGGTAGACGAAGGCGGCCTCGTTGCTGGTGCGGCCACTGGTGTAGAAGACGGCCCGGTCCGGGTCGTCCATCGCGCGCAGCCGCGAGGCCGCGAGCGCGAAGGCCTCGTCCCAGGGGATCGGGGCGTAGTGCGTCGCTCCCGGGGCCAGGTGCATCGGCTCGGCCAGACGCCCCTGGGACTCCAGCCAGTGGCCGTCGTGCCCGCGCAGCTCGGCGACCGAGTGGGCGGCGAAGAAGGCACGGTCGACGCGCCTGCGGGTGGCCTCCCAGGCGACGGCCTTGGCGCCGTTCTCGCAGAACTCCGCGCGCTTGCGCTCACCTGGCGGCGGGTCGGCCCAGGCGCAGCTCGGGCAGTCGAACCCGTCGACCTGGTTGAGCGCGAGCAGCGTCCGCAGTCCGCGGACCGGGCCCATCTCCTCGCGGGCGTACCTCACCGTCTCGGTGACGCTGCGGACGCCGACGCTTCTGTGCTCGGGACCGCCGGTGCGCGGCTCCGGTTCGCTCATGGCGGCCACCTCCACGGAAAGACGCGTCTGTGAGTCCGGATAACCTCCCCGCTCGCGGGCAAACCCCGCAGGAGCTGCCCGTTTCCGGCCGCTGGGAGATGATGGCCGGAAGGGGACGGCTCGAGTCCGGGGAGCGTGTATATGACGTCCAGCACGGACGGAACCGGCGACACCGCCGCGAAGCGCTTCTCCGTGGCCGAGGACGTCAGCGCGTCCGAGGCCGTGCTCCGGCTCTCCGGAGAGCTCGACCACGACACGGCCCCCGCGCTGCGCACGGCTCTCGACCGCTGCGAGGCCGCCGGCGCGGCGCGCATCCTGGTGGACTTCTCCGACCTCCAGTTCTGCGACTCCACCGGCCTCAACGTGCTGCTGCAGGCCCGCGCCCGCGCCCAGGCGCGCGACGCGGCCGTCGAGCTGGTCGGGCTCGGGCGCGGAGTCTCCCGGGTCTTCGACCTCACCGGCGCGGCGACGCTGTTCCCCCGCTACGCGACCGTCGCCGAGGCGCGCTCGGCCGGTGGGGCGGCCCCGGGGAACTGACCGACGTCGGGACGGAGCGGAGCAGCCGGAGCGGAGCAGTCGGAGCAGAGGAGCGGAGGCGCACGGTGGACGGCACGGGCGGTGCGACGGGTGCGGACGGGGTGGACCGACTGCGCCTCGGGGGAGCGAGGGGCGTGGTCGGCCGGTGCCGTGACTTCGTCAGCGCCAGCCTCGCGTCGCGCGGCTGGCTCGACGACCCGGCGGAGGAGCAGCGCGCCGTCGTCGAGGACGTGCTGCTGATGACGTCCGAGCTGGTCACCAACGCCTGCCTGCACGCCGGCGGCCCCCAGGAGGTCGCCGTGTCGTCGGCGGGTGACCGGCTGCGGGTCGAGGTGGCCGACGACAACCCGGACCGCCCCCGGCTGCGTCCGCTGACCGCGCCCGCCTACCCGGGCGGTCACGGGCTACGGGTGGTCCAACGGCTTGCCCGCCGTTGGGGGAGCGACGCGCGGAACGGCGGCAAGGTCGTCTGGTTCGAGATCGACCACGCCTGAGCGCGGCGACGGCGAAGCCGGCCGCTGACGCGTCGGGTGTGGGCTTCAGGCTGTTCCCCGCGGCGGGCCGGACCGGATCTGCAGGCCCGGACGTCGTCGGTGGACCGTCAGGTAGGAGAGCCCGCCGTCGCCCGCGGTCAGCGCGCGGGTGGAGCCGTGCGGCAGCCAGCAGAGCGAACCGGCCGTCAGCGACTGCGCACCTTCGGACGAGGCGAGGGTGCCGGTTCCGGAGACGACCAGGAGCAGCACGTCCAGGTCGGGCTCGGTGTGCGTGCCGATCCGGCGAGCGGCCGGCAGATGGACGAGGTTGGCGTCCAACTGGCGGCCGGACTCGGCCAGCCGCCACACCGCTCCGGAGGCCGCGCCCGCGTCAGGGGCTGCTGCCGCGAGGGCCTGGACGTCGCACAGCAGGCTCGGCACGGGCGCGGCGGCGCTTCGGCCCGTCCGTGAGGTGTCGTCAGTCACCATCTGCCCCTTCTGTATCGCCGCGTCGACGGGGCAATTATCCGGAAATCCGCACGGGCGCGTTCGGGATCTGTGTCGATCGGGACAAAGCGGGCCCAGGCGGCACCATCCTCGGCCTGATCGACGGAAGTCAACGGGCCGCACTGGCCGCCGAGTTCGGCTCAGGTTCAGCCGCCCCGAGGCGAACCCCGACCGGGGGGCGGCAGGTCACCGCGGCAGGTCGCCGGGGCCGAGGAACCAGTCACGGGCCGCCGCGGCCACCTGCTCCAGCGTGCCCGGCTCGGTGAAGAGGTGCGTCGCTCCCGGGACCACCGCCAACCGGCAGGGAGCGACCATCCGCCGGGCGGCGTCCCGGTTGAGGTCCAGGACCTGCTCGTCGCGGCCCCCGACGAGCAGCAGCACCGGCGCCCGCACCTGCGGCAGCGCGTCGCCCGCGAGATCGGGCCTTCCCCCTCGGGAGACCACCGCGTGGACCCGGGCCGGACGCTCGGCCGCCGCCCGCAGCGCCGCGGCCGCACCCGTGCTCGCCCCGAACAGCCCGACGGGCGCGCCCGCCGTGTCGGGCTCTGCGCCGAGCCAGTCGATCGCCGCGACGAGTCGCCGGGCCAGCAGCGGGATGTCGAAGCGCAGACGGCCGGTGGCGTCGTCGATGCGCTCCTCGGTCACGGTCAGCAGGTCCAGCAGCAGGGTGCCGAGCCCGGCCTGTCGCAGGGTCGCCGCGACGGCGCGGTTGCGCGGGCTGAACCGGGAGCTTCCGCTGCCGTGCGCGAACAGCACGACCGACGCAGGCGAGGACGGCAGCGCGAGATCGCCGCGCAGGGCCTCGGCGCCCGCGCCGACGGCGACCACGACCTCCCGGACAGTGACGGCAGGCATGACCCACCTCCCTCTCCCGGTCCAGACCCCTGCCCGGTCACGCACCCGGCAAACGCCGCCGCCGGGGCCCTGACCTGACTCGTTCGGAGCAAGCGTGAGGCGGGTCGGGCTGCGGGGCGGCTCAGGGCGGGTAGCGTCGGGACCGCTCGTCTCCACTTCGGGACCTCGAGAGGAATGCCCGCATGTTCGCGCTGCCCGGTGCATGGGAGGTGCTACGGGCGGTCGGCGCACACGCGGTCCGCGGCCTGGCCGCGCTCGAACCGCGAGGATGGAACCGGCAGGCCCAGCGCAACGCCGCAGCCGCCGCCGCGGCGTCCCGCGCCTGGCGTCTCGACGCCGAGGACCCGCTCCCGGCCGTCCCGGCTGTCCCGGCCCTCGTGCCCGCGCTCACGCCCGCCCGAGTGACGCGTGCCTGACCGCCGCCTGCCTGACGTCCTCGGAGTACGCACCGGCGAGCCCGCGCACGGGATCCGATAACTCGCGGGTTCCCGGGTAGGCGCACTGTGCAAGTGCATCGTCACCGTCAGGGAGGGCTTCCTCATGGGCAGCACATTCACGCAGGCGAAGGAGAAGACCGCCACCGCGGCCCACACGGTCACCGACGGCGCGGCCGCGGTCCGCGAACACGCCGCCCGGCTGGCGCGTCGGGCCGCCGATCAGACGGGCACCGCGCGTGGCACCGTCGGCACGCTCACCGCCCGAGCCGGCCGTGCGATGCCGGACCGGGCTGCGCTCTCCGCCGGCCACGACGTGTCCGGGCGGACCAAGGCGTTGATCGGGCTCGGCGCGGCAGTCGCCCTCGCGGGGCTGGCCTGGCTGGGCCTGCGCGGTCGCGTGGACTGACCGGCGGACTGAGCGGGAGCGAAACCGACCAGGCGCGCCACGGGCGCCGGGTTCCGGCGTGCGACACGCACCCAGGGCCCGGTGCCCGGCGCCGTGGGTCCGGTCCTGGTGAGCCTTGGCGGGCCCCTTGTCGCGCGCGGAGCTTCGCCGGGTCTGACCTGTTGTCTCGGGACGAAACCGGCGGCGCGATGACATCGGGAAATCCGGGTAGGCGCACCCCGGCCGGCGGAGGTGCCGCCGCAAGGAGTCAGGAGGTCGTCATGCCCGCAGGATCGTCCCCCAAGCGCGAGCGCCAGTACGAGCACATCAAGCAGAGCGCGGAGGACAGGGGTGAGAGCACCGAGCGGGCCAAGGAGATCGCGGCCCGGACCGTCAACAAGGAACGCGCACGCCATGGCGAGTCCAAGACCGCCAGCCCCACCTCGCTCAAGGACATGTCGTCCTCGCGTCGAGGCGGCCTGCGCTCCCACAGCGGCGCCCAGGGCCCGACGTACGACCAGCTCTACGAGGAGGCCAAGAGGCGCAACATCGACGGGCGCTCGAAGATGAACAAGCGCCAGCTGGCCAGCGCCCTCGGACGCTGACGGGCGCGCGGGACCACTACCTGGGCGCTCACTCCCAGACGTCGGGCCCGCCGTGACGCCACTCCACGACGGCCGGGTCGCCGAGCGAGGCGGTGCCGAGGCCGGCTCGGCGCATGAACTCGGCGACGTCGCCTGTGCTGTAGGCGTTGCCCACCGGCACTCCGTCCACGTCCACCCGACGGGTCGGCTCGCCCGAACCGTCGTCGTGCACCGGGCTGACGGTCACCTGCGCATCGGGGTTGGTCTCGGGGTTGGTCCGGGCCGCGTCGTCCGACATGCTGATGCTCCTGGTGTTGGGGTGTTTCGGGCAGGGCCGCAGAGCCCAGGCGGGGGGTCCTGGGCCCTGCGGGGCGGGGTTCCGAGCCGCAAGGTCGGGAACCCGCAGGCCGCGTCTACCCGGAAGCGCTGCGGCGAATCAGCGGTGCGCTGCGAGAGCCTCAGGCAGCCGAACTCGTCGGCCGACCGCGCCTTCGGTGGGGGCCGGATGTTCCTTCGCCGGGTGATGACCGTAGGCTTGCCCTTCCCATGCACATCCGAGGCGTGGACATCGAGGCAGGCCGAGGAGAACGAACATGGCACAGGGACGGACCGGCATCAGGGGCGCGCGTATCGGCTCGGGGCCGCTGGGGGAGCCGGAGCGCGGAGACCTCGCCCCGCGCGTCACGACGTCGTTCTGGTGCGGCAACGGCCACCACAGCCAGCCCAGCTTCGCGATCGAGGCCGTGGTTCCGGAGGTCTGGGACTGCCCGAAGTGCGGTCTGCCGGCCGGCCCGGACCCCGACAACATCCCTGCCGCGGAGGTCAACGCCCCG
>NZ_BBPQ01000026.1 GCF_000787855.1 Streptacidiphilus anmyonensis | reverse complement strand
CCAAGACCGACGCGCGGGATGCCTTCGTCATCGCGGACGCCGCCCGGGTCATGCCGCACACGCTCCGCTCGGTCGACGTCGAGGACGAGACCATCGCCGAACTGGAGATGATCGTCGGCTTCGACGACGACCTGGCCGGCGAGGCCACCCGCGTCAGCAACCGCCTGCGCGGCCTGCTCACCCAGATCCACCCGCACCTGGAGCGCGTGCTGGGCCCGCGCATCCAGCACCCCGCCGTCCTGCAGCTGCTGGAGCGGTTCGGGTCTCCCGCCCAGATCCGCAAGGCCGGACGCCGTCGCCTGGTCGGCTTACTTCGGCCGAAGGCCCCGCGGATGGCAGAGCGCCTGGTCGAGGACATCTTCACCGCCCTCGACGAGCAGACCGTCGTCGTTCCGGGCACCGACGCGGCCGCGCTGATCGTCCCGAGCCTGGCCAGCTCGCTGACTGCGGTCCTGGACCAGCGCAAGGTCCTCGCCGGACGGATCGAAGAACTCCTGGACAGCCACCCTCTTTCGAAGGTCCTGACGTCCATGCCGGGGATCGGCGTCAGGACCGGAGCCAGGATCCTCATCGACGTCGGCGACGGCAGCTTCCCGACGGCAGCCCACCTCGCTGCCTACGCGGGTCTCGCCCCCGCGACCCGAAGCTCCGGGTCATCGATCCGCGGCGAGCAACCCTCCCGGCGCGGCAACAAGCAGCTCAAACGTGCCTTCTTCCTCTCCGCGTTCGCATCGCTCTCCGATCCGGTCTCCCGGACCTACTACGACAAGAAGATCGCCCAGGGCAAACACCACACCCAGGCCCTGCTCTGCCTCGCCCGACGCCGAGCCGACGTCCTGTTCGCGATGCTCCGAGACGGCACCTTCTACGAACCCCCGACACCCGAAGCGGCCTGAAGGAACCAGCCCTGCCTGCGGCCCACAAAACACGGCGCCACCGGGACGGGACCGCTACATCTTGTGAACCTCTACAGAGAACCCTTCTGCGAGGGCAGAGTTCAGATGCTCCGCATGGGCTCCCAGCCACTGGCTCGGGCCTGCGACCTGCGCTGTCAGCTCGATGAGCACGTAATCCCTGGCGCCCGCAGTCGGCTCACCGCAGATACAACAACGAAGACGCTGGCTCACCACGCCCGTCCACTCGGCTCCGTCAGCGCTCACCTGCGTTATCTGATCATCAGCATTCACCGCAGCATCGTTCCAGACGCCTTGAACCGGTGCTCGTCCAATTTGACCAAACCCATAGGGGCCCCCCGCGTCGGCGGGGCGGACCGGCGACGCCGTTGTGTGGCCGCCACAGGAGGCGGAGCACCCCCGCGTCGGCGGGGCGGACCTGGAACACGACGACCTCCAGGCCGCCGGCCGGAGCCCCCCGCGTCGGCGGGGCGGACGCGCGTGTGCTCACGCCCCATCACGAGCCTCCGGAGCACCCCCGCGTCGGCAGGGCGGACTCGGCAGGCTCATCGCGAACCCCCTACGAAGCCGGAGCACCCCCGCGTCGGCGGGGCGGACCCGGGCGTAGGCGTCGGCGCGAGCACCGACAGCGGAGCACCCCCGCGGACGCGGGGGTGAGCCGTCCGCGAACCTTGGCGTCACCTATCAGGCGATGTCCGCCCCGCCGACGCGGGGGTGAGCCGGACCCCGGCGAGATGACCGCCGACGAGATGATGTCCGTCCCGCCGAGGCGGGGGTGAGCCGTCTGCTTCTCGATTGGGGCCCTTTGTTCTCACGTCCGCCCCGCGGTGAGTCGGCTTCTCCGACAACCACACCCTCGCCCGCCCCGCCGACGCGGGGGTGAGCCGCTCGTGGAGAACGGCGTCCCGCTGCACATGTAGTCCGCCCCGCCGACGCGGGGGTGAGCCGATCTCCACGCTGTCCGTCGCGAGCCTCTCCGAGTCCGCCCCGCCGACGCGGGGGTGAGCCGACCGCGAACGAGGAGCCCAGCATGCCCGAGCCGTCCGTCCCGCCGACGTGGGGGTGAGCCGAGGACGGCCAGGACTGGGGTTGCCCCCTCGCCGTCCCTCCCGCCCATACGGGGATAAGCCGCAGCAACTGCCCTACAGGCCGCAGGCAGCACCGTCCGTTCCGCCGATGCGGGACATGGCGTCGGGCAGCGGATGCCTGGCGACGGCGGGGCTGGAATCGTTGGCTAGCCGCCGAATCTTCGGTCACGAGATGGGTTACCAGTGCAGGTCAAAGGCCATGGGACGCCGTCAGGCCCGGTGCCAGCACAAGGCGCTGGTTACCGGGCGAGCCGAGGGGCTGGTTACTGGTTACCTCCCGGCTGTTTGGTTTTCGTGATGCTGCGCGGGTGGATCTGGTTACCGGAGCGGTGACCGCGCAGGGGTTTGGTCAGGGCACAGGACCGATCCCCCTGGAGGCCAGACCCCGATGTACCGCTCCCCCGCACCACCCGCCAAGGACGTCGTCGACGACGTCGGCCCGGACCGCATCTACCGCCAGGCCCGGCTGCGCCGCGTCGCCGTGTGGGCTGCGCTCGCCGCCGGTCCGCTCGCCCTGTTCGCGTCCTGTGCCTCGGACCGCGTCCCTGCGCACACTGCCGTCCGGTCGGCCGCGGCGTCGGCCCCACCGGTCGCCATACAGGACCCGTCGGGCTTTGCGCAGTTGTTCGTCTCGCTGTGGCTGCGTACCGACGGGACCGCCGACGATGCGAGCCTGGCCGCGTTGCACGCTCTCGCGCCGAACGTCGATCTGCGCACGGCGCAGAACACCCAGGCACCCGCGTTGTCGGTGGCGCAGTGCGCGTCGGTCCGCAATACGCGGCTACGCGCCGGCTATTGGTCGGTGGTCGTGGGCTGCGAGGCGGAAACGGCGGGCCAGACCGCGGTGCGGTATTTCGTCGTGCCGGTCGAGATGGACCAGACGACGGGCGGGATGGGATCTCTGGCGGTCGTCGCCCAGCCCGCTGCCGTCGCAGCCCCCGCCCCGGCCGGGGTGCCGCCGTTCCTGTACCCCGATGACGCTGCCGCGGGCACGCCGCTGGCGGCCGCTGCGGCCGCGTTCTTGACCGCATACCTGGCCGGGCAGGGCGACGTGTCGGCGCTGCTGTCCCCCGGTGCTCACATTCCGGCGCCTGCCTCGGCGCTGTACGCGCAGGTGCAGGTCGGTCAGATCGCTGTCGGGCAGTCGGGGATGGACGGATCCGTGCCCAGGGACGGTGCCAGCTGCGAGATCTGGGTCCAGGTGACCGCGACGGACCAGAGCGGCGCCGCCTGGCCGCTGGGCTACGCGCTGAAGATGCGGGCCCGCGCCGGCCGCTGGGAGGTCGCTTCTGTTGAATCCGGGCCGGCACTGTCCACCGAACCGCCCCCTGGTCCCGCACCGACGATCACCGCGACCGCCCCGTAGCGCCCCCTTCACCTTTCCTTCCCCCTGTTCTCCTTCTTCTCTTCTGCGGAGATTTCTGTGATCGAGCACGTCTACACGGCCGGTGCCCTCGGCAACCTCGGCGACAACTTGATCGGTGTCGTCGCTAGCTGGGCCAGGCCCGCGCTGGAGGCGATCATCGGCTTGGTGATCGTGGTGAAAGTGATCACGAGGTTCAGCATCAAGGCCGGGATCGGCGTGGCACTGCTGGCGGTGATCTGCCTGGGCATCTACCAGGACCGGGACAACCTGGGAGCGGTCGTCGCCAGCGAGCTTCAGTCGGACGCCCACGGCCTGGCGCCGCTCCACCGCCCGGTCCAGCTCCTGCCCACCGCGAGCACTGGGGTGCGGCGGTGAGCACCGGTTGGGTGGAGGTGCCGGTCGCGCGCTCCTACACCCGGGCGCGGCGGCACCCGTGGGTGCTGGGCAAGCTCGGCGAGATCCGGCTGTGGCTGGGCCCGTACTCGCGGCCGCAGCTCGTGGTCGCCGGGGTCGGCCTGCTGGTGCTGGGCAAGACGATCCCCTTGTGGTGGCCGCTGTTCGGGCCGCTGCCGCTCGTCGGTCTGGGCTTCGCGGTGTGGGCGGCGCGGTGCGCGCGGATCGGCGGGCGGGTGCCGGAGGCCGCGGTGTGGGGGTGGATCCTCCTTTTGGTTCAGCCCCGGTGCGGCCGCATCGCCGGACGGCCGGCCCGCGACCTGGCCCCGACCCGGCTGCACGGCGGCTTCTTCATCACCGACACCGACCCGGTCGCTCGGCCGGACACTTCGCCGGCCGTGCCTGCCGCCCCAGGACGCGTTGCGGCCACGCCGGGCGGCCGCCCAGTGCCCAGGACGTCGGCTGGGTCGATCCGGTCGGCGCGGCGCCGCCCCCAGCCGCCGCACCACGATCGCGCAGCCGAGCCGGAGCCCGCCTCGCGGACCGGCCGCGCGGCGGCACCGGCGTCCGTGACCGCCGCTCCCCGTTCCTCGCTGGACCTGCTGCTGGAGCAGTCCGGCGCCCGGACACCTGTGAAGAAGGCCTGACCCTGATGCGTGTTCCGATCCGTCACATCGTCGACAACCTTCTCTGGTCGAGCACCGGCACCGTGTGGGCCGTCTTCCGTGTCACCGCCGTCTCCTACCGGTACGCGCCTGCTCGGGCGCGGGCTGAGCTGGTGTCCCGGTTGACGTCGATGGTTCGTCAGCTCGACGGGGCGCCGCGCTGGTACGGGCTGGCCGCCCGGATCGACGCGGGCGAGGTGGTCTCCCGGATGGTCAAGGACGTCGATCTGGTGCGCCACCCCGGGTGGGAGGAGACCGCGCAAGCGTGGTTCGCGTGGCTCGCGGGCGATGAGATGTTCCGGCGCACGCACTGGCTCGCCGTCCCGCTGAAGGCCCCGACCAGGCAGGCGGCGTGGGCCGGCCAGCTGGCGGCGACGTGGACGGAGCTGGCGGACCTGCTCGGTATGGCACCCGTGCCGGTGACCGAGCAGGAGGTCACCGCCTACCGGCAGCAGGCCCGGCACCTGGCCGCATCCCTTTCTTCCGGGCCCGGCCTGCGGCCCGCGCGCCCGGCGGAGATCGTGTGGATGTGCCGGCATGCGATCTGCCGTGGGCTCGAGGAGCCGCTGCTGATGGAGGCCGAGCGGTCGCCGACCGGCGGGGGCCGGATCATCGGCGGCGCTCTGCGCTCGCCGTCCTACCTGGTTCTGGGGCAGGTACGGCTCACCGAGGGCGGCCTCCCGGCCGCCGGCTTCGGCGGCCCCTCGGACGTCGAAGACAGAACGAGCGCCCGCGGGCGGAGCGCGCGCGGCCTCGGGCACGGCGACGGGGGCGGGACGTCGCTGATCGCCCGCCGCTGGCTGGAGGTGGAGAGCGAGGCCGGGACCTCCTACCAGGCGCAGCTGGTGGTGGCTGAGCAGCCCGCCACCGCGGTGGCGTCGGCGGCGGATGTGCTGGCGCAGCTGGAGATGACGCCGTTCCCCGTGGACTACGTCATCGACCTGCTGGTGGTCCCGTCGGAGAAGGCGAAGATCTCGGTCCGTCGCAAGAAGCGGGAACTGGTGGACCAGGCCGACCAGTACGGGGCCGAGACCTCCGGGTTGCCGGACAGCATCTACAACGCGGCCGGCGACCTGGGCGAGGAGAGCAACCGCCTGGAGCAGACCACCAGCGAGGTCGAGGTCCAGTCGGTCACCGCGCTGACGGTGTGGGGCACGACGCCGGGCGAGGCCGAGCAGCGCGCCAGGACTCTGGCCGGGGCGTTCACCGGCCTGAACTACCAGATCGTGCGACCGGTCGGCAGCCAGGAGACTCTTTTCTCCCTCGCGCTGCCAGGGAGCCCCTCCTCTCCTCGGCTGCGGGAGTTCCGCCAGCACGAGCTGTCCGGGGACTGGGCGCTGCGCGGGGCCGGCACGAGCGTCGAACTGGGCGACGAAGGCGGAGCCCTGGCCGGGTTCAGCGCCGACAGCGGCACCTCGCTGCCCGTGCTGATCGACCTCGCCGGAGCCCCTGGCCGCAACCGCTCCGCCTCCCTCGGGGTGGTGGGCGAGCTCGGGTCGGGCAAGAGCATCGTGCAAAAAACGCTGGCGATCAGCGTGGTGGACCGCGGCGGGCAGGCCATCGTCATCGACCGGACACCGCTTAGGGAGTGGGCTTCCTTCGCCCGGGCCGCAACCTCGGGTCGGGCACAGATCGTCGATGCGGCCACCGCCACCGTCAGCATCGATCCGCTCAGGCTGTTCCCGGCTGCCGACGGGGCCCGGTGGGCGATCAGCTATCTCACCCTGCAGCTCGGCGTCGGCGCCATGTCGCCGGCCGGTGCCCTGCTGAGCCACGCGGTCCACCACGTCGCCGCATCCAAGGCCCCGAGCATGCGCGCGGTCCTGGACTACCTCGCCGCACTGGCGGGCGAGGACCAGGGCAGCCGACGCGCGCAGGAGGCAGCGCAGCTGGCGGACATGCTGGCTATTGTCGCCGAGGACCGCTTCGGGCAGATGGTCTTCGACCCGTCGCTGCCGCCGCTGCGGTGGCAGGACCTCACCGGGGACATGGTGGTCTTCACCACCGCCGGACTGCTGCTGCCGTCCAAGGAGGCCCTGACGGATCCGAAGCTCCTGGCCCAGCGCCGCTGGAGGCGCTGATCGGGCGGGCTGTGCTCTACCTGGTGGCGGCGGTCGCCCGCGAGGTGGCGTTCAAGCGCCCCGACCGGTTCGGATGGATCGACGTGGACGAGTGCTACTGGCTGACGTCCTCCACCGAGGGCGCCAACCTGGTCCACGAGATCGTCCACGACGGCCGCAAGCACAAGGCAGGGGTGGGCCTTGGTTCGCATGACCCGCTCGAGCTCGGGGACGAGACCACCCGCGGGCTGCTCGGCTACAAGCTGGTGATGCGGCACACCGACCCGGCCCTGGCCCGGCGTTCCTTGGAGTTCCTGGGCCTGGACGCCGCCGATCCGCACCTGCTCGACACCGTCGCCGGGCTCTCGCCCAGCAGCGCCCCGCACCGGCAGGGCGAATGCCTGCTGCGCGACAACACCGGCCGGATCGGACGCGTGCGCATCGAGATCCCCCCGGTGGAGCGCATCGAAGCGCGCATCGGCACGACACCCCCGGAGGGCACCGAGACGGTGGAACAGGTGGGGGTCCCGGCATGACGCGCCGTCTGCAGGGCCTGCTCGGAGGGGTCACCGGTTGGCGTCCTACGTGGTACGGGATGCGCCAGGCCGGCTTCCTCGCAGTGACCGTGTTCGCGTTCCTCACGGTCAATGCGCAGGCCGCGGCTGCGGTCACGGGTTCGGGCGGCGGTGGAGGCGGCGGGATGCTGGCGCCGTTCAACGTGCCCTCCTCCGAGGGCGTGCCGCTGGACCACTACCAGCTGGTGTCCGATCCGGGCGGCGTCACGGACTTCCAGCAGGAGGCCCAGTCGTACCTGATGGGGATGTGCTTCGCGCTGGTGCGGGTCATCGTCGGCCTGGAGTGCTGGCTGATCCACTGGGCCTACAGCTTCCCCGTCACCAGGATGCTGGCCGCCAAGTCGCAGGCCCTCGCGGACGGCTACCGGACCTGGGTGGTGGACCAGCTGGGCCTGCCGGGGATGCTGCTCGCCTGGGCGGTCGTGGTCTGCTCCGTGATGCTGCTGCGCGGCCGCACCGGGCGCGCTTTCGGCGAGCTGGCGCTGACCCTGCTCATTGTCGGTGTCGCCTCCGCCGGGCTGCTGCGACCCGACGTCGTTCTCGGGAGCGGTGGTCTTCTCGACCAGGCCCGCGAGGCATCTCTCGAGGTCGCGTCCATCACCACCAACCAGGGCGCACCGCCGCCGCAGACGGTGGATCCGGCCGGCATCTCCGGTCCGCTGCAGCAGACCCTCACCTCCACCTTCGTTGTCGAGCCCTACCAGCTGCTCCAGTTCGGCCGCCCCATCCCCAAGGGCGACAAGGCCTACGACACCTACCTCGCCTCGGTCGCGATGAACGGCGGCCCGACCGGCGGCGGCACCCCGGCCAACCCGCACGCCTGCGACGGACTCGGGGGGATGGCGGCGCAGGCCTGCCAGCTCGGCCAGTCCAGCAACCCCGCGCCGCCGAGCTGCGACGGCCTGGACGGCGGCGCGAAGATCTGGTGCCTGCAGGGCACCGGCCGCTGCGACCAGCTGTCCGGCGCGACCAAGCTGCTGTGCGACATGGGCGCCGGCCAGAACACCACGGCCGGTAGCGGGGGCGGAGCGAAATGCGACAAGCTGATGGGCCTGGCCAAGCGCTTCTGCCAGGCCGGGACGCCCACCAGCGGGACGACGACCGACCAGGCCAAAGCCCTGGCCGACCGGTTCAAGGACGTCGACCCGGCGATCTCCGCCTACATCGGCCCGCCGTCGTGGGACCGGGTGTTCGGCGCGATGCTGCTGCTGTTCGCCGCGCTGGTCGTGCTGGCCATGGTCGTCGCAATGGTCCTGGCCCTGTTCGCCGCGCAGGCCGCCGACGCGCTGCTCGCCGCCCTGGACTACCCCGCGCTGGTGTGGGCGATCCTGCCCGGCCCCAACCGCGGGGTGCTGTGGCGGTGGATCGGCTCCTTCGTCACCTCCATCCTCGTGCTCTTCGCCGCCTCGGTCTTCCTGCCCGTCTTCGGCCTGACGTGCTCTGCGTTGTTGTCCGGCGGCGGGCAGGACCTCATCACACGGATGTTCCTCGTCGACCTGGTCGCCGTCGTGGCACTCGGCTTCCACCGCCGCATCATGGCCGGCGCCTCCACCGCGGGATCCCGTCTGGCGAACCGGATGCGATGGGCCAGGGTCGGCGGGTCCGGCTCCGGAGACGACGCCACCCGCACCGGCCAGGTCATCGCCGGGGCGCTGGCCGCCGGCGGACCTCTCGGCGCGGGCATGGCCTCCGGCTACAGCACGGCCGGGAACCCGATGCAGGCGCACCTCGCCCGACGCGCCCGCGTCGCCTCGAGCGCCCGGGCGCTGGCCGACATCCCCGGCGCGCCGCTCCACCCGGGCCGACTCCTCGGCGACATCGGCCGCGAAGCCGCCCACGGCCTGGCCCCCGTCACGCTGGCCGCGCGCGGGGTCCACCACGCGTGGAAGGGCCGGGTCCTGACACCGGAGGAGTTCGAGGCACGCTCCATTCGGCCGGGGCTCGGCGGGAAGCTCCCGGTCGGGTCGCGCCTGCACAACCGGCTCATCCAGACCCGTGGCGGCCGGGTGCTGCTGGGCGGCAGCCGGGTCGCCTGGGGCGCCACGTTCGGCGCCCCCGCCACATGGACCCGCACCCGCCGCCGGGTCGCCGCAGCCCGCGGTGAGGTCCGCGGCCAGGTCGCCCACTACAGGCTGGAAGGCGCCAACTACTGGGCGACCGAGTGGAAGCCCGGCCTCACAGACGTGACCACCCCGGCCCGCATGACCGGGAAGGCCGCCGCCCGCACCGGCGCGCGGCTGCACGTCGCCGCCGACGTCTACGGCCACGCCGCCGCCGACCAGGCCAAGCGGACCGTCGTCAACACCACCGCCTCGGCGGTGCTGCGCGCCGGGACGACCAGCACGCCGTCGGGGCCCGGCCCGGTCAGGACCCCGCGCTCCCACAGTCGTGTCGCAAGCCACGAGGAGCAGGCCCGGGCGGAGATCCTGCACGCCCTGCGCCGAGCGCAGCGCGAAGCCCGCGGCGAGCAGGGTGGTGACGGGGCGTGAAGAAGCTGCTGCTGCTCGGCTTCGTGACGCTGATCGGGTTGTCGCTGATGGTGCTGCCGCTGGGCTTGGCCGCTTCCAGCTCGGCCGGCACGAGCGGCGGGTCGGCGGTCGGCGTCGCGGGCCTGCCTCCGGTCCTCGGCCAGGCCTACACCCTGGCCGCCACCAAGGTGCGCGACCTGGTGCCCGCCTGCCGGGGCATGCGCTGGGAGATCCTGGCCGGGGTCGCGGAAGTCGAGACCCACCAGGCCGCCGGCCACCAGATCGGCTCGGACGGCGAGATCACCCCGCCGATCTACGGGCCGCTGCTCGACGGCACAGGCCAAGGCGGCAACACCGTCCCGGTCGTCAACACCACAGCGGGCGAGCGTCAGCTCGACGCAGGCAGCCACTTCGCCCGCGCGCTGGGCCTGTTCCAGTTCATGCCCGCCACCTGGCTCACCACCGCGGTCAACGCCCACGGGACCAGCGCCGCACCGGACCCGGACAACGCCTTCGACGCAGCGCTCACCGCGGCGGCGTACTTGTGCGGGAACGGCCCGGACCTCACACAACCCGCCCAGCTTGCCGCGGCCCTGCTCGCCTACAACCGCTCCGACGCCTACGTGCAGCAGGTCGAAGCCGCGGTCGCCCAGTACGACGCCCTCGCCTCCGTCACCTCAACCATCCCAGCGTCCGGGAAGGCGGCGGTCGTGCTGCGCGCGGCCATGGCGCAGTTCGGCGTCCCCTACTCCTGGGGCGCCGGCAACGCGGCCGGCCCCACCCGCGGGCAGTGCTGTTCCCCCGGCGGCCAGGACGGCAGCCGCATCACCGGCTTCGATTGCTCCGGCCTGACCCTGTACGCCTACGCCCAGGTCGGCATCACCCTGCCCCGCACCGCAGCAGAACAGGCCGCTGAAGGTCGCCGCGTCCCAGCCTCCGCAGGCCTGCCCGCCCTCCGGCCGGGCGACCTCATCTTCTACGGCTACATCCCCGGCGACGACGCGTCCATCTACCACGTCGCCATATACGCCGGCAGCGGCATGCAGATCGCCGCACCACGCCCCGGCCAGGGCGTCACCGAACAGCCCGTCGACCTGAAGTCGCCCACCTACGCCGGAGGAGCCCAAATCCTGTGAAGACCTGGCCGATCCTCGCATGCAGCGCCGCCCTGGCAGCCCTGGGCGTGTGGCTGCTGCGCACCCCACCATCGAACGAGGTAGGTGCCACAGTCGCGACAGCCTCCGCATCCCCAACCGTTGCCACGGGATCCGTCGCCCCCGGAGCGAGCACGCCCTTGGAGGGGCAGGTACCGAGCGCAGCGGCAGCTGCCCCACCGTCCAGCAGCCCCGCGCTTCCTCAGAACGCGCTGGCACCGGACGACGGGCCCGGAGGGGACCACCTGATCCAAGCACTCCTCGACGCACACACCCGGCACAATCTCCCGGCCGCCCTCCAAGAGCGGCTGAACCAACTCGGCCGCGCCGTCTGGCTCGCCGACCTCACCGGCGAAGGCCGCAGCCAGTGGCCCTCCTACTTCACCTCCACCGGAACCTCCGGCTACACCCACGTGCGCGTCCAGGCCGCGGTCGCCCGCGGCATCGGCACCAGCCGCGCAGAGGTCACCCTGATCTGGGCCGGCAGCTCCCCAGCTGGAGACCCGGAGGTCGGCCTACCGGCCACCGTGCTGCTCGCCAAGCAGGCGGGCGGCACCTGGGAGCCGGTCCGGTGATCCCCTCCGAGGTCACGAGGCGCGTCCTGCCCGCCCTGCCGTTCCATCAGGCGGCCACCTCGGTAGAGCTGTTCGCGTTGCTGTCGCCGGGCGGCCTCCCGGCTGCGGAGAGCTGGACGACCGGCTCCCGGCTCTGGAAGAGCAGCAACTAGTGTGATGCGCCGCAAATCACGAGGGTAAGTTGCTACCCTTTTCTCGTGTCGCATCCGGGGCCCTCTGCTGTGTCGATCACGTTGTCCGCGGACGAGCGGGCCGAGTTGGTGCGGCGGGCTGGGTCGTGGGATCGCAGAGCCGCCGAACGTGCTCGGATCATTCTTGGCTGCGCTGACGGCATGTCGAATGCTGCCGTGGGGAGGCTTGTTAACGTCCAAGCCAAGACGGTGGGCAAGTGGCGTCGCAAGTTCGCCGCCGAGGGTTTGGCCGGCCTGCAGGACGCGGGCCGCATCGGTCGGCCGAAGGCCGACCTGGTCCTGAGCGAAGCCGAGCGGGGCCAGTTGGTGCGGTGGGCCAGGCGGGCGAAGACCGCACAGTACCTCGCTCTGCGGGCGAAGATCGTGCTGCGCTGTGCAGAGGGCGGCACGAATCGGCACGCCGCGATGGACCTCGGCGTGGACGAGTCGACCGTGGAACGCTGGCGGGCCCGGTTCGTGGAGCGGCGGCTGGACGGCCTGCAGGACGAGCCGCGACCGGGCCGGCCACCGTCGATCCTGCTGGACCGGGTGGAGGAAGTCGTCGTCGCGACGCTGGAGTCGACACCTGAGAAGGACACGCACTGGTCGCGGACCTCGATGGCCGCCCACTCGGGGCTGTCGAAGTCCACGATCGGGCGGATCTGGAAGAAGTTCGACCTCAAGCCCCACCTGCAGGACAGCTTCAAGCTGTCCACCGACCCGCTGTTCGTGGAGAAGGTCGTCGACGTCGTCGGGCTCTACCACAACCCGCCCGAGCGGGCCGTGGTCCTGTGCGTCGACGAGAAGTCGCAGATCCAGGCCCTGGACCGCTCGCAGCCGGTGCTGCCGATGATGCCGGGCATGCCTGAACGACGCACCCACGACTACCTGCGGCACGGCATCACCAGCCTCTTCGCCGCCTTCAACATCGCCGACGGCACCGTCATCAGCGAGCTCCACCGCCGCCACCGCGCCCTCGAGTACAAGAAGTTCCTGGTCACGATAGACAAGGCCGTCCCCCTCGAGCTCGACGTCCACGTGGTGTGCGACAACTACGCCACCCACAACACCGCCGAGGTCCGGGCCTGGCTCGCGAAGCACCCTCGCTTCCACGTGCACTTCACCCCGACCGGCTCGTCCTGGATCAACCAGGTCGAGCGCTGGTTCGGCCTGCTGACCGACAAGCTCATCCGACGCGGCGTCCACACCTCCGTCAAAGCCCTCGAAGACGACATCAAGGCCTGGATCGACACCTGGAACCAGAACCCCAGACCCTTCACCTGGACCAAGACCGCCGACGAGATCCTCAAATCCCTCGCCGACTACCTCTCCAAGATCAACCCAACCAACACACCAACGCAGCCATAATTACCCTCGCGATTTGCGGCGCATCACACTAGTGCCGCATCAAGCAACGTTCGCCCTGTTGACCACCGTGTGAAGGCGTTTGTCGGTGGCGTGCTTGTTTCGCCAGATGATGTAGCGGCGGATCATGCTGCCCTGGGCCTTGTGGCTGGGGTGGTCGGTGCCGTCGAGTGCGAAGTAGCGCAGGGCGGTGAACTGGGCCTCGATCCGATTGAGCCAGGAGCTGTTGGTCGGGGTGTAGGCGATCTCCACGTTGTTCGCCGCGGCCCAGGTCCCGACCCGCTGGCACCGCCGCGTGGTCAGGTGGGGTGAGTAGTTGTCGCAGACGATCGCGATACGCGTGCCGCTCGGGTGTAGCGAGCGCAGGTAGCGGCAGAACTCCAGGAACTTGGACCGGTTCTTGGTCTTCTTGATGTGGCCGTAGAGCTGGTCTTTGCCCAGGTCGTAGGCGGCGAACAGGTGCCGGACCCCGTGCGGGCGGGTGTAGGTCGCGCGGCGGCGACGGCGTGGTTCGCGATCGGGGTCCTTGTGCTTGCCGCCGCGTTCGGCCCACTGACGGCCGGGGTGTGGCTGGAGGTTCAGCGGCCCGAACTCGTCCATGCAGAAGACCACCTCGGGTTCTCCCAGCTCAGGCAGCACCTCACCGTCGGCGATGGCGTAGAGGTGCTCGACACGGGCCTTCTTGACCGCGTAGTCGGGATCCTTCGAGGTCTTCCAGGTCTTCACGCGTTGAAAGGTGACGCCCTCCTCGCGGAGCAGGATGCGCAGGCCCTCGTGGCTGATGTCGTCGACCACCCCCTCGGCGACCAGGAAGTCGGCCAGCTTGGCCAGGCTCCAGGTCGAGAATGGCAGGCCTTGCTCGACCGGCCTGGACTTGGCGATCTTCTTGATCTCGCGGCGTTCGGGCAGGGTGAAGGTCCTGGGCCGGCCGCCTTTGTACTTCGGGTAGAGCGAGGCGAAGCCGTCGGCGTTGAAGTTGTGGATCACGTCGCGGACCCGGTCCGTGCTGGTGAAGGTCACCTCGGCGATCTTCGTCACCGGCATGCCTTGAGCGGATAACAGCACCATCTGGGACCGGCGCCAGGTCACCACCGATCCGGTCCCCCGGCGGACGATCCGCAGCAACCGTTGCCCCTCGTCGTCGTCGATCTCGCGGACCTGCACACGCTCAGCCACCCGACCAGCATGACGCCTGAGTGGGCGCCGGACGGCGTCACATCGCTGGCCCGCCCTCTGGACCTACCTCGCGGCGTGGATGCAACCGCTCGACTGCACCAGGCCGAGCTCGGGGGCGACCAGTCGCCGTTGTCCGCGAGCCTCGCACGCACTGTTGAGCGGCGGCTCCATCTGCGCGCCCGTGATGGCCAGGCGACGACCGTCACGAGTGCGCAGCACGAGGGACATTCCATCCATCCAGTCGCCCGAACGCCAGTGGCCGGTGATCTGGGTCTGACCGTCCGGCCGACGGTGCATCTCGACCACCATGAAGTGGAACCAGTCGCCGTTGCCCCGGCCCGCCTGCTGGTAGAGCTCCCCGCACTGAGCACAGACAACGGTTGGACCGGGCAAGGATGCGTCACCGGCAGTCACGATGCTCCAGCCCCTCGTATGGACGGCAACGACTCAGTCACCGTCGGCATTCTGCAGATGCTGCTGGCTCACGTCATCTGGTTTGCGATGCGCACAGGGCGAACGTTGCTTGACGCGGCACTAGTGACCTCCGGCGAGGGATGTTGGCCGCTCACGGGCGACGGATTGGCCATTGCCCGAACCCTCCCCACCAGCTTCGTTCTGTCCCCCGGAAGCTCCGTTGACCGCCGAGTCTGGCGAGGCCCTCCGAGTGGAAACCACGACCCCGGCTCCGTACAAGGGACACCTCTGACCGCCCTCTCGAGGTCTTCCCTGCCACGGCGCTGCGTACCTTCGCCTACGGGCAACACCGCCTTGAGCCTGGGAAAGCGCTGGTCGAGGTCCGTCGCCGAACGGCTGCACCGCTTCGCCGAGCTGGGGGCAGCAGACTACGAGGACTCGGCGCGAGGACCACGGCGGCTTGGCTCGGCAGACCCCGGTCCTTCGCACCGCCGTTCCTTCGGAGCCGTCGTGCGGGGACGTCACCGATGTGGCCAGCGACCTCACCGACTCCGATCCGCTCGTGGGGCACAGGGTCGCTAATCTGCCGATCGGCGTGAAAGGGGTTGACGCCCGGAAGGAGGGCAGCGACGCCCGGGTCTGGTGATCCCCCGCGCATGAAGGCGTCCAATCGTTAGGCCGCGGAATGCAAAGAGCACGGGAGGTGTCATGTGCCAGGAGCGCTTGTCACCTTCGCGGGTGATTTCCGCCCGCATGGGGAACGCAGCGGGCTGCCGTCGACTTGCTCATTGACGAGCCGATACGTGTTCACACCCCCTCCGGGCCTTGATGAACTCCGAACAACCAGGCTCCTTGAAGCATTACTATCCGCCCAAGATCCATACACGCAGAGCAAGGTGGCTTTCCATCGTGGTTACCAGTGATCGGTCCTTCGGGTTCACACGACTCCGTCGGCGCCCTCTCCTAACCGCAGCGGCCCTGGCCGCAGCCAGCCTGCTCGTAGCCGGCTGCGGCGGCCCCGCCAGTTCATCGGCCTCGTCCGACAGCGCGGCCCCCGCACCCACCGCCGCGTCACCGTCGCCCAACGCGACTGACACCGCGAAGGCGCAGCTCCTGACCGCGTACCAGGGCTTCTGGAACATCCAGGTGCAGGCGTACTCCAGCGGCAGCCTCAACGGCATTCCGATCAACAAGTACGCGCTGGGACCGGCCTTCTACGACATCAAGCAGACGGTCCTGTACTACCAGCAGAACCATGAGGTGATGCGGGGACGGCCCACGCTCAGCCCCACGGTCACAGCTCTGCAGATCACTAAGGAGCCCTTCAGCGCGAAGATCTCCGACTGCGTCGATACCAGCAACTTCCTGCCCGTGGATTCCAGGACCGGCAAGCCCGCCCAGCTGGAAAGCAGCGTCCATCGGCACCCATGGACCTTCACGGCCACTTTCGACAACGTCCTGTGGTACATCACGAACGCTGACATCGACAGGACGCGGACTTGCTGAGGGCCAAGATCGCGGTGCCCGTTTCAGCAGCCGCCTTACTGGCCATCTGCTTCCTGCCAGGCCGCGCGATCGCTGACGGGGGTGGGGGCGGCGGCGGTGTCTCGTGCGGTCCTCTCGCCGGGGACTGCAACGTCAGCGCGAGCTCGGCCCCAGCTCCATCATCGGGAGGCGGCGGTGGCTCCGGCGGAGGCACCGGGGGCCGCGGACATGCTGCCACGTGCTCCTTCGGCGGTCATTCCTTCCCCTGCCACAGCGACATGTTCGGCTGGTTCGACTCTCAGGACGGCTGCTACTACCAGCGCATGGATCCCCAGCCCCCGGCCAGCAGCGTCTGGTGGCAGGGGCACCAGCCAGGCGACGGCGCCGTTTTCGCCGCAGAGTGCCCGCTGACAACTGGGAAGGGCCTTCCCGGCGGCGGACCGACGTGGTTCCAGAATCCACCGCCCGGTTACGGGGGCGGGGTAGACGTTCAAGCGCTGGCACAGCAGGCGGTGTCGAAGATGGGCTTGAAGGGCCCGGCCATCGGGGTCGCGCCGCCTCCTGGATCGCAAGGTGTGATCGGGCTGCCCGTATGGCTGTGGGACAAGGTCTCCCCAACGACGTGGGGTCCGAACTCGGCTTCGGCGTCAGCGGGTGCCGTGACCGTGACCGCGACCGGAAGCGTGACGCAGATCGTATGGGACATGGGCGACGGCCAGTCGGTTACCTGCACCGGTCCGGGTGAGGCCTATCAGGCGTCATTCGGCAACGCCCAGCCGCCGTGCGGCCACACCTACACCACCGTCTCCGCATCGCAGCCCGGGGGCCGGTACGCGATCAACGCGACGGCGACGTGGGTGGTGAATTGGCAGGCCACGACCGGCCAGGCAGGACAGATCACGGTGACGAGGAAGTCGGCGTCGTCGGTGGTCATCGGTGAGCTGCGGGATTTGAACAACTGACGAGGTGGAAGCGGCATTTCGCAGATAGCAGTCACCAAGCCGCGGCAGCCGGTAGAGCAGGCCTTTGGAGCAGTGCCTCTCAACCTGCTTCCACGGGCCCGGCTCTCCCCTGTCCGCCCAACTGGATCTCACGCGCGCATCCCGTGGCAGACAGAGCTATCGCAGGCGCACAGATCGCAGCCGAGCGCAACGTCCACACTGACGGGAACGAAGGGTGCAGCCGTTCAACGGGCGCTACCAGGGACCCTCGCCGAAGGGCCTACTACGGCAGCCCGGCGAGAAAACCCAGCACCGTCCAGCCGGTGGGCGTGAGCTGGGGCAGCGACTCCGGCCCCACTCCGCCCGCTGTATATCTGGCAGACATAGTCACTCGCGCAATGTACCCCGCGACGATCACCCGGCTTGACCGGCTCACCCGTCGGCAGAGCGACTTTTCGAAGCCCGGAACGCGGGCCGGTGGGCCGCACGGCCGGGCGTGGGTGCCGGATTCGCGTGGCCGCGCCGGCGTCGAGGAGGTCCCGCCGGCCTCGCCGAGGCCTCACGAGTCTCCGGACCGATCGACAGCAGGCGAAGCGTCCCCCCGAAGAGCACTTGCGCTTCGCGGGCTCAGCCGGTTGGACAGCCGTGCGGCCGCTACCAGCACACCACTCTCCGAACGAGTGAAACGCGGCTCAGGACAGGCGTTACGAAGCCCGCAGGCCTGTGTCTCGTCCAGACCGCCCAGGTGTCGAGTACGGCGACGCCGGCGCGTAGCGCCCGTCCGGCGTCGGCGGGCCGATCGGTCCGGTCACGGACGTGGCTGACGGAGCTGACCCGTGCGGGACGCGATGCTGGGCGGAGCGCAGGGGCGAGCCGGGTGCCGCCCCGTCCACGCCCCCGCCCCGGCGGTCGGTGCTACGCAGTGGGGCCGGCGCTGCCCGGGGCGGCCAGCCGGTCTGCCGACATTCGCATGCCGTCATCGACGCGTGGTGAACAGGGTGCCCGCACCCCAACCAGCACACCTGTTCGTCTGACGTTCGCATGAACGAGCGATCATGGCCCAGGGAACAGGGACTTAACATCCACTCGGTGTCGACTACGAGACGACGGTCAGGACTCCCAGGCGCATTCAGCGGATGCAGATCGTTTTGACGGTGAAGCCTCCGATGAGGCGTTCGACAACCGACCAGGCCCCGTCGGTGGTCAGGACGGGGAGTCCGTGGCGTTCGGCGATGGCGATGGCGATGCACAGTGAGTCCGCGGTGGACAGGGTGCCGGGCTTGCCGGTCCGGGTGCGTCGGAGATCTTCATCTGTCCCGGCGGAGTGGGTGGTGTACGAGAAGTGCCGCAACTCGGCAGCTCGAACCGCGTCGGCCTGGGTGAGCTCTTCGGCGAGAAGCAGGCCGGTGCCGGCGAGATCGTCCGCGATGCGTCGGGGAGGGCTGGGATGTCCGTACGCCTGGGCGCGCCGGAGGACCTCGGTGAGGCAGATCGTCGGCAGTGGCAAGCGCGCGCCGGTCCGACTGTTCAGACTTGCGCTAGTCCTGGTTACCATCGTCGATCCGGCGCGAGCAACCCCCAACGCGGCCTCGGCCCGCTGCCGAGCCGACCGCTATCGGTGCGGCCCGGCCTCATCAGTCTCGGCGGCCTCGCGCCAGCGCCGCCGCCCGGTCGCCGAAGAAGGTGACGATTCCAGCGAGGAAGGTCTCTGCGGCTTCCGCTATGTCGCGCACGCTCGGCAAGGTGTACCCCACCGTTCGGCGAAGCCCGTCCACCTCCTTGCGCTCGTCATCGGACAGTTTGCTGCTGGCTCGGTCCAAGAGAGACATAGCGATCACCGGACCGAAGCCGTTGACACCCACGCGCGCCCCCTCGACGAGATCAAAGTGCCTGTGCACGAGATTGTTGAGCGAGGTCAACATTTCCTCGGTCGGCGGGACTGTGGGCAGGCGCATATACGAGACGTCACCGGTGTTGTCGGTCCGGACGACGGAGTACAGCAGTTTGGGGTGGACGACCGCGTTGTTCCTCGCATACAGGGCGGTACGTTGGAGGTGTCGCACGGCATGCGCTGAGTCGTTGGATAGCCACTCGGGAAGCGGCTCCTGTTCAGCGAGCTTGAGCAGCTTCTTCCAGTTCATCTTCGGATCGTTGATGAGCACGCCGATCGCCTGCGCCGCCAAGTCGAGTGCCACGTCCAGAAAAACCAGGTAGGCCTCGTAATCGACGACCATCGAGGACTCGATGGTCGACCTCTTGGGTTCGTCGCGCGGCGACTGGTAGTGGACGTGCGCATGCATGCCTGGAGGGCCGCTCGGCTGGAACCATTCGAGGTACGCCTGCTTCAGCCTCTGCGAACACAAGACGATGCGTCGCTGCGTCTCGTAGATAGCGATCGTCAGCGGTTCGTGATCGGGGCCGAGGCTTGTGCCGATGGTGCCGAGCAAATCGACGGGGAACGCCGCCCAGCACTTGAGTCTTGGGCTGGCTTCCGCCGGGCGCCACTCGATGGGGATGTCATCCACCGGAACGTACGGCACGCCGTCGTTGGCCATGTTCTCTGGGTCGAATGTCACCGCTTTCGCCTGGCTTTCGTTCGGAGTGCGCGGCTGGGAAGGTCGCAGGACATCGATGCTATGCGCCGTCGTCTGATCAGGCAGATCAAGTTGCTGCGAGCGACCGAGCGGGTAGCAGGGTCCTTCAGTCAGGACAAGTTCCTGGGGCGTGCACCGGGCGGACCATTGCGACCAGGGGCGGGGATCCGGGGCTCGGGGTCTGGTGATTGAAAGGCTCGTAGCCCCAGCTCGCGTATAGGGCGCGGACCTTGCCGTCTCCGGCCTTTGGGTTGACCAGGAGTGTGACACGGGACTCGGTGCGTTCTGCGAGTAGCGCGTCATGGAGCCGGAGCGATGCGCCGGTCTTGCGCCAGGCGGGGCGGACGCCGAGTTCCTTGAGGGCGAGCGTGGAGACCTGGTCGAAACCTTCGGGCAGTGGCTTGTCCATGCGGGTCCACCAGCGGTTTCCGGTCAGGACGGTGTTGCCGTAGGCGTAGCCGACGGGCTCGTCTCCGTCGTGGCCGATCACGACTTCCCAGCCGTCCTCGGAGGCGTGTCGGTCCAGGCGCTCACCGAAGGAGTCCACGCTGTAGTGGGGGAGGTGGATGAGGTCGTGGCGCACGTCCGCGTATACATCGAGCATGACCTGCCGGATCCCGGCGAGGTCGGCGTAGCGCTCGATCGAGATGCGAGATGCGGCGGCGGTGCTCATGCGGTCCTTTCCGTCTGTTACTTCCGGCCTACGAGGATGCCGCCGAGGCACGTGATCCGGAACGAACCCTGCTCAGCGATCTCCGCCTCGACCAACTCTCGTGCCCTACTGAGTGTGGAGGTGAAGGGCACGCCGAGCTGATCGGCCCAAGCCTCATAGGACGCGAGGTGGGCCACCACTGGTTCGGCGTCTGCGATCTCGATCGTGCCTGGCAGCTCCATAACCCGGATGTCCACGAGGCTTCGGCCGAGCAGCTCCGGTGCCTTTTCCAGCGAGAAGCGAGAGCTGAGGGACACCCGAGACGGGCCTTCAGTGACGCCGAGTACATCAGCGGCGGCTTGCCTCCAGAGCTGATCGAGTTCCTGCTTGTCCGCGTCGCTGTTCGTGGAGGCAATCATGAGCCCGCCGGGCTTGAGGACGCGGGCGAGCTCGCTGACAGCGGCCGGGATGGCGGGCACGTGGTAGAGCATGTGCATCGCCAGGACAGCGTCCATGGAGGCGTCAGCGAACGGGAGCGCTTGGGCGTCGGCGACCACGACGGGGCGCGGGACGTCGGCGAGGATGCCAGCGGAGATGTCCATCCCAATGACGCGGAGATCGGGCCGGTCGAGGTGGAGGCGGGTGACGAACTTGCCGTTGCCGCAGCCAATGTCGAGGACGGTTCCCGTGATCTCAGTGAGTTGTTCGACGACGATGCCGGGGAGGTCGTAGCGGGGCTGCTGCCACTGGTAGATCGACTGCCGTGCGGCGAGGTGCCGTTCGTCAGCGTATGCGCTGGTGGCCAGGCGGGTCTTGTCGGTCAGGGCGGCGTCCTGCTGTGCGGTGTTGCTCGTCACGTGCTTGGCTCCGGGCTGGTCGTGAGGGCGGGGCGGGAGCAGGCTTCCTGGACATTCTTACGGAGGCTCAGGAGCGCGGGCGATCGGGCGAAGGGCCGCGAGGCGAGGCTGCTGTTCAGAGCCTGGAGGCGCTTGGCGATGCTGGCAGTGAGCCGTTCTGGACCGGCCTGCATGACGACGTTGAGCGCTTCCTGGGCGCCGTCGGTGTCTCGGCTGGCGAGGTGGGCGTTCGCGAGGTCGAGGTGGGCGGCGAGTAGGTCGCCGGATGATTGGTCTGCCACTGGAGCCGCTTGGTAGAGGGCGATGGCCAGATGCGACGCCCCGATCGCTTGGGGTACCCAGCGCGGGCTGTCGAGAGCGAGGAGCGCGGTGCCGGCGTACGCCCACTGCTTGGCTTCGGGGAAGGTGAAGACGCCGGGCAGATCCGCGACTGCCGAGCTGGTGCGGGCCTCGGCGGCGGACTCGATGGCGCGCAGCGTTCCGGCCTGGTCGCCGATCGCGGCGCAGGCGCGGGCTTCGAGGCTGAGGAGGCGGGCGCCGATGGTCCCGCCGTCGCTGTACGGCATTCCTGCTCGGGCGAGGCCGGCGGCCTGGGCGTAGTCGAGCTGCCAGTAGGCGATGAGGGACTGGACGGAGCGGACCCAGGCGCGTAGCCCGTTGTGGCCGGCGTGTTCGGCGCAGAGCCAGGAGGTGCGGGCGTGGGTGGCGGCGACGGCGTAGTGGCCGAGGTCGAGTGCGATGTGGGTGGCGAGTCCGCTGAGGCGGCCTGCGGCGAGGTAGAGCTGGATGGTCTGCTGCGGGTGCTGGCGGCCCTGGAGGAGGTCGAAGACGCTACGGCGGAGGCAACTGATCTCGTGGATCAGGTCGGGAACCGGCTTGCTGACGTACTCGACGGCTAGGCGGGCGATGTCCGCCTCCAACTGCTCCAGCAGGATGTCGTCGACGTTCGTGCTGCTGGCGAACCGTAGGAACAGGGCTGATTCAGCGGAGTCGGTCGCGATAGCGGCGACCATGTCCCGTGGGCTCGCAGGTCGCCGCGCTTGGGGTAACTGCAGGGGAACGTCCATTGGTCGGGCTGTCTCGGGGCCTGCGCTGTCGAGCAGTTCAGCGAGTTGATCGACAGTGATACCGAGTGTCCCAGCCAGCTTGGGGCGCATCCACGGCTGAGGCGCGGCGTGGCCGCTCTCCCACCGCCCGACGGTGGTCCGGTCGACCCCCATCGTCTCAGCCAGCGACTCCTGGGTGTGTCCGACCGCCTTTCGGCGCTCGATGAGCCTGGGCCTCCTGGTCGCCACGCACGTCCTCCTCGGCGAGCCGGATTCGCCTGGAGTGCGACGTCCCAGCTCAGCGGTCGGTTTGCAGCACGGATGCGTCCTGTGCGCATCAATTCTGCCGTGGTTCGGCGCGCTTGAGAGCGGTTTGGTGGAGACACCCGGGAGCGCCCGGGGTGAGAGAAGGCCGGCGGAAGTCGGTGCACGCTCCTCCTCGAAAGGCCAGCCATGTCCGTTCTTGCCGCTGCGCCGAGCCAGCTCGGTCCGGGCTTCCGCGTGGAGCCCGCCGCACACGCGGTGTCCGCTGCACGCCGGGTCATCTCGGACCTGGTGATCGAGCGGGAGTTGCCGCTGACCGACGCCGCTCGCCGAGACGTGGCTTTGCTATCGGCGGAGGTCATCACCAATGCCGCCCGGCACACAGGCGCCGCCTGCGCGGTGCTGGTCCTGTGGACCGGTGAGCGCCTGCGCGTCGAGGTCACCGACACCGACCCCGAACTGCCCACCCCAAGGGGACTCGACCCCTCGGTGCCGCACGGGCGCGGCCTGCTCCTGGTGGCGGCCCTGGCTGCCGACTGGGGAGCCGAACCCGACCCCGCTGGCAAGCGGGTCTGGTTCGAGGTCGGCCCGGACTCCCGCCTCGACGGCGAGGAACGGCTCACCACCCTCGTGCGCGTGGCCGCGCCGATGGCAGCCGACTTCACACCGAAAGGCAGCACCTGACCCCCAGCTCCTGGCCCGGTCGCGACGCGGGCCAGGGAACGGAGCCCGGCCCTGGCCTGGGCTCCCGCACCACGCGGTGGCTCCCGGTTTCACGCTCCCCCGCGACGGGAGCCGCCGCACACAACCCGATGGACCAGGCATCCGGCCGGTCCGCACTTCTCACGCAGGAGGACTGCGATGCACGAGCACCTCACCAGCGCCACCGAGCAGGAGAACGACGGCCTGCTCATCGCCCGCACCCGGGTCGCCGCCGCCCGCTCGCGTGCTGCCATGCAGGAGTCCGACGGCGGCTCCACCGGCGTCAGCGACACCAACGACTGACGGCTGACGCGATGACCACCGAGCCCTTCTCGGTGGCCCAGCGCCTGGGCGGGGACGACTTCCTCGCCCAGGCGTTCGGCCGCAGCTACCTGGTCGCGCGCGGCGAAGCCGCGTCCGTCGCCGGGCTGATCAGCTGGGACGACCTGAACTCGATCCTGGCCCGGCACCGGCTCGACACCCCACGGTTCCGCCTGGCCGCCGACGGCGAACCCGTCCCCGACTACCGCTACACCCAGCCCGTCGTCACCCGCCGCAGCACCGTCTGGCGGCGCTTGCAGCCCGACGCCCTGCACCAGCAACTGGCCGCTGGAGCGACGCTGGTACTCGACGCCGTCGACGAGCTCCACCCTGGCCTGCACCACCTCGCCGCCCAGCTGGAGCGCTGGCTGCGCACCTCTTGCCAGATCAACCTCTATGCCTCCTGGACCGGCACAGAGGGCTTCGGCACCCACTGGGACGACCACGACGTGGTCGTCGTCCAGCTCGACGGCGCCAAGCGCTGGCGTCTGTACGGCCCCACCCGTACCGCCCCCATGCACCGCGACCTCGAGGCACCCGAGCCGCCGCCGACCGAACCCGTCGCGGACCTGGTCCTGGCCGCCGGAGACGTCCTCTACCTCCCACGTGGCTGGTGGCACGCGGTGGCCGCGTCCGAGGGCCAGCACTCCCTCCACGTCACCTGCGGCCTGCAGTCCCACAGCGGCGCCGATCTGATCACCTGGCTGTCCGAGACCCTGCGCGCCCACGAGGCAGTCCGGGCCGAGGTGCCCCGCCTGGCCGGTGACGCCGACCAGCGCGCCTTCGTCGACGAGCTACGCAAGCTGATCCTGGAGGAGCTGGACAGCCCCGACCTCGTCGCCCGCTTCGCAGCGGCCCGGGACGCGACCGAGTCCCCGCGGCTTGCGCCCTCGCTGCCCTTCGTCAACGGCATCCCGCCGCAGCCGGATCTGCCGGTGCGCCTGCTGCCCTCCCGTTCGGCCCTGTTCACGGACAGCGACGGGAACGTCCACCTGGTCGCCGGGGGACAGGACTGGACGTTCGCCGCCCCCGTGCTGCCGCTCCTGGAGCAGCTCGCCGACGGCGGTCAGCACCACCTCGCCCTCCTGGCCGACCGCGCGGGCCTCACCCTCACCCAGGCGGCCTCCGTGGTCACCGAGCTGGTCAACGGCAACGCCGCCGCCCTCGGAGGCAACAGGTGAGAACTCGCATGGGGCTGGGTACCTACCGCTGCCCCGACATCCGCCGGGCCGCCTCGATGGCGGCCCGGTGCGGTGCCGACTGGCTCGACACTGCCCCCAACTACGCTGCAGGCCAAGCCGAGACAGCCCTCGCCCCCGTCCTCGCCCGACACTCCCGCGTCCGGGTCTCCACCAAGGTCGGCTTCATCGCCGAATCCGACCGTCCCGCCGCCGTCGCGGCCGGCGTCCTGACCGAGGCAGAAGCTGCGGAAGGCCACAGTCTCAAGCCGGAGTACCTGCGCTGGCAGATCGCGCGCAGTCGCCGCCACCTGGGTCGGATGCCCGACCTCGTCTTCCTCCACAACCCCGAGCACCACTGCCCACCCGAGCACGTCGACGAGCTGCTGTACTCAGCGTTCACCGTATTGGAGGAAGCCTGCGGCGACGGCCAACTGCGCTCCTACGGCGTCGCCACCTGGAGCGGCTTCAGCGGCGGATTGTTCGACATCCCCACCCTCCTGGGCGCCGCCTTCCGTGCCGGAGGAGCCGACCACCGCCTACGCGCCGTCCAACTCCCGCTCTCCATCGTGCGCCTCGCCCCGATAGCCCAGGTGCTCGAAGGACGCGGCGTCCTCGCCGACGCCAGCGCCGCGGGCCTGGCCGTCTTCGCCGCCGCCCCGCTTCACGGCGGCCAGGTCCCCGAGCTGTTCACCCCGGAACTCATCGACCTGATCGCGCCGGGAAGCACCCCGGCCCAGGCAGCGCTCACGGTGGTCGGGTCCGCGCCGGGCGTTCGCCGGGTCCTCATCAGCACCGGCAGCCAGGAACACTGGCACCAGGCCGTAACCGCGCTCGACGGCCCTGTGTTGAGCAGGGACCAACTCCAGAGGATCACGGATGTACTCGGAACCTGACCCCGCAACCGCCCAGCGCATGCGCAAAGCCCACGCGAACGCCGCGCGCACCTTCAGAGCCCGAGTCCTCGGCGAGGGCGAATCATGGGGCTGGCGCGGGCGCACCCTCAGCAGGCGCGTCACCACCGAGGACGGCGAGCGCTGGCTCCGCCTCGTCTCGGCACCGGCCGACAAGGCCGGCGGCAAGCTCTGGGAGGGCCCCACCGAGGCGGAACTCGCAATGCCCGCGAGCGTCCCCCGCCCGCGACTACGAGCCTCTTCCGCCTGGACGGACGACAAGGACGCCTACCTGGCCGAGCTCTACGACGTCGTCGCGGACACGACGATCACCACGGACAGCCCCGTCCTGCGCTCTGCTCCGCGCCTCTCGGGGGAGTGGTGGGTCGGGCTGATGATCGCGCTCGGCGCGGTCCGTGACGTCCACACCGCCCGGGTCGCGCTGCGCCAGGAGTACCTGGAGCGGGCCATGCCGGAGTACCTGGGTTTCATGCCCGGTCAGGACGGAGTCGTCTGGGCCGCCGCTCACGGTGACCTGCACTGGGCCAATCTGACCGCTCCAGGGCTGCACATCCTCGACTGGGAGGGATGGGGCATGGCACCTGCGGGCTACGACGCCGCCATGCTCCACACCTACAGCCTCCTCGTCCCCGACGTTGCGGCGGACGTCCGGCACCACCTGTCCGACCAGCTCGACACGCCTTCGGGTCGCTTCGCCGAACTCGCGGTGATCACTCAGCTTCTGCAGACCAACAGGAGAGGTGACAACCTCGACCTCGCAGAGCCCCTCCGGGCCCGGCTGGCGATCCTGCGAGAGGCAGAGGACGTCGCGCTGGGGTAACCGTGTCCAGCCCGCTGTCCGGCCAGGCCGGACGTGCACGTACTCTCTCGGGCATGCGCCACCAGTACCACCCGGCTGAGCCCGTTGCCGAGGGCCTGTGCCCGTCCGTATGTATGAGTGACCTGGATGCGGTGCCTGCGGTGGGCTGGGGGTTGACCTTGGTCACCTCGCTCCTGGCGAGCGGCGCTTGGCCTCGCGTTTTTACGAGACGGCGGCTGTCGACCGCGCGCGTCTCCGGGCCGTGCAGGAGGTCGCGCGCTCCTCATGTGAGCAGTGGACGGGGAGTCGCCCCCATCCGATGGGGTCGTCGTGCGTGGGGACCGCGCTACGGTGCTCGAACACCGACCTGACACCCCGGATGCCTGAGAGGTGCGTGAGCATGGAGGAGCTGGAGGCCCTGCGTGCGGGGAAGGCGGTCACCGAAAGACGCCCCCGGGGCCGACCGGTGAGGACCGGTGAGGACCGGCACTTGTTCAGCTACCAGGAGAGCGGAGCCCGGGTGGACCTGAACATCGTCCCGCCCTCGGACTACCGGCTCGTCATGACGGTCGTCACGGGATCCGCAACGGCCTGACCCGCAGAACCGTATCTCGGACGCCCGGATCAAGGACCTGCTCCAGGATTCGGCCTAGCCCCGGACACTCCGCTGACCGCTGAGCACGGACCTGCACAGCGCGGCGCTTCTCGGTTAGCCACCTCACTCGCGCTCGCCTTCCTGCGCAAGCACCGCACCATGTTCGGAGAGGCGTCGAGTGAGAGTCGCGACCGCGACTTCGAGCGAGAGACCGCTCCGCCTGCTCACGAGGTAACCCCTGACGCGGCACTGCACGCGTTCACCCACGACGAGCGCCAGGGCGTTGAGCCCAGGCACGCGTTGGTCAAGGTCTGGATCAAGAAGCCGGAACAGACGGCGTTCACGGAATACCTCGCCGCTTCGCCGAGCAGACTGCAACGGCGTGCGAGAAGCCGACGCGAGGGCCGTGGCGGCACCAGGTCGGCCGACCCCCTCTCCTGCTCAGCGTCGTCCCCTCGACTTTGACGTGCACCGCCGATGCCGATCCCATCAGGGACCTCGCCGGTTCCGACCCGCCCATGAGGAACATGGTCAGCAACCCTGCCGATCGGCACGGCCGGGGTAACTCCGTCACGGATGCGGGCAGCGACGCAGGGATCTGGTGGTCTCCCTTGGGTGGAGGCGAGCCCGCCTGGCGGGAGGCGAGTCCCGGCCGGGAGAGCACACGGGAAGGATTATGTGCCAGGAGTATTTGTCACCTTCGCGGGTGATTTCAGTTGGCACGGGGAACGCGGCGGGCTCAGATCGACCTACTGAAAGTCCAGCTGAGGCGTGTTCACAGCAGCCGGGGTCTTGATGAACTCCGAACAATCCATTGCCCTGGGCCGTTACTATCCGTTCAAGATCTGTACACGAAGAGCAAGGGGGCTGCCGCCATGCGCACCGCTGAAAGAACCTTTGGGTCCACGCGATTCAGCCGGCGTCTCATGGCCGCAGCAATGGTGCCTGCCGCCAGCCTGCTCGTGGCCGGGTGCAGTAGCTCCCCAAAACAGTCGGCCTTGTCCCCCAGCGTGGCGCCTACCTCAGCTGCCGCCTCTCCGTCGCCGAACGCCAGCGATGCGGCGAAGGCACAACTCCTGACCGAATATCGGGGGTTCTGGAACCTCCAGGTGCAGGCATACACCCAGGGAAGTCTCGAAGGACTCCCGATCAGCGCCTTCGCGATCGGGAAGGCAGATGCGAACGTCCGGGCTTCCGTCCAGTACTACCGGTCGCAGGGTCTGGTCATGCGAGGAAGGCCCACGCTGAGCCCGATAGTGACCGCGCTCAACCTGGCGTCCAAGACCGCGACGATCACCGACTGCATTGACAGTGCCAACTACCGGCCCGTCAACAAGGCGACGGGGCAGCCCGCGCAGCTGGCGGACAAGGTGTTCCGCCACCCCTGGACCTTTCAGGCGACCTTCGACAACGTCCAGTGGCGCATCTACGACGACTCAGTCGACCGAACGGTGACATGCTGATCCGGGCAAGCCGCCTCCTAGCCGTCTTGTCCATCGGGACTACAGGGCTGCACACCACGCCTGCCGTCTGGGCTGACGGTGGCGGGGGCGGCAGCGTGACCTGCCCGGTCGGCGTGACCGATTGCAGCGTGTCGGCAATGAGCTCGCCTTCGTCGGACAGTGGAACATCCGGAGGCGGAGCTGGCGATGGAGGAGCAGGAGGCGGGCTTGCCGAGTGCCAGTTCTCCGGCCACACCTTCCCCTGCTACAACTCCACTTTCGGCTGGTTCGACTCTCAGAACGGCTGCTACTACCAGCTGATGAGTCCCCAGCCGGACGCAAGCAGCGCCCTGTGGCGAGGGCACAAGCCCGGTGACGGCGCGATCTACTCGGGGAACTGCCCGCTTGTCACCGGCAAGGACCTACCCGGTGGTGGAGCACGGTGGTTCCAGCATCCACCGCCCGGTTACGGAGGTGGGGTAGACGTTCAAGCCCTGGCACAGCAGGCGGTGTCGAAGATGGGCCTGCAGGGCCCGGCGGTCGGCATCGCTCCCCCACCCGGCTCGAACGGGGTCGTCGGCCTGCCCGTGTGGCTGTGGGACAACGTCTCCCCAACGACGTGGGGCCCGAACTCAGCCTCAGCCTCAACGGGTGCCGTGACCGTGACCGCGACCGGAAGCGCGACGCAGATCGTATGGAACCTGGGCGACGGCCAGTCGGTGACCTGCACAAATCCAGGTGAGGCCTATCAGGCGTCATTCGGCAACGCCCAGCCGCCGTGCGGCCACACCTACACCACCGTCTCCGTATCGCAGCCCGGGGGGCGATATGCGATCAACGCCACGGCCACGTGGGTGGTGAATTGGCAGGCCACGACCGGCCAGACAGGCCAGATCACGGTGACCCGGAGGTCGGCTTCGTCGGTGGTCATCGGTGAGCTGCGGGACTTGAACAACTAGACGCGCAAGGGAAACAGGAACGCTGATGGCAGTGATCAAGCCGCGGCAGCCGGTCGAGCAGGGACTCGGGCCGGTGCCGATCACGACGAGTGCGCCCCGCAGGGCCAGGCGGCCCATGCTCGCCGCCGCTGGAGCGGCGCTCGCAGTCGTCGGGGCACTCGGGGCGTACGCAATGGTGCACCAGGCAGGTGACCGGGTGCCGGTCCTCGCCCTGGCCCACATGGTGCCGAAGGGGCAGGTGCTCACCACAGGAGATCTGATGGTGGCGCAGGTCGCACCGGATCCGGCGCTAGCTCCGGTGCCGTCGCGGGATGCTTCGCAGGTGCTGGGCAAGACCGCGCTGACGGATCTCACCCAGGGGTCGCTGCTCACCCGCGGGTCGGTGGCTTCGGGCCCTGACGTGACCGCGGGCAAGACCGTGGTCGGGGTGCTGGCCAAGCCCGGTCAGCTGCCCGCTGGGATGCTGGAGCCGGGCAGTTCCGTGCAGGTGGTCCAGACTCCGGCGCAGGGCGACAGCAAGGTGCCGGCGGCGCCGATGACGGTCCTGGCGAGTGTGGTCTCCGTTGGACCTGCGGACGCAGGCGGGAACAGTGTGGTGGACCTGGCGGTGAACCCGGGTGACGCGCCGCAGCTCGCGGCGTGGGCGGCGGTCGGGCAGGTCGCGATCACTTTGCAGTCGGGACCTGTGGGATGACGGTTGTCGCCTTGGTCTCCGCGCGCTCCGGCGCGGTGACGGTCAGCTCCTTGGCGCTCGCTCTGGCCGCGCCGAAGAAGTCGGTCCTCGTGGAGCTCGACCCTGCGGGCGGTTCGGTGCGGGCCGGCTTCCTCCAGGGGTACGTGAACGCCAGCATCGGGTTGCACCGGCTCGCGACCGCGGTCCGTGCGGGGAACCTCGGGAGTCAGTTCGCTGAGCACCTGGTCTCCTTGGACAGCGGCGTCGGGAACCGGATGCTGCTGCCGGGGCTGACTGATCCGGCGCAGGCATCGGCGATGGCAGGGGTGTGGGAGCACCTGGTGCCGGCGTGGCCGGTGCTGGAGCGGAACGGCTTCGATGTGGTCGTCGATGCCGGGCGGGTGGCCATCGAGTCCGGGGAGCTGTCCAGTACGCGCTACCCGGCCGCGGTGCTGCGCCGCGCGGACGTCGTGCTGCTGGCGGTGCGTCAGTCGATGGTCGGTGCGGTGGCGGCGGACCCGGTGATAAGGGCACTGAAGCGCGACCTCGCCGAGCGCGGCACGGGCTTGGATGCGCTCGGCCTGCTCCTGGTGCAGGAGACTAAGCAGCCCGCCGCGAACGAGATCGCCCACCATCTCCAGGTGCCGGTGCTGGCCCAGTTCGGCTGGGACCCGGACACCGCCCGCGCGCTGGCCCACGGCCCGGACCGGCGCGGGCTGACCCTGAAGTCCCTGCTGTTGCGGCAGGCCCGCTCGGCATGGGAGCCGATCACAGCGCTCGGGGCCCGGCGGCGTGCGCAGCTCCACGTGGGCGGTTACGCCTCCGTCGACCTGGGGGGTACCGGTGGCTGACACGCAGCCGCGCACCGTCGTGAACGGCGCGAGCACCGCAACCTCGTTCCAGGTCCTGCGCTCTTCCTTCGAAGCGGCCCTCCAGACACCCGCTCCGGCCTCTCCCGCCGAGCCCGGCCCGTCGGCGCTGCCGGCGCAGCAGAGCGTGCATGGGGCGGCCGGTGTGCTCCCGGTGGGCTTCGACGTGCTGGCAGAACTGCGCGGCAAGGTCGCCGGGCTGCTGTCGGACCGGGTGCGCGACGAGGTCATGGGCGAACGGGACCGGCAGCAGTTGGGCTGGCGACTGGTGGTCGAGGTCGTCGCGGCCTGGGCGACCGACTACAGCGCGAAGAAGGCTCCGCTGGACTCCGAGCAGGAGAACCTGATCAAGCGGGCGGTCTTCGACGACCTCTTCCGCGCGGGCCGCCTGCAGCCGCTGTTGGACGACATGGGTGTGGAGGACATCCGTATCGACGGCTGCAAGCCGGTCGAAGTGGTCTACCAGGACCGGCCCACCGCCATGGTGGCCCCGATCGTCGGCTCTGAAGGCGACCTGGTGGACCTGGTCAACCAGTTGGCCCGCTCCCAGGGGCAGGGCGAGCGCTCGTTGTCGCCGGCCAGTCCGGTGCTGAACATGCGGCTGCTCGATGGTTCACGGCTCGCCGCGACCTACCTCGTCACCCCGCGGCCGCAGGTGGTGATCCGCAAGCACCGGCTCAAGGACACGCGCCTGGACCAGATGGTCGGCTGGGGCTCCCTCGACACCGTCCTCGCTCAGTTCTTGAAGGCGTTGGTGCTGGCCCGGAAGAACGTCTTCATCGTGGGTGGGCAGGGCGCGGGCAAGACCAGTCTCCTGCGCGCGATGGCCCGTGAGATCCAACCGGGTGAGCGGATCGGCACGTTGGAGTCGGAGTACGAGCTGTGGCTCCACCAGCTTCCAGGTCCCGGCCCGCAGGTGGTGCCGTTCGAGGCCCGCGAGGGCAACGGTGAGAAGGACGCCACTGGGCGGATGCTCGGTGAGCTCACTCTCGCTGACCTGTTTCCCCAACTTCAGCGCATGTCGCTGCGGCGGATCCTGGTCGGCGAGGTCCGCTCGGTCGAGGTCCTGCCGATGCTCCACGGCATGATCGAGGGCGACGGCGGATCGATGTGCACCGTCCATGCCCGCTGTGCCCGCGCCGCGATCGAGCGCGTGACCACCCTCGCGCTGCAGGCCGGGATCGGCATGAGCGTCGAGCTGGCCTACCGGCTGATCGCCGAAGCCTGCCAGTTCATCGTCTACCTGCGGCAGGTCGACGAGACGGGCATCGGCGGGCGCCGGCACCGCTTCGTGGCCGAGGTCCTGGAGATCACCGGCCTGGGCGAGGGCGGCCGCCCGTCCGTGCAGCGCATCTTCGCCCCCAAGGACCAAGGGGGACGCCGCGAACCGCGGGCGGTACCGCACCAGATGCCCGCCTGCATCGACGACCTGGTCCGAGTGGGCTTCCAACGCGAGTGGCTGCAAAGCCCGTTCGGCACCTGGACCCACGAGTTGAAGACGGTGACGAAGCTGTGAGTATCTCGCTGATGGAATCGATCGCCGCGCTGTGCGCGGCGGTGGCGGTGGCCGGCCTGGTCGTCGCGGTGGCCGCTTTCGCCGGCTGGGCGACGCCGGAGAATGCCCGGCGCCGCGGGCACGCGGAGCGCAGGCTGCGGGCGCTGGCCGGATTCGACGGGGGCCAAGCGCGTGCCGCCTGGTGGCGCACGCGCCGCACCAGGGTCCTTGCCGGGGGCGGGGTCGCCGTGGCGGTGTGGCTGGTCACCGGCTGGCCCATGGCCGGCCTGCTGTCCGGCTTGGTCGCGGGCAACGTGGTCTGGCTGCTCAACCCGGGGCGGGAGCACGCGATGCGGATCGCCCGCCTGGAGGGCCTGGAGGAGTGGGTGCGCCGGCTCGCGGACATCCACACCACTGGGCTGTCGCTGGAGCAGTCGATCCGCTCCAGCGCCCCCAAGGTCCCGGCCGCGATCGAACCCCAGGCCAAGCTTCTGGTCGGGCGCCTTGCCGCCGGCTGGCCTACCCGCGCCGCCTACCGCGCGTTCGGCGACGACCTGGACGACGTCACCGCCGACATGGTCGTCGCGATGATGCTGCTCCACGTCCAGGACCGAGGCGGCGGGCTGTCCCGCGCGTTCAAGGAGCTCGCCTCCTGCGTGCAGGAGGAGGTGCTGATGCGGCGGAAAGTCGAGGCCGACCGCGCCAAGCCGCGCGCCAACATGCGCTGGATCGTGCTGTTCTGCCTGGTCGTGTTCGCTCTGTCGATGTTCTCCGGCTCCTACGTCGGCCCCTACTCCAGCCCGCTCGGGGTGCTCGCGATGGTCGGGTTCGCCCTCGGCTTCGCCGCGATGGTCGCGTGGATGCGGTCGATGGCGAACATGCGCCCCACTCCCCGTTTCCTGTCCTCCGCGGACCGCACCAAGTCGCTGGCTGAGCGCACCACGGAGGTGCAGCCGTGATCCCCCTCGCCCCCGTTCTCCTCGCTGGTGCAGCCGTCGGAGGCGGCGTCACGATGCTCGTGGCCGGTCTCTCGCGCGGACGCGGCGACCTGGGGGACGTGATCGCCCGCATGGACGCGGGCCGCCTCGACCTCCTCGCCCCACAGCGCGCCGCTGAGCCGGCGGACTGGCGCGAGCGCCTGGGCTCCTGGGCGCTCTCAAGGCTCAGCGACAGCCTGGTGCGGCTGCCCCGCAAGGAGCTCGCGATCCTTCGCGAGTCCCCGGCACTCCAGCTCGGCAAGAAGCTCGGCGCCGCCCTCTACGGACTGCTGCTCCCCGCCGTCGGCACAGCGTTGGCTGTCGCGGGCGGAGCCCGGATCCCGTTCGCTATCCCCGGTGTCGCCTCGATCGTGTTCGCGGTCGCGCTGTGGTTCCTCGTCGACGTCAACGTGCACCAGCGCGCCGCCGGGGCCCGCACGGAATTCCGCATCGCGGTGGCCTCCTACCTCGACCTGGTCTCGCTGGAGCGCGCAGCCGACGCCGGCCCCAGCGAAGCCCTCAAGCGCGCCGCCCAGGTCGGAGACGGCTGGGTGTTCGAGAGGATCCGCGACGCCCTGCTGCACGCCGAGCTCGCGGGAATCGCGACCTGGGACGGACTGCGGCAGCTGTCGGAGGAGATCGACGTCCCCGAACTCGGCATGCCCGCCGACATCATCGCGATCGCCGGCGAAGAGGGCGCGTCCGTCTACTCCACGCTCCAGGCGCAGGCCCGCTCACTGCGCGGTGTGCTGCTCACCGACCAGCAGGCCCACGCCAACACGGCCTCGGAAAAGATGGTCGTCCCCGTCGCCGCGCTGGTGATCATCATGACCTGCTACATCGCCCTGCCGGCGATGATCCGGGTCGTCAACAGCTGACTTCTCCCTCATCAACCCTGCACGGAGGCTTCCATGTCCGACCCACTGATCACCCTGTTGACGACCACGCTGCGGGCCCGCGCCTCCCGCATTCGCACCCTGCACCGAGACGAGGACCGCGAGCGCGGAGCGCTGTCCATCGAGCTCGCCCTGCTGATCGCCGCGCTGGTCGTCATCGCCGGCATCGTCGTCGCCATCGTCACCACCAAAGCCACCCAGAAGGCCAACCAGATCGGCTGACCAGCCGGGAAGCGCCACCGGCACCAAGGGAGGAAGATCACAGGCCCATGACTCGTCGACCACCACGGCGAAGAAGACCTCCACAGCGCATCCGCCTACACGGCCGCGGCCTTGACGGCGCCGACCGGGGCGCACTGTCGCTGGAGTTGGCGATCCTCGCACCGGTCGTGATGCTGCTGTTGTTCACGATCGTCCAGGCGGGCTTCTACTTCTACACCCGCGACGTGGCCGTCACCGCGGCCCAACAGGGCGTCGAGACCGCCCGCGTCCACGGCGGAACCCTCGGCGAGGGCGAGGCGCAGACCTGGGACCTGCTGCACCGCACCGGCGGCAGCATCACCGGCCCTGCGGTCTCCGGCTCGCAGACGGGCGCGAACGTGACGATCACCGTCACCGGCAGCGTGACCACCTGGATCCCTGGCCTGACCTTCCATCTGTCCCAGACCGCCACCGCCGCGAAGGAGCAGCTCACCCGATGACCCGCTCCCCCAGGCCCGTGGCAGGCGAACATGGGGCACTGTCGTTGGAGATGGCGATCCTCGCCCCTGTGCTGCTGCTCGTGTTCGGGCTGATGGCTCTGGCCGGACGGGTCTACCTGGCCGGCTCAACGGTCGCCAACGCTGCCCGCGACGCCGCCCGCGCGGCCTCTCTGCAGAACTCCCCCGGTGGTGCCCGGCAGGCCGCCCTCCAGGTCGCAACCCAGTCCCTGACCTCCCAGGGGATCCACTGCGTGAACACGGACGTCACCGTCCCGACCGCCGGATTCACCGCCCCGTTGGGGCAGCCCGCCGCGGTCACCGTCACCGTCACCTGCCAGGTCCAGCTCGCGGGCCTCTTCCCGGGGGTGCCCGGAACCAAGACCCTTCGCGGCAGCTTCACCTGCTCGATCGACCAGTACCGGCAGCGCGCCACCGCCCCGATGCCGCTCACCAGGGAGACCTTGGGGGTGCGCGTTGCGTGAGCGCCACCTGCGCGCGCGACACGAGGACGGTGAGCGGGGAAGCCTGTCGATGTTCACTGCGATCGTGATCCTCGCGTGTTTCGCGGTCCTGGCCCTGGTTGTCGACGGTGGCCTCAAGCTCCAGGCACTGGCCAAGGCCGACGCAACCGCCCAAGAGGCCGCGCGCTCCGGCGCGCAGGCGCTCGACACCGGCGCCGCCCTGACCGGGCACGGCTTCCAGATCCAGCCCCAGCGGGCCGTCACCGCCGCCCATGCCTACCTGCGTTCCGCAGGGGTGAGCGGCACCGTCACCGTCAACGGCAACCAGGTCCAGGTCACGGTCACCACCCCCTACGCCCCGCCGTTCCCGCTGATCGGCCCCGGCAGCGTCACCGGGCACGGCAGCGCACAACTCCTCTACGAGGGAGGCTGATGATGGGCTCGCGCCCGCTCCCCCGCCTGCTTAAGGGTCTCGGCGCGCTCACCGCGCTCGCAGCCCTGGAGGCCGGCGTCCCGCTCGCCCTGCTGGCCTGGGGCACCAACCCACACCATGTCCCGACCTGGCAGCAGACCACCAACGCGCTCACCAGCCCCGACAACGGCGGCCTGTTCCTCGGCGCCATCACCGCCGTCGGCTGGCTCGCCTGGGGCCTGTTCACCCTCCAGGTTCTCCTCGAACTCGTCGCCGTGCTGCGCCACCGCGCCGCCCCGCGCCTGCCGGTGCTCGGCGCGGGCCAGCACCTGGCCGCAACGCTAGTCGCCGCGGCCGTCCTGCTGCTGCCCACCACCGGGACGGCGATCGCCCAGACCGCCCCCGCGCCGGCGGCGACACTCCACCTCCCCCACCACGCCACACCCGACCCGCACCATGTCGCCGCGGACGTCGTCGCCGACGCCGCGTCGGGCTGGAAGGGCAGGGTTCACCAGGTCACCTCCGGCGACGAGACCATGTGGGGCCTGGCCGAGCACTACCTCGGCGACGGGACCCGCTGGAAGGACATCGCCGCCCTCAACGACGGCATCATGCAGACGGACGGCCAGACCCTGACCGCTTCCACCCTCCACCTCGTGCCCGGGTGGACCCTGCGGCTACCCGCCGACGCCAAGCACCCCGCGCCCGCGTCCAGCGCACACCACGCCACCAAGTCCGCCGAAGAGGATCACCGGACCGCACGCCACGGGACGCAGGAGTCCGGCGCCGAGCACGAATCCATCACCCACGAGACGGTGCACATCGTGAAGCCCGGTGAGACGCTGTCCGGCATCGCCGCAGACGATCTCGGCAACGCCGACGACTACCCGGCCATCTTCAAGGCCAGCCAACGGATCGAGCAGCCCGGCGGCGCGCACCTGACCGATTCCAACCACATCCTGCCCGGCTGGCACCTGACCATCCCCCAGCCCGCCTCAGCGCCCGCGCTCGAGAGCCCAGAGCGCACGCCGACCCCGCCGCCTGCGCCGACCGGCGACGGCTCCCACACCGGAACCTCTCCCGCCGCGACGCCTACCGCCGCACCGACCGCACCGACGGCGACTCCGGCGCCGACCGGGTCCCAGAGCGCGGCTGCGCTATCCGGCCCCGTCGCGGCTGCGGTGGGCGCGCCCACCGCACCCGGCCCCTCCACCACGGCCAAAGCGCCGCCCACAACGGCTGCGAGCAGCACGCCGACCGGAGCCGCCTCCCCTGCCACGCCCTCGCCAGCCGCCGAGGCATCTGCCACCGAAACCGGAAGCGAGCTTCGCATCGGCGCCGCGATCGCAGCCCTGCTCGCCGCTGGGCTCGTCGGTGGATACGGCATCAAGAGAGCCCTGCAACAGCGCTCCCGCCGCCCCGGCGAAACCATCGCGATTGCTCCCGAGGCCAGCTCGCTGGAGCAGATCCTCGCCAACCAGGCCGACGCCCCCACCGCCGAACGGCTCGACCTGGCGCTGCGCACCCTGGCCGGTCGGATTCCCGAGGACGAGCCGCTCCCGGTGCTCGAGGCGGCCCGGATCACCCCGACCGGCATCCACCTGCGCGCAGACGGGCCGCCCATCGCGCCGTTCACCGCCGGCGAGGACGGCTGGTGGAACCTCGACCCGACAGCTGACCTCCTCGACCCGGCCACGGCCGCCGACGTGGCGGCGCCCTACCCGATGCTGACCACCATCGGCACCGAGCCCGACGGCACGCTGCTGCTCCTCAACCTCGCCGCCGCGCGCACCCTGCTCCTGGACGGCAGCGCACAGGAGATCCGCGAGGTCGCCCGCGGACTCGCACTCGATACCGCCACCAGTCCGTGGGGCCAGGAACTCCAAGTCCTCAGCGCCGGCCTGGTCGAGGCCGGCCTCCCCGCGATGATGGCCACGGGACGCATCCGGTGCCTCGACCGGATCCGGCACGCCGTTACCGACCTCGCCGACCTGCTCCTGACGGCCTACCAGGACCACGACGCCTCCATGCCGTGGATGCTGGTCGCCGCCGACAACATCGACCCCGAGACCGCCTGGGAGCTCGCCAATCTCATCTCCCGCTCCCCCACCGCACCGGTCGCGCTCGCCTTGCCGGCCCACGGACTGCAGTCGCTGTTCCCGGAAGCACTGGTCCTTGACTGCGCGACGACCGACCCCCAACTGGTTCCCCCCGGCGCCGCCGCGGTCAACCTGCAGCGCGTGACGGAAACCGAGTACCAGATCCTCAAGCGCGACCTGGGCACCACCGAAGAGCCCGCCAAAGAGGCCACCGGCGCGTGGACCCGGGTAGCCGACGACTCCCAGGACCTGGACGATCCCAAACCGGGGCTCGCCGGCGCGGCCGCGTCGGCCCACACGTCGAAGTCCGCCGCTGAGGAGCCTGCCGGGAGCGCACCGGTGACGCCGTTCCTCGCCTTCACCAAGTCGGCAGGCGAGACCGCGCGGCCGGCCGTGCCTGTCCCCGTACCGCCGACGCAGGTCGCCGCGCCCGCTGCGAAGACGGACGGCGTGGCGACGCAGTCTGCGGCGGTCGCAGGGCCCGCTGACCTGCATGCTCCGGAGATCCGGGTGCTGGGCCCGGTGGACGTCACCGGGCTCGGCAGCAGCGGTCGCGGCCGACGCCTGGCGGAGGTCGCGGCGTACCTCTACCTGCGGCCAGGCCGCATGCGCGACGACCTCGCCTACGCCATGAACCCGATCACGCCCTGGAACGAACGAACCGTCAAACAGCGTCTGCACGACGTGCGCATCCTCCTCGGGAACACCTCCGACGGAAATCCGCGGCTGCCCCGCAAGTCCCGGGACGGCGTCCTGCCCGCCCTCATCGGGGTTCGCTGCGACTGGACCCGGTTCTGCAAGCTCGCGGAAAGCGGCCTGCTCGCCGGCCCCGCAGGTGTCGACGGCCTCGAGACCGCGCTCGCGCTGGTCCGGGGCCGCCCCTTCGCCGGGAGTACCGCAGCGTGGAGTATGCCGGACCAGCAGGAGATGGTCTCGCGCATCGTCGACACCGCCCACACCGTCGCCCGCTACCAGACCGCGAGCGGCCACTACTCCGCGGCGAGGGCCGCGATCGCCAAGGGCGTCGAGGTCGAACCCACCGCAGAGCGCTTGTACCGGGACTGGATCGCACTCGAGGCGGCCTGCGGCAACCGCGCGGAGGTACAGCGTGTGATCTCCCGCCTCCAGAAAGAACTGCGTGCCCTGGACGTCGAGATGGAAGACGCGACCGAGAAGCTCATCCAACAGTTCCACGACCGGGACCTGAAGGGCAGCGCCTGATGGATCCCTCAAGCGCGGCGAAGCCCCGTCCATGGCCTCCTCTGCCCCGGACGGACCTCGAGCAGGTACGTGCGGGCCGAGTACGGGTCAGGTGCTACGCGGAAGCCTCGCCTGCCAGGCGGTGCAGAGGGGGACGCCACTGACGTCGGCGAAGATCACGACGCCGAAGGGGCGATCGAAGGTGGTGTGCCGGGCCCGAAGCGGGCGGCTGCGGGCACCCAGCGTCACCGTGTGCACCGACGTCACGGCAGCTGACTCGCTCCCCATCGTGCACCTTGAGGAATCCTCTTGTTGTGCGCGACCTGACCGACTCTCATCGGCTCAGGTCCAGCGCGGAGAAATCCGCAGAACGGCAGAGTGGCGAGGGAGCTCCCAACGGGACGAGATGCGGTGAGAGGTCGAGTTGCGAAGGCCACTGCAGCCGCGTTGGTGCCGAAAAGTCGCTCTGACGCTGCCTCCGGCGGTACCGCAGGCTCGGGTACCTGCCTAGGCTCCGAGGAATTGCCAAAACCTGTGGGCGGCCAGACAGAACGGCACCGGTCGGCCGCGCGCTCGGGCCGGGCGGCCTGGGGCTTCTTGGGTCAGCTGCCCCGCCGCGGCGTCGCGTCGGCGGCATCGCGTAGTGCTGCTGCAGCTTTACGCTCGGCGCGACGGTCCCTTCTCCATCGCACCTCGACCACGGTCGAGGGGAGCACAAGTGCGATCCCGGCAGCGTAGAGCAGGTCCGTCGCTATACCGGGCGGGTGCAGGGGCTTAACAGAGTTGGTGCCCCAAATCAGCCCGAGCCCAGCCATGCCTGCGGCTCCGCGCAGGGTCGATCGTTCCCCTTCGCGGAACACCCCGATGGTTGCTGCCGCGATTGCCGTGACGACCATCAGGCCGCCGAGGATCACGCCGAGCCAGTCCCAGAATCCCATAGCATCCCCTTCGGCGGCGATCATAGAGCTCGCGCTCCCGGTGGAGCCAGGCTCGTGTGGCGGGCCTGGTCTCATGCCTTAACCTCGGGCTTTCACGAGCCAGCGCAGCTGAGAGTGGCCAACACGTCCAGGAGTGCTTTTGACCTGGGGTGGTAGGGCATTCCTGGGTCCTGATGGGCAGTGCGGGGAAGTTCACTCCCGGAGTGAAGGCCAGTAGCGGGTGATCGTCGGCTGGGGCGTCGGCCCGGAGGTTCCCGGCAGCTCTGTGAGGGTCGACAGGCGGGGCAGGCGCTCCGCGACAAAACTCCTTGCCGATCTGCGGATGGCGACCTATCGTCGGGCGGCCCGCATCGCTCCCGACCCGAAGGACGTTGATGCCTTTCCGCCCCGCCGTCGCTAGCGACGCCGACTTCCTCTGGCGCATCCTGCTCGAGGCATACAACTGTAACGGCGAGCCGCGGTTCACTGCCGAGCAGCTCGCCGCTGAGCCGCACGCCGCGCGCTGCCTCGTCGGCTGGCCCCGCAGGGACGACTTCGGGGTCATCGCGGAGACCGTTGCCGGCGAACCGATCGGTGCGGCCTGGGCACGGTATCTCCCCGAGAGTGAGCCCGGATACGGCTTCGTCGCTGCGGACGTTCCCGAGTTGACCCTCGGCCTGCTGCCCGAACACCGCGGCCGCGGGCACGGCCGGGCTCTGATGGAGGCGCTGGTCCAGGCCGCCGCCGAGGGACCGGCCCCGGTCGCTCGGCTCAGCCTGAGCGTCGAGGACGGCAACCCCGCCGTGCACCTCTACACTACCCTCGGCTTCACCCGGGTCGGGCGTAGCGGCAATGCGGACACGATGGTTCTGGACGTCGGGACCTGCCCCGCGCTACTGAACAATCGTTGATTCCCGTGCCCCGCCACCCCGTGCCTTCACGAGCGGGCTTGTCCGGGTCTTGATCAAACAAGCGGAGAGTGCCTCTGACCTGGGACGATAGGGCTTGTCTAGGGTCCGGTCGCCGCAGGGAAAGAAGCACTCTCCAGGTGAAGAAGCGTAGTGGGTTCTATCCGCATGTCCGTGTCCGGGGCGGTGGTGCCGGTGCGGTCTCGCAGGCCGGTGGGGTGCTGCTGGTGGAGACCGCCCGTCGGACCGGCCTCGACACCTCGCTGTCGGCGGCTCTGGAACCGTGGCGCAGGCCGCGGGCGGTGCACGATCCCGGGAAGGTCCTGCTCGACCTGGCACTGGCGGTCGCGTTGGGCGGGGACTGCCTGTCCGACGTCGGGATGCTGCGGGCCGAGCCCGCCGTGTTCGGGCTGGCTTCCACAGGGAAACGATCCTGCATGCACGGCCCCGACCTGGCCCTTCACGGAACTCCGGCCAGACCCGTAACCGCACCGTGAGTTCGAGTGGGCCAGATCTTCGGAGGCTCCCCCGGTCTGCCGACTGTCGTGCAACGGTACTCAGGCCGACCGTAGTGGTCGAAAGCACCTTCCTGGTCGTCAAGTGGCCCGACCGCGAATCCGTCGTGCCGTGGCACCACGGACGGCACGGGGCGGAGATCGACCTCGACACGTTCAGGTCGGTGTCAGCATAGTTGGCGATCACCCGAACGGAAGATCAGCAGGGCCAGCGGCACCCTGGAGCGGCTCAACGCGAAGAGGGGCTACGGTTTCATCGCCCAGGACAGCGGCGGGTCCCGGATGCGCCCGTGCGCTCTTGACGGTCCGCCATGTCCGCGAAACCGTGCAATGACGTAGAAGCGATGAGGGACGGAGCACCCCATGGGACTACGGTTCATCGGGATCGACCCGAGCACGGGCGGTGGCGGTTCGCCCACGGTGTGGGCGGACGAGGAGCGACAGGAGGTCGTGATCCAAGGCTGGAAGCCCGCGCCCGGGATGCTGGCGGAGATCGACGCCACCGAGTGGGTACCCGGGCACGCGACCGGCGTGCCGGCCGGTGAGTCCGTGGTGCGCCTGCCCGCACGGATGGAACCCATCGTGCAGCAGGCGTTCGCGACGCTCACCGACTCGACCGGCCCCGTGTGGCACGAACGCCCCGGCGTGCCGGACTTCGCCGCGCTGCTGCGCAGCGCCGAGCACACGGCGGTGCACCTGGAGCTGCGCGACGCCTACGGCGTCGGTGACGAGGCGGAAGAGTTCGAAGAGTTCCGCCGCACCGGGCACGCCATCGTGGACCCCGAGCACTCGTGGTGGCCCGAGTGGCTGGGCCTGGTCCGCGAGACGATCGGCCGCGGCGTGGTGATGCGTCGGGCCCGCGTCGTCTCTGAACCGGTCACGGACTACATCCGGTGGGAGCACGCCGTCACGCCGCTGAACGTCGCCTCGGGTGAGCAGGTGCGCTGGCTGCCCCGCTCGAAGGCGTCCGGGCTGCTGCTTCCCGCGAACGACCTGTGGCTGATCGACGGCCGCCGCCTGCTGGTCCACTACTGGACCGGTGAGGGCGACTGGGCAGGCCACGCGTACACCGACCACCCGCTCACGGTCGCCCAGTCCGCCGCCGCGTTCGAGCAAGTGTGGGACCGCGCCATTCCGCACGACCAGTACGCCGTCTGACCCGTGTCCGCCCGCACCAGGTAGCCGCCATGCCCGTCTCCCCGTCGTCCAGCGCCCAGGCCGCACGCCAAGCGGTCGCGGTACGCCTGCGCGAGCTGATGCGCGACGCCGGACTCAAAGGGCAGGAGCTGGCCACCCGGTGCGGGTGGCACCCGTCGAAGACCTCCCGCATCCTCAACGCCACCACCCCGCCATCCGAGACCGACATCCGTGCCTGGTGCACCGCGTGCGGAGCCGAGGACCAGGCCCGAGACCTGATCGCCACCGCCCGCGCGGTCGACGGCATGTACCGGGAATGGCGGCGCGTCCACCGCGACGGCATGCGCAAGGCACAGCGCGACTGGAACACCTGGCACGAAGAGGCCGGCCTGTGCCGCATCTACGTGTCCAACGTCGTCCCCGGCGTGCTGCAGACCCCCGGGTACGCAGCCGCCCTCTTGGCGTCCATCACGCGCTTCCAGGGCACCCCGGACGACGTGACCGACGCCGTCGCCGCCCGCGTCGCCCGCTCCCGCCTGCTCTACGACGGCCACCGCTTCGCGTTCCTGCTGGAAGAGACCGTGCTGCGGCACCGACTCGGCTCGGCGCAAGCGATGGCCGATCAACTGCGCCACCTACTCGCCGTCATGCCGCTCGCCTCCGTCTCCCTCGGGATCATCCCGTTCGGGGCCGAGCGCACCGTGTGGCCCCTGGAAGCGTTCTACGCGTTCGACGACCACCACGTAGGCGTGGAGAGCCTGACAGCGGAGATCAACGTCATACAGCCCCGCGAGATCGCCGACTACCTGCACGCCTTCGCCGAGCTGAGCCGCAGCGCCGTCTACGGCGAGGCCGCCCGCACCCTGATCACAGACGCCCTGGCAGCCCTCGACGCGTAGTTCCGTGCAATTGCGTAGAAGAAACTCGCGGCCCGGGTGCACACGCTCCTACCTTCGAGTCATCGCCTAGTGACGCACCGTCAACCGGTGGCGGCGCAAGGGTGATCGGCTGACGACCGGAGCCACCACACCACACGCGCGCCGTTCCCCCGGCTCTGGTCCTGGCCCACGAAGCGCCGCTCGCTCCCGTGTCCCCCGTCGCGGGTGCGAGCGGCCACCACGCCAGCACCGGGAGGACCGACCGATGGCGACACCGCTCCTGATCACCACCGCCCCGGACGGCACCCGAACCGTCCACGTCCCCGACGGGGCACGCCGCCAGCGCCGCGCCCTGGTCCTCGCCCAGCACGCACGCGGCCGCGCCCGACGCCTCGCGGCAGGACTGACCCCATGACCGCGCCGGGCTCATTCGGCCACCACCGGCACCCGCTCCTCGGGCGGACCGTGGAGGACACCGCCACGGGCCGCACGGGCACCCTGCGGGCAGTGATGGACACCCAGCTCATCGGTAACCACGGCACCCGCACCGTGAAGCTCGCGTACGTCCTGCCGCCGGGCGGCGGCGTCGAGTGGACCACCGAGCCCGGCAACATCAAGGCCGCGTCCTAAGCGGCCGGCCTCCACGATCTCCGCCCGGGGATGGACTCACCGCCGGGCGGGACGGTGCCGCCCGCTGGCTTGTTCCCGCACACAGGGGGCGGCACCCGCACTACCTCATGCACCATCAGACCGAGCGGAAGGAGCACCCGATGGTCCTCGCCCACGACGGCGGTGACGACGACAAAACCCCCGGCACCCCGTGGACGCCGCCGCCGGACCCGCCATCCCCGGACGGCTCCACCCCTCCCGGTGACGGAGGCCACCGCAAGTGACGCTCACCCCTGCTGAGCGGCAGGAGGACAGCCCCGGCCACGCGCCGGGGCGGTACCTGCCCGACAACACCGCACCCGAATGGGTCGAGGCCTTCACCGCACTGCCGCGCTCGCTGTTCCTGCCTGAGCTGATCTGGGCGTGGGACATGGACAGTGGCACGAGCGTGGCGATCGACCGCCGCACGGACCCGGACGCCTGGCTCGCCGCCGCCGCGTCGGACATCCCGATCGTCACGCAGTGGGACGACGGCGCTCACGACGGCATCGAGGCCGGGCGGGTATCGACAAGCTCGGCGAGCATGCCGTCCGTCGTCGCCCGCATGGTCGCCGCACTCGACGCCCACCGCGGCCACACGGCGCTGAACCTCGGCGTGGGCACCGGCTGGGACACCGCGCTGCTCGTGCACGAGCTCGGCGACGCCGCGGTGACCGCCCTCGACGTCGACGCCTCCGTGACCACCAAGGCCCGTACCCGCCTGGCAGCCGCCGGATACCACCCCAGCGCCGGTAGCGCAACGGAGCGGCCACCGGGGCCTGGCGCAGGAAGCCCATGTTCGTCACCGGTTCCCCCAGGGATTCAGGCCGTCGTGGTGTAGTCGTAGAAGCCGCGCCCCGTCTTTCGGCCGAGCAGGCCGGCCTCGACCATGCGCAGCAGCAGCGCGGGTGGCGTGTAGAGCGGTTCCTTGAACTCTTCGTACATCGCCTCGGCCGCCGCGCGGACGGTGTCGAGGCCGATGAGGTCCGCCAGCTTGAGCGGGCCCATCGGGTGGGCACACCCGAGCACCATGCCGGCGTCGATATCGTCGGCAGTGGCGAAGCCGGACTCGGCCATCCGCACCGCGGAAAGCAGGTAGGGGATGAGCAGGGCGTTGACGACGAACCCGGCGCGGTCGCGGGCGGGCACGGCGTGCTTGCCGAGCCCGTCGACGACGAAGCGTTCCGCGCGGGCCCGGGTCTCCTGCGAGGTCAGCAGTGAGGGGACCAGTTCCACCAGGGGCAGCACCGGCACCGGGTTGAAGAAGTGGATCCCGATGACCTGCGCCGGGCGGGACGTAGCGGTGCCCAGACGCATGATCGGGATGGACGAGGTGTTCGTGGCGAGGATCGCGTCCGGGTCGGCGACAATCGCGTCGAGCTCGGCCAGCAGGTCCGTCTTGACCTCCTCGATCTCGGCGACGGCCTCGACCACCACCTGACGGTCGGCCATATCGCCGAGATCGGCGGTGAAGCGCAGCCGGGCGAGAGTCGCCGCCGAATCCCCCTCGGCGAGCTTACCTGCACGGACGGCGCGAGCCAGCGAGGCCTCAACGCGCTCCCGACCGCGCCCCACGGCGTCAGCATCGGCTTCGGCAACGAGGACGTCGAACCCGGCACGGGCGCACACCTCCGCAATACCCGCGCCCATTTGCCCGCAGCCCACGACACCGATCCGCTCGATGCCGACGACCCCCTTGCGCTCGGTCGTCATGGACCCATCCTTTCTCGTTCTGCGGACGCGCGTGAGCGCTGCCGCGACCCGCCCTGGATCGACTCCGGGAGGGCGCACTCAGTAGGTGACCAAGGGGGAGCTCCTGGGCGCCGGCCCGCCGTAGGACGGCGCGGAGTCCCCGTTCGTGCTCAACGGAAGGCGTCCTGCCCGGTGAGGGCCTTGCCGATGACGAGCTGGTGCATCTCGACGGTGCCCTCGTAGGTCAGCACGGACTCCAGGTTGTTGGCGTGCCGCATGATCGGGTACTCGTAGCTGATGCCGTTCGCGCCGAGGATCGTCCGGGACGTGCGGGCGATCTCGATGGACTCGCGCACGTTGTTGAGCTTGCCGTAGCTGACCTGCTCCGGACGCAGCGTGCCCGCGTCCATGCGGTTGCCCAGGTGCCAGGCCAGCAGCAGGCCCTTGTTGAGCTCCAGGGACATGTCGGCCAGCTTGGCCTGGGTCAGCTGGAAGCCGCCGATCGGCTTGCCGAACTGCTCGCGGGTGATGGAGTACTCGCGCGCCGTCTCCAGGCAGGAGCGGGCCGCGCCCAACGCCCCCCACACGATGCCGTAGCGGGCCTGGTTCAGGCAGGACAGCGGGCCCTTGAGGCCGCGGACCTCGGGGAAGACCGCGTCGGCGGGCAGCCGCACGTTGTCCAGCACCAGCTCAGCGGTCACCGAGGCGCGCAGCGAGCCCTTGTGCTTGATCTCCGGCGCCGAGAACCCAGGGGTGTCGGTGGGGAGGATGAACCCGCGGATGCCGTCCTCGGTCTGGGCCCAGACCACCGCGACGCCGGCCACGGACCCGTTGGTGATCCACATCTTGCGGCCGTTGAGGACCCAGTCGCCGCCGTCGCGCTTGGCGTTGGTGCGCATGGAGGCCGGGTCGGAGCCGTGGTCGGGCTCGGTCAGGCCGAAGCAGCCGATGATCTCGCCCGCGGCCATCCGCGGCAGCCAGGTCTGCTTGTGCTCCTCGGAGCCCCAGCGGTGGATCGCGTACATCGCCAGCGAGCCCTGGACCGAGACCAGCGAGCGCAGCCCGGAGTCGGCCGCCTCCAGCTCCAGACAGGCCAGGCCGTACTGCACGGCGGTCGCGCCGGCGCAGCCGTAGCCCTCCAGGTGCATGCCCAGCGCGCCGATCGAGCCGAGCTCGCGGGCCAGCTCGCGGACGGTCGGCAGCTCGCCGGACTCGTACCAGTCGGCGATGTGCGGCATCACCTTGTCCGCGCACCAGGCGCGGACGGTGTCGCGGACCGCGAGGTCCTCATCGCTCAGCAGGTCGTCGAAGCCGAGCGGGTCGCGGGGGTCGGGGACGGACATGGGGATTTCCTCGTTCTTCCGCTGGTTGGTCAGACGCGGCCGGCGTCGACGACGATGCACTGGCTGTTGATGTAGTCGGCTTCCGGGGTGCACAGCAGGTACACCGCGCCGGCCGCCTCCTTGGGGGTGCCCGCCCGGCCAAAGGGGATGATCTTGGATGCCATGGCGGCCCGGTCGGGGTTCATGCCGACGCGGATCTCGCGGCCGTCGATCTCCAGGGTGGCGTTGTCGGCGGCGGTGACCTCGGTCATGCGGGTCAGGATGAAGCCGAAGGCGACAGCGTTGACGTTGACCTTGTAGCGGCCCCACTCCTTCGCCAGCGTCCTGGTCAGACCGATCACGCCCGCCTTGGCCGCACCGTAGTTGGACTGCCCGGCGGCACCGTAGAAGCCCGAGGTGGAGGAGATGTTGACGACCTTGCGGTGGTACTCGCTCGGGTTGGCCTTGATGAACGGCTGGGCGGCGCGCAGGATCCGGAACGGTGCCTTGAGGTTGACGTCGAGGATGGTGTCCCACTGCTCGTCGGTCATTTTCTGGATGACGGAGTCCCAGGTGTAGCCGGCGTTGTTGACGATGACGTCCAGTCCGCCGAAGGAGTCGACGGCGGTGGCCACGAAGCGCTCGGCGAAGCCTTCCTCGGTCACCGATCCGGCGCAGACCACGGCGTTGCCGCCGGCGGCCTTGATGTCGGTGGCGGTCTGCTCGGCGGGCTCCGGGTCGAGGTCGTTGACCACGACGGCCGCTCCCTCGGAGGCGAGTTTGAGGGCGATCTCGCGTCCGATGCCGCGGCCGGAGCCGGAGACGATGGCGACCTTGCCGTCCAGGGTTCCCATGATGTGGTGCTTTCCTTTCATACGGACGGGTGTGAGCGCCACAGCGCTACAGGCCCATGTCCTTGGCGATGATGGTCTTCATGACCTCGCTGGTACCGCCGTAGATGCGGTTGACCCGGGTGTCGGCGTAGAGGCGGGCGATGGGGTACTCCAGCATGTAGCCGTAACCACCGTGCAGCTGGAGGCACTTGTCGATGACCCGGCCCGCCGTCTCGGTGCAGAACAGCTTGACCCGCGCGGCGTGGGCGGGCGTGAGTTCCCGTGCGTCGTCGAGCTCGATGGCCTGGTCGGCCAGGGCCTGGGCGGCCGCGACCTCCGTCTCGCACTCGGCGAGCACGAACTTGGTGTTCTGGAAGGAGGCCACCGGCTTGCCGAAGACGGTGCGTTCCTGCACATAGTCAGAGGCGAACCGGATCGCGGCGACGGCCGCCGCCACGGCGTTGACCGCGATGGAGAGCCGCTCCCGGGGCAGGTTCTGGCCGAGGTAGGAAAAGCCCTTGCCGACCTCCCCGAGGACGTTCCCGACCGGCACCCTCACGTCGGTGAAGTGCAGCTCGGAGGTGTCGCGGGCGTGGAGGCCGATCTTCTCCAGTTGCTTGCCGTAGCCGAAGCCCTCGCTGTCGGTGGACACGACCAGCAGGGTCAGCCCGGCGCGACGATCCTCCGGGGTCGCCGCGGAGGTGCGGGCGGCAACCACGCACAGCTCGGAGTTGAGCGCACCGGTGATGAAGGTCTTGGAACCGTTGAGGACGTAGTGGCTGCCGTCCTCGGATAGCCTCGCGATGGTGCGGATGCCGGCCAGGTCGCTGCCAGTGCCCGGCTCGGTCATGGCGATGCACAGCACGGTCTCGCCGCTGGCGACGCCGGGCAACCAGCGGCGCTTCTGCTCCTCGGTGGCCAGCTTCAGCAGGTACGGCAGGACGATGCTGGTCGTGACCGAGTAGTGGCCGAAGGACACCCCGGCGGCGGCAGCGGTCTCCTCGGCGATGATCGCCTGGTACCTGAAGCTGGTCTCCCCCGGGCCGCCGTACTCCTCGGGGATGTCGAAGCCCAGCACGCCGAGCGCGCCGAGCTTGTGGAACAGCTCCCTCGGGGTGCGCCGGGCGGCCTCCCACTCGGTGAAGCAGGGGGTCACCTCCTTGGCGACGAAGTCGCGGATCACGCTGCGGAACGCCTCGTGCTCCTCGTTGTAGATGCTGCGCTTCATGGTCGGCCTCGCCGTCGTGTGTCGCTGGTCCGGGGCGAAGGCAGCCCTTCCCTCGGGGCTGCCTCCGCCGTTGCCCGCTTCCCGGGCGCCTCCCTGCCCGCGTGCGTCCCCACAGTGCGGGTAGGGAGGCTGCTCATGCTGGGCGCTACAGGCCCATGTCCTTGGCGATGATGGTCTTCATGACCTCGCTGGTACCGCCGTAGATGCGGTTGACCCGGATGTCCGCGTAGAGGCGGGCGATCGGGTACTCCAGCATGTAGCCGTAACCGCCGTGCAGCTGGAGGCACTTGTCGATGACCCGGCCGGCCGTCTCGGTGCAGAACAGCTTGATCCGGGCGGCGTCGGCGGGCGTGAGTTCGCCGGCCTCCTCCAGGTCCAGGCCCTTGTCGACCAGGGCCTGGGCGGCCGCGACCTCCGTCTCGCACTCGGCGAGCACGAACTTGGTGTTCTGGAAGGACGCGACCGGCTTGCCGAAGACGTTGCGCTCCTGCACATAGGCCTTGGCGAAGCGGATCGCGGCGGTGGCGGCGGAGGTCGCGCTGACGCCGATCTGGAGCCGCTCGCGCGGGAGGTTCTGCCCGAGGTAGGAGAAGCCCTTGCCTTCCTCGCCGAGCAGGTTCGCGGCCGGCACCTTGACGTCCACGAAGGACAGTTCGTTGGTGTCTGAGGACTTGAGCCCGATCTTCTCCAGCTTGCGGCCGAAGGTGAAGCCGTCGGCGTCGGTGGGGACGACGAGCAGGCTGAGCCCGGCGCGGCGGTCCTCGGCGGTGGGGGCGGAAGTGCGGGCGGCTACGACGCACAGTTCGGAGTTGCGCGCGCCGGTGATGAAGGTCTTGGCGCCGTTGAGGACGTAGTGGGTGCCGTCCTCGGAGAGCTTCGCGGTGGTGCGGATGCCCGCGAGGTCGGAGCCTGTTCCCGGCTCGGTCATGGCGACGCAGAGCATGATGTCGCCGGAGGCGATGCCGGGGAACCAGCGGCGCTTCTGCTCCTGTGTGGCCAGGTTGAGCAGGTAGGGCAGCACGATGCCGGAGCTGACGTTGTAGTGGCCGAGGGCGACGCCCGCCAGGGCGGTCTCCTCGCTGATGATGGCCTGGTACTTGTGGCCGGTGTCGCCGGGGCCGCCGTACTCCTCGGGGATGCCGAAGCCCATCACGCCGAGCTCACCGAGCTTGCGGAACAGGTCGCGCGGGGGCATGCCTGCCGCCTCCCAGTCGGCGAAGTGGGGGGTGACCTCCTTGGCGACGAAGTCGCGGACGACGGCCCGGAAGGCCTCGTGGTCCTCGTTGTAGACGCTGCGCTTCATGACGGTTCTCGCTTCTGTTCCTTGGTTCGTGGTGGGCGCGGTGCGGGTGGCGTTCAGCCGTCGGCGCGGGCGTCCCGCAGCTGGCGCTTCAGGGTCTTTCCGGCGGCCGAGGTCGGCAGGGAGTCGACGAACTCGGCGGTGCGCGGGGCCTTGTATCCGGCGATCAGGGTCTTGGCGTGGGCGCGGAGCTCCTCCGCGGTGGTGGCGTGCCCGGGTCGCAGGACGACGATCGCGTGGACGCGCTCACCCCACTGCGGGTCGGGGACGCCGATGACGGCGCAGGAGGCCACCGCCGGGTGGGCGGCGAGGGCGTTCTCGACCTCGGCGGAGTAGACGTTCTCGCCGCCGCTGATGATCATGTCCTTGAGTCGGTCCACGATGTACAGGTAGCCGTCGTCGTCGACGTAGCCGCCGTCGCCCGTGTGCATCCAGCCGTCGCGCAGGGCCTCGGCGGTCAGTTCGGGTCTGCCCCAATAGCCGAGCATCAGGTGGTCGCCGCGGGTGACCACCTCGCCGACCTGTCCCGGCGCCAGCTCGGCGCCGTCCGGTCCGACGACCGCGATCTCCACGCTCGCGGTCGCCCGTCCGGCCGATCGCAACCGGGGACCGCCCTCGTGGTGTTCCTGGCGGCCGAGGATGGTGAGGACCCCGGTCTCGGTCATGCCGTAGCCCTGGGTGAATTCGGCTTGCGGGAAGGCCTTCATCGCCCGGTGCAGCAGGCTTTCGGGGCTGCCTGCGCCGCCGTAGGTGATGGTGCGCAGGCTGCTGAGGTCGTAGCGTTCCAACTCCGGGTGGTCGCTGATGGCCTGGACCATCACCGGTACCAGGATCGAGGTGGTGATCCGGTGCCGCTGGACGGTTTCCATGAAGGCCTGCGCCGAGAAGACGGGCAGGAAGACCTGTGTGCCGCCCACCACGTTCTGGTTGTGCCAGCTGCAGAAGGCGGCGATGTGAAACAGGGGCGCCGTGATCAGGGTGACGCTCCCGGGGTGGACCGCGTGATTGGTCAGCATCGAGCCGTACATCGATGCCATCAGGCCGCGGTGACTGGACATGACGCCCTTGGGCTGACCGGTCGTGCCGCCGGTGTAAAGGAGGAGCGCGAGGTCGTCTCCGCCGCGCCGGACGTCCGGGGCCGGGGCGAATTCGGCCACCAGTTCCTCGTAGCCGAGCATGCCCTCGGGGGTGGGGCCGTCGCCGCAGTGAATCAGGGTGTGCAGGCCTGGGCAGTGCTCGCGCAGTTCGGGGCCGAGGTGGGCGAAGGTGTCGTCGAGGAGCAGCACCTCGGTGCCCGAGTCGGTGAGGGCGTAGCTGATCTCGGCGGCTGACCAGCGGGTGTTGATCGGATGGGCGACGCCGCCCATCCACCAGCTGGCGAAGAAGAACTCGTGGTAGCGGTCGGAGTTGAGGGCGAGGATCCCGATCCGGGCGCCCTCCTGCGCGCCGAGGCCCATGAAGGACGCCGCGAGGCGGGCCACCCGGTCGGCCACCTCGCGGGTGGTGCGGATCCGCTCGCCGCAGACCGTCATGGGCCGGTCCGGGGACTGCTGAAGGCCCCGGTGCAGGGGCTGGGTGAGATACACGACGTCCTCCGAGTACTGGCACGGCACGTGAGCCAGGGGTGAAGCGCTGTTCATGTGGGCGCCAGCCCCGGCCGGCTGAAGCGGTCCGGACCGGCCGGGGCCAGCGCGAAGGGAGGCCAGGCACCGGGCCGGGCCGTGGGAATTCGTCAGACTGCGGCGCTGACGCTCGGCAGGACGAACTCGGCGGTGCCCAACAGGGCGGCGGTTCCGGTCTGGCGCAGCGCCTGCAGTTCGAGCGTGACGCGCTTGCCGCCGCCGGGCTCGTCGGTGATGTCGGCGATCTTCGCGGAGCAGGTGAGCTCGTCGCCGGGCCACATCTGGTCGACGAAGCGGACCTTGAAGCGGCGGATGTCCTCGACGCCGAGCCAGTCGGTGACGTAGGTGGCGAGCATGCCGGCTTGCAGCATGCCGACCGAGAAGACGCTCGGGAAGCCGACCGACTGCGCGTACACCTCGTCGTGGTGCAGCGGGTGGAAGTCGCCCGAGGCACCCTGGTACTTGACGTAGTCGGTGCGGGTCATCGGCGCGAAGGTGCGCGGCTCGGCCTCCTGGCCGACGGCCAGGGTCAGCGCGGTGATGGTGCTCATGCCTGCTCCTCCTCGGCCTTCGGCGGACGTGCGGTCTCGACGATGGTGCTGTTCTGCTCGGCGACCAGGGTGCCGTTCTCGTCACGGAACTCGGTCACCAGCCTGGCGAACTTCATGACGCCACCGCGCTTGCCCGGCTTCTCGAAGCGCTCGGTGATGCGGGTCTCGCAGGTGAGGGTCTGCCCAGCGCGCGGCAGCGGGCCATGGAAGACGTACTCCTCCTCGCCGTGCAGGATGCGGCTGCGGTCGAAGCCGGTCAGCTTGGTGATGGTCCGCTCCGGGTCCTCCCAGATCAGCCGCGCGCTGGTGAGCATGGTGGGCGGGATCACCGGCTTGGCGCCCAGGTGGGCCCCGTGCTCGGACTTCACCGCGCGGGCGAACTCGCGGATCTTGCTGTAGTCGATCGGGAACTCGTACGCGTGGCTCACTGCGCGCCATCCTGCGGGACGATGCGCTGGCGGGTGATCTCGACCGACTTGGGGAAGTCCTCGGCGCCCATGATCTCGGCGAGCTCGGCCGTGGACCACTGGTGGTCGGCGGAGTTGATCGCGTGCCCGAGCGAGTAGCCGCCGTACAAGCCGACATGGCCGCCGTGCACCGAGAAGACCTGGCCGTTGAACGGGCAGTTCGCGGTGGACAGGTAGGCGACCAGCGGAGAGATGTGCTTGGGGTGGTAGCGGTCGAACGCGTTCTCGTCCACCGGCGCGGCGACCGCGGCGCCGATGCCCGGAGTGGCCTTGACCGGCTCGGTGCGCCCGACGGGGGCGATGGAGTTGGCGCGCACCCCGTAGCGGGCCAGCTCGCGGGAGGCGTTGACGACCTGGATCGCCAGCCCGGCCTTGACCGCCGAGTAGTTCCACTGGCCGATGTTGCCGTGCAGGCCCGAGCCGGAGGAGGTGTTGACGAGCGCGCGGTCGGCGACGACGCCGGCCTTGGACTGCTCGCGCCAGTAGCGGGCGGCCGCCCGGCTGACCGAGAAGGCGCCCTTGAGGTGGACGGCGACGACCAGGTCGAACTGCTCCTCGGTCATGTTGCACAGCATCGCGTCGCGGATGACACCCGCGTTGTTCACGACGACGTGCAGGTCGCCGAAGGACTCGACCGCGGCGGTCACCAGCTGCTCGCCGACCGCGAGGTCCGCAACGCTGCCCTCGACCGCCACGGCCTCGCCGCCGGCCGCCAGGATCTCCTCGACCACGGACTTGGCGTTGTTGACGTCGTTGATGACGACCTTGGCGCCCTCGGCGGCGAAGAGCAGCGCGTGCTCACGGCCGAGTCCGCCGCCGGCGCCGGTGATCACCGCGACGCGGCCATCCAGCTGTCCCATGGGGTTGCTCACTTTCTCTGTGTGGAACGGGGAATCGGTGGGACGCGGCGTCAGGAGAGCTTCTCGTAGAGGGTCACGACGCCCACGCCGCCGAGGCCGAGGTTGTGCTGCAGGGCGAGGTTGACGCCCTCGACCTGCCGGTCCTCGGAGAGGCCGCGCAGCTGCCAGACCAGCTCGGTGCACTGGGCCAGACCGGTGGCGCCCAGCGGGTGCCCCTTGGACATCAGGCCGCCGGAGGGGCCGACGACCACGCGGCCGCCGTAGGTGTTGTCGCCGTCAATGATCATCTTCTCGGCGCCGCCCTCCTCGCACAGGCCGAGGGCCTCGTAGGTGAGGGCCTCGTTGACCGTGAAGCAGTCGTGCAGCTCGACGACCCCGATGTCGCGGGGGTCGACGCCTGAGGCCTCGTAGACCTGCTGGGAGGCGCGGCGGGTCAGGCCGGAGCCGACGACCTCGATCATGCTCTTCGGTTCGAAGCTGGACTCGGTGTCCGAGACGAAGGCCTGGGCCTTGATGGCGACCTCGGGGTTCAGCCCGTGCTTGCGGGCGAACTCCTCCGAGCACAGGATCGCGGCACCCGCCCCGCAGGTGGGCGGGCAGGCCTGGAGGCGGGTGACCGGGCCGAAGATGTGCGGCGAGTCCAGCACCTCCTGCTCGGTGATCGGGGTGCGGAAGACCGAGTAGGGGTTGTTGGCCGCGTGCTTGCGCGACTTGACCGCGATCTTGGCGAAGATCGTCGGGTCCGGACTGTACTTCTCCAGGTACTCGATGCCCGCACCGCCGAACAACTGGGCCGCGCGCGGCAGTGACTCGTCGATGCCGTGCAGCTCGTCCAGCACCGCGTCGAAGCGGGCGGTGGGGCTCGGGCGGTCGCCGATCCAGTGCTTGACCAGGGGACCGGGGCGCATCTGCTCGAAGCCGACGGCGATCGCGCACTCGACGATGCCGGCCTCGACAGCCTGCTTGGCCAGCCACAGCGCGGTGGAGCCGGTGGCGCAGTTGTTGTTGACGTTGACGACCGGGATGCCCGTGATGCCGACGCTGTAGAGCGCGGCCTGCCCACTGGTCGAGTCGCCGTAGACGTAACCGGCGTAGGCCTGCTGGACCAGGTTGTAGGAGACCCCGGCGTCCTGGAGTGCGGCGCGGATCGCGCGCTCACCCATGACGTTGTACGTGTCGCTCTTGCCCGGCTTGGCGAACGGGATCATCCCGACGCCGGCCACAAGGACTCGACGGCCCATCGCTGACCTCCAAGAGGGATTCATGTGAATGGAAATTCAGTTTGTTGGACTCTGCACCTAACGTCAAGCCCTTGCTGTCGTCTGATCTGGAGATGCAGGATTGGGTTCTTCCCATCCCCGCCCCCGGAAGGCGACCCATGCCCAACCCGACGACGCCCGATCCCGCTCTGGCCCCGAAGCCGGCCACCGAGGCGACCCTGGCCGCCCAGCGACGCGCGGCGGCCACCCTCCCCTTCGAGGACCGAAGGGATTTCGACGACGCCGCCCGCGGCTTCCTCGGCACCCTGGAGCCGCCTGTCATCCGACGCGCCGACGGCCACGTGATGATCGACCTGGGCCGCTACGACTTCCTCAAGACCGACGAGGCCCCGCCCACCGTCCACCCGGGCCTGTGGCGCCACGCCAGACTCGCCGCCTACCACGGCCTGTTCGAGGTGGTCGAAGGCGTCTACCAGATCCGCGGCTTCGACCAGGCCAACATGACGGTCGTCGAGGGCGACACCGGCGTCATCGTGATCGATCCGCTGATCTACGCCGAGACCGCCCACGCGGCACTGGAGCTGTACTACCGGCACCGCCCCCGACGCCCCGTGGTCGCCGTCATCTACACCCACAGCCACGGCGACCACTTCGGCGGCGTCAAGGGCGTCGTCGACCAAGCCGACGTGGACGCAGGCCGGGTCACCGTGATCGCCCCGGAGGGATTCCTCAAGGAGGCGGTCTCCGAGAACATCTATGCCGGCAACGCGATGACCCGGCGAGCCCTCTACCAGTACGGCCCGGTCCTGGCCCGCGGCCCGCAGGGCCAGGTCAGCGCCGGACTCACCGCCACCCCGGCCCACGGCGGCAGCTTCACCCTCATCGAGCCCACCGACACCGTCCACACCACCGGCGAGAAGCGCACGGTCGACGGCGTCGAGATGGTCTTCCAGATGGCCAACGGCACCGAGGCGCCGTCCGAGTTCATGATCCACTTCCCGGCGCTGCGCCTGTTCTGCGCCGCCGAGGACGCCGTGCACACGATGCACAACATCTACACCCTGCGCGGCGCGGAGATCCGCGACGCCGCCGGCTGGTGGAAGAAGCTCGACGAGTCGATCGAGCTGTTCGGAGCCGAGACCGACGTGGTCATGGCCCAGCACCACTGGCCGCGTTGGGGCAACGCCGACGTCGTCGCGTTCCTGGAGCAGCAGCGCGACGCCTACAAGTACCTGCACGACCAGTCGCTGCGACTGGCCAACCACGGACACACCCTCGCCGAGCTCGGCGACCTGGTCGAACTGCCGCCGTCCCTGGCCCGCGAGTGGCACGTCCGCGGCTTCTACGGCACCGCCAGCCACAACGCCAAAGGCGTCTACCAGCGTTACCTCGGCTGGTACGACAGCCACCCGGCCCGCCTGGACCCGCTCCCGCCGGAGCGCTCCGCACCCCGCTACGTCGCCGCGATGGGCGGGCCCGACTCCGTGCTGACCACCGCCGGTGAGGCGTTCGCCGCCGGCGAGTACCGGTGGGTCTCCGAACTGCTCACCCATCTGGTCTTCGCGGAGCCGGACAACACCACCGCCCGCCGCCTCCAGGCCGACGCCCTGGAGCAGTTGGGCTACCAGGCCGAGTGCGCCACCTGGCGCAACGAGTACCTGATGGGCGCCTTCGAACTGCGCCACGGGGTCCGGGACCTGGGCGCGGTCAAGCTGGCCACCCCCGACGTCCTGGCGGCGATGACCCTCGAGATGCTGCTGGACTACCTGGGCATCCGCCTGAACGGACCGCGCGCCTGGGACCGCACGGCCGCCTTCAACTGGACCTTCCCGCAACCCGACGGAACACGGCGCACCTTCGCCGTGCGGCTCCGCAACGGCGTCCTCGCCTACACCCCCGACCGGACGCTCGACGACGCCGACGCCTCGGTGCTCTGGGACCGCCGCGCCTTCGAACGGGTCCTGTTCGGAGCCGGCGACCTGACCACCGAGACGGCCGACGGAACCGTCCGCGTCACCGGCGACACCTCCGCCATGGCGGGGCTCTTCGACCTGCTCGACGAGTTCCCGTTCTGGTTCCCCATCGTCACCCCCTGAGACTCCTCCGCCGCCGGCCCTGCGGCAGCGTGGGCACCGGGGCGGCGAATGCCGGGGAGGGGTTCGCTAACCTTGGGCTCGACCGCAGGCGAGGAAGGCAGGCAGATGGCGACGCGCAGGCCGCCCAATCGCAAGGCCCTGATCCGACAGGCGGCAGCCGACCTGTTCGTCGAGCGCGGCTACCACAACGTGTCGATGTCCGACGTCGCCGAGGCCCTGGGCATCGGCCCGTCCGCGCTCTACCACCACTACCGCAACAAGCAGGACCTCCTCCTGCACACCGTCCTGGACGGGCTGGACCAGGTCGACGCCCGGATCAAGGCCGCAGGCACCCTCGACGAAGCGCTGCGCAGCCTGGCCGAGTTCATCGCCGGACGCCCTCGCGGCCTGCTCGCCACCTGGGAGCGCGAGGCCCGCCACCTCGACGGCGCCCAGCGCGGCGTCATCGACACCCGCGAGGCCGAGGTCGTCGCCGACCTGGAGCCACTGCTGCGCGTCGGCCGCACCGATCTGGACGACGCCGACACCGGCCTGGTCGCCGCCGCGGTCCTGGGCGCGCTGGGAGCCCAGACGCGCCACCGGATCAGCCTCTCCCGCCGCAAGGACGAGCAGTTGGCCTACCGCCTGGCCACCGTCGTCGCGACGTGCCCGCTCCCAGAACACGGCGGAGCACGGGCCGCGACGGGCACGCCGGAAGGCGTCGGCCTTCCGGTGCCCGGCCTGCAGCGCCCGCGCCGCGACCAGATCCTCACCGAGGCGATCCGCCTCTTCGACGAGCGCGGCTACCAGTCCGTCACGGTGGCGGACATCGGGAAGGCCGCCGGCATCGTCGCCTCCGGGGTCTACCGGCACTTCCCCGGCAAGACCGACCTCCTGGTCGCCGCGGTCAACCGCGGCGTCGAGCGCATGTACAGCAGCACCGAGGAGGCCCTCAGCCAGGCGCGCGACCCGCGCGACGCCCTGGAGCGGCTGCTGCGCGCCCGCATCACCATCGCCCTCGACCAGGTCCATCTCCTGGGCATCCTGACCAACGAGCGCGACCAGCTGCCCGAGAAGGAGCGCACCGCACTGCGCCGCGTGCAGCGCGACCACCGTGACGTGTGGGTGCAGACACTGGACGCGGTGCGACCCGGCCGTGACACCGCCGAGCTGAAGATGATCGTCCTCGCCGTGCAGGGGATGGTCTATTTCGTGGTCCGCTCCGGCGGCACCGACCGGTGGCCGGACCTGCGCGAACGTCTCGTGGACCTGGGCATGGCCCTGCTGCTGGACGACTGACCGCGCCGGGCCTGGCAAGCCGCCCGGCCGGCGGCAGGGGTCGCTGGGCCCAGCCGCCGACCGGGTATCAGCCGTCCTGCGGCCGCAGTGGCCGCAGGACGGTCTCCTGAGCGACGGACGCGACCAGCGTTCCGTCGCGCGACCAGAGCTCGCCCCGGACGAAACCGCGCCCGTCCGCAGCGGACGGGCTGCGCTGGTCGAAGAGCAGCCACTCGTCGGCCCGGAACGGCCGGTGGAACCAGACCGCATGGTCGAGTGAGGTCATGAACACCTGCGGCGCGGCCGACCTCGCCACGGCGGGCTCCTCGACGTGCAGCGCCGCGGTCGGCGCGAACAGCAGGTCCGACCCGTAGACGAGCAAGGCGGCGTGGAGCAGCGCATCATCCGGCAGCAGTGCGGGCGTTCGCAGCCAGGTCTGCTGACGACAGTCGCCCGGCCGACCAGCGGCACGGACCTGCGCCTGGGGCACGTGCCGCAGATCGAGCACTTCGAACGGCCGGGAGCTGCACACCCGCCGCGCGGCGGCGTTCTCGCGCCAGGCGTCGAGCAGGTTCGGCCGGCCCTCCGGTTCCGGCCCGGACGGCATCTCGCGCTGACGCTCCGGCAGGACCGCGGCCGTGCGTTCAGGCGCCTTGAACGACGCAGTCAACGTGAAGACCTCCGCTCCGGCCTGGCGAGCCGTCACCCGGCGTGCCGAGTATCCGCGACCGTCTCGCACCCGGTCGACCTCGTAGGCGACGGGCTGTTCCAGGTCCACGGGGAGGAGGAAGTAGCTGTGGAGCGAGTGCGGCAGCTGCCCTGCCCGCACGGTCAGTCCGGCCGCCGTCAAGCCTTGCGCCACCACCAGGCCACCGAAGCCGCGCCCCGGCGCGCCGGCGTGGCACCGGCCCTGGAACCGGTCACGGCCGAGAGCCGCCAGGCGCAGCACCTCGACGGCATCCACTCCGGCCGGGTCAGCCGACGCACGTTCCACCGTCACCGGCACGAGAACCTCCATGGGCGATTGAGAGTGAACAAAGAATCAGTAACTGGACATCCTGGAGCCACTATCAGCAGAAGACTAACCGAGTGATGGCCCCAGAGGCCTTGCACAAGGATGTGACTAATGATTCAGTTCTGGTCTGTTGCCCGCCTCCGGAACACCGCCCTCACTCCGAGGAGTCCGCCTTGGCCATGGACCCCACCACACCGTCCGACGCAGCACCGTCCGACACCGCCGGGCCGGCCCGCACCGCCGGACGCGCCTGGCTCGTCGTCGCCCTGCTGTCCTTGCTGATGCTCGCCAACTTCGCCGCAAAGATCGGCGTGGGTCTCGCCGGCGCACCGCTCAAGAAGGACCTCGGGATCGGCGACGCCGGCTTCGGGGTGGTTCAGAGCAGCTTCTTCTGGCTCTTCGCCGTCGGCTCCGTGCTCGGCGGATGGCTCGGCGGGAAGGTCAGCGCCCGATGGCTCCTCGGAGGCATCGCCCTGCTGTGGGCCGTCAGCCTCTCCCCGATGACCGGACAGATCGGCTTCACCGGCGCCGTCGCCTGCCGCGTCCTGCTCGGATTCGCGGAGGGGCCGACCCTCGCCATCGCCCTGCAGGCGGCCCACTCCTGGTTCCCGGCCCAACGTCGCGCCCTGCCGACCGCCGTGGTGCTGCTCGGGGCGGGCGCCGGGCCCCTCGTCGCCTCGCCCGTGCTGACCGCCGTGATCAAGAACCAGTCCTGGCACGCCGGGTTCGGCGTCCTCGCGGTCTTCGGCGGAGCCGTCGCCCTGCTCTGGCTGCTCCTCGGGAGCGAGGGACCGGAGGACACCGGCACCGACACCGCGGCGCCGCAGCCGCGCCCGCTGCCCGACACCGTCCCCCTGCGCCGTCTATTCGCCACCCGCACCATGGCCGGGGCCCTGGCCCTGCTCTTCGTCGCCTACGCCGACGCCGCCACCAAGCTCAGCTGGCTGCCGCTCTACTTCGAGAAGGGCCTCGGCTACGACACCTCCACCACCGGCGTCCTGGTCGCACTGCCCTTCCTCGGCGCCTCGATCGCCCTCGTGACCATCGGGTTCGCCTCCCGCGCGCTGACCCGCCGAGGGCACGGCAGCCGCCTCACCCGAGGCGTCATGCCCAGCGCCGTCGTCCTGGTGGGAGCGCTGCTCACGCTGGTCTACCCCTGGCTGGGACGCGGCCCGCTGTTCGTCACCGTGCTCACGCTCAGCACCTGCTGCATCGGCGGCGGCTACGCCATCGTCTTCGCGGGCCTGTCCGACCTCGTCCCGGCGCGCCGGCGCACCGCCGCCTTCGGGATCGTGGTGGCCGTCTACAGCCTCGGGGCCGTCATCGCCCCGGCGTTCGTCGGGGCACTCGTCGCCGCAGCGCACCCTGCTCTCGCCGGCTACCGCTCGGCGTTCCTGATCATCGGAGCAGCGCTCGTCGTCGGCTCCACCGCCGGCCTCCTGCTCATCGACCCGGAACGCGACGCCGCCCGGCTGGCGACCCGCTCAACTCCGGTGCAGCGGACCGAACCGGTCGTCAGCACCCCTTGACAGGGTCCCGGGACGGGTCCCTCGTCGCATCTCGGTCATCCCTCGCCTTTCGTCACGCCCCGGCAGGCGCCCGGCGCAGCACGCGTGCTGCGCCGGGGGCCGCCACGACCCTCTCCAGGAGGACCACGCCATGTCCGTCATCCCCACCCCCACCGTCGCGACGACGAGGAGCGGAGCGACGCTGCCGCTCATCGCCCTGCCGCAGACCGAGCTGCTGACCATCGACACCACCACCGCGCCTATGCTCAAGCGCGCCTTCGGTGACGGCGCCGACGTCCAACTGCTGCGCCTGGACCCCGAGGCCGGCCGCTGGGTGGTACTGGTGCACATGGCCCCGGGCCGCACAGTACCGGTCCACTACCACACCGGGACCGCCGAGGTCTGGACGATCTCCGGCCGCTGGCACTACGCGGAGTACCCGGATCAGCCCCAGACCGCCGGCTGCTTCCTGTACGAGCCCGGCGGCTCGGTCCACACGCTGCACACCCCGGCCGACAACACCGAGGACACCGTGATGCTGGTCCTGGTGACCGGCGCCAACATCAACTTCACCGAGGACGGCGCGTTCGACTCCGTCATCGACGCCGTCAGCATCCAGTACCTCGCCGAGAAAGCCGCCCACGCGCAGGACATCACACTGCGGTACATCCACGGCGGCAGCGCCGTCACCGTCGGTGAGACGAACGGGGAGCAGTCGTGTGCGCCGTCCTGATGGAACGCGGAGAACTGCGCGCCCTCCGGAACCTGGCCACCCCACCCGAGGCTGCCAAGGCCCTCATCGTTCCCGCCCGTTGAACCCCAAGACATAGCGAAGAGAGACGCCCCGCCCATGAATCCCAACTCCACTCCCCATGACGCCGGCGAGTTCACCGGACGCAACGCCCTCGTCACCGGAGCCGCGTCCGGTATCGGACTGGCCATCGCCCGCCGACTCGCCGCTGGTGGCGCCGCCGTCACCCTCGCCGACTTCAACCAGGAGGGCGCTGCCAAGGCTGCCGCGGAGCTGACCGCCTCCGGCGCCACGGCCATCGCCGTCCGCGTCGACGTCACCGACCCCGCGTCGGTGGAGGAAGCCGTCCGCACCGCCGCCGACCGCCTCGGCGGCCTGCACCTGGCCGTCAACAACGCGGGCATCGGCGGCGTCACCGCCCCCACCGGCCAGTACCCGCTGGAGGAGTGGCGCCGCGTCATCGCCACCAACCTCGACGGCGTCTTCTACTCACTGCGCCACGAGATCCCCGCGATCCTCGCCTCCGGCGGCGGGGCGATCGTCAACATGGCATCGACGTGCGGCACCCACGGCTTCCCAAACACGCCCGCCTACACCGCGGCCAAGCACGGCGTCGTCGGTCTCACGAAGACGGCGGCCCTCGAGTACGCGGCCAAGGGCGTCCGGATCAACGCAGTCGTTCCGGGCTTCATCGACACCCCGCTGCTGGCCGCCTACGACCCGGCGAAGCGCGACCTCCTGGTGGGCCTGCACCCGGCCGGGCGGCTCGGAACCGCCGAGGAAGTCGCCGAGATGGCCGCGTTCCTGCTCTCCGACCGGGCCTCCTTCGTCCACGGCAGTCTCCACCTCGTCGACGGGGCCTACGCCGCCCGCTGAACCGGCTCCTCCCCAGCTCACCGGACCGGCCCTGGGGCAACCCCCTTCGGCATGGGCTTCCACCTGATCCAAACCTCCGAAGGACCCATCGAACACATGACGAACCGCGACAACGACGACTGGCACGACTACCAGTTCGACATCTACCTCAAGGGAATGGCGGGCACCGTCCCACGCCTGCCCACGGATCTGACGCGGCTGGAGGCTCTGGCCGCGCAGCGGCTCGCGCCGGGCCCGGTGGGCTACGTCGCGGGCAACGCCGGCAGCGGCCGGACCGATCGTGCCAACCGCAATGCGTTGGACCGCTGGCAGATCGTGCCGCGGATGCTGCGCGACGTCAGCGAACGGGACATGGGGGTCGAGCTGTTCGGCCGGGCGGTGCCCGCCCCGTTGGCACTGGCCCCCATCGGGGTGCTGTCGATCATGCACCCCGACGCCGAGCCCGCCGCCGCACGGGCCGCCGCACGCCTCGGCCTGCCGTTCACCCTCTCCTCGGCCTCCAGCACCCCCATGGAGGAGGTCGCCGAAGCGATGGGAGCGGGCGCCGAGCGGTGGTTCCAACTGTATTGGCCCACGGACCGCGAGGTCACCCGGAGCTTTCTGGCCCGGGCCAAGGCGTCCGGATACTCGACGCTGGTCGTCACCCTCGACACGTGGCTGCTCGCCTGGCGGCCGACCGACCTCGACCAGGCCTACATCCCGTTCCTGCGTGGCATCGGCACCGCCAACTACTTCAGCGATCCGGCCTTCCGGGCCAGCCTGGCCAAACCGGTCGAGGAGGACCCGCAGGCGGCGGTGCGGCACTGGTCGCGGATGTTCTCCGATCCCAGCAAGACCTGGGACGACCTGCCGTTCCTGCACGAGCACTGGGACGGCCCGATCGTCCTGAAGGGCATCCAGCACGTCGACGACGCACGCCGCGCCGCCGACGCCGGCATGGACGGCATCGTCGTCTCCAACCACGGCGGACGCCAGGTCAACGGGGCCGTCGGCGCGGCCGACACGCTGCCGGCGATCGCCCGCGCCGTCGGCGACCGGCTCACCGTGCTCTTCGACAGCGGCATCCGCACCGGCGACGACGTCCTCAAGGCCCTGGCGCTCGGCGCAAGTGGCGTCCTGCTCGGCCGCCCGTACGCCTACGGCCTCGGTCTGGACGGGCAGGCCGGCGTCACCCACGTGCTGCGCACCCTGCTCGCCGAGTTCGAACTGACCATGGCCCTCTCGGGCTACTCCCGTCCCGCTGAACTCAGCCCCGGCGCGCTCGTCCGCGCCGACAGCTGAGGGCCACGACCCGAAAGGCCCCATGAACGACCGCAAGCATCTGATCGCTGTCGTGCCGCCTCACGCCGGCGGGCGGCGCGCCGCCGCGGCCCTGGCGTCACGCGTCGCCCACTGCGCCGAGGTCACCGCGGTGGAGTCGGTGACGGAGGTTCCCGACGCGCTGGCCCGCGCCCACGTGGTGGTCACCGCCCTCGCGCCGGTCACCGCAGCCGACTTCGCTGCCGCCCCGCGGCTGGAGTTCGTCCAGTGCACCAGTCACGGTTTCGACTACGTGGACCTGGCGGCCGCCCGCGCTCGCGGAGTGACCGTCGCCACCATCGGTTCCAGCGGCGCGGAGCACCACAACGTCGCAGAGCACACCTTCGCGCTGATACTGGCCCTGGCCAAGCAGATCGTCCCCGCTCACAACGCGCTCGCCCGCGCCGAGTGGACCGCGCCTGGCCTGCAACGCTCGCTCACCGAACTACACGGCAAGACTCTGGGCCTGATCGGCTTCGGCGCCATCGGCCAGGAGGTCGCCGTTCGCGCCGCCGCCTTCGGCATGACCGTGCTCTACGACGCCCGCCGCGCCCACCCCCACGCCGAGCAGCGGACCGGCGCACGACGGGTGTCCTTGGACGACTTGCTGCGCAGCTCCGACTACATCTCGCTGCACGTCCCATTGAACGCCGGGACCCGGAACCTCCTCGACGCCGAACGGATCGCGCTGCTCAAGCCCACCGCGTTCGTGGTCAACACCGCCCGCGGGGCAGTCGTTGACCAGGAGGCCCTGGCCGACGCCCTGATCGCGGGCCGGATCGCGGGAGCTGGTCTCGACGTCTTCGACCCCGAACCCCCGACCGCCGCGCTGCGGCTGCTGCGCGCGCCGAACGTCGTCCTCTCCCCCCACCTCGCCGGCGTCACCCGTGAGACTGTGCGTCGTATTGCCGCGGCCGCGCTGGAGAATGTCGCCGCCCACCTCGACGGAACGACGCCCAAGGACATCATCAGCCGCGGCCGCTGACGACGACAGGACACACAGCCGTGCGGCCCCCAGCCATGGGTCCCAGCACATTGGGTCCAGTCCACATTCACTCTCCGCGCATGCCGCGACTCCCAACTCGTCGTCGGCAAACGCGACGTCAGCGGAAGCGAGAATCGCCTTGGCGCACCTCTGACGCAACATACGCGCAACAGCGGCGCTCGTACGCCCCGCTGGGCAGCGCGGCGGAACGGCACAGCCGAATCACGACAAGCCGCTGACCTGCAGCGACGTCCTGGATCAGACTGCCGCAGTCACTCATTGCGCAGCCACGCCCTCGTAGATGTCGCAGATCTACGCGGGAGGGCCCCCAGCCGTGATCGGAAAGGAGCCCTCCTGACGGCACAATATACGGTCTGACCAGCTCTTTTACCTACGGCAGGTTGCGCGCCATGACGATGCGCTGGACCTGGTTGGTGCCCTCGTAGATCTGGGTGGTCTTGGAGGTACAGCCGGGCTGCCTGGGGCTTTACCCCAGAAGCCCGGCTGAACTGCGAAAACTCTCTACACGAGTTCGCACCGCTTGCCATGGCTTTCCGCCCTCCCGCGCAACACTGACGCAACGTCAAGAAGCGGAAATGTGCACCGCCTGCCATCACCTACCAATCCTCGACCGGTTCCCATGTCACAGTCAGTAACCAGCCCGAAGTCGACCAACGCGCCCGGAGCACAGGCCAACTCGTCCGCCTTCCAGGGCGCTGTTCAGGAGCGCAACAGAGGTTCAGCAGGGCCCGGTGCCGGGGCCGCCGAGGTGGAACGATGTCCGGGTGACGCGCCCGGCGTCGTAAAGAGCGGGGCTGGTGGCGGCAACCGTGAGCTGGGGGCGGTCGGTGGCGTCGAGCAGGCGGTAGTCGGCTATCCAGCCGGAGCCGTCGGCGGTGCCGAAACGGCCGTCTCCCATCTGCTCGCAGGTACTGCCGGTGGCGTGGGCCACCTCGCTGAAGGCAGTGATCACCTGGGCGCGGGTGTAGCCGCCGCCCCACAGCGAGCCGGGGAAGTACCCCACCGCGTGCTCGTCGTAGAACACCCACCAGTCGCCCGCGATGTTCCGGATCGAGAACTCGGCGGCCTCGCCGGGTCGCAGTGCCATGCCCGCCTTGGCAGTGCGCGAGACCTGGACGAAGCCGCAGCCGTTGTAGCAGCTCACGGCCCCGTCCACCCAGTGGTAGACGAACAGGTGCGGCAGCAGGTCGCCGTTGAGCCCGAGGTCGACGGTCCAGCCGATCTCGACGGTGGACTTCTGGTCCGCGGACTGCAGGGCCAGCTCCTGCAGCGAGTGTGCGTTGGTGTCGCCGGACGTGAGCGTCGGCGACGCCTGGAGCATTCGGACGGTGGCGCCGGCGGTGTCGGTGCGCTGACGCCCGGCCACGTAGTCGTAGCAGGCGCCGAACCAGCAGATCGGACCGCTGCCGTTGACCAGCGGCGGCAGCCCGGGCGGTGTCGGCGCCGCCACGAAGGTCCGTTCCGCGCGGGCGTGGACGGTCGTGACGGCCATGGCGTGGGCGGTGGGTGCGGCGGCGAGCAGGCTGAGCGCGGTGGCGACGGTGGCGGCGCCGCTGACCAGGGCCTGGTGGATGCGCATGGGGTCCCGTTCCGGTGCAGGAGGAGGTGCAGGAGTGGGGATGACGACGTAAATCGCTATGTAACTCTGATTAAGTGCCAGACTTACATCGCCGCCAAGCTAGTGGCGCCGCCCGGTTCCGGCAAGAGCGCCTGCGGCCGTAGTGTCTGGGGATGTGACGCCAGTGAACGAGCCGACCGATCGGCAGGCCGTCGGCCGCCGGGTGCTGAGACTTCGGACCGAGCGCGGCCTGACCCAGCGTGCCCTGGCGGAGCCGGACTACACCGCCGCCTACATCTCCACTCTGGAGGCCGGCAAGGTACGCCCCTCCGAGGCCGCGCTGCGTTACCTGGCCGACCGGCTCGACGTGCCCTACGAACTGCTGGCCACGGGGCGGCCCCCGCAGTTGGCCGGCGAGCTTGGACTGCGTCTGGCCGAGGCCCGCCAACTGCTCTGCGCGGGCGAGCCCGCTCAGGCGGCAGAGGACTACCGGGAGCTCGCCGCCGAGGCCGAGCGGCACGGCCTGGGCGAGCAGCAGGCGGCGGCCCTGCTGGGGCTTGGTGACTGCGCCCTGGATCTCGGCGAGTTGGACCTGGCCATCGCATCCTTCGAACGCTGCGAGGAACTGCTGCGGGAGGCACCGCTGCCGCAGCGGGTGCCGGCTCTGCGCGGCCGGGCGGTCGCCCACCTGCTTGCCGGCGACCTGCGCTACAGCTGCTACCTGCTCGAGAGCGCGATCGACCAGCTAAACACCGGCGGGCTGGCGGATCCGCACGCTCTGCTGCTGCTCTACTCCGCGGTGATGGGCCCCTACATGGACCTCGGCGCGCACCGCCGCGCCGCCCAGGCCGCCGACCTCGCCCTTGCGCTGGCCCCCAAGGTCGACGACCCCGCGCTGGTCGCCCGGCTGCACCGTGGAGTGGCGCGTACCCTGCTGGCCGAGGGCCGGGCTGCAGAGGCCGAGGCGTCCCTGTCGAAGGCCGAGGAGCTCTACCGGCAGCTGCGGATCGGCATCGAACTCGCCCACTGCCACTGGATGCGCGGCTACCTCCGGGCCCAGGACGGCGACCTGCCCGCCGCCGAGCGGGAACTGCGTCTCGCCCGGGAGCTGCTGGCACGCGATCAGTCCACCCTCTACACCCAGCAGATCGACGTCGAACTGGCCGACGTGCTGCGCCGCGCGGGCCGCCCTGACGAAGCCGCGGCGCTGCTGACCGACCTGACCGAGGAGCTGCACCACGGCCGCGGCGCGGTGCACGCGGGCGCGGCGCACCGGCTCCTCGGCCGGATCGCCGAGCAGCGCGGCGACCCGGCTGCCGCCGAGGACCACTACCGGGCCGCCCTCAACCTGCTGACCGGCGCCGGAGCCGCCACCGATCTGGCCGACCTGTGCCGCCTGCTCGGGGATCTGCTGCGCCGCGCGGGACGCCTGGAGGAAGCACTCGACGCCTACCGCGATGGTCTCCAGCACCAGGCCGCGCCGGGCACCACCACACTCGGCCCCGCCCCGGCCACGCCACCGTTCTGAGACCGCCGGGCCATCAGTACCCGGGCGCGGGGGTGGTCGGCCCGAGGGCGGGCTCGACCCGCAGCTCCAGGGTGATCGGCGCGGCGGTGCCGACAAGGTCGAGGACCAGGACCTCGTTGGCTCCTGCGCGCCACTGCGGTCCGGGGGCGTAGAGAGTGACTTGCGGACCCTGCTCGGTGCGAGGCGGCCGAGGAGGAAGCCGTTGACCCAGACCCCAGGGTTCGGTCGCTTCCCGGGACCGTGACGAAGGCGTCGGCCGGCTCAGGCAGGTCCACCACGGCACGGTGGAAGGCGGGCCCCTCAGTGGTGTCGGCGACAGCACGCGTCGTCGGCAGGACGGTCAGGTCGTCGAGCGGGAGCACCTGGACCTCTTCGGCCTCCAGTGAGCCGCCGTGGTAGATCTCGCGCCAGCCGCCGGGCATCGCGTCCGGTGCGTCCGGCGAGGAGTCGTGGCTGTCGGTCATGGTGCGTCCTCCTCTGTCGACTGGGCAGCCGTTCAGATGAGCCGGGCGTTGTGCGTTGCGGTTTCGATGACGTCGTCGAGGCTGCCGGCGAGGACCTGTCGTGCCGCGCTGAGGGTGAATCCGGCGGCTGGGCCGGCGGGGACGTGGGCGGGGACGGCGAGGGCGTAGGGGTCGACGAGGACGTCCACGACGACCGGGCCGCCCGTGTGTGACAGCGCAGCCGCGAGTCCGTCCGGCACGTCTTCGGGGTCTTCGATGCGGATTCCTTTGGCCCCCATGGCCTCGGCGACGGCGGCGAAGTCGGGGTTGGCGAAGTCTGTCCCGAACGGGACGAGGCCGGCTTCCTGCTGCTCGATCTTGACGAAGTCGAGGCCGCTGTTGTTCAGCACGATGTGCACAACCGGTAGCCTGCGCTGGACTTCCGTGAGGAGGTCGCCGAGCGCGAGCATGGTGAAGCCGCCGTCGCCGCACAGCGCGATCGTCTGCCGGCCGGGGAAGGCGAGCTGGGCGCCGAACGCCCCGGGTGAGGCGGTGGCCATCGACGCCCACGAGAACGATCCGAACAACCGGCGCCGCGGCCCGTAGCGGATGTGCCGGGCAGCCCAGATCACGGCGGTTCCGGTGTCGGCGAAGAACAACGCGTCGTCGTCGGCGAGGTCGCTGAGGACCGCGGCCAGGTACTCGGGCCGGATCGGCTTGATTCGTGGCCCCTTGTCGGTGTAGTGCCGCATACGGCGGTGGAATCGCTCGGTCTCCTCCACGCAGCGGGCGAGGAACCCGTTATCGGGCTTCGGCTCGACCAGGGGCAGCAGCGCCGCCACCGTGGCCTGGACGTCGCCGGCGACGGCCAGGTCCACCGGGACGCGCCGGCCGAGCCGCTCCGGGTGGTGGTCGACCTGGATGACGCGGGCCGTGCCGTGCTGTGGCAGGAAGGGACTGAAGGGGAAGTCGGTGCCGAGCATCAGCAGCACGTCCGCGTGCTGGAGCGCGTGATGACAGCCGCCGTAGCCCAACAGGCCGGTCATCCCGACCGCGTTCGCGTTGTCGTGCTCCAGGATCGGCTTACCCTTGAGTGAGTAGCCGACCGGTGCACTCAGCCTCCCGGCCAGGGCCGTGACTTCGGCGTGCGCCCCGGCGCAGCCCTGGCCGCCGAAGACCGCCACGGTGCCGGCATCGTTGATGATCTGGGCCATGGCGGCGAGGTCGTCCGGCCCGGCGGCCGCACGCAGCGGGCGCGGCAGCCGGATCTCGTAGCGGTCCTTCGGCGCGGGCGCCGCCGCCACGTCGCCGGGCAGGGAGACGACTGCGGGGCCGCCCCGTGTCATCGCTGCCGTCACCGCGGCGGTCACGACGGTACGCAGCTGGCCGGGACTCACCAGCCGCCCCACGTACACCGACGCGGGCGCGAAGAACCGATAGGGGTTCAGCTCCTCAACGGTCTCGCTGTCCATCAGATGGGTTTCTGTGTCGCCGGCCAGGACGATGACGGGAACCTGTTCCTTGAGGGCGTCCAGCATGCCGTTGATCAGGTGCACGACCCCGGGGCCCGCGGTCCCGCACACCGCGACCGGGTGCCCTGTCAGTTTCGCCTCGGCGACCGCGGCGAAAACACCGAACTCCTCGTTGCGCACATGCACGAAGTCGACCTGGCCGTTGCGGCGCATCGCGTCGACCACCGGGTTGAGCGCGTCGCCCACGATGCCGTAGCAGCGCCGTACGCCTGCGCTGACCAGCATCTCCCACAGGCCGTCGGCCACTGTTTTCGACATGACGAGTGTCTCCGTTCTCAGCGGTTTCGGTCGGATCCCGTCAGCGGGGGTCGCCGGTGGTGGCGTCGAGGACTCCGGCGCGTGGGTTCAGGGCCCAATCGAGGGCGAAGTCGGCAACGGCCTCCCAACCGGGCTCGCCGCAGGTGAAGTGGTCGCGACCGTCGAACACCGTGTGGGCGGTGATCGCAGCGGAGTGCTTCGCGTTCTTCTCGTAGTTCTGCCGCTGCACGACGGGCGGCAAGATGTGGTCGCTGCCGCCGGAGACGAACAGCAGGGGTCCCCGTTCGCCGTCGGTGAAGTCGAAGGTCGTGGCCGCGTGCGGGGTGACAGCGGCGAGACCGCCCTGGAACAGGATGCGGGCCGGTGTCGGCACCGCGTAGCGGTCGTATGCCAACCGGGAGGCGTCCTTGTCCAGGGTGTTGGTGAAAGCGTAGTGGAACTGCTTGGGCGTCAACGGGACAGCCCGCCGCGCGTTCGCGGGGTCCTTCAGGACCGGCAGCACGGAACGCAGCTCCGAGATCGGCATCGCGTTCACGCCCTTGACCGCGGCGCCGTCGATCGACACCCCGGCCGCCCCCAGGCCGGCGCCCACCAGCAGTTGGGCGAAGGTCCCGCCGAACGAGTGGCCCATGATGATCGGCGGGGTGTCGAGCTCTCCGATCACGCGGGTGAGGTGGTCCATCACCTCGCGTACACCGACACCGGCGATACCCGAGGCGTCCTCCCGCAGCGCCTTCACCCCGGCCTCCCCCGGCTCGATTCCGGGGTAGCCGGGCGTCAGCACGGTGAAGCCGCGCTCTTCGTAGCGCGCCGCCCAGTGTTCCCAGGCGAGTGGCGTCATCCACAGGCCATGGATCAGTACGATCGTGTCCGGTGTCGTGGGCATGTCTGCAACCCTCCGTCGCAGTAAGGGATTTGGAAGAGCACGAGCCTCTTCGGCTCACGCCCTGTGGCTGCCCAGCGTGGCAGTCGTCGCGTTGTGCCCGGGGCACAGGACCCCGCCCACTTGTTGGGCCTGTGCACAACATCCCTGCCGTGAGCATGGTGGGCATGGGCGAGGTAGGCCTCGCCCCGACCATGGGTATGTGCCGGCATCCGGGCGTACTCGACCAAGGAGGCAGGACAAATGACCACAAGCACCATCGGGGACTTCCTCCTGCGGCGCCTGTGCGAGGCGGGGATCGCGCACCTCTTCGGCGTCCCCGGCGATTTCAACCTCGCTTTCATGCAGCAGATCGAGGACGGGGGCGCGCTCGCCTGGGTCGGCACCTGCAACGAACTGAACGCGTCCTACGCCGCAGACGGCTACGCGCGACTGAACGGCATCGCGGGTCTCGTCGTCACCAACGGGGTCGGCGCGCTGAGCGCGATCAACGGGGTCGCGGGGGCGAACAGCGAGCACGTCCCGGTGGTCGTCGTCTGCGGCTCGCTGCCGCTGAAGGCGGTGGACCAGCGGCTGCTCATGCACCACACCCCGGCCGACGGCAGCCAGAACACGTTCTACCGCGCGTTCGAGCAGGTCACCGCGGCGCAGGCGAGGATCACCCCGCAGAACGCGGTGATCGAGATCGACCGGCTGATCACCACCGCCTGGCAGCTCAAGCGCCCGGTCTACCTCGAACTCCCCTCCGACATCGTCTACCTGGACATCGAGGTTCCGGACGAGCCGCTGCGGTTGGCCCTGCCGGCCAGCGATCCCGAGCGGTTGCGGGCCTGCGCCGACGCCGTCGCCGCCAGGCTGGCCGCGGCCACCGCGCCGGCGGTCGTCATCGATCTCGATGTGGACCGGTTCGGTGTCGCCGGTGAGGTGGCGGAGCTCGCCGGGAAGCTGGCGCTGCCGGTGGCGACCATGGTCACCTCCAAGGCCGTCATCGACGAGACGGCACCCACCTCTGTCGGCCTGTACGCGGGAGCGGGCAGCCTGCCGGTCACCCGCGACTCGGTCGAGAAGAGCGACTGCCTGGTGACACTGGGATACCGGCCGGTCGACCTGACGACCAGTTGCTTCAACGACGCGATCCCCGATTCCGCGATCCGGCTGCACGCCTACTCGGCGGACGTGGACGGCGTGAACTACCAGGCGGTGACGCTCAAGGAACTTCTCCACGCCGTGATCGACGCAGTCGAGCCGGTCACTGACCGGCAGATCACCCGCCCGGTCCCGATGCCGGTCGCAACGAACACCCCACCGACCGCGGGCCGACTCACCCAGGGCGAATACTGGGCAGCCATACAGGAGTTCGTCCGCGCGGGCGACGTGCTGATCGCCGAGGACGGCACCGCCAACGGCGGCGCGTGGGGGCTCAGCCTGCCGCCGGACTGCACGTTCGTCACCCAGGCCGTCTGGGGCTCGATCGGCTACAGCGTCGGCTCCACTCTCGGAACCCTCCTCGCGGCACCGCACCGGCGGCACTTGCTCTTCGTCGGGGACGGCTCGTTCCAGCTCACCGCCCAGGAGGTGTCCACAATGCTGCGGCACGACCTGAAGCCGATCATCCTCCTGGTCAACAACGGCGGTTACACCATCGAACGGACGATCCTCGGCAGGACCGCACGCTACAACGACGTGGCCAACTGGTCCTACGCGCAGTTGCCCCAGGTGTTCCAGCCCGGCACCACCGCCCGGTCGTGCACCGTCTCGACGCTCGAAGAGCTCAAGGAGGCTCTCGCCGCACCGCACGACTCCCTGGTCTTCATCGAGGCGGTCATGGACCGGTTCGACACCCCCGACCTGCTCATCGGCGCCGGGCACGGATCCGCCGACCTGGACTACGGGCCGCGCGGCCCCCAACTCCGCCCCGGCGCGCAGATCTGAGGTGGCGTCAGGTGAGCGAGCCGGCCAGGATTCCGTTGCCCGGCCCGCTCACCCGGAACGACCGGTTGCGCCCACGCCGACCGCCTCCGTCCAGACGACGGCCAGTCGGGCCAGCTCACGATGCGCGTGGTGATCGAGGTCGAGACCGGACAGCTTCTCGATCCGACTGATGCGGTACAGCAGGGTGTTGCGGTGGACCGGGAGCGCCGCCGCGGTCGCCGACCGGTCGAATCCGTGTACGGCGAGGCAGGCCAGGGTCTGCGCCAGGGTCCCGGTGGGGTCCTCGGTGTTCAGCCGCCCCAGAACCCGCTGCGTGATGGTCTCCGCCAACTGCGGAGAGTTGGCGAGCATGATCTCCGTCACAAAGTCGTCGGGGCGGATGCGTCCTCGGCGCCCCGCTCTCGACGCGAGAGTGACCAGATCGTGCAGGTTGCCGACCGCGTCAGCGATCCCTTCCGACGCGGTCGTCGGCGCGGTGGCGAGGATCAAGGCACTGTCGGCCAGGGGGACCGTCCAGTCGAATCCCGGCCCGGTCAGACCGGCAACGCGATACCCCTGCGCGCAGGCGAGCGCGCCCTCGGCCCGCAGGCGGGCCGCCAGGCCGGCGTGTGCGGCGGCCGAACCGCCCTCGATCGCCACGACGAACGGGCAGTGCGGGCCCTCGAGAACGAAGCCCAGCCGCGCCGCCCGGTCGAGATCCTCAAGGGTCGTCGCCGACCGGGCGCAGAGGCTGGCGAACAGCATCGTCGCACGGGCGTTGTCGCCGGCCGACGGAAGGTCTCGTTGGTCAGCGAAGGCCCGAGCGACCGTGGTCAGCGCGACGTCCAGGAAGGCCCACGGCACGTCCAGCTGGGGCACGAGCAGGAACCACTCCTCGGCCGGACTGGACTCGAGGAGAGTACCCCGCACCGACCGCGCAACCGCGCAACAGGCACGGAACACGTCCTCGGCGGTCAGACCGCACCCGGCCGCCACGCGCGCCGCCTCGTACAGTTCCGACAGCGCGCCCGTGGCGGGCTCCTGCCCGCTGACCAACCAGTTCCTGATCAGCTCGGCGCTGCGGCGGACGATGTCCTCCCTCACGTCGGGCCGGCAGCCCTGGCCGCCGATCCGGCCTACGGGAGTGTCGCTCAGCTCACCTGCCAGCCGACGTACCATCAGCTCACTGTCGAGCTCGCACATGACGCCGCGCAGCCGGGCGACCGCCGCAGGCCCGTGACCGACCCGGGGCATGGCGTACATGGGTGTGACCTTCCAGAGAAATCGGTGCGGACCGGAGGCAGAGCGCCGCTACACCAGGTCCGGCGGCGGGAGCAGGAAGTTCCATGCGCTCAGCACCCCGCTGAGGAACGCCACCAGCGAGGCGGGCACCAGCGGGTAGAGGCCGGCGGGCCTGCCGGCCGCCAGGACGGCCCCGCTGCCCACGAACAGCAGCATGACGACCACGCTGGTGTCCCGGCGGTCGAACAGGCCGGTCACCCGGTTGCCGGCGGCGGCCGGCCCGCGTCTGCGCCGCCCGATGGCCAGTAGGCTCAGGCCCCCGCACACGCCGGCCGCCATGAGTTCGACGCCCAGGACCCGGTCGGGCTGGCGGGGTGTCAGCAGAAGCGTCGCCATGACCAGCGGGGCAACGAACAGCACGAGGGTCTGCCCCGCGATCGCCCGCAGGTCTGCGTGTCTGGCTATCCGCCCCGCGTTCAGGGACACCGCGACGAACAACAGTCCGGTGAGGGCCGCGCTGGCGCCTCCGGTCATCACGGCGAAGTTTTCCCAGCTACCAGGAACGGCCATGACCTGCACTCCCCCATCGGCAACCGGACCACGTCCTTCGGGATCCTCGTCGCCATTGAACGCCCGCCCCTGTTGTGCGAGGGCACGAAGACTTGGCGGGATTTTGGGAGTTCGCCCACCGGCGGCGCCCATAGCGTCGCGGCATGAACAAGAGCCTCATCGCCCGCCTGGGCGGTTCCTGGTCCTGGCATCTGCTCTACGGGCTGGTCTCGATTGTCACGGGCCTCATCGCCGTGGCGTGGCCCAGCCCCACCCTCGTCGTGCTCGCCGTGGTCTTCGGCGCTCAACTGATCGCAGCCGGAGTCTTCCGACTCGTCGGATCGGCAAGCCTGGGAGAGACCGGCACAGCCCGCACCCTCACCGCGGTCCTCGGCGTCGTGAGCCTGCTACTCGGGCTGTACGCGATCCGGCACATTCTGATCACGCTGCTCGCATTGGGACTACTGCTCGGCGTCTACTGGATCGTGGACGGCTTCACCGCTGTGTTCGCGGCTCTCGACCACCCAGGTCTGCCCGGGCGAGGCTGGAACGTCTTCATCGGGCTGCTCGGCGTCTTCGCCGGCCTGACGCTGCTGGCCTGGCCAGGGCTTTCGTTGCTGACGCTGTCCTTCTTGGCCGGGCTGTGGCTGATCATGCTCGGCGCTATGCAACTCGGCCTGGCACGCGGTATCCGGAGCATCGCCCGACCAGCCTAGATGCACCCGGAGGACGGCCCCGGCCGACGGAGTCGTGCCGTCACCAGACCGACCGTACGTCCGCGGCGACGGTCTCCCAGGTGACCGCGAGCAGCACGAGCGTGCGGTCCCGCTGGTCCTTGAGTGACAGACCGGTGAGCTTCTCGATCCGGGCCACCCGGTACAGGAGCGTGTTGCGGTGCACCGGCAGCGCGGTCGCAGTCTTCGTGCTGTCGAAGCCGTGGACAGCGAGACTTCGCAGGGTGTCTGCGAGATCCGCGGCTCCGGTCGCCTCCAAGGGACCGAAAACCCGCCGGACGATCCGGTCGGAGGCTTCCGGTGCATCGGCCAGCAGTAGTTCGGGCAGGTAGTCGTCGGCGCGGACCCGGCCCCGGCGCCCGGACCGGGCCGCGATCGCGACCAGCGCGCGCAGGCCGTCGGCCGCCGCGCTGAGCCGGTCGCGGGCGAGCGGCGGGTCCAGCGCGAGGATCAGCCGGGGGTCCTCAAGAAACGTCGCCCAGCGGAACCCGGCCGGTGTCAGACCCATCACCCGGACCCCTTCGGTGAAGGCGAGCGCCCCGGCCGTGCGCAGCCGCGACGCCAGATCGGCCTGGCCGGAAACGCCCGCCCCGGCCAACAGGGCGGCGAAGGGCCGGTACGGTCCGACAAGCTCGAACCCGAGCCGCGCGGCACGGTCCCGATCCTCGATCGTGACCGGCAACCGCGCGCACAAGCGGTCGAAAAGGGCGCGGGCGCGCCGGTCACCGGCCGTCGAAGGCGCGTCCTGCTGGTCTGCGTAGGCCTGTGCGAACACGTCCACGACCAGATCGAGGTAATCCTCCAGACAGGACCAGACCGTGTCCCACTCCGCGACGAGCACCGCCCGGTCCTCGTCACTCGCCAGGTCGAGCAGCGCCTCCCAGAACATGCGCGCGCCGCGCCGGTAGACAAGGATGCTGTCCTCGATGGGTTGGCCGGCGGCGGCCCGAGCCCGCAGGAACTCGTGCAGTTCCGACAGGAGATAGTCGTCCGGCGGGATCCCGTTGACCAACCAGCGCAGAGCGAGGTCGACGTTCCAGCGCACCACAGCCGTTCGGTCCACCGACCATTCGAAGTCGGTATAGGCCGGCAGCCGGCCGAACCCTGCTTCCATCCGGCGCACCACGACGCCGACATCGAAGCGCTCCAGAACACGCCGCAGTTCGCCGCCTGCCCTTCCCGGGCCGGACGGGGGAAGCACGCTCACGGGCCGATATTAGACCAAGCTCGAACAGAGCGACTTCCTGGCGCCATTCGCAAGGATTCTCGATGGTGAGGGTCGAGGGTCCGCCCGGTCGCCGGGGCCGCGCCGGAAGGCTCACGGCACGTGAGGCTTCGTACGCCTCCCCAGGCGCAGCGGCCCCATGCAGTTTCCCGAGCCCGGGGGAGAACAGGACCGATCGGCTCTCACTCTCCGTATATGGCCCGACTCTCGGCTTTCAGCAAACGAACCCGACGGCAACCCCCTCACCGGAGGCTCGAATCGGTCTGGGACATCTCTCACGCAACATACACGCAACAACCGTGCTCACGGGCACCGTGATGCCTCGGGCCGGAGCGGGGCAACCGGGCCGCTCAATGCCGCTGACCTGCGATGACGGCAAGGGCCGTGCCATCACACTGTCCAGCCGCCCTGCCTTGCCCTCGTAGATCTCGCACATCTACGCGGGCAGGCGCCCTTCCGGGGCCGGAAGGGCGCCTGTTCCGATGGCGCAATCAGGTCATTGACCTGCGCTTTTGACCCTACGGCAGGTTGCGCGCCATGACGATCCGCTGGACCTGGTTGGTGCCCTCGTAGATCTGGGTGGTCTTGGAGGTACAGCCGGGCAACCTGCGACTTTGCCCCAGGCGGCCCGGCTGACCTGCGAAGGCTCTCTTCACGAGTTCGCGCCGTTTGCCATGGCTTTCAGCTCTCCCGCGCAACACTGACGCAACGTCAGGAAGCGGTGATGCGCAATGCTTGCCATCGTCCACCACCCCTCGAGCAGTTCGCTTGTCACAGTTAGTAACAACCTTGCACTCGCCCAGCGTGCCCGGCGCTCATCCGGCTCCGCACCCGGGCTCCGGCTGTCGACTCATCCACGGGGGAGCTGTCGGATACAGAACCCGGCGCTCAGGCTTCCGGGATGGGACGGACGAACGCCTACAGCGTGAGGTTCTCGGGCTCGGGGCCCTTGCGAACGCCTGTGTCCAGAGCGTCGAGCGCGGAGCGGGCGGACAGGTCCAGTGCCTGACGCGGTCGGGCAGCGGACCAGGTGATGGAGCGACTCTTGTCCGGCGCGGCCGCGGACGAAGTGGACAGAACTGACAGACTTCCACCCACGCGGCCGAATACTCACTTCATGGTGGATCGACGGCCACTGAGCAGAGAAGCGAGTACCGCGTTGTCCACACTTATCCACAAGTCGTGTACAACGATCTTCCCAAGGTCGGACATGGTCGGCCCTGGCTACCGGCCGCTCCCTCTCGGCTGGTCGGCCCTCGCCTGATCAGCGTCTTCCCGACATGCGTTCTGCCGAGACGGACCAGTCGGGCGAACACGGTCGTCAAAGCCGACCTGTCCGCCAGGGCGATGCGGGTACCCGCACAGCGAAAGGACGAGACCCGGGTACGGGAGAGAGCCGCCTGGCTCACTCCCCGCACTCATAGGGTGTGGTCCGGCGTCGGCAATGGCTGCGGCGAGCCGCCGCCCTGATGCTGCCTGCGCCAGACTGACCGAGCCGTGGCGGCTTCAAGGAGTAGGCTGAGGCCAGCCGATCGCTGCCGAGTTCGACGACCTCTTCGGGCGGATCCTGGAGATCGTCGGGACCCGATCCCCGCTGGGGTCTGGGCGCCCGCGACCGAGATGCATGAGACCGGATACGCCTCACTCGTCGAGGCCCGAGCTGCCCTGGACCAAAGCCGACGACACCGACGTCGAGGTCAGCGCACGGGAGGGCACGTCACCGCGCCTGGAACTGGCGCCCAAACCTCCTTGGACAGGAGGATACTTCGCCATGCCTGGCATCTATGCCCTCATCGATCCCGACGGACGGCTGCACTTCCGTGACGGCGATACTCGCACGATGCTCAAGGACCCCGACGCCGCGCAGACGGGACCCGTCGCCTTCACCATTCTGCGCGCCCAGGGCAGAGCCCAAGGGTTGTGCGGTTACACGGGGGATGACTCCCTCCCCTCCGGCCAGCAATCCAACCCGCTCGGCCAGGCGCTCCTGGCCGCCTTCGGCAGCCCCGAACCGCCGATCCACGGCACCCTGGCCATCTGCGGCACCCACGCCGTACCCGGTGACACCATGGCCGGCCTGTGTGGACTCAGCGACCCCCAGCAGCGACTCATCCGCTCCGTCCACGCCCGAGTGCGCCAAGAAACAGAGGAAGCAGGCCACCGGCCATGACGACGCTGAAGGCCGAGTACGGAGTCGCGACCGCCGTACTGTGGCACATCGTTGGCGACGCCAACGGCGCCACACTGTGCCACAGACTGTTGTCGTCCATCGCAGAGGTCCGCCCGATTACCGATGCTGACTGCGAGGACATCGAAGCCAGTCAACTGTGTCCGCGCTGCCGTACCGCCCTGGAGCGGGCCCCAAGAGAGACCGATGACCAAAGCTAGGTCCTTGTCTCACGTGGTGGCCGAGCTCGTGACCTGGTGGAGAGGGTCATCACAGGAGTGCCATTCGACGAAGCAACTTGGCCACCTCCCGGACCGTGCGATGGCGGCGCGCTGTAGGCGCGCGTGTCGGCGGCGGCCCAATTTCAAGCGACGCCGAGGCCTGGGAGCAGCGGGCTCGCCCATGGTGATCGGGCGAACAGCCACGACGCCGAGCCGCTGCAACCCCCTGCCTGGGGCTCGGCGGCACACAGGGACGACGGCCATCGGCTCCTCTCGTGCCGTTGAGGGAGGCATCGGCGTGGCCGGAGAACCGGCGCGCCACTGCGTTGAGGTCATGACCGGCGAGGCAAGAATGGGGTATGGCATCTGGCCCGAACCCGGTTGCTCCGCCCCCGCCGACGCCGGTCCAGGCCTCTGAACGCGGCGAGCACTGGTGGCCGGTGGCGCTGGCGATTCTGGTCGCCACGGCTCTGCACGTGGCACTGCCCGCACAGTACCGAGTGAACCCCGTCTGGGTCCTCCCGGCCGTCATGTTCGCCCTGCTGGCCGCGCTGATCATCGGAGATCCCGGCCGCATCGATCGCCGGAAGCCGTGGCTGCGGATCACAACCAGCGTCGCCGTCGCCGCCTTGACGGTCGCGAATCTGTTCGCCGGCGTCCGCTTGGTGGCCGACATCCTGACCAACAACAAGTTGTTCGCCAACAACGCCGGCGCGCTGCTGGCCACCGGCGGAGTGGTCTGGGCCACGAATGTGATCGCCTTCGGTCTGTGGTTCTGGGATCTGGATCGCGGTGGTGCCGCCGCTCGCGCGCACCAGCCCTATACGAATCCGGCCCTGATCTTCCCGGAGATGCTGCACACGGACTACGTGCCCACCACCTGGGTGCCGATCTTCGCCGACTACCTCGTGCTGGCCTTCTGGACCGCCACTGCCTTCAGCCCCACCGACATCTCCGCGATCAAGCGCTGGGCCAAGCTGATGATGATGACGGAAGCGGTTGCCTCTCTCGGAATCGGCGCGCTGGTGATCGCCCGCGCCGTCAACCTCCTGCAGTAGCAGCAGGCGACCTGCGGGACCGCTCAGCGGTCAGCTCTCACCCGTCACCAAGAAGTCCGGGAACTCCCACGCTCCTTCAAGGCCTACGCCGACAGCGCCGTCGAAACCAGTGATCCGACCACGTCCAGGGGCTTCATCACGTTGTCCGACACCCCGTAGGTGCTGTCCGAGAAGCTCACCCACACGCGGGCACGGTCGTCTGCCCACACCTGTGCTCGAAGCGGCAGCTCCAGAGCGAGCAGCCGCGAGGCCACCATCGCCGACATCCCGACACGGGGGCTGCCGAAGATCAGCAATTGGGTGTCGGCCATCCGCACACCGACTCTACGCGCCGCGGCAGCGTGATCCATGACCGCAAACAGCGATAGCCACTCACCTCGATCTGGCGTTCCAGCCGCAGCGCCGTCGTCCGCACCGAGAAGGGGCTGGGCACGCTGATCACGCCAGGGCTGGCGAGCCCGGCGAGAACCGCCGCATCTGGCACAGCCTCGATCTCCTCTTGGCAGCCACGGTCTCGGGATTTACCACAGTACCACCGGCGTGGACACCGCTGAAGTCGACACGCGACACGTCCGCGGGCCGGGTCACCGAAGGGTCGCGTGTGGTTACGACGTGCCGATGAGGCCCGGTCCGCGTTGGCGGTGTCAGCTTGACGGCAAAGCGGGAGGAGAGCATCCACCTGGAGTACGCCCTATCCGCTGCTCGCTGTTACGACGGCTGGCGGTTCGTCGACCGCCTCGGGTGCGCCCAGGAACTCCACAACGGCGACGGCTCCCAGGACGGCCACGGCCAGGCAGAAGACGACCCAGCCGGTGGGGTAGGTCCAGAAGCCCAGGATGACCGCCGCCACCGCGAGGACGGCTGTCAGCACCCAACGCTTGTAGCGGTGCACCCACGGTCCCACCGTGCCACGGCCGAAGCCGGAGCGGTCACGAAGTCGCCCGATCCACTCACGGCACTTGCTGCGAACCAGCACCGCGTACCGACCGCCACCGGAGGCGTACGCGCCAAGCGCCACGACCAAGCTGAGGATGCCAACCGCCCTGATCGTGTGGCGCAGGTAGAAGGCAGTCTGATCGAAGATCGCTGAGGCGGCCGCCTCGGAGGAGTCGGCCGACAGATGGTCGAGAAAGAGGTGGCGGGCGACCGCGAGGCCGATGCCCAGGATCAGCATGCCCGCCGCGCCGCCCAGCGCCACGGCCACCAACGCTCGCCGGCTCCGTACGGCGAGAAGGACTCCGCCCGCCGCGATCAGCACGGTGAGGATGGGAAGCCAATTCCCAACAGCATTCAAAAGATGGTAACCCGTCTGGATCTTGGAGACTTCGCTGGAGGTGAAAAGCGTGAACGAGGAGTTCACCGTCAGGGATGTGCGACGCCACGCCCAGGCCGCCGAGCTCGCGATCCGCCATGCCATGCCTCAAGGCCACTGGAGCGCAACCCCGTTGCGGCTCCTTGCCGCGAACCTACGAGCACTCTGGCCTGGCTGGGCTCCGCCTGCGCTCACTGGGACTCCTGGGGGCGAGCCGGGTCAGAGGATCCCCGCTTTGCAGCGCGGCGAGTCGCCCTTGCGCCGCTGACGAGGGCACGGCGCCAAGGAGCGACACCCTCGATCTCGATCTCCAACGAGAAGCTGAGGAAGGTGCGGATCAGCACGATGACGCCCAGCACACCAACGTTCTCCAAGGTGGGTGCCACCGCTACCGTCCGAATGAGGTCGGCTGCGACGAGGACCTCCAGCCCCAACAGAATCGTCCCCCCGAAGCACTCCCGCAGCGCCTCGTAGCTGCGGGCGGCTACCCCGGAGCGGCGCCAGGTCTGCACCGCGACAACGAGCGAGAGAACAAAACCGCCGACCAGGACCGCGGCACCGACAGCCTCGAAGGCTTTGGCTGTGTCGTCCATGGCCTCGGTGAACGTCACGGGTGCCTCCGGAGGCGGGTAGGGCACACGACGGGCCGGATGTGCTCCTGGACGACTGGCGCTTCAGAGAGCCTCGCCATGTGGCGCGGCCTCCTCGTGCCGTCCGTGTACTGGCATGATGCCAGGTTCCCACCTGTCCGCCGGTCGGGCTCGCCGTGACCGCCGGCAAAGTGCGGAGGTTCGGACCTCGCCACCGCCATCGGTCCAATGCTGCCCGACTGTGCCCGGAGCCCTTGCGGGAGGTCACCGCCTTCAAAGACCGCTGAACTGACGGCCGGCTGCGACGCCCTGACCATTCCCGTTCCTCGTCCTGGCGGGAGGGTTTCCTGCTCGGTGACTCCGACTGAGACCCGGCGACGGTCCGCTTCCTCGCTCCGCCGCAGCCCGCGGAGCTCAGCTACTGAGCTTCGACGCGTGATGTCGTCGGGCCTGACGAAGCATGATCGTCGCGGTTATGCCGTCTGTATGAGGCGCCGGCGACGGCGGTTCCCGGCCGCCAGTGACGCGATCAGGCCGCGCGATCGGGCCGGGGGCGCGGTTCGTGCGGTTCGTGCGGTTCGTGCGGTTCGGGGAGCGGCGTCGTGGCAGCAGGGGTTCCCTGAGGCGGGGGCGGTGCGAGCCTGGCGGAGGCCACATACGCCACGACGACTGCCACAATCACCAGCGGCATGACCGCCAGGCCGTCCGACGCGAGCAGCAGGGTGGCCAGCAGGACGGACGTCAGCGGCAGCCTGAGCATTACGACGGACATCGCGCCGATGCCCAGGGCGACGCCGTCGACGAGCGGCAGGCCCGGCAGGTGCGACAGTGCGATGCCACCGGCCGCCCCGATGAACAGGGCCGGGAACGTCGGACCACCGCGGAAGCAGCTCAACGACACTCCGTAGGCGAGCCCTTTGCAGACGATGAGCAGCAGCAGTGCTCCGACGGTATAGCCGGCGCTGTTGGCGATGAGCGGGCCGAGTGCGGACTGCCCCGAGAACAGCACCTCGGAGGAGCTCTTGCCGGTGGCTGCGGCGAACGCGATCGCCAGACCCGCGACCGTTAGGCCGACCGCTGCGGTGACCGGCACGATCCACCGCTCGGAATAGGGCCGCAGGATCAGGGCGAGCCACCGGATTCCGGAGCCGACCGGGACGGCCGTGATCCCGATCGCCACGGCCCACAGGAATTCGGCGCCGGTGGGCGCACCGACGTGCGGCAGATCGGGAATCGCCAGCGAGAACGTGCCCAGGCCGGTCCAGGCGTCCAGGCCGACGAACATGAGGGAGCCGACGCCTGCGGCCAGCAGCCCTGGTACCAGCACGAGTTGCATCATGGCGCCGCCCAGGCCCGAGGCTTCCATCAACAGGAAGGCACCGGTCAGGGGCGAGCCAAGGAGGGTGCTGATCGCGGCGAAGCTGCCTGCGGCGGCCAGCACGGACTGGACCCTGGGCGGCGCGTCCCGCTTGACGAGGCGCACCGCGAGAGCGCCGAGCCCCGCGCCGATGGCGATCAGAGGCCCTTCGGGCCCAAGCACCACACCCAGGCTCAAGGTGGTGAAGGCCGCGAGTACGATGCCGGGGAGGTCGGTCCCGGATGGCGGGCCCTCGCCCGCCTTGAACCCGTCGGCCGGTGAACGCCCGCCCGTGCCAGGCAGGCACCGGATGGTGAGCGCGACCAGCACGCCGGCCAGCAGCAGCGGCGGAACGGGCCACCACAGGGGTTCGCCGTGGAAGCCCAGGGCCTTCGGCAGGCTGGTGAAGATCCACCCCTGCAGTTCGCTGACCAGGGCAAGAAAGAAGTAGGCCCCTGCCGAGATGGGAACGCCGATGATCGCGGCAAGCACCAACAGCGCTGCATAGCTCTTTGACCGCAGCAACGCAAGAGGATCGGACGGTGTCGTCACCAACGCCCTCCCTAACCTGAGACTTGACAGCATGATGTGGGAAGCAGGCGGGATGAACGTACGGCCGGCGCCGCCGGGGCTTCCCGAACCGGGCTTGGTAGACCTGCCTGACGCCGAGACGCCCATGGCCACCACCATCGTCGGTGCTGCGAGGATGTCTCCATACGGGAGATCCTGTGTGCAGGATGTGGGTGTGCGGCCGCTGCGACGCCGCAGCTCCGACCGAAAGCACCCGTATGCCCGAGCGGGCCGATAGCTCGGACTGAACCGGTCGCGCTGGCCGGCGACGACGCCGAGTATGCCCCCCGACAATGAGGAGCACCGGATAGCCCTTGATCTGTTCGCGGTTCTTGAGCCGGTCGATCCCGTCGAGGCAGTCCCGGATCATGAAGGCGTGGCTGGGTGAACTCCCCATCCAGAGCCTCGACGAGGCCGGGATCTTGTTGCGCGCTCTGCCGCACCCCGCGGCCCACTGCCACAGGACCGAGATCCTCGTCCGCGGGGCGACAACCTGCTGCCTGCGCTGGGCATCGGTCAGTGAGCTTGCGCCTCGGATGCGAGTTCGGGCGGCGGATCGACATCGGTCCGCCGGCCTTCGCGTTCATACTTTTTGTCTGTGTTGGGGCCGGGCTGTGGAACTGAGGGCAATCTCGGGAAGGGCTCGACGATCACCCTGACAATCTCTCCCGAGGGCTCAGTCATGCCCGGGTTCCGCGCCCGCAGTACTGCTGGTGCTCGTCGTGCGCTCTGCAATGAGCATACGGTTCACAGATCGTGGCGGACCGCGCTGCCGGGACCAACGCCGGACACCGACAGCCGTACGGCCCCGACATGAGGGCCTGATGGCCCCTGATCGACTCGGGGCCGCGGTGCCATGGTTGGTGGAAGAACAGTCCCATCATCAGTCGGGGCATCTTCCGGCCCCACCGCCACCGGCTCGAGCCCCGCACCCCGCACCGTTCGCTACGTGGGACGCGTCGCCCATGGCCACGTTCCATGGGATTTCCCGATCGCTGAAGCGGCGAACCGGTGTAAGCCGAGGCCACGGCGGAGACCAGAGGGTCCCTACTGGTCGCGGAAGTCCGTTGGATCTTGCCTGAGGAGGCCGACATGGCTACCCATGTCAGTGAGAGTTCGACGCGCGCTGAGACGTACCGGAAGCCGTTCGCGGCTGGCTGGACCCTCTTTGCCGCGTGCCTCATGATCTTCGGCGGCGCGATGGCGGTTCTGCAGGGAATCGGCGCGATCGTCAACAACACCCGCTACGTGGTCACCGGCAGCTACGTCTTCAGCTTCAACGTCACCGGCTGGGGCTGGCTGCACCTGTGTCTGGGCCTTCTGATCTTCCTCGCTGGCTGTGCACTCTTTACCGGGGCTGTCTGGGCTCGGGTGATCGGTGTCATCGCCGCTGGCCTCGGCATGATCGCCAACTTCCTGTGGCTGCCCTACTACCCGTTCTGGGCCATCGTGCTCATCGCCATTGACGGCTTCGTGATCTGGGCCCTGACGGCCGGTACACACAGACAGGCGGTGGAAGGGTAAAGCCGAGCTGAGCTACGTGCACAGCTCGACCGCGAGTGGCAGAAGGGCGGCCCGGACGTGATGTGTCATCAAGCGTTGAGCCTCAGAGTCCAGCGCCGGGCCGCTCAACTCCAGGGCCGTGCCTATGCCACCGGACCCGTGAGAGTGCGAACATACTGCGCGTGACGGCGGGGTGCGGCGCGAGGTGCCGATCCCGCTGACGCCGCGAAAGCGGTCTCCTTCCTCCACCATCTGATGCCGGCGCTGAGCAGTGGACAGTGATCTGCGCTTCAGCGTTGCGGTGTCTTGCCAGCCGCTAGCAGAACGCGGCGGCCGCCCGACGGGAGTGGTCATGACGGCGACAAAAATTACCGTGACTGACAGAAAGTTTGGTGCGCGGGCGTTCCCCCCGAGCGTCGCGGTGCCGACAGCGACGGAGCGGTTGAGCCGTGCGGACCGGGTGGCGCTGGGGAAGGACGTCCGGGAAGCGACGCCGTTGCAGGCGCATGGAGAGTTCCAGCCGGGCGCGTCGCGGGATCCGGTCGGGCTGCTGCTGGGCCAGGCGGAGTCGCGGGTGCCTGAGCTGGTGCCGATCCGGCACGGGCGGATGCTGGTGTCGCCGTTCACGTACTACCGGGGGGCGGCCCTGCCGATGGCGGCGGATCTGGCAGTCACGCCCACCTCGGGACTGTGGGTCCAGCTGTGCGGAGACGCGCATCTGTCCAACTTCGGCGCGTTCGCCTCGCCCGAGCGGCAACTTGTCTTCGACGTCAACGATTTCGACGAGACGCTGCCCGGGCCGTTCGAGTGGGATGTCAAGCGGCTGGCCGCGAGCCTGGCGGTGGCGGGGCGGGACAACGACTTCTCCGACAAGGACCGCCGCAAGATCGTCCTGGCGGCGGCCGGGGGCTACCGCAAGGCGATGCACGACTTCGCGCTGCAGCCCCTGCTGGACGTCTGGTACGCGCATCTGGACATCGAGGAGGCCGTCGGGGAGTTCCGGTCCCAGATCAAGGCGAAGCGGTTCCAGCAGGCGGAGGGGCTGCTGGCCAAGGCCCACACCCACGACAGCACCCAGGCGCTGGGCAAGCTCACCACCGTCGTCGACGGCCGGCGGCGGATCCTCAGCGATCCTCCCACGATCGTCCCGGTCGAGGAGGTGTTCAGCGACGTGCAGGCCGACGCGCTCTACGAGCTGATCGGCACCGTGCTGGGCAAGTACCGGCGCACGCTGCAGTCCGATCGGCGGCACCTGCTCAATCAGTTCACGTTGATTCAGATGGCCCGCAAGGTCGTCGGGGTCGGCAGCGTCGGCACCCGGGCCTGGATCGCGTTGCTGGACGCCGGGGACGGCGTCGAGCCGCTGTTCCTCCAGGCAAAGGAGGCCCAGCCTTCCGTCCTGGTGGACTACGCCGGGCGCAGCCGGTACAAGAATCAGGGCGAGCGGGTCGTCGCCGGGCAGCACCTCATGCAGGCCGAGAGCGACATCTTCCTCGGCTGGACCCACGCCACGGGGGCAGACGGAGTGGACCGCGACTTCTACGTGCGCCAATTGCGCGACTGGAAGTTCTCCGCTCCCATCGAGATGATGCGCCCCTCGGGCATGCTGCTGTACGCCCAGCTGTGTGGTTGGACCCTGGCCCGAGCCCACGCCCGCTCCGGTGACCGCATCGCCCTGGCCGCCTACCTCGGCAGTTCGAAACGGTTCGACCACGCCATCGCGGACTTCGCCGAAACCTACGCCGACCAGAACGAAGACGACTTCACCGCCCTCCAGACTGCCGTGAAAGAGGGCAGAGCCGAAGCCACCACCGACATCTGAGGGTTCGGTCCTCCGGTTTCGGCCAGTGCGGGCACAAGGGTCACAAGGAAGCCGCGACGAGCGTCCGAACGACATCCCTGAGGCCGCGAGCGAGCCCGAGCATGTGCTGTGCCCGCCTGGGACGCGCAGCACTCAGCGAGGGCCTGTCTTCTCTGCCTGGCCGGGCCAGGCAGGACCCGCGCAGGTCGCGTTCAACCGATCGGGTTGCCCCGGCGGGCCAATCCGCTTGCCAGAACGTAGTGTCTCGCTCAGCGGACGGTCGGAAGCGAGCAATCCCTGCCACGAAAGCGAGCGCGTCATGCCCGTGTCTTCCCCATCGGATGCCTCGGCGTCCCCCTCCCGCGTTCACGGTGGGATGCGATTCGCTGCGGTACTTCTGCTGGTCGTCGGCGTTCTGGCTGTCCTTCAGGGCATCTCGGCGGTCGCCGGGGACTCGGTTTATGCGACTGTCGGGAAGTATGCCTTCAAGTTCAACCTCACGGCGTGGGGTTGGATCCACCTGGCCCTCGGGGTCCTCTCGGTGACAGCCGGATGGGGGGTACTCAAAGACGCCACCTGGGGTCGGACGCTCGGGATTTGGCTGGCCAGCGTGAGCATCGTCGCGAGCTTCCTCTTCCTGGTCTACCTACCAGTGTGGAGCTTGGTGATCATCGCAATCGACGTCTTCATCGTGTGGGCGCTCGTCAGCTATGCGGGCAGCCCAGAAAGCATGGCCTGACCGGCCACACACTGATTCGGCATGACCGTGCTGGGCGCTATGGCCGCTCGGGGCCGCCCTCCCCTCGTCGCCGCAGGCCGACCTGTACGGCCTCGAGAATGATCCGCACCGCCACCCCCAGGAGCAAGAGGTTGCCGAGCATCTGGATCGTCGTCACGAACCTGGCCGGCTCGGAACGGGGAACGATGTCGCCGAAGCCGACCGAGCTGAACACGGTGACGGTGAAGTAGAGCGAGTCGAAGCGGGACAGGTGCTGGGAGAACGCCGCGGGCCGGTAGGCCGCCATCACGACGTACGCCGCCGAGAAGAGCAGCAGGTACAGGGGGACGGCGAGCGCGAACGCCTCGATGGCCTGCAAGCGCGGGTAGGGCGAGCGTGCGATGGCACGGGTTTGGAAGCCGATCAGAACGCCTACTGCCAGAAGGCCGGCCGCGAGCAGAAGCACGGTCTTCACGGAGACGCGCTCCCCGATGGGGAGCGTGAAGTACAGCAGCACGAGGCAGCTCGACGTCAACGCGGGACGCAGGAGGGCGCGGGCCACGATCCTGCGCCGCTCCGCCTTGGTGAGACTTTCGTACTGCGACTCGGTCACGGGCGGCCGCCGTTAGGACTCGGTGACGCGAACACGTTGGTCAGCGTAGACCAGCCGACGTCTCAGCCCTGGGCGTTGAGCGGTGCTCTGCGTGTCCACGCGGTCACCTGGCTCTCTGAACCCGAGCGCGGACTTCGCCGGGACCTCTGCAGACCGGAATCATGAGGACTTCGTTGCCCTCCAGGTCACTGTGAAGGGCTGACAGGTCGGCGATGCTGGCCCTGCCCCCGGTCGCCCCACCGAACTGGAAGCGGAAGAACCCGCACGAGGTGTCGAACCCGGTGGGCGGGCCCTCATTTCCGTGTCCGCTTACGGGTAGGGTCAGCGCCGGTCCCGGCGGTCTTCACGGCGGTCTTCACGGTCGTCCCGCCGATCCTCGCGCCGGTCACTGCGGCGACCGACCCCGTGGGCAACGACAGCTGCAGTGCCCGCGACGGCCGCTGTGCGAACAACGGGGCCACCGATGACCCCACGTCGTCCTCTACGCATGGGTCCGATGGGCATCTCATACTCCCTGTTCGTCGGCTTCGATCGAGGCCAGGATGGCCTGGATCGGAATGCGCCCGTTGGCGATGAGCTGGCCTCCCGAGCGGCGTGCGGCGGAGGCGAAGGGCCCCGCCCATAGGTTCTCCCAGACCAGCACCCCGGCTGTCGTACCCGGTTCCATGGCGGCGGCCAGGTCGATGACGTCCTCTTCGGTGAGCAGACCGGCCAGCTGGGCTTCTGCGGCAACCAGTTCGCCGACGTTGTCGAGGTCATCGACCTCCAGTACGTCCAGCTCGCCGTCTGCCCCCTTCGTCAGGATGACCAGGTCCAGGATCCGGATGGTCCCTGAGGTGACCAGCTTGTCGAGCTCTGCAGCCATCTCGCCGGTGAAGTGCGAGGTAGCCGGCGGGAACTCGACAACGAGGTAGTCCACCGGCCCCAGCTCCTCGGTGTCAGGGGTGGTGATGCCATGTCCGTACTCCGTTCTCTTGATGAACATTCGCTCGAAGTAATGCGCCTTGCTGGCGGCCGGTAGGTGTGGGACCTCAAGTTCAGACATGCCTGCGCGTGCGGTCCGACTCAGAGCGCCTACTGGTTGTGGATGTCGGCAGCGATGAGCGCGACGGTGTCCCAAGACGTGTGGAACGCCAGTCAGAGCACGCCGGCGATCACGGCCGATCCTGTGAGAACTCTGTGCCGCTAACGGCCAGGACGATGCCCAGAGCCTGGTCCACCCGGCTACGAAGGGCCTCCGAGATCTGGCCTGGTGTCGTGTCCGCATGCCTCCCACCGGGGTGCCAAACGCATCGGCCCTGTAGGAGGCGGATCGCCTCGCGGGTCGGAGGGAGCCCCTCGTCGGACCCCAAGAGCCAGCCTTGCACGGTGACCAGGGGCTTGCATCCTGGCCGAAGCCCCAGCCTGGAGGCGGGTCAGATGCCGTCGGTTTCGAACGTGGAATGTCGGCGTGGGCTTATATGTTCCCGAATGACCGAGAGCAGCGAAGCGCAGGAAGCGTGTCTTCTCCTGGTACACGAGACCATCGCCTATCCAGCGGCGGCGTCCGCGCGGACGACTTGGCAGGACTTGACCGAGATGCCGAGCCGGGTGAAGTGAGAAGTCTGGGACGGATCCTGGCGGTTGTGTCCGCCACAAGGCCCGGCCCGTCGACCGCCGTCGGGCGGCCGCGCTTCGACAGTGTTTCCGGCCTGTCGGCACTGGTTGCAATTCCACACTCACGTCACCAGTTATCACTGCGTCCGCATGAGCACCAGCAACGGCTCCGCCGATCCTCGCACCATCTGGCGGACGGAATGGTCTGGGCAAACAATGAAAAGGTCAGCCTCATCGTCGGCCATGACATCTCGATGCCACGCACCTGTCCTGCCCGAAGGCGGGTAGGACACCGAGCCGGACAGGTGCCGCTCGCCTTGGTAGGCCAGGCTTCGCAAAGTCTCGAACTGGACACCTGCGGTCCGCTCCGCACGATCCCCCTGACGATTTCGCCCTGACGGGCGATCACCAGGGCGGGGTGCGATGCAGCGCAAGGCTTACTGGCTACCGCCATGACAACCACCCGGTGCGAGCGAAGCCGGCCGGCCATAGAGCACGCCGATCACCGCCCTTCCGCTGAGCCCCGCTGCGCTTGAATCCAGCTCCTGCTCATCAACAATTTGTGGAGCACCTGACGCGTACCGGCGTTCTTGCACCGAAGGAAACGACTGGCCGTTACGTCAAAGGAGGTAGACCATGTGCCGATGGCTCGCCTACAGGGGCTCGCCCATCCGGCTGACGGATGTTCTCTACACACCGGTCCACTCGCTCATCGATCAGAGTCTGCATTCCAAGCTCGGAGCCGAGACGGCCAACGGCGACGGCTTCGGAATCGGCTGGTACGACGGCACGGACACCCCGGGTGTGTTCCGCGGCACGGAGCCGGCCTGGAACGACGCCAACCTGCGCGAGTTGTCGGCGCACACCACCTCACCACTGTTCTTCGCGCACATCCGCGCGGCCATCGGATCGTCTGTCCAGCAGACCAACTGCCACCCGTTCCGCCACCAGCGGTGGCTGTGGATGCACAACGGCTTCATCGACGGGCTCAGCGATATCAAACGCGATCTCGCCTTCGAGATCGACCCCGCGCTCTACGTGAACATCACCGGCACGACGGACACCGAGCTGATGTTCTACCTGGCGCTCACCTTCGGGCTCGAAGACAACCCTCCAGGCGCTGTCGCGCGCATGATCGGGTTTGTCGAGGAGCGCGGACGGGCGCACGGGCACCAGTTCCCCTTCCAGGGGACGATCGCGACCAGCGACGGTGATTCTTTGTGGGCGTTCCGGTACTCGAGCGAGGGCCGGAGTCGATCGCTCTACTTCAACCGGAGCGTCCCGCAGCTCAGGGAGATGTATCCCGATCGGCCTGTCCTGCGTGAGAAGGCGGCCGACGATGCGCGCCTGGTGGTCTCCGAGCCGGTCGGAGATCTGCCCGGCGCCTGGATCGAGGTTCCGGAGGCCCACTACGGGGTGGTCAGCAAGGGGCGCGAGGAGCTGCTGCCCTTCGCCCCCCAGAGCCCCGTTTGATGCCCGAAAGCCGTGCGTCAGCCCGGGGGGCCGCATACCGGCAGCCGCTCCCGGCTGCGGGACAGCTCCTGCGGCCTCGGTCGTGTGGGGTGGGCGGTGGCACGGGGACCGGTCCCCAGGACGCGCGGACCGCCGCCTCGGCGGGGCCGACCCGGCGGGCACGGTGGTGATGGCGCACCAGTCACTGCCCACGCTACGCGCACCGGACTGCGTGACGACCCATCACCATAGGTACCCCTTCTTGGTCCCGGGTCCGGTCGTGCGCTCCGGCCCGAGCCAACGCACGGAGAGGCGGCCGGGACGACCCCGGCCTACGGTGGACGTGTGGACGGCGAGATCACTGCGCAGGACCTCAAGAACGTGCTGCGGGCGCTGGCCGAGCTGTTCGAGGAACTGCGGCGCTTCCCCACCGACCGGGACGTCGTGCAGCGCACCGGCATGCCGGTGGACGACGTGGGGCGAACACTGAGGACCCTGGCCGAGAACGAGATGATCACCGAGCGGAGCGAGGGCGGCCACCGCGTGGTGACCCGGGTCACCACGGTCGGCGCCGTCTTCGCGAGTGAGACCTGAGGCGGGACGCGGCCCTGGCGGACACGCCGGTGTCCAGACAGTCGCAGGCCGGGCCGCATGGCGGTGGCGACGTTGCCGTGCGGTCGGCGTGACCGTCCCCGACGAGCTGATACCGCCCAGCGTCAGACCCTGTCGGCCGCGACGGAACGCTTGACGCGGTGTGATCCGCGTTGGTGCAGCAGACCGACCGCGCCGGCGAGCAGGGAGACCACGGAGCACACCTGGAGCGGCAGCGTCCCGGCCTGCTCTGGGGGAACCGGTCTTCGGCAGTGTCCTTGACTCGACCGAGCACGGCGCACTGACCGCTCGCAGCGCGTCTCGGCCGCGTTCGCGGTGGTGGGGCCCGTTCGGCCCATCGATCCGGCCAACCCGGCCCTACGGAAACGGCCGGGACAGTCGCAGCATGGGAGCTGCAACGAGGATCCGCCGGTCCTTGGGGAAGGATTTCGCCCATGCTGCGCACTGCCAAGGCTTGCGGCGCCGCCCGGGCGCTGGTGAGCGCTCCGGGAGGGCCGTCATGACGCGGCAGGTGACGCCGCCACCCCCCGGGGACAAGCCCCCACCGACGGCGCCCCCGCCGCCGCCGGGCTGGCGCAACTGGCTGTGGCCGATCGCCATGCTGCTGACGCTGGTGGTGTGGCTGGCCGTGCCCTCGCTGCACCCCGGCAGCCAGCCGGCCAAGGTGACGCTCTCCTACTCGCAGTTCCTCACCGACGTGGACGCCCATCAGGTCAAGGACGTCACTTTGGCCACCAACGGGTCCGCCAACGGCACGCTCACCGACGGCCACAAGTACGTCACGACCGTGCCGGTCCAGCTGGCGGGCCCGGCCCTGCTGGACCGGCTGCAAGCCGGGCACGTGACCATCGACGCCAAGACGTCGTCGTCGAGCGCCTCGGTGGGATCCCAGGTGCTGACCTGGCTCCTGCTGCTCGCTCCGTTCCTGCTGATCGTCTGGTTCTGGCGGCGGATCTCGCGCGGGGCGGGCACGGCGATGCAGGGCGCGCTCGGGGTCGGCAAGTCGAAAATGAAAGTCTTCGACACCGAGCGGCCTGCCACGAGGTTCGCCGACGTCGCCGGCTACGAGGGCGCGAAGGCCGAGATCGCGGAGGTCGTGGACTTCCTGCGGCACCCGGAGCGCTACCGCCGCGCGGGTGCGACCGGGCCCCGGGGCGTGCTCATGGTCGGGCCGCCCGGGACCGGAAAGACGCTGCTGGCCCGCGCCGTCGCCGGCGAGGCGGAGGTGCCGTTCCTGATGGTGGCGGGCTCCAGTTTCGTGGAGATGTTCGTCGGCGTCGGCGCCGCCCGGGTGCGCGACCTGTTCGCCGAGGCACGCAAGCGCGCGCCCGCCATCGTCTTCGTCGACGAGATCGACGCCCTCGGCGGCCGCCGCGCCGGCAGCGGGTCCCCCGTCGCCAACGACGAACGAGAGCAGACCCTCAACCAACTGCTCTCCGAGATGGACGGCTTCGACCCGGCCGAGGGCATCGTGGTGCTCGCCGCCACCAACCGGCCCGAGGTGCTGGACCCGGCGCTGCTGCGGCCCGGCCGGTTCGACCGGCAGGTCGTGATCCCGCTGCCCACCCTCGCCGAGCGGGCCGCCATCCTCGCCGTCCACTGCCAGGGCAAGCGCCTCGCACCCGAAGTGGACCTGCAGGTGGTGGCCCGCGGCACCCCCGGCTTCTCGGGCGCGGACCTCGCCAACCTGGCCAACGAAGCCGCCATCGCCGCCGTCCGCGGCAACCGGGACACCATCACCGCCGACGACTTCGAGACCGCCCGCGACCGCATCCTGCTCGGCCGCCGCGAGGGCTCCAACGTGCTGCTCCCCTCCGAGAAGCACGCCGTCGCCGTGCACGAGTCCGGACACGCCCTGGTCGCCGCCCTGCTCCCGCACACCGATCCCGTCGCCAAGGTCACCATCCTCCCGGCCGGCCAGGCCCTCGGCGCCACCGAGCAACTGCCACTGGTGGAACGGCACCTGTACGGCGAGGACTACCTGACCGAGACGCTGGCCGTCCGGCTCGGCGGCCGGGCGGCCGAACTGGTCGAGCTCGGCCAGGGCTCGACCGGCGCCGCCAACGACCTCGCCCAGGCCACCGAGCTGGCCACCAAGATGGTGCGCGAGTTCGGGCTCTCGCCCGCACTCGGACCCGTCGGCTACCCGCAGGGCGGCTCGGTCTTCCTCGGCGGAGGCGCCCCGCTTTCCAGCCGCCCCTACGCCGAGGCCACCCAGGCGGTCGTCGACACGGAGGTGGCGCGCCTGGTCGGCGAGGCCGAACAGGCGGCGACGAAGCTCATCAGCGAGCACCGCGCCCAGCTGGGCAGCCTGGTCGACCTGCTGCTGTCGCGGGAGACCGTCGACGGCGCCGCGGTCTACGAGCTGCTGGGAATCCCGGCACCCGGCGAACCGGGACGCGGCACGCTGGTGGCCCCACACCGGGGCGAACTCCGTCATGCGTCAAGTGGACAGCCGGTCCGGCAAGGAGCCGTGCGGCCGACTCGTATCGACGGTTCGCCGACCGTGCAGGGGCAGGACAGGCCGAAGTCCGTCTGACCGCGAATGTCGGTGACGGGCTTCACTGGCGTTAACGGTCTGAATCGGGGTCTGGCCCAGGTTGTGTGACCGGTGACGCTCGGTGACGAATTCTGGGCGTTCGTGGGGTCTGGAGATCGTCCGAAACTGGCCCGTCGGGTCACCTGGGCGGCTGACATTCGGCGGCTGTGTCGCAATCGTGGTCGTGGCTCGGTGAGTTGCTGTTCCCGTCGCTGCCGCAGGTGGAGGTCGTCGGTGTCGAAGTGTCCGGTCCGGTGGCGCGGATCGAGGCCCGCGTGGTCGTCTCGGGTGCGGTCTGCCCGGACTGCGGGACGTTGTCGGAGCGAGTGCACGGCTCCTACCTGCGCTATCCGTCGGACCTGCCCAGCTGCGGGCGGCCCGTGACCGTTGCCTTGCGGGTGCGCCGCTTCGCTTGCCGGGCCCCGGTGTGCCGGCGGCGGACGTTCGTCGAGCAGGTCGAGGGGCTGACGCGCCGGCACGGGCAAGTTACCGAGCGGCAGCGTGTGTCGGTGTCCGGGCTGGGTCTGGCGCTGGCCGGGCGGGCCGGCGCCCGGATGGCCACCCTGCTGGGCATCCGGGCAAGTCGCAGCACGCTGCTGCGGCGGGTGATGGAACTTCCCGACCCCGCCGTCGGCGCCCCGGTGGCGGTCGGGGTCGACGATTTCGCGCTGCGCAAGGGCCATACCTACGGGACGGTGATCACGAACGCGGTCACCCACGAGGTCCTGGACCTGCTGCCCGAGCGCGACGCGGGCACGCTCGCCCCGTGGCTCGCCAGGCACCCGCAGATCGAGGTGATCGCTCGGGACCGCGCCAGCGCCTACGCGGAGGCGGCGGACCGCGCGGCGCCGCAGGCCCAGCAGGTGGCTGACCGGTACCACTTGTGGGCGAACCTGGTCCGCGCGGTGGAGCGCGTTGTGACCGACCACCGTGCCTGCCTGCGCGTTCCCGAGTCCGGACCGGAGCCCGAACCCCAGTGGGAGATCCAGTTGCCCGCCGACGCTGGCAACGCCGATGCCGGCGAACCGGCGGACCCGGGCGGGCGAGTGGCCGAGCGGCGGCGCGCCAACCACGCCCTCGCTCACGAGCTCCTGGACGGCGGCATGAGCCAGCGCGCCGTCGCGAAGCACCTGGGCTGGAGCCGCAACACCGTGCGCCGCTACGCGGGGGCCGCGAAGTGGCAGGACCTGATGAAGGGCCCGCCAGCACCGCGCACCGTCAAGCTCGACCCCTACAAGCCCTACACGCTGCGGCGCTGGGAAGAGACCGCGGGCAGGATCAGCGGCATGGCACTGCTCGGCGAGATCACGGTCCGGGGCTACCGGGGCGGATACACCCAGCTCGCCGCATGGAAGCAGCGGGAACTGCTCCCGGACGGCCCACCGCCACCGCGGCCGCCCACGGTCCGCGAGGCGACCGACTGGCTCACCCGTCATCCCGACGGACTTACCGGCGACGATGCCGTGCGGCGCAAGGCCCTGCTGGCCCACTGCCCCGAACTGGACACCACCGCCCACCTGGTCACCACGTTCGCCGAGATGCTCACCCTGCTCGACGGGGACCGTCTGCCCGAGTGGATCGCCGAGGCCAAAGCCGCTGGCCTGCCCGGGATCAGCACCTTCGCGAACGGCCTGAACAGCGATTACGCCGCCGTCCACGCCGGACTGACCACGCACTGGAACTCCGGCCACGTCGAGGGCGCCGTGAACAGGATCAAGATGCTGAAACGACAAATGTTCGGACGTGCCGGCTTCCCGCTCCTGCGCAAGCGAGTACTTCTGGCCTGACTCGGAGCAGAACTACTTGACGAGTCGGAACCCGGGCAGCTCGGCCCACGACCTGAGGAACGTGGCGGAGCCGTACGCGGTCGGCCAGCGGTCGAACGACGTCGCCAACACCCCTGGAAGGCCAGGCACAACAGAGAACTGGTCTTCCCTGAGCTCCGCCATAGCGACCCCGCCGACAAGATCCATGATTGCCGCGGTCAGCGCTGCCGTCGCAACGTGGTCGACCGGCCGGTTGCACATCGCGGACACACCGATCGCGTGCGTGGGAGTGAAGCCGATGAGCGGCAGCAGGTCCTCGTCAGCGTGCTCCGCCTCAAAGATCTCCTCGTCACCGACCCCGGGACCCATGACAGTGATGAGGAACGGCCTGCGTCCGTCATGCCCGCCCGTGTCCGTGACGCCCAACCTCTCTGCGTGGATGGAGGCGGAGAAGTCCCCTGGTCGTCTCTCCGACAGCGAGAACGACACCCTGGTCAGGAACGCACGAAGCTCACTGAGCTCCCGATCGGGCACAGGTTTGGACAACTCGATCGTCAACACCGGACCAGCCACGCGGTGAGCCTATTCGGCGGCGGGCGCCCAACCAACCGATTACGCAGAGCGACAACGTCACACAACCTGGGCCAGACCCCTGAATCGGCCCCACTTTTCCGGTCACCGCCGGTCGGCTCATGGCAACGGCGACACCAGCGGGAAACCGGTACACCGCCAGCGAACTGGTCGACCCCCAGTCCACCCACCGCTGGGGTACACATCGCTGGGACTCGACCGCCTCCCGCGACTGGCACGCCGAAGAAGCCCTGGCTTCGCGCGAAGCTAGATCTTCGCTGCGTCGTCGGCCTTTCCTGCCGACCCGTCACGACGTGCCATCCGCGCATCGCCTCAGGCCTGCTTCATCTCTCCGCCAGAGGGGTGGAGAACCGCCTCGGATGCCAATCGCGCCTACCGTCAGGACACGCCTCAGCTTGTCGAAGCCAAGCGACCCGGAGCACGAAGGGAGCCCCGTCATGGCATCCGTCATCAACACACCCGCTGA
>NZ_BBPQ01000027.1:92075-97126 GCF_000787855.1 Streptacidiphilus anmyonensis | reverse complement strand
CCAAAACCCACCTCGACCACAGCATCAGCGCCACCGCTCTCAGCCTCATCCGCCTCCACGCCTGGTGGAACGGCCGCCCCCTCGACCGCGCCAACCACAGCCACCTGGCCAGACTCCAACTCGGCCTGGCTGCATAGGTGTTGGAATTGGCCACCAAGATCGCGCAGCGTCGGTGACTGCGATGCCCGGGTGCGAGGTTGACGCGGCCGGGCAGGTGTGACCGGGAGGGGCAAGAGGTTCGACCTGCCATTTTGTCTTGTATATTGAGACAATCTATCCTACTTTGCGAGCGGCTTTGACTGCCCTGCGTCATGGGCCTGAAGGCGTGGAGGGGCCTGTGGCGTCGAGTCCCTCTCCTCCTCCGGATGGGAAGGTTCAAGCGGCGGCAATGAGGGACCCGGTGGGCAGGGAGTCGATGAAGGTGTCGACGGCTTCGAACAGCCGCTGCTCCGCGTCCGGGGTGAGCTCCACCGTGTCGCCGATGGGCGACTGGATGGAGCGGTCGAGCAGGAAGACCCCGCCGACGATGTGCCGCGCGGCGAGGGCGCTGAGGACGGGGCGCAGCGCGTAGTCGATGCTGAGCAGGTGGGCGATGGTGCCGCCGGTCGCCAGAGGCAGCACCGTCTTGCCGGCCAGGCCGTCTTGGGGCAGGAGGTCGAGGAAGGCCTTGAGCAGGCCGGTGTAGGACGCCTTGTAGACGGGGGTGGCGACGACGATGCCCTCGGCGGCGGCGACGGCGTCCAGTGCGCGGCGCACTTCGGGGTGGTCCACGTCCACCTCCAGGAGTGCGTCCGGCGGCAGGCCGCGCAGGTCGAGGTGTTCGGCGTCGAATCCGTTCAGGGAGAGTCGGCTGGTCAGGTGGTCGGCGAGAAGTGCGGTGCGGGATGACCGCGACGGGCTTCCGGAGATGACGAGGAGGGTGGGCACGAAAGGCTCCCGGGGTGAACGTAGGGGCGTAGGAGGAGCAGCAGGTCGACGCGGGGGCGGCCGGAGCGGCCCCCGCTCACGGTCAGGCGACGGCTTCCGCCGGGTGGTGGAACTGGTTGGCCGGGACCGGGAGGCCGTAGTGCTCGCGCAGCGTGGTGCCTTCGTACTCCTCGCGGAACAGGCCCTTGCCGCGCAGGATCGGCAGCACGTGGTCGATGAAGGCTTCGAGGCCGGACGGCAGGGCGGGGGCCATGATGTTGAACCCGTCTGCGGCCCCGCCCTCGAACCAGGCGGTGATGGTGTCCGCTACCTGTTCGGGGGTGCCGACGAACTCGAAGTGGCCGCGGCCGCCGCCGATGCGGGAGATCAGCTGGCGGACGGTCAGGTGCTCCCGTACGGCGAGTTCGATGAAAAGGTCCGCGCGGCTCTGCGAGCCCTCCAGCTTCGGGCGGCCGAGGATGAAGTCCGGCAGGGGCTTGTCGAGTTCGAGGGCGGAGGGCTCGGTCTCGAAGACGGCGGCGATCTGCCGCAGCCCGTACTCGGGCGCCCTCAGTTCGTCGAGTTCGGCGGCGACCGTCCTGGCTTCGGCCTCGGTGGATCCGAGGTAGGGGACGATGCCGGGCAGGACGATCATCTGGTCCGGGTTGCGTCCGGCGGCCTTGGCCCGTGCCTTGATGTCGCGGTAGAAGTCGGCCGCCCGCTCGTAGGTGCGGTGGGCGGTGAAGATCGCCTCGGCGTGCCGGGCGGCGAAGTCCTTGCCGTCCTCGGAGGAGCCGGCCTGGACCAGCAGCGGATAGCCCTGCGGCGGGCGCTCGACGTTGAGCGGTCCCGCCACGGTGAAGTGGGGGCCGCGGTGGTCGATCCGGTGCAGGCGTGCCGGGTCGGCGTAGCGTCCGGTTGCCTTGTCGGCGGTGACGGCTTCGGACTCCCAGCTGTCCCACAGCGCCTTGGTGACCTGAAGGAACTCGTCCGCCCGGGCGTAGCGCTGGGCGTGGGCGGGGCGGTCGGCGAGGCCGAAGTTGGCGGCCTCGTCCCTGCCGGCGGAGGTGACGATGTTCCAGCCGGCGCGGCCGCCGCTGACGTGGTCGACGGAGGCGAGTCGGCGGGCGAGGTTGTAGGGGTCGTTGTAGGTCGAGGAGACGGTGGCGATGAGTCCGATGCGGCTGGTCGCCTGGGACAGGGCGGTCAGCAGCGTGAGCGGTTCGAGCTGGCCCGGGGGACGGAACTCGCCGGTGCCGTTGAGGGCGGGTCCGTCCGCCAGGAAGAGGGAGTCGAACTTGGCGCTCTCGGCGAGTCTGGCGAGCGCGATCCAGTGCTGCAGGTCGAAGTCGGCGCGGGCGTTGGCGGCGGGCAGCCGCCACGAGGCCTCGTGGTGGCCGGCTTCCATGAGGAAGGCGTTGAGGTGGAGCCGGCGCGGTGGGGTGGTGCTCATTCCTGTTGGTCCTTTCCGAGCTGGGTGTGCTTTGTTTCAGCCGAGCTTCGAGCTGTCGTAACCGGCCGGGAGGATGCTGTCGGTGATGGAGGCGACGTTGACCTTCACGCTGATCTGCCCGGCCTGCAGGAAGGCGTCGCCGAGCTGCTGCTCGGCCGCGATGTCGGCTGGCAGTACCGGTGTCACCCGCGATTCCTGTGCGATCAGCGCCACCTTGGCATCGGCGAGCGAGATGCCGTCCTCCTGTGAGAGCGCCTGCGCGTACTGGTCGGTGTGCTGGTGCGCCCAGGCGAACTCGTGGGCGAGACGCTGGAGCAGATCGGTCAGGGCGGCGCGCTTGACCGGGTCGGCGAGGCTCTTGTCCGAGGCGACGTAGTAGCTGCTGGTTTGGTCGATGGGGGGCAGGCCCTTGGCGAGGATCCGGGCGCCGTGCTCGACGGCGATGGCCGACTGCGGGTTCCAGATCGCCCAGGCGTCCACCTTGCCGGTGGCGAAGGCGGTGGCGCCGTCGGCCGGGGGAAGGAAGACCAGCTGCACGTCCTTCGGGGTCAGGCCAACGCTCTTCAGCGCGTTCAGCGCGAGGCCGTGCGCCGAACTGCCCTGCGGGACTGCGAGCTTCTTGCCGCGCAGGTCGGCGAGGTTCCGGATCGGCGAGCCCTGCGGCACGATGATGTTTTCCTGCGACTGCGTTGGGCGCAGGGACCGGTTGACCGCGACGATCTTGAAGCCGTACTCCTTGGCGGCGCCGGTGATGGGTGGCACATCCCCGACGGCGCCGAGGTCGATGTCGCCGGAGGCCGCGGCCTGGATGAGCGGCGGGCCGTAGGTGAAGCGGGCGAAGCGCACCTTGTAGGGCGCGTTGTCGAAGACGCCGGTGATCTTCGCCAGCGCCTGGCTGCCGTCGCCGCCGTTGTCGCCGATGGTGAAGGTGTACTGGCTCCACTCGGGGTGCGCGGCGGTGGACGGGCCGCTGAGCGGGGCCACGGCCTGAGTGTTGGAGGAAGCGCAGGCGGCGAGGGGGAGCGCCAGGGCGACAGAGCCGAGAGCGGCCAGGAGGCGAGAGGTTCTGGGGGTGCGAATGCGCATGGGTGCTCGGATGCTTTCTGTGAAGTGTAGAAAGGGGCGGTCAGGACTGGTCGGCGAGGACGAGGCCGAGGTCGTGCAGCAGGGCCGTGCGCAGTTCCTCGCGGGCGGCGCTCGCCTCGCGGTCGGCGGTGGGGATTTCGACGGGGTGCTCGTTGCCGATGCGTCCGTCACGCATGACGACGATGCGGTCCGCCAGGGCGATGGCCTCGTCGACGTCGTGGGTGACCAGCAGCATCGCCGCGTGATGCCGCACGCGCAGGGCGCGCACCAGGTCGTGCATGCGTAGCCGGGTGATGGCGTCGAGTGCCGCGAACGGCTCGTCCAGGAGCACCAGTTCGGGCTCGGAGACGAGTGCGCGGGCCAGGGCGACGCGTTGTGCCTCGCCGCCGGAGAGTTCCTTGGGCCAGGCGCGTTCGCGGCCGGAGAGTCCGACCTCGGCGAGCGCGTCGCGGGCGCGTTGTTCCGCGTCCGGGCCGGTAAGACCCAGGGTGACGTTGCGCAGGACCCTTTGCCAGGGCAGCAGACGGTCGGCCTGGAAGACCACCGCGCGCCTGGTCGGTACCTCGACGCGGCCGCCGTCGGGGCGGTCCAGACCGGCGAGCAGGCGCAGCAGGGTGCTCTTGCCGCAGCCGGAGGGTCCGAGCAGGACCACCAGTTCCTCATCGGCGATGGCCAGGTCCAGGCCGTCGAGCACGGTTCGGTCGCCGAAGCGGCGGACGACGTGCTCGACCAGGGCCCCGGCCTGCCGCTGGGGCCGCGTCGGGGTCGTGACGGTGGTGCTCATGCCGCCTCATATCCCGGGCGCCACCGCAGCAGCACACGTTCGAGAGCGCGAACGAACTGGTCGGCGACCAGGCCGAGGATCGAGTAGATCGCCAGGCCGACGAAGACCTGGTCGGTCTGCAGGTAGGTCTGTCCCTGGGTGATCAGGAAGCCCAGACCCTGGTCGGCGTTGACGGTCTCGGCGGCGACCAGGCCGAGCACGCTGTAGGCGAGGGAGAACCGCAGGCCCACCAGGAAGCCCGGCAGCGCGCCGGGGACCAGGACCCGCGTGACCAGCCGCAGCCGGCCGGCTCCCGTGGTCCGCGCCATCTCGATCAGCCGCTGGTCGACGCCGCGGATCGCGGCGAACAGGTTGAGGTACATCGGCACGCCCGCGCCGAAGGAGATCAGCAGCACCTTGGTGAGCTCGTCGATGCCGAACCAGACGATCATCAGCGGCAGCAGGGCCAGGAGCGGGATCGTGTTGACGACCTGCACCAGGCCGTTGAACAGATACTCACCGCTGCGCAGCAGTCCGCCGAGTACCCCCGCGGTAATACCAACGGTCAGGCCGAGGGCGAGGCCGAGCCCGGCTCGCTGGAGCGAGATCGCCAGGTCTGGCCCCAGCACGCCCTGGTCCCATAGGCGTTGGGCCGTGCCCACGAGCGAGGTAGGCGCTGGGGCGTAGGCGGGTGACAGGACACCGGTCCTGGCCAGAATTTCCCACAGGACCAGGACGACGGCCGGTGTGGTGTAGATCCCCAGCGGCCAGCGCAGTCGGCCGCGCAGGACCCCAAGCGCCGATCGGCGGGTGTTGCCGGGGGGGAGGAAGACCTCCCCCCCG
>NZ_BBPQ01000027.1:9048-92055 GCF_000787855.1 Streptacidiphilus anmyonensis | reverse complement strand
CAGCCCCCCAGCGCCGACGGGGGGGTGTGCGGGTGGGGGAGGAAGACCCCTCCCGCCGATGGGAAGAGGCCGCCTCGGGGTGGGCCTCCTCCAGCACCGGTGGCGCCACGAGGCTGACGTCGGTCATGCCGCCACCTCCAGCACGCTGGTGTAGTGGGAGGCGTCGCCGAGGAGTTGGGCGCTGCGCCGGCCGTCGACACCCACGGGGACCTCGCCTGCGACGGTCACCCGGTTCAGGCGGCGCGGGTGGTCGTCGTAGTTGTCCACCGCGTAGTGCTGGGTGATCCGGTTGTCGAAGATCAGCAGCTGGTTCGGGGACCACCTCCAGCGCAGCACGTTCTCCGGCCGGGTCACGTAGGACTGGAACAGGCGCAGCAGGTCGGCGGAGTCCGTGCTGGACAGACCGGTGATCCGCTTGACGAAGCCGCCGATGAACAATCCGCGCTCGCCGGTGAGCGGATGCACGCGGACCACGGGGTGTTCGGCCTCGTAGGGCGTCGCGACGAAGACTCGGTCGTGCTCGCGCTGCCGCTCCGTCGCGGCCGTGGGGCGCGCGTAGTCGAACTGGTTGGTGTGCACCGCCCGCAGCGAGTCGGCCAGTGCGCGCAGCGAGGTCGGCAGGTCGCGGTAGGCGCCGCCCGCGTCGGCGATGAGGGTCTCGCCGCCGTACGGGGTGGCCACGATGGAGCGCAGCGTGGTGACCTGCGGGGGGTTGACCACGAAGGTGACATCGGAGTGCCACTCGTTGGCCTTGGAGGTCTCGCTGTCGACGGCGAGCACGTTGGCCGTGCCCTCGGCGGCCGGCACGTTCGGGTGGGCGGTGGTGAGGTCGCCGAACCAGGCGGCCACGCGCTCCTGACCGGCGTCGTCGAGGTCCACGTCGGAGAAGACGAGCGCCTTGTGCGCGTTCAGCGCACCGCGCAGGGCGGCGATGGTGTCGAGGTCCGGTACGGCGGTGAGGTCGATGCCCTCGATCTGCGCGCCGATGCGGCTGGTGAGTTTGCGGACATGCAGGGGCATGGCAGGTCTCCTTGGGGAGCCGGGAGGCAGGGGGCAGCGCCGCCGGTGCGGGCCCAGGGCATGGCGCGGCGGAGCAGCGAAGAGATGAGGAAAGGCACACGCCTGCCTCGTGAGTCGCAGAGAACTCACGGCAAGGCTTTGGAAAGGGAAAGCAGGGGTGACGAGGGCCGCGCGGCGCGAAGCTGCATTGGCGTGCGAAGAGGCGGCGTCGAAAGCGCCTCGTTCAGCTCATCGGATCACAAAGGGGGCCGAGTGGCCGCGGGAGGTCGTAATCCCGATCAGGAACAACAAAACGCGCTGGACACGTGCGCCAGGTCGATGTGGCGCCGCCGGGTGAGGTCCACGCGCGGGTTCATGGGACAGAGTTGAGCAGAGCCTTCGCCTCGCGGTCAAGCCGTCCCCGGCAGGGATCTCGCATACCGGACGGTCACGATGGGGATGAAGGAGCACGTGGGCGGCGCCATTGTCCAAACCGCGGAGGCGCGTTAGCGTGGTAGTCGGTCAAGAGCGTCAGCGACAAGCCCTGGCTTGCTGACCGGCAACCCTCGAACGCGGTGGGGTGCCCCCAGGTGACGACCCGACAGGACGAAGCCGTCCTGTAAGCGCGAGGCCCACATGGCCCCTGAGAAGTGCGAGGTGATCCGCATGGTTCGAGCTGCCTGCTCCGGCAACGGCCGCGCGTCGCGACTCCTCGCCTCGTTGCTCAGTGTGACCCGCAGGCATGTCGATCTACTGCGGGTCAGCAGCGCGCTGTGTCCGGGCAGCACTGCACTCGTCTGACGATCTCGCCGTAGCCTGTGGGGCTCGTAAAGTCATCGCTGCAGATGGGGATGGCGCTGAGGGCCGAGTACGGAGCCGCCACCGCCGTACTGTGGCACATCGTCCCCGATGTCAACGGCGCCGCCCTCTGTCACAGACGGTTGTCATCTGTCGCAGAGGCGCTCGATGACCGATGCTGACTGCGAAGACATCGAAGTCGGTCAGCTGTGTCCGCGCCGCCGTACCGCCCTGGAGCGGGCTTCCCGAGAGACCGATGACCAGGGCTGAGACCTTGCCTCACGTGGTGTCGGAGCTCTTGCTTCTGCTGGTACGCGACCATCCTCAGATCGATGCGGACGGGGCCGAATGCCGGTGCGGGTGGTGCAGGTTCTGCCTACCCGTCCCAGTGGGATGCCTGGACGGCAGGAGGCCAGCACTGAATCCGGCTGGCCCCGACGTTGAGGGCGCTGAACTGGGTGAGCCCGCAGGTGTTGAACCGGGTGCCGATCACGGCCCCTCCCGAAAGGGCCAATCGCCGAGACGGCGCTCGTACGGGAGGCTTGGAGTGGTGCGGCGGCGATCGGATCGCGGTTACTGCCCCGAAACCGGTCGTGCAGACTACTCGGGAGCTGATCGAGGGAGTCCACCGGCGCAGCGTCCTCCGCGCCGCAGCGCCTCGGCGAGTCCTGCCGGATCCGCCGCCTCAGCCACCCTGGGCTACGGACTCCCCTGTCCGCATGGCCGTCCACGCTACTCCGGCCTGACCCGTGCGTGTGACGCGTCCTGGTAGCAGGCGCGGTCACCGGGAATGCGTGGTCGGATGGCTCTATGGAGGAGCGTCACGGAGATCGGGCCGCGCCCGGGGCCGGGGGCGCGGGGAGGTTCGGCGGGCGCCTGCTTGGTCGTCTCCTGGATCGTGCGGCCGCTGTGCCGCCTCGGCTCTTCGTCTCGGTGGTCGCGCAGGAGCTCGCCGTCGCCGGCGGGCGGGACGCCGTGCTGCTGCTCCAGGACTACGAGCAACTGCTCCTCGTCCCCCTGTCATACGACGGCTGCGCCGGCACGGGCCCACAGCCGATCGTCGGCTCACCGGCGGGGCGGGCCCTCGTGGAGGAGCGTCTGGTCGCGCTGCCCGAGGCAGGCGGGCTGCGGGTCTACCTCCCGCTGACGGACGGCGGCGAGAACCTCGGCGTGCTGGCACTGACCGTGGACCGCCTCGACGACCGGGAGGGAGCGGAACTGACCCAGTTCGCCACCCTGGTGGCGAGCCTGCTGACATCACGGGACCGGTCCACGGACCTGTTCACTCGGGCACGGCGGCGCCGTCCGATGAGCGTCGCCGCCGAGATCCAGTGGTCCCTGCTCCCTCCGCTGACGATGTCGGTCCCCGAGGTGGAGGTGGCGGGTTTCCTGGAGCCGGCCTACGAGGTCGCCGGGGACAGCTTTGACTACGCCCTGAACGGCGACACCCTGCATGCCGCCGTGATCGACGCCATGGGGCACGGCCTGAAGGCCGCGGTGATGGCCACCGCAGCGATCGGCGCCTACCGCCACGCGCGGCGTGCGGGCGTCGGCCTGGCTGAGATCTACGCCTACATGGACGAGGTGATCGCGGACCAGTTCGATCCCGAGCACTTCGCCACGGCGCAGATGATGCGGCTGGACGTCCCGTCCGGACGGTTGCAGTGGGTCAACGCCGGGCACCCGGCGCCGCTGCTGGTCCGCGACCACGACGTCGTCCGGATTCTCGACAGTCCGACCACGCTTCCTGTCGGCTTCGGCGGCGAGAAGCCGCTGGTCAGCGAGGTGAACCTGCAATCAGGAGACCGGATTGTCTGCTTCACTGACGGCGTGGTCGAGGAGCACACCTCGGGAGGCATCCAGTTCGGCCGCACGCAGCTCATCGACATCGCCGCACGTGTGGGGCGCGCCGGGAACGGCCTGGCAGCCACCACACGGGCCCTCTCCCACGCCCTGAAGGCGGCACGGGGCGGGCGCACCAGCGACGACGCAACGATCTTCCTGATCGAATGGCGTGGAACGGGCCGTTGACGGACCTTCCCGCGGGCGTGGATGCGCACCGCGGAACCGGCCTCAATCGGGCAGGAGCGGAGTACGGTGAAAGTACCGAGGGTTCTTCGGACACCGGCGGCCAAGCCCCGTCGTTCTCGGCGAACGCCGACACCACGCCTGCCCTGGCGGGGCCCGGGGACGGGCCCGCACCATGACCACAGCGCCGCTTCCCGGGCGTTCTCCCGCGCTGCCCGACCCTCCGCCGTTCACGCCCCGCCCGCGCTTCGCGCTCAAGCCAGTCGGCCCCCCATCCGGTCTGTTCGACGGGGCCTGGTGGCCTCACTCCGATGACCTTGCGCACGAACTTCCGCTGATCATGGCCGAGTTGGATCGCAGTTGGGGGCGCATCAACCGCGTGACCGTCGACCCTCGCCACTGGAGGCAGCCGCTGCCGGCCCGGCTGCCGATGGCAGGCCGTGTCATCCGGATCGGCTGGTGCGCCGTCGACCAGGATCCGCACAAGCTCCTGCTCCTCTCTTTCGGTGTCGGACGCTGCAACCTGCTGGTCGTCCCGCTGCAGACGGACCCGACCACAGCCGCCCGGCTGATGGCGGCGGCCGCCGACCCCGCCATCCGGCAGACCGCAAGCGCCCTGCTCGCCGCTGCCGTCGCCCTGGCCACCAACACACCTGGGAGGCCGACGGTGGCGTCCTCGCCCGCGCCTCCCTGGGGCTGGGGCAGGCACTACCCGCTCTGCACCCGGCGGCCGACTGCACGGTCGAGCACCTCAAGGCTCGGTTCGAGCAGCAAGGGACGTTCGGCGAAGCGGAGCTGTGGGCGGGCCTGCTGGCCAGGGCTGCGGAGGCCTGTGGTGGGAGCCTTGGACTCGAAGCGCTGGCCGAGGAGTCCGGGCTCACGTACGAGCAGATCGGGGCGGGCACCTTGTGGCAGTTGCTGTGCTGGAAGGGGAGCAGTCCGTAGACGCGGTAGCTGTTGCCGGCGCGCTGGACTGATCAGGCGTCAGAGTTCCGCTGGTCTGCGACATCGTGCGCGGGCGTCGACCAGGCGTCGTGTTCCCAGCGGGATCCGGCGGTAAGGCGGGTCGCAGGGCGGGGCACAGCGGGGGAGACTCCGCCCGTGGCGGGGGGAAGGTGACGGAGGGCCGTCGAATCAGTGACACGGGTCTTGTCCCCGGGCCCGCGCGCGGGCCCGGTGTCGGCGTTCATCGAGAACGACAGGGGCACTGCAGCCCGTGCTGGGAAGACCCTCGGTGCTTTCAGCCTGCTCCGCGCCGGGCCGGAGAGGACCGGCCCCAGGTCCTGATCATCAGCATGGCACGGGACAGTTCGCGCCGGGATCAGACCTGCCGGGGTGTGGGTGGTCGCCGCCGGACGAACGGTCGGGGAGCGGACCGGGCGCCTCCGGGGCGCGTGTGGTGTCCACTGTGAGGTGCAGTCTCGTACCGGTCCCGTCCGGCCCCGCCGGATAGCTGCGCTGTTCGGTGCTCACGAACGTGCTGCGCAGCACAAGCGCGACCTGGCGCGCGGCGTCCGGCGTGGCTGCGATGACGCGGACGTCGGCGTGCCCGAGCGGCGGCAAGGGCTCGTCCTGCACAGGTCCTCCACTCCCCAGGGACAGGTGACATGGTGTGGGCCGGTCGGTGGCCGACCGCCGGCCGGGCTTCCGGGGTCCGCCCCACCGTGGACCTTGTGACCGCCGGGAGCCACGGCAGCCAGGGGCGGGGCTCGGCGTGCCCGACGGCTTTCACGCTACTGCGGCCCCACCGGAGTAGCGTGGAATCGGCCCCCGAAGCGGCTCGGCGCGTCGGCCTCTGTTTGGCGGAGCGACGTCGGCTGTCGGGCGGGGTGGTCCGTTGTGGACAGGCGGTGTCCCATGAGTGTCGATCCTTGCACCACGCCGTCAGCGGGAAGGCTGCTGCCGGACGGAAACGACTGGCCGCGGGCGCCCGGTGCGGTCGTGCTGCGGCTGGAGACGACCGCGTCGCGGCTCGGCGCGCACGACGGCGCCTGGTGGCCGCGCTCACGCGACCTGGCCGCGGAGCTTCCGGCACTGATCACGGCGGTGGCGGAGTCCGTGGGGCCGATCCAGCGGGTGGGCCTAGACGCCGCCGCATGGGACGAGGTGCCGGGACGGATGACCGTCGACGACCGCGTCGTCCACATCGACTGGTTCCCGGTCGGCGACGACACGGTGATCCTCACCCGCGGCGACCACGACCACTTCCTGCTCCTGGTCGTTCCTCCCGACGCGGACCCCGCGGCCGCCCAGGCCGCCATGGCTGCGGCGGTGCTGGCCGGAGCCTCGGACTCGGCCCGGCAGATCTTCGTCAAGACCGGCATCACATCCGCGGCGTGACCCGTGGACCGCCAGACCGCAGGGAAGCCCCGGGACCACGACCCCCGAGGGCCGACTGTGGCGGTGTGGCACGTGCGTGACTTCACTCCGGACGACCTCGAGGCAGTCGTGCGGCTCGACGGTGAGAACGCCGGCGCGGACCCGCCCGCTGTCTTCCGTCTCTCGGAAGTCGTGGCCGCGCTGCAGGCCGGGAACCCGAGCGTGGTCGCGGTGGCCGAGGGACATCTCGTGGGTGCGGCGGTGGGCCGGGTGGACGGGGACCGGGCCTGGGTGCTGCGCGTCGCCCTGCATCCGGCCTGGCGCAACCTGGGCCTCGGCACGGCGCTGGTCTCGGCACTGGAGCATCGTCTCCAGGCGGCCGGAGCCAGGATCGTCGCGGCCGTTCTTTCGGCGGAGGCGACCGGCGCCACGGCGCTGGGCAACTCGGGCTTCTCCCATCACCAGGGTCTGACGTACTTCGAGAAGGTCGCCGTGGTGAGTGCCCAGGGCTCGGCGGTTCTGGCGTCGCTGGGGGGATCGGTGCCCGATGCCGGCCTCTGGGGGCAGCTGAGAGGGATGACCGACGAGAAGCGGCTCATCGAACGCCGCCTGGTGCTCCCGCTGGCCAATCCCGGGGTCGCGGACGAGCACGGCGTGGAACCTCCCCGCGCGGTGGTGCTGTTCGGGCCGCCGGGAACGGGGAAGAGCACGTTCGCCAGAGCGGTGGCCGGCCGGCTCGGGTGGCCGTTCGTCGAGCTCCTTCCCTCCCGGCTGGCGTTGGAGGGTGGGCTCGCCACGGGCCTCGGTCACCGTTTCGGGCAGATCGCGGAGCTCGACCGGGTGCTGGTCTTCATCGACGAGGTCGAAGAGGTCGCCAGTACGCGCAACCTCGCGGACCCGGCGTCGGTCGGCGTGGTCAACGAACTCCTCAAGTCGATCGTGAGCTTCCGTGAGCGTGACGGCAGGCTGCTGGTGTGCGCCACCAATGCGGTCTCCGCCTTGGACCCGGCTTTCCTGCGGCACGGCCGGTTCGACTACGTCCTGCCGGTCGGGCCGCCGGACCGGGCGGCCCGCATCGCGTTGTGGACCGGCTACATCGCCAAGACGGGCACGGACGCCGACACGGAAGCCCTGGCAGACGCCAGCGAAGGGTTCACTCCCGCCGACGTCAAGCAGGTCGCCCGGGGGGTCGCCCAGACGGTCTTCGAGCGCACTCTCGACACCGGCGAACGGGCACGTCCCACCACTGCTGACTACCTGAACGCCATCGACAGCACCCGGGCGACCGTGACCGAGGAGATGGCCCGGGAGTTCGCCGACGACGCGACCCGGTACGGCCGGACCTGAGGACTCGCGGCGCAGGGGGTGAGACTCCGCAGGCGTCGGCCGCGTCCGGCCCTGCCGAAGTGTCGCGGTTATGGTCGGAGCATGGCCCGTACCCGGCTCTACCGAAGCGGCGTCCTCGCCCTCGAGGGCTTCCCGGTCAGCGACGTCTCGCGGTATCTGGCGGAGCCGAACGCCGTCGTGTGGCTGGACCTGTGCCGACCGGACCCGGCCGACTTCGCGGCGGTGGGCGAGGAGCTGGGGCTGCACGAGCTCGCGCTCGAGGACGCCGTGCATGCCGGACAGCGGCCGAAGCTGGACAGCTACCGGTCCCACCAGTTCCTCAGCGCCTACGCGGTTTCCGTCGCCCCGGACGACGTGAGCTTGGTGACCAGTGAGATCGCGGTGCTGATCACCGCGAACGCGCTGATCACCGTCCGCAAGGACGCCGGTCTGCCGATCGACGAGGTGGTGGCCCGCTGGGACCGGGCGCCTGCCTCCGCCTCCCCGGCGCCCGGTGTGGGCCTGCTGCTGTACGGGTTGCTGGACTACCTGGTGGACGGGCACTTCGCCGCCGTGCAGCATTTCGACGACCGTATCGAGGAGCTCGACGAACTGCTCTTCGGAGAGGAACGCAGGCAGATCCAGGAGGTGCAGCGGCGCTCGTACGAGTTGCGCAAGTCGCTGGTCCGCCTGCGCCGGGTGGTGCTCCCCATGCGGGAGGTCGTCAACTCGCTGATGCGTCCGGACCTGGGGGTGGTGCCGGAGCCGCTCATGCCGTACTACCGCGACGTCTACGACCACGTCCTGCGCGTCACCGAGTGGACCGAGTCGCTGCGGGACATGCTCACCTCCCTGGTGGAGACCAACCTCTCGGTCCAGGCCAACCGCATGAACATGATCATGAAGAAGGTGACCAGCTGGGCGGCGATCATCGCCGTCCCGACCGCGATCACCGGCTTCTACGGGCAGAACGTGCCCTACCCCGGCTTCGGGAAGGAGTCGGGATTCCTCGTCTCCAGTCTCGTCATCGTCGTCCTCTCGGTGCTGCTGTACGTCGCCTTCAAACGCAAGGACTGGCTCTGACCGGAGTCGGGGGGCAAGCTGAATGGGGACATCCCGAGGAAGGGGGGCCAGATGGTGATCGAGGCTGCGGACATCCGCGAATGGCGCACCCAGGACGTCGTGGACCCGGGCGGCCACAAGATCGGTGCGATGGAGGCGGTCTACGTGGACACCACCACCGACGCGCCGGCCATGGCCACGGTGCAGGTCGGCCTTCCCACCCGTCACCGACTGGTCTTCGTCCCCCTCGACGGAGCGGTCGTCGGCCCCGGGTACGTCCGGGTCAACTACGCGAAGTCGCAAGTGAAGGGCTGCCCGGCGATCGGTGTGGACGATGTCCTGCCCGCGACGGAGGAGGAAGCGATCTTCCGGCACTACGGCCTGACCTACCAGCCCGGAACGGCGGGCGAGCGGCAACTCGCCCGGCGATGAACGACATGCCCCGCATGGAAGGGAGGGCGTGATGGCTCTGTTCCTGCTCGTGATCATCGTGGCGATCGTGCTCGGGATCGTCGGCGCCGTCGCCAAGGGCCTGCTGTACCTCCTGGTCATCGGAGCCGTGCTCCTGGTGGCCGACCTGATCTACCTGGGCTGGCGCTGGAGGCGATCGGGGCGCCAGGCCCAGCGCTGACGCCCGCGCCGGGCGCGGAAAACCGGGCACCGCGGCTGTGCTAGCCGGGCGGGGGTGGTGCCCCGTCCAGTTGTTCCTGGAGCCACTTCAGCGCTTCCGGCGTGGCCCCGTTAGCCCTCGCATAGTCGAGCAGCCGCTCGACCTGGCCGTCGAGGAGAAGCCGGACGTCCTGTTGCTGCGCGACCAGGAATCCCGCCGCCATACCCTTCATCCCCCAGGAGGCGAGGGCCTGCTCCACGGCCGCCCGGTCGCCCCTGCGGGCATCGTCCATGATCCGGTCGGTCAGGGCCTCCAGGTCGATATCCATCGTCATGCACCCCAGCCTGCGCGGCTCGCCGCGGATGCGCGAGACGACCCACCCCAGGTCACCCCGGGTACGCCCGGACGCCGCCCACCCCACCCTGGACTGGGGACGCCACGGCGGGCTCGTCGCCGTGCAGCAGGTCGACGGCATCGGCGAGCAGCGGAGCCACGGAGCACACCTGGAGCGGCGACGCTCCGGCTGTCTCCACGGGAAGGGTGTCGGTGACGACCAGACGGCGGATCGGAAGCCGTTGGAGCCGGTCCCAGGCGCCGCCGACGAGCAGGGCGTGGGTCGTGGCCACGGTGATGTCGGCAACGGCGCCGTGGGCCAGCAGGACCTTCACGGCCGTCTCGACGGTGCCCGCGGTGCTGATCATGTCGTCGATGATCGCCGCGGGTCGTTCCGCGACCTGCCCGACCAGTTCCTCGGCCAGCACCTGCGTGCCGGAGACGCGTGTCTTGCGAACCACGGCCACAGGGAGGCGCAGCAGCCGGCCGTAGTGCTCGACGAGCTTGACCGCGCCGAGGTCGGGTGCGACCAGCACGGCGGCCCGGGACAGCTCCTGGCCCAGGGCGTCCGCGAGCAGCGGCACGGCGGTGAGCACTTCGACCGGGACGCCGCACATCGCCTCGAGCGCGGCGGTGTGCGGATCGATGACGACCAGCCGGTCGGCGCCCGCGGCCACCAGCAGGTCGGCGGCGACGCGGGCGCCCACCGGCTGCCCTGCGGCGGTGCGCCGGTCCTGCCGGGCGTAGCCGAAGTACGGCACGAGCGCGGTGAGTCTGCGCGCACCTCCCCGGCGGCACGCGTCGAGCAGGAGCAGCAGCTCCACCAGGTTGTCGTTCACCGGCGGCCCCGTGGGCTGGACCAGGTACAGGTCCGCGCCCTGCACGTCGCCCACCACGGGCCGCAGTTCGCCGTCGGGGAAACGTTCGGTCTCGCAGGTCACCGGTTCGGTGCCGAGCGCTGCCGCGACGGCCTCCGCCAGGGCCCGGTGACCTGTCCCCGCGACGATCCGGGGCCTCATCGCCGATCCGCGTGTGCCACGACGACTCCTCTCCGCCATCCGCCCCCCGGGCGGCCAGTCGGTCAGCTGCCGAGCTGCTCGGCGGTGATGACGCCCAGCGCGAAGCCGTCGGCGTCGACGACCGGCCAGACGTGTGCGCCGTGGTCGCGCATGGCCTCGGCGACGGCGTCGATCGGGGTGTCGGGGTGCGCGAAGGGCTCGAGCGGGCGGATGAGGTCACGCAGCCGGGCGTGCTGGCTGTACCAGGGCTGGGACAGGTAGCCGCTCAGGTCGTCCCTGGTGACCAGGCCGACACAGTGGCCGTCGTCGCCGCGGACGAGTAGATACTCCACGTGGGCGCTGTGCAGGATGTCCAGAGCCTTGTCGACGGCGGTGTGGTCGCTGACCTGCAGGTCTGCGGGGACCATGACGTCGGCGGCGTGGGGACGGTCCGGGGACTTGTCGAGGGTGGACGCCATCGGGGTCTCCCTTGGTGCTCGGGGTCGCTCCCGGCTTCGAGACGCTCAGGGTGTCCTGGCCAGAGGCCGGACTCGAGGCCGGGGCCGACGTCGGGGACCGGGGCGGATTCGACGCCTGGGCGGAGGGATCAAGCAGGGTGGGCGGTGGCGCGTCCTGATGAGCCGACGGGCGAGGCAGACGACGCACCGCGTCCGCCGTCGCATGCGTCATCCCCTTCAGTCCATGCTAACCGGGCGCTGTCCTGGCCGGAGGGGGCCGACCGGCGATACCTGGCTGCCGACCGGGCCGGCTCTTCCGTACCGCGCGGTGTCGCCCCGTCGGCGGGCGAGCCCCGGCCGTAGCCTGGAGTCGGCCGTCATGGTGCGCCGCTGTTCCGCGGCTGCGCGGTGAGGCGTCGAGGGCGGCTCAGGCTCGCCCGTTGATCCGTGCCGTCGGCAGGAGCGGGACATGGACTTCGTTGTCGTCGTCGAAATCCCCCAGGGGAGCCGCAACAAGTACGAGATGGACCACGCTCTCGGGCGCATCCGGTTGGACCGGATGCTCTTCACCTCCACCCGCTACCCGGCCGACTACGGCTACGTCGAGGGCACTCTCGGACTGGACGGTGAACCGCTGGACGCACTCGTCCTGGGCGGCGAACCCACCTTCCCGGGGGTCCTGATCCGCTGCCGTGCGCTGGGGATGTTCCGCATGAACGACCAGCGGGGCGAGGACGACAAGGTGCTGTGCGTCCCAGCCACCGACCCCCGTATGAACCACCTGCACGAGCTCGACGACGTGTTCCCCCATGACCTCCGGGAGATCCAGCACTTCTTCGAGGTCTACAAGGACCTGGAACCCGGCAAGTCCTTCGACGGTGCATCCTGGCTCGGCCGGTCGGCGGCCGAACAGGAGATCACCTCGGCACGAGCCAGGCCGGCTTCCGGCCCCTCGCGGGAGCACGAGGCCAGGGCGACCCCGACGCACAGCTGACCGGCGCCGCACGAACTTCGGTCCGGGGCGAGCGGCCCGCCGCCGTCGCCACATCATGGCTCCCGCGATGTGTACTGCCGTCACATCGCGGTAGTCATGGATGACCTGAGCCCGCCGAGGAGGATGTCGAGACCGCGTTCGAGTTCCGCGGCGCCGTCGTAGGAGGCCAGGACCGAGGCGAGGCTGCGGAGCAGGGGGAACTCGTGGATCGGCAGGCGGTGCAGGCCCAGCCGTAGCAGGTCGTCGGTCTCGTCGGGGTTCTCGACGAGCTCCTGGAGTTCGTTGAGGACGTGTCCGTGCAGGAAGCCGAAGAGGGCGCGGTAGATGTGCAGGGCGTCGGCTCCGCTGAAGCCGGCGCGGGTCAGCAGGTCGAGGACGTCCTCGAGCGGGCGAAGAGTGCCGCGGGGGCGCAGCGCCAGTGGTGTGGCCAGCGGACGGGTGACCAGCAGGGGCACCACGTGGGGGTGGGTCAGCGCGATTCGGCGGAACTGGTGTGCCACACTGCGGAGTTGGGCGGTCCAGTCGGGGTCTGCGGGGTCCACCGTGAGCTCGGCGAGGACCGTCTCGGCGACGCCGTCGAGCAACGCGGCCTTGTTCTCCGCATGGCGGTACAGGCTCATCGGGTCGCGGCCGAGCGCGCGGGCCAGCCCGCGCATGGACAGCTTCTCGATGCCGTCGCGGTCGACGATCTCCAGCGCGCAGGCCAGCATTCGCTCGCGGGTGAGCTTGCCGTCCGGATGTGGCTCGGGTTCCCGAAGTGCAGCACCGATTGAGGACGTGTCCATGCCGTCACCCTCTTCCGCCGGGGGCGGGCTTCGTCGCCGTGCGAGAAGGCTCCGATCCCTTGTAGACCTACGATCTCACATGAACTCGTAGATCTACACTGTAGACAGCGGTGTAGATCAGGAGTTGACTGTAGGTCTACGGCGTATATCCCATATGGGAGGGAACGTCATGATCATTGTTCTCGGACTCCTCATCCTCGTCGTCGCGGCCGTCATGGCCGTGGCGGGAATCTTCGGCAACACCGGCAGCACCCACGCCGTCAACGGCGCGTTCTCGGTGTTCGGCCACCACATGACCGGCTCCACGGGAACGCTCTTCCTCTTCGGCATCATCGTCGGCGCAGCGGCCATGCTCGGGCTGGGCCTGCTCCTTACCGGCGCGCGCCGCACCTCGCGCCGCGGCCTGAACGCGCGCAGGGACCTGCGGCAATCCCGCCGCGAGACCGTCGCCGCGGACAAGGACCGCGAGGTTCTGGCCGGGCAGCGTGACACCGCCCGCGCAAGGACTGCAGTTGTCGCGCAGGAACGCGACGACGTCGCGGAACAGCGTGATGACCTGATCGACCAGCGCGAACTCGACCAGCGTGAACGCGTTCGTTCCGGATCGTCGGGTACGCGCGCGATCGCGGCATCGGACGGCGCTCATGTGCCGTCGGGCGGAGGCACCCGCGGTCTGCATCTCTTCGGGTACCACGTCACGCGCCGCTAGGCCCCGCCGAACGGCGAATCCCTCGCGAAAGGAACCCGGACATGAGTGTCGCCAAGAAGCTCGCCCACAAGGCCGAAGCGGTCAAGGGCGGCGCGAAGAAGGCCGCAGGCCGCGCCACCGGTTACCGCGCCTTGGAGGCCGAAGGCCGCACCGACCAGGTCAAGGGCAACACCAAGCAGGCCGGCGCGAAGGTTAAGGACGCGCTCAGGCCCTGACCTGGAGTGTCACACAACCGCCCCCGGCAGCCGAATCGGCAAGCCGCCTACGTCCACTGGTCCTGGGCGGCGCCGGATTCGCCCTGCACGCCCTGTGGCTGCTCGGCTTCGCTTCCGAGGCCAGGGCAGCACCGCGGGCAGCCGCAGTCCTTGGTACCGCTGGTAACGCTGCGGTAAGCCGCTCCGGGCCCCGGAGTTGGTGAGGTCAGCGATGCCGGGGTGATCGGGGGATCTGGTCGGTGTCGAACTCGCCGTCGGCGATCAGCCGGGCCAGGTGCGAGAGCTGGTGATGGTGGGAGCGGGCGTAGGCGCGGAACGCTGCGAACGCCTGGTCCGGGGTGACCTGCCAGCGCTCGGCCAGGATGCCCTTGACCTGTTCCAGGACGATCCGGCTGGTGAGTGCGTACTGGAGCTGTCCGCGCTCGGTCTCGCTGTGGGCCAGGGTGCGCTGCTGCAGGATGGCGATGGTGGCCACGTCCGCCAGCGCCTGGGCCAGGGCGGTGTCCGCGTCGCTCAGGGCACTGTCCCTGGTCTGGAACAGGCCGAGAGCGCCGATGACGCGCCCGCGCAGCCGCATCGGGATCGCGTTGGTGGACAGGAAGCCGGACTGCAGGGCGGCCGGGGTGAACTGCGGCCACGCCTGTGAGGCGTTCGGGTCCGCGAGGTCGATGTTGGTGCGCGGCCGGCCGCTGCGGTAGCACTCCACACAGGGACCCTGGTCGTACTGCAGGGCGAAGAGTTCCAGCAGCCGGGTGTTCTCGTCCGAAGCGGCCAGCACCTGCAGCACGTCGTGCTCGTCGGCCAGCAGGACCCCGCACGCCGCGACGTCCAGCAGTTCCACGCAGCGCTCGGACAACCGCTGGAGAAAGTCGATCAGGTCGAAGTCATCGATCAGTGAGTCGGCGACCTCCACGAAGACCTTGGTCAGTTGCTGCTCGCGGGCCATGGCGATCAGTCCTTGTCTGAGACGGGCAACGGGTTTCCGTCGCCGTTGCCGTTGAGGTCCAGGCGCAGTCGCCGCGCGACCACGTCACGGGAGACGTCGGTGAGTGGCCGGCCGCTGCTGTAGGCGTGCGCGCGCAGCCGCGCCAGAGCCTGGGGCAGCGACACGTCGAGCTGGACGCTGACCATGCCGGTGGCCTGGTGCACGACGGCGTGCAGCAGCGCGTCGGCGGAATCGGCCGGAGCGGCCCCGTTCGGGCCCGGCACGACGCTGCCGAGTGCGCGCCCGGCCAGGGCATGCGCCAGGACCTGCGCGTCACCGACCTGCCCGTCGGTCAGCGGCCCGGCCGTCCGGCGTACCAGGGTCAGCACGCCGACGCGGATCGCCCCGATGCCCATCGGGAAGCAGAACACCGCGCGGGCCGCCAGGTCGGCTGCCTCCACGCTCAGAGCTGGCCAGCGTTCGGGCCGCACCAGCGCGAGGTCGGGCACCAGCACCATCGCGTCGCCGCGCACGGCCTCGGGGCCGGGGCCCTCGCCGAGAGTGAACTGCAGGTCCTCGAAGATTCCGGCGGCCTCGTCTGTGCACCACATCAGCTCCGCCCGGTCACCCCCGGTCGCCAGGGAGACCGTCAGCCCGGTCACGCCCAGGGTCACCGCGGCCAGCACGGCGACGTCCGCTGCGGCGTCGAACCCTTCGTCGCGCTGAAGCAGCCGCAGAACCTCGGCCATGCCGTCACTGATCACCGGTTGTCCTGTTCCGGAAGGACCTGGGGCGTCGCAGATCGCCACCCGACAACGAAGGGGCTGCCGAGTTGACGGCGATAGCGCGTGCCCCCGTATCCCTACGACTCCCGACCAGTGCGACCACCGTACCGCGCTCTCCGTCGCACCGGTGCCCAGGCGACGGGGGGAGCTTCCGCAACGGCGACGACGGCGAGGGGAGCAGGGCGCGAGTCTCGCTGGTGCGGCCCATCGCGACCTCCTCGCTGCGCCGAGCGGGTCTCCCCGTGCAACACAGGGAACTTATGGCAACAGAGTATTCGGGGCTCTGCGCCACCGGCCCTGCCCCGCGACGGAGGCGACGGAGGATGGGCGGCTCTACGTCGGGCGCGCGGGCTGCGGCGCGAGCAGGAGGCTCTCGGTGTCGGTCAGGGCGAGCAATCGCGCAACCGGCGGTGCCGGGTGGTGCAGTCGCACGGATGCTCCGATGGCCGCGGCGCGGTGGTAGGCGTCCAGGAACGCGCTCAGGCCGCTGCAGTCGCAGAAGCCGACGTTGGTGAGCTCGACATCGATGGTGCGCGCGCCATCGAGCAGGCACCGCGTCAGGGCTCGGTGGACCAGTGAAGCGGAATTCAGATCGATGTCGCCGATCAGGGTGATCTCCGCACTGCTCCCGCGATCGTGCCGCTCGACTGCCAACGTCGCCGCCCCCGCTCGGGGCTGGGGAAGGCTGTGGCTGACCATCATGCGTCGAGTGGCGACGCTTTCCGCGGACATCCAGATCTCCTCGGCTGTCTCGTCCGTGAGACCGCCGGGGGCTGGGGCAGCCGGAGCAAGGCCGCAGTTGCGACCTGAGGCCGGGCGTCGGGGGAGCTGCGTCGTACCGGCCTCGACCGTGCGCGCCGACCAGGCAAACAGGTGTTCTGCTGGGAACTCTACGACGTGCCGAGGCTGTCTGCTGTCACGCGGACCAGTCACGAAACCCGCTCACGGACCCCGGAGCCTCGTCGCAGCGTCCCACTCCTCCCGCGGTCGGCCCGGGCCGGGCAGGGTCAGATCCGGGTGAGCGGTTCGTCGGGGCTGAAGGCAGTGGGCCATGTGGCGGCGCGAGTGCGGGCGACGTCGGCGCGCAGGCGGGCCTTGCCCAGTTCGCCGAACGGCGGGGCCTGTGAGGGCAGCATCGCCGGCGCGGAGTCGAAGCCGTCCTGGACGGGGACGGGGTGGAGCAGGGCTTGCAGGAGCTCGGCGTCCCAGGGGGCGAGCTCGCGGTAGGTCTCGGCCGGGGCGGGCACCGGGCGGGACTGGGTGTCGAAGAAGCGCAGCATCTCGACGGGGAAAGGCATCACCAGGGTGCTGTTCTTCTCCGCAGAGACGTCCACGACGGTCTGCAGCAGCCGGAGTTGGAGTGCGCCGGGGGTGTCGGCCATCACGGCGGCCGCCTCGGAGAGTTTCTGGGAAGCCTGGAACTCGCCGTCGGCGGCGATCACGCGGGCGCGTCGTTCACGCTCCGCTTCGGCCTGCTTGGACATGGAGCGCATCATCTGGTCGGGCAGGGCGATGTCCTTGATCTCGACGCGTTCGATGCGCAGTCCCCAGGGTTCCTCGGTCGGGGCGTCCATGACCTGTTTGAGTTCGGCGTTGATCTGGTCGCGGTCGGACAGCAGGGTGTCGAGGTCGGCGCGGCCGATGACGGAGCGGAGCGAGGTCTGGGCGATCTGGGAGACGGCGTGGGGGTAGTTGTTGACGTTGACCAGGGCTTTGACGGGGTCGATGACGCGGAAGTAGACGACGGCGTCGACGGTGACCGTGACATTGTCAGCGGTGATGGCTCCCTGGGTGGCGACGCCGAGGACCTCGGTCTGGACCGAGACCTTCCGCATCCGGTCGCCGATCGGGCGGATCAGCCGCAAGCCCGGATCGCGCATGCCCGGCAGGAGCCGGCCGAAGCGGAAGACGACCCCCTTCTCGTACTGCTGCACGGTGCGCACGCTGAGCGAGACCAGGACGAGGGCGGCGATCGCGAAGAGTACCGCGACAGTGATCAGAATGATCACGATGTTCACATCCTTCGATGGTTCGTCACGCCCCGCTGCGCGGACACCCGTCCGCAGTTGCGGACGGGTGTTTCCGGCGCAGGAATCGCCGGTTCACGCAGCGAAGCAGGTTCAGGAACAGGGCCCGGCGCGCCGCCGTCAGGGACGGTGAACCGTGTGCCGGGCCGCAGTGTCACGTCGGTGGAGGCCCCAACGGTGCGGCTGGACTGTCGTCGGCAGGGCGGTGTGACGGGCGTTGGCCAGCTGGATCAGCAGCACGCAGGCGTAGATCACGGCGGAGATTGCGAGCACGGTGAGGAGCGTCGTCATCGTTCTCACCTGCCTGAGGACACGCTGATGCGGCCGATGGACATGATCAGCGGAACGGACCGTGCCGCGCCGCCCTCGGATTCCCATGCGGCTTCCGCGCTGATGTCGCGGGCCGGGGCGTCGGCCGCGTTGGTCGCGTCGTTGACGCTGCGGTCGCGTTCGGCGGCGAGCAGGCCGCTCGCGGTGGACGAGCCGGCCGGGTCGCCCGCGGCGGCCATCAGCCGGGCGGCGGCCGCCTGGTTGGTTTGCGGTGGGATGACGAGCAGGTCCCAACGGCCCGTGCGGTAGGACAGGAGCAGGAGCTTGTGCGGGTCCTGCTCGGTGGTGAACCAGCCGACCTTGACCACATGTCCCTGGACCGGAACCTCGCGGGGCAGCGACTCCCAGTGGCGAGGGTTCACGTTGACCCTGGTGATCCGCCCCCACACCCGGTCCAACGTGGGGATGAGTGAGGGCAGTTCGCGAAGGAGGTCGTCGGAGTGCGGCCACCAGGCGCCGTCCAGGGCGCCGACGGGGAGGCCGCCGCCTCCGGCGGCGGGCCGCAGGGCGAGGCGCAGCACGGGGGATTCCGTGCGGGGCGGGGGAAGGGCGACCGAAGGTGGTCGCATGAGTGACACGGACATGATGCGCGTCCTGTCCCCGGACCCGCGCGCAGGCCCGGCGTCGGCGTTCGCCGAGAACGACAGGGGCACTGCAGCCGGTGTGCGGAAAACCCTCGGTACCTTTGTGATACCCCGCCTGACGGCATTGCGAACCGATGCGGGGCGTCCGATCCGGCCCGATCCATCAGGCCACCAGGTCGGGCCGCCGGTGGCCGTCGCCGCGCCCGTCAGGACAGCCGGACGCGGGTGCCGGAAGATGTTCCTGGACAGCCGGGGCTACCCCGGGACGGCCGGAACCGTCGGCACGGGGTTCCAGCGCATCGCCACACGCATCGTGCCGCAAACCCGGTCAGGGCCGAGGGTGAAGGAGCCCGCTGTGAACACTCGCACGAACCCATGGGCGGCCTGGACCACCGAGGGCATCTTCTCCGGGCACGGTGGCGTGCAGACGGAGGAGGGGGACGTCCTCCAGGGCGAGTTGACAGTGCACACCACCTGGAGCAGCGGGCAGGCCGGCATCACGGTGCGGTACGTGGGGGCTGAGGATTGGTACACGCTCCAGGGCAGTCCGCTTCCGGCGGGCGACGAGGAGACCGCGCGGAGCCTGCACCGGGCAGCGGTGAAAACGGTCCAGCGGGGGCGCGGGGCGTGACGCGGGGGCCGCGCGGTGTGAACGTGGGCCGATGACGGCTGTGCCTCTGCTGATCACAGACGGGCGGCGTTGTTGTCGTGGCGCGGCCCTTCCTGAGCCGCACGGCACGGACGTTCGGTCCTCGCGTTCGCCGGCGCCCGAACGGGCGAGGCAGGTACGCCCCTGACCGGGCGCTATGCGGTGAGTTTATCGAGGAGGGCGTCCAGCTCCCGCCGACGTTGCCGCCGGTGCCAGGGGTGCCAGTGGCTGCCGAGTTCGCGTGCTCCCCGGGGTGCCGGGACGATCAGGACCGGGCACACTGCCCGGGTGGTACAGCGCCGGGCGACTGACCGTCTGGGCGGCCACCACGCGTGACGTCGCTGCGCTGCGGCGACGACGAGCACGTCCCGGTCCCGGCACGCGACCGCCGCCAGCGCCTGGTGGAGCGGAATGCTCTCGGTCTCGATGGACACCACCACGTCACGTGGCACACCGCCCATCGCCTGCTCGAAGGCATGCCGAGCAGCTACCAGTGCGTTTCTCCTGAGCGCCGACCGGGGATCCTCCGCGGCGAAGGACTGAGGGTCCATCCCGGTGTTCCACCCTCCGCCTCCAGGTTCGGGTGGGGGACGGTACGTGCGGACCGCTCGAACCTCCATGCCGCGGAGACGTGCCATCTCCACCGCCTCGCGCAGTGCCCGCAGCCCGGCGAGCGAGTCGTCCACACCGACGACGACACGCCCGATGTCCCGCTCCCGCACGGTCGATCACCGCCCTCGCTTCGTGACCCGATCTCACCGACCCCGAGACGCCCGGCCGTTCAGGCTTCGCTGTCTGGCCACTGCCATCGCGATGAGCAGCATCCACCAGGCCGCGTCCGCCAGCAGGACCGTGAGCGCCAGCAGAAGCGCGTCTGTGCTGCGCACAGTGAACGCGACGGCGAGCAGGACGGCGGCGAGCGCCAGCCCAGCCGGCCCGACCACGCGGCGGACACCGCGGCGGCGGTGTCGCGGCGGAGCCCAGGCATGGAAGCATTCCAGCAGATGCACCAGGTCGGGTTCGCTCGCGCTTAGGTGCTCCTCGATGTCGGACAGTGCGCGTCGCTCGTGCTGGGAAAGCATCGTGTGCGCCTCCCGCGTTCCGCTTGTTCTGCGACTCAGGCACGGACAACACGTCGGCAGGAAATCGAACCAGCCCGGCCGAGATTGCTGGGATCAGCCGCAATCGGGTGTGCTCGGGCAGTGTCGTCGCCTGCGCGATCTGCGGGTCCCCGCAGAGCTCGACACCACCCGACCACGCCCGCCCTTCGCCGACAACGCCCGTCTGGTGCGTGGGCGGCCCGCATGCATCCCTGATCGGGCGGCAACGCTGTTCGCGGACACCCGGACTCTCCGGCTGCCTTGTCTGGGACACCGCCGGGGGCTGGGGCAGCTGGAGCGCTCGCCGTTGAGGCGGCCGGCTCAATCGGTCTGTCCGAGACGCCGGAGCAGAGGGCTTCGGGCGTTCGAACCCGCCGACAACGCATTTCCGCCATCGACTCTACGCCGTGCCGCAGCAGCCTGGTAGCGCACGGAGCGGCTCTAGCCAGGTCGACGGGGAGCCGAAGTCCGCGCCCTGGGCCGGATGGGCCCGAAGATCTCGTCCGCCACGCCGCCCCTGGCGGCCGGCTGCATGCCGTTCGGTCTCACTCGCGAACGCCACGCCGACTCGGGTCACCCGGGTCACCACGCGGTGGCCGCCCTCGCTCCGCTCGGTGATCATCTCGTTCTCGGCCAGGGTCCTCAGTTTTCGCCCACGTCGTCCACCGGCATGCCGGTGCGCTGCACGATGTCCCGGTCGGTGGGGAAGCGCCGCAGTTCCTCGAACAGCTCGGCCAGCGCCCGCAGCACGTTCTTGAGGTCCTGCGCAGTGATCTCGCCGTCCACACGTCCACCGTAGGCCGGGGTCGTCCCGGCCGCCTCTCCGTGCGTTGACTCGGGCCCAAGCCCAGCGCTGGACTCGGCACCAGGAGAGGGCGACCTGTCGGATTGGCCGCCACGCGTCGACCGCCGCACCCGCTCTGCTGCGACTCATCCCGCTGCCCGACGGGCACGACTCCGCGAACGTTCGCGACGCCATCACGGCCGCGACGGCCGCCCTCCCGACACCGCGAGGATGACGCTGACGTAGGACCAGGGCATCGACACGGCCCGCCGCGACGAACTGGCGCCGCTCTTCCAGGATGGTGTCTTCTTCGCCTGCCCAGCTAGCCCCTGGCAGCGCGGCATGAACGAGAACATCAACGGCCCGCTGCGGCGATACCTCCCCAAGGGCACCGCCCTGTCCGTCCGCACCGCCGACGAAATACGCGCAATCGAGGAACGGCTCAACGACCGGCCCCGGAAGAACCTGGGATGGCGAAGTCCTGCCCACGCCTTCGCCGCCGCTCTGACAGCATGAGACCAGCAACGTTGCACGATCATGCGAATCCGCCAACTGAACACGAGCGCTGACGACGCGAAAGGGGCAGATCCCGACCGACCAAAGTGGGTCACGGTTCAGCCGCAGCCGACAAAGCGCTGTGGCGTACTCGTGGCGATGCCGCTGGGACATAGCCGGGCTCCTCCTTCGACGAACGAATCGCGGTGAATACGGGAACCGCCCGGCCGCGCCCCGTCTGCCTCGGCCTCCAGCCGGGGGCCTTCTCGCCCTTGTCCTGCATCGAAACTACTCACGCCCTGAACAAGGGGTCGTCCGGTCCGCTGCGCAGGTCCGCCTCCAGTGCAGCCCGCAATTCCATCAGGTCCTCCAACTCGGCCAGCGTGCTGAACCGGGACAGAAGTTCCTGGGCCATCCGCGCGTCGCCGCACCGGACGGCCCGCACCAGGCAGGCGATCACCTGGGAGACAGTCAGCCTTGTCATGTCGGTCTCCGACTTCACCTCAGACAGCCCCAGCTCGTCCCGGTCGCCACCGCCGTGACGGACGGTGCTGCTGCTGCCCGACCGCCCGTGTTTCCGCTGGTTACTCGGGGAGAGCCGGTCGATGAAGGGCACGGGGGCAGATCCTCTCGAAGCCGCAACGCCTCGCGCCGCGATCTGCGTATGCTCGCGACGGGCCTGGGGTCGTGCAGTCGCAACGCCGCCCCGACCACGGCCTCGCGCCGGTGGGCCTGCAGGAGTGCGATCAGGCCGCTGCAGTCGTCGAGGGCGACCATGACGAGCCACCGGGATGGCGTGCACGCCACCGGCCAGACAAACCGGCCGGCCCCCGGCGCAGGAGCGGCCCGAGTCCCGGCCCAGCTCGCCGGTCAACCTGATCGTCGTCCTGCCCTGTCCGTCGTGACGCTCAACCGCGAGTGCGGCCGAGCTCCCGATCCCGCACCGGCGCGGGTGTTGGCGGTCTGCCGTCGATCGGGCATTGATGTCGCGCGCGCCCATCCAGGTCTCCTCGGCCGTCTCCTGTGGGACGCCGCCGGGGGCTGGGGCAGCTGGAACAATCGCCGCCGAAGCGGACCCTGTCGATCGGTCAGGCCGAGCAGTCACCCACGCACACGGATTCGCACGCTCACACCAACCAAGGAGCAGGTATTCCACCACAGACTGTACGGCTGATTCGGTCGGGCCTGATACTGCCCGGGGCGTTCGAACAAGTGCCGGATCATCCGGCGTAGTTGAGGGCGGACCCGGCGGCGCCACTACGTCGGGTGCCTGAACCGCTCGAACTCGGGCAGCTTGCCCACCTCGACATACGCCGGAGAGACCGGCTTGTCGGCGTCATCCACGCGTACCAACATGACGACTGAACTGGCACGGATGAGGTTGTCGGCAGGCGCAGTGTCATCAGGCCGAACGGGCTTGGTGGGCCAGGCGACGGCCTTCTGCGTAGAAGGCTTCGAGTGCGGGGGCGTCGGAGAGTTCGCTCAGGGGACGTGCGGCGCCGAAGGGCGCGTTCCAGAACGCGCCCGACTGCGGCGGGGTCCACGGCCCGACGTACGCGTAGGGCTCGTCCGCGAATGCGTCGCCGAGGGAGATGCCTAAGTTGACCTCGTCCCAGGTAATGCTGAGGTCGAAGTGTTCGGGCCACAGCACGGCGGTCTCGTGCGGGGCGAACTGGCCCAGCGCCTGAAGGCCGAGTGCGAGGACGTCGGAGATCCGCCCAGCGGACTGCGGATCGACCTCGATGATGTCCTCGGTGGCGATGTCGCTTCCTTGGGGGTAGAGGTCCACCGGGGCTCCGGGGGTAATCCCGGCGGTGCGGGCCAGGTCCGCGTAGCTGCCTGCCAGGGAGAGTGTGTGTCCGCCCGCGATCAGGCGCAGGTCCTGCACCCTGATGTCCGGTTCCTTGGTGGTGGCGAATCCGCCTGGGATCACCCGAAGCCGGATCGTCCCGCTGCGGCGGAACTGGGGCCCAGCCATCAGCAACTCGGCGAGTCCGTGCAGGCTCCGCCTGGTCCGGACGAAGTCAGCGCCCGTCGCCCTGGCCAACTCTCCTCCGAAGTATCAGATCTGACGATCGCCCGAGGCGGAGTGGCACCCCGCCGGGCGACACTCCGCCGTTGCTCGTCGAGGGGACGGAAGTGAGGTAGGGGTCTCAGTACCCGCCCCCGCCGCTCGTGGAGCCGGCAGATGCCGACGCGGTTGCTGAGGCGGCGCTGGTGATCGGGGTGCCGCTGGGGCTGACCACGTACCAGGAGGCGCCGAAGGCGTTGACGCCCTGGCCGTTGGTTTGGCCGGGCTTGGTGTCCTCGGCGAAGTAGTAGAGCGGGTGGCCGTGGTAGGTCACCTGGGTGGAGTGGTCGGTTCGGGTGGTCGTTCCGACCTGGGATGCGGTCACTCCGCTGCTGCTGGGCTTCCCCGTCGTGGTCTGCGGCGGCCATGCCTGTGCACAGGATCCGTTGCAGGTCGAGGTCGTCCCGGTATCGGCCTTGAACAGGTACAACGTCCTGCCCGAGCCGTCGACCAGGATCTGGCCGAGCGGCGAACTCGCCGCCTTCACCGTGGCGGCGCCGCCGGTCGGGGTGGTGGCACTGCTGCTGGGCATGGCCGAGCCGGCGGTGGTCGTCGAGGCACTGGTGCCGGCGGGCGAGGTCGAGGAAGCCGTGGTACCGGAACTGCTGCATCCGGAAGAACAGGCCGCGACGGCGGCCATCCCGACCGCAAGTGTGATGGCACGATTCATGACAGACCTCTTGGCCCTGGGGAAGCGGTGGCGCCAGCCACCGACCCGCCGACGGCGAGTCGCGGAACCACGCTACGCACGAATGCCCGCCCCGCTGCCCGGGGCGATCAGCCCCACGCCCGACCTTCACGCGTACGGGTGACCAAGAGTCCGCAGTGGCGTCCGACTGCCGTAAGCGGGGATGGACCCGTCGGGTATCGGCCGAGCGGAGCCGCTCGACGGCCTCGGCGCGGTTCCACCCGGCGGTGGTCACGACGCTTGAGCGTGTGCTCTCCCGCTGGGGGTGTGTCAGGAGCTGGCCGCAGGCAGCCGGGAGTGGTGTAGCGGCTGTGGCGCCACGCGTTCGCGACCGCGAAGCCACTGCTGTCGGGTGCCGCTGCTCGGCCGGCGAACGTCCTTTGTCGGGGGCGGGCGAGGCCGAGGCCGGACCGGTGTGCGTGTCGTGTGCCGGCCCGACCGTGCGCGTGCTGTGATGGATCGCGACCGTGTGTGACGAGACGGTGAGGGTGGCGGTCCCCTGATGGAGGTGGGCGTGACACTCGGAATCCGCTGCAGGTCGCTGGTGGCGCCGATGCTGGCCGCCGGACTGGCCGTGGGAGCTCTGACGGTGGCTGGAGCGTCCCCGGCCGGAGCTGCGGGATCGTTCCTGGGAGGGCTCCACCGCATCTCCACGGTGGCGTCCACCGTTCCGGGCAACGGGGACGTGAACCCCTACGGCACCGCAGTGGTCGAATCGTCCGTGGGCCGTCTGCACCGTGGCGACGTGCTGGTGAGCAACTTCAACAACGTCAAGAACCTCCAGGGCACCGGCACCACGATCGTCGAGGTCGCCCCTGGCGGCCGGGTCCGACAGTTCGCCCGCATCGACGCCAACCATCCGCCTGGGAGCTGTCCCGGTGGAATCGGGCTCACCACCGCGCTGGCGGTCCTGCCGGGTGGCTGGGTCGTCGTGGGCAGCCTGCCCACGACCGACGGCACCGCCGCCACGGCGAAGGCCGGATGCCTGCTGGTCCTTGACAGCCGCGGACACGTCCGTGAGACGCTGGCCGGCCACGGCATCAACGGGCCCTGGGACATGACCGCGGCCAGCTTCGGGGACACCACGGACCTGTTCGTCACCAACGTCCTGAACGGCACCGTGGCCGCGGGCGGCAGGACGGTTCACCGCGGCACCGTCCTGCGGATCACCCTGAACCGGTGCGGCGACGATCCGCCGGCCTGGGTCGACACCCGCGTCATCGGATCAGGCTTCCCGGAACGGACCGATCCGGCCGCGCTGGTCGTGGGGCCCACCGGCGTCGGACTGGGCCGACACGGCACGCTCTACGTCGCGGACACCGCCGCCAACCGGATCACCGCCATCCCCGACGCCCTCCACCGTGACCGAAGCGCCGGTATCGGACGGGTCATCAGCAAGGGCGGCCACCTCAACGGCCCCCTGGGGCTGGCCATCTCGCCCCGCGAGGACGTGCTCACCGTGAACGCCGGCGATGGCAACATCGTCGAGACCACGCCGCACGGTGACCAGATCGCCTGGCGTCAACTGGACGCCAGCGGCACCCCGCCCGGCGCGGGCGCCCTCTTCGGCCTGGCCGTGAGCCTGAACCAGAACGCCGTCTAATTCGTGGACGACGCCACCAACCAGCTCGACAAGCTCCACTAACCGGACCGCCATTACCGCCGCGACGCGCGCGGCACTCGGTGCGGACCGCTGACCCGGGCAGACATCCGTAAGGGGGTTGCCCGGTCGAGTGGTCCGCACCTCGCACCAGCTCTTTGGACGGAGGATGGGCCGTGGACGCGGATGCGCACCGACGCAGGACGGGCGTCGTGGTGGGCTCGGCTTCGGCACTGGCCCTTGCTGTGGCGCTGGCGCCTTTCCTGGTCGGCCGCGCCATCACACCCGACTACGCCAGCGGCCTCTTCGGGCAACATCTGACCGATGCGGTGCGGCTCAAGGCCAGACTGGCCACGGCCATCCTCGGGCTGGCAATGGTCCAGCTCCTGCTGGCGCTGTGGATGTACCGGCGGCTCCCGCGCGTCAGGACGGTACCGAAGGCCGTTCCGCGCGCACACCGGCTCATCGGTGCCCTCGTGTTCCTCGGCACGATCCCCATCACCGTCCACTGCATTCAGACCTATGGTGTCGAACTCACTCCCGTGCGAGCGGTCGTCCATTCCCTCTCCGCCTGCTTCTTCTACGGCGCGTTCGCGGCCAAGGTGGTATTCGTTCGCTCCCGGCTGCGGGTCGGATGGCTTCTGCCGCTCGCAGGCGGTCTCCTGGTGGTCGCAGTCGTCGTCATCTGGTACACGAGCGCACTGTGGTTCTTCAACGACTTCCAGATGCCCGGGTTCTGAGGCAGGGCGGACTGCCAGAAGAGGCCGGCGCGTGGCGTTCACCCACCGTGTTCACGCGAGTGAGGTCTTCTGGGAGATTGATCTCTGCGGTGTGGTGCGTTCGGCCCGTCGGCCGTGACGGCGTTGACCGACCGGGTTGCCCGGACGCCCCACGTACCATCGGATCTGGCTGGGCATCCTCCCCGTATTCCGGGTTTTGGGGGCCCTTCGAGACGACACTTGCCTATTGGCGATTCGTGAACGGGCAGCGGTAGTTGAGCCCGACGTCCAGACGGGACTCTATGCCCGGGTGGGATCGAAGAGCTCGACGTTGGCCCACGGCACGTCGTCGGGGCGAATGGTGCTGGGGGTGTCCAGCCACATCAACTGGCGGTCGGGGCCGTATTCGGGCCAGCCCGGAGCCCCTGTGGTGGCGAAGTCGATCCAGGCCCGGTGAACACGCCAAGCTCTTGTGGCGGGTTCGAGCCCCCTTACGGTCCGGTCCGGTATCGAGGGACAAGGTGTTGAACATGAACGGCAGGATGAGGCCGTGGCAGGCGCCGAGCCTTCCGCCGAGGACGGGCGATCGCCAGCCGAACTCGTAGAAGTGGGTGCGGCCCTGGTGGGCGGCGCCCACGCGCCGTGCGGGCAAGCGGAACGTCAGGTCCGTCTGAGCCTGGGTCAAGGCTTGTCCGGCCGTGGTCCCGGGCTGGTTCACTCCGTAGAGTGCGAGGATCTCGGCTGCGTTCGGGCGGATCGCCGACAAGGTCGCGACGGCCTTGTTGTTGTCGAGGGCGTCGATGGCGTCGTTGGGTACGGTGGTCAGGTTGAACTCTTCCCGGTTGGTGCCCACGATCAGGGCGATCTCGGATCCGGCACCGTTCCTGATCGCGGCAAGGGGATGTTCGGGCAGCACGTCGTCGCCGGTGACCGGTGTGTACGGCAGGATGCCGCCGAACGGCTCGACGCCCTGCTCGTCCCGCAGATCGATTCCGTAGCCGGCGCCTTGAACGGCGATCAGCTCCTCGCTGGTCTTGTCCCGGAAGGCTTCGGCGGTCGCGGGCACGCCCAGCGCTGCGGCCACTCCGTCGGCCAGAGCCTGTGCCTGGGCCGGCGGGCGCACCATCTCGGGGTGGCCGCCGCTGAGGATCGCGCGCTGGAACAGTCCTGCGGCCAGTGGGGATGCCATCAGGCAACCGATGCTCGCGGCTCCGGACGACTCGTCGAACAGCGTGATGTTGTCCGGGGCACCGCCGAATGCCGCGGCGTTCCTTCGCCGCTCCCTCACCCCGGCCGAAGGCTTCGCAGTCAGTCCCGCGCCTTACCGTCGAAGCCGCGCACCCCGCTGGGTAGGGCGGCAAGCTGAGCGCGATAGGCCGGCTGTTCCGAATGTAAGCGGAGCGGTCGGCCTGACTTCATCCCGTTCCGTTTCCCGACCGCGGGGCCGACTGCCACGATGGTGGGACCAGAAGCGATACGGGGGAGAACTCATGCCAGAGGTGACAGGCGGCGGCACGATGAACACCGACAACAACAACCCGGGCCCGGACATCGAGCAGCCCGAGGAGCAGCCGGCTGCCGAGGAGCCAACGCAGGACCGCGGCGTCACGGGCCCGTCGGAGATCAGCTGACCGAGAAGCAGTAGCGCGACAGGCCGGGCCCACCGCGACACACGGCGGAGAGTCCGGCCTGAATCAATCCGCCACAGTCCGCGCCCTGTAAACCGCCTGCGGCTCCTCCACCCGAACCACCGCACCCTCCCCGGCGAGCGCACGCAGACAGCCCGTGCCTGCTTCTCAGCGGCGCGCTGATCCGTGAACTCGTGGCCCGCGTCCCGGAGCGCCGCAACGGCACGCCGGGTATCCCAGACACCGCCGAGAGCGCGGATGCTGCGGGCAAGGTCGTCATGACGGCTCACGCAGGCCATCCTGCCAGTCGGGGTTGGCCTCACGGGCTGGCCCGCGACACACGCCAGCAGATCGTGTGGGGCTCGTAAAGTCATCGGTGCAGGTGGGAGCCTGCGTGCTGGGCTCTCTGATCCTGCGCATGGTGCGCGAGAACCCTTCCTGGGGCTATCGCAGAGTCCAAGGCGAACTGGCCGCCCTCGGCATAAAGGTGGCCACGTCGACCCTTTGGGAGATCCTCAAGGCCGAGGGCATCGACCCCGCACCGGACCGCGGCGCCACCAGCTGGGCCGACTTCCTCCGTACCCAGGCCGACGTGCTGCTCGCCTGCAATCTCATCGAGACCGTCACCTTGACCGGCCAACGCCAGTAAATCTGGCCGTCATTGAGCATGGCACCCGCCGCGTCCGCGTCATTGGGATTACGGGGCACCAACCGCGAACTGGGTCACCCAGGCTGCCCGGAATTTGGTCACGGATCTGGAGGACGCCAGGGCCACCGTCAGATACCTGATCCGGGACCGGGACTCGAAGTTCCCACGCACTTCGACCAGATCCTGGCCGAGGCTGGCATCCAGGTCGTGCTCACCGGCGTTCGGATGCCGCGCATGAACGCCCATCGCCCTCACCAAGCCACACCGCCACACTCCGCACTGAGCACTACGACGGATTCGGCCCCTCGATCAGCTACGCCCTGGGCACAGCCGCCTGAGGCTGGCACGCCGAAACCGGCCTGCACGCCCTGCGGATGATCGCCGCCGGCATCTTCGACCAGCTCGCCGACCTGCACATCATCCCTGGGCAGATGGGCGAGATGATCCCCTTCATGATCGACCGCGCCGACGAATGACTCACCCCGGCCGCAAGGGAGGGGAACGGTCTGCGCCGCTCCGTCGCACAGACCTTCCGCGAACAGTCCTGGGTGACCACCAGCGGCATGTTCTCGACACCCCAGTACCTGCTCCTGCACCAGGTGCTGGGCCCCGACTGGCTGCTGTTCTCCGTCGACTACCCCTTCAGCCCCAACGAACAAGGCCGCACTTTCCTCGACACCCTGGAAATCAACCCCACTGACAAGGAGAACTCGCCCACACCAACGCCGAGCAACTGCTGCAACTGGACATCGGCGGCTGATCACCACAACATCCTCGGCCTCCAAACTGGGACGTACGATCCAGCGAGGCGCTGCCCTCTGTAACCGCGACGCGGCGAGCCCGTGACCCGGGCGCCGTTAGCCGAACGACGAGAACCCGCGCAGCATCGCGGGTCAGGAACCGTCATCCGCTCCGGGCCCCGTGATGCTGCGCGGGCGCAACGCCACCGACCGTGGTCAGAAGCCGTTGTATTTCCGATGGTGACGGGCGCGTTTCCGCTGGCCCGTGCCGTTCGCGCAGTCGTGCCAGCAGCCTCTGGCCGATCTCGCGGTCGGTGGCGGATGTCGCGGTGACGATCGCGACCAGCAGCAGACCGAGGGTGTCCACCACGTTGTGCCTCTTGCGGCCGTTCACTCGCTTCCCGGCATCGAAGCCCCTGCTCGCGGCCTTCACGGATGCGGCCCTCCTTCACGGACTGGGAGTCGATGATCCCGGCGGTCGGCTCCGGATCGCGGCCCGCGCCCCGGCGGACCGGTCGCGAGGCCGGTCGTGGAACTCGGCGACCAGGCCTCTGTCGCGCCAGCTCGGAAGAAGGCGGAGACGCGGTCCCATGCGGGGAAGTCCGCATGCACCGCCCTCCACGCGATACCGCCCGCGACCAGGTAGCGCACGGCGTCGACCATCTGCCGATGGCAGTAGCCCTCCGGCTGCCCGCCCTTTCCTTCCAGCCAGGCGGGGACGGGCATCGCGTCACGCGCGACGGCACGCTCCGTGTCGTTCATGTCGGAGGTATACCTCGGACGCCTGTGCGGCCGACCGGTCTTCGGCGTTCCCGAACCGGTGAGCGAGGCAATCACACGACAGGGCGGCCGAGTTGGACGCCACCGGCGCGGACACGGAAGACTGCAGCACCAGGGGCCTCCTGTTGCTCGGTTGGATTCGACACCCACGAGCTGTGCGGGAGACCCCACTTTCATGCTCAGCCAGCCAGAAGATCACCCAACCGAGTCAGCAGGCTCGAACTCACGATCACCAAGCTCGACAGAGCAACGGCTAGTTAGGCCGGCGAGGGGAAAGCAGGTGCCCAATCCCCCCTCGGGTCGGTGGTCTGCCCCACCTCGATCAGGTGGCCGTCGGGATCGCGGAGGTAGCAGCGGGTCTCGTACGGGTGCTGCTTCGGCGGCGTCAGGAACTGAGCACCACGGGCGCTCCACTCGGCGTATACGGCCTCGATGTCCTTGACCCGGAAATTGAGGAAGCTGTTGACTCGGTCAGGATCGCGCGGCGTCTCCAGGGTGACCGTCGGCTTGTCATCGGTCGGACCGCCACCTGCGTTGATGACAATCCAGGTGTTGGACAGGGCGACGACGGTCGGCACTCCGTCGAAGATCGTGGTACCGCCGAGCACCTCGGTGTAGAAGCGCTGAGAGCGCTCGACATCGTCCGAGACGATGAAGTGTCCCAGCAGAATCCCCTCGAGGGGCGGCGGGAGCTCGACCATCTGACACCTCCGGCTTGTGTGACCCGCTAACGACCGGGATTGAGATGGATATTACCGCCTGCATTCACGCCATCACCGTACGACACCCTGCTCTCTGGGGCTCAAGGTGGAACGGAGATGTGAGGGCGTGGCTGGGTGAGGGCTCGTAAGTCGGATAGATGGAGGTTCTCGTCAGATCGGTTTCTCGCGGGTTTTTCATCACCGTGTCTTGTGCGATGCTGGGAATTCGTGCCTGCAATCACCAGCTATGCTGGCGCTGGCGGTCCACGCGGAGCGCCGTCCTGGTGGGTGAATTGCACTGGCCTCCCTTTTCAGCGCGAGTACGCTAGTTCACGTTCAGGTCACGTCTCGTATATCAGAGGCCCGGATCGGACTTCCATGTCTCGCGCATGCCGGGCAGGTGGACTGCCGAGCGTGGCCGGGACCTCAGTAATTCACTCCGAATCGCCGGCGCGCGTACTTGACGGCCAGTGAGCGGGTGACCAGTCTCCCTCTGGGTCGGTAGTTTGACCTACTTCGATCAGATGGCCGTCAGGGTCGCGGATGTAGCAGCGGATCTCATACTGGTGCTGTTTCGGCGGCGTCAGGAACTGAGCACCACGGGCGCTCCACTCCGCGTACAAGGCGTGGATGTCTTTGACCCGGATATTGAGGAAGCTGTTGATCCGGTCGGGATCGCGCGGCGTCTCCAGGCTGACCGTCGGCTTGTCATCGGTCGGGCCTCCGCCGACATTAATGATGATCCAGCTGTTGGCTAGTGCGACATAGGTCAGCCCTCCGGGGCCAGAGTAGACCACCCGGCCGCCGAGTACTTCGGTGTAGAAGCGTCGAGAGCGCTCGACATCGTCCGAGACGATGAAGTGGGCCAGCACAATTCCTTCTGGCGGTGGTGGGAGCTCGGCCATCTGGTACCTCCACACGTCGGTCGCATCCCCCGTTTACGACGAGGCCTGCAGGCGGCGTTGCCATGATCGGGATGCAGCGTTGGAGTAGCGTGCCCCTCGAAGCAGCCAATAATTCACGGCATCACCCTCCTGGCAGAATCGCGCGCCGCCGCGCAAGTCACCGAACGCCGGCACTGGCCAGGAGTCGCTCGGAGAGGATCGCGTTGTGCGGCGCCTTCAGACGGGCGACGCAGTTCCCCCGAGAAGGCGGGTCACGCCTGGATGACCTCGCCCGCCGTGACAGCCCACAGGCTCCGGCCGCCCTTGCGGGTTGTTGGTGGTGTGGCTCCCCGCCGTCTACAGCCTCGTCTCCGCCGGGAGCGGCGCTTACCCAGCACGGCGCGCGTGGTACTGGCCTGGTTGATCGGTGTGGCGCTCTCCTGGACCGTCCTGTGGGGTGCACTCCTCGGCTACCGCAAGGCTTGGCCGGTCGTACTGGTCTCCGCCCCGATGAGCACCCCTGGTGGGCAGCCGCGGTGGAGAGAGCATCCGGGTGCAGATGGTCGCAGAGGTGCCTAGGGTGGGCCAAAGGGGGACACCCGGCGGCGGCGAATCGGTTTCCTGCGTCATCCCCGCCGACCCCAGGCACGTCCGAGAGGAAATCATTGTCATGGCCAAGGTGCTTTTCATCGTGAGCGGAGCCACATACTGGGTGTTGAAGGACGGCACGAGGTACGCGACGGGCTACTGGGCCGAGGAGTTCGCGAACCCGTACAAGATCTTGACGGACGCCGGCCACGAGGTCGTGGTCGCGACGCCGAACGGCGTGACCCCGAATGTCGACATGATGAGCCTGCGCCCGGAGATGGTCGGCGGAAACGACGCCGCCCTTGAGTTGGAGGCCATCATCCGTTCCGCGGAGGTGATGCGTCGGCCGCTGCAACTGTCGGACGTCCGCCTAGAGGACTATGACGCGGTCTACCTGCCGGGCGGTCACGGTCCGATGTCCGACCTGGCGTGGGACGCCGATGCCGGACGGCTGCTGACGCAGCAGCTGACCTCGGGCAACCCGCTGTTCATTGTCTGCCACGCCCCCGCCGCCATGCTGGCCACCAGGATCCACGGCGAGTCGCCGTTCAAGGGCTTCAACGTCACCTGCTTCACCAACGAGGAGGAGGAGGGCGTCGGACTTGCCTCCAGGGCGCCGTGGCTGCTGGAGACCGATGTCAAGGAGAAGGTCGGGGTCAACTTCAGCCGCGGCCCGATCTGGAAGCCGTACATGGTCGAGGATCGCAACCTCGTCACCGGGCAGAACCCGGCATCGGCTGCGGTCCTGGGCGACCGGATGCTGGAGATCCTCAAATGACACCGTCTCGCAGCGATCCAGCCCAGGCGCCCGCCCGCGCGCGCAGGCCGGGTCCTTGGGCTCGGCGCCCACTTCGAATCGGTTGATCCCGCACCGCCGGGGCCCCAGGTGCAATCCGCCCAGCGGGTGCGGGAGCGGTCTCCTGCTGACCGGGCCATGGCCGTGGCCGCCCGAGTCCGGGCGGGAGTGCCGTGACGGGTCACCCGCCTGAGCCATGCCGATGAGGCGAAGGAAGCGAGGGGGTGAGCATGAACGACGCCACGGGTGCGGGCATTGACCAGAAGGTCGCGCTCATCACCGGTGCCAATGGAGGCATCGGTTCTGCCATCGTCACCGCCTACCGCAGCCTTGGGTACGCGGTCGTGGCCACCAGCCGTTCGATGCCCGAATCCGGGGACCCGCAGGTGTTCGCATTCAGCGGCGATCTGCTTGAGTCCGGCGCGGGCGAGCGGATCGTAGGGGCGGCGATGGATCGGTTCGGTCGGATCGATACCGTGGTCAACAGCGCTGGCGTCTACATCGGCAAGCCGTTCACCGACTACACGGACAAGGACTTCGACCTTATGGTCGGCGTGAACCTGCGCGGATTCTTCAACGTCTCGCGCAGCGCCATCGGTGCGATGCTCTCCCGCGGTGAAGGCGGCGGTCACCTGGTGAACATCTCCACATCCCTGGTCGACCAGCCGGATTCACAGGTCCCCTGCGCGCTCGCGTCGCTGACCAAGGGCGGACTGAACGCTGTCACCAAGGAGTTGGCGATCGAATTCGCGGGGCATGGCATCCGCGTGAACGCCGTCTCGCTCGGCGTCGTCCGTACCCCGATGAACCCGGAGACGACGCCCGAGCTCGCGGCTCGACATCCACTCGGGCGGATGGAAGAGGTCGACGACGTCGTCCAGGCCATCGTGTACCTCGAGCAGGCGTCCTTCGTCACCGGCGAGATCCTGCACGTGGACGGCGGCCAGAGCGCCGGCCACTGAAAGGATCGAGATGAATGACACCGCAGACACCGAGTCCGTTCTGCGCGACGGGCTGAACAGGTGGAAAGCTGCCGTGGACGCGCATCAGCCGCACATGTGTGAACCTGCACCGACCAGGTCATGGAGGGGATGGCTGAATGGCAGTCACGTCCCCTCGACCCGGTCTATCCGGTCGTGTTCGTGGACGCGATCAACGTGAAGGTCCGCGGGGACCAGGTCGCCTACCGGCCGATCTACCTGGCTTTGGCGGTCACGGTCGAGGGCACCCGCGACATCCTCGGCATCTGGGCCGGCGACGGCGGTGAAGGGGCCAAGCACTGGCTGCAGGTCTTCACCGAGCTGAAGAACCACAGGGTGAACGACGTCCTCATGCTGGTCTGCGACGGCTTGAAGGGGCTGCCGGACGCGGTGGCTGTCTGGCCTCGAACAATCGTTCAGACCTGCGTCGTTCATCTGCTTCGGAACAGCTTCCGCTACGCATCGCAGGTGGACCGGGACAAGATGGCCTGCGCGCTCAAGCCCGTCTACACCGCCCCCAACGAGGCCGCCGCGACCGAGCGGTTCCTGGAGTTCTCCGAGGCCGGGGGCAAGAAGTATCAGGCCGTGATCAAGCTGTGGTCCGACGCCTGGTCCGAGTTCACGCCCTTTCTCCACTTCGACGTGGAGATCCGCAAGGTGATCTGCTCGACGAACGCGATCGAGAGCGTGAACGCGCGGATCCGCAAGGCGGTCCGGGCCCGAGGACCAGGCCAAGCGGCTTCAGGGACTCCCGCGCTGCTGAAGTGATGATCCGTGTGACCAGACTGCGATCTGCCATGCCCGGCATTGTCGGCCGTCCCACCGACACCAGAGCCAGAGTCTGGTCAATGGCTATGCACGACGGCCGTGAACAACAGAGAGTCACCGCTCCACACGAAGTGGACCAGAGCCCACAACCAGTGACACAGCCAGCTCAGCGATGCAGGGCACTCAGGATGTGGCTCACGGCTGCTGCCTTCTCGGCGGAGGTCAGGGCGTCCCACTGCTTATGGGTGGCCGGGCTGATATCGCCCGGCCAGCGCGTCTCTGTGGCGCGGAGGAGTGCGATCTCACTCGATGTGCACCGGGGACATGGAGGAGTCCCGGCGAAGGTGAACGGCGAGCGGTTGCTGTCTGGGTCGAAAACGCTCCCGGCCACGGTGCGGGCGAGTTGGCCTGTAGCCACTGCCGTCAGGCCGGTGGTTCGCTCGTCTTCGCTGACCAAGGCCTGGATCTCCGCGTATGCCGGGTCAGCGAAGGCATCGAGAAGGACCGCCTCCGGGGTCGAGGAGACGCCGAGGAAGGCGCCGTAGCTGAATGACAGGTCGGCCCCTGGCAGGGTGAACCGATGATCGCAGGAGCGGCAGACGTAGTGCCATTCGGTGCAGTGCATGGCCTCATGATGCCGGTGCGAGGTGCAGGACGAGGACTGCCTTGACGGTGCTGGTGATGCGGCTCGGGCTGCAGCGGAGCTTGCGCAGGAGTCGCCAGCCCTTGAGGGTGGCCATGGCCTGTTCTCCGACGGCGCGGATCTTCGCGTGGGAGAGGTTCACGGCCTTCTGGCCGGCGGATAGGTTGGTCCAGCGGCCGCGGTAGTCGGCGCGGACCGGCCCAGCAGCGGATGCCGGCCGTGGTCAGGGCGTCGATGATCCCGTGAGTGCGGGCGGCCTTGATGTCGTGGACCGCGCCGGGCAGGGCCGGCGATGCCCACAGCAGACGCCCGAATGGATCGGTGATGACCTGCACGTTCACGCCGTGCCTCTTGTGCTTGCCCGAGTAGTAGGGGCGGTCGGCGGCGACGCGGTCGATGGGCAGCAGGGTGCCGTCCAGGATGACGAACGCCTTCGTCGCGGCGACCTGCACGACCTGGTCCAGGGTCGGGGCCAAGGCGGCGAGCACCTCGATGGCCTCACGGACGTACCGATACGCGGTGGCAACACCGATGTCGAAGGCCGCGGCCAAGCGCTGGTAGGTCTCGCCGCAGCGCAGATGAGTGAGAGCGAGCAGGGCCTGCTGCCCCGTGGACAGCCGACGCCAGCGCGTCCTCAGCCGGTTCCGGCGCTCGGCCAGGTGGTGTCAGAGCAGGCGCCGGGCTGAACCGGATACGTCTATCGCGGACGGGTAGACAAGCACGACGAAGCTCCTGGTAAACAGCGGGTGATCTTAGTCGTGAACCCGTCTACCAGGAGCTTCACTGCTTGCACAGCCAAGCACGTCCAACCCGCGCAGCTCATGGGCAGGTTGGAAAAGGCTCATGGTGTCACCGTGGTCGCCGGCTTTGACAGCACGGACGACAAAGCGTCGCCGTCGAAGATCCGCGCACCGGTCATGGAGTTGCCGCTTTCAGTGCGAAGAACGGCTTGGTGGCGGGCAGTCGCCGCGCACCCGCAGCCCGGACTCCCCGCCTTGCTGGAGCATCGCGGACGCCGACGGCAGGAGTTCCTCGATGTGCTACTCGGCAGTGGGGAGGCGCCGGCGCCAGTCAGCCCTACCAGCGGCACCAGCACGAGCGCGCCCTCGGGGGCCTTGTCTTCGAGGCCGCCGAGGTGGGTTAGGACGCGTCAGCTGTGATCGCAAACCAGTGCTCTCCGGCAGGCCATCCCGCCCAGCTCCTCCAGTACGGACGGTCCCGGTGAGCTGGCCAACTCCTGCCCAAGGGCGTCGGACCGATGCCTTCCCTGCCCAGTCCGCGCGAACTCGGTCGTCGCGGGGCGGTCGCACGGGGCTGTTTCGGAGACGAGAAGGACATGGATAGGGCCTGGGTAGCGGCGGCTGGAAATATTCAAGCGTGCCCGCACCTGAGGGCGCCGGATCGGCCCGAAATGCTTTGGCCGACCGTTCGGAGATATGAGGAGAAGAACAATCATGAATGAGTTCGAGCCGCTGGATCTGATCGCCGACTCCATCGAGGACAAGGCGATCGTCGCGGGCCTGAACGAGAACGACTGCAGCGCCTGCGGCCCCGCCGGGTGCCTGGCATGCGTGGTCATCTCCTGCTTCTGATGTTCCGTTAGCAGGTGTGGTGGCCACCGGATCTTGTCGTGGTCGGTGGCCACCGCCCCTACGCGTCAATGATGTGTGCGGCCGGTCGCACGATGAGGATGAGGAAAAGATGAGTCATTCGACTGCGGCACCGGTCACCGACTCGCTCGACGCACTGGTGTCCCCTTACGGTGTCGTCTCCGGAACCTGGACCGGGTCCGGCGGGCCCGGTGCCCGGTATCCGTTTGTGTCCGGAACCGCGTCGATCGGCAGCGGCCGACCCGGGGTCGGCAGCCGACAGGTGGCCGACCAGGTCTGCTCCGGCGGCCGCTCCTGGGACTCGCCGGAGACAGCGCGGTTCATCTCCATCGCGGAGGGCGCCGAACGCTACGCCGGGATGGACAATCTCGGTGAGGAGCGGATCGTGGCCTCGGCTCGGGATCTCGCCGGCGAGTGCCTGGAGCCCGACCGCTACCCCCGCTGTTCCGAGGCCGAGTACTCCCGACCCGGTTGTCCGGTCAGGCCGTTCTCCATGACAGCACCGATCCGATGGACCCGCGGCCTCGACCTCGCCACAGGCGAGCCGACCTGGGTCCCCGCGATCATGGCCTGCTATGGGTTGCGCGGCCAGGATCCGCAGGACGAGTTCTGCATGCCTATCTCGACCGGCTATGCCGTTCATACCGATCCGGTTCGGGCAGTCCTGGGTGGGATCTGCGAGGTCATCGAACGCGACGCCTTGTCCGTGACCTGGTTGCAGCAACTGTCCCTGCCGCTCGTCGATCCTGCTGTGTGCTCGGAACGGACAGCAGAACTCGTCGAGTGGAACCGTCGCTGTTTCATTCGCAGTTTCGTTTTCGATGCAACCCTTGACCTCGGCGTTCCGACCGCCTACGTCGTGCTTGCGGCCGACCATGACCGCCGTGCCTCACGACTGGTCGCTGCTGCGACCGGGCGGACCCTTGAGCAGGCGGCGGAAAGTGCACTGGCCGACGCGATGCGCCTCCGCGGTCTGTTCCACGACGAACACATCGTGATCCCCGATGCGCTGGAGAAGATCAACGCCCTGGAGGACGGTGCGCGCTATATGGGCTGCGCCGAACGGTCCGCCGCGTTCGACTTCCTGATCGAGGGAGCACAGTCGAGGAACTCGAGGACGCCGGTGCCTCTGCCGGAGGACCCAGTGCAAGCGCTGGACCAGCTTACCCAACGGCTGGACGGTGCCGGCATGCGTGTGGTGGTCGTCGACCGGACCACACGCGAGCTTGCGTCCGTGGGCCTGACAGCGGTCTGCGTCGTGATCCCCGACCTTCAGCCCTTCAGCCCTCATCCGCTTGCGCAGTTCACTGCGCACCCCCGCTTGTACAACGTCCCGGAACGGATGGGCTACCCCGTTCGCGGAGAAAAGGAGCTCAATCCATGGCCGCAACCGTTCGCCTAACGACCGGGAGCCCCAGGCCGAATCCGGTGCTCGTCGGCACAGGTCCATTCGGAGAACACGTGGCAGCCCTGCTGACCACGCGCTATCCAGCCGCCCGAACCCTCCCCCTCGACGAACTGGATCGCACCGCCGATGGTCCCGCCGACGTCCTGGTCGTGGCCATGTGGCGTCCGTCGCCCGGCCTCTGCGAGCGGGCGGACGCCTTCGCCCACGCACATGGCCTGCCGTGGCTGCCGATGGTGATGGAACGCCAGGCGATCAGCGTGGGGCCATGGGTGACACCCGGGTCGAGCCCGTGCCATCGCTGCTACCGACGGCGCTTGGTGCAGCACGACAGCCAATGGCAGATATCCGGCGCCGTGCTCAACGCCTACACAGACGACCCCAAGGTCGGCCCGGCCGGATTCCTGCCGGGCCACGCCAGGACGGCCGCTGCCGTGGCGGGCGCCCTCATCGACCATGGGCAACGGTCGGCGGGTGGACCAGGAGGGAGGGTGGTGACGATCTCCCTTCGGGGAAACACAGTCAGCAGCGATCAGGTGGTGGGCTGTCATGGGTGCGACCGCTGCGACCCGGCCCTGCCGTTCGCTGACCTGCGCTCGCGACTCGGGCTCAGCGAGGCGGTGTCCGTCGGTGCCCGCTGACCGCAGTACGGCAATGCCCACGACCGAGGAAAAGGTGCGGCTCTGCAGGGGTCTCGCGGTTGTTCCCTTCGAGGAGGGACTGATCGTCGAGGGGGCCGCGCACCGCCATGTCTTCCGCGGCAGAGCCGCCTCCCAGGTGCTCCCCCGTCTGTTCGCGCTGCTGGACGGCAGCCGGGAAGCCTCCACGCTCTGCGCGGAGACGGGACTGACCAGAGGTCAGCTCGACCAGGCCCTCGACCTGCTCGACGGCCGGGGGCTGCTGGAGACGGCCGAGCCTCGCAGCACCCATGCAGCACCGTCGGAACAGACGGTCTTGTACCTCTCCCGCACCCTGGGCGCGTCCGGGGGCTACCGAAGCACGGCTGAACTGCTGGACACCCTCGCCGACGGCGCTGTCGTCGTTCTTGGCCCGCAGGCGATCGCCGAGGCGCTCGTAGTAGACCTCGTGGATTCCGGTGTCGGCAGCGTGCTGACCGCGCTGCCCACGCTCGCCGGCCCGTCGGCTGGCTCGCCGACGCGCTCGGTCGCTCGTACCGTAGTGGTCGTCGTGGAATCGACGGACGAACCGGACTTCGCTCGGTCGGAGACGGCGCTCGACGACGCGATCGCCTGGTCCGCACTGAGCGGGGCGCCCGTGCTTCGGGTCGCAGCCTCCCCGCAGCACGTGGAGATCGGACCCACCTTCTTCGCCGGCATGACCGCCTGCCCCGCTTGTCTGCGTCGCAGCCGAACGGAAGCCGGATGGGAACAGACCGGACCGGGTAGCGGTGAACCGCCAACGATGCTGGCGGCCGGGCTGGCCGCCCATCAGGTCGTATCGATCGTCGGACGGCTTCCCACCATGTCCGACAGCCGAGTCGTCAGCCGGTTCGCCATCGACTCCATGACCACCCAACGGTATTGGGTCGCCCCCTACGACGACTGCCCTGCTTGCGGGGTCTCCCTCCAACCCGCTGACGAGACCGCCCAGGCTGCGCGACCTCGTTCGGGCGACTTCTTCGAGTCGACCGTCGCCTCCCTGCCCGCCACGCTTGCGCCCAGGCTCGACGTCCCGCGTGCGGAGAACGAGAAGCTGGGGCGGCTGATGACACAGCGCCCGGACTTCCCCACCCATCCGCGCCGTCCCCTGTCCCCGTCACTGCGGGTGCCCCGGGGGCTGTTCGGGGAGGCACCGGTAGCTGACCCGACCGCTCCCAGTGGCTGCCTCGATGAGGAACTGCTCGGGGAGGTGATGCGGAGAGTAGCCGGTCTACGGTCCGAACCGGCCTCCGGCAATCTCCAGCGCTGGGTCCCCAGCGGCGGCTCGCTGGCCTCGGTCGAGCTCTATCTGATCGTGGAGACCGGGCTGCTCGGCCTCCCCGGCACGATCTTCCGGTACAGCGACCTGACTCATGAGGCGATCGCCGTCCGTCCCGAGGCGATTCCGCTGTCCCACGTCCTGGCCGGGACCGGGCTGGAGGACGAATCCTTCACTGCGGCGCTGGTGATGGTCGCCGCGGACACGCGGCTCGCCTCGAAGTACGCCGAATTCTCCTACCGCCTGGCCCACTTGGACGCCGGCTGCGCCAGCACCCAGCTTGCTGCGGTCGCAGGCGGCTACGGGTTGGACCTGGCCTTCGCGGCACGCTGGGACGAACGCCTCGCGGACACCCTGGGCCTGGCCAGGGAGGAACAGTACGTCACCGCCGTTGCCGGTCTTCGCAGCGCACCACGGTCCGAAGGAGACATGCCATGCCGTTGATCGCCTGGGAGGAGCCTCGCGACACGATCGGTTTCGCTGTACGCCGCCGTACCCAGCCGCCTCCACCCAGCCGTGCGCGGATGCGCCCGCCCAGTGTCACCCCGCCGGCCGGTGAGGGCTTCCGGGTCGGTGACCGGGCCACACTGGAGGAAGTGCTCACCGGTCGCCGCTCCGTCCGGGACTTCGACGAACGCACGCCCACGGCGTCCCTGCTGCTGGATGTGCTGGCATCGGCCCGCAGGTCCCAGCAACAGCAATGGCCCGTGACTCCACACGGCGACCCGGAGCTGGGCATCCTGGTCGCCAGCTGCCGGGTCGCCGGGCTGGATCAGGGCCTGCACGAGCCGGAGTTGGAATCGGGGACCTGGCGGCGGCACGGTGGCCCGCTCCACCTCCCGACCCTGCACAACGCCTACACCGCCGCTCCCGCACTGGTACTGATCTTCGGATCGGTGTCCGACACCGACGATTCCGCCTACGGCGGGCTGCTGGTCCGAGTCGGCTCCCTCGGTTATGCCGTGTGGCTTGCGGCCCGGACGCACGGCCTGGAGGCCAGTGTGTTCGGGCGCTCCTCCTCCGAAGTCACCCGCGCCGCCCGTCAGGACGCCCCCGGCACCCGTCACCTCTTCACCATCGCGCTGGGCTACGCGAACCAGCTCAGCCCGGCATGAGTGCCCTGCGGGGACTGGGTCAGCACCCGGCCCCCGCAGGGCACTCGTCCGTCTACGGCGGTGTCCGGGCCGTTCTACCGCGCGCGGAGATCCGCGATCGTGGGGTTTCCCTCCGCGTCGAGACCGGGAAGTGCGTCCCGGTCTCCGCGCAGTCGGGCGGAGACCGCGTCCGCCTCGGGGCAGTCGATCTCGGAGAAGGTCCGCAGCGCCTCACCCCAGGACCGGCGCGCCTCGGTCCAGTTGCCGAGCGCCGCAAGTGCGAGACCGACCTGGTCCAGCATCCGGCCCGCGACCAGGGAGTTTCCGGTGCGCAGAGCCTCGTCCAAGGTCAACCTGCTCAGTGTCAGCCCCTGGTCGAAGTCGCCGAGCCGCATCAGCACCCAGGCCAGCATTCCGCGGGTGGTAGTGGCCTGGGCATGCCAGCCGCAGTCCTCGGCGGCCGCCTGTGCTTCGACGAACAGTTCCCGAGCGCTCTGGTGGTCGCCCAGATCGCTCCGGGTGAGGCCCAGGTTCCCGAGCGCGACCGCCAGAACCTGGCTCATGCCCAGTTCGCGGGCGGCGTCCACGGCCGCGGACTGGAACACTGCCGCGTCGTCGAGCAGTCCGAGTTCGTAGTGCAGGCTGCCGAGATTGAGCCGGGTGACGGCGGTCCGACGCAGGTCACCGTGTCGCAGAAAGATCGAGACGGCTCGCTCGAACGGACCCCTCGCCTGTGGATCACGCCGCATCGAATAGGCGATACCCAGATTGGCGGCGAGGTCCGCAGCCGCCAGCTCGTTCTTCTGCTGCTTCGCCGCGTACTCGCCCAGCTTCTGGGTTTCGATCAGGGCGTCCAGCCGATGGCAGCGCAGCAGATAGCCGGAGACGGCGGACGACAACTGCCACACCACCCGGTGGTTCGCCCTCACAGCGGCCAACTGGATCAGCGAGGTCAGGTTGTCGATCTCCTGGTCGAACCACTGGACGGCCTGCTCCTCGTCCTCGACCGGAGCGTTGCCGGACAGACGATGGATCAGATCTGACGGAAGATGCAGGCCGGAAGGCTTGAGCAGCCGCTGCCCCGCGGAGGCGACATGGATATACCAGTCGAACATGCGATCGAGTGCGGAGTCCTGTTCGGCAGGAGGCACTGGAGACGTCTGCCTGCCGTAGAGCCGGACCAGATCGTGCATCGCGTACCGGTCCGTGCCGGTCCGGTCCACGAGGTGCACCGCCTCCAGCGCCCGCAGCGACTGTCGTACCGGGAGCGAGGCGGAATCCCGCAGCAACCCGCCACTCCCGGCGACCGCCTCGACGGCCGCAGAACCGATGTCCGCGCCGGGGTGCAGGCTGATCAGGTGGAAGACCCGGGACTGATCGACTGTCAGCCGCTGTCGGGTGTGGTCCAGCGCCCGGGACACGGTGTGGTCGTCGGCCGCCAGGCCGAGCCCGGCCAACCGGTCCTCCTCCGGCGTCAGCTCCGCAGCCAATCCGGCCAGCGGGGTGGCCGGTTCCTCCAGCAGCCGGACTGCCGAAATCCGCAGCGCCAGTGGCAGTCCACCGCAGAGCCGGGCCAGTTCACGGGCCGAGTCGGGTGCGGCCTCGACCCTGTCGGCTCCGGCGATCCGACTCAGCACCTCGACCGAGTCCTCCAGGGGGAGCATCCCGAGTGGCAGGCACGACGCACCGGTCTCAGCCACGAGTCCGCTCATCCTGCCCCGGCTCGTCACCAGGGTGAGGCAGTGTCCCGTGCCGGGCAGCAGCGGTCGGACCTGCTGGTAGTCGTGCGCGTTGTCGAGCACCACCAACATGCTGCGGTCAGCCATCCGCGAGCGGTACAGATCCTCGCGCTGCGCCAGGTCCGCGGGAATCCGGTGGCCGGGGACCCCCAGCGCCAGGAGGAATCGTTCCAGCACCCGCCCGGGGGCCTCGAAGTCCGCCGTGTCGTAGCCGTGCAGATCGGCGAACAACTGGCCATCGGGGAAAGCGTCGACCGCGCTATGGGCCCACCGCAGCGCGAGTGAGGTCTTGCCCACGCCCGCCGGACCGCTCACCACGGCGATCCGGGCCGCGTCGACGCCGGAGTCCAGCAGAGTGGCCAGCTCCGCCAGTTCATCCCGCCGACCCACGAACCCCGCCGGCATCCGAGGAAGCTGGGCAGGCCCGAGCCCCGCGCCCGTCGTCACAGCAGCCGACGCCGGGGCAGTAGGTTTCGAGGCGCCGGGCACGGTGGGTACGGAGGATGTCGCGGTGGACTGTTTGACTGCACTCGGCTGCTTCGTGTCGTAGCTGAGACACGGGTCCCCACGCAGCATGGCCGCCTCCAGCTCGGTCACTCCGGGTCCCGGGTCGAGCCCGTACTCGTCGGCCAGCAGCCCGCGCAAACTACGCACCACCGCCAGCGCATCGGCCTGTCGGCCACAGCGGTACAGGGCCAACGTCAGCCGTTCCGCGATCGACTCACGCGCCGGGTGCTCGTTCAGCAGATCGGTCAGCACTGGCACCAGCTCGACGTGCCTCCCTGCCGTCATCTCAAGGTCCGCCAGAAGCTCATGGGCGACGAAGCGTTCCTCCTCCAGCCGGGCTCGGGCCGACTCCGCGAACGGGGCGTCCACCCCGGCGAGGGCCTTCCCGCGCCACAGGCCCAGGCCCGACCGCAACAGGCGTGCAGCATCGTCCGGCGCGCCACGGCCCACACAATGTCGGGCGGCCGCGATCCGGCGACCGAACTCCGTCGTGTCCAACTCCCCTTCGGCCACCGTCAGCCGGTACCCGGTGCCCTCGGAGGACAACTGCCCACCGAGGGCTGCCGGCAGCGCACCCCGCAACGTGGAGACCGCTGTGTGGACCTGCGCCCGAGCGGTACGGGGCGGGGCCTCACCCCAGAGCGCGTCGACCAGGAGCTCGGTGCTCACGCTGCGGTTGGCGTGCAGGAGCAGAAACACCAGCACCGCGCGTCGGCGCGGGCGAACCACATCCACCACCATGCCGTCAGAACGAACCTCCAACGGACCGAGAATCGCAAACTTCAAGTCAACTCACATTCCGTGCACATGAACCGGACCGCCCCATGATCTCGCTCGTCGTGGATCGGGCAGGGCGAAGAAGTGTTGGCCGCATGCCAGATCACTGCTATACGGGGGTCTTGACCTGTGAAGATGCACGCTCTGGCCGCCTATGCCCACCGTGGGGAACGGCGCCGCCCTGGAGAGTCCTTCACCGCGATGGTTCAGGCTGGGCCGCGTCGGCCGTGGTTCCGTTGGACCGTAACCCGCCGACCGGCGGCGCCCCCTGAAGCACCCCCGTGATCTTGGACACTCGTTGCTCGCGCGGCGAGGGTGTGCAGGAAGGGGATGCGGTCCGGCCGGGCCGCATCCAGGTCATCGGAGAGCGTGGCTTCGCGCTCCAGCGGCCGAGGTGGCCCGTCGCTCGGTACACCAGGCCAGCCGCCACCTGACGCACCATCGCGGCGCACGGGTGCGGACCCTGTGCCGGGCTCGGCGAGGGCGTCGGCCCAGCGCGTCCAGCAGCGCCCCCACCTCGTCGAGCGGCAACCGGCCCCGCGGGATTCTGTCGCCCGATTCACCGAGGGCTCGTAGTGGGCGTCGTGAGGGCAGCAGGTACAGCGCGACGGGCCGGGTGCGCCCACGGCGGGGCAGCCCGGCCCGACTCATCTGCGCGTCTACTCTCCGGCTGGTCTGACGTCGGGCGCGGGCTGGTGGGCCTGCGCCAGGGCGTTGGCTACGTTGAGCTCGGTGTCGGTGCTCATCGTCGCGCCTGACCGTGTGATGTGCTCAAGGGCGGCGCGGGGCGTCCCGGTGAGCCGCTCCAGACCGTCAAACGCCTCGTCGAGCGTCGCAGTCGGGAAGGTACGGGCGAACTCGAGCTCATCCATCCTCGTCATGCGCCAGCCTCTTACCTTGGGATCGTGCTGGCGCTGGCCAAGTGCGGACCGTAGGGCACGGCGGCCGCCTCCGGCTGGACGTCGGCCAGGCCCGGGGGCGGAAAGCCGGTCACAGCCCGTCAGGCACCGGTGCGGGTTGCTGGAATCGGTGCTTTTGGATCTTTGGCAGTCGGCACCCACCCGTGGAAAATCAAACATGCGAGCGACTATGGAGTGTGAAACCGGCGGGCTGGCCCCAGCCGGTCGACGCACCCGGTGTGTACGACGGCCTCTGCGAGAAGTCCGCCCAGAGGTGGGTCTTCGAGGCCGCACCCGGGGAGTGGAGCACTGTCGGCATCCTCCGCCGCCACCCGCGCTGTTCCGTCCTTGCTGTGCACCCGAACATCAAGCTCTCCCTGTGCAGAGTCGGGTGAGGGATGGGGTGGGGACCGGGCCGCGACTGGGGCGGCCCCGGCAGGTCGCGCGGCGCAGGCGAGGTACCGGGGGAGGAAGTGGCGGGCACGGGACTTGAGGGACCGCACCGCGCCGATCTGGCAGTCGAACCGGGCGGCGATCCGCTCGTCCACCAGCCTTGTCAGTACTGGAGGAACAGAGCCTCGGCCTGGCGCGACATCAGTGCGCGCATCGCCTCAGCGATGTCGGGCAGGTCGGTGTCCTCGGCGGATTCCTGCGCGCGGTCGGCGTCGAGGGCGTTTCTCGGTCGGGACCTCGCAACGCACCCGCGCCAGCATGAAGTGGTGGGTGCACAGGTTCCGGGCGGGCCGCGTCGTACTCACCCTTCACCGCAGCGAGGATGGTCTTCAGGACGGCTTCGCGGCTGGCCGCTTCGCGCAAGGTGGTCATGCGGCACCTCGGGTCAAGGTCGCGGTCTCCAGAGGCGCCTGGTGACGAGCTCGCCACAGTGCGGCGAGAATTGACGATCTCCGTACGCGGCCCTGACGCGCACTGGCCCCACGTTCCCGTCCTGAGGAGTAGGTTCTGCGATCGGTCCCGCGCCCGGTGCGCGGCGGCAGCCGACCGGCTGCGGAACGAAGGAGAGACAAGTCGATGATCGCAGTACTTGCGGTGCCGCTCGTGCTGGCACTGATCGTGCTGGCCAAGAGTGTGCGTGTGGTCCAGCAGTACGAGCGCGGAGTGGTGTTCCGCCTTGGGCGGGTGCGGGAGGCGGCGCGTCAGCCGGGCCTGACCCTGCTCGTCCCGGTGGTTGAGCGGATGCGCAAGGTCAACGTGCAGACCATCACCATGCCCGTTCCCTCGCAGGAGGGCATCACTCGCGACAACGTCTCCGTGAGGGTGGACGCGGTGCTGTACTTCAGGGTCGTTGATCCGATCACGGCCGCGGTCAAGGTCCAGGACTACACCTTCGCGATGTCCCAGGTCGCCCAGACCTCGCTGCGCTCGGTGATCGGCAAGAGCGAGCTCGACGAGCTGTTGTCCGGTCGGGAGGCACTCCACCAGGGCCTTGAGCTGATGCTCGAGAGTCCGGCGAGTGAATGGGGCATCCACATCGACCGCGTGGAAATCAAGGACGTCGCGCTTCCCGAGTCGATGAAGCGCTCGATGGCGCGCCAGGCGGAGGCGGACCGTGAGCGACGCGCCCGCGTCATCACCGCCGAGGGCGAACTGGAGGCGTCGCAGAAACTCGCCCAGGCCGCGGCTGAGATGGCGGACACCCCTGCGGCCATGCAACTGCGGCTGCTTCAGACCGTCGTGGAGGTCGCGGCGGAGAAGAACTCCACCTTGGTCATGCCCTTCCCGGTGGAGTTGCTCCGCTTCTTCGATGCCGCAACCCCAAGCGCCGACCGGGCTGCCGAGGTTCCCACGCCCCGCAGCGGCGACTCCGCAATCGTCTGACCACGCTGAACCGTCGCGCGATCCTCATTCGGTGGGCCGGCCCGGGCTTGGCGCGGGCCTGCAGCTCGAGGGCTCGACGCTCTCGGCGATCCCCGACCTACGGACGCGCTACGCAACCGGTGGTTCGCCGAACCGGCCCCGCCAGGCAGCTTGAGGTGCGTCGGCCCTGCCACACTCCAATGCCGCGCGGCCCACACCCGAAGGTAGACGGAAACTGATGGATCCTTTGCTGGCCAGAGCTCAGGGCTGCGTCGGCGTAGGCCATCGGGGGGCATGTCGACCACTTCGATCTGGTCGGCGCGGCGGACGATCTCGGCGGGCACGGTCGCGCGCTGCGGTACGCCGGTGATCTTCATGACGACGTCGTTGAGGGATTCCAGGCGCTCCAAGCCGGGAATCACCGCCAGGTCGTCGCCCGGCCGGAGGGATCAGTCCTGGCCGCGCGTGCCCCGGCGCGGTCCTGCGACCATGTGAAGCACGAACGTGAGCCCGCACTGCGTCAACGCCACGGGGCCCGCCCCTGCCGGGACCACCTCGATCCAGTTCATGCCACCAAGCCCGCCGCGGTGACCGCGGCGGGCTTTCGCTGCGTGCCTCAGATGGTCCGGACGTTGCCTGCCTGCGGCCCCTTCGGGCCCTGCTCGACGTCGAACTCGACCTGCGCGCCCTCGTCCAGCGACCGGAAGCCGTCGGAGTTGATCGCGCTGTAGTGGACGAACACGTCTGGGCCGCCGCTGTCCTGGGCGATGAAGCCAAAGCCCTTCTCGGCGTTGAACCACTTCACGATTCCGGTGGCCATGCCTGTTCCCCTGTCCTGGATAGCAGAGTCCTCGCTGGTGAGGACCCCTGGGTCTGATCGCCCTGGTGTCCTCGGATCTGCCGGGTGAAGCGACTTCGGAACCGCGCGTTCGAGCAGCACGCTACGACGAAGTCGGGGCCCCTGGCCAGAGGGCTTAACGCCGTGGCAACGGCGCCGTCGTGGTTTCGCCGCGCTCCGTCCGGCACTCAGGATCAGCCCGTTGGCGCTTGTGTGCTGCCGCAGGCGGGGGTCGGTGTGCGCCCGATCGCCGGCCGTGGGCAGTCGGTGTGGTCGTCGCGCGGCAGGATAGTCGGGCGAGGTTGCCCGGTGCGGACGGGTTCGGATCGGCCTTGCGTCGGATGAGGAGGACAGATGGTCGGGGTCGATGTCGCGCTCGCTGATCTGGGCGGCGTCTGGCGGCGCACGCTCGTGCCCGAAGCCGATGGCTCGACAGACCGCACCAGCAGCGTCACCTGGGTCCAGGGCCCCACGCTCTTCGGCGATCTGCGCCAGCCCGCCGGGCTCGACGCGGCCGTCGGAGCGTCGCCGTTGCGGGACCTGGACCACCATCAGTTGCTCGCGCTGTGCGGCCAGAGGGCCTTCGCCGGCACGTTGCAACAGGACGGCGAGGCGTTCAGTTGGGTGCGCCGGATCGACCTCCACCCGACGGCGCCACTTCCCGACACCGGCACCCTGCGCTGGGAGGAAGGCGTTCTGGTGGAGGAGGGACTGCACGAGGCCTACCTGGAGCACTGGGAACGCATCGGAGGTCCACCCGCCGCCCCGGCGGCAGCGCTGCTGGAGGATCCGCAGGACGGTTGCACAGGGCTGCTTGTCCGTGCCGGCTCCTGGTTCTGCTACGCCAGGGACCGGTACGCGCCGCTCCCGATGCCGCTGGTCTCCCTCGTCGAGCAGGTGGGCGGCTGCGATCGCCGCGCGCAGGGCGCGGCGCTTCTGGACTGCGAGGTCTCCGTGGGACGGGTGCGCGCGGGCCGGTGGGAGATCGTCCGCTCCACCTTGCCGCACCGCGTCGGGACCGACCTGGCCCCCGAGTGGAACCGCACCGGCGACAAGCTCCGGATCCGCGACGCGGACCGCGATGGGCGGCCACATCCACGCGACTGGCAACCGGTCCAAGCCGAGGGCCCGGTTCGGGCACTGACCGCCGGCGACGCGCGCGCGCGAAACCGGACGCCTGGCGCCGTGGTGACTGACAGTCAGGGTGGCAGCGCTGCCTCGCGGCCCGGTACGCGCCGGTCCTGGTGGCTAAGCAGGACCAGAAGAACGGCGCAGAGTGCCAGGAGATAGCAGGAGAAGCCCGCGGCGGGGAACGTCCAGGCGGGCAGCGTGGCCAGGGTGAGCACGGCACTGAGTCCCATGAGTGCGTAGACGGTCCGGTCCTCGCTGCCCGGTTGCCGGTGGCACTTCACGACCGTGGGGACGGCCGCGCAGCCGTCGGCCAGGATGCTCAGCGCGAGCGCGATCGTCGGGTCCGCGCTGATCCCCCAGCCGACCAGCGCGGCCAGGGATAGGGCGGCGCAGCACAGTTCAGCGCGTCTGGGGCGTGCGGCGCGGAAGCCCGGACGGCTGAGCGCGCACAGGAAGACGATCAACGGGCCGAGCCCAACGCTGAGTGTGGTGACGGCGGTGAGGCCGGCGTGACGGGCGATCTGGGCCGCGAACGCCACGCCCGTGCCACGGCCCACAGCAGCCAGGTCACGGCGTTGGGCTGGACCGATCCGCGGAGCGTCCGCAGCGCGTAGACGCCGGTCCCGCCGAGGTTGAGCGCAGCTCCCAGTGGCACCGCGAACCAGCAGAGCGGCATCAGCGCGCTCAGCTCCCGGCGCCACCGTCGGGCCAGGGAGTCGGGTGAGGCGAGAAGTTGGGGCGGACGCGGGTCGGTTCGTAGCGGCGCTGCCACACCGGCGTGGTCGAGCCGCTGGTGGTCGGCACGATCGCGGACCAGTCGGCGGGGCACGTGCGGCCGCTCTTGTGCTCGCGTTCCTCGTGCCGGACGAACTGCTTGGTGGCGAAGTGGTGGTCGATGATCGACACCCCGGCCCGGTCGTAGGAGTGCAGCACGGCTGCGGTCAGTTCCAGCAGTGCTCGGTCGCGCCACAGGGTGCGGTCGCGGCCGGTGTCCAGGCCCATCCCCTGGGCGACCACGGGCAGTTTGTCGTAGCGGTTGGTGTCGGACAGGTTCCGGGCGCCGATCTCGGTGCAGGTGTACCAGGCGCTGAACGGCGCGAGCGTGTAGTGCAGGCCCCCGAGTTCCAGGATCTGGTTGGAGATCGTCGGGAAGGCGTGCCAGCGCAGGCCCAGCCTTTCGAACCAGGGGTAGTCGGGGTGCGTGATGCGTACCTCGGGGACCGCGCTCGCGGGCAGGTCGAACCACCGCGGCTCGCGACCTGGCCTCTGGATGACCAGCGGCAGCGCGTCGTACTCGGTGCCCTTCCCGCGCCACCCCAGCCGCTGGACCGCCTCGGTGAGGTCGGCCGTCTCGGGGTCTCCCACCACCGTGCCGTCGTGCTGCCGGTAGCCGGCGTAGCGGATGAGCTGTCCGTTCCACACACGGGGCCCAGGTCGATCGGGGCCGCTGGGGGCGAAGACGCTCAGCAGCAGCCGGACCTTGCCACCGTTCCAGGCCAGACGCAGATGCTCCACGAGAGCCTCGAACAACGCGGCTTCGTCCGCACTACCGGCGCCGACATCTCGGCAGTCCCTGGTCTCCAGAGCCTTCCAGTAGAACTTGCCGACGCACTGCGGATTGTTCCGCCACGCGATCCGCGCGCCCGCCAGTAACTCTTCCGTGCTCTGCCGGTAGGTACCCATGGACTCCAACGCGTCCCTGATCTCCTGGAGGCGCTGCTCCACGGCACCGGGCGGCAGATGGCCCTCGGACGCGAGCTGCCGGACCAGTTCCTCGGCCTCGGCGGCCATCGGTTCGTTCGGCGGACCGGCAAGCGCGGACGGTGATGTGCACAGAGATGCGGGCATCATGATGAACCCCCAGGTCAACGCCCCACAGCGGACAAGCAGTTAACTTGCCCGAAACATGCCAACAGTCGGACGCTACGCCGTGGGAGTCATGTCGTGCACGCAGAAACCGTGCATTTGACGCAACCCATGCGCGCCCTTGTCGCCTCCCCTACGGACGCGCAGGGGAGCCGCGCGCGTGAGATTGCGTCCGACCGCAGCAAGCAGCTCGGTACCCTCGCGCAGCCCTTCGCTCATCCGGGCACCCAGAAGCAGGCCGAGCTGAGCCACGAGGAACGCCTGCGCGGCGATTGCGACGGCCCACCCGAAGGTGGGCAGCCCGGTCAGGCCCAGGCTGAATCCGATCCCGAATATGTCCAGACTGACGCCCAGGCCGGCCCCGAGCGCCGTCCAACCCCTCAGGGACACCAGGCGTCCGGCGGCCTCGCCTTCCTTGTCCTGGCCGGAGAACAACAGGCGAATGCCCCAGGCCGACCGTGGCCGCGGCAGCCAGGTAGCCCGCCTTCCCGCCGATCACGCGGGCCAGCGGATAGCCGAGGCTCAGGCCTGCCGGCGGCAAACCACCCTCGAACACGGTGAACAGCGCCGCGATCCGCCAGCGCCGCCCCGCCGGAACCCCGACCGCCCCGAACACTCCGGCGACTCCTTCTCGTGATTACCGATAGTGATCAAGGCTGGGCAGAAAGGGAGGCGCTCCCATTCGGGGACGTGCGTCCCAGGGCTGGTGCGCGGCCTGCGTATTGGGGCATGCGCCCGAACCGGGACATGGTCTACCTGGAGAACTGCGGCACCGCGAATTACTGGGAGCGGTGGCAGTGGGGTCGGCAACGGCTTCAACCTGGTGAACCGCCAGGCCGGCGAGTGCTTGGACAGCAACGCGAATGGGCAGGTCTACACGCTGCCTTGCAACGGCGGCCAGTGCCTGGTCTGGTACTGATCATTCGGTGACGAAGAGGCCCCCGACGCTCGGCGAAGTGTCGGGGGCGTTCCTTTGCCCGTGGGGTTACCAGTAGAACGTACGTACGCTGTAGACGAGAGGGGTCCTGGGCGACGAGCGGGGGCCCCTCTTCGTGCAGTTTGGGCGGGAGCCCCGGTCGAGGTACCAAGGCTCCCGCTGCCGGGCGGTTGTGCGAAAGCCGCACGGCAGGGCGCGATTGACGGGCGGGAGGCTCGAACCTGCGCCGTACCCATCAAGCCCAGCACGCGATGGCGGGAGCAAACGCGGTGGACTGTCGGAGTGACCGGCGGCTGGCCAGTAGCATCCGCGAGGTACGTTCGGCGCTGGCGTGATCGGCCGCAAGGGCTAGGCGGTGAATGGGGCCCTCGGAAGGCGGCACAAGTAAGTCTTGACCGATGCCCGGCACTCCGCCAAGATCATCGCCCGGTGGCTCTGCCGCATCCCCCGTCGGCAGGGCCACCACCTTCTAAGCTGCCTGCTGTCGCGGAAACCGACACCTGCGACGTCGACGCCCTGATCCTCCGGCGACCAGTCGGTCCCACTCCGGATCCGGGCGCCCCGGCACCGTCCGGCCGGACGCCGCCCACGCCGCGGCAAGGTCACTGAACAGCGGCGTGCCGTCTGGGCAGTCGGTGCCGGGTGACGAGTGTGGCGCCGGATCCGAAGTGGTCACGCCTGGGAAACGATGCAGCACAGTCCGAGTGACTCAGGATCAACCGGACGGGCGAGCGCGCGGAAGCTACTCCCACACCTGCGGGCCGCCGCCTTGCCAGTCGACCACAGGCTCGGCGTCGAGGTTGAGCTCGTCCAGGCCGGCGCGGCGGCAGAACTCGGACACGTCCGCGAGCTCGTAGGCCTTGCCGACGTACTTGCCGAGGATGTCCACGCGCCGGTACGGGCCCGTCACGGCGTCGGTCTGTACCGCGTGGACGACGACGTGCGCGTGATGCTGCTCAGCTTGGGACGGCTCATCGCTCATCCCTCCAAGCTGCCCCACCCCGATACGACTGGCATCCGGGATGAGCCCGGCGACGGTGGGTGACCCACTCGATTGGACGCGACGAAGCGCGGTCGCCTTCCGTCGCTGCTGTGCTGGGCGCGCCCCCGATTCCCGAGGCAAGGAAGTGCGCCATGCCGAACAACGGCACCACCGGTAAGACCCGCGACATCGAGGACGAACTCGATGTCGTGGACGACGAGCCCACAGAGGAACTCGAAGCGGTGGCGGATCCCGACCTGGAGGAACCGTCACATGAGGACTTCCTCGACGACCTGCACGACGTGCTGACCGACGAATGGCCGTAGACCCGCGCGGATAGGCCAGGCCCCCGACGCTTGAGTCCGAAGCGTTGGGGGCCTTCTGCTGTCCACGCTCTCCAGGTTGATGGAAAGCAGGCCCGCCCGGGGCGTGCAGCGGCACGAAAGCCCGCCGGGCAGGCAGAGCCCCCTACGTAGGACGCCTCCGCCCGGCGGACGTACGCGGGGAGCGGGGGGTGGCAAACGGGCGGCGGTCGGTCGACTACGGCGCAGGGATTTCGCGGACCAGGCGGGAGGACCAGTCGCACCAGATGAGGCCAGGCAGGAAGGCGCTGCCGACCTCGTCGAGGTGCTCTTCGACGTACGGGACGGTCGCGTCACAGACTTCGGTGGCCTGGTCGAAGAAGTGCGTGCTGTCGGGGCTGGTGTGGTAGCTCCAGCGCGGGTTGTAGAGGGCTGTCCGCTTGAGGATCCGCGCGATCAGGTGGGGGTGGACGGTGGTCTCCCCGCCGACGAGTTCCAGGGCGTTGTGGGGCGCAGCGTTGCCTGTTGATTGTCGGGGGCGGAGAATGAGGGACCAAAAGTGTGCCTTAGAGGGCATCTGATGACCTTTTAGGTCAATCTGCCCGATTCTGCTGGCGGCGTGCGCCAGGACTGGGTGGATTCTCCGGTGAGCGCTCGGCTCATTTTGTTAGTCATGGCCCAGAGGATCATGGTCCTCGAGCGCTGGGGCAGGGCTTCGTAGTCGCGTGCCAGCCGGCGGTGCTGCATCAGCCAGCCGAAGGTTCTCTCGATCACCCAGCGCTTCGGCAGCGGCTGGAACCCCGACGGGGCGGTGCGCTTGGTCACCTCGACATCGATGCCGAGGCGGGCGCCGTGGTTGATCGTCGTGGCGTTGTAGCCGCCGTCCACCCAGACCTTGACCACGCCTGGGTGCTGAGCGGCGACCTGGTCGAGGGCCTGCCGTCCGCCCTCTGAGTCCTGGATGGAGGCGGCGCTCACGATGACCGCGAGCAGGAGACCCAGGGTGTCGGTCACCAGGTGGCGCTTGCGGCCCTTGATCTTCTTGGCCGCGTCGATGCCCTGGTCGGCTTCGGCGACGTTGCTGGAGGTCTTGACGCTCTGGGCGTCGAGGACCGCGGCTGATGGGTCGGGCCGGCGTCCCTGGGATCGACGGGTTCGCTCGCGTAAGAGGTCGTGGACCTGCTGGGTGGTGCCGTCGGCGTCCCACTTCGCGTAGTAGTCGTAGACGGTCTTGTAGGGCGGTAAGTCGTGCGGCAGGTACTCCCACGGGATGCCGGTGCGGTTGACATAGAGAATCGCGTTCACGATCTCCCGCAGGTCGTGAACGCGGGCACCCACACCGGGACCCGTGCGGGCCGCCCGCCATGCCGTGAAGACCGGCTCCATCAAGGCCCAGCGGGCGTCGGACACATCGCTGCGGTACGGGCGTCGAGAACTCACGAGACGAGCAACGAGCCATCCTCGCTGCAGTTACCCAAACCGCCCAATACGTAGATCAGTTGCCCTCTAAGCCGCACCCGCAGAGCTCGGTCAGCCGCGGAAGGTCACGCGGCTCGAAGCTGCGAATGATCACGGAATGCGCCTCTCGCTGAGGAGTCGACAACCGGAAAAACAGGCATCGACGGGCTCGCTCGCGGCGACGGAGGGCGGCGAGTGAGCCCTCAGCGGCGGTTCCGCCAACCCGGCACCGTGCCTCCCTGCGACGCGCGGCGAGGCCTGTTTCTCCGCGCTCCGAGCCGCGGCGGCGTCGAGTAGGAGGGCCCGTCATGTGCCGGTCGACTTGGTGTGGGCGTCGTTGCTGAGGCGCTGTCTGGCTTCGGTGGCCCGGGGGTCGCCGAGTCGCTCGTAGAGGGTGGCTGACTCAGCCCACGCTGTACCGGCCTGGTCGGTGTGGCCGAGGGCGGCGTGGCTGTCGCCGAGTGCGAGCAGGGTGTCGGCTTCGTGCAGGTGATGTCCGTACTCACGCGTGAGCGCGAGGCAACGGGTCTGCCAGTTGAGAGCCTTGCCGTACTCGCCAGTTAGGAAGTGGACCTCGGCGATGTTCCCGAGTAGCACGGACTGGGTGAAGCTGTCGCTCTCGAGGGAGTCGAGGATTTCCAGGGCGTGGAGGTAACTGGTCAGCGCCAGGTCGTAGCGCTTCATCTCGAAGTAGACGACGCCGATGTTGGAGTGCACGTAGCCCACGTGGCGGCGGCTGCCCCGCTGCGTGTAAATCGCCAACGACGCCTGGTAGAAGTCGAGCGCCTCGGCGAACCGGCGCCGGTCACTGCTCACCTTGCCGAGGCCGTTCAGGGCCAGGGCCTTACCGTGCAGGTCGTCAGCTGCCCCGCACAGCTCCAGCGCCTTGCTCAGGCAGGACTCGGCCTCGGGAAGTGACCCCAGTTCCATGTGGTCCCAGCCTGCCGCGCGCAGGGACCTTCCCTCCCCGGAACGGTTGCCGGCCTTACGGGCGCATTCGGCGCCCAGCAGGCTTACCCGGAGGGAGTCGGTGATTCTGCCGCTCTCGAAGTAGCAGTAGTCGAGGGAGCGGCTCAAATGCCAGGCGGTCTCGTGCAGTCCGGATGCGGCGGCGGTACGCAGGGCGTGTTCCAGGTTCGTGTCCTCGGCGGCAACCCATGCCAGGGCCGCCTCGTCGGAGCCGAACCGTGCCGGGACCACCTCGCACGGAACCGTGGGCGTGTCTACGGTCTTCCGTAGTCGCGTTAACGCGTTGTAGACGCTGTGCGCGTACCAGGACGTGACCCGCCCGAGGGCGGCCGCGACGGCCGCGTCGTCCTCCGAGGCGAGTTCGATGGCGTGGGCGCGGAGCAGGTCGTGGAGTTCGTAGCGCCCTGGTTGCCGCTGTTGCAGCATGTTCTCGTCCAGGAGCAGTTCCAGAGTCTGCGTCGCTCCGGCGCGCGTGCGGCCGGTGAGCGCGGCGGCTGCGTCAGTGCTCAGATCAGGGCCAGGGTGTAGCCCAAGAAGCCGGAACATCTGCTGCGCCGAGGCCGGGAGCGCTTGGTAGGAGAGGTCGAGGACGGGGCGGATCGCGCGTCCGCCCGCGCGGATCGCGTCCAGCCTGCCTTCCTCTAGTTGGTCGGCCAGCGCGGCGAGAGACCAGGTGGGGCGGGAGCGCAGCCGCGCAGCCGTCAGTGCCACCGCGAGTGGCAAACGATCGCAGAGGTCAACAAGCCGGGCGGCCGCTTCGGGTTCTGCGGTAACGCGCTCGTGGCCGGCGATCCTGTCGAGTAGGTCCAGCGACTCGGTTTCCGAGAACGCTGCGATCAGGTGCGGGGTGGTGCCGTCAAGGCCGGCCAGGCTGCGGCGGCTGGTGATCAGCACGAGGCAGTTGGGTCCGGCGGGGATGAGGTCGCGGACCTGCTCCTCGTCGGCGGCGTTGTCGAGCAGGACCAGCCCACCGCGTTCGCGTAGCCGGTCGCGGTACATCGCCGCCCGCTCATCTCGGCTGGCGGGGATCTGCTGCGCGGCCACGCCCAACTGCCGCAGGAAGGCTTCCAGGACCGCGGACGGGTCCGCGGGCGGGTGTTCGGGGTCGAAGCCGCGCAGGTTCACATGCAGCTGGGTTTCGGTGAAGTGTCCGTCGCGGACGAGCTGGTGGGCGGCGTGGATCGCGAGCTGGGTCTTGCCGACCCCGGCCATGCCTTCGATCGAGGAGATCACAACAGCGTTCGAGGTGGCGCTGTCGCCGTCGCGCGCGTTCGTCGCGGCGGCAACCAAGCGGGCCAGTTCCTCACGGCGGCCCGTGAAGGTGGCGAGATCCGTGGGCAACTGACCGAACACGCCGACTGGACCGCCGGCCTTGGCTCGTGCATGGGCTTTGATGCAGGCCTGGCGCCAGCGGTCGACCGCTGGCTCGTCCGCGCCGAGCGCGCGGACGATCGCGACCACGAGGTCTAGGTCCAGGCGGCGCCGTCCCGTCTTGAACGCATCAGCAACGGTCATGGTCGACAAGGAGCGCGGCGGCCGCATGAGCGCCCCGGCACGCTTCGCCAACACCCGGTACGAGGGCATCCCTGCCCACGCACGTAGTTCTCCCAGCAGACCGATGAACTCGGGCAGGCCAACCGCCTGGCCGGGATCTGGCAGTGCGCCCGGCTGTTCAGCCACGATGCCCCCCGCGTCGTGTGTCCCTGACAGGCCCATCCTATGGGTGGGGTGCACGGGAAGGGCAGGAGACAGGACTACGAGCTGACGCTCCAGCTGGCCGTGGAGCGCCTCGACTAAGCCAGACCATGACCTGCTGGCAGTCATCCATGGGGGCAGGCCGCAGAGCACTGGTATCTCGCCAGCGAGTTGGGATCATCAGCAGGGCACGCGGAGGGCGTACCTTCCAATGATCCCGTAATGGTCTCCGAGTAGGCCCGCGTTCACAGCGCGGGTCGGGAAGGCACGCCCGCGCTGAGCGTAGTGAACGCCGACGGCGGTATCGAGTCCGGCTCTCTGATCGACAAGATCGTCCGTGGGGGCGCCCGCCGGATGCTGGCCGCCGCTTTGGAGGCGGACGTCAGCCAGTACATAGCCGAGTTGACGGGCGAGACCGACGAGTACGGGCGGCGCCAAGTGGTCCGCAACGGCCACGACTGGCCCCGGATCGTGGCCACTGCGGCGGCCTGGTCGAGCGAGGCGAGGGGGTGGCAGCGTGACCTAGTCTCCCGCCGTGTTGGTCAACGGATTGTCCGGCTCGGGCAAGACGACCTTGGCCAGGGCTCTGGCCCGCCACTTGAAGCTGCCGTTGCTCAGCAAGAACGTGATCAATGAGGCCCGCGCCGACGTGTTGGGCACCGCCCCGGCCGGGTGGGTGCGGAGGCGCTGGAACGCGGCCATCGGCGCCGCCGCCAGCGAGACGATGTGTGCTCTGCTGGCATATGCCCCCGGTGGTGCCGTCCTGGAGTCATGCTGGCCGGCCGATTTCCGTGACTTCGTCCCGAAAGGCCTGAACCGCCCAAACGATCCCGCGACGGGGAGATCTGGTGCGACGTCCCGTTGGAGACCGCCCGACAGCGGTGTACGGCCCGGCACCCCCGCCATCTCGATCCACGCCGGCCTGCCCACGGATGACGAATGGGACCGCTGTCGCCCGGCCATAGAGATCACGACACCATCGGCCGCCTGAAGCCACGGAAGCGCCGCCAGTCCTGCCCGACGAGGCACCATGCAGGCTTCTGCGCACACGCATCCCTGGCAGAGTCGTCAACCAGTACCAGTAAGCTTGAGCCGCGGTGATGACATTTCGAGCCCCACACTCTTGCCGCCCCGGACGAGGCGGCAGGAACCGACCTGCTGGAGCACACTGTCGGTCCTCGGCGACGACTGCTGATCCGATCCTGGACCGTTCTGATTGGCCTGGTGCCGCGATCGGGCGCCAGGGGCGATGCCGCCCAGGAAGTTCGGGCAGCGCTGAGGCCCCGGCAGGTAGCTGGGGCCTCAGTACTGCTCAGATCACTCGCTGCGAGTCCGTGTCGGCGTCGCCCAGCTCAGTGCGCGGAGGTGCCGGCTACCCGCATGGAGGTGCCGTGGCTGCCGGATACGACGGTTCCGCCCCCCTGCTCCGCAGTGAGGACCATGATCAGGAACTCGCGGTTCCACACAACCCCGTAGGACGGGAAGGAGTTGACGCCCCCCTGCTGGAAGCCGCCGATGTTGGCGTAGGCGAAGCCGGCCCTGTCGCTGAGCGGGCCGCCGGACGCTCCGTCAGCGAAGGTGCAGCTGAGTTCCAGCTGGCTGTTGTCACCGTTGAACCGGATCGCCGGCGCGTTGCACGCCTGCGGATCCTTGAAGTCGTGCGGGTAGCCGATGGTGTACGTGGGTGTCGAGCCGGCGCTCACGCCCTTCGAGACCCTCCACGGGTGGATCCCGACCACGTCCCCGATGTGGGCGCCGTCGGAGCGCGGCGCGATCGTGTAGACCCCGAAGTCGGCATCAGGCGCGTGCTGGCGGGCCCAGTGCAAAGGGATGACTGGCTGCCCGGTCACGTGCCAGGCGGCGTGGGGGCCGGCGGAGTTGTCGTTCGGCACGAACTGGTACGGGGGCGGGGCTTCGACCCAGAGCCCGGGCGGTGCCCAGCTGAACCCGGAGGCGTCCCTGAAGTCGTTGTAGATGCAGTGGCCGGCGGTTGCGACGATGTCTCGCCCGATCACCGTGCCGGTGCAGTTCCACTTGTAGCCCAGGACGTCGTAGTAGAGCTTGCCGACGGTCGGCTCACCGGAGGTGGTGAAGGTCGACCCGCCGTCGGACGGAGTGAAACCCAACGCCATGATGCTGGGGCTGGTACCAGGAGCCATGCTGAGGCCCGTGGAAACGCCGCCGCCCCGCTTGTCCGGCGTGACCCACAGGCGGCCCGTGTTGGCCTGGAACGCGATCTCGGGGACGAGCCCCAGGTTCTTGACGGTGTAGCTCGGGCTGGTGCCGCGCATCATGCCCAGGCCCAGGTTGGTACCGGCGCCCCGAGCAGCCGGGGTGATCCACAGGTTCCCGGTGTTGGCCTGGAACGCGATCCCGAAGTGGCTGCTGTTGTTGAAGTTCCTGGTGATGCTGGGGCTGGTGCCGCGCATCATGCCCAGGCCCAGGTCCGTGCCCGCCGTGGTGCCAGGCGTGATCCACAGGTCGCCGGTGTTGGCCTGGAACGCGATCTCGACGTCGGACCCGCCGGCCGAGGCGATGCTGGGGCTGGTGCCGGCCAACATGCCCAGGTGCAGGTCAGCGGCCTGCCCGGTCTCCGAGTTGTAGCGCCACAGGTCGCCGTTGTTGGCCTGGAAGGCGACGTCGTACTCGACTTGGTTGAAGGCGTCGAGGTGAGCGACGATGCTGGGGCTGGTTCCGCGCATCATGCCCAGATGTGTGTCGGTGCTGTGCCCGTTGCCGGTGATCCACAAGTTGGTGGTGTTGGCCTGGAACGCGGTCCAGTAGGCGTTCGTGCCGCGCCCCTCGCAGACGCTGCTGATGCTGGGGCTGGTTCCGCGCATCATGCCCAGATGTGTGTCGGTGCTGTGCCCGTTGCCGGTGATCCACAAGTTGGTGGTGTTGGCCTGGAACGCGGTCTCTCCGGCGCCGTTGTCGCACCCTCCGAGCGCGGTGCTGGGGCTGGTGCCGGGCGCCATGCCCAGGCCCGTGTCGAAGGAGCCGGGCGCAGTTCCACCCGAGTCCCACAGGTCAGCGGTGTTGCCCTGGAACGCGATGCTGAATGTGTTGGTCGGATCTGCTGCGACAGCGCCGTGAGCGGACGCCGACGCCCTGCCGGTGCTGGTGGCGATCCCGACGGCCGCCAGGACGGCAGCGGCAGCCATGGCGACTGCACGCCGGGTGTTGCCGGGTTTGCGCATGGTTGTGCTCCCCCTGAATCTGGATGGCGGTCGACATCGGCCGCCTGGACGTCCCCGTGGTAGGTCCAGGCAGCAGTCCTCCTGTGCAAGGCCAGGCGCGGAACGAGGTTGGGCAGACGTTCCCCTGACGCTTCGCTGCTCGGGACCGCCGTGTGCGAAGCAGCACGACCAGGCTGCCCGCGGCAGCCGAGGCAAGGCACGTTTTCCGTACAAGTCCGTACACCTGGGCGGCGCGGTTCGCCATCTTCGAACGTGCTGGGCGGGTTGAAGTGGCGTTGTCACGGGAGTAAATCCGCTCGCCCACCCGCGTGATCAGCGTAAGCGTCCGCGAGTGATGACTGCAGACGACGTACTGGCCATCCTCGCCGTGCTGCGGCGGGCGGAAGTGGACATCTGGATCGGTGGTGGCTGGGGCATCGACGCCCTCGTCTGTGAGCAGACCCGTCAGCGCCGGGACCTGGACCTGGTGCACCCGAGCGACCAGGAACTGGAGGTGGTCGCGACCCTCTCGCGGGCTGGCTTCGCCGAGACCCTGGATTGGCGACCGGTGCGGTTCGTGGTCACCGATCCAGGTGGTCGAGAGATCGATCTGCACCCGCTGGTCTTCGCTGCTTCGGACGGGTCCGCAGTTCAGGCGTCGACCGACGCCGAGCACCCGTTTACCTATCCCGCCTCGTGCTTTGTCATGGGAAAGATCCAGGGGACTGCCGGCCCCTGCCTGTCGGCCGATCAGCAGGTCTACTTCCACCAAGGTTACGAACCGGCCGATCGCGACCCTCACGACATGGCGCAGCTGCGACAGTGCGGGTGCCGAGAAATCATCCGGCCAGGTCAAGGCCGTGATCGCTGGGCTCCGGTCGTTTCCTGGTTGGCTGTCCCGGCGGCGGGGGAGGGCGGCAGGATGGTCTCTTGTGCTACTGCGCCTGACCTACCTTGCTGCCACGAACGCCCTTGCTGTGCTGCGGTTGCTGTCGGCCAGTGAGCGGGAGCAGGAGGTGGAGATACTGGTCCTGCGGCATGAGTTGCTGGTACTTCAGCGTCAGGTCGGTCTACCCGTGTTCACCGATGTCGACCGTGCGGTTCTGGCCGGGCTGCTCCAGCACCTGCCGGGGGAGAGGCTCCGCCGACTCCTGCTGCTGGTCCGCCTGGACACGATCCTGCGCTGGCATCGAGATCTCCTTCGACGCCGTCACGCGGCGACGTGTGTGCCGAAGCGGCGCGGGCGACCATCGACCTTCCGCTCGATCCGGGCTCTTGTCCTGCGCCTGGCCCAGGAGAATCCGTCGTGGGGCTACCCGGCAGATCCACGGGGAACTCGCGGCACTGGGGATCAAGGTTGCAGCGTCCACGGTATGGGAGTTCCCCAAGGAGCACGGCATCCCGCCCGCCCAGGAACGCAACCGCACCGCCTGGGCCGATTTCCTGCGAAGCCAGGCCGAGGCGCTGCTCGCCTGCGACCTCTTCGAGGTCCGCACCCTGACTGGGGCGCGCCTGTACGTCTTTGCGGTCATCGAGCACGCGAGCCGGCGCGTCCGGGTCATGGGCGCGACCGCGCATCCGACCGCGGACTGGATCGTGCAGCTCGGACGCAACCTCGTCATGGACCGTGAGGACGCGGGCAGCAAAGCGCGGTTCCTGATCCGCGATCGCGACTCGAAGTTCACCGCGGCGTTCGACGCACTGCTGGCGGATGCCGGGCTGCAAGTCGTGATCACGGGCATTCGAGTGCCCCGCATGAACTCGATCATGGCGCGCTGGATCCAGACTTGCCGACGCGAACTGCTGGACCGCACGCTGATCTGGAACCAGTGCCACCTCCGGCACGTGCTCCGGGAGTCGAGACGTTCTACAACCAGCACCGGCCGCACCGGAGCCAGGGCCAAGCCGCTCCGCTGCGACCGCTTCCCGGGCCGGTCATCGTGCCGGCCCGAATCCGACGTCTGCCGGTTCGCCGACGAGACCGACTCGGGGGGACACTGCGCGAGTACCATCGTGCCAGCTGACCAGGCCGGATGAACGATCGGCACCCGCACCGTTGGCGGCTCCTGCGCTGACGGGCTGCCCAGATCACGGTGGGAGGGACCGAGTTGACACCTCCCCACTTCCCGATCCGACCGAGTTTCGTCTTCACATGTTGGGAGGGCGACGGGATTCGAACGTGCGACCCCTTGACCCAGTTACGGGGCCCAAGCGAAAACCTGGATGCCGAGCGAACTCTCCCGCATCTCGCCAAGACACCGATCGAATGCGCCGACTCCCTGCAATCTGATCCCGAACTGCCATGCCGGATCGACACACAGGGGCCAGTTCTTCTCGAACTCGAACTCTGCGCAGCGCACGACACCCGCGGAGGGATCGGAGTCGGCATCGACCGCCCACCGGATGCGAGTGATCCGGAACGAGTCGTATGCGTCGGCGAGGAAGGGCTCACTGAACGAGCCGACCGAGAATTCCTCGTCTTCACCCTCCAGGGCTTCAGGCACCTCCACGTCCGACACCAATCGCATGGCCAACTGACTGTAGTTGGCCACCGAGTCGAGCCGCAGGTAGCCGTCTTCGAGGGCGAGGTAGACCGATTCGGACAGGGGCGTGAATCGCGGATGCGGGCGGTCGCGGTCGATGAAACCAGGGACCTGGACATCCCAGACTCGGACGGACGACAGGGCCGCGAACAGTTGATCCAGCGAAGTCATCGGGTTCTCCTCACAGCATCTGGATTCCTGTGTCCATGCCTGCCCCGGACTCCAGGAGTGTCCAGAACTCGCCATCCTGCCTGAGCAACAGCGTCAACCCCTCACCGCGGAACACCTGTGCGGCCGGATGCCCTACCTTGAAGGTGCCCAGGCCCTCGGAGTTGAGCCTACCGGAACTGATCATGTCCTCCAGGTCCTTCCTGAAGGTCGCTCCTTCGTCCTCCTTCCACTTCGGGTAATTCTTGCCGAGCACCTTCTCCAGCAGGCTCCGGTGTTTCAGGTAGTGCGCCTTGAAGTTGTTGCCGGCGGTGATGTTCGGGTGGGGAGAGAGCCCGTAGGGGTCGGACCACGTGTGTGGGTTCGTGACGTAGGCGTCGGGGTTGGGACCGGGAAGAAGACCGAGAGGGTCAGGGGTCGCGTAGCGGGCGGTCTCGGGGTCGTAGTAGCGGTGGAGGTTGTAGTGAAGCCGGGTCTCCGGATCGAAGTACTGGCCTGGGAAACGCAGTGGGGTGTAAGTCGTGCAGTCGGCGGTCCAGGTCGTGGAGCCCCACAGAGTGCTGGCGGCGCGCCAGGCGATGGTGGAGGTCTGCGGATCGATCAGTTCTGTCGGGGTGCCGACGAGGTCGGTGACGATGGCGAAGAAACGGCGGTCGATCTGGTCCTGAGCGGTGATGGTCTCGGTCTGGGCGAGCGGATGCAGTCCCTGGTGGTCCCAGCTCAGCGTGTGCGGGCCGGGGAGGTGGGGCGATGTGGCCGTCTGCTCGGCAAGCAGCGGACCATCCCAAGTGAAGTCCGTGCGCTCGAGGACGGACTGGTTGTCCTCCGCCAGCCGGGACTTCGAAATGCGGCGCCCCAGCGGGTCGTAGGCGTAGCGCCAGCGGGCACCGTCCGGGGTGGTGATATGGGTGAGTCGGTCCTCGGCATCCCAGGCGAACCGCCAAGTGTCCGGTTTGCGCGAGAGTCGGGTGACCTGACGCAGAGTCATTCGACCTGCGGCGTCGTACTCGTACCGTGCCTTCCCCGCTGTCACCAGTTCGGTGCCGCTGTAGCCGCGTGCACCTTGGGCCGGCTGCGAGGCGCCGGTGAGCGCGGGCCAGTGTGCATCCGTCAGGTTGCCGGCCGGGTCGTAGGTGTAGGTCTCGGTCCAGTCGACGGCGCTCACGGCAGTGACCCGACCGGCGGGGTCGAGATCGAAGCTGCGTGCGCCGCTGAGCAGGTCGTCCAGGCCGGCCAGGTTGCCGTCCGGTTGGTAGCGGTAGGCGCGGCGCTGCAGGACGGACTCGCCGGCGTGGACGGTCTCCCCGGTCAGACGGTGCAGTGAGTCCCAGTCGCGGGTTATGGCCAGCGGCTGGTGCGGCAGCGACTGGGACGTGGCCGACGCCGCCGAAGCGGCTGGCGTAGCCGGCGACGCTGACGGTGTTCGAGCGGTGACGGTGCGGCTGCGTTCGCGCCCAGCCGCATCATGGACGAACTCGAGGGTGCCCCCGGTGGTGGCCATGGTGACTGCGCGACCGGAAGGGTCGTAGCCCCAGGTGGTGACGTGTCCAGCCGGAGTGGTGCGCCGGGTGCGGCGGCCGAGCGCGTCGCGTGTGTGTGTGAGCGTGCGGCCGTTGACTGTCTCGGCGAGCAGGTGGCCCAAAGGATCGTAGGTGCGCATCAGTTCGGCGTCAGGATTGGCTGCCCGCACGAGGTGGCCGGCCGCGTCGTAGGCGTAGGTGGTCCGACGTCCGTCAGCATCCTTGGAGACCATGCGGCCGAGGGCATCGTAAGCGAAGGTGGTGCGGATGCCGAGCGAGTCGGTCAGAGCGGTCATCTGCCCGGCGGCGTCCAACTCGTAGCTTCGGGCGCGCCCGTGGAAGTCGCGTTCGCCGACGACTCGTCCCGCCGGGTCGTAGTCGTAGCCCCAGGTGCGCCCCAGGGGGTCGGTGACAGCGGTCAGTTGCATGTGCGCGTCGTGCCTGAATGTGAGACTCGCGCCGTCCGGGGTGGTCCGGGAGGCCAGGGTTTCGAAGTGGGTGTACTCGAACGTGGTGGTCTGCCCCGACTTGTCGGTATGGGAGAGCAGATTGCCTTCGCCGTCCCATTTCCAGAAGTCGCAGGATCCGTCCGGGGAGGTGCGGACGGCCGGGAGGCCCTCCGCTGTCCAGGACATGCGCGTGATTGCGCCGAGCTGGTCGGTGACCGCGACCGGGCGTCCGAACGCGTCGCGTTCGACGCCGACGGTTGCACCGTTCGGGTCGGTGGTGCGGATCGGGAGTCCAGCGGCGTCGCACTCGACCCGCAGGGTCGTGCCCAGCACGTCCGTGACCGAGGCCAGGTGACCGCGCTCGTCGTAGTGGAAGCGGGTGATCGCGCCCATCGGGTCGGTCAGCGAGATGCGCCGACCGGCCGCGTCGTAGCTCTGGTGCCACACGGTGCCGTCAGGCTCGCCGACGACCAGCGGCAGGCTCAGCGCGTCGTCGTACGCGGCGGTGGCCTGGGCACCGTCCGGACGGGTCACCGTGATCAGGTCGCCGGACTCGTCGTACGCAAAGCGGGTGGTCCGGCCCAGAGGGTCGGTGACGGTCAGTAGCCGGTGGAACTCGTCGCGTTCGTAGTGGGTGGTGTTTCCCAGCGGATCTACCTCGGCCACGATCTGCGAGCGGGCGTTGACGTGGTACTGCGTGGTGTGACCGAGGGCGTTGGTCTCGGTGTTCACCCGCAGGCCGGTCTCGGGGTCGGGCTCGCCGTAGCGGAACTGGAAGCGCAGGCTGCCGTCCGCGCCGCCCTCGTCCACGACGCGGCCGCGCTCGTCGTAGAGGTAGCGGTAGTGGCTGCCGTTGCGGTCCGTCCAGGAGGTGATCCGGCCCGCGGCGTCGTTGGCGAACACCATCGGGAGCCCCGACGAGTTCCACACCTGCGTCAGATGGCCGCCGGTGTAGCCGTACCGCAGCAGCAACTGGTCTCCGCCGTCCGGCGCACCACCTGCCAGCCACAATTCGGTGATCCGCCCGTCGGCGACCGCCACCCGCAGGCTGTACCCGCCGCTGTGGTCGATGCCGAGTGGGGTGCCGTCGCGGTCGTACTCCAGCGCGTACGAGCGGCCGGAGCGGTCGGACACACGCGTCAGCAGGGCGATGCGCCCGTCCGGCTGGACAGTGAACTCGCGAATCAGGCCCTGCTGTCGGTCGGTCAGGGTGTAGACGCGGCCCCGGGAGTCGGTCCCCAGATCGAGCCTGCGTCCGGCGCTCGCCTGCACCACGGTGCCCGGCTCAGGGTGCGGATAGGCCTGGCTCACTCGGTCCGCACCGAGATGCACCACGCCCAGGCCGTCGATCTCCAGGCGCTCGTCGAACGTGCACACCCAGCGCCGGCCCATCCACCGACCCGCACCATAGCCCGACTCGAAGCAGCGGGTGAACCTCAGCGGCAGCGAACCCGGCAGCAGCACGTCGGTCTGGTCGATGAACATCCGCCCCGTGGCCATGTCCACCGGCTCACCACCGCCACAGACCGCATCATCCCCACGCCCCGCCTCGTGCGGATCGGCCACCTGCTCGCGTCCTGAGCCTCCGCCCTCCCCGCCCTCGCCGGGGTGGCCGAGCCCGCCACCCCCACCGGCATGCGGATCCTCGACGTGAGGCGCATGCGCGTCGTGCTCCGCGGACTTCGCCAGGCCCTCGACTGTCTTTGCTTCGTTCTCGGCGGCGTTCTCCGCTACCTTCGTCGCACCCTTTTCGGTGTCCTTCAGGATCCCGTGGTAGGCATCGGCGAAGTCCTTCGCCAGGCCCTTCCCGGCCTTCTCCGCCGCATCCTTGACTGCCCTGGCTATCTGACCCACGCCGGCCCCCGTACCGCCGATCCCCAGTGATCTTCAGGAACACGCTATCAACGCGACCACCGATGCGGGCTACGACGTGAACACCGACGCGTCCTACGACATTCAGGAACTCCTGGACCGAACTCTGACCTGGAACGAAAGCCACCTGCGCCGCGCACCACGCGACTTCGAGCAGCATCACCATGCTCGCCGGACCCACCAAGCCATGAACCAAGGGGCACCGCTACGCGCGGTGCCCCACTGCTCGATCCTGGGCAGATCACCCAACTGGACATACGCCGTGGCGACCTGTGGGTGCCGAATGCCCGCATGTGGCTGAACGCGTGCTCGCCCAGCTCGGCGCCCAGGTGGTCGCGACGGTGGTGTGCGTCGACGGCGAGAATGCTGCCAGTCGCCTTTTCGCGGGCAGGGTCGATCTCCCAGCCCGTGTAGCCCGCGATCACTTCGTCGAGGTCCGCGACGGCGACGTGCTTGTTGCGCTCCGGGGCGTGCAGCGTGGCGAGGAGGTTGCGGTAGTGCTCACGCCACTGGCCGTGCTGCCGGGTGAAGATGACCTCTCCGACCGGGGAGCGGAAGGAGCTCTCGTGGAACGGCCCGAAGGTCTCGATGGTGAGCTCGGTCAGCCGCGCGGTGGGGGAGGCGGCGAGGCTGGGGACGATCTGCGTCGCGGCCTCGGTGAGAGGGACGACGACGGTCTGCTCGTGCCCGGGCCGGGCTCGTCGACCGCAATGTCGGGCCGACCAACCCGCCCCAGGTCGCCTACAGCCTGGCGGAACTCGGTGTCAGCCTGGCCGGGCCGCTGACCGAGCTCATCCGGTGGTTCGGCCGGTACGGAGACGAGCTCCTCGCCGCCCAGGAGCGCCACGACAGCCAGCAGGCGTCACCGCACGCGTAACGAGCTGCCCCCCTGCGTCGGGGGGCGTCGCGCTGTTGGCTGTGTCCGGTCGCGCAGGGGTGGAGTCGCCGGAGTCGGGCGACACCCGTCAGGAGGATGCGTGAGGCTTGCCAGGTCGGGGCTTCTCGTGCCTCCCCTTCTTGGGCGTGTGCTTGCCGCCGTTGCTGTTCCGGTTGCTGTTGATGTTCGTGTTGATGTTGGTGACGGCGATCGAGGGGGGCTTCGGCTCGCCGGCGGGGGGCGCCGGGACCTCTAGGACGTACGAGACGGTGACCTGCCCGTTGTTGTTCGGGGTGCCGACCGCCGAGCTGGCGAACGTCGCCCGGGTGGCCGCCAGGGTGGCGAAGCTCGCACCGCCGCCACCACCGCCACCGGCGGCGATGACCGGCGCGACGGACGTGGTGGCACCGGCTCCGCCGCCCCCACCGCCGGTGAAACCGCCACCGCCGCCACCGCCGCCGCCTGCCGTCCCGCACCCCGTCGTGGCCGCTCCTCCGGCGCCGCCGACGCCCACCGCCGGGCCCGCGTGGGTCGCGCCGTTGAGCCCGTTGCTGGTGGTGCAGCCCGCCACGGCCCCTGAGGTTCCGCCGGCCCCGCCGACCGTGCTGGTGCCCCCACCGCCGCCCTGGCCGGGCACGGCATTCGCACCCGCCGATTTTCCGTCAGTGCCGTTGGACGCGTTCACCGCGCCGCCGTTCCCGCCGTTCCCGCCGGGGACGAGGCGGCTCCCGCTGCCCCCCGCGCCGCCGCCACCGCCGGCCACGACGAGGAGCCGGCTCGGGGTGGCGACGCTGGAGCCTCCGCCTCCGCCGGACCCGTTGAAGAACGTTTGGGCCGCAGCCCCGCCTGTCCCGCCTCCGTTGAAGCCCCCGCCGCCGGAGCTGCTGCAGGCCTTGCCGCCAGTGCCGCCGACGTCGACGGTGAGCGTCGTGTCGCTCCCCATCGGCGGCAGCGTGGCGACCACCTGGGCCCCGGTGCCGGCCGTGCCGATGAGCCCGCCCTGGCACGCGGTCCCGGTGTTGTCGGCGCCGCCTGCGCCATCGGCGGTGATGGTCACCACGGCTCCGCGCGGGACGTCGAGGGAGGCCGGTTGCCCCGTGTAGCTGAACGTCTGGCTGATCCTGACCACGGAGGGCAGGCGGACCGCGTCGACGGAGCGGGCGTGCGCGACAGCCGGGGCGACCGCGACGACCGTCACGGCACAGAGCGAGGCGGCCCGGAGGGTGGTTCTGCTGGGCATTCCTGAGGACTCCTTCAGATTCGGGCAGCGAGTGGCGCCGTGTACGCGTTGGAACCTGCGAGGGTGCGCACACCTGGGAAGGCACACATTCGGGCCATTCACGGCTTGAGAACGGCGAGAGCCGATAAGGCGTCAGCTGCTGTGCCGACGTGGTGGATCCCTTCCCAGGCCCAATGCCCGGCCTGCCCTGATCCGGCCCATCCCCACCCCTAGGTGCGACCGCCGAATGGCCACAGGCCTCGCCCGCGGACCTGTCCTGACCGGGCCGACGGACACGGGAGCGCCGCACCGCGCGCATCGAATCCAGGGCCGTTCGGAGCATCAGCCCCGCGTGGCCCCGCACGGCCCGTCAGAGGCCCGCGAACTGTTCACGGGTGAGGCCATCCTCTCGGGGCAGCAGGGGCCCCGTCCGCTCCCACGCCGCGCCCGGCAGCTCACCTCGACCCACCGCAAGATCAATGATTGGGCTGACCTCAGTACTCGAACTCGATCCCGTAGTACGCATCACCATGGCCGAACAGCGGATCTACCTGCGCCAGTCCCAGATGCCGCCGGACAAGCGGGTCCCAGTCACGCTCGTGGAGCCACTCCACTGTGCGTCGGTAGCGCTCCGAGGCGATCGGTGGCCCCGTCGCCACCGCCGTTCGGGCGCTACCGGTGAGCCTTAGAAGGCCCGCGTGCTCCAGGACGGTGACCAGGACGAACGCCGCCGCGCGCACCCTTGGATCGTGCGCCTGCAGTTGCGTGTAGTACGTGGGCATGCCTGCCTGGACTGCGGCTGAGACACGCTGTTCGAGGTCCTCGCTCGCCGGGCAGCCGTCCGCCCACGACGTCTCGCCGGTGCCCAGGTACACCAGGAGCCCCAGAGCCACCGCCTGCACCCCGGCCCGTTCCGAGGAGCTGAGCCGCACCAGGATCGGCACGACCGGCGCGGCCGGGAGCAGGTAGCTGCCTGAGTGGCCGTGGAAGACCAGGTCGAACAGGCGGTCGCCCCACTGGCGGGCCTCCGGGTACTCCTCCGCGGCGGCCAGCCCCCGCAGCACGTCCGGTATGTCGACCCCGCCGCCGGGGCAGTGGTCGGGACCGCAGCAGAGCTGCGCCCAACGGACAGGGTCGAGATCGTCCCCGAGCAGTTCCATCGGGCCAGGCTACGGGGCTGCACCGATCAGATCGGGCGGGTCCTTGCTTCACCAGACCTGTGGCCAGCGAACCAGCCAGGTGATCATTTGTCAGACAGGTCCCAGGAGGGGAGCGGGAGAGGTGTCACGATACGTCGGAGGGATCGCCTCGGTGGAGTCGTCCACGAAGGCACCGACATGCCGCCTGAACCGCATGGATGAGGTATCGGCAGGCGCAGAGTGCGCGGCCCGACCGGGGAGCGAGGGGCATGGTGATCAAGCGTCGTCACGGCCACCGCACACCGCAAGGACCGGCGTCAGCCTCGGGGATCGACGACCCCTGCCTCGCGCCGATAGTCCGATGGCGCCATGCCCGTCCACCGCCGGAACGCCCGGGTGAGCGCTGAGGGCGTCGAGAAGCCGAGCCGAGCCGCGATCGCGGTGACCGCCAGGTCTGGCTGGGACAGAAGCGTCACTGCGCGCTCCCGCCGGAGGCCGTCGGCCAGGGCGGCGAACGATGTGCCTTCCTGCGTGAGCCTGGCCTGGAGGGTGCGGGGGCTGACAGCCAGGGCGCGGGCAACCTTCCCGAGGCTGGGCTGCGGTGCATCTCGGAGCAGATCGGCGACGGCCGTCGCCCAAGGCACCTGCTGGTGGGCGATGCGGCGTTCGGCGTAGGGGCGAAGCATGGAGCGCACAACGGCGTCGGCGTCCGGGAGGGGGGTGCGCAACGACTCGGTCGGGAAGACGCAAACATCGGCGGGCTGGCCGAACGCGATCTGTCGGCCGAAGGCCCTCTCGTAGTCGCTGATGTCGCCCGGCCGGGCTCGGCGCAGCGCCACGCGGGACGGCCCGGCCTCATCGCCGGCGATGGAGCGGACGATCCGGCACAACAGCGCGAAGCACGCCTCGACCGTGTCGGGGTCCGCAGGAAGGCCATTGGGCGCGCGCAAGGAGAGTGACACTGCGTGTGGCCGCCGCGCCAGGAGGATCTGTTCCCGGCCGAACATCGGATGGAAGCGTTCGAGGTCGTCGAGCAACGAGCCGATGTCGGGGCTGTTGATGGCGATCGGACCGACCAGGCCGCCGAGAACGGTGATCTCGGCCCACGCCGCGAACGCCAGACCGGGCCGATCCAGACCGGCGGCGCGAAGCGCCTCCCACGTCGCCTCCGGGGGCGACACCGGCGCGCCGTGGGTCGCGGCGAACCGGGCGAGGTGGCCGGCGACGGGATCTGCGGGTGCAGACAAGTGGGTTGCGTCCACGGAGCGGTGTCCCTCCTCCTCCGGAATCGAGGATTGCGGCATGGAACTCGACAGGCCGGCAAGGCCGCTGCTCACCTACGGTACCTATCCCGCGCTCGCGTTCGTCACGGCCGCCGCCCTGTGGTCCGCCGTGCGATGGAATCTGGACCGCAACGCCGTCATCGGCGTGCTGACCGCGGTGACCATCGTCACCGTGTTCACCGTCGAGCGCGTCAACCCCCTTCACGACCGCTGGTCCATGACCCGGGCCAGCTTCCTCGGCCGCGACCTGCCGTTCATCGGACTGGCCGTCGTCGTCGAGCAGTTGGCCACTGCCGGTGTGTCCTTGGTCGCGGCGTCGACGATGCCCCAGAACGGCTTCGGCCCCCTCGCCCGGACGCCCCTGCCCGCCCAGGCGGTGTTCGCTCTGGTCGCCCTGGACCTGCTCTGGTACGGCTACCATCGCGCCGCCCACACGATCTCCCGGCTCTGGCGTGTCCACGGCCTGCACCACGCGCCGTCCCAGCTCTACGTCATGATGCACCAGGTGTTCCACCCGTTCGATCTGCTGGTGTCCCGTTTCGTGATCTCGCTGATCGTCTTCAAATCCAGCGGGATCTCGCCTGATGCGGCCTTCATCGCGATCTCGGTTCTCGGCCTGCAGCAGACGGTCAGCCACGTGAACAGCGACCTGCGCGTCGGCAAGCTCAACTACGTGCTCATCGGCACCGAGACTCACCGCTATCACCACGCGGCGCACGAGCGGGGCAACTACGGCTCGGTGGTCGCGATCTGGGACATCATGTTCGGCACCTTCGTCTACGAGCCGCGCCGCATTCCGGGCGCATTCGGCTTGGAGAACCCTGACTCCTTCCCGGATCCGCGCCGCTTCCATGCCGCGTTGGCCTGGCCCTTCCGGCGTGCCACCGCCTGAGCGATCGCTGCAAAGCCGTGTCCCGTGCTCGGCTGGAGCGCGATTCATGGCTCGACGAACCGGTGCCTCCACCAGGCGCGAGCCATGAACTCGCCGGGTTTCGAGGTGCTGTGCGTGGTGGTCCGTCCGCGGGCGCCACGCACAGCGTCGGACGCTACCCCGGGCCACCGACACCGCCGGCAGCGGACCTTCGGTGCGGGTCGGTGCGCTGCCCGTGGTGTGACCTCTGCAGTGGGACCGCCGGCCCGGCACGAATCAACGCGCATAGACACCGGCGGTGTGCGGACGGTAAGAACTACCCGGGCATCCGCCATCACCGACGTCTGCGGCAAAGGAGCCGACCTTGGCACGCGCACGAACCCTGAAGACCCACTCCCGCACCCTCGCTACCCTCGCGGTCGGCGTGGCAGCCGGAGCCCTGGTCGGAGGCGGAAGCCTCGCCCTCGCCAGCAGCAAGGTCCCCACCAGCGACAAGCAGATCACCAACATGACCGACGAGGTCAGCGAGATCAAGGCGTACTACGGCGACACCGTGGACGCCAACGGTGAGCACTGGGCCTCGCCGAGCAGCAACTACGCCATCCAGGTGCAGGGCATCGAGGCCAAGGCGGAGAAGTACCTGGCGCAGAAGATACAACGAGACCGCAGCGGCAAGCGGGCCATCGTCCTCGACATCGACGACACGGCCCTGTCCACGTACAACTACGAGCTCGAGACCACGTTTGTCTACAGCCCGGCGAGCAACGCCCAGTACATCGCGACCAAGAACTTCCCGGCCGTCTTCGGAATGAACAACCTCGCCAACTGGGCCCAGGCCAAGGGCTACACCGTCTTCTACATCACCGGTCGCCCCGAGTCGCAGCGCGCCGACACCATCCGCCAGCTCGCATCCCAAGGCTTCCCCGACGCGGACGACAGCCACCTCTTCCTCAAGGACACCGCCAACCCGCCGTCCTACCTGGGCACCTGCGCCGCCCCGGCCTGGACTTGCACCACGACCCAGTACAAGTCCGGCACTCGCGCCCACCTCGAATCCCAGGGCTGGGTCATCACCGCCAACTTCGGCGACCAGTACAGCGACCTGAACGGCGGTTACTCCGAGCAGACGTACAAGCTCCCCAACCCCATGTACTACCTGCCCTGAGACACGCCACCGGCGGAGGCCGCGGCGGGGCTGCGGCGCTGGCACCCGTTCAGGCCCTCGCGCCCCGCACCGGGCGCCCACCGCGACAGGGCGCTGGCGGCGTCGCGCAACGAACCCAGCCGCGAGGCCGGGGTGGGCGTCCCGCACGAGCCCCCCGAGCGCATCACGCGAGTGCGGAACCGGCGAGCGTCGGCCCAGAGCCGGGCGGAGGCGCGGAGGTGCGGCGTCCGGCGGGTGGTGGGCGCCGCCCGCCGGACCGTGGGGTCAGCCTTCGCCGATGTCGACCTGTGAGGTGGGGAAGCAGTTCGGGGTGTGCTTGGTGAGCATGACGGCCAGGCTGCCGACGGACTTGTGGCGCGCGCCCGGTGGGGCCTCGTCGACGACGAGGAGGATGTCGCAGTGCGGGATCGCTGCGGGGTCGAGCAGCGCGACGCGGCCGTCCTTGGGGTCCAGGGACATCACGGCGCCGAGGTGGCTGCCGTCGACCGGGGTGACCTTGGTGGGGCAGGTGGCCGCGGGGGTCAGCACGAGGGCGGGCAGGCCCGCTCGCCGCAGGGCGCTCGCCGCAGGGCCGCCTGCAGGCCGGTCAGCCTCGTGCCGATGATCCTGAGGGTGACGACGTGGTCGGGGCGGACCGTCACCGCGTAGCCGGCGTCGCCGAAGGCGGGCGCGGGGCTGCCCGCGGTCGGGGATGTGGCCGGCAGCGCCTGGGGTGCGGTCGGCCGGCTGTCGGCGTGCGTGCCCAGGACGACGGCGGTGACGGCGGCGGCCAGCCCGAGCGAGGTGGCCGCGATGCGGCGGGTGTAACGCGGCCGGGCCGGGGCCGGGGTGAGGCTGGGCAGGGTGGCGGCGCGGGCGGCGAGTTCGTCGCCGAGCCGCTGCCGGAAGTTCACGGGGGTGTCCGTCGGGGTGTTCACGAGGCGGCCTCCAGGACGGCGTTGCGGGTCGGGTCGGCGGGCGGGGTGGCGCTCTTGAGGGCCTTGCGGGCCCGGTGCAGGCGCATTCGGGCGGTGGCGGTGCTGATACCGAGGGCGCGGGCTGCCTCTCGGGTGGTCAGTCCGTCGACGGCCACCAGGTCAAGGACGGCGCGCAGCGGCTCGGACAGGGCGGCGTGGTGCCCGGCCAACTGCCGGGCGGCGCGGTCCGCGTCGATGCGTGCCTCGATCGCGGCGACGTCCTGGCCGTCGAGCATGCGGTGGCCGGCGATCCGGGAGACGCTTGCCGTTCCCGGGCGCTGCCGCGGAAGTGCGAGGCCAGGGTGTTGCGGGCGATGCCGTACAGCCAGGCGGCGGGCGCGCCGCGCCGCGGGTCGTAGTTGTCGGCCTGTTCCAGCGCGGTCAGGAAGATGTCCGCGGTCAGGTGGACGCTGTCTGTGCGGCGGGTGATGAAGCCGAGGACCGCGTCGAAGTTCTGCCGGTAGAACTCGGCGAACCCGGACGGGTCTCGCACGGGTGGGGCTGGCGGGTGCTCCGTGGGCACGGACGCTCCTTGCGACGAACGAGTGACTGCTTACATCTCTACTTGGCTCCGACACCGAGGAGCTTCCCTTATACGCACACGTGTGCGGGGAGGCGTGGACGGCTTTGAAGGACACAATGACGCCGGTGATCACCACGGAGTATGACGGATGCGGGAAGTGCCTGGTGGGCGTGCGGCGGCTGTCCCGCAAGACGGACGCCACCTCGTCGCCCGAGCGGCAGCTCGATCAGGTCGTCGCCGCGGTGGCGGCGATCGGCGGGCACATCATCGCGTGGGCGGACGACTGGGAGGTATCCGGGGCGACCGACCCGCTGACCCGCCCGGCGCTGGGGCCGTGGCTGCGCGGCGAGCTCGGGCCGTACGCGGGGATCGCGGGGGCTGCCGTAGACCGGATCGGCCGGAACCAGCGTGACGTCCTGAACACCGGGTACATGATCAAGGACAGCGGCCGGCTGATGGTCAGCCACGGTCATGACGGTCCGTGGGATCTGGACGACCCGACCGACGAGATGCGCTTCTCGATGGAGGCGTTCGGCGCCCAGATGGAGCTGCGCGCCATCCAGAAGCGCAACCGGGACGCTGCGCTGAAGTCCCGCGCCGATGGTCGCCCGCGGGGCAAGACGTCCTACGGCTACCGCTACGTGCGGCTCTACACGGGCGGGAAGGTGGACCGCGTCGAGATCGACCCCGTGGCCGCCGAGATCATCCGGGATGCTCGTCGCCGTGCTGATCAGCGACTCGCGAGGCTGGCGTATTTGCGTGTGGAGTGGTGGCAGGCTCGGTGCCGAGCCCCGCTCCGTCATCCTGGTTTCACGGCGGCAGCGGTCGGGATGTCGCCTGGCCCAGCTTGTGGCCAGGCGACATCCCGACCAACACCTCTCGGGATGTCCGCAGCATCAGCGGCTGACCCTCGCGGCGGCACGGCACCTCCCACGTGATGGGAATCCGCGCAGCTGCGCTCTGGCGTAGATGGTCATGAACGCGCCATTCGTGCCATCGGTGAGGGCCTCCCACGGGGCACCCCGGACCGGTGCCTTCAGCCTCGTGCCGTCGCTGAGCCCGTGGTACTTCCCCTAGATGCGGCGGGCAGTCGCTCGCCTTCCATTGCCGAGGATTTTGGGCTGGAGTTCCCCTCTCTTCGATGCGGTCGAACCTCCAGACCAGGAGGGCGGTGATCCAGGTGGCGATGACGAAGCCGAGTATGTCGATGCTCTGGACCCAGTCCCAGTAGGGCCCTGCCAGTCGAGTTGCTGGGCGAGCAGACCGAGGAGTTCGACGGTGCCGATGATGAGCGCGAGGGCGGATCGGCAGGCACAGGCTCGAGCGTATGGCCCTGAAGACCTCCATGCGCCGATCGGGATCACGATGTTGAAGGTGGCGATGGTGTTGAAGCAGGCCCTGAGCGTGTGATGGGGCCGTTCGGCCGACCCGGAGGGGACGGCTGGTCCTGCCCGGGTCGGGCCCGAGCAGTGAGCCTTGGTGATAGCGGTGAAATCAGCCGCGCGTAGGACATCGCATGCACCGAAGGAGGGCAGCCCGATGGCCTCGCCTGCAGCCGATCCTCGTTCCTCCGCCGGAGCCCCGAGACGTTCCCGTCTGGCCATGGCACGTGCCCGCCACCACAGCGTGCTGCGGCGGCCCAGCGACCGGTGGCGCTCCGCGCTGCTCGAGATCCAGGTCCTTGCTCTGGTCACGGCCACAGTCCTGTGCGCACTGCTGGGAGTGTCGCTCTACCAGCAGGGACGCACGCACGCCCAGCAGGTGGCGCGAGGTCTGCGCCCCGTGCAGGCCCGCGTCATCGGCCAGCCGTACCCGGCCGGTGTGGGCGCTGATATGGCTCCCGTGAGTTGGACTGCCGCGAACGGTTCGACGCACCAGGACAGCGTCGAAGTGCCGCCCGCCGAGCGAGTCGGGGACCGGGTGCGGATCTGGCTCGACCCGACGGGCAACGTGTCCACCGGGCCCGCCACGACGGCGAACCTCGTCGGAACCGCCGTCCTCTCGGCTCTGCTCGTGATGGTCGGGGTGGAGGCGGTGCTGCTGGTTACCGGAGCGGTCGCGCGCTCGCGACTGAACCGCCGCGATCAGGAGGTATGGGCGAAGGAGTGGCTGGAGTACGAGCCCCGCTGGTCCCGCGGCTGAGCGACGCCCTGACCGAGGGCCGGTCAGCCCCGGGGGAGGGGCCGGCCCGGTCCACGCCGGCCGGGCGAGCAGCGGAGCAGGGCAGGGACGAGTTCTTGACGTGGCCCGCAAGGCCCGGGAAGCAGGTGGTCTCCTTGAGCAGTGACCTTTCCCCGAATTCCACCGCGTCCATCGGCGACGTGCAGCGGTCACCGAACCCCCGACCCGGTCTGCTGACTTTCCTCGGCGGGGTCGGGACCGTCACCGGCAGCAAGTTCATGGTCGAGACCGACCACGTCAGGGTTCTCGTCGACTGCGGTCTCTTCCAGGGCCAGAAGGAGCTGCGGCGTCGCAACTGGCGACCGTTGCCGCTCGATCCGCACCACGTCCAGGCCGTAGTGATCACACACGCCCACCTGGACCACACCGGCTACCTGCCGCGCCTGCTGCGAGAGGGGTTCTCGGGACCGGTGTTCTGCACTCCCGACACCGCACGCCTCACCGAGCTGATCCTGCGCGACAGCGCCCATCTGATGGAGGAGGAGGCGCTCCACGCCAACCGCGGGGGCTGGTCCAAGCACCACCCCGCCCAGCCCCTCTACACGGAGAAGGACGCCGAGGAGGTGCTCACCCGCCTGCGCCCGGTGGAGATCGGAGCGGACACCGAGGTCACGACCGGCACTGTCCTGCGTCTGCACCACGCAGGACACATCCTAGGCTCCAGTTGGGCACATCTGACCCTGGAGGACGGCGGCACCGTCGCCTTCAGTGGCGACCTCGGCCGCCCGGTCCACCCATTGCTGCTACCTCCGGAGCCGTTCTCCGGCGCCGACGCCCTGCTGGTGGAGTCGACCTACGGCAACCGGCAGCACGAGGACGCCCGGTCGCGTGAGATCTTCGCCGGAGCCGTCACCCGGACCCTCGCACGCGGCGGCAACGTGCTGATCCCCTCCTTCGCGGTCGACCGCACCGAGGTCGTTCTGTACGAGCTGGCGCGGCTGCGCCGCAGTGGTGTGCTGACCAGTGGCGTACCGGTTTTCGTGGACAGCCCCATGGCCCTGCGCGGACTGCGGATCTACCAGGACGCCTTCGACCGGCACTCGCCACAGCTGCGGCCCGAACTCACCGCCGACGGCGAGGCCGCTCTCGACGCCGAGCCGTTCACCGCCGCGCGCAGCCCCGAGGAGTCCGCCGCCATCCAGCACAGCCGGGTCCCCTGCGTCATCGTCTCCGCGTCCGGCATGGCCACGGGCGGACGCGTCGTGCACCACCTGCGTCGGCTGCTTCCGGACCCGCGCAACACCGTGCTGATCGTCGGCTTCGCCGCGCAGGGCACCCGTGCCCGCGAACTGATCGGGGGCACCCAGTCGCTGAAGATGTTCGGCACCTACGTCCCGGTCCGCAGTGAGGTGGTCAACGTCCCCGGATTCTCCGCCCACGCGGACACCGACGAGATCCTGGCCTGGTTGCGGGGCGCCCCGGAACCCCCCGACACGGTGTACCTCGTCCATGGCGAGCCCGAGGGATCCGCGCGGCTGCGGGACCGGATCGACCACGAACTCGGATGGAACGCCGTCGTGCCGCGCTCCGGCGAGCGGGTTCTGGTGCGCAGGGCCTGCCGCCGCACCGTGAGTCGACAGAATATGGAAGGAGCGCAGCGGAGATGACCGACACCGTGCGTCGGGGTGCGGATGATCAGGCCCGGCCGAGCCACCCCTGCTCGCTGCCGCGACACCGCCTCGTCCAGGACGTGATGACCAGCCAGGTGATCGCGGTCGAGCCGGATGCCGACTTCGCGGCGGCGCTCGCCGCTCTCCGCGAGACCGGCCACGACGACCTGCCGGTGGTCGACCGCCAGGGCAGGCCCATGGTCATGGTCTGCGCCCCGGACCTTCTCGCCAAGCTCGCCGCCACGGTGCTGCCCGAAGCCTCGATCTTCGATACCCATCTCACCCGTGACATCCGCCGCCGGGCGGCGGCCGTCACCGTGGCTGAGCTCATGACCAATCCGGTCTGCACCGTGCGACCCTGCGACACGGCCGCCCAGGCGGCGCTGCTCGCGCTGCGCCACCGCATCCACCAGCTGCCGGTCGTGGACGAGCAGCACCGCATCGTCGGCCTGGTGACGCTGAGCAACCTGCTGGAGGCCCTGCACCGCCCCGACGCCGAGATCGCTGACGAAGTCCGCACGGTGGCGCTGCGTCCCCAGTGCGGTGTCAGGGCAGCGACCCTCCATGTCGCCTGCGAGCGGGGACGCGTCCAACTCGACGCCCGGACGTCTTTGCGCAGCCAGGCCGAGCGCCTGCTTGCGGACGTCCGCGCCGTCGAGGGTCTCGTCGACCTGGCAGAGACCGTGCGCTGGGAGATCGACGACTCGCCGCGCCCCTGCTGAAGCTCGAACACCCAAGCCTGGAAGGGAGAACCCGCACATGAGCGCCCCCGACATCCCGCACCCCGAACGGCGCATCCTCGTCGGCTACGCGAGTCGCGGCGGCGCGACCGCGGAGATCGCCGAGTGGCTTGCCGAGCGGTTGCGCCACCAGCCCGAGCCCTTCGAGGTCAGTGTCGCCGAGGTGTCCGACGACCTCGACCCGACCGGCTACGACGCCGTCGTCGTCGGCTCCGCGCTCTACGAGGGCCGCTGGCTCCGCTCCGCCTCGCGCTTCGCCCGCCGACACCGCCACGACCTCGCCGACCGTCCGGTCTGGACGTTCAGCAGCGGCCCGCTGGACGACTCGGCGAGCACGGAGGAGATTCTGATCACCCACAGCGCCGACCGTGCCTCGCGCCGGCTTCTTGCCCGGGATCACGTGACCTTCGGCGGGCGGCTGGCACCGGACTCACGCGGATGGCTCGCCCACGCCATGGTCGAGGGCGGCCACGGCGGCGACTTCCGCGATCGCGCGCGGATCGACGCCTACGCCGACCAGATAGCCGGAGAGCTGTCCATGCTCCCGAGACGCCACCCGGCTGCGTGAAGCGCCCCCGCGTTCAGGGCCTGCCGAACCGTCCGGAGCCGCCTTCGCCGTTCCTGGAGTGTTGTGTCGCGTGCGTGTGCTCGGCGGCTTGCGATGCGATGACGGCAGCCTGGACACGGCGCTCGACGCCGAGCTTGGCGAGCATGCGGGAGATGTGGTTCTTGACCGTCTTCTCGGCGAGGTAGAGGCGTTGGCCGATCTCCCGGTTGGTCAGTCCCTCGCCGATGAGGGCGAGGATGTCGCGTTCCCGGTCCGTCAGCTCGGCCAACGCGTCCGGCTGCTGTGACGTCTGCGACGTCGAGTGGCCGCGAAGGCGGGCCATGAGCCGGGTCGTCGCGCCGGGGTCGAGCATGGACTGGCCGCGCCCGACGGTGCGGACGGCGGAGATGAGGTCGGTGCCGCTGATCTGCTTGAGGACGTAGCCGGAGGCCCCGGCCATGATGGCGTCGAGCAGGGCGTCCTCGTCGTCGAAGGAGGTCAGCATCAGGCAGGCGAGTTCGGGCAGTTGGGAGCGCAGTTCGCGGCAGACGGTGATGCCGTCGCCGTCGGGCAGGCGCACGTCGAGCACCGCGACGTCGGGGCGCAGCGCCGGGATCCGGGCCAGGGCCTGCGCGCAGGTCGCGGCCTCTCCGACGACCTCCAGACCCGGCTCGGCATCGAGCAGGTCCTGCACCCCCCGGCGGACCATCTCGTGGTCGTCCAGCAGGAAGATCCGCATCGTCCGAGCTGCCGGCTCGCCGGACATCTCGCCAGTCATCCCGCTTCCCCTGTTCCTGAGGCAGTGCGCGGCCGCGCACGCAGATCGACAGGCTTGTCCCGCGGCGCCGGGACTGCCGATAGGGCCGAACGGTCCCACGCTCGCGTGATCTGCGCAGCCAGGCAGGGCCGACCGGCCGGTGACCCTGCCCCGCCTGGCTCACGCCCGCAGGTGTATCGAGGGTGACAGTGGTGCCGTGCGGTCCAGGAAGCTGGCAGCGGGAACGAACCTTGGCGCAAGAGGCCGGAGGTAGTCGTCATGGCCGGGCAGACCCCCTGGAGCGGCGACACTGTCGCCGACGTGATGACCCACGCGGTCGCGGCCGTGGGCCGCGACGCCTCGGTCGACGAGGTCGTGGAGACCCTGCACGCCCGGCGCGTCAGCGCCCTGCCGGTTCTGGCGGGTGACGGCCGGGTGATCGGTGTGGTGTCGGAGGCGGACGTGCTCGCCGCCGAACTGCCGGACGGCCCCGGAGACACCACGGCCCTGACAGCGGGCCGGTTGATGAGCAGTCCGGCGGTGACCGTCCACCCCGAGGCGGCCCTCGCCGGCGCGGCGAGGGCGATGCTGCTGCGCGAGGTCAAGCGCCTACCCGTGGTCGACGCCGACGGGCACCTGCGCGGGATCGTCAGTCGCGCCGACGTGCTGAAGATCTTCCTGCGCGGCGACGACGACGTGGCCCGGCACGTCCGCTTCGAGCTGCTCGCCGCACTCGACCCGCAGACCGCGGCCGGAATCGACGTCGCCGTGGCCGAGGGGCGGGTCCACCTCTCCGGCCGTATTCCCGAGGTGCCGGGTACCTCCGTGCTGACCCGCCTGGTGCAGGGCGTCCCGGGCGTCGTCGACGTGGCGGTGGACCCGGTGCCTTTGGCCTGAGGCTGACCCGAATCTGAAGGCCATCCGTGTCCCGTCAGTGGGGGACCACGACGACGGGTGCATGGGCGAGGTGCAGGACGCGGTGCGGCACCCGGCCGATCGGAAGGCTGAAGTGCTGGGTGTGCCTTCGGTGCGCGCCGACGACCACGAGACAGGCGTCCGCAGACGCCTTGACGATGGCCTCCTCGGCCAGTCCCGCGCCTACCTGGAGGGTCACCTGGACGCCCGGGTGCGCGGTCCGTGCAGCGAGCAGCAACTTCTCCAGTTCGGCGGTCTCCTGGGCGTCCCGCCCGGCCTCCTCTTTCGGCGGTACCGCCAGGTGCCCGGGGAAGGCCTGCGGATACATCCACGAGCGGACCACCCGCAGCGGGACGCCGCGCCGCTCGGCCTCCGCGAAGGCGAACTCGACGGGCTCAGGCTCGCCCGGGGCGACACCGACGACGACGGGACCTCGTTCGTCGGGAGCGCCTTCGATCGGGACCAGAACGGCCGGCACGGGCGTGTGCGCGGCGACGCCCGAACTGATCGATCCGAGCAGGAAGGTCAGGAAGGGGTTCAGTCCGCGGCGGCCCGTGACCAGGAGACTCGCGTCCGCCGACGCCATCCGCAGCAGGCCCTCAACCGCCGCCTCGTCGATCAGTTCGAGCTCCACCCGCAGGCCGGGGTGGCGCTTGCGCATGTCATCGGCGGCGCTCTCGAGGAAGGCCCAGGCAGCCTTGCGGGCGTCCTCGGCCATGTCGTGCTTGTAGGCCTCCGGCAGACGGTAGGCCTGCATGCTCCAGGCATGGCCGATCCGCAGCACCGCGCCGCGCAGCCGGGCCTCGTCGGCCGCCCACTCCAGGGCGACACGGGAGTTCTCGGAGGTGTCGAGGCCCACCACGACGGCCTCGGTCGGCGAACTGTTCATCAGTGCCTCCTGCTCGGATGTCGGCGGGGCTGCCAGGCCTCGCGGACTCTGACGCTTCCAGGCTGTCATCGCTCGGGCCGCGTTCGAAGGGCTGACC
>NZ_BBPQ01000027.1:0-8762 GCF_000787855.1 Streptacidiphilus anmyonensis | reverse complement strand
CGTTCGAAGGGCTGACCGGCCCCGGACTGGCGCCGGTCAGCCCTTCGAACGCGGCCCGACGGTCGACATCGGTCGGGCGAGCACTCGAGCGCAGCTTCAGTACGGCAGAGGGCGGCCGGACGGGGTGGGCAGGTCCGGCCCCGACGGACCACCGAGGCACTGGTGAAGATGCGGCACGAAGGGCCCTTCGGGCCTGCCGGACGGGACCGAGCGGCCCAGCCGGACCTGCGGCGACGGCACGAGAGCGGGCAACAGGGGACCGGAAGGCCCTTGTCCGGTGCCTTGGCAGGAGCGAAAGCTGGGAGACGAGCCGCTGCGGCACTGGACGGGCGGTAGGTGGTTCGAACGGAAGGAACACGGCGATGACCCGTCCGCTGATCGCCACGGTCGACGGGTCAGCCAGCCTGGGCACCGGTTTGGACGAGCCGCGAAGCCAGGCGATCGGCCCGTGCGAACCGCGGCCCGGTGCCCGGGCCCGATCGTGAGCAAGCAAGGAGAGGAGCCGGCGATGCACGCGACACTCGGAGACCAGATCGTCGTGGACGGCACGCGTCCCGGCGTCGTGCGGCGCGACGGCGAGGTCGTCGGCCTGCACCACCTCGACGGCAGTCCGCCGTTCGACGTCCGCTGGTCCGACGACGGCCGGACCACCGTCTTCTGCCCCGGGCCGGACGCGCACCTCGTCCACCTCGCCCACCCGGACACGATCGGAGGCGGCAGCCATGTACGGAAGCGGTAGCCCGCACGTCGTCAGTGACGTGATGACGCAGACCGTTGTTTCGGTGGGCCAGGACGCCCCCTTCAAGGACATCGTCGCGCTGATGAACCAGTGGCAGGTCAGCGCCGTCCCGGTGACCGCGGGCGAAGGCCGCGTCGTCGGCGTCGTCTCCGAGGCGGACCTGCTGCCCAAGGAGGAGTTCCGCGACCAGCGAACCCAGCCGCCCCGAACAACTGCGCCGCCTCGGCGACATGGCCAAGGCGGGCGCGCTCACTGCGGGCGAGCTGATGACCGCGCCCGCGGTCACCGTGCGCGCTGACGCGACCCTCGCCCAGGCGGCAAGGGAGATGGCCCAGCACCACGTCAAGCGGCTGCCGGTGGTGGACGAGTGGGGCATGCTCGCTGGCATCGTCAGCCGGGCCGACCTGCTGAAGGTCTTCCTGCGCCCGGACGAGGAGATCGCGGAGGAGATCCGCCGAGAGGTCGTCGCCTACCTCTTCGGAGGGGACGCCACCGGCGTCGTCGTCCACGTCGCCGACGGCGTGGTCACGCTGACCGGCCGACTGGCGGACACCACGCTCGTCCCTGTCGCGGCACGGCTGGCGCGCGCGGTGGAGGGCGTGGTCGACGTCCAGTGGGACGTCAGCGGACAGACGCTCATCGATCGCTGAGCCATAGGTTCGGCCGGAACCCAGGAGGCGGCCGCCATGACCGAGAACTCCCCCCGCACTTACGCCGCCGATGCCCTGACAACGGATCGGTACTCATGGCTCGCCGCTGCCGGGGGCGCTGCGCCCTCGCTGCACAACAGCCAGCCCTGGCACTTCCGCGCAACCGAGGACCGGCACGGCCTGCTGGTCTGTCAGGACCCCTCCCGGGCAGTGCCGGTCACCGATCCCATGGGGCGGGCGCTGCACGTCTCGATCGGCGCCGCGCTGCTCAACATCCGCGTCGCCGCAGCCTCGCTGGGCCTGGAGACCCGACTGCGCCTGCTCCCCGATCCGACGCGGCCCGACCTGGTCGCCGCGCTCACCTTCGACCAGCCGACGCCGGGCATCGGACCGCACCCCGACGCCGCGCTTTACCCCGCCATCGCCCAGCGCCACAGCAGCCGGCGGCCGTTCACCAACCGCGACGTGCCCGAGCGGCTCGTCGGCGAGCTGATCGTGGTCGCCGACCGTGAAGGCGTGGTGCTCGCCATGCTGGAGGAGGCGGAGACTCGACGGGTGCTGGCCCTGACGACGGAGGCGGAGCGCCGCACTGCCGCGGATGTCACCCGTGAGGCGGAGACGCGCAGCTGGGTGCATCTGGAGGCCCCGGCGGCCGACGGCATCCCGGCCGAGGCGCTCGGCCCACTGGACCGCGACGCGCGCGTCCCCGTGCGCAGCTTCACCGGACACCCTCCCCACGGAGCCCCGGCCTCGGCCCGCTTCGAGCCGCTGCCGCAGCTCGCCACCTTCACCACCGCGCACGACGACCGCACTGCCTGGGTGCGCACCGGCATGGCCCTGGAGCGGGTCTGGTTGCTCGCCACCTTGAACGACGTGCACGGCTCGGTGCTGCACCAGGCCGTCGAGTGGCCCGACACGCGCTGGCAGCTGCGCGACCCGGAGACCGGCCCCGGCTACGTCCAGATCATCCTGCGCCTCGGCTACGGCCCGCCTGGCGCTGCGACCCCGCGTCGCCCCGTCACCGAGATCCTCCAGATCGACTGAACCCAGTCGGACCGGCGAGGCTGAATGCCGATCACCCGGCCAGAGCAGCGCCCCACGCCGTCTTCGGGCTCGCTTCAACGAGGGCCGGTCGGCGGGCTGAAGGGCCCTGGAAAGCCCGTATGCCGTGGGCGACCGTGGAAACCGGAGGCGCGAGGACGCGCGCAGGACGCGGCACGAGTGGAGGAGCCCGCCATGAACGTTCCGAACGGACGACGGCCCGTCCTCGTCGGTGTGTCCCACTCCGAAGCCGCTGTGTGGACGGTCCGCTGGGCCGCCGACCAGGCGGCGCTGCGGGGACTGCCGTTGCTGATCGTGCACGCGCAGGAATGGCCCTCGGCGGTCCCCCCGGCCACCGAGCCGGGCGAGCGCGGCCATCTGTGGGCGGCTCACTTCCGTGCCACCGGCCGGGCACTGGTGGACACGGCGCGCGCGGAGGCACTGCAACTCCATCCCGAGCTGGACGTCAGCCTGGTACTGGCCGAGGGGAGTCCGCATGGTGTCCTGCGCCGGTTCGGCGCGGAGGCATCCCAGGTGGTGCTGGGGACGAGGCAGCTGGGCGACGTGGAGGCGCCCTTCGTTCGCAGCCGGGGCGCCGGACTGTTCGGGCAGGTGCCCTGCCCCGTGGCGCTGGTGCCGCAGCGGGGCGAGCCGCAGCCGGAGCACGGCGGCGCCGTGGTGGTCGGCGTGGACGGATCGGCGGCCTCCGAGGCCGCGTTGGCCTACGCCTTCGAGGAGGCGGACCTCACCGGTGCCCGCCTTGTCGCCGTCGAGGTGCGCACATCACGCAGCGATGCCCGGTCGGAAGACGACGAGGGGGCGCGGCTGGAACTGGCTGAGGCGCTGGCGGGATGGCACGAGAAGTACCCGCAGGTCGAAACGGACCGTGAGGTCTTCACCGGCTACCCGGCGCACCTGCTCACCGAACGTGCCCGGCTCGCCCGCTGCCTCGTCGTCGGCAGCCACGGGCGCAGCGGCTGGCGCGAGGCGCTGCTCGGGTCCACGACTCGCTCCCTCGTCCACCACACGCATGGCCCACTCGTGGTCGTGCCGCCGCAGTACACCGGGATGCCGTGACGGTCCTCAGACGGACGGGGTGCCTGGTCGCGCTGATCAATCCGGGGCAGAGGGCCTTTCGCCGTCCATGCGGGGGCGGCCCCGCTACGTGTGGCCCGACAGCCGACCGAGGGGCGCTGGCCCCGCAGAGCGGCGAGGTCCTTCGGAGGGGGTGGAGGGCGTGGGCGAAGGCCGCGATGTCCTCCTCGTCGACGTGGAACGCCTCGGGGTAGTCGGATGCCGGCTCCAGACCGGCGCTGACCAGGAAGCCCCGGTCCGGTGGCAGGGAGCGCGTGTTGAGGCTGAAAGTGGCGGACGCGGTCACGCCCTCCCGGAGGTAGGACAGCGCCATGGTGACCTCGTAGAGGTCGGTGATGCCTGCGGTCGACATCAGGGCTGCCTCCAGGCCGACGGGCTTCGGGCCACAGGCCGCGCGGAAAGATCGGGCTCCGGCCGCGGCCGCCCGATGGCTGCCGCCGCGCGCAGCAGCGCCAGCAGGTCCGGGTCTCCCTGGACCTCGCGCCTGTGGCGGCGGTGCGCGGCCCGGCGACTGGCAGCGAGGCGGTATTTGGCGTTCATCGCGTTCCACCCTCCATCCGGCGTTCGTCGCTGACACCCTCACCATGTCGCCCGGTCAGGCCGCTGAGGAGGTCCGGTCGACCCCGGGGGCGCTGCCGGTCGGCCCGTTCGGTCACGCCAGGGTGGCGGCCCAGCTTCGGGCGCGCTCGACTTCGCCGTCGCGCAGCGGGCCGTCGGCGGCGCCCTCGATGAGGAATCCTCTCGGCTTGGCGACCAAGTCGTAGCCGTGGCTGCGCAAGCGGGCGGGCGATGCCGTATGCGGCCCCACCGGAGGTGGGGGAGGCGGTGCGGGTGTCGAAGGCTGCGGCGTGCGTGTGGGTGTCGGTCTTCGGCAGGTTGCGAAGCCAGGTGCGGACTCCAGGGCCTTCGGCACCCGGGTCGAGCTCATGCCCGGGGCTCGCGCTCATCCGTTCGGATCCCCGGCCCAACTTTCGCGAGAGGCTCCAGGTCATGCCGTACATGTGAGTAGGGCCTCCGACAATGAGCAGGTCGACCGGGCCCAGTCGGTCGGGGTCGGCCTGGTCCACACCAACGCAGTCGACCTCGGCCTCCGGATGGGACGACTGGATCCCCTCTCTGATCGCCTGGGCGATCTGGTGGGTGTTGCCGAAGAGGCTCTCGTAGACGATCGAGACATGCATCAAGGCTCATCTCCCTCGGACGTGTTGTCTCTCTACGGAGGTCGGGTCCACGAGGTCAGGGGTACGGAACGATCGCGGTCGGGTTGTGCCCGTAGTGGATGGCCGCGTGGGCGGTGGGGCCGAGCGCGGAGACGGCGCGGTGCCGGCGGCGGCCGAGTACCAGGAGGTCGCAGTCGCGGGCCGCGTCGACCAGCACGTGGGCCGCGCTGCCGGGACGGACATCGAAGTGCAGCTTGACGTCCGGATGCTTCTCGGCCGAGGGCAGTACGAGCTCCCGCAGTCGCTCGGTCGCGTCCTCGTGGAACGCCCTCCGCTCGGCCTCGCTCGGCGGGATCGGGCCGACGGAGCGCCAGAAGGGCGGTTGCCAGGCGTGGACGACTCGCAACGGCATGCTCCGGTGCTCCGCCTCGGCGAGGGCGTACTCGACGACGGGGGCCTGGACCTGGCCGGTTTCGAGTTCCAGGCCCAGGACGACCTCGTGGCACAGGGAGCGCGGGGCGACCCGGTCGCGGACCAACACAACGGGGTGTGCGGCGTGGCCGGCCACCTCCAGGGCGGTCGAGCCGAGCAGCAGGCCGGTGAAGCCGCCGGTGCCGCGTGAGCCGAGGACGAGGGTGCTGCCGTCCTCGGCCGCATCTAGGAGCTGGGTCGGGGCCTCGCCCGGGAGGAGCTCCCAGTCGACCTGGACACCGGGGTGGCGGCAGCGCAGGTCGGACACAGTCCGTGCGAGCAAGGCGGCCGCCTCGTCCCGGAGCCGCATGTAGGCCTCCGGGACGGGGGTGTCTTCGCGGTACGGCCAGTGGTCGTGGGCCAGTCGCACCGGTGCGCCCGTCAGAGTCGCCTCCGTCGCAGCCCATTCCGCGGCCGCCAGGCTGAGTGCGGATCCGTCGAAGCCGACGATCAATGGGAGTGCCATGTCGGTCGATTCCTTCCGCAGGAGCAGTGCGAGCGGGTGACTGGGGGCCTCAGGCCGGTTCGCCGGGGGCGTCGGGGAGGCGGCGCAGACGGCGCAGGTAGGGGTCGGGAGTGGGGCTCGGGGCCAGCCGTACGCGGGCGTCGACGCAGACCACACCGTCCGGCCCGCAGATCAGCGGGTTGAGGTCGGCCTCGGCCACCTGCGGGAGGTCGGCGGCCATGCGGCCGAGGCAGGCCAGGAGGTCCTCGATCCGGTCCAGGTCGACGGGCGGGCTGCCGCGGTAGCCGAAGAGGAGCGGCGTGGTGCGCAGCGAGGTGATCATGGCGCGGATGTCGGCGTCGGTGAGCGGGGCGAGTCGGGCCGTGCGGTCGTCGCGGAGGTCGGCGATGGTGCCGCCGGCTCCGAAGACGACGAGCGGGCCGAAGACCGGGTCCTGGACGACGCCCGCGAGCAGCTCCGTTCCCGGCGACTGACGCGGCTGGGCGAGCACGCCGTCCATCCGCTCGCCGAAGCGGGCGGTGAAGTCCCGGTACGCGGCGCGGACATGGTCTTCGGCGGCGGAGGTGATCCGGACGGCGCCGAGGTCGGTCTTGTGGATCTGACCGGGCCAGTGGGCCTTGAGCACCACCTCACGGTTCTCACCCGTGCGGGCCAGCGCGGTGGCGGCCCGGACGACCGCGTCCTCGTCCCCGCACCAGATCGCATCGGCCAGTGGCAGGTCGTAGCAGGCCAACAGCTCAGCCACCAGCGGCGGCGCGAGCCAGCCGCCGTCCGGGTGCGTCGCGAGGTGGCGCTCCACCAGCGCAGCGGCGTCGACCGGGCGGCATCCGGGTGTCGCCCGCTCCGTCGACAACGGCTGCGCCAGCCAGCGGGAGCGCTCCAAGGCCCGGGCGAGGGCGCGGGCCGCAGACTGGGCGTCCGCGTAGGCGGGGATGCGCGTGCCGTCGGCGCAGATCAGGAAGCGCACCGGCGCGTGCTGGTCGAGCACTACGGCCGCGAGCGGACGGGGCCGTCGTCCGCGGCCGACCAGCAAGGGGGCGAGGGCCTCCTCGGCGCTCTGGCCCGCGCCGAGTGCGGTCGGAGCCAGGCAGAGCAGCACGGCGTCGACTGCGCCGGATTCGGTGAGCAGATCGACGGCCGCGACCAGGGTCCCGGTGGGGGCCGCGGCGGTGGTGTCGACGGGGTTGGCCGTGGACGCGCCCTGCGGCAGGAGGTCGGCCAGGCGCAGGGCGAGCGGGGCGGGCAGTTCGGGGACGGTGAGGCCGTGGTCGGTGCAGGCGTCGGCGGCGAGCACGCCGATGCCGCCCGCGTTGGAGACGACGGCAACCTTGCCGCTCGTGCCGGGCAGCGGCTGGGAGTCCAACAGTGCTGCGATCTCGACGAGTTCGGCGATCGAGTGGGTGGCCGTGATGCCGGCCTGGGTGAACAGCGCCTGCCGGGTGACGGTCGGGGTCGCCGCGGCGGCGGTGTGCGAGGCGGCGCCGCGACGCCCGGCGACCGAGCGCCCGGCGTCGACGGCCAGGACGGGAATGCGTCGGGTGACACGTCGCGCGGTGCGGGAGAAGGCGCGCGGGTTGCCGAAGGACTCCAGATGCAGCAGGGCCAGACGGGTGCGGCCGTCCTGCTCCCACCACTGGAGCAGGTCGTTGCCGCTGACGTCGTACTTGTCGCCGAGGGAGACGAAGTCGGAGACGCCGATGCCGAGCGCGTCGAGCTGCTCCAGCAGCGCGATCCCGACACCACCGGACTGGACGGCGACACCCGCGCCGCCGGGCTGCGGGGTTGTCCGGCCGAACTCGGCGTCCAGGCTGACGAGCGGGTCCGTGACGGCCAGGCCCAGGCAGTTCGGGCCGACCAGGCGCATGCTGTGCCGGCGGCAGGAGGCGAGCAGTCCGGCGGACTGAGCACGCGTCAAACCGGAGGCGAGCACCACCAGGGCCCGGACACCCCGTCGGCCGCAGTCTTCGGCGACGGCTGCCACCTGTGCGGCGGGGACGGCCAGGACGGCTAGGTCGGGTACCTCCGGGAGTGCGTCGAGGGACGGGAAGCACGGAAGGCCGTCGATCCGCGCGGCGTGCGGGTTCACCGGCCAGAGCGGGCCGGTGAACCCACCGTGGCGGATCTTCAGCAGCAGGCTGTGCCCCACGGTCCCGGGCCGACGCGAGGCGCCGACGAGGGCGACGGAGCGCGGCCGCAGCAGCGGTCGCAGGCTGGCGATGTCGGCCCGGCTGCCGCGGGCCTCCACGGCGTCCAGGTACGGGGCGGCGGTCTCGTCCAGGACCGCTTCGAACCGGACCTCGCCGTCGGCCCAGTGACGCTTGACTGCCAGACCGAGGTCGGAGAAGACCTTTTGCATGGCGAAGTTGTCCCCGAGCGTTTCGGCGACCAGCACCCGGACGCCGTCCGAGCGGGCGGTGTGGACGAGGTGCTCGATGAGCAGGGTGGCCACGCCCCGGTGGTGCCAGTCGTCGGCGACGGCCGCGGCCATTTCCGCCCGGGCCGGGGTCTCGGCCTCCGCCTCGTACTCGGCGACGCCGACCAACTGCCCGCCGTCCGGTTCGAACGCGCCGAGCGCGACGAAGCCGGGGCGGGCCGGGGCGCAGAGCCGGTCGGCGGTCAGCTCCGGTGCTCGGCGGCTGATGCCGAAGAAGCGCAGCCGCTGGTTCTCCGGCGACATCCGGTGCGCGTGCAGGTCCAGGACCGCGTCGTGGTCGTCCGTCCGCAGCGGGCGGATGGTGACGACGGTGCCGTCGGCGAGCAGGACCTCGGCGTTGCGGGGACGGTCGTGCGAGGTGACCATGACTGTCGCCTTTCGGGAGCGGAAGTCCGACGTCCGCAAGAGGGAGAAGGGTTCAGCTGAGAGCGCGGCTCGCGGCCCGGCGCGGGGTCAGGGTGCCTTCGGGGCCGTAGCCGAGGTGGATCAGGATCTGCACGTGTTCCGGTCCGTTGTGTGGGTCGCGCAGCAGCCAGCGCAGGTCCGGCCACTCGACGGCCTGGTGCAGCAGCGAGGCCCGCACCTGGTCCAGGGTGGCCAGCAGCAGCACGTGCTGCAGGGCGAGTCCGGCGCGCAGCCAGTCGGCGGGCCGGTCGTGGTCGGTGGCGAGCACGGCCAGCTGCGGGTGCTGCTCGAAGGCCTGGGC
>NZ_BBPQ01000028.1:36433-95578 GCF_000787855.1 Streptacidiphilus anmyonensis | reverse complement strand
TTTCCATGCCGGCCCAGCCGGCTCCAGAGCGGCAGGCCGCTCGAGAAGGACGCACGGGCCCCGAACCGCACCGCGCGGCAAGAGCCGGCTTGCATCTCGTGGTGATCCCGTCAGCCACGGCGGGGCTGGGGCGGCACGCTCCTCTCGGTGGCTCCCGCTGGAATCCGTGAACCGCCAGCTGACACAACGTGCGGCCGGACCCGCCCCCGGGTCCCGGGCGCGTCCGCGTGCCGGCCCGGAGCCAGGACCCCCCGGGACTGCTACGCGATCGGCGTCGTTTGTTCAAATTCGAATCAGCGGCTATCGTCGGGCGGGTTCAGTTCAGGGTCGAGCTTGCAAGGAGAGTCCCCGTGCCGGTACGCCGTCTCAACCACGCGGTTCTCTATATCCGCGACGTCGCGACCTCGGTCGCGTTCTACACCGAGGTGCTCGGCTTCAAGGTCGACGTCGAGATCCCCGGACGGGCCGCCTTTCTCAGCGCGCAGGAGACGCTGAACGACCACGATCTCGGGTTGTTCGCGATCGGAGCGGGCGCGCCGGGCCCGCAGCCGGGTCGGGTCGGGCTCTACCACCTGGCCTGGGAGGTCGGCACGCTGGGCGAGCTCGCCGAGATCGGCCGGGCGCTCAGCGAGCGCGGGGCGCTGGTCGGTGCGACCGACCACCACCGCTCCAAGTCCTTCTACGCCAAGGACCCGGACGGCAACGAGTTCGAGGTGATGTGGCGGGTGCCCCGCGAGGACTGGCCGGCGGCCGACGACACGGCGAAGATGCGGGCCCTGGACCTGGAGGCCGACATCGCCCGCTGGGGCGCGGATCTGGCCACCGGCGCCGCCGCCGGCTCCACCACCTGAGGACTGCCCCGCTGCCGATCGGCTCAACTCCGTCGCGGGCGGCGGGCACTGGCGCGGGCATCGGCCTGCGGGCAGCCGGGGCGGGCGGCGTAGGGATAGCCCCACCCCCGGCCCGGTGACTCGCCCCATGGTTCCGGGGACTCCGCTCCAACAGGCTGGATGCGAGGGCGCAAGCCCGTGTCGAGCACCCAGTCGAGCACTCAGGAGTCCCCCAGTGACCACGTCCGTATCGAGTCCCCCGGCCCAGGGCAGCGACTCGCGCGCGTCAGTCGCGGCCCGCGCGCGCGGGCTCACCAAGGCGTACGGCAGCGGCGAGACCCGGGTGGTCGCGCTCGACGCGGTGGACGTCGACATGCCCCGCGGGCAGTTCACCGCGATCATGGGCCCTTCCGGGTCCGGCAAGTCGACGCTGATGCACTGCCTGGCCGGTCTCGACACCGCCTCCAGCGGCCGGATCTGGGTCGGCGAGACGGAGATCACCAAGCTCAGGGACAAGCGGCTGACCCGGCTGCGCCGTGACAGCATCGGCTTCGTCTTCCAGGCGTTCAACCTGCTCCCGACGCTGACCGCGCTGGAGAACATCACGCTGCCGATGGACATCGCCGGCCGCACGCCCGACCGGGCGTGGCTGGACCGCGTCGTGACGACCGTCGGACTCGCCGGAAGGCTCAAGCACCGCCCGGCGCAGCTCTCCGGGGGCCAGCAGCAGCGTGTCGCCGTGGCCCGCGCCCTCGCCGCCCGGCCCGAGATCATCTTCGGGGACGAGCCGACCGGCAACCTCGACTCCCGCGCCGGGGCCGAGATCCTCGGCTTCCTGCGCCGGTCGGTCGACGAGCTCGGGCAGACCATCGTCATGGTGACCCACGACCCGGTGGCCGCCTCCTACGCCGACCGCGTGCTCTACCTCGCCGACGGCCGCATCGTCGACGAGATGCACGCCCCGACGGCCGACGCCGTCCTGGAGCGGATGAAGTCCTTCGACTCGCGAGGCAGGACGTCATGACCGTGCTGCGGACCTCCCTGCGCAACTTCCTCGCGCACAAGGGCCGGATGGCCCTCTCCGCGGTCGCGGTGCTGCTGTCGGTGGCGTTCGTCTGCGGGACGCTGGTCTTCACCGACACGATGAACGCGACCTTCGACAAGCTCGTCGCCACCTCCGCCTCCGACGTCACCGTCAGCCCCGCGAAGGTGGACAACGCGCAGCAGACCGGGACGCCGGACACCCTGCCCGCCTCGCTGCAGGCCCGACTCGCGCGGGTGCCCGGCGTGGCCGCCGTCGTGCCGGAGGTCAGCAGCCAGCAGGCCACCGTCGCCGACGGCCGCAACCAGGACATCGGCTCCACCACCGGCGCGCCGACCATCGTGGCGAACTGGAACCCGACCCAGACCAGGACCGTCGCCATCACCTCCGGCCACACCCCGCTCGCACCGGGCGACGCGGTCCTGGACGCCGACACCGCGGCCAAGCACCACCTGGGCATCGGCGACACGCTCCGCGTCATCGCGGGCTCCGGCGACTTCAGGGTGACGATCAGCGGGATCGCCACCTTCAAGACCACCAACCCGGGCGCGGCCGTCGTCTACCTCGACACCCCGACCGCGCAGCAGGGGCTGCTGGGCTCGCGGAACGCGTACACCGACTTCGCCCTGGACGCCGCGCCCGGCGTCAGCGACGACCAGCTCAAGGCCCGGGTCGACGCGGCCGTCGGTCACGGCTACCAGGTGCAGACGGCCGCCGAGATGCAGGCCCAGAACCAGAAGGACATCGGCTCCTTCCTGGGCCCGATGAAGTCCGTGCTGCTCGGCTTCGCCGGGATCGCGGTCCTCGTGGGCGTCTTCCTGATCGTCAACACCTTCTCCATGCTGGTGGCTCAGCGCACCCGGGAGATCGGGCTGATGCGGGCGATCGGTGCGAGCCGTCGTCAGATGAACCGCTCGGTGCTGGTCGAGGCGGTGCTGCTCGGCGTCGTCGGCTCGCTCGCCGGGATCGGCGCGGGGATCGGCCTGGCCGTCGGCCTGATCAGGCTCATGAGCGCGCTGGGGATGCACCTGAGCACCGCGGATCTGACGGTCAAGGCGGCGACGCCGCTGATCGGCCTGGCCGTGGGCGTCGTGGTGACCGTGGTGTCCGCGATGCTGCCGGCCCGCCGGGCCGGGGCGATCTCCCCGATGGCGGCGATGCGCGACGCGGGCACCCCGGCCGACGCCCGCGCGGGTCGCGTCCGTGCGGCGCTCGGGGTGCTGCTGACGGCGGCGGGCGGGACCGCGCTGGCCCTGGCCGCGACCGCCTCCTCCGCCTCGGCCGGCTCCGGGCTGCTCGCGGTCGGCGTGCTGCTGACCCTGGTCGGCTTCGTCGTGGTCGGCCCGCTGCTCGCCGGGCTCGTCGTGCGGATCCTGGGCGCGGTCACGCTGCGGTGGTTCGGGCCGGTGGGCCGTCTGGCCGAGCGCAACGCGCTGCGCAACCCGCGGCGCACCGGGGCCACCGCCGCCGCGCTGATGATCGGTCTGGCGCTGGTCGCGGGGCTGTCGGTGGTCGGCGACTCCCTGGTCGCCTCGGCGACCTCCCAGATGGACCGGTCCGTCGGCGCCGACTTCATCATCCAGGCCGGAAACGGCAACCCGATCAGCCCGGCCGCCGCGAGGGCCGTCCACGCGGCCGGTCACCTGGCCCACGTCACCGACCGCACGGACGTCGCCGCGACCGTCACCGCTCCCGACGGCTCGAAGGACAGGACGACGATCGCGGCGGCCACGCCGTCCTACACCGACGACCTCCAGGCCAAGACCGTGCAGGGACGGCTGATCGACGCCTACGCGCCCGGCGCGATGTCGGTGCCCGCGGGGTGGGCCAAGTCCCACAAGGTCGCCCTCGGCGACCGGCTCGACGTCGCCTTCACCAGCGGCAGGGCGACACGGCTCACGGTGGAGGCGATCACGTCGGACGACACGGTCTTCGACCGGGGCGCGATGTACATGAACATCGCCGACGCGAGGAAGTACCTGCCTGCCGACAAGTTCCCCGCGAACGACATGATGTTCGCCGCTGCGCTCCCCGGTCAGCAGAGCCAGGCGGCCGCCGCGCTCAAGGCCGCGACCGCCGACTACCCGCAGATCAAGGTCCGCGACCAGACCGACTACAAGAACATGATCCAGCAGCAGCTCGACCAGCTGCTCAACATGATCTACGCCCTGCTGGCGCTCGCCATCGTGGTCGCCGTCCTCGGTGTGGTGAACACCCTCGCCCTCTCGGTCGTCGAGCGCACCCGCGAGATCGGCCTGATGCGCGCGATCGGGCTCTCCCGCCGCCAGTTGCGCCGGATGGTGCGGCTGGAGTCGGTCGTCATCGCCCTGTTCGGCGCGGTGCTCGGCGTGGGCCTCGGCATGGGCTGGGGCGTCGCGGCCCAGAAGCTGCTGGCCCTGTCGGGACTGGGGGTGCTCAGCATCCCGTGGACCACGATCGGCGTCGTCTTCCTCGGCTCCGCAGTGGTGGGCCTGTTGGCGGCGCTCTTCCCGGCCTTCCGTGCCGGTCGGATGAGCATCCTCAAGGCCATCGCCACGGACTGACGGGACCGGCTGAACCAACGGAGACGAAGGCGGACGAAGCAGTGACGGAGCGACCGGGGCCCACGCAGGGCCCCGGTCGCTCCGTCGTGCGCGGGCGCTACCGATCGGCTGTCGTCCGAGGCGTGGTGACCTGCCCCGAGTCGTGGGTGCACGACGGGCGGAGGGTGACGGGGTCGGTGGCGGCGTGCGAGTCCGCTCCACGCGCGACAAACCCGGCGACGTCGGCGGTCACCCCCCGCGATACTGGTCGCCCATGGACGAGGTCGAAGTCGTGGTCGCCCACTCCGAGCGCGCGACCCTGCGCGTCGGTGACGTGTTCCTGAAGGTGGACGCCGATCAGGCGCGCCTCGACGTCGAGGTCGAGGCGATGGCCCTCGCGCCGGTCCCGACCCCGGAGATCCTTTGGCGCAAGCCGTCCGTGCTCGCGGTCGCCGCGCTCCCGGGGGCGACGCTCGGGCGCCTCGGCGGGCCGTCGACCGGGTCGCCGGCGGCGTGGGCCGCGGCGGGTACCGCCATCCGGAAGCTGCACGACGCGCCACTGCCGCCCCGGCCGGGCCGGGCCGGGCGGAGCATCAGCGCGCTGGCGGCGGAACTCGACGACGAGTGCGGGTTGCTCGTGACCAACGGCGTCCTGCCCGCCGACCTGGTCCGCCGCAACCGCCAGGTCGCCGAGGCCGCGCTCCGGCCGTGGACGCCGGCGTTCACACACGGCGACCTGCAGATCGCGCACGTCTTCGTCGACGACGGCGAGGTCACCGGCATCATCGACTGGTCCGAGGCGGGCCAGGGTGACGCCCTGTACGACCTGGCCACCTTCACGCTCGGACACGAGGAGCACCTCGGCGACGTCCTCGCCGGCTACGGCACCGACGTCGACCTCGACGTGATCCACGCCTGGTGGTCGCTGCGGAGCCTGCTGGCGGTCCGCTGGCTGATCGAGCACGGCTTCGACGCCTTCGCGCCGGGCTGCGAGGTCGACGTGCTCAGATCCCGGATGTGAGGCTGCGTGCGGCCGCGGGGATGGACTGTCGGCGGGGATGCGCGCGGTCTGCCTGCCCGCGCCGTCGAACGCCAGGAACTCCTTGCCGTCCTGCACGTTCGGCCCGTTGATGGTGCTCATCGACGAACCGACGTACAGCACCACCGGGTTGGTCGAGACCACCGCCCGCAAGCCGTAGTCCTGCCCGGGCGGGGTGGCCGCTCCGATCCTCACCGACCGCCGGGCGCACCGAGGAGCAGGTCGGCGATTTCTGCGACGCGTGCTGCGGTGATGCCGTCACGCTGTTCGACCGCCAGGGGGTGGTCGGTGGGCTCCAGTTCGATGAACGGGCGACGGCCGAGCGTGCGGGTGTGCACATGGGTCTTGAGGTTGACCGTGGTGGTGCCGTACAGCGGCAGTTCGGTGGAGAGCCAGCCGAAGTACGGCGGCTCGTCCTCCCGGTTCGGGTCCTCCCAGTGCTCGAGCGTACGCGCCCAGCTCTGCGGGCTCAGGGAGGCCCACACGCCCCAGGAGAAGGTCTCGCCGGTATCGCGGACGGGTATCTCGATCAGGCCGTGGATGAAGAAGGCCTGGCCCTTGATGGCACACAGGTCGTCCGTGAGCATGCTGGCCGGGTCGGTGGCGAAGTCCGGATGCCACAGGTCCGGGGCTTCCGCGCCGTAGGACAGCGAGGGTCCGGTGTGCTCGCCCTGGCAGCAGGGGCAGGTGAAGGAGTGCGCGGTGTCGGACATGGTCCGGGAGCGTAGCGCGATGGGCTGACGTCCTCGCCGGCCACCGCGTGGGCCAGGTCGAGCCACGGTACCGCGGCAAGCCCAACACCTGGACGCCACCGGCCCGTTCTCGCGGAGGGCGGCGAGGCGAGCATTCCTTCAGAAGAGTTGGGGGTAAGCGGGCCGTGCCGCTGCCGGTTCGTCAGCAGGGGCACGGCCGTCACGCCGTGCGGACGTCGTCGTCAGCGGGATTCCGCGGAGCCCGACACCCGGGCGATCCACGCCTCCACGTCGTGGGAGCTGCGTGGCATCGCCGCGGACAGGTTCTCGTAGCCGTCCTCGGTGACCAGCACGTCGTCCTCGATGCGCACGCCGATGCCGCGGTACTCCTCCGGCGCGAGGAGGTCGTCGGCCTTGAAGTACAGGCCCGGCTCGACCGTGAGGACCATGCCCGGCTTCAGTTCGCCGTCCATGTAGTCCTTGCGCAGCAGCAGCTGGCAGTCGTGCACGTCCATGCCGAGGTGGTGGCTGGTCCCGTGGACCATCCAGCGGCGGTGCCAGCCGCCGTGCTCCGGGTCGAGGGTCTGCTCCAGGGTGACCCCCTCCGGCAGCAGGCCCCAGGCGTGCAGGTACTCGGCGATGACCTTGTTCGCCGCGGCGTGGATGTCGCTGAACTTGTTGCCGGGCTTCACCGCCTCCATGCCGGCCTGCTGGGCCGCGTGGACCGCGTCGTAGATCTTGCGCTGGATGTTCGTGAAGCGGCCGCTCACCGGAAGGGTGCGGGTGATGTCGGCGGTGAACAGGGAGTCGATCTCGATCCCGGCGTCGACCAGGATCAGGTCGCCCTCGCGGACCTCGCCGGTGTTCTTGATCCAGTGGATGGTGTTGGCGTGGTCGCCGGACGCACAGATCGACTCGTATCCGACGCCGTTGCCCTCGTGCCGGGCGTAGAGGCCGAAGACGCCCTCGACCCACCGCTCGCCGCGGCCCTTGCTGACCGCCTCCGGCAGGGTGGAGATGATCGCCTCGAACCCCTTGTGGGTGGCGGCGATCGCCTTGCGCATCTCGCCGACCTCCCACGCGTCCTTGACGAGGCGCATCGCCGACAGCGCGTGGGCCAACTCGCCGTCGGCCTCCTCCTGCTGCTCGGCCGTCAGGGACGTGCCCGCCTGGGTGCGGGTGGCGTCGACGAGCTCCGCGACCTTCGCGTCGGCCGAACGGACCACGCGCAGCCGGGCGGCGGCCTCGTCCTTGGCCAAGTCGTCCTCCAGCGTGTCGATGTGACGGGCGCTGAGGCCGAGCTCGGACTCCAGGTCGGCGAGGGTCGGGCGGTAGCCGACCCAGAACTCCCCGTACCGGGAGTCGGTGTAGAACTCCTCGGTGTCGCGCGGGGCCGGCGGGCGGACGTACAGGACGGCCTCGTGGCCGCCCTCGATGCCGGGGTGCAGGACGAGGACGCTGTCGGGCTCGGCCTGCGAGGCGAGGCCGGACAGGTGGGCGAAGGCGGTGTGCGGCCGGAAGGTGTAGTCGGTGTCGTTGCTGCGCACCTTCAGACCGCCGCCGGGGATGACGAGCCGCTCGCCGGGGAACCGCTGGGACAGGGCCTCCCGTCGGCGGGCGGCGGGATCGGCCGCCTCGGCGCGGGGCGTGGGCGGCCGGTCGTCGGCCGCCCATCCGGAGGCCATGAAGTCGCGGAACTCGGTGCTGACGGGAGTCTCGCGGTGGCCGGCCTTGGGCTGATTCTCGCTGGTCATGAAGAATATCCTGTCATATTGTACTGGCGTACGGGAGCCTGATAACAGGTCAGGACTGCTCTGCGGTGGCTTGGTTGCGACAGCGCACCAGGAACGACCGCTCGAAGACGATGACGTCCTCACCCGTGGACTTCGTGCCCGTCGTCTCCACCGTGATGATCCCCTGCCCGGGTCGGGACCGGGACAGCCGCTTGCCGAGGATCCGGCTCGTCGCGTAGAGGGTGTCGCCGACGAAGACGGGCTCCTTCAGCCGGACCCTGTCCCACCCCAGATTGGCCACCGCCCGCGCGGACAGCGCCTGCACGGTCATCCCGCCGATCAGGCACAGCGTGATGCCGCTGTTCACCAGCACCTTGCCGTACTCCGCGCCGGCACCGTAGTGCTGGTCGAAGTGGAGGGGGTGCTGGTTCATCGTCAGCAGGGTGAGCCAGGTGTTGTCGGCCTCGGAGAGGGTGCGGCCCGGCCAGTGCCGGATCACCATGCCCGGCTCGAAGTCCTCGTAGTCCCCGCCGTGTTCCTCGACGTACTCGTTGTCGCCGACATGACGCAGGGTCATATCGCCACCATCACGTTGTCGGAGCTGCTCGTCCGTCCGCGGACGCTGACGATCCCGGCCGTCCCGTCGCCGAAGAAGCGGCAGAACAACCCGGCCGGACGTCGGCCGAACACCAGCGGTCCCAGCACCGGGGCGACATCGACGTCGTGGGGTTCGTCGGAGCCGTCGGCGATCAGCGCGACCCGGCAGGTCTGCGGCTGCACGAACTCCTGCACGATGCTGCTGCCGAAGCCGTCACGGACTCCGTCACGCACGTCGGCGCCGACGGCCTCGCCGACGGCGGACTCCCAGGCGGCCTGGTCGACCTCGCGGCCGAGGACGACCTGCTTCCCGCACTCCCCCAGGCCCGCCTTGAGCACCAGCAGCTCCCGGTTCGCCAGCACGAACGGGACCAGGTCGACCTGCTCACCCCGACGGTCGGTCTTGCGCTCCGACAGGATCCGCGTCCACGGCAGGTACCGCTCGACGAGCCTGCGCTCGCCCTCCGTCATCCACGGCCGCCCCTCCGACAGCAGGCCCATGGTGAGCTTGCTGTGCATGAAGGTCGAGGTCTGCGTGCCCACCAGGACGCAGCCGTGGTCCAGGGCGTGCTGGACGGGCGTCGTGTCGAGACCCACCTCCAGCCAGTCCGGAATGGTGAAGTTGCGCAGCCCGACCGGGTAGCGCAGGTGCGGCGGGCAGTCCCACGCCTGGTGCAGTTCCTCCGGCTCGAAGAAGCGGGCGGTCAGGCCGTGGGCGTTGTAGTAGTCGGCCTCCATCTCGAAGTACCGCGGCTGCACGCCGATCACCCGGGAGCTGCCGACGACGGCCACCCGCGGCGCCAGCGCCAGCTCCGCGCTCAGCGAGCGGAACATCTCGGCGCGGACGGCGAGCGGGCTCGGCGACCGGTACGGGGTGCGGCCCTCCTCGTCGGCGTGGAGCCTGTTCCACACCGCCAGCCGGCTCTGCGTCTCCACCACGCCGCCGAGCGCGCCGCTGACGTTGAACTCCAGGAACTGCGGCCCGTCCGGGCCGATCACCAGGTCCGGACGGACCACGCTGTCGGCGTACTGCTCCTCGATGAACGTGTCGTCCATCCACAGCCGGTCCTCCTCGGCGGGCATGCCGTAGGCGGCCAGCCGGTCGGCGGTGGTGCGCCCGGTCTCCAGGGCGGTGCGGCGCAGCAGCTCGATCAGCGCGACGCTCACGCGGAAGATCTCGGCGTAGGTCGCGCGCGGGATCGCCATCGGCGCCGCCGGAAGGACCGGCTGGTACGGCCAGCCGGTGTCCCGCAGCTCGTGCCGCAGCATCTGCCGGATGGTGTCCGCGGACGCGGCGGGCCGGATCCGGTGCTCCCCGAACCACGGGTGCCCGGTTCCCGCACCGAGGTGCTCAAGCGTGTCCATCCGGCACTCCCTTGCTTGTCGGTGGAACGGCGGATGTCGTCGGAACGGCGGACGGCTCGACCGGTCCCGGCCCGGCCGCGCCGCACTGCTCGAACAGCGCCACCGCGGCGGCGGTGTCCTCGATGGCCATGCCGACCGTCCGCAGGACCGAGGTCCGGCCGGCGACGGCGACCTCGCCGCTCACCAGCCTGCCCAGCTCGTACAGGTCCTCGGCCTTGATCAGGCCGCCGGCCAGGGCCGCGCGGATCTCCCCCGCGCCGTCCAGGGCCGCGGCGCGTTCCTCGACGACGGTCACGGCGTCGGCCAGGAGGGCCGGGTCGAGCTCGACCGCGTCGGAGTGGGTGCCGCCGATCACGTTCACATGCGCCCCGGCGGCCACCCAGTCCCGCTCCACCACGGGCGTGGCGTCATCGGTGGAGGTGGCGGTACAGATGATCATCGCGTCGGTGACGGCCTCGCGCGCGGTGTCGCAGACCGTGGCGCGGACGGGACGCGGGGCGGTGTCCCGGATCCAGTCCGCGAGCCGCTCGGCGCCGGCGCGCGTGCGCGAGTGGATCCGGACGGAGCGGATCGGGCGTACCGCCGAGACCGCCCTGATCAGGGCGCGCGCCTGCACGCCCGCGCCGATCACGGTCAGGTCGTCGGCGTCGTCGGCCGTGCACCAGCGGGTCGCCAGGGCGGCGACCGCGCCGGTGCGGACAGCGGTGAGCTCGGCGCCGTCCAGCAGGGCGGTGATCCGCCCGGTCTCCAGGTCGGTGAGCGCGACGATCCCGTGGATCAGGGGCAGCCCGCGCGCGGGGTTGTCCGGGGTGAGCGTGGTGACCTTGACGCTGCCCACCCCGCGCTGCTCCCAGACGGCGGGGCTGGCCAGCAGGACGCGCCGGTCACCGTGCTCGACGACGGTGCGGGCCGGGGAGTTGGTCAGGCCGGCGGCGAGGTCCGTGAACATGTCGCCGAGCACGTCGATCACGCGCCTCATCGGCAGGACCCCGGACATGTCGGCCGCGCCGACCATCACCGGTGCGGCGGTCATGACGTGCCGCCTTCGCCGCCGTCGGCGGTGCCTCCCGCGACTTCCGCACCGTCTCCGGCGTCAGTGTCGGCGGCGTCGGCGTCGGTGCCGTCCTCCCGGCCGAAGCGGCTCGTCCAGGCGTCCTCGCGGGCGACCGTGTCGCGTGCCAGGCGGGCGAACGGCGGGCCGACCATGTTGCCGTCCAGGACGGCGATCCCGCCGTTGGCCGCGGCCACGGCCTCCGCCACCCGGCGCGCCAGCGCCAGTTCGTCGGACCGGGGCCGCAGGAGGCGGTTGATGACCTCGAGTTCGCGCGGGTGCACCGTCGCCTTGCCGTGGAAGCCCAGCGCCCGCACCCGGTTGGTCTCCTCGGCGAGGACGTCGGGTTCGGCGAGCCGGTAGTTGGCCGTGTCGATGCACGCCGTGCCGAACCGGGCGCAGGCCATCGCCATCGCCTGGCGGGCGGCCTGCATGGCCTCCCAGGTGATGTCGACCCCCAGTGTGGCGGCCAGATCGGCGGAGCCGAACACCAGGCCGTCGGCACAGCGCGCGACCTCGTCGATGCGGTCGACCGCCTCGACGGTCTCCACGGTCACGTACACCTCCGGACGCGCGCCCGCCGACGCCAGCATCCGGCGCAGCAGCTCGACCTCGTCCGCCGAGGTCACCATCGTCATCAGGACGATGCCGGGCCTGACCGGGCTGTCGGCCAGCATCAGCACGTCCTGCACGGCGGCGAGGCTGCCGAGTTCGTTCATGCGCACGGCGACGTTCGCCGGGCGCGGCGCCTTCTCCAGCGCGGCCCGGCAGACCGTGCGGGCGGCCGGCTTGTCGGCCGGCGGCACGGAGTCCTCGAGGTCGATCAGGTGGACGTCCGCGTCGTACGACCAGGACTTCACCACCCGTTCCAGCGACAGGGCCGGGGTGTACAGGATGCTGCGCGGTACGGCCCGGGCCACACCGGTCACTCGGCCACCGACCCGGCCGGCGCTGCCTGCGCGGCGGCCCCCGGACGCGCGCCGGCCTTGACCAGTGCGGCGGCGAGGCGCCTGATCTGGTCCTCGGTCTGGCCGGCCCGCAGCATCACGCGGAGCCCCGCGGTGCCGCGCGCGACGATCGGGAAGAAGACCGGCGAGGTGTAGAACCCAGCCGCGAAGACCTGCTTGGCGGCCTCGACGACCGTCTCGTCGGTCATCGGCACGACGCGGATCGGGAACGTGCTCTCGGCCTGCTCGGTCGCGACGAGCGAGTCGAACAGCGCGATGTTGGCCCGCAGGCGCCCCTGGAGCTGGGTCAGTTCCTCGGTGCGGTGGATCTCGGCCGAGGCCATCGCCGCACCGACCGCGGCAGCGTTCATCTTCTGCGAGTACCCGAGGGGGCCGGCGAAGCGCTCGATGAGCCGACGGGTCTCCTGGGAGTAGCCGTCGAGCAGGATCGCCGTGCCGCCGGCCCCGAACCCCTTGGTCAGGGTCGCCACGGTGATGGTCCGCTCGTCCAGCACCGGCGAGTGCGTGCGCACGTAGCCGATGCCGCGCTCGCCGTAGGCGGACAGCGAGTGGGAGTCGTCGTAGAAGACCAGGAGGTTGTACTTCTCCTGGAGTTCGGCCAGCTCGACCACGGGCGCGTACCCACCGAGGCTGTCGGAGCCGTCGACCACGTAGCAGACGCGCTCGTAGGTGCGGCACATGTCCTCGAGGAATTCGAGGTCGTGGTGACGGCTGGTCACCACCTCGGTCTCGTCCGCGCAGTTCGGCTTGGCGTTGCCCATGGAGACGTGGGCGTTCTTGTCGAAGACCATCAGCGGCCGGGTGCCGTTGCCGAGGTGCCCCGACGCGATCAGCGGCAGCAGGCCGGTGGAGGCCGCCGCGGTGGAGACCGCGTTGATGACCATGGCGCCGAACAGCTCGCCGAGCGACTCCTCCAGCTCCAGCACGACCGGCGTCTGGACGCGGGTGCGCGGGATGCAGTGGTCCAGCATGCCGAAGCGGCGCAGCGACTCGACCGCACCGTCGATGACCTTGGGGTGGGTGTCCAGGTCCAGGTAGGAGCAGACCGTGAAGTTGACGAACTCGTGCCCGTCGGCCATCCGGAACACGCCGTCCTTGAGGTCGCCGACGACTCCGGCGACCCCGTTGTCGTAGGACGTGTCCCAGAAGGCGTTGCCGATCCCGACGAGCTTGTCGTTGTTGCGGTACCGGTGCGTGGGAGTGATGGTCTTGCGCTCGCTCATCAGGAGTTCACCTCGGTGGGCTGGTAGCTGTAGACACCCTTGAGCCTCCGGTAGGCGAACGTGTACAGCGCGACGCCGAGCACGTGCGGCCTGCGGAGGATCTTCTTGGACTTGAGCCAGAAGTTGACGTTGATGTTCATGTCGTCCAGCGACTCGGCCTGGTGCCACCAGCCGAGCGGCAGGTACAGCATGTGGCCGGGTTCGAGGACGAAGTCCCGGCGCTGCGCGAGCCGGGCCGCCAGCCTCGGGTAGCGCCTGAGGTCCACGTCGCCGAGGTCGACCACCTGCGACTTGTCGCCGAAGCCCCGCAGCACCGACCGCGGGTAGTAGTCCCGCACGCCCGGCGGGGCGATGATGAACCGCTTGCGGCCCTCGAGGGCGACGTTGAAGTTCTCGAACTCGTCGAAGTGGCTCTTGGTGAAGACGCCCCGGTGGCTGATCCACAGGTTGGCGGCGTACAGGGCGTTGCCGTAGCCGAAGAGCTTCTCGGCGTCGAAGCCGATGACGGCGTTGACGTCGGCCGGGCTGCTGCGGATGTTGGACACCACCCGGTGCCAGGTGTCCGTGCTGGTGAGGTGGCGCTCGTCGGCGAAGAACTCGCGGAGCTTGATGTCCCGTGTCTCCCAGCGTCCCGGGTGGTTCTTGTCGCCGGGCTCGGTGAACAGGGTGACGGTCAACTCGGCCAGGCGCGCCGCTACTTCGTCCCGGCCGAGCCCCTGCACGCTGCTCGGCAGCTTGATCACCACGGGCTGGTCGGCCGCGTACAGCCCCTGCGGACCGACGGCCATGAATTCCTCGAACGACATGCGGGCTACTTCGACGCCCGCTGTCCCGTTCGACTCGGGCAGGGCTTCCGATACTGCCATGTCGTCTGTCCTCTTCTCTGAAGCCGGGTCACATACCGTCGTCAGCCGTCGGTCCTGCGGCTGCTCAGCTCCGCCACCACGTCCACGATCAGGTCCTCCTGGCCGGCGATGGCCTGCCGTCGCCCGAGCTCGAAGAAGACGTCGCGCGGGTCCACACCGGCGGCCGCCGAGAGTTCGACGACCCGGTGCTTGAATCCGGAGAACACTCCCGCGAGGCCGCTGACGATGCTCATCGAGGCGGTCACCGGCGGCGCGGGCATGAGTTCGCGCTCGGCGAGGTCGGCGGCGTCGAGCAGCGCGTACAGGTCGATGCCGGTGGCGTACCCGCTCCGTTCCAGCACCGGGACCAGGACCTCGAGCTGGGTGTTGCCCGCCCCGGCGCCGAAGCCGCGGGCGCAGCCGTCGATGATCAGGGCGCCGGCGTCGGCCGCGGCCACCGAGTTGGCCACGGCCATCCCGAGGTTGTTGTGCCCGTGGAAGATCACCGGGACGGCGTCGACCGCCTCGACGATCGCGCCGATGCGTGCGGTGACGTCCGCGGGCAGGAAGTGGCCCGCGGAGTCCATGATCCCCACGGCCTGCGCCCCGTACCCGACGGCCCGCACGGCCTGCTCGGCCAGCTCCTCGGGGGCGGCCATATGACTCATCATCAGGACGCAGTGGGCCTCGGCGCCGGCGTCCCGCAGGACGCCCAGGTGGCGCTCGGCCAGCGACGCCTCGGTGGCGTGCACCCCGACGCGGAAGACGTCGACCCCGTGGGCCATGGCCCGGCGCAGGTCGTCCGAGGTGCCCCAGCCGGGCAGCATGAACACGCCCATCCGGCTGTGGCGCAGCGCCTCCCGGACGGTCGCGAGCATCTCCTCGTCGCCCACCGCCGCCTGCCCGACCTGGAGCGAGGAGGCTCCCAGACCGTTGCCGTGGCCGACCTCCACCACCGGGATCCGTGCGGCGTCCGCCGCCTCGGCGTAGCGGCGCAGCTCGGCGAGCCCGAGGCGGTGGCGGACCGCGTGCTGGCCGTCCCGCAGCGTCGGGTCGTGGATCACCAGCTGCCTCACGAGGCCACCCCCGCCCGCAGTGCCCGGTCCGGTCGGGTCGCGTACTGCTCGGCGACCATGACGGCGGCGGAGTTGATGATGTCGAGGTTCCCGGCGTAGGGCGGCAGGACGTCGCTGTGCGCCATGACCTCCAGGGTGATGGTCACCAGGTCGCCGGTCGCGGTGCAGGCGACGACCTCGTACCCGGGAGCGAACGACCGCACCTGCTCGGCGGCCCGTTCGGCCACCGCGCGCACCGCCACCGGGTCGGCGTCCGCCATCCGGGCGTGGACGGCGGTGCGGAAGGTCGCCGGAGGCACGGCGGGGCTGATGTTGAGGATCGCCTTGACGTCGGTCACGCCGGAGAACGTCGTCACGGCGTTCGCGGTGGTCGCCACGTACTCGTCGAGGTTCAGCCTGGTCGCACGGCCCGCGACGTCACTGGCCACCGTCGAGACGACCTCGAAGTAGGACACCGGGAAGTGGGCGGCGAGTGCGTGCACGACCGGGACGGACGCCTGACCGCCGCAGCTGATCAGATTGACGTTGCGTCCGGTGGCCGGAGACACCCCGGTCACGGTGGGCGCCACCATCTGTCCGACCTTGCTGGGCGTCAGGTCGATCACCAGCGTCCCGAGCGGTTCGAGCAGCGGCCAGTGGTCCCGGTGGGACGCGGCGCTGGTGGCGTCGAAGACGACGTCGAAGGGGCGCGGGGCCGTCAGCAGGGCCTCGATTCCGTCCGCGGTGGTGGCGTAGCCGAGGCTCTCGGCGTACCGCAGGCCTGCGGAGGCCGGATTGCGCCCGGCCACCAGCCGACAGTCCAGCGCCGGGGACCGGTCGATCTTGCTCACCAGGTCCCGGCCGATCGCCCCGGTCCCGATGACGGCGACGGTCACCGGATCGGCGACCTTCGGACGGGCGCTCGTCAGCCCCGCCGCGGGGCTCAACGTATGCCTCTGTGGGACCCGAGGTGGCAGGTCCGCTGTTGACTCTGGAGGCAACGGCGAGTGGCGTTGGTAGGCCTCACCGCATCCGGTTCGCAGGTTCCCATTGAACGTTGTCCTCATCTTTCGATGTGCACGGCTGCTCCGTGGCAGCCCTGACTGCAACACTCAGGTGACTCACCGGGACGTCCTCGACCCCGGACGCGCGTCGACGACGTCCGCCGCGGGGCGCGGCATGACGGAGTCGATGTGGTCGGGTGTGTGGAGGACCAAGGAAGACCGCTCGGCCGATCGTCGGCGCACCGGGTCGACCGGGTGCGGTTACGAGCCAAGGGTTCTGACGCCGTGTGTGAAAGCCTGGCCGTCGGCATGCCCTCCCACGCATGCACGCTGGCTGCCACCGAAAGCGCCCGACGGCGGCGAACATATCAGAAGTCCGCAGCGCGCACCCCTCCTCCAGGGCAAGGGATTTGATCTTCTTCGCGGGCGTCCGGCCGTTCACCCGGCGGACCCGATCTTTTCCTCGACGCCGCCGCTGACGCCGACTATTGTCGAAATCCGCGTGCTCCTCAGCCGTGCGAGCCCGGCGGGCGACGCCGGACTGATGGAGCGTCAACGATCTTGCGGCTTCTCGGGGGGACAACCAGTGGACTGCTCGCTGCGCTGCCACGCGGCCTCATGACCGCCTCGACAGCGGAACGGGCCGGCTCGCAACAGCTGCGCCTGGGCGGTGACTTCTCCCGGCTGTGGTGGTCCGCCGCCATCTCCTCGCTCGGCGACGGGGCCACGATCGCCGCCAGCCCCCTGCTGGCCTCCCGGCTGACCGACGACCCCCGCCTGATCGGCGCGGCCTCGGTCGCCTTCACCGCGCCGTTCATCCTGTTCGGCATCCCCGCGGGGCTGCTGGGCGACCGCCTCGACATCCGGAAGATGATGGTGCGGGTCGACTTCACCCGGGCCGTCGTGCAGGCGGTGCTCGCGGTGGGGATCATCGGCGGCTGGGGCGGGTTGCCGCTGCTCTACGGGTGCATGTTCCTGCTCGGCGTCGGCGAGGTGCTCAACCGCAACGCCGCCCAGGTGCTCGTCCCGTTCATCGCCCCGAAGGACGGGCTCTCCATCGCCAACGCCCGCATCATGGGCGCGCAGGAGGCGGGCACCGGCTTCGTCGGCCCGCTCATCGGCGCGCTGGTCTTCTCGGTGGCGGCCGCCCTGCCCTTCGGCATGGACGCGGCCACCTTCCTGTGCTCCGCCGTCCTGGTCAGCCGCATCCGCCGCACCCGGCCGATCGAGCACGGACCGGACCGCGGCGGCGTGATGTCGGAGATGATGGCCGGCGCCACATGGCTGTTCTCGCACCATCTGCTGCGCAGCCTCGCCGTGGTGTCCTGCGTCATCAACCTGGCCGGGAACGCGATGCTCGCCGTGCTCGTGGTGTACAGCGGGAAGGTGCTCCATCTGGGCGCGTTCGGGTACGGCGTGCTGCTCGCCTGCCAGGCCCTGGGAGCCGTCACGGCCTCACGGTTCGCCCCCGCCCTGACCGCGCGTCTCGGCCGGGAGGCGGCGCTGGTGGCCACCGCCGTCCTGATCACCGTGAGCGAGACGGTGCTGGCCGCCGTCCCCTCGGCCTACGCGGCCGGTGCGGCCCTCATGGTCTTCGCGTGCGGGACGGTGACGTGGAACATCGTCGTGGTCGTCCTGCGGCAGACCCTGGTGCCGCAGCACCTGCTCGGGCGGGCGAACAGCGTGTACCGGCTCGTCGCCTGGGGCGGACTGCCCATCGGTGCGGCGACCGGCGGCTTCGTGGCCGCCGCGGTCGGCACCCGCGCCGTGTTCGGCGCCGGCGCGGTCGTCATGGCGCTCGTCGCGGTGGCCCTCCTCATGGGCGCACGCCGCCAGTGGATCACCCGCGCCCAGCAGAGCGCCGAGCAGGCCCTGCTCTCCGCGGAAGCGGTCTGACCGGACAGTCGGCCGACGGTCCGGTCCTTCGATCACTAGCGAACCAGGACACGCCATGACGACCACGACCCTGCCCAAGCCGTCCAGATCGAGGCTGGGCCACACGTACGCCGAGCAGCTCACCCGGCCCGCGTCGCCGGGCGAACAGCACCCCACGGCGGCCGCCCGGGAGTCGGCCACCCTCACCCTGGCGTACCAGGACCGGTTCCTGAACGGCCCGGCCTTCCTCGGCGAGACCGAGCGCCGGGCCGTCGTCGAGGACCTCCACACGGTCTACGACCTGCTGCGCTCACTGCCGGAGCGGCTGTTCGGCGGAAGCATCACCGAGCTGGCGACGGCGGTCGGCCTGGACCCGCTGCAGTCGGCGCTGATCACGCGCAGCGCCCGGACCGGGACCCTGCTCCCGCTCGGGCGGGCCGATCTCTACCACGACGGCACGGGGTTCCAACTGCTGGAGTTCAACCTCACCAGCGCGCTCGGCGGATTCGAGAACGCCGACATCAACCGGGCGATGCTGGCCTATCCGCCGCTGGAGGAGTTCGTACGGCGCCACGGGCTCCGCTACCGGGACACGCTGGGCCTCATGGTGCGGACCATGCTCGCCGAGTGCGCCGCGAACATCCCCGCCGACCGGCCCCCCGTCGTCGCCGTGGTGGACACCGTGCCGAACTTCGCCGAGATCGCCGCCCGGATGGGGGTGTTCGCCGCCAAGCTGGCCGACTACGGGGTCGACGGGATCGCCTGCGACATCAGCGAGTTCACCTACCCCGACGGCCGTCCCACGGTCTCCGGCCGGGCCGTCGACGTCGTCTTCCGGTACTTCCTGCCCGAGGACCTCGCCGACCCCGTCGCGGCGGCCCAGGTGGAGCCGCTGCTGCTCGCCGTCGAGCAGGGCAAGGTCGGCCTGTTCAGCCGACTGGACGCCGAACTGTACGGCAACAAGGGCACCTTGGCGATGCTCTCGGACGACCGGCACCGCGACCTGTTCGACGCCGCCGAACAGGCGTGCATCGACCGGATCCTGCCCTGGACGCGCTATGTGCGCCCGCACACCACGGACCGCGGCGGCGCCGGCGTCGACATGCTGGCCCACGCCCTGGCCCACCAGCAGGAGCTGATCCTGAAGCCGACCCTGCTGCACGGCGGCCACGGGATCACCCCCGGCTGGGAGGCCGACCCGGCGCAGTGGGAGCAGCGCGTCACCGCGGCCATGAACGGCCCGTTCGTGCTCCAGCACCGCGTGCGTCCCGCCGCCGAGCCGTTCCCCGACGGCGCCGGCGGGCTGCAGGACCTGTTCCTCAACTGGGGCCTTTACCTGGGCGAGCGCAGCGCCGACGACGACGGGTACGGCGGAGGCTTCGTACGGGCCAGCGCCGACCCGGCCGTGGGCGTGGTCAGCGTGGGCACGGGCAGCGGGGTCGGCTGCGTCTTCGACGGCGGTCACTGAGCCTGCCGCGGGTGGAGCGTCGGCCTACGACGCTCCACCGCTCGGCCGCAGACGCACCGTCAGGCCGCTGTACCCGCGCAGGAACGTCGAGTACACCGGCTCGGGCTCGCCCAGTGCCTCGATCGTGTCCACGGTCCGCAGCAGGGCGTCGATCACGGCGGAGATCTCGGCCCGGCCCAGGTAGGCGCCCAGGCAGAAGTGCGGTCCGTAACCGAACGTCAGGTGCCGGTTCGGGGTGCGGGCCGGATCGAAGACATAGGGGTCGGCGAAGACCGTCTCGTCGCGGTTGGCGGAGACGTTCCAGGCCGTGACGGTGTCCCCCGCGGCGATGGTGCGGCCGCCGATCTCGACCTCGGCGGTCGCGGTGCGACCGAGGTGCATCGCCGGGGTCGTCCAGCGCAGGATCTCCTCCACGGCGGCCGGCAGTGCCACCGTGCCGCTCCTGAGCGCCTGCCACTGGTCGGGGTTCTGGCTGAAGTGCCAGACCGCGGCGGTCGCCGCCAGCCGGCTGGTCTCGTCCCCGGCCAGGATCAGCCCGTAGCAGTTGAGGACCAGCTCCTCCTCGGTCAGCGGCGCGCCGTCGACCTGGGCCGTGGCCAGCGTGCTGACCAGGTCGTCCTGCGGCGCCGACCGGCGCAGCTCGGCGAGTTCGGCGAAGTAGAGCAGGATCTCGTTGCGGGCCAGCCAGACGTCCTCGTCGGACTGCTCGGCGTCGTCCGAGCTCAGGGCCTGCTTGCTCAGGCGCAGCAGTTCCGCCCGGTCGGACGCCGGCACGCCCAGCAGGTCGCAGATCGTCCCCATCGGGATGTGCTCGGCGACCTCGGTCGCGAAGTCGCACGTCCCGGCGGCGACCGCCGCCGCGACGCGCTCGTCGGCCCGCACCCGCACCTTGTCCACGACGTGCTGGAGGGCGCGCGGGGAGAAGGACTTCAGCAGCGTGGTGCGCAGCGCGGTGTGACGCGGAGCGTCCATCACCGCCAGCAGCTTGCCGCCCGCCGGGTCGCCTCCGTTCATCAGCGAGGTGAGCATGTTGCCGCGCCGCGAGGCGAACCGCTCGGGGTTCTTGTAGACCGAGAGGACGTCCTCGTAGCGGGTCAGCACCCAGAACTCCGGCGTGGTCTCGGTCGCCGGGTGGAGGTAGACGGGGTGCTCCTCGCGCAGGCGCCTCCAGACGTCCTCCATCGCGGGCTGGACGAAGGTGGCCGGGTCGGTGAGGTTCACATGGCCGAGGTCTTCGGCGACCGTACGTGACGACATGGTGATCGTTCTCTCAAGGGGCTCGGGCCGCACGGCGGTTGGCCGGCGTCGGGGCGTCGGGTCAGGCGGTGGGGTCGAGTCGGCGGGCGAGGATCGGGCCGACGACGTCCAGCGCGGCGGGCGTCATCAGACGCAGGTGCCCGACGCCGACGACATGGCGCTCGATGGCCCCGCCGATGTACGGCCGCCACACCTCGGCGAGCCCGGTCGGCTCCCCCGCCTGGTCGGTCGCCTCGAAGAAGAGCAGGTCGCCGTCGAAGCGGGCCGGGCGCGCCGCGTCGCTGACCCGGATGTTGTTGGCGGTGACGGCGGTGATCGCCTCGATCACCGAGGGGCCGACGCCGGCCAGCGGGCTGCCGTGCTCCTGGAGGATCTCCTGGACCCGCGCCGCGCTCAGCGGCCCGTCGCCGGGCTCCGCGTGGAAGGCGTCGAGACCGTCGAAGGCCAGGTGCTGCACCTCGCGCGGGGACGGCGACCGGGGAGCCGTCCTGGCTCCGCCGTGGTGCGAGTCGAGGACGGCGAGCAGCTCGACGCGCCCGCCCTCCTCGCTCAGCCGGGCCGCCACGGACTGGGCGACGTTGCCGCCGAACGACCAGCCGATCAGCCGGTAGGGGCCGGTCGGCTGGATGCGGCGGATCTGGTCGAGGTAGTCCCCGACCATCTCCTCCATGGTCCGCGCGACGGGCTCGGTGCCCGCCAGGCCGCGCGCCTGGAGCCCGTACACCGGGACGTCCTTGGGCAGATGGCGCAGCAGTGCCGAGTAGCACCAGGCCATGCCGCCGCCGGGGTGGACGCAGAAGACGGGCGTGCCCGCGCCGGTGGCCCGGAGGGCGAGCACCGGCGTCAGGACGTCGTCCGCGCCGTCCGCGTCGCCGTGCGCGCCGCCGGGCTTGCGCGCGCCGGACTCCTGCGCACCGGGCTCGCGCGCGCCGTTGGGGCCGGCGGCGCTGTCCGAGCCGGCCGCGTCCGCGGCCTTGTGCACCGCCTCCGCCAGACCGGCCGGGGTGCGCAGCTTGAGCAGGTCGCGCATGGTCAGCCGGACGCCGAGCTCGGCCCTGATCCGGCCGACCAGCTTCGTCGCGCCCAGCGAGGTGCCGCCGCCCTCGAAGAAGTCGGTGTGCACGCCGACCGTCGGCACGGCGAGGGCCTGGGCGAACAGCCGGCAGATGACCTCCTCGCGCGGATCGCGGGGTGCGACGTCCGCGCCGGGGTCGGGCTCGGCGCGCTGCGGCTCCGGCAGAGCCCGGTAGTCGACCTTGCCGTTGGGCGTCAGCGGAAGGCCGGCCAGCACGACGAAGGCGGACGGCACCATGTAGGCGGGCAGCGTCTCCGCGAGCCGTCGCAGGATCGTCTCCTGGTCGGGCGCGGGCGTGCCCTCCTCCGGCACCAGGTAGGCGACCAGGCGCCTGTCGTCGGCCTCGTCCCCGCGCGCCACGACCACCGCCTGGACGTCCGGCGCCACGGCGGCCAGGGCCGTCTCGACCTCGCCGAGCTCCACCCGGAAGCCCCTGATCTTCACCTGGTTCCCGACCCGGCCGAGGAACTCCAGGTCCCCCTGCTCGTTGCGCCGGCCCAGATCGCCGGTGCGGTACATGCGGGTTCCGGGCCGGCCGAAGGGGTCGGCGACGAACCGCTCGGCGGTCAGGTCGGCGCGGCCGAGGTAGCCCCGCGCGACACCGGCGCCCGCGATGTACAGCTCCCCGGCCTCGCCCTGTGGGGCCGGTCGCAGCTCGTCGTCGAGGACGTGCACCCGCATGCCGTCGAGCGCGCGGCCGAGCGGCACGTCGCCGCCGGGGCGCGCGGTCATCGGGTGGTGCGTGGCGAACAGGGTCGTCTCGGTGGGCCCGTACATGGCCCGCACGACGATGCCGGGGCACGCGTCGAGGACCCGCCCGACCGCCGTCGGGGAGACCACGTCCCCGCCCGTCATCACCTCGCGGACGCCAGCGAAGCAGTCCGGCGCCTCGTCCGCGACGACGCGGAAGAGGCCGGCGGTGAGCTGCAGGCCGGTGATGCCCTCCTGCCGGATCAGGCCCCGCAGGGTGTCGACGTCGATGTCGGGCGGGGCCATCACCAGCTGTCCGCCGCGCAGCAGCGGCACCCACAGCTCGTAGGTCGACACGTCGAAGGCGTACGGGGCGAGCATCAGCACCCGCTGGTGCGCGTCGCCCTCCCACAGGCCGTCGTCGACCAGGGCCAGCACGTCCCGGTGCGTCACCGCGACGCCCTTCGGTGTGCCGGTGGAGCCCGAGGTGTAGATCACGTAGGCCAGTTGGTCCGCCAGCGACGCAACACCGGGGTCGGGGTCGGCGGGCGCGGCCGCTGCGGCCGGGTCCAGCACGGTGAGGCCGTCGAGCGACGGCAGCCCGCGCGCGAGCATGGCCTCGTCGGCCAGCAGGACCTGCACGCCCGCCGCACCCATCGTCAGCCGGTGGCGTTCGGACGGGTTTCCGCTGTGCAGCGGGAGGTAGGCGCCGCCCGCCTTGAGCACGCCCAGGATCGCCACCGCCAGGTCGACCGAGCGCTCCATGAGGACCGCCACGGGCTCCTCGGGGCGCACGCCCAGCTCCAGCAGCCGGTGGGCCAGGCCGTTCGCCCGTCGGTCCAGCTCCGCGAAGGTCAGCCGGTTCCCGCCGCAGGCGACCGCGACCGTGTCCGGCGCGAGCCTCGCCTGCGCGGCGAAGCGCTGCTGGATGGACTCCAGAGCCATCACTTGCTCCACTCCGTTATCAGGGCCTTGAGGCGGTCCAGCCCGAGATCGATCTGCTCCGGTGCCACGGTGCTCACGGCCAGCCGCAGTTGGTTCTCGCCACCGGGACCGTCGTAGAAGTGGCGCATGGGCGTCCACAGCACGCCGTACTCCCTGGCCGAGTGCTCCAGCAGGGCGTCGTCGACCGGGAACGGCAGCGTCATGACGACGAAGAACCCTCCGGTCGGGGCGTTCCACTCCACCCCGGCAGACCCGGGGGCGCCCGCCGGGAACCTGGCCGCCAGACCGTCGAGGACCTGCCGGAGATTGCGGCTGTACGCCTGGTGTTCGCGGACGTTGGCGGCGACCAGGCTGCATCCGTGCGCGATGAGCTTGCCGCCCACCACCGCCTGGGCGATGGGCGAGGTGTTCACCGTCAGCATGCTCTTGATCTTCGAGAGCTGGTCGGCCAGCAGGCCGATCCGGCCGGCGGCATCGGCCACCCGCTGGTCGGCCACCACATAGCCCACCCGGGCGCCGGGCAGCGCCGTCTTGGCGAACGACCCGAGGTAGACCACGGTGCGGTGCTCGTCGAGCGCCTTGAGGGTCGGCGTCCGCTCCTCGCCCCCGTGGAACAGGCCGTACGGGTTGTCCTCCAGGAGCAGCAGACCCTCCTCGCGGGCGACGTCCAGCAGGCGTCGCCGCATGGCGTGGGTCAGGCTCAGGCCGGAGGGGTTGGCGAAGTCGGGCATCACGTAGCAGGCCCTCGGCCGCAGCCCGTCGCGCCGGGCGCGGCGCGCCACCGCGACGAGGTCGTCGAAGTCCACGCCGTCGGCCCCGCCCGAGACGGGCAGGACCGGCATGTCGACCAGCCGGGCCGCGCCGGTGAGGCCGACATAGGTCGGCGCCACGGCGAGCAGCACGTCCTCGGGGCCGGTCCGCAGCGCCCGCAGGACCAGGTACATGGCCTCCTGGCAGCCCACCGTGACCACGACGGACTCGGGATCGGCCTCGATGCCCTCGTCGACCGCCAGGTTCCGTGCCACCAGCTCGTGCACGATGCCCTTGGTCCGGCCGTACTGGTAGAGCGTGCGCCGGACCTCCGCGGGCGACATGCCGCGGTCGCGGGCGAGATGGTCGGTGAAGGCCCGCAGGTAGGCGTGGACGTCCTCGAGGTCGAAGAACTCCTCGCCGGGCCGGCCGGCCGCGAACTGGACGGCCTGCGGATAGTGGCCCGCTATCTCGTTCAGCAGGTTCATCGACGACAGCGCCGGGGCCTCGAGCGCCTCGTGCAGGTCCGCCGTGCTGAGGTCGGCCGTGCTGAGGTCGGCCGTCAGCCGCTCAGGGATCCGCCCGGTCTCAGTGGTCTCCGAGGTCTCAGTGATCTCCGAGGTCTCAGTGGTCATGTCCGCCTCCTCCGCGTCCACGTGGTCCTTGTCGCAGGACGGCCTTCGGGCCCAGCAGGGTGCGCAGTTCGCCGGCCTCGCCGGGGTCGGCGCAGCCGGCCAGCGTCAGGCAGTCGGCGAACTCCGCTCGCAGCAGGGACAGGACCTGCCCGGCTCCCGCCGCGCCGCCGAGCGCCAGGCCCCACAGCAGCGGCCGGCCCACCATGACCCCCGACGCTCCCAGGGCGAGGGCCCGCAGGATGTCGGTCCCGCTGCGCACGCCGCTGTCCAGCAGCACCTGGCAGTCGTCCGGCACGGCTTCGCGCACCTGCGGCAGCACCGCCACGCTGGCGGGTGAGCCGTCGAGTTGCCGGCCCCCGTGGTTGGAGACCACCACGGCGTCGGCGCCGCAGGCGGCGGCCCGTGCGGCGTCCCCGCCGTCGAGGACGCCCTTCACGATCAGCGGCAGCGTGGTCTGCTCCCGCAGCCACTCCAGGTCCTGCCAGGTCACCGCCGGGTCGAACACCGTCCTGGTGTGTTCGGCGACCGCCGATCCGCCGGCGACCCGCCCGTGCGCCGCGGAAGGGCCGTCCTCCAGGTTGACGGCGCTCACCCAGGAGGGAAGCACGAACTCGTTGCGCAGGTCGCGCAGTCGGCGACCCATCACGGGCACGTCGACGGTGATCACCAGTGCCTGGCAGCCGGCGCGTTCGGCGCGCCCGATCAGGTCGAGCATCCGTCTCCGGTCGCTCAGCCAGTACAGCTGGAACCAGATCGACGCCCCCACCTGGGCGATGCTCTCCAGGGAGCAGCTGCTGAGCATGCCGACGGTGAACGGCACCTGCGCGGCCAGCGCCGCGGCGGCTGTCGCCAACTCACCCTCGGGGTGCAGCAGTCGGTGGTAGGCCATGGGTGCGATCGCGACGGGCATCGCGCAGGCGGTGCCGACCAGTCGGCTCCGCGTGTCGCCGGCCCCGGCCCCGCGCAGCACGCGGGGCACGACGGCCACGTCGTCCAGCGCGGACCGGTTGGCGGCCAGGGTGCGCTCGCCGCCGCTGCCGCCCTGGACGAAGTCCCGGACGTCGGCCGGGACCTGGGAGACGGCCAGCCGTTCCACGTCGGCGAGGCAGACCGGGGCCGGTTCCGCGAGCCGGACCCCGGCCTCGATACGGCCGGTGTCGGCGGGGCTCACGCTCACCTGAACGCCCCTTCGTTGGCGCGCTGCAACTCGACCGCCTCGTAGAGCGCCTTGATGTTGGCCGAGCCGAACGTGCGCGCGCCGGCGCGCTCGATCACCTCCATGAAGAGGGTCCGACGCGGGTGCACCGACCTGGTGAAGATCTGGAACAGCTGCCCGTCGTGGTCCTCGTCGATCAGGATGTCGTGGTTGCGCAGGTCCTCGACGGAGTGCCAACGCGTCGTCAGCCGCTCGGCCAGCAGCGTGTAGTAGGTGCTCGGGGTGTTGAGGAACTCGACGCCGCTCGACCTCATGTTGCGCACCGAGCGCACGATGTCGTCGGTGTTCCAGGCGACGTGCTGGACGCCGGAGCCGTCGTGGCGCTTCAGGAACTCGTCGATCTGGCCGGGCTCGCGGGACAGGTCGGGCTCGATCAGGGTGAAGGTGACCGCTCCGGACCTGCTCTGCGCCACCTTGGAGATCATCGCCTGGGCGCCTACGACGATGTCCTCGGCGAAGATCATCTCGAAGCCGAGGACCCTCCGGTAGTAGTCGAGGGTCGCGTCGAGGGTGCCGGCCTCCAGGCAGACGGCGAAGTGGTCCACGCCGGTCAGCCCCATGTCCTGAGCGGGCTCACGCCGGGGGACCGGGCGCAGGCCGGGAAGCGTCCCCTTCGGGACACCGGCCCGGCGCTCCACGAACAGGTGCGTCACGTCGCCGAACGCCCCGATCGCCGCGGTCACCACGCCGTCGCGGGCGACGGGCGACGCCACGGGGTGCGCCCCGCGGCGGACGGCCTCGTCGAAGGCGGCGGTGGCGTCGGGCACCCGCAGGGCGATGCTCCCCACACCGTCGCCGTGCCGCGCGACGTACACCGCCGCCGGGTGCTCCTCGTCCAGGGCCTCGGTCAGCACCACGCTGATGCCGCGGCTGCCGAGCGCCACCGAGCGGACGCCGGCCCCGGCCGCCTCGTGCTCGTTGTCGGCCTCGACGGTGAGGCCGTACTGGTCCACCATCCAGGCCGTCTTCGCCTGGATGTCGCTGACGTACAACTCGATGTGATCGACGGTCATGTCGCCGAACGGAACTTCGCTCGCCGTGGTCATCCGGGCAATCCCCCCAACTCGTCGGCCGCCGTCAGACGGTCGCGTCCAGTTGCGCCGCGAGGGTTCGCGGCCGCATGTCGGTCCAGTGCTCGTTCACGTAGTCGAGGCAGTCCGGACGGCCTGCCGGACCGTGGGCCGTGTTCCAGCCGTCGGGTACGGAGGCGAACACCGGCCACAGCGAGTGCTGGCCCTCCTCGTTGACCAGCACCAGGTACTGGGCGTCCGGGTCCTCGAAGGGGTTGCTCATGCTGGCTCCTCGTGTTCACAGGCGGTTCGGTCGGTTGCGGAACGGTCATGGGTCACGGCACAGGGCTCGGTTCACAGCCCAGGGCCCAGGGCTCAGGGTTCACAGCTCAGGGTTCACAGCTCAGGGCTCGGCGAGGACTCCGTATCTCAGCCGGGTCCGTTCGGCCCAGCCCACGACAGCGGGCATCGCCAGTCCGACGACGACGAAGACCGCCCCCATCACCAGCCAGCCGGGCGCGCCCCAGGTGATGCAGAGCAGACCGAGGACGGACGGCGCGCCGGCGCTCGCGAGCCCGGGACCGAGCCCGAACAGCCCCGAGTACTGCCCCTGGGCGTGCGCGGGCGCGAGCGAGAAGTTCAGCTCGAAGGTGGCCGCGGACGTCCAGAGTTCGCCGACCGTGTGCACCACCACGCCCACCGCGATCAGCGCCGCGGCGAGCCATCCGGGCATCCCCGCCGTGGTGGCGATCAGGGCCATGGCGATCAGGAACGCCACTCCGGAGCGGAGCATCGCGCGGGCGGCGGCGGACGGACTGTCGATCCCCCGGCTCGCCTTGACCTGGAGCAGCACCACCAGGCCGGTGTTCAGGACGGCGCTCGCGCCGACCAGCCATCTGGGCGCGTGGCTCTGGTCGACGATCCACAACGGCAGGGCGAAGACCAGGACGTAGCCCTGGATCGACATGATCCCGTCGAGCACGGTGACCACCACGAAGGGGGTGTCCCTCAGCGCGATCCACCGACTGGTGCCGGGCGGCGCCTTCACCGGCGGCAGCGACGGGAGCCGGGAGACCACGGCCGCGCTCACCGCGAACGACAGCGCGTTGCCCAGCACCAGCGCCAGATACGCGGCCCTGGTGTCCAGTTGCACGACGACTCCGGCCGCGATGGCGCTGGTGCCGCCCGCCAGGTTGCCGATCGCGCGCAGGTAGGAGCGGTAGCGCACCGGGTCCGGTCCGGCGAAGCCGCGGATCAGCGGCCCGCGCGCCGCCTCGCTGGACGCGGCGGCCACCTGGCTCAGGGCGACGACCACCACGAAGAGCCAGAAGGCGTGGACGAGCACGAGCGACGCCATCGCGAGGGCCTCGGCGCTCAGGGTCACCAGGTAGGTCCCGCGCGGCCCGCACCGGTCGGCGACCTGCCCGATCGGGACCCCGGCGAGCAGCCCGACGACGGCGGCCACGCCCATGCCGAGACCGACCTGTGTCACCGAGAGGCCGACCGAGCGGGTGAAGAAGATCGCGGCGCTGATCAGGTACAGGCCGTTGCCGACCTGCCGGACGAAGCTCGCGAGCGCGAGGGTGCGCCGTGGGCCGGCCTCGGGGACCAGCCCGCGGGCGACCCAGAAGCTCTGCCGCTGCCGCCCGCTCGCGCTGCCGTCGTCGTGGGTGCGCGCGGTGCTGTCCGTGGTGTCCGTGGTGTCCGCTGTCATCGCTTCCCGGTTCCGTCGAGGAGACGCTCGGTGAGCACGCGTCCGATCACCGCGGCGGACCGCGGCGTGGTCATCTCCGCGTGCGCGCAGTCCAGGCCGTGGACCTCGGCCGCGCCCGTCACCAGTCGCCGCCACTCGGCGGCCGGCGACGCCGCCGACTCCGAGGACTCCGACGACGAGGAGCGCTCGGCGACGAAGAGCAGCACGTCGCCGTCGAGGCCGGGCGCCCGGTACCGCGCGCCGAGGCGCTGGTTGTTCAGCAGGACCTCCACCAGGGCGTCGGAGGTCCCGCCGTCCAGGTCGGACAGCTCGGGGTAGGCCGCGCGGACGGCCTCCAGGAAGCGTGGCCGGGTCAACGCCTGGTGGGGATGACCGTCCGGGACGCCGAGTCCGTCGAGGACCTCGGCCAGCAAGCCGGCCTCGCCCGGCCGGTCCTGCTCGCCCGCGGCGGGTGGGGCTCCGGTCCCGTCGGGGTGGGCGTCCAGGACGGCGAGCAGTTCCACCCGCTCGCCCTGCTCCTGGAGGAGCGCGGTCATGGCCTGCGCGACCATGCCGCCGAACGACCAGCCCAGCAGCCGGTACGGTCCCTCCGGCTGCACGGATCTGATCAACCCGAGGTAGTCGGCGGCCATCTCCTCGACGCGGCCTGGCAGTTGGTCCTTCCCGTTCAGGCCGCGGGCCTGCAGCCCGTACACCGGCACCTCCGCCGGGAGGTGCGGCAGCAGGTTGGCGTAGCCCCAGCTCACCGCGAGGCCCGGGTGGACGCAGAAGAGCGGCGGCAGGGCGCCGGTCGGGCGCAGCGGCAGCAGCGGACGCAGGGCGTCGGCGCCGGCACCGACGCCGGCACCGCCGTCGGCGTCGGACAGCCGCTCGGCGAGCGCGGCGACCGTCGAGGCGTCGAACACGGCCCGCAGCGGGAGGTCGTGTCCGAGCTCGTCGCGGATCCGGCCGACCAGCCGGGTCACCAGGAGCGAATGGCCGCCCAGGGTGAAGAAGTTGTCGTCGACGCCCACCCGGTCGAGTCCCAGCACCTGTGCGAACAGTCCGCAGAGCTGCCGCTCCAGTTCGGTGCGCGGGGCGCGGCCCGCCGACAGCGCGGCGAAATCGGGGGCGGGCAGCGCACGCCGGTCGAGCTTGCCGCTCGGGTTCAGCGGCAGCGCGTCCAGGACGAGGAACGCCGACGGGACCATGTACTCGGGCAGCTCGGCGGCGGCCAGCTCCCGCAGCTCGGCGGTGTCGAATCCGGGGCCGTCCGGTCCGGGGGTCGCGCGCGGCACGACGTAGCCGACGATCCGCTGGTCCCCCGGCTGGTCCTCGCGCACGACGACGGCCGCCTGGGCCAGCCCGTCGTGCCGGGCCAGCACGCTCTCGATCTCGCCGAGCTCGATCCGGAAGCCGCGGACCTTGACCTGGCCGTCCGTACGCCCGAGGTAGTCGATCTCGCCGTCGGCCGTCCAGCGGACGATGTCGCCGGTGCGGTACATCCGGCTGCCGGCCGGACCGAACGGATCCGCCGTGAAGCGCTCCGCCGTCAGACCGGGGCGGTTCAGGTAGCCCCGCGCCAGGCCGGGGCCCGCGAGATACAGCTCGCCGGGCACCCCGGGCGGCACCGGGCGCAGCGCCGCGTCCAGGACGTACGCGCGGGTGTTCCGGATCGGTCGGCCGATCGGCGGGGCGTCGTGAGCCTCCTGGTCCGTGTACCAGGCGGTGGCGTAGACGGTGACCTCGGTGGGTCCGTAGATGTTGGCGATCCGGCTCCCGGGGACCGCCGCCCGGATGGTGTTCAGCGTGTGCGCGGACAGCGCCTCGCCCGCCAGCACCACCATGTCCGCCGTGACCGCGCCCCGACCCTGCCCGAGCATGTGGGACATCGCGGACGGCACCGCGCTGACGAGGCTTCCGCTCCACCCGCCGGCCGGGCTCTCCAGGACGGCCAGCACGTCACGGACGATCTCGATGCAGCCACCGCTCAGCAGCGGGCCGAACATCTCGAAGACGGACACGTCGAAGTTGAACGAGGTGGCCGCCAGGACCTGCGAGAGGTGCCGCGGGCCGATGTCGGCTGCCGCCCACGCGGCGAGGTCGGCGACGTTGCGGTGCGGGACGACGACGCCCTTGGGACGGCCGGTGGAGCCGGACGTGTAGATGACGTAGGCGGCGTTCGCCGGGCGCAGCGGGGCCCGCCGGTCCCGGTCCGTCGGCGCGGTGTCCGGCACAGTGTCCAGCAGCTCCCGCACCTCGGGCGCGTCGAGCAGGATCCGGGCGCCGGGCGCCGCCTCGTCCGGAAGCACCGGGACGACCTCGCTGCTCGTCAGGATCAGGGCGGGCCGGGCGTCCTGGAGCATGAAGGCGATCCGGTCGGCCGGGTAGCCCGGGTCCACCGGCAGGTACGCCGCCCCCGACTTCAGGACGGCGAGCAGCGCGACCATCGACTCCGCCGAACGCGGCAGCGACAGCGCGACGAAGGACTCCGGTCCCGCGCCCCGGGCGATCAGCAGACGGGCGAGCCGGTTCGCCCGCGCGTCCAGCTCCGCGTAGCCGAGAACGGCTCCCTCGAAGCGGACGGCCGGTGCGTCCGGTGTCCGCCGCACCTGCGCCTCGAACAGCTGCGGCACGGTGGCGTCCGGCACCTCGGCGTCCGTCGCGTTCCACTCGACCAGCAGCTGCCGGCGTTCGTCGGCCGACAGCACCTCGCAGCTGCCGACGGGGGCGTCCGGGTCGGCGGTCACGGCCGCCAGCAGCCGCTTGAGCCTGGCCACCAGCGCCTCGACCGACTCGCGGTCGAACAGGTCCGTCGCGAACTCGACGCTGCAGTCGAAGGCCCGGCCGTGGTCGGTGAACGCGAACGACAGGTCGAACTTCGCGGTGTCCGCCCCGGTCTCCCACGGCGCCGCCGTCGCGCCCGGCAGGTCGAGCCCGCCCGCCGCGGTCGCGTCGTCGACCGACAGCATCACCTGGAAGAGCGGGTGCCTGGACATCGAGCGCACCGGGTTGAGGACCTCCACCAGCCGCTCGAACGGCACGTCCTGGTGCGCGAACGCGGCCAGGTCCGTCTCGCGCACCCGCTCGATCAGCCGCCGGAACGAGGGGTCCCCGGAGACGTCCGTCCGCAGCACCAGCGTGTTCACGAAGAACCCGACGAGATCGTCCAGCCCGGCGTCGGGTCGTCCGGCCACCGGGGTGCCCAGCACGATGTCCGTTCCGGCCCCCAGGCGGGACAGCAGCGCCGCCAACGCGGCCTGCACCACCATGAACACCGTCGCGCCGGACTCCCTGGCCAGGCCGACGAGCGAGTCGCGCAGCCCCGCGTCGAGCTGGAACTCCAGCAGGTCGCCGCGGTAGCTCGCCTCCGCGGGACGCGGCCGGTCGGTCGGCAGTTCGATCAGTTCGGGCAGGTCCGCGAGCGCGGCCCGCCAGTAGTCCAGCTGCGCGGAGATCAGGCTGTCCCGGTCGTCCTCGCGGCCCAGCAGCTCGCGCTGCCAGAGGGTGTAGTCCGCGTACTGCACCGGCAGCGGGGCCCACCGCGGCGGGCCGCCGGCCAGCCGGGCCCGGTAGGCGGCGCCGAGGTCGGCGCCCAGCGGTCCCCTGGACATGCCGTCACCGGCGATGTGGTGGAAGAGCACCATCAGCACGTGGTCGTCCGCGCCGAGGGAGACCAACGTGCCCCGGATCGGCAGCTCCGCCGACAGGTCGAACGGGTGGGAGCCGACGGCTCTGAGCACGTCGGTCAGGTCCCGCTCGGCGCAGTCGGCCCGGTGCAGGGTGACCGGGGCCGGCGGCAGGACGACCTGCACCACGCGTCCCCCGGCGTCCCGGAACACCGTGCGCAGGCTCTCGTGACGCTCGACCACGTCACCGAGCGCCAGTTCCAGGGCGTCCGCGTCGACCGGGCCGGAGATGCGGTAGGCCACCGGCAGGTTGTAGGTGGCGCCGGGCCCCTCCAACTGGGCCAGGAACCACAGCCGCTGCTGCGCGTACGAGGCCGGCACCTCGGCGGGGCGCTCCGCCGCCGCCAAGGCCGGGCGGGCGCGGCCCGCCGCGTCCAGCCGCCGCGCCAGGCCGCCCGGGGTCGGCGCCTCGAACACGGCACGGACCGGCAGCTCCAGGCCCAGGGTCGCGCGCACCCGGTTCACCAGTCGGGTGACCAGCAGCGAGTGACCCCCCAGTTCGAAGAAGCCGTCGTCCGCACCGACGGACTCCGCGCCCAGGATCTCCGCGAACAGTCCGCACAGCACCCGCTCGTTGGGGGTGCGCGGGGCCCTGCCCGAGACGCCGGAGTAGGTCGGCGCGGGCAGGGCCCTGCGGTCGAGCTTTCCGTTGGACGTCAGCGGGAGCGAGGGCAGGGCGACGAACGCGGCCGGGACCAGGGCCTCGGGCACGGCGGCCGCGACATGGCGGCGCAGTGCGTCGGCGGGCGGGGGGACCTCCCCGGCCTGGGCCACCACGTAGGCGACCAGGCGCTTGTCGCCGGGCCGGTCCTCCCGCAGCACCGTCGCGGCCTGGACCACCCCGGGGTGGCCCGCGATCACCGAGTTGAGCTCCCCGAGCTCGACCCGGATGCCCCGGATCTTCACCTGGTCGTCGGCGCGCCCGCGGAACTCCAGGGTTCCGTCGGACCGCCACCGGACCAGGTCGCCGCTGCGGTACATGCGCGCGCCCGGTGCGCCGAACGGGTCGGCGACGAACCGTTGCGCCGTCAGCTCGGGCCGGTTGAGGTACCCGTGGGCCAGGCATTCCCCAGCCAGGTACAGCTCGCCGACCACGCCGACCGGGACCGGGTGCATCCGCTCGTCCAGGACGTAGGTCCTGGTGTTCCAGATCGGCGTCCCCAGCGGCGCGGTGACCGGCCAGTCCTCCACCGCGGTCGGCAGCGTCGCGCCGGTGACGACGTGGGTCTCGGAGGGGCCGTAGTGGTTGTGCAGCAGCAGCGACGGCCGGGCCGAGTGGAACTGGGCGGCCGTGGCGGTCAGTTGGAGCGCCTCGCCGGCCTGGAGCACATGCCTGAGGGCGTCCAGCCCGAGGCCCTGTTCGACGGCGGCCTCGTAGACGGCCGCGATCACCAGGTCGGGGGCGTGGAACTCGGTGATCCGCTCGCGGTCCAACCACTCGGCGAGCTTGGCCGGGTCGAGCCGGGTCTCCTCGTCGGGCACGCACAGGGTCGCGCCGGTCAGCAGGGCGGAGAGGATCTCGTGCTCGGACACGTCGAAGCTGACGGCGCTGAACTGGGACACCCGTGAGCCCGGCCCGGACGGAACGGCGGACGCCGTCCAGGCGAGCAGGTTGGTCAGGACCCGCGCCGGGAGGACGACCCCCTTGGGGCGTCCGGTGGAGCCCGAGGTGTAGACGACGTAGCTCGGGGTCTCCCGCGTCAGTGGTGCGGGCCGGTCGGCGTCGCCCGGGTCGTGCGCGGGGGACGCGGCGAGCCCAGCGCCCACCGACCGGGAGTCCAGCGCCAGGACGTCGCCCGGGAGGACCCCGGCGGCCGCCTCGGTGGTCAGCACCAGGGCGGGACGGGCGTCGTCCAGGATGAAGCGGACGCGGTCCTGCGGATATCCCGGGTCGACGGGCAGATAGGCGGCCCCCGACTTCAGGACGGCGAGGAAGGCCGTGATCAGGCCGGTGCCGCGGGGCAGCACCACGCCGACGTAGTCGCCCGGTCCGACGCCGCGCGCGAGCAGCAGGTGCGCCAGGCGGTTCGCCCGCTCGTTCAGCTCCGCGTACGACAGTTCACCATCCGGCGCGGAGACCGCCGTCGCGGCCGGGGTGCGCGCGACCTGCCGCTGGACCAGCTCGGGCAGCGAGGACTCGGGACGCTCCGCACCGGTGGCGTTCCAGCCGGTCAGGACGCGGCCGCGCTCGCCGTCGAGGAAGAGGTCCACCTCGGACAGCCGCCGGTCGGGGTCGGCCACCGCGTCGGCCAGCAGGACCCGCAGGCGCTGCGCCAGGAGGTCGGCCGTGGTCGTCAGGAAGAGGTCGGCGGCGAACTCCAGGCGGCCGGTGATCCCGGCCGGGGTCCCGTCCGGGCCGTACTGCTCGGTGAAGCTGAACAGCAGGTCGAACTTGGCCGTGTCGGTGCCCAGTTCCTCGGACTCGGCGGTCAGGCCCGGGAGCGAGAAGCGGTACCCGCCGGGGTTCTCCAGCACCAGCATGACCTGGAAGAGCGGGTGGACCGCCAGCGAGCGGCTGGGGTTCACGGCCTCCACGACCTGCTCGAAGGGCACGTCCTGGTGCTCGTAGGCCGCCAGGTCGGTCTGCCGGACCCGGTCCAGCAGCTGCCGGAAGCTGGGGTCGCCGGAGGTGTCGGTGCGCAGGACCAGGGTGTTGACGAAGAAGCCGACCAGCCGCTCCAGGGCGGCGTCGTTGCGTCCGGCGATCGTGCTCCCGATCGGGATGTCGGTGCCGGCGCCGGTCCTGGTCAGCAGCGCGGCCAGGGCGGCCTGAAGCACCATGAACACCGTCGTGCCCGTGGTCCGGCTGAGTCGGCCGATCCGTTCGTGCAGCTCGGGACCGATCGCCAGCGGCACCGCGCCGCCCCGGTGGCTCGCCACCGGGGGGCGGGCGTGGTCGACGGGGAGTTCCAGCTCCTCGGGCGCCCCGTCCAGGGCGGCACGCCAGAAGTCCAACTGGCGGGAGGCGACGCTCTCCCGGTCCTGCTCGGAGCCCAGCAGGGCGCGCTGCCACAGGGTGTAGTCCGCGTACTGGACCGGCAGGGGCGCCCAGTCGGGCGCCTGCCCGGCCAGGCGTGCCGTGTACGCCTCGTTCAGGTCGCGGGTGAGCGGCTCCATCGACCAGCCGTCGCTGCCGATGTGGTTCATCGTCAGCAGCAGCACGTGTTCGCCGGGCCCCGCCGGGAACAGCCTGGCCCGCACGGGCACGTCGGTGGTCGGGTCGAAGGGCTCGAGCCCCGCCGACCGCAGCGCGGCGGGCAGGTCCTCGACCTGCTCCAGCGGCAGCGCGGGACGGACCCGGTCCACCGGCAGCACCACCTGGTGCGGCCTGCCCTCGTGCTCGGGGAAGACGGTGCGGAGGCTCTCGTGCCGGGCGAGGAGATCACCCAGGGCGGCCTCCAGGGCGGCCCGGTCGAGATCCCCGCGCAGCCGGACGGCGATCGGCAGGTTGTAGGTCGCCGAGCCGCCCTCCAGCCGGCTGAGGAACCACAGGCGGTACTGGGCCGCGGACAGCGGGACCGGCCCGCCGCGGTCCGCCGGGAGCAGGGCCGGCCGCGGCGCCGGCCCCAGCGTCGGGGCGTCCTCCAGCAGCTCGGCCAGAGCCGCGACCGTGGGGTTCCGGAAGACCGCCGCGACGCCCAGGTCGACGCCGAAGGCCGAACGGATCCGGCTGACCAGCCTGGTCGCGTGCAGCGAATGGCCGCCGAGCTGGAAGAAGTCGTCGTCGATGCCGAGCCCGGCCACCCCGAGAACGTCGGCGAGCAGCGCGCAGAGCTCCTCCTCGCGCCGGTTGCGCGGCGACCGGCCGCCGACCGGGCCGGCCTCCTGGGGCGGGGCGGGCAGGGCCCGGTAGTCGACCTTGTGGTTGGAGGTCAGCGGCAGCCGGTCGATGGCGACGATGGCGGAGGGGACCATGTACGCGGGCAGCTGCCGCGTCAGGTAGTCACGCACCGCGTCGACGTCGGCGCGGGTGTCCTCCTGCGCGACGACGTACGCGACCAGCTGCTTGTCGCCGGGCCGGTCCTCGCGGACGGTGACGGCGACCTGACGCAGGCCCGGGAACGCGGCGAGCGCGGACTCGACCTCGCCGGGCTCGACGCGGAATCCGCGGATCTTGACCTGGTTGTCCACCCGGCCGACGAACTCGATCAGCCCGTCGGCGCTCCAGCGGGCCAGGTCCCCGGTGCGGTACATCCTGGTGCCGGCCGGACCGAACGGGTCGGCGACGAAGCGCTCGGCCGAGAGCCCGGGTCGGTCGAGGTAGCCGCGGGCCAGTCCGGCCCCGGCCAGGTAGAGCTCACCCGTCACCCCGGTGCCGGCCGGGCTCAGGGCGTCGTCGAGGACGTAGGCCCGCATGCCGTCGAGCGGACGGCCGATCGGCACCTGGTCCGGCACCGACGCGGCCTTCGTCCACGGCGACTGCGAGGCGAACAGCGTGGTCTCGGTGGGGCCGTAGGCGCCTCGGACGATCGTGTCCGGGCACGCCTCCAGCACCCGGCGCACGGCGGTGGCGGAGATGACGTCGCCGCCGGTGATGACCTCACGGACCCCGGCGAAGCACTCCGGGTGCTCCTCGGCGATCACCCGGAACAGTCCGGCCGTGATGTCCGCGCCGGTGATCCGCTCCTCGACGAAGAGACGGGCGAGGCGGTCCACCGTGAGCTCGGACTCCGCGGCGATCACCACCGTGCCGCCGTGCAGCAGCGGGTACCAGAAGGCGTAGGTCGAGGGGTCGAACGCGTAGGAGGCGACCAGCAGCACCCGGTCGTGGGCGCCGGGAGCCGCGAACATGGAGTCGTCGACCAGGTCGAGGATGTTCTGGTGGGTGATCGCCACACCCTTCGGGGTTCCGGTGGAGCCCGAGGTGAACATCACGTAGGCGAGCTGGTCGGGATGCGCGGGGACGTCCGGAGCGGTCGACGGGCGGTCCGCCCCCTCCGCCACGTCCGCGCCGTCCCCCGCCTGCGCGGCCTGCGCGGCCTGCGCCGGATCGTCCACCAGGACGGTCGCCGGGACCTGCGGGAGCCAGCGGTCCCGCATCGTGGTGTCGGCGAGCAGCACGGAGGCCCGGCACGCGTCGGCGATCCACTGCATCCGGTCCTGCGGATAGCCGGTGTGCAGCGGCAGGTAGTACGAGCCCGACTTGAGGATGGCCAGCAGTCCGACGACCAGGTCGACCGAGCGGTCCGTCAGCACCAGCACCGGACGCTCCGGGCCCGCTCCCTCGGCCGTCAGCCGGTGGACCAGCCGGTCCGACCGGTCGTCCAGCTCCCGGTAGCTGAGGCTGCGCCCGGCACAGCGCACCGCCACCGCGTCAGGTGTGCGCCGTGCCTGCTCCCGGAAGGACCCGTGCACCGAACTCGCGATCATCTTGTCGTCTCTCCATGGGATTCAGCGGCGATGCAGCGCGCACACCTGGTCTGGGCGTCCTCCGCAGGAGGACGCCCAGACGAGTTCGAGTCAGCTTCAGACGGCTGCCGCGTGGCCGGCCAGCAGCCCGCCCGCCTCCGCCCCCTGCTTCACGTTGATCACGAGGTTTCCGCTCGCCGCGTCGGCCCGGCGGACGAGGGCGCCGGCGTACGTGTCGGCGAACACCAGCGGTCCGAGGCAGACGTAGTAGTCGCGGTACTCGGTGCCGTCGAAGCCCGGGCTCGCCCACAGCTCCAGCCGCTCCTGGCAGATGAAGCCGGAACCGGCCGCCGCGTCCCCGATGGCCGTGGCCCACTCCTCGTCGGACATCCGCTCCCCGAAGACGATGCCCCGGCCGCCGTAGTCGGAGCCCGGCTTGAGCACCATGCGGCTGCGGTGGGCGACGGCCTCGGGCGCCGTCTCCTTCGTCACCCGGAAGGTCCGCGGGATGTACCGCTGGATGAACTCCCGCTCGGCCTCGGTGAAGCACCCGGCGAACGCGTCCGAGGTCAGCAGCTCCAGATTGGCCTTGTTGTCGAAGAGCGCGCTGGTCGGCGGGGCGATGAAGTCCACCAGCCCGGCGGCGTCCGCCTCCATCAGCCGGACGGTGACCTCGGAGGGGACGAACTTCCGGGTCTCCAGCCAGGTGTACATGGTGAACACGACGTCGACGCGCCGGCCCTCGTAGTACACGCCGTCGGCCCGGACGTCGAGATCCTGGACCAGGCCGTTGGCGTAGCCGAACCCGAAGGAGCCGACCAGCTTCTCGAACTCCTGGCGGCCCGAGTTGATGTCGGCGCGGTCCGCGATGGCCTCGAAGACCACGGGCAGGCCGTCGGTCGGCCGCGGTCGCACCAGCGACTGGAAGGCCGCGCCCCAGATGCTCCGCATCTCGGGGGCGGAGACGTCGTAGCCCGCCTCCTGGAGCTGCCGGAGGTAGCCGGAGCTGCGGAACTGCTTCAGGTACGGGTCGACGGTGTTCATCCCGCCCAGCGGCGCCGAGACGTTGACCTCGACCACCTTGGGACCGCCGGTGGTGAGCACGAAGTCCGGACGGGCGAACTGGCCGGCCATGTGCAGGTTGCGCTTGTTCAGCGACCGGGTCAGCAGGTCCGACTCCTCCGCGGTGAGCCCCTGGAACTCCATCCAGGCCGCGAAGTCACCGCCGAACACCCGCTCTGGGATGCCCTGCAGCAGGCCGACCACGGTCCGTGCGGCGTACGCGAGTTCGTCGACGAACCCGGGCGAGTACAGCTGCGGCGGGTAGATGTGCGTCCACCCCTCGCGGTAGGTGCCCGCCGCGAAGGCGTCCGCGTCCTCCCGTGCCGCCTCGGCGCCCACGGTCTCCTGGTACTTCGTCCAGCTGTCCTCCAGGCCGGGGGCGAGCATGCCGGACGGCTCGTGGGCGCGCGTCATGCCGGCAGCGCCTTCAGGCGGCCGTCGCGCACCAGCGCGGCCAGGAGGTGCTCGATGACCTCCGGGGTCTTGTCGACCCCGGTCGCCAGCATCGTCCACTTGGTCGCACCCGGGTTCTCCAGGTTCAGCTCGAGGACGTAGGGGAAGGCCAGGTCGATGCCGGCGAAGTAGATGCCCTGACGCATCAGGGACTCACCGAGCTCGCGGCAGAACTTGTCCTCCTCCGGCGTGAGGTCCATGTCGGCGAAGCTGTTGCCCAGCGTGGCGTTGGCCCGGTGGTCGTCGCCGTTGTGGAACCGGCGGAAGCCGCAGACCGGCACACCGCCGGAGATCAGCACGCGCTGCTCGTTCTCCACGACGTTCGGGGCGTACTGCTGCATGGTGATGTACCTGCGGGACAGGCCGATGTTCTGGCGGCCGTAGTTCTCGTACCGCGACACCTCGTTGCCGGTCGCCGACTGGAGCAGCGCGCGGAAGTTCTTCTCGCGGGCGTTGACGTAGTAGATGTCGGCGCCGCAGCCCTCGTTGCCCGGCTTGATGATCCACGCGGTCTCGGGGTCGTCGGTCACCACCTTGTTCAGCTCCTTGAAGCTGTTCGAGACGTAGGTGGTGGGCAGGTGGTCGCGGGGCACGCCACCGGGCAGGCAGGTCTTGCTGTTCAGGAACAGCACCGCGGACGCGTCGTTGACGAAGGCGACCCGCTGGTTGAGCACCCAGAGCAGCTGGTAGGTCTCCAGGAACAGGTTCGGGTGCGGGCTGGTGAGCAGCCAGACCAGGTCGAAGTCCTCGCAACTGGCCTGCTCGAGCCGCTCCTCGGGGAACGGCATGCCGTCGAAGTACTCCTGGTCGGCCTGGAACATGTCGCACACGACGGTGCCCTCTTTGATGCCCAGGGTCTCGATGTCGGCCACGTGGACCTCGTGACCGCCTCGGAACAGTCCGTTCGGGATGATGGACTGGTTGTCGAGACGCCACTGCTGCATGTGCGAAATCAGCACGAGAACTTTGTAGCCCACGGCTCAACTCTCCTTTGGGTGGGGCAGGTTCAGCTGCGCAGATCTTGCGCGAGCTCGTCGAGGTCGGCGCTGATCGCGGCCGGGTCCGGCCCCGCCAGCAGCGCGTATCCGATCCGGTCGTAGTTGGTCTGCGCGGCCCGGTCGGACGACAGCGCACCGGGCTGTACCCGGCCGCGCTGGAAGGTGGGCAGCCGGGTGAAGCACTCGTACACGTCCTCGTGCGTCTTGCCTTCCGCGACCTCGTCCGGCAGGACGAACCTGCTGGACGCCGCGGCGAACTCCGGCTCCGGGTGCGCTTGCGGCTCCGTCTTGCGCAGGTGGAAGTCGAGGTAGTGGGCGACCATGTCGATCCCCGTGCACCAGGCCACCAGCTGGGTGATGTGGCCGCCGGGCAGCCGGGGGTTGATCTCGATCAGGTGCGGGCCGCTGTCGTTGATCCGCAGCTCGACGTGGGCCGCTCCGCACCGCAGCCCGGTGGCCTCGACCCAGCCGACCACCTGCTCGCCGACCTCCTTGGCCTGCTGCTCGGGAAGCGGCGCGGGGAAGATGTGGCCGCGCTCGACGAAGTTCGGCGGGGCGCCCAGGAACTTCCGGGTGAGGCCGGCGACCCGCCAGCCGTGCCCGGCCTCCCAGTACAGCTCGCAGCTGTACTCGTCGCCGTCGATGAACTCCTCGAACAGCACGGCCCGGACCGGCTTGTACTCCCGGACGTTCACCACGTGGCCGCGGTAGCGCTCGGTGGCGGCGAGGACGTCGGCGGGCGTGCGGCACAACTGCACCGAGACGCTGCCGCTCTCGTCCACGGGCTTGACGATGACCGGGTAGGGGATCGAGTCGAGGTCGACGGCGTCGAGCTCGTCCTCGGGGACCGACATGGTCCAGATGCCCCCGGGCAGATCCCTCGTCAACTCCCGTGCGACGTCCTTGTACCGGGCCGCCACCAGCCCGGAGACGTCGGCGTGCGGAAGGCCGAGCGCCATCGCGCACAGCGCCGCCGTCACCAGGTGGTAGTCGTCGAACGAGATGACCGCTTCCACGTCCTCGTCGCGCAGGACCCTCAGAATCTCGGCGACGTTGTAGGTGTCGCAGGTGACCACCGTGTCGCAGAGGTCCAGCGGGTTGTCCGGGAGCGTCTCGTAGAAACCACGCTGCATGGTGACAAAGACGGTGCGGTAACCCCGGCCGGCCGCCAACTTGATCGCGTCCGATGTGGTTCCGGTCGAGTTTGCCTCAAGAAAGACGATTGCCATGTGCTTTTCAGAAACCTTTGATCGTTTAGTCGTTGGCGAGCGTGAGGCCGTACTCGATCGGGACCTGCTCGTTGGCCGGGCGGGAGGCGGCCTCGATGAGCCCCTCCGGGGTGGTGATCCCGGCGGTGTCGATCTGGTCGGCGAGGCCCGCGGACCGCAGCCAGTCGGCGTCGAAGGACTCGCCGAGGTAGTTGACGCCGCCGTCGGCCGCCATCACGACGATGCGGCTGCCGGGGTACCGGTAGGCGTGGTGCACGGCGGCGAACACGGCGGCGCCCGCGGACTCGCCCACCAGCAGGCCTTCGCTCTTGGCCAGGACGCGCATGGTCGCCACGCCCTCGTAGTCCGCGACCAGGTGGACCCGGTCCACCACGGAGTGGTCGAGGTTGCCCGGCTTCCAGGCCAGCCCGAGGCCGCGCATCGAGTACTTGCTGAACGGGTAGCCGAACGCGGCCGATCCCGCGGCGTCCACGCCGACGGTGATCGCGTCGGGTAGCTCCTTCTTCACCGCCGCGGACAGGCCGCTGATGTGGCCGCCGGTGCTGACGGCGGTCACCAGCGCGTCGAACTCAGGTACGTCGTCCAGAAGTTCACGACTCGTCAGCTCGAAGTGCGCCCTGACGTTGTCGGGGTTGTTGTACTGATCCGGCCAGAACGCGTCGGGGGTCACCGACAGCAACTGCTGGACCCGCTCGATGCGCGGCCACTGGTAGCCGCCCGACTCGTCGGGCGTGTCCACCATCTCGATCTCCGCACCGAGAGCGGTGACGAACTCGACCATGCTCCTGGGCGCCTTGGGGTCGATGACCAGGATGACCCGGTAGCCGCGCGTCGCGCCGATCAGCGCCAGCGACTTGCCCAGGTTCCCGGACGTCGACTCGATGATCGTGCCGTTCGGCTTCAGCCGGCCGTCGCGCTCCGCCGCGGTGATCATCGAAACCGCCGCGCGGTCCTTGATGCTTCCCCCGGGATTGAAGGATTCGAGCTTTACAAGAATTTCCGAACCGAATGCGCTCAGGCTCCGCAGCCTGACCACGGGCGTACGGCCCACGGCTTCGAGAATCGAGTTGTAAATCACTTGTCATCCCCCCATGACTCAGACAGCGTCGTTCCCGAACGGAACGACCGGAGTGTTGTCCCGGCTAAGCAGGAACCGGGTGCCTTGCTCAGGGCGTTGCAGGTGACGAGAAAAAGCGCACGACCAACAGGTGACAATTCTCCGGACGACGAGTGAACAATGCCCGCGCAAAGCCCGGGGACCGACCGGGCCGAGCCGGGCCCGAGATCGCTCCGGGACGCCCGCGCCCGCCCCACCAGGGGCGGCAGGCCTGCCAGCGGGGCAGGAACCCCCTTGGGGAGGCGGCGCTCGCCCCTCCCGCCGACCTTCGTGCCGGCACCCCCGCAGGCGACGTTCGGGAGAATTTCCCGGAATGTTTCTCCGACGCTTCGCCGAATTATCTCGGACACAGATCCTTCGGACGGTGCAGGAAGCCCGTTCCAACCGTTTCCTGCAAGGTCGAACGTGGCCCTCTGACGCAGTTCGTTCGGTGCAGTCAAAACCCAAACCCCCCGAATGACCAACGCTTTCCAAGACGTTTTCGGTCGCTCGTCGAGACGCTATCACCCGGGTCGACTCGATGGCGAGCATGTCTCGATCAGAAGCCGGTTCCGCTGGCTGGATTTCGACGTGAAGATACACGACCAAATGGACAATCAGGCCAAGCTCCCGCCTCATTGGCCCACCTACGTCACACCAGTCACTTCAGCACCAACACCGGAAGCAACACTTCTGTATTAGTGACGCATCGTCAGTACTGCGAGGTCGGAGGGCCGATAGCCACTTCCCCGCCCGCTCGACCCGCGGCCCGCGAACCGCCGGCGGCGGGAGATGAAGCTCGCCCTCCGGTATGACGGGACGCCATATCTGTGCTATGGGGCTGCGGTTGCGCTCAGGGCCGAAGGTGACCAAACGTCAGAGGCCGCGCTGCCGACTACGTCGGCGGCGCGGCCTCCAGCAGGCTCCGGCGCGGGCTACGCCTCGCTGCCGACCTCCTGCTCCCGCTCCGGCTCGGCCTCGACCGGGGCCTCCGAGACGATCACGTCGGCCAGTTGATTCCTCAGCAGCCAGTAGCCCACCGCGGCGATCGTCCCGACCGCCGCACAACCGGCCCAGAGGGCGTCGGCGCCGAAGCTGTCGATGACGAAGCCGCCGAGCAGCGGCCCCGCGAACGTCGCGCCGGACCACGCCAGCGAGTAGACGCCCTGGTAGCGCCCGCGGGCGGTGGTCGGCGACAGTGCGGCCGCGAGCGCCATGCTGGTGGGGTTGTGCATGATCTCGCCGAGGGTCCAGATGCACACGGTCAGGATGTAGACGGGGACCGCGTGCGCGAGGGCGGTCAGTCCGAAGCCGAGTCCGGTGAGCAGCGACGCCACGATCAGCACGGTGATGGGCTTGGCCCGTCGCACCGCCCTGTTCATCGGGATCTGGCCGAGGACGACCACCAGTCCGTTCATGCTGATGACCACGCCGTAGTCCGCGCTGGAGAAGCCTTCCTTGCCCATGGAGACCGGCAGGGAGGTGGTGTACTGCATGAGGACCATCGCCACGAGGAAGCACAGGCCCACCACCACCATGAACCTGGTGTCACGGAGCACGGTGCCGAGGCTGACGCGGCCGCCGGCCGCCTCGGCCGCCGCGGCGTCGAGCGTGCCGTCGGCCGCAACGGCCGCCTCCTCGGGCCTGGTCTCCGGGACCTTGAAGAAGATCACGATCGCGCACACCAGCACGGACACGGAGTTGCACAGGAACAGCAGCACATAGCCGTTCTCGGCGATCAGCCCGGCGGCCGCCGAGGCCACACCGAAGCCGATGTTGACGGCCCAGTAGTTGAGCGAGAACGCACGGACCCGGTCCTCCGCAGGCACCAGGTCCGCGATGATGGCCTGGATGCAGGGCCTCGCCGCGTTGGCGGTGACGCCGAGCAGGCAGACCAGCACCGCGATGAGGGCGGGCTCGTGCACGAAGCCGAGCACCGCCATCGCCGCCGCGGTCGCGAGCTGGGAGACCAGCAGCGTGGGGCGGCGGCCGACGCGGTCCGCCAGCACACCGCCCAGCACCGAGGCGACCGATCCGCCGGCCCCGTACAGGGCTGCGACCAGGCCCGCGAAGCTCGCCGAGAGACCGCGGTCGGCGGTCAGGTACAGCGCCATGAAGGTGGTGACGAAGCCACCGAGTCGGTTGATCAGCGTGCTCGTCCACAGCCACCAGAACTCGCTCGGCAGGCCGGACATCGCACCTTTCACGGCTCGCGACACGGATGTCGGGCTGGGCAGGACGGACACGGGACCCCCTCGGTCATGCTGCACGGTCACCGAGAAATGTATCGGGTGAACACCGCCGCTGCATATTACTCACCCAGCTGACCGGGTACGTGCGCACGTGTCGACGATGAGTCAACCACGGGCGGGGCAACACCTTGTGACGAGTCGTGAGCGTGCGCGACCTCCTACGGGGTCGGTGTCGTCCTGGCAGTCGGCGTCGGGGTCGGGACCGGGGTCGGCTGCGCCGTGCTGCCCGGGGGCCGGCTGGGGGACGCGGTCGCACCGCTGCCGTGGGTCGACTGCCCACTCCCGGCGCCCGCTCCGGCGGATGTCCCGGGCGTGGCGCTGGTCGCGGGCCCGACCGACGACGCCGACGCCGACGGTCCGACCGACGCACCGGCCGAGGGGATGGCGGACGGCGTGGCCGAGGGCGTGGGGAAGGGCGACGCAGACCCGGTGTGCGCCACCGAGGCCGGCGGGGCGATCGGCGTGACCCGCGCCGGTCGGGACGGTCCCGTGGTCAGCAGCACCGGAACCAGGATCGCGGCGACCACGGCGAGACCCGCCCCGCCCCCGACCGCCACGCGCCGGAACCGCCGCCGCGCGCCGACGCGCAGCGAGCGCTCGAACGCGCCGGGCGGTGGTGTCAGGTGCAGTGCCTCGGGACGCAACAGCACCACGAGCTCGTCGTCGGCCCCGTCGGCGTCGTCGTATCCGTCAATGGGTGTGATCAAGGTGTCCCCCGAGTCTCGCGCGCAGGAGCTCCCGGGCCGCGTGCAGATCAGCCCTGACCGTACCTTCCTTGCGTCCCATCTGCAGGGCGACCTCTCTGATCGGCAGATCGGCGTAGTAGTAGAGGAGGACAGGCGTGCGCAGCCGCTCCGGCAGCGACTGCACCAGCAGTCGGACCGGCACGGCGGCCACCGCGCTCTCTCCGTGGCGGGCCGCGTCCAAGGCGACCTGCGCGGTGACGTGCCGCATGGCCCGGCGTTCCCGCTCCAGCCTGCGCCACTGGTCGCGCACGAGGTTGGCCGCCGTGACGTACAGGAATCCGCGCGGCTCCTCCACGCTGGACCAGCGCGCCCAGAGGCGCGCGAACGCCTCCGCGGCGATCTCGTGGGCGGTGTCGTCGTCGTCCACCAGACGACGACACCAACCCGCGAGGCTCGGGTAGAGGGCGGCGAACAGCTCGGACGCTGCGCTCTTCTCGGACCGTTTCAACGCTCTCCATGCCGAATCGTGCGGGTCGCGCGGGGCGTCCGGCGGAGCAAGGGCCGCCGGACGCCCACTGGCGCGGTACTAACTCGCGGTGGACACCAAGGAGGCGTAGACCACCACGTTGTCGAGGTAGCCGCCCCCCGCGCGGTCGCGGGGACCGCCGCAGGTGATCAGACGCAGCTCAGGGCGGTCCACGTTCCCGTAGACCGCGCGGGTGGGGAACTGCGCCTTGGCGACGGTCTGCACCCGGTCGACCGCGAAGACGGCGGACGCGCCGTCCTGGAGCCGTACGGTGACGCGCTCGCCGGGCCTGAGCCGCGACAGGTGCAGGAAGACCCCGTCCCCGTAGCGGCCCACGGTCACGTGCGCGAGGATCACCGAGGGCCCGGTCTGGCCGGGCGTCGGTGAACCCCGGTACCAGCCGGCCGGCGCGTTCGCCGCGATCGGCGGCACCTGGACGGTGCCGTCCGAGGCCAGGCCGAGGGACATGACCGGGGTGTCCACACCGATGTCCGGGATCACCAGCCGGACGGGCGTCGACCGGGCGATCGGACGCGCGGCCGCCCCGGCCGTGGTCGGCCCCGAGGGCGCCGACGGGCTGTCAGAGCCGGCGCCGATCACGGCGGCCGGTGGGGCGGGCGCGGCAGCGGGGGCTCCCCCGCACGCCGAAGTGAGCGCCACCGAGGCCAGCACCGTCGCCGTCAGCGCGGCCGCACGCATCCGTCGCAAGGGTCAGCCCCGGACCTTGGCCCGGCGGCGCAGCACGACGGCGCCGGCACCGGCGAGCAGCACCGCCCCGCCCAGTCCCGCGCCCAGGGCCGTCCCGTCACCGCTGTCGCCGGCCGCGACCGGGGCCACCCCGGTGTCCGGCGCCCCCACGGGCACCGCACCGACCTGCGTCGGCATCGCGGACGGCGTCGCGGACGGCACCGCGCTCGGCTCCCCCGCCCCGGAACCGCCGCCCTGCGTGGGCGTCGCGGTCGGCACGGCGCTCGGCTGTCCGGACCCCGAGCCACCGCCGGGGGTCGGCGTCGCGGACGCGACCGCGCTCGGCTGCGCGGACCCCGAACGGCCGGCGGCGACGGCGGGACCCGTCCCCGCCAGCACGGCCGCGAAGGTCAGGGCGACGGCAGCGACAACATGTGTGCGCATCAACAGCTTCTCTCTGCTCGGTCCACCGGGTTCCCTGAGGGGCGACACCAGCGGGTTGCGTTCCAGATCGGCCGAAGAGACGACGCACGTGGGGGTCCTGCTGTAAAGAGATGGCAAAGTTCAAAAAGAAGGCCCGAGCAGAAGGCTCAGCCGGGGAGCAGGTCGACGTTGCCGTCGAACTGCCACAGCGGGTTCGGCGAGGCCTTTCCGCCGGTCAGGATCAGGAAGTAGCCGTTCACCTGGACCGGTCCGTCCCCGTCGGCGGTATACCGTCCGTTGGCGGTGACGTTGAGTTGGTAGATGGCCTGGGCGGTGGAGTTGTAGCCGGGGACGTTCCAGGAGACGGTGCAGCGCCAGTCGTTGCCCGATCCTTGCTGCGCGCCGAGTCCCTCGCTCTTGTCGCAGGCGGCGACGGTCTGCAGTTGTGCCTCGGTGACCGGCGGCTGGCGCATCTGCGCCTGCTGGTACCGGTAGAGGTGGGCGAACGCCGTGGCCACCGATCGTTGCACCTTGGCCTGGGTGATGCCGGAACCGCCCGCGTCCGTCGCCACCGCGACGAGGCCGACCGTCGCCGCCAGCACGCCAGCCAGCGGCAGGACGCCCAGGGTCAACGCCCGGCGCCCGGCGCCGTCGTTGTTGAGGTTGGTGAAGTCCCGGCGGACGAACACCAGGTAGGCCAGTGCCGTGGCGACGACCGCCCAGAGCAGGCTGACGCCGACGCCGATCAGCAGCGGACCGAGCTGCTGAGGAGCGGCGAAGAGGCCGTTCCAGGAGATGAAGGCGTAGCCGGGCAGGGCGAGGCGCACCGCGACCGGCAGCGGCAGCATCTGCGCGACCTGCATCCCCAGGGCGGCGAGCATGGGCAGCAGCAGGCCCATCGGGGAACGGCCCAGGGCGACGGATCCGAGCAGCCCGACGGCCGCCAGGGCGAGCGTCGGCGCGAGCACGCAGAGCCAGGCCAGCAGGACGTCGCCGGCCGCGTCCGGGCCGCTGAGCAGGTGGCCGTCGAGCCCGACCAGCGGTTGGCTCCCCTCCGCGAGCAGTCCGCCGACGATACTGGAGAGGGCCAGTCCCGCCACGAGCAGCCCGATCACGGCGAGGCTGGCGACGGCCTTGGCCGCGAAGATCCGCCGGTGCGAGCGGACCGCGATGAGCAGGTGCCGCCAGGTGCCGATTCGGTCCTCGGAGGCGAACACGTCGCCGGCGACCATGGAGGTGACCAGCGGCAGCGCCCAGGTGCCGGCGAAGCCGAGCACCACCAACGGCCCGGCCCAGCCTGTCGCGTGCATCCAGCGGCCGAACAGGGTGTCCGAGGGCAGGGTGCTCTGCTGGTCGATCGCGAAGACCATCAGGCCGGGACCGAGCCAGCACAGCCCGATCAGCAGGCGCACCCGCCAGGCGGAGAACTGCTTGAGCAGCTCGAAGCGGAGGATGCGGGCCACCGGGACCGGGCGCCGGCCCGCCGTACCGGTCCCGGCCCCCGCCCGGGCGGCGGGCGCGTCGGCGACGGTCGCGGTCATCGGGCGGCCTCCTGCTCGGTCGGAGCGGTCGAAGCGGTCGAAGTGGCCGGGGAGATGGGGGCGGCCGGGGAGATGGGGGCGGTCGGGGCGGGCTGCTCGGTGAGGGCGAGGAAGGCGGCTTCCAACGGCGAGACGACGGGCGTCAGCTCACGTACCGCGACGTCCTCGCGCACCATGCGGGCCACGAGTTCGTCCACGGCCGCCACCCGTGCGCGGACCACGATCACGTCCGTGTCCGGTCCCGGCGCGGCCTCGTGGCCTTCGACGATGCTCACGCCCGGCGTTCCGGCCGCGACCGCGCGAGCGGCGGACGGATCCGAGGCGCGCAGCCGGTAGTCGAGGTCACGGTTCTCGTCGGAGAGCTTGTTCACCGGGCCGGAGAAGACCACGCGTCCGGTGGACAGGATGGTGATCTCGGAACAGAGCGCCTCCAGGTCGTCCATCCGATGGCTGGACAGGACGACGGTGGCGCCTTCGGCGGCCATCCGCCTGAGCACCCGGTGCACGTGCTTCTTTCCGGCGGGGTCCAGGCCGTTGGACGGCTCGTCGAGCACCAGCAGCCTCGGCCTGGTCAGCAGTGCGGCGGCCAGCCCCAGGCGCTGGCGCATGCCGAGGGAGAAGCCGCGGACCTTGGCGTCGGCGGCGTCGATGAGTCCGACCTGTTCCAGGGCCTCCTCGACATTCGCGGCCGGCGCGTCGTCCGGACGCAGCGCCGCGAGAGTGGCGAGGTTCTGGCGCGCGGTGAGCGTGGGGTAGAGCCCGGGTCCGTCGACGAACCCGGAGATGCCGTCGGGCGGGGGCAGGGCGCGTCCCACCGGAGCGCCCAGGATCTCCAGACTCCCCTCGTCGGCGACGGCCAGGCCCAGGAGGAGGCCGAGAAGCGTGGTCTTGCCCGCGCCGTTCGGGCCGACCAGCCCGTGGATCTGACCTTGCGTCATGCTTACGTCGATATGGTCGAGTGCGACGACATCACCGAAGACCTTGGTGATGCCGCGGCCCCGCACCGCGACGGGTGCTTCCATGCGTCCGTCCATCCGTCCGTCCCAGGGCCGGGTGGCGCACCGCGGCGCGCCACCCGGCAGGTTGTGCGATCAGCTGACGTTCAGCGCGGTGTCGTCGAGCACGAACGAGGTCTGGTACTCGGAGTCCTCCGCACCGGTGAACTTCAGCGTCACCTGCTGGCCGGCATACGCGCCGAGGTTGAAGGTGTGCTGCGCGTACCCGGTGTTGTGGTTGAGGTTGGAGTAGGTGGCCAGGGTGCCGAGGACGGTGCCGGAGCTGTTCAGCACCTGCACCTTGAGGGTGTCGTAGGCGGTGGTCGTGGTGGTTTCGGCCGTGTTGACGTGGAGCCAGAAGCTGAAGTTGTAGGTACTGCAGCCGCTGGGCAGCGTGACGGTCTGGGCCAGGGTGTCGGTGGTGGTCTTGCCCCATCCGTCGAGCCAGGCGTCATAGGTGCCGCTGTGCGGCGGCTCCGTGCTGCTGCTGTTGATCACCTCGACGGGGCTGTGCGTCGAGGTGACGGTCCACGGCGCGGTGTTGGAACTGCCGTTCTCGAAGCCCGGGTTGCCGATCAGCTGCTGCGCCTGGCAGCCCGTGCCGGTGGGGGTGGCGGTGGTCTCGTTGCTCACCGGTCCCTCGCCCACGCCGTTCACCGCGCTGACGGTGTAGTAGTAGGTCTGACCCGCCGTCAACCCCGTGTCGGTGCACGAGGTCACCGCGCCGAGGCCGCTGCATCCGCCGCTGGTCAGCAGGGTCTCACCGCCGCTCGCGGTGCCGCGGTACACCTTGTACGAGGTGATGTTCTCGCCGCCGGTGCTGGCGGGCGGGGTCCAGCTCAGCGAGACCTGACCGGTTCCGGCGGTCCCTGTCAGGCCGGTGGGCGCGCCCGGAACCGTCGCGGCGATCGGGTCGGCCGTGATGGTCACCGTCGAGGAGGCGGAGTTGGCGGGCGAGGCGCTGTCGGTGACGGTCAGCGTCGCGGTGTAGGTGCCCGCGGTGCCGTAGGTGTGGCTCGGGTTCTGCGTCGTGCTGGTCGAACCGTCACCGAAGTTCCAGCTGTAGTGGTACCCGGGGGTGCCCCCGGTGCCGGTTCCGGTGAAGGCGACGCTCAGCGGCACCTGGCCGGAGGTCGGGGTGGCCGAGGCCGTGGCCGCCAGCGGGTTGCCGACGGCGTTGACCGTGGTCGTCACCTGCGACGTCGCGGTGTTGGCGGGCGAGGCGCTGTCGGTGACGGTCAGCGTCGCGGTGTAGGTGCCCGCGGCGTTGTAGGTGTGGCTCGGGTTCTGCGTCGTGCTGGTCGAACCGTCGCCGAAGTTCCAGCTGTACGTGTACGGGGCCGTGCCGCCGGTCGCCGAGCCGGTGAAGTTCTCCGTCAGCGGCGCGTTGCCCGTGGTCGGGGAGCCCGTGGCACTGGCGGACAGGGGCGTCGAGCCCTGGACCCAGAAGTCCTCGAGCGGGTCGCCGAGCGCCGCCTGGTCGGCGGTGGTCATCGGGAAGGTGCTCGAGCCCAGGTTGTCGTTCGGGTCGATGACCCCGGAGTGCACGTTCTGCATCGTGCGCTCCATCGCCGCCAGCACGTTGGCCGTGGTGTACGCCACGTGCGAGACGTAGTGCTGCTTGACGTAGGCGGGGTTCCCGATGACGAGCAGCGGCACGCGGTAGGTGTTGCTGACGTGGTCCGCGCCGTTGTTGCCGTTCTGCGTGTCGTCCTCGGTGACGATGATCAGGGTGTTGTTCTTGTACGTCGGGTTGCTCATAATGGAGCTGACGATGTTGTTGGTGGCGGTGTCGTTGCCGGGGATGTCCTGGTAGGTGCCCGGGTGGTCGTTGAACAGCTCGACGTAGTTGTAGGCCGGCATCCCGTACTGGTTGACGAAGTTCAGGTAGTCGGTGGCTACCGTGCTGTCGGGGATGCTCTGGTTCTGGCAGGTGTACTCGTTGGTGTGCAGCTCCTCGGGGATGGTCGTCCCCGGGCGGTTGGGCGGCAGGACCTCGACCTTGCCGTCGGCGGGGTTCTTCCAGTAGCCGCTGCCGCTGTTGAGCATCCAGTAGATGTCGCCGTTCACGATGAACGAGTACGGGCTGGTGCCGCTACTGGTGCCGGAGGGAGCCGTACAGGCGTTGGTGCCCTCGTCCGTGGGACCGTCGTCGCTCTGCAGGAACCGGTCGAACTGCGTGCCGTTCGACGGGTACGACTGCTGCTGGCTGCTGGACGAGGACTGCCCCGAGAACAGGAACCAGTGGTTGGGGCCGGACGGCGGCTGGACTCCGGTGCTGTAGGAGTCGGACAGCGAGTAGGTCTTGGCCAACTGGTGCAGGAGCGGCACGGAGCTGATGTGGTTGGTGCTCTCCACCTGGCCGTTGCAGCCGGCGGCGATGGTGGTCGCACAGTCGCCGAGGTAGTCGTCGAAGGTGTGGTTCTCGCGGTAGATGATCACGAAGTGCTGGAACGGCGGGAAGTACGGCGCCAGCGGGTTGACCGCCGCGGCGGGTTTTCCGACGACCGCCTGGTGGCCGGCGACCTTCTGCACCACGCTCTTGTTGGTGATCGTGAAGTTCTTCGGCTGCGGGAACTTCGCGAACTCGACCCCGGGTGCCGCGAACTTCGCGCCGGAGCAGTCGAAGTCGTCCGGCTTGTAGGTCATCGGCCGCTGACCGATCGGCAGGTTCTTCGCGTTCGTCGGGCTCGTCGTCGGGTTGAATCCCCTCAGCGTGCACGAGCCGGGGCCGGTGGTGGGGCGTCCTCCCGCCTCGGCTGTCGCCAGCGAGGCCCCACCCAGGGCGATGGCGGCGACTAAGGCCACACTCGCCGTTCTCTTCTTCCACTTCCTCATCGTTTCGCCTCCACACGATGACGGTGCATGGTCAGATGACTGCCGTCCGTATGGTCACCGCGAAACGGTCGCCGAGCAAGTAGATGCGCGTAGAATTTTCAGGAACCGCAGCGCCGTGCGGCGTTCGCCCCTCTGTTGCCATTGCCGCCGGCGTGGCCCTCGCCGCCGCTGTCGACGCTGTTCCCGCCCGGCACGCGACCAGCACGCGGCCGGGCGGGAACAGACGCTTCGTCACCAGGCGACGGGCAGCTCCTCGACACCGTAGACGACGGTGTCCGTGCGGAACCGCACCTGCTCGACGGGAACCGCGAGCCGCAGCCCCGGCAGCCGCCGGATCAGCGTCTCCAGCGCGATCTGCAACTCCAGCCTGGCCAGCGGCTGTCCGAGACACTGGTGCACGCCGAACCCGAAAGCGACGTGCCGCCTGGCGTCCCTCCCCACGTCCAACCGGTCCGGCGCGGCGAAGACGGAGTCGTCCCGGTTGGCCGTGGAGAGCATGCACACCACGCCCTCCCCCGCCTCGATGGTGGTGCCGCCGACCTCCGCGGTCTCGACCGCGACCCGGACCGTGCCGCTCTGGACGATGCTCAGGAAGCGCAGCAACTCCTCGACCGCACCCTTGATCAGCGCCGGGTCCTCCCGGAGCCGGGCGAGCTGCGCGGGGTCGCGCAGCAGCGCCAGCGTGGACAGCGCGGTCATGTTGGCCGTGGTCTCATGGCCGGCGACCAGCAGCAACAGGCTCATGCCGGCCACCTCCGCGCGCGTAAGATCCCCCCGCGCGACCAGGCGGCTGATGATCCGGTCGTCCGGCTCCCGCTCCTTGCGCTCAGCCAACTCCTCCAGATAGTCGAACAGTTCGTCGCGCGCCCGGCGCACCTGATCCGCCGGGCTGTGGTTGTGCAGCAGGATCCGGCTGCGCTCCTGGAAGTAGGCGTGGTCCTGGTACGGCACGCCCAGCAGCATGCAGATCACCAGCGACGGCACCGGCAGCGCGAACTCCGCGACCAGGTCGGCCGGGGGGTGGTGCGCGGTCATCGAGTCGAGGAAGCCGTCGACGATCCGCTGGACCTCGGGCCGCAGCGCCTCCACCCGCTTGATGATGAAGTCGCCGGTCAGCATGCGCCGGAACCGCGCGTGTTCGGGGTCGTCCATCCGGATGAACGACGGGTTCTCCACCGCGAGCTCCCGCCGTCCGTTGCTGAGGAACGGGAAGCCGGAGTTGCGCGCGTCGGCGCTGAACCGCCGGTCGCCCATGACCGCGCGGACGTCCTCGTGCCGGGTGACGAGCCAGGCGCGGGAGCCGTCCCAGAGCGAGATGCGGGTGATCGGCCGCTGTTCCAGGGCCTCCTGGTAGGCGGGCGGCGGCGCGAACGGGCAGCCGCCTCCGCGGGCGGCCGGGAAGGTGATGGCGTCGGTCGGCTCCACAGCGGTCACGAGTGGTTCTCCTCCACGGTTCCGCTCAGGGCTCCTGCACGGAGATGGCCCGAGCCGGGCAGATTCCGGCCGCCGTACGCACCGCGAACCACAGCTCCGCCGGGGGTCGCGACTGGATCAACAGGACGACCCCGTCGTCCTCGGACTGGTCGAACACCTCAGGGACGGCTGCCACGCACTGCCCCGAACTGCAGCAACGGTCCGGGTCGACACTGACGCGCATGGCGGGCCTCCACGTAGATGGCATGAACACCTAACTACGTCGCCAACGTAGTCCACGACCTCCCGTAGGTGTAGTACGCAACGGCACTCGGGGGCACAATGGCCGGAAATGCTCCGTACTCGTCCCATGGTCGGGGCTGGGCGGCCAGCGTGCTCGGGGAGGACCGCGGCCTCGGTTGAGCAGGCCGGTTGAGTAGGCCGGTTGAGTACGGTGACTCAGGCGCGGCATCCCCGCCGCGCGCGATGATCGCGCCATGCTCAGTGACCTCGCCCGCCGGGTCGTGCCCGTACTGGGGCGCTTCCGCGTCGGCCCCGGACAGTTGCCCGAGGGGCCGTGCATCGTGGCGGCCAATCACAGCTCGCTGATCGACCCGGGGGTGGTGCTGGCCGCGCTCCGGCGGCTGGGCGAGCCGCGGCCGGTGGTGCTCGCGACGGCCGGGCTCTGGCGGATCCCCGTGCTGGGGAGACTGCTCCGGACGGAAGGTCACATTCCCGTGCGTCGCGGCACAGCGCAGGCCGCTGCCGCGCTGGAGGCGGCCGAGCGGGAGCTGCGGCGGGGCCGGGTCGTGGTGATCTACCCCGAGGGGCGTCTCCCTCGCCGCCCGGACTCGGGAGACGGCGCTCCGCAGGAGTTCCGCACCGGACTGGCCCGGCTGGCGCTGGCCACCGGCGCGCCCGTGGTGCCGCTGGGCCAGGCCGGATCACGCAGGATCACCTCAGGCAGCACCCTCAAGCAGCTGGCCGGACTGGCCACCTCGCCGTTGCGGCGGCCCGGCATCCAGGTCGCCCTCGGCACGCCGATCCGGCTCACGGGCTCGGTGGAGGAGGCGACCGCCCAGGCCCGCACGGCCGTGACGGAGGCGTGGCAACTGGCGGTGGACGGGCTCGCACCGCGCACCTCGTACCGGCCTGCGGCGTAGAGCCTGCGGCGTGGGACCGGTGGCCCCGCGCACTTCGGCGGCCCCTGACGTCCGGTGGTCTGGTCCAGGAACGACGGTGCGCCGGGCAGGACCGTCCGTCCTGCCCGGCGCTCGCCCCCCGGCCCGGTCAGTCGGCGCGCAGGCGCGCCCGGGGAGGCTGAGCGGGCCGAGGCGACCGAGGGGGCTGCGCCCGAGTCACCACCTCATGTGACGGTGGTGCCTGCCGGTCCCCGTGGCGTAAGCGGTGGGGATGGGCGAGCCGTTGGCAGCCGTGTCCGTCGCCGTGGGCGCGGTCGGCGCGACCGGAGCCGCGGTGGCGCAGGCGCCCGCCGGGGAGGGCCCGTTCGCGGTCGGGGCTGCCATGGAGGAGGTCGGCATGGCGGTCGGCATGGCCGCACCCGAGGGCATGGCGGTCGGCATGGCCGCACCCGAGGGCGTCGCGGTCGGCATGGCGGCACCCGTGGGCATCGCCGTCGCCGTGCCGTTCTGCCCACCGGCTGCGGGGGCCGAGGCGGAGACGGAAGCCGAAGCGGAGGCCGGGGCCGAAGCGGAGGCGGTCGGGCCGGTCCCCATGGCGCCGGCCGTTGTGGTCGGGGACGCAGCGGTGCACGACGGCATCGCCGACGGGGTCGCCGCGCCCGACGCGGGTGCGGCCGGGGTCTGGCCGAGCGGCGTGAACGTCGCGTTGATCACCACGCCGTTGCCGTCCGTGGTCAGCGTGATCGGGTTGGCGACGTTGAGCAGGCCGCCGCAGTTGAGGTTGGTGAAGGTTTGGTTGGCGCGCATGGCCAGGAAGGTGAAGAGGTTGTTGGCCATGGCCGCGTCGACCGAGGGGCCGTTCACGAAGGTGGCCTGGTCCTTGAAGACGCGCTGGATGCCCATCGCGTTGCCGAACAGGTTCTGGCAGTAGGTGGTGCCGCTGCCGTTGTCGGCCGCGCCGATCGGGTTCATGTCGACGCCGGCGCGGTAGAGGTTGGTCTTGGTGTTGCTGGCGTTGTTGTTGTTCAGCGTCATCGGGTCGGTCAGCGGGACCAGCGCGATGGGGGCCTGCTGGTTGGCCGCCGCCGAGAGCTCGTCCAGCGGCAGGGCGCCGGCGGCCATGCCGTCGCTGGACTGGTCGGGGCGGGTCCAGGGGGTGCACCCCAGGGTCGGGTCGATGAACTGGGTGAGCAGCAGGTTGTCACTGCCGTTGGCCAGGTCCACCAGCTGCTGGTTCTGCAACGCGGCCTTGTTGGCGGCGTTGTTCTGCGCGATCTGGCCGTTCGCGGTGGCCAGGTAGTGGGTCACCACGTTGTCGCTCTGGTCCTGGTCCACCACGGAGAAGTCGCGGGTGGTCGGGCAGGGCAGGCCGTCGTTGGCGGTGCCGACCGCCGGAACCTGCAACTGGTTGGCTGCGATCTGCCGGTTCGCGTTGCGGAAGAACGCCGGGGCGTTGCAGTCGGCGAACTGGCCGAACTTCGAGCCCTGTTGTCCGTTCACGCAACGCCCAGCGGTCAGGGCGTTGGTGCCGCGGGTGTTCTTCAGGGTCAGGGTGGTGCCGTTGAAGCCGAACCAGATCCCCACGGTCGATCCCGCCGGGACGGTGGCGGGCGTGGTGGGTGCGGCGGGCTGGGTGCCCTGGTCGATCACCAGCGGGTCGTACAGCGTGATCTGCCCGCCCGGCGCGACGATCGCGGCCTCGACGAACGCGGACTGGTTGGCGTTGGCCTCGTTGCACGGGCCCCCGGCCGCGTCGGTGGCCACCAGTTGGTACGGGGTCGCCAGGCCCTTGGCGGTGAGCGGGTTCGGCGGCACGACCAGCGTGCAGTTGGGATTGGGGGCCGCGGCGGCCTGTTGGTTGTTCGCCGCCAGCGCGGTGGCGAGCCCACCGGCCACCAGTGGCAGGCCGACCAGCAGGGTGATCAAGGTGGCCTTCCTCCCGCCGCGTCGACGCCGGCGATCCGGCGTGAACCGGGAGTGTCGGGGCTTGTCCGAATGGCGCATGTGCGACTCAACTCCAATCCGGCCCAACGATCATGGGCCGCGATCCACGCGACTCCTGTGACCAGTGAGGCCCCAGGGTCGTGTGTGCCGTATGCGTGTTCCCCCGGCGGCGAGCCTCGCAGACCAACGACGGGTTACCCCGGCTGCGAACGCTCACGTTAGGAATCGGTAATCGATCCTCCGAACCCGCACCGGGCGCGGAAACCCTCCTCTGACCAGCCGTCATGACCAGGGCTGGAGAAGAGGAACGGCCCCCGGGGGGAGCGGGGGCCGCGTAGTGGGCGGGCGGGTCAGAAGTGCGTGCCCGCGACCGTGCTCGGCGCCGCGGGGAGGCTGGGCACGGTGGTGGGCATGCTCGTGGGCATGGGCGACATCGACGCGGTGGGGGCGGTCGGGGTCGCGGTCGGCATCGGGGTCGGGGAGGCCGAGCCGGTCACGGTGAGGCTCACGTGCAGGCGGGCCAGGAACAGCGAGGTGACGGTCGGCCACCGGTGCATCCGGTGCCCGTAGACGGGCGTCTCCCGGACGAACGCCCAGACCAGGTCGCCGTTGGCGAGCACGGTGACGGGGCCCGAGACGTGGACGGCCAACACCAGGTCCGGGGTGAGGAACCGGCCGCTCAGGTCGACCAGCCGGAAGTGGGTGCCGGTGAAGCTCCCGTGCCGGACCGACTCCCAGCTGACCAGCAGGGCGGTCTTGCCGTACGGCGCGACGTGGACGTTGACGTTCCCGGTCCCCGGCGTGCTGGTGAGGCTGACCGAACGGGCGGTGTGGGAGGCCGAGTCGACGAAGAACAGCACCGCCTGGTCGGTGCTCCAGCGCGGGGTGACCTTCCAGGTGAGGGAGTTCTTCCGGTAGGAGACCGGGCCCCGGGAGGAGAGCGCGGTCACCCAACTCCCGTTGCCGGTCTGCACCATGTCGTCACCGGTGGTCAGCGCCGAGCCGGCGGCGGTGCCGTCGTCGTAGCAGTTGTACACCGCCGACGATCCCGACCAGCCGAGGGTGCGACCGGTGTCACCGCGGCACCCCCACGAACGACCGCCGGACAGCATCCGTCCGGAGGCGTCGACGTAGACCATCTTGTCGCCCCACCGGCCGTTCTGGGAGCCGCCTGCGCCGTGCACGGTGAAGACGGCGGCGTAGCGGCTGCCGTTCCAGCTGAGTTGGCCGTCCAGCATGGGGGCGGTGTCGTGACTGGCGGTGCCGGTCAGCTTGACAGCGAAGGCGACGTGGCCGTTGCGCACCCGGATCAGCTCGGCGGCGGTCTCCCCCCAGCGGTTGTGGTCCGGGAAGCGGGTGAGCAGCGCGAAGCCGTCATTGAACGCCACCAGGCCGCCGATCTCGTGGGCGCCGGTGATGACGGCGTCGGGGCCGGTGCGGTGAAGCCAGCGGTCGACCGGGGTGACGTGGACGGCGTTCGCCGCCTGCCAGGCGACTTCCAGCCTGCCGTTCGGGGCGACGGCCGTGACCGTGCGCGTCCACTGCGGCATGCCGTGACCGTCCGGGGAGAGATAGCTGAACGCGCTGCTCAGCTTGAGGGTGGACACCGAGATGTTGGCCGCGATGACGCTGCTGCTCGTCATCGACGGGGCGTTGCCGGCCGTCTGGTTGCTGACGGCACCCCAGTTCGTCGGCGCGGGGCTCGCGCTGGTGACCGGAGGGGTCGTCGGGGTGACGTCGGCGAAGGCCAGGCCTCCGCCGACGACCACCGTCAAAGCCAGTGGCAAACCGATGAGGACGCGGCGCCTGCGCCGCTCCAGTCGAGCCCTGTCGGCCGTGAGTCGCTTGCCGGGCATGTCTGCTCCTTTGCGCTCGGGTGGGGAACAGACTGCCGCCGCGAAGGGCCGCGGTCGCCGGTGCGCAAGCTGGTGTAAGAGACGCGTAATCCCTTCCGGGGCACGGGAGAAGGGAGTTGCCGATGGGCTCCGACGGGTGCCGCGGAGCGCCTCGCGCGCCGTCTGCCTGGGCCTTCGCGCAGCCTCACCCCACCCCCGCCCAGCCGCGCTGCGGGGCCTGGAAGCCGCCGATGCTCTGCTCGAGCAGTTCGGCCAGCCGCAGCGGGGTGCGGTCCTCGAAGGCCGGGCCGACGAGTTGCACTCCCACCGGCAGCCCCTGCGGGGACCGGCCCGCCGGTACGGCGGTGGCGGGCAGGCCGGGCATGGTGGCCAGCCCGGCCCAGACC
>NZ_BBPQ01000028.1:0-36042 GCF_000787855.1 Streptacidiphilus anmyonensis | reverse complement strand
GGCCCGCCGGTACGGCGGTGGCGGGCAGGCCGGGCATGGTGGCCAGCCCGGCCCAGACCAGCTGGTCCAGATACGGGTACCCGGCGCCGTCGATCTCGATCCGGCGTTGCCTCGGATCGGGGTGGTGGTCGTGCGGGAACGCAGGAGTCGGCGTGACCGGACACACCACGGCGTCGAACTCGGCGAAGAACTGCCGCCAGCCGTGGCGGTGGAGCTCACGGCGGTGGTTCGCCTCGATCCAGTCGCGGTGGCCGGCGACCAAGCCGCGCAGCCGGGCGGCGTCCAGGCTCCGATCGTCCGCGCCGAGTTCGGCCGCACGGGCGCGCAGCTCGTCGACCGCCTCGACGGGGAAGCGGGTGACCACGCTCGAGATCAGCAACTGTGTGTAGACCAGGGCGGCTTCGGCCAGGTCGGGCAGCAGGGGACTGTGCCGTTCGACCCGGGCGCCGCCCTGGACCAGCGCGTCGGCGACCCGGTTCACGCCCGCCCGTACCGCGGACGCGGTCGGGATGAGCGGGTGGTCGTCGAGGACCAGGACCCGGAAGTCCTGGAGCCGCTCACGACGCGCGGGCGGCAGCGTCAACCGATGCGCCACACCGAACGTCAGCGGATCCGGCCCGGCCATGACGTCGAGCAGCAGCGCCAGGTCGCGGGCGCTGCGCGCCATCGGACCGACGACGGCGAGATCGTGCTCGACCGGCAGGGCCGGCGCGGGCGGCGGCACCATGCCGCGGGCCGCCGCCAGCCCGAGCGTCGGCTTGTGCGCGTAGACGCCGCAGAAGTGCGCCGGTGTGCGCAGCGAACCCGCGATGTCGGAGCCGATGGACAGCGCCCCGAACCCGCACGCCAGCGCCGCCGCCGACCCGCCGGAGGAGCCGCCCGGCGTGCGCCGCAGGTCCCAGGGGTTGTTGGTGGTGCCGTAGATCTCGTTGTAGCTCTGCACGTCGTGCAGCCCCAAGGGCACATTGGTCTTGCCGAGCACCACCGCGCCCGCCGCCCTGAGCCGCGACACCTGCACCGCGTCCTCGGTCGGCACGTGGTCGCGGTACTGCGGCATGCCCCAGGTCGTCGGCAGACCGGCGACGTTGTAGGACTCCTTGACCGTCACCGGAATGCCGAGCAGCGGCCGCTCCTCGCCTCGGGCCCGCGCCCGGTCGGCGTCGCGCGCGGCGGCCCGGGCCCGCTCGAAGTCCGGCACGCAGATCGCGTTGATCGCCTTGTCGTCCCGCTCGATGCGGGCGATCGCCTCGTCGGTCAGTTCCGCCGAGCTCACGTCACCGGCACGCAGGGCGGCCGTGAGCTGCTCGGCCGTCTGTTGGCTCCACTCCATGGTTCCGACCGTAACGGCCCCCGGGAGGGGCCACGAAACACGTTTTCGGACAAGGGACTTGGCGTCACGGCGTGGCGTAGCGGGCGAGTTCCGCCCGCACGCGGCGCACCATGGCGTTCGCCGGCCACAGCGCGAAGGCGACGCGTGCCGGGCGGCACAGGATGTAACCGCCCCTGACGGGACGGTGGGTGATGCCGTAGTACCGCAACCACTCCGGCGAGGGCGCGCCGGAGGCGGTGAACCGGACCACCACGCTCGCCTCGCGTCCCACCCCCTCGATCCGGATCCGCTCGATCGAGGAGCGGGCGATCGAGAACCCGGTGACGACCATCCGGCCCCCGCGCTCGACCTCCTGCTCCACGGTGACGCGGTCCGCGTCGAGGCTGATCCTGCTCCGGGGTCTGCGCCGGTCCGTCGAGACCCTGATCGCCTGGACGCCGACGCAGCCGAGGATGACCAGGGCGAAGACGGCGATGTCCGGACCGCGGAGCGCCAGACTGTCGTGCGCGTGGGTCAGGTGGTAGCTCGTCGCCCACACCGCGATGACCACCGCGCTGATCAGCAGTCGCATGAACAGTTCGTAGACGTGGCGGACCGAGGAGCGCGGGAATTCCGCCGGTCGGACCGGGACGGGTTCCGGCCGCGAAGGCTGAGGCGACTGGGACGGCTGGGACGGCTCGGGATCACGAGGAGAACGGGGAGAACGGGGTTGGCGCGGACGTTCCCGGTCCGCCTCCTCCTCCGCCCGCGCGGCCGTCTCCGTGTCCCGCGCGGCGAAGGTGCGGGCTCCTTCGGCCACCAGGGTCGACTCGGCGGTCTCCGCCGCCTGGGCCCGCGCCTGTGCCGCATGTGTCTGTGTCTGTGTCTGTGTCTGTGTCTGTGCGCCCTGTGTCTCTGCCGCCCCCTGTGTCTCTGCCTGCCCGCCTTCCAGCCCCCGCAGCACCCGCGCGGTCTCCGCCGCGCTCGGGAAGCGGCGGCGCGGCTCCTTGCTGAGCAGCGTCAGGACGAGCTCGTCCCACGCGGGCGGGATCCCTTGCCTGACGCTGCTGGGGGCGGGCGGCGGCTGGTTGACGTGGGCCGTGATGTATCCGATGGTGTCGCGCGCCCGGAAGGGCAGCCGACCGGTGATCATCTCGAAGAGCAGGCAGCCGACCGCGTACAGGTCGCTGCGCGCCTCGGGGTTCCCGTTCAACTGCTCCGGCGCCATGTACGCGGGCGTGCCCACGATGAGACCGGTCCGGGTGAGCAGGTCCCCTGCGGCAGCGGGATCAGCGGCCCGCGCGATGCCGAAGTCCAGGACCTTCGTCGCACCCGAGGGCAGGATCTGGATGTTGGACGGCTTGATGTCCCGGTGCAGGACGTCGGCCCGGTGCGCCTCGGCCAGAGCGTCGCAGATCTGCGCTGCCCACTCGGCCGCCTGGGCCAGGCGGACCGGCCCGCGGCGCAGCACCGTGTCCAGCCCCTCGCCCCGCAGCAACTCCATCACCAGGAACGGGACCGTGCGGCCGCCGTCGTCGGCTTCCCGCAGGTCGTGAACCGTCACGATATTGGGGTGCTGCAACGAGGCGGTGATCCGCGCCTCTCGCCGGAACCGGGCACGCGCCTCGTCCGCCCCGCTCCCCCCGTCGGCGAGAAAGGTGATCAGCTTGATCGCGACCTGGCGCTCCAGGCGGGTGTCGTACGCCTCCCAGACCTGCCCCATGCCGCCCTCGCCCAGCAGCCGGTCCAGTCGGTAGCGACCGTCGAAGAGCCGATCCTGCACCGCGCAATCCCCCGTTGTCCGAACACTTCTGACTGCCCGCCAGTATGCCCGGGACGCAGGGTGGGCCGAACCGGTGAACCTCCGCAGGCGGACCGTGCGGCGCGTGGACAGGCCGCCACGGGATCTGCCCACGATCGCTCCGGGAGCGCGGAGGCGCCGGGACTCCGCGCGGCACGGAGGGCGGACCACAGTGATCGACAGGCGGGACGTGTTGCGTGCGGCCGCCGTGGGCGCCGGGACCCTCGGCGCGATGGGCACGGTCGGAACAGTCGGCACGGTAGGCGCGGCGGCGGCTGCACGCGGGCTTCCTCCCGCGGTCGCCGCCGAGGGCGCGCTGGTGGAGAAGGTGCCTGCCCGCGCGTGGCGGCGGCTGGCCGCCGCCCTGTCCCCGGGTGCGTCCCTGTACCGGCCGGACGACCCGGCCTATCCCCCGCTCGCCCTCCCCTTCAACCACCGCTACGCCCGGATCCGCCCGGCGGGGATCGTCGCCTGCGCCACCACCCGTGACGTGAGCGCGGCCGTCCGATGGGCCCGCGAGGTGGGGCTGCCCGCGGTGCCGCGCTCCGGGCTCGGTCACAACTACGCGGGCTACTCCACGACCACCGGGCTCCTGCTCAACATGAGCCGGATGAAGACCATCACCGCCACCCCGTGCGCCGGCACCGCCCGCAGCCGCCGCTACGGGCCGATCGAGGTCGTGCACGACGCCGGCACGGTCACCGTCGGGGCCGGCGTCACCAACGGCGACCTGCACCCGCTGCTGGAGAACGAGGGGATGTTCGTGCCCACCGGCCGCTGCCCCTCCGTCGGCGTCGCCGGCCTGGTGCTGGGCGGCGGCATCGGATTCAGCGACAAGATGTTCGGCCTGACCTGCGACCGACTGACCGCCACCACCGTGGTGCTGGCCGACGGGAGCGTCGTGACGGCCGACGACGGCACCGAGCGGGAACTGTTCTGGGCCTGCCGCGGCGGCGCGGGCAACAACTTCGGCGTGCACACCTCGTTCACGTTCCGCTTCGAGCGGTTCCACGGCAACGTCGGCTTCTACAGCTTCCGTTGGAGCCTGGACTCGGTCCTGCCGGTGATGGCCGCCATGCAGCGGATCGCGTTGGACACGGCGCACAACAGGCGGTTCCACTGCCGCTTGGGCATCGGCACCAACGGCCGGACCCGGCCGCAGATCGCACGCAACGCCAACGTGAACGTGATCGGACAGCACTACGGCACCCTCGACGAGCTGCGCGACATCCTCGCCCCGCTCCTGGACGTCGGCACGCCCGCGGAGCGCACCCGCCACCGGGCGGCGATCCGCGAGGTCACCCCTGCGGAGGCGAGCGGCCTGCTCAGCGCCACCACCCCGGTGGACCGGTTCGCAGCCAAGTCGGCGATCCTCGGGCCCCACGCCCTCCTGTCCGAACGCCGGGTCGCGGCGGCCGCAGAGCAACTGCTCGCCTGGCCGGGCAGCGGCAACGACGACGGCGCCGGGTTCGCGATGTTCGGGCTCGGCGGCGAGATCAACAAGGTGGCGCCCGGCGCGACCGCGTTCGTGCACCGCGACGGCGTCTTCGTCCTCGCCGCCGAGACCTCCTGGGCGGATCACGACCAGCCCGCCACCGTCCACGCCAACCTGGCCTGGCTCGACGACTTCTACGACGCGATCTTCCCTGCCGGCCCGCCCGCGCGGTCCTACCAGAACTTCCCCGACCCCGAGCTGCGGGACTGGCGCTCGGCCTACTACGGCGCGAACTACCCCCGCCTCGTCCGGGCCAAGCACCACTACGACCCGACCCGTTTCTTCGACTATCCCCAGGCCGTCTGACCCGGAAACGGGCTGAATTCCCAGAATACGGACACGAACGACTTCTCACGGACGCCTCAATTCCGCATCAACTTCACGTGATAGCCTCCGCCCACCCCGCTGAACCCCGACGAGCGCCCGGCGACCGCCGACGGCCCCACGCGACGGCAGGGGGTGGAGGATGCGGACATGGCCGCCAGGGCCGACATAGCCCCCGCCGCCCAGGCGGACACCGAACCCGTGAGAGTCCGACGGCCGCTCCCGGCCTGGCTGATCTTGCCCGGTCTGGTGGCCGCCGTCGCGGCGCTGTGGATCTGGCTGGCCTGGATGGACGGCCACCGGCTCGGCATGGCCTCCACGCTGGACCTGCAGGTCTACTACGACGGCGGCAAGGCCCTCCGCAGCGGCAGCCACCTCTACACGGGCAGCTACACCTGGGTCCGGCTGCCTTTCACCTATCCGCCGTTCTCGGCGATGGTGTTCGCGGCCGCCTCGTACCTGAAGTACGCGCACGTCCAGATCATCATGACCACCGGCACCGTGCTGGCGCTGCTCGCCACCGCCTGGCTGTGCTGGGGACGCCTCGGCCACCGCGCCTCCCTCGGTCGGCTGGGCGCGACGCTGCTGGTCACTGCGGTGGCCCTGGGGACCGAGCCGGTCCAGCAGACCCTCGCCTTCGGCCAGGTGAACGCCTGGCTCATGGTGATCGTCGTCGCCGACCTCTGTCTGCCCGACCGGTTCCGTGCCAAGGGCGTCGGCGTCGGGCTCGCGGCCGGCTTCAAACTGGTCCCCGCGATCTTCATCCCCTATCTGCTGCTCACCCGCCGCTGGCGGGCCGCGGCGGTCTCCACGGGGACGCTGGCCCTCACCGTGGCCGGCTCGTTCGCCCTGTTCCCGACCGAGGCGCGGCAGTACTGGGGCGGGCTGTTCTTCGACTCCTCCCGCATGGGCGGCGTCGACTACCTGGGCAACCAGTCCCTGCACGGCATGATCGACCGCGCCCTGCACGGCGGCGGCGCGGTCCAGGCCGTGTGGTTCCTGGCGGCCGGGACCATCGCCGTCGCCGGACTGCTCCTGGCGGCCCGGGAGCACCGCCGCGGCAACGAGCTGCTCGCGATCGTCGTCACCGCCGTCGTCGGCCTGCTCGCCTCCCCGATCTCCTGGTCGCACCACTGGGTGTGGATCCTGCCCGTCCTCGTCCTCGGCGCCGACCGCGCCTGGCGCGGCGCCACCGCCCGCGACCGGCTCACCGCCGCCCTGCCCCCGCTCGCGGCGCTGCTCCTCTTCGCCGCCTGGCCCCGCTACCAGGGCCCCACCCAGGGCACCATCCCCTCCGGGATCATCTGGGGCGTCCCCTACAACAACGACGCCGAGTACACCTGGCACGGCCTCCAGATCGCCCAGGGCGAGCTCTACACCCTCCTCGGCCTCGCGTTCCTGGCCGTGCTGGGTATGCGCGCCGTGCGCGAGCGCCGCGCCGCCGCGCGCCGACCCGACGCGTAGCCCGCTTCTCGCGACCACCGGCGGTCCCCCTGCTCGTTGACAGGTGGATCCGCATTGACTACTTTCACCAATCAATTAGTGAAAGTAGGTTTCGGTGATCGAGTACCACGTGCGCCGCCGCAGCGGCGTGCCCGCGTACCAGCAGATCGTGCAGCAGACCGAGCAGGCCCTGCGCCTGGGCCACCTCCAGGTCGGCGACAAGCTCCCGACCGCCCGGGAGGTCGTCGCGGCGACCGCGGTCAACCCCAACACCGTGCTGCGGGCCTACCAGGAGCTCCAGCGCGCCGGGCTGGTCGAGTCCACGCAGGGGCTCGGCACCTTCGTCGTGCGGGTGCTGGGACAGGCCGAGAACTCCGCCGCGGCCGGCCTGCGCGAGGAGCTGACGGCCTGGGTCGGCCGGGCCCGCAACGCGGGCCTGGAGCGGGAGGACGTGCTCGCGCTCACGGCCTCCGTCGTGGACCGGGAGTTCCCGCTCGCCGACGAACCCGCCCCCGGCGCGGTCTCCAGGGAGCGGCCGTGATCACCACCCCGGCGGTACAGGCCGTCGGGCTCGGTGTGCGGCGCGGGCGCAGCGAGGTGCTGCACGACTGCCGGTTCCGGATACCGCGCGGCGCCGTCTGCGGGCTGGTAGGCCCCAACGGGGCCGGGAAAAGCGTGCTGCTGGCCACCGCCGCCGGTCTGGTCGCGCCCGACTCCGGGCGGTTGGAGCTGCTCGGCCGCCCGGTCGGCGACGCCGCGAACCGCCCCAGGATCGCCTACGTGGACCAGAACCGCTCGCTCTACCGCCAGTTCAGCGTCCAGCGGCTGCTCCGGCTGGGCCGGGACCTCAACCCGGGCTGGCGCCCCGACGCCGCGGAGGAGGTGCTCGACGCCGCCCGGATCCCGGTGCGGGCCCGGGCAGGGTCGCTCTCCGGCGGACAGCGCACCCTCGTCAGCCTCGCCCTCGCGCGCGGCAAGGCGGCCGACGTCCTGCTGCTGGACGAACCGCTCAGCGATCTGGACCCGCTGGCGCGGCGGCGGACGATGGGCCTGCTGCTGGCCGACGTCGCCGAGCGCGGCGCGACGCTCCTGCTCTCCTCCCACGTCCTCGCCGACCTGGAGGAGAGCATCGACCACCTGCTCCTGCTCGACCACGGACGGGTCCGCCTGGCCGGCCCGCTGCCCGAACTCCTGGCTGCCCACCGGCTGCCGGACCCGCTCAGCGTGCCCGCCGCGCGCAGCGCGGGCGTCGGCGCCCCGGCGGGATCCGTGCCGGCCCGCGCCCACCGCGTCGACCTCCTGCCGGGCGACGCGGGCCCCGACCACACGGAGGCCCCCACCCTGGAGGAACTGGTGCTCGCCTACCTGCACCACCCCGGCGCGCCGGACTGGATCAGCCCGGCGATGCGCCCGCTGACCCCGGAGACCTGCGAGGCGGTCGGCGCATGAGCACCTCCCCGCAGCTCGTCCCGATCCTGGTCCGCGCCCGCGACCCGCGACGCCGCCCGCGCGTCCCCACCGCCGCCGTCGTCCGGCTGGCGATCCACCAGCACCGGATCGTGCTGGCCCTCGCCGTGCCCGTGCTCGCCGTTTTGACGCTGTGGACCCGGGACGTGGCGGCGCAGGCCGTCGCCGCCCATGCCCAGCTGGCGGCCGGGGGCTGTCTGTCGGGCCCGTCCGCCGCGTCCGAGGGCTGCCTGGACCTCGTCCAGCAGGTGCAGTCCGCGTCCCAGGCCGTCCGCCATCTCCAGTACGCGCTGGTCGCGCTGCCCGTTCTGGCCGGGCTGTTCTTCGGCGCACCGCTGGTGGCCAGGGAGTTCGAGCAGGGCACGCATCGGCTGGCCTTCAGCCAGTCGGTCTCGCCGCAGCAGTGGCTCCGCGGCCAGCTGGCCCTCGCCTGCGGAGCGGCGCTGCTCGTCGGCACCGCCGGTGCGGCGCTCGGCGTGTGGCTGCACGACGCCGTCGGCCCGGCCGTCTTCCCCGGCGACGGCGCCTTCATGCTGCTCCCCTACAACGCCGACGGCCCCGTCCTCGCGGCCTCGACGCTGCTCGCCGTGGCCCTGGGCGTCGTCGCCGGGACGTTGACACGACGCACGCTCGCCGCCATGGCCGCCATGCTGGGCCTGTACGGCGCGGCGATGGCCGCCCTGACCTGGCTACGCCAGTACCTCCAGCCGGTCCGCACGCTGCTCACCCATCACGGCTACGACCTCGCCCCCGACGACTGGTTGCTGCGTGACGGCGTCCAACTCGCCGACGGCCACCGTCTGCTGTACGCGCAGTGCGGCCCCGGCGGCTGCCCCGACGGTGCGCCGACCTTCGAGGACTACCACACGGCAGACCAGCTGTGGCCGATGCAGTGGGCCGAGGCCGGCCTCATGGTCCTGCTCGCCGCCGCCGCGCTGGCCCTCGCGCACCGCGCCCTGCGCCGCCCGCGCGGCTGAACCGCGCGACCGGCCTGCTTTCCTGACGCTCACTCACCTCCGTTCTCAGTCTTCTCGCAACAGCCGCCCGCACCGACACCGCGGGCCGGCCGATGCCCCCTGCCCGCAAGGACGTCCACCGTGCCCGCACCAGAGCCGACCCCCTCCCGCACGCCCCCGCGCCTCGCCGCGGTGGACGGCCTGCGCCTCGTGGCTGCCGCCGCCGTCGCCGCGTACCACTACCTCGGCACACCCACCCCCCACTTCTGGGGCCGACCGGACCTGCCGCAGGCCCTGCCCGCGCTCTACTCGGTCAGCCGCTACGGCTGGCTCGGCGTCGAGGCGTTCTTCCTCATCAGCGGCTTCGCCATCTGCCTGAGCTGCTGGGGCCGCACCCCCGTCCAGTTCACCGTCTCCCGGATCGCCCGGCTGTTCCCGCTCTACTGGAGCGTTCTCGTTCTGATCGTCGCGCTGGGTCTTTCCGCCCGGCTGGCCGGGATGAAGCCTGGGACACCCGTCGACGTGCGCACCGTGCTGGGCAACCTGACGATGGCCCCCGGCCCGCTCGGTCTCGCCACGGTCGACGGCGTCGCGTGGACGCTGTGGGTGGAGGCGCGGTTCTACCTGCTGATGATGGCGCTGCTCCTGGTCGGGCTCACCTACCGTCGCGCCGTCGCCTTCTGCGGCGGCTGGTTGACGCTGGCCGCCATCGGCCGCGAGCTCCACTCCACCGTGCTCGACGAGTTCCTGCTCACCCAGTACGCGGGGCTGTTCGTCGCGGGCATCGCGCTCTACCTGATCCACCGGTTCGGCCACAACCTGGCGCTCTGGCTGCTCGTCGGCTTCGCCTGGTGCTACACGCTGACGGTGCTCGCCGGACGCGTGGCCGAGCACACGGCCGCGCCCGGCCGGGGCGGAGCCCAGTCCTGGGGTGTCAGCGCGGCGCTGCTCACCGCGTTCCTGCTGCTCCTCGCCCTGGCCGCCACCGGACCGCTCGCCCGTCTGCGCACGCGCTGGCTGGTCTTCGCCGGGGCGCTGACCTACCCCTTCTACCTCGTGCACCAGAGCCTGGGCATCCCCGTCGTCCGGGGCCTGCTCCGCGCGGTCCCCGCGCTCGGGCTGCTGCCGTCGATCGTCCTCGGCCTGCTCTTCTCGCTGCTCCTGGCGGCGCTGCTGAACCGCGTGGTCGACGCCCCGCTGGGACGCCTGCTGCGCCGCCGTCTCACCCGCGACCTCGCTCCCCGGGGCGGTCCCGCACCTCTGCCGACGCAGTCACGCAACGCGCCCGCCCTTCCGGCAGCAGCCGGGGCCGGAGCTGGGGCCGGTGTCGGGCTCGGCCGCTGAGCCGGCCGCCCGTGCCGCGTGGCGTCAGGAGCGGTGCCGGCCCAGGGCCTTGCGCAGGCGCAGGACGACGGCGAGCAGGACCACCACACCCACGGCGACCGGGATCAGGCGCTTGAGCACGGCGTTGCCGGCGACGTCGAGCAGGTCCAGCGGTTCGTCGTCGATCGCCGCAGCCTGGGCCGCCTGCGCCGTGACTTCGCCAGGCAGCTCGACCGACTCCTCCTGCGCGGGGGTACGCTCGGCGGCCAGCTGTCGCTCCAGGCAGTCGACGAACTGACCGAGCAGCTTGCGGCTGATCTCCTCCATGACGCCCTTGCCGAACTGGGCGGCCTTGCCGGTGATGGTGAGCCGGGTCTGCACGGTCACCCGGGTGCCGTCGCCGTCCGGCGCGAGACGGGCGGTGATGTGGGCGTCGGCGTTGCCCTGACCGCGGGTGTCGCGCCCGGTGGCCTTGATCCGCACCGTGCGGGCCGACTCGTCGCGTTCCTCGAACGTCGCGGTGCCCTTGTACTGCGTGGTGACCGGGCCGACCTTGACCTTCACCGTTCCGTGGTACTTCTCGCCCTCGACGTCGGTCAGCTGCGCCCCCGGCATGCACGGCGCGAGCCGGGGGACGTCCGTGAACAGCTCCCAGGCCGACTCGATCGGCAGGCTGACGCGGAACTCGTGGGTGAAATCCATACGGGACGCCTCCCTGCCCGGCTCCAGATCATCGATCCGTTCTTCCACCATCGCGCAGAAGCCCCCGACGCGCAGCGCCGGTCAGCTCCACAGGCTCACCCGCACGGTCGGGTGGTAGTGGCCGCCGGGCACGCCGGTGGTCCGGGCCAGCAGGCTCTGCAGGGCGGGGGGCGTGGTCACGAAGCGGCACAGCGCGGACGCGGTGGGCGAGCGCCGTTCCCCCCGCAGCGCGCTCGCGCGCAACATGCCGTCGACCGGGGTGCCGGGGACGTCGACGACGGCGAGGACGCCGTGCCGCAGCTGGTCGCGGACCAGGTGGAGCATGGCCAGGGACAGCCCGTACCCGGCGGCCACCGCGTTGAGCGCCGCCGTGGTGCTGGGGAAGATCGAGGCGCTGGCGTCGCCGACGCCGTGCCTGGCGAGGAACGCGCCGCCGGGCGTGGCCGGGTCGAGTTCGCCCGGACCGAGCAGCCAGTGCTCCCGCGGCAGCCGGCCCACCGGCAGGCGGAGCCGACTGCCGTTCACCGTGCCCAGGCCGGTCCCGAGGTAGTGGGGCGCGGCGACGACGACCAGCTGGAAGCGCAGGAAGGCGACGTGCTCGATCGCGCCGGCCTGCTCCGGATCCGGCTGCCGCTCCTCCGGCGTCGGTGCGGGCTCGTCGGCCACCGGGCGCATGGCCGACCCCGCGGCCACCGGACCGATCGTGACGTCCGCCCGGCGGTCGAGCAGCAGTTCGGGCAGCACCGCGGCGGGCACCGACAGGGTGCTGGCATCCACCTCCGGGTGACGGCGCTCGAACGCCTCCAGCAAGGGCGGGACGATCTGTTCGACGATCGGTTCGGTCGCGGCGACCCGCAGGTAGGAGGTCTCCGACCCGGCCTCGCGCACCTGGCGGCGGGTCTCCTCGGCCAGGCCGACGATCTCGGCGGCTCCCGCCGCCAGCCGCCGCCCGCCGGGCGTGAGCGCGATCCCTCCTGCCGCGCGCACGAAGAGCGGGTCGCCCAGCTCGCGCCGGAGCGAGGCCACCGCGGCGGACACCGCGGGTTCGCTGACCCGCAGGGACAGCGCCGCGGCCTTGACCGAGCCGAGCCGGGCGACCGCGACGAACGCCCTGAGCTGCGTGAGGGTCATCGCCGCCTCCGTCGCCGGTCCACGGGTCGGTCCCCCACACCTCTCCTGTACCCGCTCGACGCACCCCTCTTAACCATTCCCTTCAGTCGTCGTTGACCTCGGCGGCCTCCGGGGTGACAGTGCGTTCGTACGGTTTCGGCGCGATCGCTCTGGAGGCCGCCGTGCAGGTTCCCGCGACATTCGAGTACCGGCGCGCGTCGAGCGTGGAGGACGCGCTCGCGCTGCTGGAACGGTTCGGCGAGGAGGCCCGGGTCATCGCGGGCGGGCACAGCCTGCTGCCGATGATGAAGCTGCGGCTGGCCCGGCCGGAGTTCCTGGTCGACATCAACGACCTCCACGAGCTGGACTACCTGCGGCTGGAGGGCGGCGAGCTGCTGATCGGCGCACTGACCCGGCACCGCACCCTGCTGGAGTCGGAGCTGGTCGGCCGCCTCTTCCCGATCTTCCACGACGCCGAACGGGTGATCGCCGACCCGCCGGTGCGCAACCGCGGCACCATCGGCGGGTCCCTGTGCCAGGCCGATCCGGCCGAGGACCTCTCCGCCGTGTGCACGGCGGTGCGCGCGGTGGCCGTGATCCTCGGTCCGGGCGGTCGGCGCTCGGTGCCGATGCAGGAGTTCTACCGCGGTCCCTACGAGACCGCCGTGGGCGCGGGCGAGCTGCTGGTCGAGATCCGGGTCCCGGTGCGGCCGAACGCGGGCAGCGCCTACCGGAAGGTCGAGCGCAAGACCGGGGACTGGGCCGTCGCCGCGGCCGGCGGCGCGCTGTCACTCGCGGACGACGGGCGGATCGGCTGGGCGGGCATCGGGCTCGCCGCCGTCAGCACCTCCCTGGCCGGCTACCGCCGGGTCGAGGAGGCGCTGGTGGGCCGGGAACCCACGGACGAGCTGTTCACCGAGGCGGGCCGGATCGCCGCCGAGGACTGCGACCCGCTCAGCGACCTGCGCGGCACCGAGGAGTACAAGCGCCACCTGGCCGGCGAGCTCACGCACCGGGCGCTGACCCTCGCCGCCGAACGGGCTCGGGCAGCGGGCGGAACCGGCGGAAAGGACGCATGACCATGCAGGTCACCATCAACGTCAACGGCGAGGACCGCACCGCCGAGGTGGAGGCCCGTCACCTGCTGGTGCGCTTCCTGCGCGACGACCTCGGGCTGACCGGCACCCACTGGGGCTGCGACACCAGCAACTGCGGCACCTGCGTGGTGCTCTTCGACGGCGAACCGGTCAAGAGCTGCACCGTGCTGGCCGCCATGGCGGCGGGGCACGAGGTGCGCACCGTGGAGAGCCTGGAGACGGGCGACGGCCTCGACCCGGTCCAGCAGGGGTTCATCGAGCAGCACGGCCTCCAGTGCGGGTTCTGCACCCCCGGCATGATGATGTCCGCCCGCGCGCTGCTGGACCGCAACCCCGACCCGTCCGAGCAGGAGATCCGCGAAGCGATCTCCGGTCAGCTCTGCCGCTGCACCGGTTATCTGAACATCGTGCGCGCCGTGCAGTGGGCCGCGCGCCATCCGGCCGGGACCGCGAACGAGACCGAGACCGAGACCGCGGGGAGCACGCCATGACCGCCGTCACCGAGTCCGCCGAGACCGGATCGGCGCCCGCCTCCGAGCGCCCGGTCGGCTACGGTCGGCTCAAGCGCAAGGAGGACCCGCGGTTCGTGCGCGGCAAGGGCCACTACGTCGACGACGTGCAACTGCCGGGCATGCTCCACGGCGCGGTGCTGCGCAGCCCGCTCGCGCACGCCCGGATCGTGTCGATCGACACCTCCGCCGCCGAGTCCCACCCCAAGGTCCGCGCGGTGATCACCGGCGCCGCGTTGGAGGGCCTGGGCCTGGCCTGGATGCCGACGCTGTCGATGGACACCCAGGCCGTGCTGGCCACCGACAAGGTGCGGTTCCAGGGTCAGGAGGTCGCCTTCGTGGTGGCCGAGGACCACTACGCGGCCCGGGACGCGCTCGAACTGATCGACGTCGAGTACGAGCCGCTGCCGCCCGTCATCAACGCCCGGCACGCGCTGGACGCCGACGCGCCGGTGATCCGGGACGACCTGGAGGGCCGGACGGACAACCACATCTTCGACTGGGAGGCGGGCGACAAGGCCGCCACCGACGAGGTGTTCGCCCGCGCGGACGTCGTGGTCACCCAGGAGATGCTCTACCCCCGGGTGCACCCGGCGCCGCTGGAGACCTGCGGCTGCGTCGCCGACATGGACCCGGTCGACGGCAAGCTGACGCTGTGGGAGACCACGCAGGCCCCGCACGCCCACCGCACGCTCTACGCGATGGTCGCGGGCCTGCCCGAGCAGAAGATCCGCGTCATCTCACCCGACATCGGCGGCGGGTTCGGCAACAAGGTCGGCATCTACCCGGGCTACGTCTGCGCCGTCGTGGGATCGATCCTGACCAAGAAGCCGGTCAAGTGGGTCGAGGACCGCTCCGAGAACCTGATGAGCACCTCCTTCGCCCGCGACTACCACATGCGCGGCGAGATCGCGGCGACCCGCGAGGGGAAGATCCTGGGTGTGCGGGTCAAGGTGCTCGCCGACCACGGCGCGTTCAACGGGACCGCCCAGCCGACCAAGTACCCGGCCGGGTTCTTCCACATCTTCACCGGCTCCTACGACATCGAGGCCGCGCACTGCCAGGTCACCGGCGTCTACACGAACAAGGCGCCCGGCGGGGTCGCCTACGCCTGCTCGTTCCGGGTCACCGAGGCGGTCTACCTGGTCGAGCGGCTGGTCGACTGCCTTGCCGACGAACTGGGCCAGGACCCGGCCGAGTTGCGGATGCGGAACCTGTTGCGGCCGGAGCAGTTCCCGTACGAGAACAAGACGGGGTGGGAGTACGACTCCGGCGACTACCCGGCCACCCTGCGCAAGGCGCTGGACCTGGCCGGCTACGACACGCTCCGCCGCGAACAGGCCGAGCGGCGGGCGCGGGGCGAACTCATGGGCATCGGCCTGTCGTTCTTCACCGAGACGGTGGGCGCCGGGCCGCGCAAGCACATGGACATCCTCGGTCTCGGCATGGCCGACGGCTGCGAGCTGCGGGTCCACCCGACCGGCAAGGCGGTGGTGCGGCTCAGCGTGCAGAGCCAGGGGCAGGGCCACGAGACCACCTTCGCCCAGATCGTCGCCGAGGAGCTGGGCATCCCGCCCGAGGACATCGAGGTGGTGCACGGCGACACCGACCAGACGCCGTTCGGGCTCGGCACCTACGGCAGCCGCTCCACGCCCGTCTCGGGCGCGGCCGCCGCGGTGGTCGCCCGCAAGGTCCGCGACAAGGCGCGGATCATCGCCGGTGCGATGCTGGAGGTGACCCCCGAGGACCTGGAGTGGGAGAAGGGCCGCTGGTTCGTCAAGGGCGACCCGGGGACGGCCAGGACGATCCAGGAGATCGCCCTCGCCGCCCACGGAGCGCTGGAACTGCCCGAGGGGGTGGAGGGGCACCTGGAGGCGACCACCGTCTACAACCCGCCCAACCTCACCTTCCCGTACGGCGCGTACCTGTGCGTGGTCGACGTGGACCCGGGCACGGGCGAGGTCAAGGTGCGCCGGTTCGTCGCGGTCGACGACTGCGGCACCCGGATCAACCCCATGATCATCGAGGGGCAGGTGCACGGCGGCCTCGCCGACGGCGTCGGCATGGCCCTGATGGAGATCATCAGCTTCGACGAGGACGGCAACTGCCTGAGCGGGTCCTTCATGGACTACCTGGTGCCCACCGCCCTGGAGACGCCCGCCTGGGAGCTGGGCAACACCGTCACCCCCTCGCCGCACCACCCGATCGGCGCGAAGGGCGTCGGCGAGTCCGCGACCGTCGGCTCGCCCGCCGCGGTCGTCAACGCCGTCATGGACGCCATCGGGGTCCGCCACGCCGACATGCCGCTGACCCCCGGCCGGGTGTGGCAGGCCATGCACGGCGGAGTGGAGCCGCCGCAATGACCATGGACACCGCGCTGGAGCAGCGGATGGCCGACCTGAGCGCCCGTCAGGTGCCCTTCGTCAAAGCCACCGTGGTACGCGCGGTCCACCCCACCAGCGCCCACCCCGGCGACATGGCGCTGGTGCTGGAGGACGGCCGGATCGAGGGCTTCGTCGGCGGGGTCTGCGCCGAGTCCACCGTCCGCCTCCAGGCGCTGCGGCTGCTGCACAGCGGGGAGTCCCTGCTGCTGCGGATCTCCCCCGACGCGCCTGCCCCGCCCGAGGGGCCCGACCCGCTCACGACAGCGGTCGACGGCGCCCTGGTGGTGGCCAACCCGTGCCTGTCCGGAGGGGAGTTGGAGATCTTCCTGGAGCCGCAGCGCCCCGCACCCGTGGTCCTGGTCCTCGGCGACACCCCCATCGGCCACAGCCTGCTCGCGCTGGCGGCCGGCTCCGGATACGACCTGCGTCCCACCGTTTCCGCCGAGATCGCGCCGGACGCCCTGGACGGCGTCGCCGCCCTGGTGGTCGCCTCGCACGGGCGCGACGAGGAGCAGGCGCTCACCGCGGCGGCCCGCGCCGGGGTGCCCTACGTCGCGTTGGTCGCCAGTCGCCGACGCGGAACCGCGGTGCTGGCCGCGCTGGACCTCGACGACGTGGCGCGCGCCCGGATCCACACCCCGGCGGGGCTCTGGATCGGCGCCCGCACGCCCGGTGAGATCGCGGTGTCGATCCTGGCCGAACTGGTCGCCCAGCGCCACGCCGTGACGGTCCACGGTGAGGCGGCCGACCCGGCTTCCGCGCCGGACGGGAGAGCCTCCGGGGCCTCGCAGGAGCCGCGCACCGAGACCGATCCGGTCTGCGGCATGGCCGTGGCGGTCCTGCCGGACACACTGTTCAGCGATGCGGGCGGCGGCCGCCGCCACTGGTTCTGCTCGGCGGGCTGCCTCAAACGCTTCGAGGCCGACGCCGAGCGGTCCGACGCGGAGCGGTCCGGCGCGGAGCAGTCCGGCGCGGAGCAGTCCGGCGCCGGCGCCGGCTCGTCGTCCACCGCGCAGCCGGCGGAGACGCCGTGACCGACGACGCCGCCGCCGAGGACGCCCGGCGCGGCGGGCCCGACCCAGCCGCCCGCCGCGCGGTCGCACGCGCCGCGCCGGACCCGCAGACGCTCCAGGCCGCGCTGGACGCCACCGGCTACCTCACCGACACCGGTCTCAGCACCGCGCTCTACCTCGCGCTGCGGCTGCCGCAGCCCATCCTGCTGGAGGGCGAACCGGGCGTGGGCAAGACCGAGGCTGCCCGCGCCCTCGCCGCCGTGCTCGGCGGCCCGCTGATCCGCCTCCAGTGCTACGACGGCCTGGACGCGGCCGAGGCGCTCTACGAGTGGAACTACCCGCGCCAACTGCTCGGCATCCGGCTGGCCGAGAGCCGCGGCGAACCGCTGGCCGAGGCCGACCTGTTCGCCGACGCCTACCTGCTGCGCCGCCCCGTCCTCGCCGCCCTGACGCACCCCGGCCCGACCCCCGCGGTGCTGCTGATCGACGAGATCGACCGGGCCGACGACGACTTCGAGGCGTTCCTGCTGGAGGTGCTGGCCGACGCCAGCGTCACCATCCCGGAACTGGGCACCGTGCGGGCGGCCGTCACGCCGGTGGTGGTGCTGACCTCCAACCGGACCCGCGACCTGCACGACGCCCTCAAACGCCGCTGCCTGTACCACTGGATCGACTACCCCGACACCGAGCGGGTCGTCGAAATCCTGCGCCGCCGGGTCCCCGGCGCCTCCGCCGCGCTCGCCACCGAGGTGACGGCGGCCGTGCGCAGGCTGCGGACGCTGGAGCTCCAGAAGCCGCCCGGGATCGCCGAGAGCATCGACTGGGTCTCCGCGCTGACCGTGCTCGGCGTGGAACGGCTGGAGGCCGAGGACGCCGACCGCACCCTGGGCGTCCTGGTCAAGTACCGGGAGGACCACGACCTGGTCCGGGACCGCGGCCTGACCTGGCTGGTCGGCGCGCCCGATGGCTGAGCCGGCCCCGCCCGCGCCCGGCTCCGCGCCCGGCTCCGCGGATGCCTTCTCGGACGCCTTCGCGGCGCTGCCCTTCGACCCGTACCTGTTCGCCGCCCGCTTCGGCGCGGGGCTGCACCGCGCCGGACTGCCCGTCACACCCGAGCGCTCGGCCCGGTTCCTCGACGCGCTGCGGCTGCTCCCGCCGGTCGACCGGTCCGCGCTGTACTGGGCGGCCCGGCTGGCCTTCGTCACCGGGCACGCCCAACTCGCCACCTTCGACCGCGTCTTCGGCCTGGTCTTCGGCGGGACGACCGACCCGGCCGAGCGCCGCGGATCCGCCGAGAACCCGCCGCTGCCGGGTCTCCAGCCGGGACCGGCCGCCGCGCCCGACAGCTCGCCCTCGCCACCGCCCCGACCGACCACGACGCCGCTGCCGCGCGGTGGGGCGCGCCCGGACGCCGCCGACGCGCCGACCCGCCGGCCGGGCGTCACCGGGGCCCTGCGGCTGCTCGGCAGCAGCGTCGAGACGCTCGCCCACCAGGACTTCGCGGGGTTCGGCCCCGGGGAGCTGGCCGAGCTCGACCGCCTGCTCGCGGACCTGGTCGTCTGCGTCCCGCTGCGCCGCTCGCGCCGCCGGACGCCGGACCCGACAGGCCGTCACATCGAGCTGCGGCGCAGTCTGCGGCACAGCCTGCGAACCGGCGGGGAGACCGTCCGGCTGGCCCGCTCGCACGGTCGGCTGCGCCGCCGGCCGCTGGTCTTCCTCTGCGACATCTCCGGCTCGATGGAGCCCTACGCCCGGATCTACCTGCGCTTCTTCTCCCGGCTCGGTTCGCGGGCGGGCGGCGGGCTGGCAGCTGAGGTCTTCGTCTTCGCGACCAGGCTCACCCGGCTCACCCCCGCACTGCGCCACACCTCCCCCGACACGGCCCTGAGGCGGGCCTCGCGCACCGCGCCCGACTGGTCCGGCGGCACCCTGATCGGCCGCTCGCTGGCGGAGTTCACCAACCGCTTCGGACGGCGCGGCATGGCCCGAGGGGCCGTGGTGGTCATCTTCTCCGACGGCTGGGAGGGCGAGGACCCCGCGGCGGTGGGCCGCGAGACGGCCCGCCTGAGCCGGCTGGCCCACCGCGTGGTCTGGGTCAACCCGCGCAAGGCCGCGCCCGGCTACGCCCCGCTCGCCGGCGGCATGGCCGCGGCGCTCCCCCACTGCGACGCCTTCGTCAGCGGGCACAGCCTCGCCGCGATGAGCGAGGTCTTCGACGCGATCGGCGCGACCGGTGCGACCGCCCTCCCACGCCGTCCGGGCGCCCCGGCCGGGCGAGCGTCAGCGAGGCGATCCAGGCCCCGGTGACCCGCGCTGCGGGCGACCGCGAATACCCACCCCGTGCCGGACGGCCCCGCACGAACGACCCGCGCCCCGGCTGAGCGAGCGTCAGCGAGACGACCCGCGCCCCGGTGACCCGCGCGGCAGGCGAGCACGAACAACCACCCCGCCGGACGGCGCGCTGTCCCCGGCCGGGCGAGCGTCAGCGAGGCGATCCAGGCCCCCGGTGACCCGCACGCGGCAGGCGACCAGGAGCACCCCCTGCCCGAACGGTCCTGCGCCCCGGGGCGGATGGCGCGCCTCCCAGCGGAGGGTCCCGAGCAAGCCGCACAGGGCGATCCTTTCCCCCTGACGCCGCGACCTCGTGCGTGACCGGATCAGGGCGAGCCAACGGGTGCCGTGACCAGGCCCTCTGACGATCCGCCATGCCCGTCTCCGATAGGTTGTGCCTGTGCCGAACGGGGGAGCCCCGTGCGCCGACGGCACGGGAGTGGGTACGGATTCCGGCGAAAGTCGGCCGCGCGGCGCGCGGCGACCAGCCGAGGGAAGGCAAACGCGCATGACGTTCGACCGACGGAGCTTCCTGGCCGCGCTGGGCGTGGGCGGGGCGACGGTGCTGACAGGGGCCGACCGGGCCGTGGGGCTGAGCGGCGGCAGCGTCCGCGCCGGCGCCGCGCCCTCGGTGGACGCGTGGCCGGTCCGCGCCCGCAGCCCCCGCCTGGCGCCCGACTGGCGGGCGTTGCGCGCGCGCCTGGGCAGCAGGCTGGTGTTGCCGGGCGACCCGGGCTACCCCGTCTACCGGCTCGGTTTCAACGAGCTGAACGACGGTCAGCGGCCCGCCGCCATCGCCCGCTGCGCCTCGGCCGCCGACGTGCAGGCGTGCCTGGACGTCGCCCGCGGTCACGGCATCCCGATCGCCGCGCGCAGCGGCGGTCACAGCTACCTCGGCTACAGCGTCCCGAACGGCGGGCTGGTGATCGACCTGCGGCTGATGGCGCAGGTCCACGTGCGTTCCGACGGCACCGCCACGGTCGGCGCCGGGGCCCGGCTGATCGAGGTCTACACGGCCCTGGCCAACGCGGGCCGACTGCTCCCGGCCGGCTCCTGCCCCACCGTCGGCGTCAGCGGACTGACCCTGGGCGGCGGGATCGGCGTGCTGACCCGCAAGTACGGCCTGACCTGCGACCGGCTGGCCGCGGCCGAGGTGGTCACCGCCGACGCGCGGCTGCGCACCGCCTCCCCCGGCTCCGAGCCCGACCTGTACTGGGCGCTGCGCGGCGGTGGCGGCGGCAACTTCGGGGTGGTCTCGCAGTTCACCTTCAGGACCGCGCCCGCGCCGGGGATGACCGTCATCTCGCTCTCCTTCCCGAAGGGCTCGGCCGCGGCGGTGATCGGTGCCTGGCAGGAGTGGGTCGCCCGTGCGCCCTTCGAGCTGTGGGCCAGCTGCCAGGTCGCGGGCGGCAACCCGCCCTCGGCGCGCGTGGTCGGCTGCTACGTGGGCGACCAGTCCCAGGCGAACCGGCTGGTGGACCGGCTGGTCGCCGCCGCGGGCGTCAAGCCGAGCTCGCGCAGCGTGCTGCCGAAGAGCTACCTGGACGCGATGCGGTACATGGCGGGCTGCTCCAACGACACGCTCGCGCAGTGCCACCCGGTCTCCGAGGGCGGCCGGCTGTCGCGCGAGTCCTTCGTCGCGGTCTCCCGGGTGCTCGGCCCCCGTCCGCTCGACGCCGGCCGGGTCGCGGAGCTGATGAACGGCCACACGGGCGTGGACCTGCTGCTCGACTCCCTGGGCGGAGCCGTGTCCCAGCTCGCCCCGGACGCCACGGCGTTCCCGCACCGCTCGTCGCTGGCCAGCGCCCAGGTCTACGCGAGCGCGACGCCGGCCAACCGGCGCGAGGTGACCCGCACGGTCGACGGGATCCGCGACGGCCTGGCCAGGCTGGGCGCGACCGGCGCGTACGTGAACTACATCGACGCCGGCCTGCCCGACTGGGGCCACGCGTACTACGGAGCGAACCTCCCCCGGCTCAAGGCGGTGGCGCGGCGCTACGACCCGGACCGGGTCTTCGCCTTCCGGCAGAACGTGGCCTTCGCCTGAGCCGACCCGCCCCCGCCCTCAGAACCGGATGACGTTCCGGTCCAACGGCATCTCGTGGCAGTGGCGTCCTGCGAACGGCGACGGGGAGACCGGCAGGACGCCGCTGAGCTGGAGGCCGAGGTTGTCGTCCCAGATCCGCGGCCGTACCTGGCCGAGCACGACGAAGCCCCGGAAGGTGAACGGCGGGCTGTCGGTCGGGAAGAACTCACGTGTCGTCATCACCTGGAAGTGCAGGTGGGGCGTGGTGGAGTTGCCGCTGTTGCCGATCAGGCCCAGGATCTGGCCGGGGCCCACGCGCTGACCGCGCCGGACCGTGATCGACCCGCGTTCCAGGTGCGCGTACAGCAGGTAGCGTCCCGGGGCGACCTCCAGTGTCACGTGGTTGCCGACCGTGTCCTGGATCGGCGGGACGACCGGCGGCACGGGGGGCGGGTTGTCGGCGATCCCGTCCTGGACCTCGACCACGCGTCCGGCCGCAGCCGCCTGCACCGGCTGGCGGAAGCTCAGGTAGCTGGCCAGTCGGCCGGGATCGCCCCTCCAGGTCCGGCCGCCGGGCCCGACCCTGAACCAGTCGACGGCGAACCGCTGCGGCACGTCGAGGACCCCGTTGACGGGCGCCAGGCCGCGCCGGTGGTGGGTGTTGTCGCAGCACCCCTCGCTCACGTACCAGTCGCCCGGCCGGACCGGGGCCGCCAGGTCCAGCGGCGGCCGGGTCGCGAGCCGGGTGCGGGCGACCGTTTCGCGGACGGAGTGCACGGCGGCCCCGGACGGGGAGAGCAGGGTGGCGTCGAGCTCGTGCTCGACCTGCTGCGGAAGGCGCCTGGACGCGTCGAGCGCGAGGTCGATCCAGACCACCCACTGCGTCGACCCGGCGAGCACCGTGGGACGCGGCAGCACCCGAGCCGTGTCCGACCCGCCCGCGGGCGTGCCGCCGACCGGGTTGGCGGCGGCGGCGAGCGCGGCGCCGCCGAGCGATCCCAGAGCCTTTCGGGTCCCGGCGTCGCGGACCGTGACCCGGTTGAGCCTGACCGCTGTGGCCGAACCCGCGGCGTTGGTGACGAACAGCTCGTAGGACAGGTGTGTCCGGCCGTCCACCGCCTTGACCGGCGTCGGGGTGGTGATCAGCGAGACGGTGAGCGGGGTGAACGCGGTGCCCGGCGGCAGGGCGCGCGGCACGCCGCCGAACGCCGCGGGCACGGCGACGGCGAGGGCCGCCAGGCCTCCCGCGAGCGGACTCAGCAATCGGCGGATCAGACGGTTCATGGCACCTCGCGCTTCCGGGGCGGTCCGGCTCCTCGTCCCGCCATCGTGCGCGGCCGGGACGCCGCCCGGCCCCGCGACACACTCCCGTCCGGCGAACGTCAGCCGGACAGGCGCGGCGGTCAGCGGCCCGTCTCAGGGGCCTGTCAGCGGGCGCGGGGCCGTGTCAGCGCCGTGTCAGCGGGACCTGGAACCGTCACCGGCATGACGCGAAACGACAAGAACCCCGAATCCGGCCGCCGGGTGGCCGTGTCCGTGCGGGGGCTGGTCAAGCACTTCGGCGAGACCAAGGCACTCGACGGCGTGGACCTGGACGTGCACGAGGGCACCGTCCTCGGTGTCCTCGGCCCCAACGGCGCCGGCAAGACCACCCTCGTCCGCTGCCTGTCCACCCTGATCACCCCGGACGCCGGCCAGGCCGTCGTCGCCGGGTACGACGTGGTGCGGCAGCCCCGGCAGCTGCGCCGGGTCATCGGCCTGACCGGCCAGTACGCCTCGGTCGACGAGAAGCTCTCCGGCCGGGAGAACCTGTACCTGATCGGCCGGCTGCTGGACCTGTCCCGCAAGGAGGCCCGGTCCCGCGCGGACGCGCTGCTGGAGCGGTTCTCGCTCACCGACGCCGCGACCCGTCCGGCCCGTACCTACTCCGGCGGCATGCGCCGCCGCCTGGACCTCGCGGCGTCGATGATCGGCCGCCCGCACGTGCTGTACCTGGACGAGCCCACCACCGGCCTCGACCCCCGCACCCGGAACGAGGTGTGGGCCGAGGTCACCAGCATGGTCCGCGACGGCGTGACGGTGCTGCTCACCACCCAGTACATGGAGGAGGCCGAGCAGCTCGCCTCCGAACTGACCGTCATCGACCGCGGCAGGGTCATCGCCAGCGGCGGCATCGACGATCTCAAGGCGAAGGTCGGCGGCCGCACCCTGCGGGTCCGCCCGGCCGATCCGCTGGAGCTGCACGCGCTGGCGCGGGCCCTGGACGACCGGCGTCCGACCGGCGCCGCCGCCACCGTCCACACCGAGTCCGGCGAGGTCCTGGTGCCGATCGTCAGCGACGACCAGCTGACGGCGGTCGTCGGCGCGGTGACGGCCCACGGCGTCACGATCGGCTCGATCTCGGTCGAGCTGCCCAGCCTGGACGAAGTGTTCCTCTCGCTCACCGGCCAGAGGACGTCCGCCCCGCAGCAGGTCACGCCCGAGCTCGAGGAGGTCGCCGTATGAGCGCCGCCACCCTTTCCCCCGCGACCCCCGCAGCCCCCACCATCACCATCGAGGCCGACCCGAAGATCAGCCTGCGCGGCCATCTCCGCCACACCGGCGCGCTGATCCGCCGCAACCTGCTGTGGATCAAGCAGGACCCCGAGTCGATGATGGACGCGGTCCTGATGCCGGTCATCTTCACGCTGCTCTTCGTCTACGTCTTCGGCGGCTCGATCGGCCAGTCGCTCGGCGGCGGTCAGGCCGCCTACGTCCAGTACGTGATCCCGGGCATGGTCGCGATGATGAGCATGAACATCGCCCAGGGCGTCGGCACCGGCTTCAACGAGGACTTCAACAAGGGCATCATGGACCGCTTCCGGTCCCTGCCCATCGGACGGGGGTCCGTGCTGCTCGCGAAGATCTCGGTCGAGCTGTTGCGTCTCGTCGTGGCCGTGACGATCCAGATGATCGTCGCCCTTCTCGTCGGCTACCACATCAACGGCCACTGGGCCGGCCTGCTGGCCTCCATCGGCCTGACCGCGTTGTTCGGCTCCGCCATCATGTGGATCTTCCTGGTCCTCGGTGTGACCATGAAGAACGCGCAGTCCGTCCAGGCCATGGGCTTCCTGGTGATGATGCCGCTCCAGTTCGGCTCGTCGATCTTCGCGCCGACCGGCTCGATGCCGGGCTGGCTGCAGAGCTTCACCGCGTACAACCCGATGTCCGCCCTGGCGGACGCCTCCCGCGGCCTGATGACCGGCGGCCCGATCGCCCACGGCCTGACGGTCACCCTCGCCTGGACCGCCGGCCTGACGCTGGTCATGGCGCCGATCGCGATCCGCAAGTTCACCCGCAAGGCCTGAGGCGCCCGAAGACGTCCTTCATGGACAGCACGAGCAGGACCGCCGCGCCCCCGTTCGCCGCCCCCGACGCGTGGGCGGTGTGGCGGGGCGTCGCGCATCCCTGCCGCGATCGCGCCGACGTGTTGCCGCTGTTGTCGCTGTTGTCGCTGCGCGCACGCGACGACGGCGGCACCCCCTCGGGTCTCCAGGAGCACCGCGAGGGGTCGGAATCCCGTTACGTCCCCCTCGCCGAGCACCGCGTCGACCTTCTCGCGGACTGACGCCGGCCGGGACACTCGCCTGCGTCCGGGTGAAATCACCCCCGGAGCAGCGGCCATGACCGGGCGTCACCGGGGCGGGCGCGCATACTCGGACCGCGTGTGCGACGTCGATCCGCCGAAGGAGCCGCCGAGATGTCCGAGCCCGTCGAACCGTCCCCGAGCAGCGGGGCTTCCCGGACCCGTCGGAGCGTCCTGGTCGCCGGCGCGGCAGGGCTCGCGGCAGCCCCGCTGTGGGCGGCGACCCCCGCGGCCCCGGCCCTCGGCGCCTACGCGGCGGACCGCGACGGCGGGAGCGGCGGGAGCGGCGAGCGCAGCGGCGACGCGGCCGACGGCGTCCCGTTGACCCCGGACCGGGTCCTGCGCATCCTCGAGGACGGCAACCGTCGCTGGGTCGCCGGACGGCTGCGGCACCCCCACCAGACCGTCGCGCGCCGCGAGCAGGTCGCGGGCGCCCAGCACCCGCTGGCGACGGTGTTCTCGTGCATCGACTCGCGCGTCCCTCCGGAGATCGTGTTCGACCGGGGCGTCGGCGACCTGTTCGTGGTGCGCACCGCCGCGCAGACCAACGACGGCCTGGTCCAGGGCGCGGTGGAGTACGGCGTGGAGGAGTCGCTGACGCCGCTGCTGGTCGTGATGGGCCACCAGCGCTGCGGCGCGGTCTCCTTCGCGGTGGAGACGCTGAACGCCGGGCGGGACGCCCCCGCCCACCTCCAGGACGTCCTGGACGCGCTGCGCCCGGCCTACGAGGCCGCCAAGGGCCTGCCCGGAGACCAGGTCGACAACACCGTCCGGGCCCAGATCCGGCTGACCGTACGCCAGTTGGAGCACGACGCACTACTCGAACCCTACGAGCGCACCGGCCGCGCCCGCGTCGTGGGCGCCTACTACTCGCTGGACACCGGAGTCGTCGACTTCTGTGTCTGAAAAGGGAGTTGGCAAACGCACCCTCACTGGTGACCCGAACGGAGCTGCTGTACAAGTGAAGGCCGGATGAGCCGGGTCGCATGGGGATGACCCGGCTCGGATTCAGGGGGGCACCATGGGAACCATTCGCTTACGTGCGTGCGTGCTGACCGTCTCGGGGCTGCTCGCCCTCGGCGCGGGTCCGGCGTACGGGGCCGCGGCCCCGGCCAGGGCGGCGGCCCCGCAGTACACCGTGCACGATCTCGGCACCCTGGGGGGCACCAGCAGCACGGCGACCGCCATCGACGGCCACACCGTCGTCGGAAGCTCGCTGATCAGCGGCGACTCGGCCGAGCACGCCTTCGCGTACGACCTGCGCACCCGCACCATGACCGACCTCGGCACGCTGGACGGCTCCAGCGAGGCGACCGGCGTCGCGGGCGACTACGTCGTCGGCACCTCGGACCTCGGCGGCGGCGGACCGACCCACGGCTTCGCCTACGACCTGCGCACCCGCACGCTGGTCGACATCGGCACGCTCGGCGGCAGCACCACCACCGTCACCGGCCTCAGCGGCCGCATCGCGGTGGGGACGTCGTCGCTGCCGGGCGACCAGGTGTCCCACGCCTTCGCCTACGACCTGCGGACCGGGACCATGACCGACCTCGGCAGCCTGGCCGGTCCCTCGGGCGCGAGCTCGGCGACGGCCGTCAGCGGGGCGACCGTCGTGGGCGACTCCGCGCTGCCGGACGCGTCCGGCACGCACGGATTCGCGTACAACCTGCGCACCCGCAGCATGACCGACCTCGGCACCCTGGGCGGAAGCTCCAGCACGGCCAACGACGTCAGCGGCTCCGTCGTGGTCGGCCAGTCCCGGACGGCGGCCAACGCCGTCAGCGGATACGCCTACGACCTGCGGACCGGCGCCCGGACCGACCTGGGCTGGCACCTGCGGACCGCGGAGCTGGTCAGCGGGGGGACCGCCGTCGGCGGAGACGGCATGCTCTCCACCACCTTCGACCTCGCCACGCAGGCGACCACCATGGTCGGCTCGGGGAGCGGGGTCACCCAGGTCGACCAGATCTCCGGGAACCTCATGGTCGGGGACGACTTCGCCCCCAACTCCCTCGCCTTCGTCGCCCGGGTCGACAACGGCGCCTTCACCTACCTGGCCGCGCTCGGCGGAGTCAACTCCTCGGCGGCCCAGGTAGGCGGCGACGGCGTCGTCGCGGGGAGCGCGGCGACCGCGCCGACGAGCGCGGGCAGCGCCAACGGCCCCTTCCACGCCGCCGTCTGGGTGCCGCGGGCGGGCTGACCCGCAGCCGGGCGGGTGTCGGGGCCGGGACGTTCGCGTCCCGGCCCCGAGGGCCCGTCCTCCCACCGCCGCCGGGCCCGGCCCGCCGGCACGGATGTGAAACGGCCCCGGCTCGCGGCGGGTGGCGCCGCTAGCGCGCCGGGGTCGTCAACTCCCAGTAGGCCCTGACCGGTCGGTCGTCCTCGCCCTCGGCAAGCGCGCCGACGTAGCCGTCCGGGCGGACCAGGACGCGGCCGCGGGACAGGCCGAGCCGGGCCGCCGCGCGGCCGTCGGGGTCCGCGACCACGGCGTCGAAGCCGTCGACCGGAGCGCCGGTGTCGGCCAGCAGGACCTGGCGGACGCCGGGGAGCTCCGCGACCGCCGGAAGGGCGCCGAGGGTCACCAGCACGTGGCCCGTCTCCGCGGAGAGCACGCTGCGCAGCTCCGTGCCCGGCACGTCGGGCAGGTGGTCCCCGCCGCGGACCTTCGGGCGCACCGCCGACCCCACGACCGCCGGGCTGTCGTGGTAGGCCACCGTCGTCTCCTCGGTCTCCTCAGCGAGGGCGTGACGGGTCGGGCCGAGACCGGTGGCCGTGTGCAGCAGGGCGTTGCGCAGGTGCTGGGCCACCGGGTTCGCCAGCGTGCTCAGGTGGGTGAGCCGGGTGCTGAACTCGATGACCCGCGCCGCGACCGGGTGGCGTTCGGCGTGGTAGCTGTCCAGCAGCGTCTCGGAGGCCGTCCCCCGGTAGCCGGCGGCGAGCTTCCAGCCGAGGTTGAAGGCGTCCTGGAGCCCGGTGTTCATGCCCTGGCCGCCGGCCGGGCTGTGGATGTGCGCCGCGTCGCCGGCCAGGAACACCCGCCCGAACCGGTACTGCGGCACCTGGGCGTGGCGGATCTCGAAGCAGGTCAGCCACAGCGAGTCGTGGATCCTGATGCGTCCGGCGGCCCGTTCGTCGGTGATCCGCTGAAGCCACTCCTGGCTGGCCTCGTCCGTGGACGCGGTGGGGATCTGGGCGATCAGCCGCATCCGGTCGCCCTTCATCGGAAAGACCATCAGCGGGCCGTCGTGCGCGGAGAAGAAGGTGTACATCGAGCGCGGATCGAAGTCGTGCTCGGCGTGCACGTCGCCCATCAGGAAGCGCTCGCCGTGGAACGAGCCCTCCAGCGCGGTGCCGACCTGCCGCCGCACCGCGCTGTGCGCGCCGTCCGCGCCGACCAGCCAGGACGCGGCGACGGTCTCCTCACGGCCGTCGGAGGCGCGCAGGGTCGCGCGCACCCCGTCGGCGTCCTGCTCCAGGCCGACCAGCGAGACGCCCCGCTCCACCTCGACCCCGTGCTTGGCCAGGTTCCCGGCCAGGATGCGCTCGGTCTCGGTCTGCGCCGTCAGGACCGAGTAGGGGTGGGGGCTGTCGACGATGTCGAGCTCGACGCGGGCGAGGGTACGTCCCGACGCGTGCATCTCGACGCCGGTGGCCTTGATGCCGGACGCGACGATGTCGTCGAGCACGCCGACCCGTTCGAGCATCTCCAGGCTGCGGGCGTGCACGACGATCGCGCGCGACTCGGTGGTGGGCGCGGCGAGCGCGTCGACGACGCGGACCGGGACGTCCCGGCGGGCGAGCTCGCCGGCCACCGCGAGACCGACGGGACCTGCGCCCACGACCAGAACTGGCTCACTCATGCTGCGGTTTCCCCTGACTGGGGCAGCGGGGACGCTGCCGGTGGGCTCCGAAGCTAGCGGGAACCGCACCCGGCTGTCACACGCCCCGCGACGGCCCACCGGCCGGGCCCGCCCGCTCAGAAGCCGGTCAGCGTCAGCTTGCCGACGGCCGTGCCGGCCTCCATGATCCGGTGCGCCTCCCGCAGGTTCGCGGCGTTGACGGGGCCCAGGTCGCTGGTGGCGGTGCTGGCGAGCACGCCCGCGTCGACCAGCCGGGCGACCTCGGTGAGGATGCGGTGCTGCGTCACCTGGTCGGGCGTGCGGAACATCGAGCGGGTGAACATGAACTCCCAGTGGAAGGAGATGCTCTTCGCCTTCAGCAGCCCGATGTCGAGGCTGTCGAAGTCGTCGACGGCCACGATCCCGCCGAAGGGCTTGAGAGTCTCCGCGTAGGCCGCGAGGTTGCGGTCCGTACCGGCCGTGCCGAAGACGTGGTCCACCCCGCCGGGGGCCGCCTCGGCCAACTGCTCGACCAGCGGGCGCCGGTGGTCGACGACGTGGTGCGCTCCCATCCGGCGCGCGAACTCCGCCGTCTCGGGGCGGGAGGCGGTCCCGACCACGGTCAGGCCGGTCAGCGCCCGCGCCAGTTGCGTCACCATCGAGCCGACCCCGCCCGCGGCGGCGGTCACCAGCAGCGTCCCGTCCTGTTCCAGGCCGCCGGCGCGCAGCCCGAGGCGTTCGAAGAGGCCCTCCCAAGCGGTGAGGGAGGTCAACGGCAGCGCCGCGGCCTCGGTGTGCGAGAGGGTCGTCGGCTTGCGGCCCACCAGCCGCTCGTCCACCGCGTGGTAGCGGGCGTCGACGCCGGGCCGGTCGAGCGCGCCGGCGTAGTAGACCTGGTCGCCGACCTCGAAGAGCTCGACGTCCGCGCCGACCCCGACCACGGTGCCCGACGCGTCCCACCCCAGCACCCTCGGCTCGCCGCCGGGGTCGGCGTTCTGCCGGACCTTGTAGTCCACGGGGTTGACGGCGACGGCCTCCACCTGGACCAGCAGGTCGCGCGGACCGGGCCGGGGCACCGGCAGTTCGAGGTCCAGCAGGCTGTCGGGGTGGTCGACGGGCAGGCTGGTGCGGTAGGCCACCGCGGGCATCGTGGCCGGGTGCGGACGGTCACTCATGGCTGGTTCTCCTTCGTTCCGTTCATACGAGCAGGTCGGGGTGGGCCGCGAGGTAGCGGTCGGCGGCGTCGAGCGGTGTCAGGCCGTCGGCGTTGATCCAGGTGTCGAGCTCCTCGATCGCCTCGTTGCCCAGGCGCAGGCCGTCGAGGCGGGCGAGGGCCGCGGGGCGGATGCGCGGCAGCGCCGCGCGGTGCACCACCGGGCTCGCCGCGTCGACCGCGCCGAGCAGGCCCTTGGGCTCGGCCAGCGGACGCAGGCCGTGCAGGCGGTTGAGATACTGCGGCCGCCAGAGCGGGACGACGAACCACTCCCGCTCGGCGATCCCCCGTTCGACGCGGGCCGTGAAGGACGCCTCGGTGCCGGGGGTGAAGGTGTACCCGAGGCGATCCAGGCCGTACGCCCCGATCATCCGGGCGGAGAACCGGCTGATGCCCGCCCCGGGGTTGATGCCGTCGATGGCGCGGGTCATCCGCGCGGCCACCTCGGGGCGGGCGAGATCGGCCACCTCGCCGACCTCCCCGGCGGGCACGTAGGGCGGCACCGCCCAGACGCAGTAAGGGTGGTAGTGCGCGCCGAGCACCAGCGCGCGCTCGCGGTAGGCGGACAGGTAGACGTCGTGGCTGGCGGGCAGCCAGGCGGAGACCAGGACGTCGACCCGGGCCTCCGCCTGGAGCCGGAACAACTGCTCGTGCGGCGCCTCGATGCCGGCGGTGCGGTGGCCGTGGGCCTCCAGGACCCGTCGGGTGAGGGCCGCGGCGGCGCGGTGGAAGGACAGGGCGATGTTGCCCACGGTGAGGGCGGCGCCGAGTGCGGACGTGGTCACAGGGGGCTCCGGGGACGGGACCGTCATCAGGACGGGAACAGTCACGGGGACGGGGACGGGTGGAGGGCGTCGCGCAGGGTGGCGACGATCTGCGCGGTGGCCGCGCGCGCGGCCGGGGTGTCCCGCAACGCGTCGAGCACGACGAAGGCGTGGACCGTGCCCAGGTAGCGCGTCGCGGTGACGGGCACTCCGGCGGCGCGCAGCCGCGCGGCGTACGCCTCGGCCTCGTCGCGCACCACGTCGGCCTCGGCGGTGACGACCAGCGCGGGGGGCAGACCGGCCAGCAGACCAGGGTCGGCGTGCAGCGGGGCGGCGGTCGGCTCGGTCCGGCGTGCCGGGTCGGGCACGTACTGCTGCCACAGCCTGCGCAGGTAGTCGGCGCTCTGGACATAGCCGCGCGCGAAGCGGCGGAACGAGGGCGTGTCGCACTCCGCCGCCAGCGGCGGGTACAGCAGCACCTGCTGGACGAAGGAGAACGCGTCGTCCTGCCGCGCGAGCAGGGTCAGCGCGGCGGCCAGGTTCCCGCCCGCGCTGTCGCCGACCACGGCCATCCGACTCGCGTCCAGCCCCCGCGCACGGCCGTGCCGGGCCACCCAGCGGGCCGCGGCGCGTGCCTGCCGGAGCGCGACGGGATAGGGCGCCTCAGGGGCCAGGTCGTAGTCGACGAAGACCACGGCGGCAGCCGCCCCGGCCGCGAGCTCGCGCAGCAGCCGGTCGTGGGTGGAGGGGCTGCCCGCGATCCAGCCGCCGCCGTGCAGGTAGAGGATCACCGGCAGCACCTCGGCCTCGGCGGCGAAGGCCGGTCGCAGCAGCCGTAGCCGGACCTGGTCGGCCGGTCCCGGCCCACGCACCGTCAAGTCGGTGACGCGGGCGTCCCGTCCGGCCGTGCGCCCGGACTGGGCCCGCTCCAGGCGGGCGCGGATCTCGGCCACGGGCAGCCCGCACGGGTCCGGCCCGGAGGCGGCCTGCTCCGCCAGCGCCCATGCGGCCGGATCGAGCACCGGCGGCTCGTCGGACATCGCTGCCGTCCGGGTCAGCTGGCGGGCAGCTGGAGCGGGACCAGCGGCATGATCTGCTCGGTCTCCACCAGGCCGGCGGCGACGGCCGGCAGCGTCGCGAAGATGTCGCGGGCGGCCTCGACCGTCCCGGCGGAGACGATCAGCGCCGCGCCGACGACGTCGGTGCGGTGGTAGCCGTGCACGATCACGCCCTGGTCGACGAGCTCCTTGGCCCGGGCGAGCTCGGCGTCGATGACCGAGGCGAAGTCCTGCTCGGTGGCGTGGGCGGACGCCTTGAAGGTCGCGAGAACGCAGACGACGGGCTGGTCGGACATGGTGGTGCTCCTCTTGGGTCGGACGGGTCACGTCGGTGGGACGAGGTCGGGTGCGGACCGACGGATCCCATCCTGCGGAGCACCCGAGCCATGCGTCCAAGGAAAGATTTCTCTCGAACCCATAAGCTGAGCACATGACGACCCTGCGGCAGCTCGAATACCTCGTCACCATCGTCGACGAGGGCTCCTTCACCCGCGCCGCGGAACGCCTCCACGTCACCCAGCCAGGCCTCTCGCACCAGTTCCAGGCCCTGGAGCGCGAGGTGGGCGCCCCGCTGCTGGAGCGCCTGCCCCGCGCCGTGCGGCTCACCCCGGCCGGCCGGGCGATGCTCCCCCACGCCCGCGCCGCCCTCGCCGACGCCGAACGCGCCGCCACGGCGGCCCGCCGCGCCGCCGGGATCGCCACCGGCGAACTCCACCTCGCCACCCTCTACTCGCTCAGCGTCGGAGTCCTGCCGGCCGCCCTCGGCGCCTGGCGGGATCGCTACCCCGGGGTCCGCGTCCGCCTCTTCGAGCACCGCCACACCGACGACCTGATCGCGGCCATGGCCGCGGGCCAGGCCGACATCGCCGTCGGCCCGCCCCCGGCGGACTGGGAGGGCCCCGTGCGCCACGTCGGCACCGAGGAGTTCCTGGTGGTCACCCGCGCCGGCGACCCGGTGGCCGCCCTCGACCACGCGCCGCGCGTCCGGCTGGCCGACCTCGCGGAGCGCGAGTGGGTGCACTTCACCCCGGACAGCGGGCTCGCCGAACTCCTCGAGCACGCCTGCGCCGCGGCCGGCTTCCACCCGCGCGTCGCCGTCCGCACCGAGCAGGCTCCCTCCGCCGCCAACTACGCGGCCGCCGGCCTCGGCCCCACCCTGGTCCCGGCCAACACCGTCCCACCCCACTTCGCCGGCACGGTGCTGCGCCCCGACCCGCCGGTCCAGCGCCCGCTCACCGCGTACACCAGGACCAACCCCGACCCCGTCGCCGCCGCGTTCGTCGACGTGCTCGCCGAGCACGCCCCACTGATGCCGCGTCACATCCGCAAGCGGCTCAGGGACGGCGCAGGGCCTCGGTGAGGCGGGCGCCGGCCTCCACGACGGCCTGCGAGACGTGCGCGCCCGGGTGGCGGCTGAGGCGTTCGACCGGTCCGGAGACGGACACCGCGGCAACGACCCGGCCGGACGGCCCGCGCACCGGCGCGGAGACGGACGCGACCTCGGGCTCGCGCTCGCCGACGGACTGCGCCCAGCCGCGGCGGCGCACACCGCTGAGGGCGGTCGCGGTGAAGCGGGCGCCCCGCAGGCCGAGGTGGAGGCGCTCCGGCTCCTCCCAGGCCAGCAGGATCTGCGCGGCCGAGCCGGCCTTCATGGGAAGCGTGACACCGACGGGAACCGTGTCGCGCAGGCCGGAGAGCCGCTCGACGGCGGCGACGCAGATGCGGTCCTCCCCCTGCCGGCGGTAGATCTGGGCGCTCTCGCCGGTGGCGTCGCGCAGCCGGGTCAGCACCGGGCCCGCCGCGACCAGCAGGCGGTCCTCGCCGACCGCCGCCGAGAGCTCGCCGAGCCGGGGGCCGAGAACGAACCGGCCCTCCATGTCCCTGGCGACCAGCCGGTGGCGCTCCAGCGCGACGGCCAGCCGGTGGGCGGTGGGCCGCGCCAGCCCGGTGGCGGCGACCAGCCCGGCCAGCGAGGCGGGCCCGGCCTCCAGGGCGCCGAGGATCGCGGTGGCCTTGTCGAGCACGCCTACGCCGCTCGTCTTCTCCATGAGTGGGTACTCCAGTCTCACCACCCCGCGAGCCGCCGTCGGGCCGCGCTCACGGGGGCTCCGCTCCGACCAGGAGCGGTGGCGTGTTCAGCGGGAAAGGGCCGGAAGAGTCGGCCGACTGCCTGCGCCGGACACGAGACGGGTACGCGGAAGGGCCGGGACGGGAAGCGCCCGGTCGAAGGACAGCACTGAGAGCACCGTGTCTCCTCATCTTTCCCGCGCCACGTTGGCGACAGGCCGGAGTTGGCACTGATCCCGCTCGCTGCGGCGTGCGTCGCACGCCGACTCGACCGGGGAGTTGCCGGGGCTTCGTAGGGCCGGTCCCTCCACCCCTCTGGATGATTCGCGAGGAACCCTACAAGACCCCCCGCTGCCGCGCCTGCCCGGGGCGTCCTTTGACGAGCCGTCACGGGCCGGGGCGGGCGCAGCCGTGCCGACGACGGCGGCGGGAACAGGACGAGAACAGGCGGGGAACAGCACCACGGACACCGGCAAGGGTGAGTGCCGTCACGTCCCACCGCCCCGCCGACCGGGTCGGACTCTGTTACGGTTGAGCCAACGACGCGGGGTGGAGCAGCTCGGTAGCTCGCTGGGCTCATAACCCAGAGGTCGCAGGTTCAAATCCTGTCCCCGCTACTTCGACTCTGTGGGCCCGGCCGCTCGGCCGGGCCCACAGGGCTTTTTCGTGGCTTCTTGTGGAAGGTCTGCCGTGAACCACCGCACCAACCGGTCTGACGATCAGCGTCCGGCGACCCGTTTCGGCCGGCCGCTCTCCCCGGAGGAGCGCGCCGGGAAGAAGCGCGGCGGCGGCCGGCAGGCGACCCCGGACGGCGGCCAGCGTCGCGGCGGCCAGTCCTACGGCGCGCCGAAGCGTCGCCCCGTGAAGCGGGTGGTGGCCGCACAGGGTGATTTCGAGGTGGCCGCGCCGCAGACCCCGGGGCTCCCGGCAGCCGCGTCCTTCGCCGAGATGGACCTGCCGCGCGCGCTCCAGTCGACGCTCGTGCGCGAGGGCGTCACCGAGCCGTTCCCGATCCAGGCCGCGACGCTGCCCAACGCGCTCGCCGGGCGCGACGTCCTCGGCCGCGGCCGGACCGGCTCCGGCAAGACCCTCGCGTTCGGCCTGGCGCTGCTGGCCCGCACGGCGGGCCGTCGCGCGGAGAGCAAGGCGCCGCTGGCCCTGGTCCTGGTGCCGACCCGTGAGCTGGCCCAGCAGGTCGCCACCGCGCTCACCCCTTACGCGACCGCCGTGAACCTGCGGCTCGCCACCGTCGTCGGCGGCCTGTCGATCGGTCGCCAGGCGGCCGAGATGAAGCGCGGCGTCGAGGTGCTCATCGCCACTCCCGGCCGCCTGCGGGATCTGCTGGACCGCGGCGACGTCCGTCTCGACCGGGTCGCGATCACGGTGCTGGACGAAGCCGACCAGATGGCCGACATGGGCTTCCTGCCGCAGGTCACAGCCCTGCTGGAGCAGGTCCGCCCGGACGGGCAGCGGCTGCTGTTCTCCGCCACGCTCGACCAGAACGTGGACCGGCTGGTCCGCCGGTTCCTGAACGACCCGGTCACCCACTCCGTCGACCCGAGCGCCGGCGCCGTCACCAGCATGGAGCACCACGTGCTCTACGTGAACGACGAGCACAAGCGCGACGTGACGCTGGAGATCGCGGCCCGCGAGGGCCGCGTGATCATGTTCGTGGACACCAAGCGCGCGACCGACAAGCTGGCCAAGGACCTGCTCGCCAACGGGGTGCGCGCCGCGGCCCTGCACGGCGGCAAGTCGCAGCCGCAGCGCAACCGGGTCCTGGACCAGTTCAAGAAGGGCGAGGTCAGCGCGCTGATCGCGACGAACGTCGCGGCCCGCGGCATCCACGTCGACGACCTCGACCTGGTCGTCAACGTCGACCCGCCGACCGACCCCAAGGACTACCTCCACCGCGGCGGCCGCACGGCCCGCGCGGGCGCGTCGGGCACCGTGGTCACCCTGGTCCTGTCCCACCAGCGCCGCGAGATGTCGCAGCTGCTCAGGGACGCCGGCGTCCGGCCGAACGACGACCGGGTCCGGCCCGGCGACCCGGAGCTCGTCCGGATCACCGGCGCACGCCGTCCCTCGGGCGTCCCGGTCACCATCCCGACGCCCGTCCCGGCCGGGGGCGCCGCTCCGGCCGCGTCCCGCACCGCGGCCCCTCGGCGGGCGCCGCGGTCGCGGCC
>NZ_BBPQ01000029.1:48893-94915 GCF_000787855.1 Streptacidiphilus anmyonensis | reverse complement strand
AGTCTCGGCCTTCTTACGGGTGCGGCGGGCCCGCTTGCGCGGCTCCGGCGCCTCCTCGGCGGCAGGCTCGGTCGGGGTGGACGCGGCAGCGGCCTGCGTGGCCGTCTCTGCGCCCTGGGCGGCGACGGACGTCTCGGAGGCGGCAGCCTCCGCTGTCGGCGGGCCGGCCGGGCGGCTCGCGGCGCGGCGGCGGCGCGGGGCGGCCTTGGGGGCCGCTGCCTGCGTGTCGCTCTGGTCGCGCCGCTCGTTGGATTCGTTGTCGGTGATGTCGGGCATGCGGGCGGTTCTCCCGTCACGCCCCCGGGCGCCGCGCCGGTGAGGCGGGCGCCGCACGGGGGCTCGCGTATGTCGTCGTGGCACCCCCACGGGTTCGCGGGCGTGCCGAAGTCTTCTGGTCGCACCCCTCGACCCGGCCCCGGATGGCTCCCAGGGCGCCGGTCGGGCGCCGGCGACGCCGCGTCGCCGACCGATCGCCGCTACACGAGCTGCGGCCCGGCCGCCTCGGAACTGTGGGTTCCAAGGGCCGCAGCCGCGTCGCGGTCGGACGCGAACGGGTCGGTCACCGCACCGGACTCCTCGTCGAGCGGCCCCTGCGCCAGCCTGGTCACCCCAGCGGGGACCGGCAGCGCGAGGTCGGCCGTCGCACGAAGCCCGGTCAGGACGTCGTCGGGTCGGACGGCGGGTGTGGCGTGCCGAACAACCAGCCGCAGTATCGCACAGGCGCGGCCTGCAGGGATATCGGTCGTACTTTCCGGTAGGGCGGGCGCACCCGCGTCCACCTGCGCATCCACGACCTGCAGCGAGATCACCGCGCCGCGCGCGTCGAAGCTGCGCAGGCCGTTCTTGGTCTGCCGCTCCACGATGACCTCGTCGGCGGCGAGGAACGCGGCGACGGCGGCGCGGGCGGCGTCCGGCTCGACGCCGTCCAGCTTCAGCTGCCAGACGGAGGCCTGGAGCCGCTCCATGAAGTCCTTGCCCTGCGCCTCGACGGCGTCGATCACGTCCAGGCCGGGCGGGAGCGACTCGTCGAGCTGCTTGCGCAGCAGCTCCGGGTCGCGGTGCTCGGCGAGGGCCAGCTCCACGTACTCGGCCTCGCTCGCGGCGCCGGTGGGCGCGGCGTTCATGAAGCTGATCCTGGGGTGGGGGGTGAAGCCGGCGGAGTACGCCATGGGGACGGCGGAGCGCCGCAGGGCGCGCTCGAGGGCCCGCTGGAAGTCGCGGTGGCTGGTGAAGCGGAGGCGCCCGCGCTTGGTGTAGCGGAGCCGGATCCGCTGGACCACGGGTGCGGGCGGCGGACCATCGGGCGTGCGGCGTGCCAGTGCGCTCAGTCCTTCGGGAGTAGGGGCGGTTGTGCGCCTACAAGGGTACGCGGGCGCGTCAGGGGATGGATCCGGGCTCGGCGAGCCAGCGGGTGGGCAGGCCGGTGAGGCGGCCCATGGCCTCCAGGTCCGCGTCGTAGTGGAGCAGCGTCAGGCCGTGGTGGGCCGCGGTGGCCGCGAGCAGCAGGCCGGCCGTGCCGACGAGGCGCAGCGTCCCCTGTTCGGCGTCCTCGGCGAGCCGTTCCTGGTAGTCGAGGGCCCGGCGGGCGGCCTTCTCGGGGATCGGCCACCAGGTGTAGAGGGCCTCGACGCCGGCGCGCATCCGCGTGAACTCCTCGCCGGAACGGGCCGTGCGGAGCAGTTCCAGCCTGGTGACGTCGCAGATGCCGATCTGACCGGTGGAGATCTGCTCGCGCCAGTCCTCGATCACGTCGGGACGCATCATGCGGCCGACGGCCGAGGTGTCGATCAGGAAGCCGCCTGCTCCGGCCAAGCCCGCGCACCTCCCCGGCGCTGCATCGAGTCGTCGAAGGCGCCGCACTCGAACAGCTGGAGCATCTGCTCCAGGGCCCGCTCGCGCTTGGCCCGTGCCCCTATCTCCCGCAGTGCGGCGTTGACCGTGTCCTTCTTGGTCTTGGTGCCGAGCACCTCGGCTGCGAACGCCAACGCCTCTTCGTCCAGGTCGATCAGGGTCTTGGCCATGCTATTCAGCATATTCGCCCGAAGGGACTGCAGAAACATTTCCTCTGGCCCGATAAGCACGCATCTTCGCACGACTTCCACATACGGCCATGCTGCACCAGCGTCCGCGTCCGGCCGGGGAACGATCGTAATAGACCTCGCGACAGGACTCGTCCGCGCACGCCTTGAGCCGCAGAAAGTCCTTGCCGGAAGCTGCGACAGCGGCCGCGACCTGCGCGAACAGCAGTTCCGTGGGCGGCAGTCCGGGAGCCGGGACGAGTTCCGCGCTCCCGTCGGGGCGGAGCGCGAGCACCAGGGGAGCGATTGCGAGCTGACCTTCGAATATCTCTATCGACTCCGAGGAAATATCCATCCCTCCATGAGCTGCACATACGAGGCGTAGCAACTCACGAAAGGCGCGCGCCCGCACGAGATCGACGCCCTCGGCGGCGAAGGTCTCCAGGGCGTCCGCACCGCTGTCGACGTCGAGGGTGTTGACCAGGTCCTGGACGAGCCGCAACGGCTCCGGGGCGTCTCCCATGCTTGCGATGTTACCGATTGTGCGAGAGGATCCGGTAACACCAGCAGTTACCTGTAGACCGCATCTGGCGGTAACGCCCCATGGAAGGCACGAGATGATCGGCACTCTGCGCGCCTACGCACTGGACTGTCCCGACCCCCTGGCCCTGGCCGCCTTCTACGCCGAACTGGTCGGCGGCAAGGTCGTGGACGAGGGCGACGGCTGGGTGGAACTGGTCGGCGACTACGGCACCAGGCTCGCCTTCCAACAGGTCGAGACCGCCTACCGGGCACCGGGCTGGCCGGACCAGGACACCCCGCAGCAGGCCCACATCGACATCGGCGTCACCGACCTCGACGCCGCGCAGGCGCAGGTGCTCGCGCTCGGCGCGACGCTGCTCCAGGACTGGGACGGCACCAGGTCCTGGCGGGTCTTCGCGGACCCGGCCGGCCACCCGTTCTGCCTCTGCGCCTGCTGACTCCGCCCGCCGAATGAATTTCGCTCCGGAAAGGGGCGTAAATACCACGCGCCCCTTTCCGGACGGACCCTCAAGAAATAAATGCCGTAGTTACCTTGCGGTAGCAATCAGCCGTGTGCCAGATTCTGCGCACCGGCCGGTGAACCCCAACCCTCACCTGGAGTTCACCCATGATTGGCTCCTCCAGAGGGATGCGACTCGGCGTCGCGTCCCTGACCCTTCTTCTCGCGTTCTTCAACGGCAGCGGCACCGCGCATGCGGCCGTCACCGGACCGACCGCCGTCGTCTCCATGGGCGACAGCTATATCTCCGGCGAGGCCGGACGCTGGCTCGGCAACAGCGACGACTACTCCGGCAGCCGCGACGGCACCGACCGCGCCTACGTGGGCGGCAGCTACCAGCCCACCGTCGTCTACGGCCCCACCTATAACAGCGGCTGCGACCGCTCCGACACCGCCGAGGTCGACAGCGCCCCCGGGCTCTCCCAGTCCACCCGCATCAACATCGCCTGCTCCGGGGCCACCACCGCGAACGTCCTGCGTGCGGCGGACGGCGGCCAGTCCTTCAAGGGCGAGGCCCCGCAGGCCGACCAGCTGGCCCAGATCGCCGCGACCGACGACGTGCAGACGATCGTGCTCTCGATCGGCGGCAACGACCTCGGGTTCTCCGACGTGATCACCACCTGCGTCGAGGACTACGAGATCTGGTACAGCTACTGCAACCCCTCTGAGCAGCAGGCCATCGCCTCCGCGCTGCCCGGCGCGATGAGCGCCGTGGGCAACGCCATCGACTCCGTCAACGCCGCAATGGCCTCGGACGGCTACGCCCCCGGCAGCTACCGGATCATCCTCCAGTCCTACCCCTCCCCCATCCCCCGCAGCAGTGAGAACCGCTACGCGGAGAGCGGTTGGTCCCGCACCGACACCGGCGGCTGCCCGTTCTGGAACGGCGACTCCGACTGGGCCCGCAACACCCTGATCCCGGAGATCTCCTCCGCCCTGCGGAACGTCGCCGACGCCAAGGGCGTCCAGTTCCTCGACCTGGAGAACGCCCTCCAGGGCCACGAGGTCTGCTCCACCCACGACCAGCTCGCGACCTCCACCCAGCCGCCCTCCCCCGCCACCAGCGAGTGGGCCCGCTTCCTCACCACCGGCGCCACCCAGGGCACCGAGCAGGAGTCCTTCCACCCCAACGCCTACGGCCAGCAGGCCCTCGGCAACTGCCTCGCCCTCATCACCGCCCATTCCTCGGGCGACTGGTCCTGTACGGACACCCCCGGCCAGGGCCCGTCGGCGATGAGCCTCAGCCAACTGTCCTGAACCCGCCCCCGAACAGCGACGAGCGGCCCTGCCCGAAGGCAGGGCCGCTCGTGGTGTGACGCGGTGCGGGCGCTACTGGTTGACGACCGTCAGCGGCAGCAGCTTCTTGCCCGTGGGGCCGATCTGGATCTCGGTCTGCATCTGCGGGCACACGCCGCAGTCGAAGCACGGCGTCCAGCGGCAGTCGTCGACCTCGACCTCCTCGAGGGCGTCCTGCCAGTCCTCCCAGAGCCAGTCCTTGTCGAGGCCGGAGTCGAGGTGGTCCCAGGGAAGGACCTCCTCGTACTGGCGCTCACGGGTGGTGTACCAGGCGACGTCGACGCCGGTGCCGGCCAGGGCCTTGTCGGCGCAGCGCATCCAGCGGTCGTAGGAGAAGTGCTCGCGCCAGCCGTCGAAGCGGCCGCCGTCCTCGTAGACGGCGCGGATGACCGCGCCGACGCGGCGGTCGCCGCGCGAGAGCAGACCCTCGATCAGGCCCGGCTTGCCGTCGTGGTACCGGTAGCCGATGTTGCGGCCGTACTTGCGGTCGCCGCGGATCGCGTCGCGCAGCTTGATCAGGCGCGCGTCGGTCTCCTCGACGCCCAACTGCGGGGCCCACTGGAACGGCGTGTGCGGCTTGGGCACGAAGCCGCCGATGGAGACGGTGCAGCGGATGTCGTTGGTGCCGGTGACCTCGCGGCCCTTGGCGATGACGTTCTTCGCCATCTCGGCGATCTGCATGACGTCGTCGTCGGTCTCGGTCGGCAGGCCGGCCATGAAGTAGAGCTTCACCTGGCGCCAGCCGTTGCCGTAGGCGGTGGCGACCGTGCGGATGAGGTCCTCCTCGGACACCATCTTGTTGATCACCTTGCGCAGGCGCTCGCTGCCGCCCTCGGGCGCGAAGGTCAGACCGGAGCGGCGACCGTTGCGGGAGAGCTCGTTGGCGAGGTCGATGTTGAAGGCGTCCACGCGGGTCGACGGCAGGGACAGGCCCACCTTGTCGTCCTCGTAGCGGTCGGCCAGGCCCTTGGCGATGTCGCCGATCTCGGTGTGGTCGGCGGAGGAGAGCGACAGCAGGCCGACCTCCTCGAAGCCGGTGGCCTTCAGGCCCGCCTCGACCATCTCGCCGATGCCGGTGATGGAGCGCTCGCGCACGGGGCGGGTGATCATGCCCGCCTGGCAGAAGCGGCAGCCGCGGGTGCAGCCGCGGAAGATCTCCACCGACATGCGCTCGTGGACCGTCTCCGCCAGCGGCACCAGCGGCTGCTTCGGGTAGGGCCACTCGTCGAGGTCCATGACGGTGTGCTTGGACACGCGCCACGGCACGCCGGGCCGGTTCGGGACCACGCGGGCGATGCGACCGTCCGGCAGGTACTCGACGTCGTAGAAGCGCGGGATGTAGAAGCCGCCGGTGCGGGCGAGGCGCAGCAGCACCTCGTCGCGGCCGCCGGGGCGGCCCTCGGCCTTCCAGGCGCGGATGATCTCCGTCATGTCGAGGACGGCCTGCTCGCCGTCGCCGACGACGGCCGCGTCGAGGAAGTCCGCGATCGGCTCCGGGTTGAACGCTGCGTGGCCGCCGGCCAGGACGATCGGGTCGTCCAGCGTGCGGTCGGCGGCGAGCATCGGGATGCCGGCCAGGTCCAGCGCCGTGAGCATGTTGGTGTAGCCGAGCTCGGTGGAGAAGCTCAGGCCGAACACGTCGAAGGCCTTGACCGGGCGGTGGGCGTCGACGGTGAACTGGGGCACGCTGTGCTCGCGCATCAGCGCCTCCAGGTCCGGCCAGACGCTGTAGGTGCGCTCGGCCAGGACCCCCTCGCGCTCGTTGAGGACCTCGTACAGGATCATGACGCCCTGGTTGGGCAGACCGACCTCGTACGCGTCCGGGTACATGAGAGCCCAGCGGACATCGCAGGCGTCCCAGTCCTTGACGGTCGAGTTGAGCTCGCCGCCGACGTACTGGATCGGCTTCTGGACGTGCGGGAGGAGGGCCTCCAGGCGCGGGAAGACCGACTCGACAGGCATGAGAGGCAGGGACTTTCGTGTGGACGCCGGGGTGACCCTCAAGGTTACCGCAGGGACTAAGGTAAGTGGTTTGACCCGAATGTCCCTGGCCGGCTCTCTTCCGAGGTAGCGCACTGTGTCACCCATCCCCAAGGCGGCTGCATCCCCCCTCCCCAAGGCGGAGCTGCACCTGCACATCGAGGGCACGCTCGAGCCCGAACTCGCCTTCGAGCTGGCACACCGCAACGGGGTGGACCTGCCGTACGCCGACCCGGAGCAGCTGCGCGCCGCGTACGCCTTCAGCGACCTCCAGTCCTTCCTCGACCTCTACTACCAGCTGATGGACGTGCTGCGCACCGAGGACGACTTCACCGCGCTCGCCGAGGCCTACCTGGTCCGCGCGGAGGCGGAGGGCGTCCGCCATGCGGAGATCTTCTTCGACCCGCAGGCGCACACCTCGCGCGGCGTGGAGCTGGACGCGATGGTGCGCGGCCTGCGGCGGGCTCTGGACGCGGCGGCGGAGCGGCACGGCATCAGCACCAGGCTGATCATGTGCTTCCTGCGGGACCTCCCGCAGGAGTCGGCGCTGGCGACCTTCGAGGCGTGCCGGCCGTACTTCGGCGCGGCGATCGACGGCGTCGGCCTGGACTCGGCCGAGGTCGGGCACCCGCCGGCGAAGTTCGCGGACGTCTACCGGCTGGCCCGGGAGGCCGGGCTGCGGCTGGTCGCCCACGCGGGCGAGGAGGGCGGGCCCGAGTACGTGCGCGAGGCGCTGGACGTGCTGCGGGTCGAGCGGATTGACCACGGGATCCGGGCGATCGAGGATCCCGAGCTGGTGGAACGGCTGGTCCGGGAGCGCATCCCGCTGACCGTCTGTCCCTTCTCGAACGTCCGGCTGCGCTGCGTGGACACCCTCGCCGACCACCCGCTGCCCGCGATGCTCGCGGCGGGGCTGCTGGTGACCGTCAACTCCGACGACCCGGCGTACTTCGGCGGATACGTGGACGAGAACTTCGGGGGCATCCGCGCCGCCCTGGGACTGACGGACGATCAGCTGCGGCTGCTGGCCCGCAACTCCTTCGAGGCCTCGTTCCTGGAGAACGACGAGGAGCGGCGCAAGAGGCTGCTGGCGGAGGTCGACGCGTACCGGTTCCCGGAGCGGGACTGACCTCCGGCCCCGCGACGGACCTGCCGCCCCGGGGGGAGGCCCGGGGCGGCAGGTGGAGGACGGCGGGGTCAGCGCTCCTCGGGCTCGGCCCGCTTCTCCGGCTCGGAGGAACGCAGCAGCGTCGGCTGGTTGGTCACCGTCGTCCAGCCGTTCGTGCAGGTCACGGGCGTGGAACCGGTCGCGAACGCGCAGCTGGTCTGGTAGAGGGTTCCGGTGGTGCTGAGCACCTCGACGACTGCGGTGTTGCCGTGGTCGCTGATGCCCACGCCGCAGGCGACGGCACCTCCCGGGAGCGCATTGGGCGGGCTGGTCCAGGACGTCGTTCCCGGCGTCGGGTTGAGGTCCTCGGAGCCGACGTCCACGTGACCGTTGCGCACCACGACCGTGTACTCCACGTCCCCGTGGATGAAGGAGTCCAGGGTCATGCACGGCCCGGCGGCGCCCGTCGCACCGGTCGCGCCGTTGGTACCCGTCGCACCGGTGGCGCCGTTGGCGCCGTTGGCGCCGGTCGCACCCGTCGCACCGTTGACGCCTGTGGCACCGGTCGCGCCGTTGGCGCCCGTCGCGCCCGTCGGCCCGGTCGTGCCGTTGACGCCGGTGGCGCCCGTCGCACCATTGGCGCCGGTGGCACCGGTCACGCCGTTCGTGCCCGTCGCACCGGTGGCACCGTTGGCGCCGGTCGCACCCGTCGCGCCGTTGAGGCCCGTCGCACCCTTCGGCCCGGTGGCACCAGGGGAACCCGTGGCACCGGTCGCGCCCTTCGCGCCGGGGGAACCCGTGGCGCCCGTCGCGCCCTTCGCACCAGGGGAACCCGTGGCACCCTTCGCACCGGGGGCGCCTTTCGCACCCGGCGGGCCCTTGGGGCCGGTGGCGCCCTTGGGACCGCGCGGGCCGGGCGGGCACTTGCAGTGCTTCTCCTCGTGGCACTTGGGCGGCTTCTTGCCCCCGTCGGGCCCCGCCGCCCGCTTCGCAGCGGCGGGCGCGGCCGCCCGGTGCACCACGACCGGCGTGACGGCGGCGGGAGCCTTGAGGGCCACCGAGGTGTGCGTCGCGGCGAGGTCCGCGGCGATGGCGGTCACCGGTGAGCTGAGCAGTGTGCCCGTCAGCGCGGTGCCGCCGACGCCCAGAGCCACGCGGGCGAAGGTTCGGGCGACGGCCCTGGAGCGGTGATCCTCGGTCATTTCCACCTCGATGGTCGCTGGTGTCGCGATGTCGAGGCGTCAGATCCCACACAGAGGATCGTTGATATCACTATCAGATTGACGGACTACTCGGTCGGCGTACAAGCGCCATGCGAAGGGCCCTGCCCTCAGCCGATCGAATCCGTCACCGGCAGCTCGCTCACGAACCAGCCGAGATTCCCCCGCACCCGGTCCGCCTGCGGATTGCCGCGCAGCGCGCGCACGCCCGCGTGCAGGGCCTCCTCGTGACGGCCCGAGTTGCCCAGGCAGACGGAGAGGAAGTCCCACGGCGCCCACCCGTGGTCGCGGTCGCGGACGAAGCCCTCGGCCGGGCGGGTCCGCGCCGCCGTCGCGGCGCTGAAGAAGGGCACGGCGCGGGCCCAGTCGTGCTGCTCGTAGGGGATCATGCCGGCCACCATCCAGGCCTCCGGGCGGGTCGGGTCCAGCAGCACCGCCCGCAGCGCCACCTCCGCCGCCTCCGCGCCCCGGTCCACGGCCTGGAGGCACTCGGCCCGCGACATCAGCGCGAAGTACCGCTCCCAGGCGGGCTGCTCGGTCTCCAGCACCTCCGCGTAGGCGGCGGCCGCCTCCTCGTGCCGGCCGAGGTCGCGCAGCTCGTTCGCCCGGTAGTAGAGCGTGCGCGGGGAGCGGTCGCCCTCGGCGTAGAGCCGCTCCAGGATGCGCAGGTTGCGCCCCTCGTCCTTGGCCGCCTGCGCCTCGGTCCGGCGGTGCTCCACGACGAGCTCCGGCTCGGAGCGCGTGCGGGCCGCGGTGATGTCGACGACCTCGTGGATCGCCCCGCTCCACCGCAGGCCCGCGGCGCGGCGCAGGACGCGCTCGCGCAGCGTGGTGAAGGTCGGCGCGCCGGTGCTCTCGTCGAACGCGCAGTGGTAGGGCGAGATCACCGCGTCGACGTCCCCGTCGAGCGCCGCGAGCACCCGCGAGAAGGCCTGCTGCGATGCGGGCGGGACGCGGTCGTCGGCGTCGAGCCAGATGATCCAGTCCCCGGTGCAGGCGTCCAGGCTTGCGTTCCGTGCGGCGGCGAAGTCCTCCGTCCACGGGACGTCGACCACGCGGGCGCCGGCGGCGCGCGCCAGCTCCTGCGTGCCGTCGGTGCTGCCGGTGTCGGCGACGACCAGCTCGTCGCAGAAGGCGGAGGCGTCGCCGAGCACCTCGACGATCGACTCCGCCTCGTCCTTCACGATCATGGAAAGGGAAACGTGGCCCATGCGACCGATTCTCGGTCGCACGGGCCACGGGAGCTCCGAGGCGAACGCCGCGCCGCGACGGATTCGCTCCGTTGCACTACTCCGGCGCGCACACCGGGTTCCGCGCCGTCGGGGCCGTCTCAGCCCGCCATCGAGCGCTGTATCTTGACCGACTGGAGCAATCCGATGCCGATCCAGATCGCGAACATCGACGACCCGCCGTAGCTGACGAACGGCAGCGGGATGCCGGCCACCGGCATGATGCCCAGCGTCATGCCGATGTTCTCGAAGCCCTGGAAGGCGAACCAGGTCACCACGCCCGCCGCCAGGACCGTGCTGTAGAGGTCCGTCGCCTCGCGGGCGATCCGGCACGCGCGCCACAGGATGACGCCGAGCAGGCCGATGATGACCATGCCGCCGACGAAGCCGAGCTCCTCGCCCGCGACGGTGAACACGAAGTCCGTCTGCTGCTCGGGGACGAACTGCCCGGTGGTCTGCGTGCCGTGGAAGAGGCCCTTGCCGAGCAGGCCGCCGGAGCCGATGGCGATGCGGGCCTGCGCGGTGTTGTAGCCGACGCCGGCGGGGTCGAGCGTCGGGTCCGCGAAGGCCGCGAATCGGGCGATCTGGTACTGCTTCAGGATGTGCAGCTTGACCACGGCGGTGGCGCCGATCGCGCCCACCAAGGCCAGGCCGCCGAGCCAGCGCGTGGACGCGCCGGAGGCGAGCAGCAGGCCGAGGATGATGACGACCATGACCATGGTCGAACCAAGGTCCGGCATCATCAGCACGATGCCTATCGGCACCGCCGCCAGCCCCAGCGCCTGGAGGATGGAGCGGGTGTTGGGCCGCTGCATCTCCCCGGCGTCCACGCGGGCGGACAGTATCGTCGCGCAGATCAGGATGATGGAGATCTTGCAGAACTCCGAGGGCTGCATGGAGAAGCCGCCGCCCAGCACGATCCACGAGTGCGCGCCGTTGACCGTCGAGCCGAGCGGGCTGAGGACGGCGAGGACGCCGAGGATCGACAGGCCGTAGATGAACGGCACCGCGGTGCGCAGCCGGTGGTGGCCGAGCAGCACCACGCCCGTGCACAGGCCGATGCCGATGGCGAGGTTCACCAGGTGCCGGACCAGGAAGTACTGCGGGTCGCCGTGGTTGATCTCGACCCGGGAGCGGGTCGCGGACCACACCAGCAGCGAACCGATGCCGGAGAGCGCGAGCGCGGCCAGCACCAGGATCCAGTCCATCCGCCGGAACGGGGAGTCCCGCTCCAGCAGCCGCGCCATCCCGTCCCGGCGCGGCTTGTAGCGCGGGGCGGACCAACTCGGGCTCGTCAGGCCTGCCATCCGTCGGCCCTCCTCTCGGGGGCGAGGGCGGCGATGTCGAGCGCGGGCAGCACCGGCGCCTGCTGCTGCGGCGTGGAGGCCAGCGACGGGAGCTGCACGGTGTAGTCGACCGGGCTGGTGACCGTGCCGTCGGCGTGGAAGGTCGGCAGCTGGTTCTGCGCCGGCGGGTGGATCGCCTTGCCCGGGTCGATCGAGTTGTCGGCCTGGATGCCGTAGAGCGCGTTGTAGATGTTGCGCACGGCCGGACCGGAGCCGCCGGAACCCGTACCACCCTGGGAGATCGTCATCACGATCGCGTAGTCCTTGGTGTACGTGTCGAACCAGGACGTGGTCTGCTTGCCGACGACCTCGGCGGTACCGGTCTTGGCGTGCAGCTGGATCTTGTCCTGGGGCCAGCCCCCGAACTTCCAGGCGGCGGTACCGCTGGTGATGACGTTGGCGGTGGCCTGGTCGATGTAGTTGATCATCTTCGGGGTGTCCGGCAGGTGGCCCTGCACGACCGGCTTGACGGCCTGGACGTCCTTGCCGCCCGGGCTGACGATCGCCTTGGCCAGCTCGGGCTGGTAGAGGGTGCCGCCGTTGGCCAGCGCCGAGTAGATCCGGGCCATCTGGATCGGGGTGACCAGCGTGTCGCCCTGGCCGATCGCGTAGTTGACCTCGTCACCGGCTCGCAGCGTGGCGAAGTCGGCGCAGTCCTCGGTGGCGATGGCCTTCAGGTACGCGTCGGTCTCCGTCTTGGCCTGCTGGCACCAGATGTCCTTCATGGCGTCGTAGTAGTCCACGTGCCACTGACGGTCCGGGACGCGGCCCTTGACCTCGCCCGGCAGGTCGACGCCGGTGAGGGCGCCGAGGCCGAACTGGTGGGCCGTCTTGTACAGCCAGTCCTTCGGGTTCTTCGGCTTGGTCCCGCCGTCCTTCATCCACTGCTGGTAGGCGATGTTGTAGAAGACCGTGTCGCAGGAGACCTCGAGGGCCTTCGACAGGTTGATGGCGCCGAAGTTCTCACCCTCGAAGTTCTTGAACACGCGGCCGCCGATGGTCATCGACGAGGTGCAGGGGAACGTCGAGTCGAAGCCGTACCCGGCGTTGAGGGCGCCGGTGGTGCTGACCACCTTGAAGGTCGAACCCGGGGCGCTCTGGCCCTGGATCGCTCGGTTCAGCATCGGGTAGTCGGAGGACGTGCTGTTCAGGGCCGCGTAGTCCTTGGCCGAGATGCCGCCGGACCAGATGTTCGGGTCGTAGGTCGGGGCGCTGGCCATGGCGATGATCGCGCCGGTGTGCACGTTCATCACCACCACGGCGCCCGAGTCGGCCTTGAAGTTCTCGTGGGTGACCGGGTCGTAGGTCTTGCGCAGGGTCACCATGGCCTGCTGGAGCTGCTGCTCGGAGATGGCCTGGATGCGCGCGTCGAGGCTGGTGACCACCGAGTCGCCCGGGACCGCGGCGTCGCCGCCCGCGGTGCCGATGACCCGGCCGAGGTTGTCCACCTCGAGGTTGCTGGTGCCGTTGGCGCCACGCAGGTACTTGTCGTACTGGAACTCCAGGCCGGCCCGGCCCACCTGGTCGGACGGCGACAGCGAGGACTTGCCGCCGGAGTCGGTGGCGGCGTTGATCTCGTCCTGGGTGACCGGGGAGAGATAACCCAGTATCTGCGCCGCGTTGGCCTTGTCGGGCGCCGGGTAGGTGCGCACGGCGGCCGGGGTGGCGGTGACGCCGGGGAAGTCCTCCTGGCGCTCCATGATCTGCATGGCCTGCTGGGTGGTGGCCGTCTGGGTCACCGGGATCGGCTGGTAGGGCGAGCCGTTCCAGCAGGGCGCCGGGGTCTTGGCGTCGCAGAGCCGGACCTTGTCCTCCACCTGCTGGGCGCTCATGCCGAGCACCTGCCCCAGGCGGGTCAGCACGGCCACGCCGCCGTCCTTCTGCCCTATCAACGACGTGCGGGAGACGGAGACGACGAGCTTGGTGGTGTTGGTCGCCAGCGGCACGCCGTTGGCGTCGAGGATCTCACCGCGCACGGCCGGGACGACGACCGTACGGATGTGGTTGGACGAGGCCTGCTGCTCGTAGGAGGCTCCGTTGCGGATCTGCAGGTACCAGAGCCGCCCGCCGAGCGTGCCGAGCAGGGAGAGGACCAGAACCTGGAGCACCAGCAGCCGGCCGGTGATCTTCCGGGTGCGGCCCGTCTCCGGGATGTTGCCCACGGGATTCCCCTCCTGGCTTCCGCTGGGTCTTCAGGGTTGTCGATGGTGCGGGCGCCGCTCGCGCGGCGTCGACTACTTCAGGGACTTGCCGGCGAGGCGGCTGAGCTTGCCGCTCCGGCTCGGCTTGGTGGAGGCGCCCGACCCCTGGCCGAAGCCGGGGACGGTGCCGAGACCGGCCGCGCCGCCGGTGCGGGTGCCGCGGTCGGCGAAGAACGTGCCGCGGCGGTTCAGGCCGATCCGGCGCGGCTTGGGCGGGGTGCCCTGTCCGGCGCCCGCGGCCGGGTCGGTGACGGTGCGTCGGGCCAGCGCCATGACGCCCGGCACGACGAACGGCGCGAGCAGCACGTCGTAGATCACCGAGGAGATCACCAGGCCGGTCAGCCCGACGTGCCGGGCGGCGGTGTCGCCGACCAGCGCGCCGACGCCCGCGTAGAGCAGCGTGGAGCCGACGGCCGCGGCGGCGACGACCATCAGCGGCGTCATGACCGAGCGCAGGTGGCCGGTCTCCGGCTTCATCAGGCCCGCGACGTAGCCGACGACGCACAGCACCAGCGCGTACCGGCCGACCGCGTGGTCGGACGGCGGGGCGAGGTCGATGAACAGGCCGCCGAAGAAGCCGATCAGGCAGCCGGTGACGTGCCCGTAGACCAGCGCGAGGCCGATCACGACGAGCAGCAGCAGGTCCGGCACGGCGCCGGGCAGGCCGAGCCGGGCCAGAATGCTGACCTGGACCACCATCGCGCCCACGATGAGCGCCGCGGAGAGCAGGAAACGCTGGATCATGCCGTCACCTCTTCTTCGTCGCGCTGGCCGACGGCGCGGGCGACGCCGAGGTCGAGGGGGCCGGGGTGTTGGCCGGCGCCGGCGCGGGCGCGGCCGGCTTCGGCGGCAGCACCGCGAAGCGCGGGTCCGTCGCCGGCGGCTGCACGACGACGCCGACCAGGTCCAGCTTGGTGAAGCTGACGAACGGCTGGACCAGCACCGTCTTGGTCAGCTCGCCGGGCGTGTTGACGATCTGGGTGATCGTGCCGAACGGGACGCCCGGCACGAACGGCTTGTCGTTCTCGGAGCCGAAGGTGACCAGCCGCTCCCCGACCTTGGCGTCGGCGTGGCCGTTGAGCAGTTCCACCCGCATCGGGGCGTCGCCCTCGCCGGTGCCGAAGCCGACCTCGCCGCTGGTCTCCAGCCGCGCGCCGACGGTGAACCGCGGGTCGACCGCGAGCAGCACGGTGGAGGTGGTCGGCGCGACGGTGGTGACCCGGCCGACCAGGCCGTCGCCGTTGATGACGGTCATGTCGCGCTGGATGCCGTCGGTGCTGCCGATGTCGATGGTGACGGTCCAGGAGAAGTTCTGGCTGGACCCTATGGCCACGACCTGCGCCACCTTGATGGTGTACTGGCCGGCCCCCGCGAGCCCGAGCAGCTTGCTCAGCTGTCCGTCACGGGACTTCACCAGGTCGTTGGAGGACAGCTGTTGACGCAGCAGCTCGTTCTGCTGCTCCAGCGCGCGGATCCGGTCGGCCTGGCTGCCGGAGTTGCGCAGCGCGTGCAGACTGTCCGCGACCGGGCTGACCACCCGCGAGACCCCGCTCTCGACCGGCCCGAAGAGCGAGGCGGCGGCGGAGCGCGGACCGTTCAGCGGCGAGTCGTCACCACCGTGGATGTCCACGGTGATCAACGCGAACGCGACCGCCACCAGCAGGATCAGCAGGAGTCGGCTCTCTCGTGTGTCCCTCACGATTCTCGGCGGAGCCCTTCAATTCGTGACGCAGCGTGAGCGGATGGGCCTTGCTTGGGGTACGGCTTGCCTGGGGTTCGGCTGGGTGGGGCTCGGAGGTCAGCGGCGCGGCTGCGCGTCGAGGACCTGCTGGAGCGCCTCGAACTCCTCGACGCACTTGCCGGAGCCGAGCGCGACGGAGTCCAGCGGGTTCTCGGCGATGTGCACCGGCATCCCGGTCTCGCGGCGCAGGCGCTCGTCGAGGCTGCGCAGCAGCGCGCCGCCACCCGTGAGAACGATGCCGCGGTCCATGATGTCACCGGCGAGTTCCGGCGGGCACTGGTCCAGCGTGGTCTTGACGGCGTCGATGATGGTGTTGACCGGCTCCTCGATCGCCTCGCGCACCTCGGCGGCGGAGATGACGACCGTCTTGGGAAGCCCGCTGACCAGGTCGCGGCCGCGGATCTCGCTGTGCTCCTCGTTGTCCCCCTCGGCGGGGTAGGCGGAGCCGATGGTCATCTTGATCTGCTCGGCGCTGCGCTCACCGAGAAGGAGCGAGTACTCCTTCTTGATGTGCTGGATGATCGCGTTGTCCAGCTCGTCGCCGGCCACCCGGATGGACTGCGCGGTGACGATGCCGCCGAGGGAGATGACGGCCACCTCGGTGGTGCCGCCGCCGATGTCGACCACCATGTTGCCGGTGGCCTCGTGGACCGGCAGACCGGCGCCGATCGCCGCCGCCATCGGCTCCTCGATGATGTGCACCTGGCGCGCGCCGGCCTGCGCTGACGCCTCGATCACCGCACGGCGCTCGACACCGGTGATGCCGCTGGGCACGCAGACCACGACACGCGGCCGGGCCAGGTAGCGGCGGCGGTGGATCTTCAGGATGAAGTAGCGGAGCATCCGCTCGGTGATCTCGAAGTCGGCGATGACGCCGTCCTTGAGCGGGCGGATGGCCACGATGTTGCCGGGCGTGCGCCCGATCATCTTCTTGGCCTCCGCGCCCACCGCGAGGATTCCGCCGGTGTTGGTGTTGACGGCCACCACTGACGGTTCGTTGAGGACGATCCCTCGGCCCCTGACGTACACCAGCGTGTTGGCCGTACCGAGGTCCACAGCCATGTCACGGCCGATGAACGACATGTTGTTCGCCATGGGGTGGGGGCCTTCCCGGGCTCGCGGTTTGGGTGCGACGACGGCGGATTGCAGGCGGATCGCCGACTCACTGGCCGTCAGTTACTGACCATGAACGAAGCTGCCGTCGGGCAGTCACCATGGTAGCGACGGGACCTTTATCGCCATTGTCCGTGCAGACGATCGGATATCCCGCCATTGGGACGCCGTGTGTCGGCGTTCGGTTCTCCACGGTCCGGGTACGGACCGTGGAAATCCCGTGAGAAAGGTGTGAGCGCAGCGGGTCAGGCGTGACCAGGGAAGAAAATCTTGATCTCGCGCGCGGCGGACTCCTCGGAGTCGGAGGCGTGGATCAGGTTCTCCCGGGTGATGGTGGCGAAATCCCCGCGAATGGTGCCGGGGCCGGCCTCCAGCGGGTTGGTCTTGCCGGCGAGGGCACGAATGCCCTCGATGACGCTCTCACCCTCGACGATCATGGCGACCGAGGGGCCCGAGGACATGAAGCCCATCAGCGGCTCGTAGAACGGCTTGCCCACGTGCTCGGCGTAGTGCTGCTCCAGCGTCGCGGCGTCCAGGGTGCGCAGCTCCATGGCCGCGATGCGCCAGTTCGCCTTGCGTTCGATACGGGAGACGATCTCGCCGATCAGGCCCCGGGCCACGGCGTCGGGCTTGAGCAGGATCAGCGTGCGCTGGGACGTCGAGGACATGGGACGGCTCCCGGAGTTTCGTGATGTGATGATCGACACGAGAGTACCGGAGGGGTGTCTCATCCTTCGCAGCGGGAGTCCTTTTGGATTCACCCGCGCGGGGGCTGTGCTACGCCTGTGCGGCGGCGTCCGCGGCCCGGGCCGCCTTGATGACGTCGATCTTCCGACCGTAGTGGACGGACGCCCACCACAGCCCGGCGAAGATCACGCCGAGCCCGTACATCATGCCGACGACCGCGCCGCTCGCGATGAGCGCGATCTGCAGCGCCCACCCGATCGTCACCGCGCCACGGCGGTTGAGCACCCCGCACAGCAGCACGCACAGCACCATCGCCGCACCCGACACCGACCACAGCGTCGCCGACGAGACATGCGACAGCCGCATCGCGACGAGCGCGGCGAAGCCGATGACCATCGCTTCGCTGATCAGTGTGGAAGAACAGAGGGTACGCACGACGGCAAGCTTAGACCGAGGGGTTCGGCAGGCCACGACCAGGGCCGCGGGAAGGCGGGCGCGGGGAGGCACAGCTCCCCGCGCCACTGGGGAAGGCGCAGCTACCGCTTGCCGAGAAGGATGCGGGCCTCGCCGATGGTGATGATGGAGCCGGTGATCAGCACGCCCGCGCCGCCGAGGTCGCCCTCCTCCTCGGCGAGCGTGACCGCGGCCTCGATCGCGTCGTCCAGGCGCGGCTCGACATGGACGCGGTCCGCGCCGAAGACCTCGACGGCGAGCTCGGCCAGGCGGTCGACGTCCAGCGCACGCTGCGTGCTGTTCTGGGTGACCACGATCTCCGCGAGGACCGGCTCCAGCGCCTCCAGGACGCCGAGGACGTCCTTGTCGCCGCTCGGCGAGAAGACGCCGACCAGGCGGGTGAAGCCGAAGGACTCCCCGATCGCCTCCGCCGTCACCTGCGCGCCGCCGGGGTTGTGGGCGGCGTCCAGGACGATGGTCGGGCTGCGGCGGACGACCTCAAGACGGCCGGGCGAGCTGACGCCGGCGAACGCCGCGCGGACCTTGTCGATGTCCAGCGGCTCCTGGTGCGCGGCCCCGACGCCGAAGAAGCCCTCGACCGCGGCCAGCGCGAGCGACGCGTTCTGCGCCTGGTGGGCGCCGTGCAGCGGAATGAAGATGTCCTCGTACTCGTGGCCGCCGATTCCCCGCAGGGTGATCATCTGGCCGCCGACCGCGAGGTCACGTCGCAGCACGCCGAACTCCATGCCCTCGCGGGCGACCGTCGCGTCGATCTCGACGGCGCGGCGCAGGATCACCTCGGCGGCGTCCAGGGGCTGCTGGGAGACGACCGCGAGGCCGCCCTTCTTGATGATCCCGGACTTCTCCCCCGCGATGGCGGCGTGCGTGTCGCCGAGACGGTCCATGTGGTCGAGCGAGATCGGGGTGATCACCGAGACGACCGCGTCGATGACGTTGGTCGCGTCCCAGGTGCCCCCTATCCCGACCTCGACGACCGCGACGTCGACGGGCGCGTCGGCGAAGCAGGCGTACGCCATCGAGGTGACCACCTCGAAGAAGGACATCGGGACGGGCTGCTGGGCGTCGACCATCGCGACGTACGGCTTGATGTCCTCGTACGTCTGCACGAACAGCTCGGGGCTGATCGACTCACCGTCGAGGCTGATGCGCTCGGTGATCGACTCGACGTGCGGGCTGGTGTAGCGGCCGGTCCGCAGCTCGAAGGTGCGCAGCAGCTGCTCGATCATGCGAGCCGTACTGGTCTTGCCGTTGGTGCCGGTGATGTGGATGGACGGATAGGACCGCTGGGGCTGGCCCAGGATGTCCATCAACGCCTGGATCCGCTCCAGAGAGGGATCGATCTTCGTCTCCGGCCACTTGGCGGCCAGTTCCGCGGCTACCGCGGTCAGCTCAGTGTCGCTCACGGCGCAAGTGTACGGACGCTGAGCGGGAGTGATGCACCTGCGTAAGTGGGCAAACGCCAGGGGCGCGGGGCTCTGCCGATGTGCGGCTCCACCGCGTGGGCGCGGGCAACCATCCTGTGCGAATGGCCCCGCTCGTTGTGCGACCCACCTCTTCGGTGGCTTGTCGCGCCCACGCGGCGGAACCGCAGGGCAGCAGAGCCCCGCGCCCCTGACGTGCTGCAACTGGGCGACGTGCCTAGCCCTTCGGAAGTGCCTCCAGCTGCGCCGTGAGGCGCTCGATGTCCTCCGTGGCCTTGGCGAGGCGGCCGCGGATCTTGTCCACGGCGGCCGGGGCCGCCTTGGCCACGAACGCCTCGTTGCCGAGCTTCGCGCCGGCCTGCGCCAGCTCCTTCTCCGCCGCCGCCAGGTCCTTGCTCAGTCGCTTCCGCTCCGCCTCGACGTCGATCGCGCCGGAGAGGTCCAGCTCGACCGTCGCGCCCGCGATCGGCAGGGTCGCCGTCGCGTGGAAGCCCTCCTCCGCCGGGGTGAGGCGGGCCAGGGAGCGCAGCGCGCCCTCGTGGGCGACCAGCGAGGTGCCCTCCAGGGTCAGCCGCGCCGCGACCCTCTGGCCGGGCTTGAGGCCCTGGTCGCTGCGGAAGCGGCGGACCTCGGTGATGACCTGCTGCAGCAGCTCGATCTCCTTCTCCGCCGCCGAGTCACGGAAGCCGCTGTCGGCGGGCCACTCCGCGATGACGACGGACTCGCCGCCCGTCAGCGTGGTCCACAGGGTCTCCGTCACGAACGGCGTGATCGGGTGCAGCAGACGCAGCGTCACGTCGAGGACCTCACCCAGCACGCGCCGGGTGACCTCCGCCGCCGGGCCGCCCTCGGCCAGCGTGGACTTGGTGAGCTCCACGTACCAGTCGAAGACCTCGTCCCAGGCGAAGTGGAACAGTGCGTCCGTGAGCTTGGCGAACTGGTAGTCGTCGTAGAGGGCGTCCACCTCCGCGACGGTGGTGTTCAGCCGCGACAGGATCCAGCGGTCGGCCGCGCTCAGCTGCTCCGCCGCCGGGAGCGGACCCTCCACCGTCGCGCCGTTCATCAGCGCGAAGCGGGTCGCGTTCCAGATCTTGTTGCAGAAGTTGCGCGAGCCCTGGACCCAGTCCTCGCCGATCGGCACGTCGGTGCCGGGGTTGGCGCCGCGGGCGAGCGTGAAGCGGAGCGCGTCCGCGCCGTAGGCGTCCATCCAGTCCAGCGGGTTGACCGCGTTGCCGAAGGACTTCGACATCTTCTTGCCGAACTGGTCGCGGACCATGCCGTGCAGGGCGATGGTGTGGAACGGCGGGGTGCCGTCCATCGCGTACAGGCCGAACATCATCATCCGGGCGACCCAGAAGAAGAGGATGTCGTAGCCGGTGACCAGCACGGACGTCGGGAAGAACTTCTCCAGCGACGGCGTCTGCCCAGGCCAGCCCAGGGTCGAGAAGGGCCACAGGCCGGAGGAGAACCAGGTGTCGAGGACGTCGGTGTCCTGACGCCAGCCCTCACCCGTCGGCGGCTCCTCGTCGGGGCCGACGCAGACGATCTCTCCGTTCGGGCCGTACCAGACCGGGATCCGGTGGCCCCACCACAGCTGGCGCGAGATGCACCAGTCGTGCAGGTTGTCGACCCAGGCGAAGTAGCGGGACTCCATCTCCTTGGGGTGGATCTGGACGCTGCCGTCGCGGACGGCGTCACCGGCGGCCTTGGCCAGCGGGGCGACCTTGACCCACCACTGCATGGACAGCCGCGGCTCGATGGTCGTCTTGCAGCGCGAGCAGTGGCCGACGCTGTGGACGTACGGGCGCTTCTCGGCGACGATCCGGCTGTCGGCGCGCAGCGCGGCGACGATCGCCGAACGGGCCTCGAAGCGGTCCAGGCCGAGGAAGGGGCCATGCGCGGTGATGACGCCGTGCTCGTCCAGGACGGTGATGGCCGGCAGGTCGTGGCGCTGGCCGATCTCGAAGTCGTTCGGGTCGTGGGCGGGCGTCACCTTGACGGCGCCGGTGCCGAACTCCGGGTCGACGTGCGCGTCGGCGACGATCGGGATCCGACGGCCCGTCAGCGGCAGCTCGATCTCGGTGCCGACCATGTGCTTGTACCGCTCGTCGTCCGGGTGGACGGCCACGGCCGTGTCACCGAGCATCGTCTCGGCGCGCGTCGTCGCGACGACGATGGAGTTCTCGCCCTCGCCGTAGCGGATCGAGACGAGCTCGCCCTCGTCCTCCTGGTACTCCACCTCGATGTCGGAGATCGCGGTGAGGCAGCGCGGGCACCAGTTGATGATGCGTTCAGCGCGGTAGATCAGCTCGTCGTCGTAGAGGCGCTTGAAGATGGTCTGGACGGCCTGGGACAGGCCCTCGTCCATGGTGAAGCGCTCACGCGACCAGTCCACGCCGTCGCCGAGGCGACGCATCTGACCGCTGATCTGGCCGCCGGACTCGGCCTTCCACTGCCACACGCGCTCGACGAAGGCGTCACGGCCCAGGTCGTGACGGGACTTGCCCTCCTTGGCGAGCTCCCGCTCGACGACGTTCTGCGTCGCGATGCCGGCGTGGTCCATGCCCGGCTGCCACAGGACCTCGTAGCCCTGCATGCGCTTGCGGCGCGTCAGCGAGTCGATGATGGTGTGCTCGAAGGCGTGGCCCAGGTGCAGCGAGCCGGTGACGTTCGGCGGCGGGATGACGATGGTGTACGGCGGCTTCTCGCTCTTGTCGTCCGCCGTGAAGTAACCGCGCTCTACCCAGCGCTCGTACAGCGGCCCCTCTACGTCAGCCGGCGTGTACTGCGTCGGCAATGTCTCGAGGGCGCTGTCGACCCCGGCGTCGGCGGGGTGCTGGTTCATTTCGGTCACGACGGCAAGTTTAGGGGGCGAGCGTCCATGGTCACGAACGCTTTCGCTGCGTGGCCGCGGGGGCGAAGCCGGACGAATCGGGAGCCGGAGCGACGCCGACGCAAAGGCAATGGACAGGGACCGGCCACGCTGGTCTGATAATCGACCATGTCGACGAATCCGCCTCCGGGCGGCTATCCCCAGCCCGAGTATCCGCAGGGCTACTCGGCGCCGGGTTCCCAGCCGCCGTACCAGCAGTCCCCCTACCAGCAGCCGGGATACGAGCAGCCGGGATACGACCAGAACGGCTACGCCCAGCCCGGCGTGCCGCCGCAGGGCTTCGACCAGGGCGGCGCCGCCTGGGGCTACGCGCCCGTGCCGCCCAGGAAGTCGCACACGCTGCGCAACGTGCTGCTGATCCTCACCGCCCTGGTGCTGGTCGGCGGCGGCGTGATCGCCTACTACGCGGTGAACGTGGCCAAGACCGTGGGGGCGAACAAGCTGGTCCCGCCGGCCTCGTTCCAGAGCTTCGCGCGCCAGGACGCCAACCCCAACCTGGCCTCCGTGCAGAGCAGCGCGCAGACGCTGGCCACCACGGCGCACCTGACGCCCTCGGTCGCGATCTACGGGACCTCCGCGACCAGCACCAGCCCGTCCTTCCTCTTCATGGGCGGCTACGGCAGCACGCTCGGCGCCGCGTTCGGCATCAGCGACTTCTGGAAGGGCATGAGCGGCGACCAGGGCGTGTCGGTCAGCGACCAGACGGACGAGTCGGCCGGCTCGCTGGGCGGCAGCATGCAGTGCGCCCAGGTGCACCTGGCCGCGCTCGGCAAGTCGCTGCCCGTCTGCGTCTGGGCCGACAACAGCGGCTTCGGCTCGATCATGGACTACTCCCGTGCCGGCTCCGCGGACCTCAGCGGGACGGCGGCGATGACGCTGGCCTTCCGGCAGGTCGCCGAGGTCAAGAAGTAACCGCACCGACGCCGCCCCACGCGCGCCTCGTTCGTGCCCCGTCGCCTGGACCAGTCACACTTGTGAGCTGACAGTCAGGCAACGGGGCACGAGTGGTTGAAGGAGCGAAGGTGAGCGAGGACCCGGGCGCCATGCGGCGGGCGCGGATCGAGGCGCTGCGCGCGCAGGAGCAGGCCAAGGCGCGGAAGCGCAGGGCCCTGGGCATCGGGGCCGCGGTGCTGGTGCTGCTGCTGGTCGTGGGCGGCATCCTGTGGGCGACGCTAGGCAACTCGTCCAAGTCGTCGAGCACGGCCGGCTCCAGTACGGCGTTCTGCGGCAACGTCGTCTCGGGCAGCCCGACCACCAAGCAGTGGTCGCAGCCGCCCGCGATGAGCATCGACACCAAGGCGACCTACACCGCCACGTTGAAGACCTCCTGCGGCGACATCGGCCTGAAGCTGGACGCCCAGCACGCGCCGAAGACGGTGAACAGCTTCGTCTTCCTCGCCCAGCAGGGCTTCTTCGACCACACGCACTGCCACCGGCTCACCACCGCCGGCATCTACGTGCTGCAGTGCGGCGACCCGACGGCCACCGGCACCGGCGGTCCGGGCTACAAGTTCGACGACGAGTACCTGAACGACCCGGCGATCCAGGGCGGCACCTACCCGGCCGGCACCCTGGCGATGGCCAACTCCGGCCCCAACACCAACGGTTCGCAGTTCTTCCTGGTCTACAAGGACAGCCAGCTGTCGCCGGCCTACACGCCCTTCGGCACCATCACCTCGGGCCTGGACATCCTGAACCACATCGCCCAGGACGGGAGTGACAACTCCAACGGCCAGGGCGACGGCAAGCCGAACGACACCGTCGTGATCAACTCGGTGCCGGTCACCAAGCAGTGACGCGAAAGGGGTCCGGGGCGAAGCCCCGGACCCCTTTCGGTTCGTTCCTTACGCGCTCTTCTCGCGGCGCTCGCGCTGGGCGCGCAGGTCGCGCGGGACCAGCGTCGGGTTCACGTGCTTGAGGACCACGTCATCGTCGACGACCACGCGGGCGACGTCCTTGCGCGAGGGGACCTCGTACATCACGGACATCAGCACCTCCTCCATGATCGCGCGCAGGCCGCGGGCGCCGGTGGAGCGCTTGATCGCCTGGTCGGCGATGGCCTCGAGGGCCTCGGTGGTGAACTCCAGCTCGACGCCGTCCAGCTCGAAGAGCCTGCGGTACTGCTTGACCAGCGCGTTCTTGGGCTCGGTCAGGATCTGCAGCAGCGCGTCGCGGTCGAGGTTGTGCACCGAGGTGATCACCGGCAGGCGGCCGATGAACTCGGGGATCATGCCGAACTTGACCAGGTCCTCCGGCATGACCTCGCGGAACAGGTCGCTGGAGTCGATCTCGTGCTTGGAGCGGATCGGGGCGCCGAAGCCGATGCCCTTCTTGCCCGCGCGGCCCTCGATGATGCGCTCCAGGCCGGAGAAGGCGCCGCCCACGATGAACAGCACGTTCGTCGTGTCGATCTGGATGAACTCCTGGTGCGGGTGCTTGCGCCCGCCCTGCGGCGGCACCGACGCGGTCGTGCCCTCGAGGATCTTCAGCAGCGCCTGCTGCACGCCCTCACCGGAGACGTCACGCGTGATCGACGGGTTCTCGCTCTTGCGGGCGACCTTGTCGATCTCGTCGATGTAGATGATCCCGGTCTCGGCCTTCTTGACGTCGTAGTCGGCCGCCTGGATCAGCTTCAGCAGGATGTTCTCGACGTCCTCACCGACGTAGCCGGCCTCCGTCAGCGCCGTGGCGTCCGCGATGGCGAACGGCACGTTCAGCATCCGGGCCAGGGTCTGCGCCAGCAGCGTCTTGCCGGAGCCGGTGGGGCCCAGCAGCAGGATGTTGGACTTGGCCAGCTCGATGCCGTCGTCGCGGCCGTGCTTGCCGTTCTCGCCCGCCTGCACGCGCTTGTAGTGGTTGTAGACGGCGACGGAGAGGGCCTTCTTGGCGACCTCCTGGCCGACGACGTAACCGTCGAGGAACTCGTAGATCTCGCGCGGCTTCGGCAACTCCTCGAAGCGGACCTCTGAGGTCTCCGCGAGCTCTTCCTCGATGATCTCGTTGCACAGGTCGATGCACTCGTCGCAGATGTACACGCCTGGCCCGGCAATGAGCTTCTTCACCTGCTTCTGGCTCTTGCCACAGAACGAGCACTTGAGCAGGTCGCCACCGTCACCGATGCGTGCCACGAGGTGCTTCCCCTTCGCCAAAGGCTCCTCAAGGGGCGGAGCCTGGTGCTTGGTATCCGACGGTACTCCGTCAGGAGCCGCGATTCGCCGTGTTCGACGGCTTCCCACTTCCGCCCTGGGCGAATAAACGAATCGGCCGGATCAGGATGTCGGTACTGACGATGGTGCCAGGCGTCGCCCCGGGCTCCAAGAGCGGGGGCCGGTCTGGCTGCGTGGTGCTGGTCTCAGCCGGCACTCAGCGGGGCGGACGAGTCCGGGCGCGGTCACGGACCGCGCCCGGAGCGTCACCCGGCGCGCAGGGCGGCCGGAATCAGACCGCTTCGGTCTTGCGGGTGGAGATGATCTGGTCGATGAAGCCGTACTGCAGGGACTCCTCGGCGGTGAGGATCTTGTCGCGCTCGATGTCCTCGGAGATCTCCTGCTGGCTCTTGTTCGAGTGCTTGGAGAGCAGCACCTCCAGCAGCTCGCGCATGCGCTGGATCTCCGCGGCCTGGATCTCCAGGTCGGAGACCTGGCCGCGGCCGGTCTCGGTGTACGGCTGGTGGATCAGCACGCGGGCGTTGGGCAGCGCCATGCGCTTGCCCGGCGTGCCGGCCGCCAGCAGCACGGCCGCGGCGGAGGCCGCCTGGCCCATGCAGACCGTCTGGATGTCGGGCTTGACGTACTGCATGGTGTCGTAGATCGCCGTCAGCGCGGTGAAGGAGCCACCGGGCGAGTTGATGTACATGGAGATGTCCCGGTCCGGGTCCATCGACTCCAGGCACAGCAGCTGGGCCATGATGTCGTTCGCCGAGGCGTCGTCCACCTGGGTGCCCAGGAAGATGACGCGCTCCTCGAAGAGCTTGGCGTAGGGGTTGTACTCGCGGTAGCCCTGCGAGGTGCGCTCGACGAAGCTGGGCAGGATGTACCGGCCCTCGGCGATCATGTTGTCGACGCGCGACTGCGCGGCGGACAGGCTGGGGATGTTCATCGGGTTCTTCCGTCCTCCGGGACGATGGTCGACTGGGTGGCGACTGGTGGTGGCTGCCGGGGCTGCCGAGGGCTCAGGCGCCCGTGCCGCCGCCACCGGGGACGTCCGAGGCACTGTGCATGATCTGGTCGATCAGGCCGTACTCCTTGGCCTCGACCGGGGTGAACCAGCGGTCGCGGTCGGAGTCCTTGGTGATCTGGTCCACCGTCTGACCGCTGTGCTCGGCGATGAGTTCGGCCATCCGGTGCTTCATCCGGACCAGCTGCTGCGCCTGGATGCGGATGTCGGTGGCGGAGCCGCCGAGACCGGCCGAGGGCTGGTGCATCAGGATCTCGGCGTTCGGCAGCGCGAAGCGCTTGCCCTTGGCGCCGGCCGTGAGGAGGAACTGGCCCATCGAGGCGGCCATGCCCATCGCGATGGTGACCACGTCGTTCTTGATGTACTGCATGGTGTCGTAGATGGCCATGCCGGCCGTCACCGAGCCGCCCGGGGAGTTGATGTAAAGGAAGATGTCCTTCTCCGGGTCCGCGGCCAGCAACAGCAGCTGCGCGGTGATCTTGTTGGCGATGTCGTCGTCGACCTGCTGGCCGAGGAAGATGATGCGCTCGTTGAGCAGACGGTTGTAGACCTGGTCTCCCAGACCGCCACCGCCGATGTCGCCGGCGGCACGCGGGGTCACAAGCCCGGGCATGGAGATCTGCGGAATCGTCACGTATCCACCTGCTCGTTGTTGACACGACGGCTGGTCGTCGAGGGCCGCCGTCACAGCGTTTCCACCGACCCTAACGCGCAGTGCTGGTCCGGCCATCCCTCAAAACCGACCTGTTCGCTTTGAGCGTCACGTGTCGTGCTCTGCGCGAACAGGGGAAGGCCGGAACGGCGGAACGGGAACGCGGCAGGGCCCGGACCGCGCGATGCGCGGTCCGGGCCCTGCCGTTTCAGACTGCTGAGGCTCAGGCCTCCTCGGTCTCCTCGGCCGCAGCCTCGACCTCGACGGTCTCGACAGCCTCGGACACCTCGTCCTCGTCCTCGTCGTCCGCGAAGTCGACCGGGTTGCCCTCGGTGTCGACGACCTTGGCGGCCTCGACGACGGACGCCAGCGCCTTTCCGCGGACGACCTCACCGACGAGCAGCGGCACCTGGCCGCCCTGGACGACCTGCTGGGCGAACTGGTCCGGCGTCATGCCGGAGCCAGCGGCGCGGCGCAGCAGGTGCTCGGTGAGCTCCTCCTGGCTGACACCGAGCTCCTCCTTGGCCGCGATGGCGTCCAGGACGAACTGGGTCTTGATGCCCTTCTTCGCCTGGTCCTCGAGCTCGGCCTGGAAGTCCTCGGCGGACTTGTCCTGGAGCTTCAGCCAGGCATCCATGTCGATGCCCATCTGGGGCAGCTGGTGGTGCTCCAGGTTGTGCTTGCGGGTCTCGATCTCGTCCGCGAGGAGCTTCTCCGGGTACGGCATCTCGACGAGCTCGAGCAGCTTGTCGAGGACGCGCTCCTGGGCCTGGGTGGCCTGGTCGAACTCCTTCATGCGGGCGAGCCGCTTGCGGGAGTCGTCCTTCAGCTCGTCCAGGGTGTCGAACTCGCTGGCCATCTGGGCGAACTCGTCGTCCAGCTCCGGGAGCTCCTTCTCCTGCACGGCGGTGACGGTGACGGTGACCTCGGAGTCCTTGCCCGCGGCGGAACCGCCCTTGAGCTCGGTGGTGAAGGTCGCGGTGCCGCCGGCCTCCAGGCCGATGACCGCGTCGTCGATGCCGTCCAGCAGGCGGCCGGAGCCGATCTCGTAGGTCACGCCGGTGGCGGTGCCGTCCTCGGGGACCTCACCGTCGACCTTGGCCTCGAGGTCGACGACCACGACGTCGCCCTCGGCGGCGGCGCGCTCGACGGCCTTCACCGAGGAGAAGCGCTCGCGCAGCTGCTCCAGGCTCTTGTCGACGTCCTCGTCGGTGACCTCGATCGGGTCGACCTCGACCTCGATGGTCTCGAAGTCGGGCAGGGTGATCTCGGGACGGATGTCCACCTCGGCGGTGAACTTCAGGTCGCCGCCGTCGGCGAGCTTCTCGACACCCTCGATCTCGGTGATCTCCGGCTGGCCGAGGACGTCGATCTTGCCCTCTTCGACCGCCTGGCCGTAGAACTTCGGCAGCGCGTCGTTGACGGCCTCCTCCAGCACGGCACCGCGGCCGAAACGCTGGTCGATGACGCGAGCCGGGATCTTGCCCTTACGGAAACCCGGAACCGTGACCTGCTGGTTGATCTTCTTGTACGCCGCGTCGAGGCTGGGCTTGAGCTCCTCGAAGGGCACCTCGACGGTGAGTCGAACCCTGGTCGGGTTCAGAGTCTCCACGGCGCTCTTCACGGTTGGGTCTCCTTGGGGGCTTTACGGTCGGTGTGTCCGCCACGGCCCGGTCTTCGGGCACGCGGCGAGACGGGTGATGCGTCCTGTTGACTAATCGCCCGCCGGGCTGTGTCGGTGGACCCCGCACACCCGCGACCATCGCCGCGGTGCGCAGACGCCACCAGCGCCCCATCCTACCGGTACCACAATCAGCCTTCGCCCCCGCGGGCCCGGCGGCTGTTCTCGCAGCTCAGCAGGGGTGCTCTCGCACGTTCATCGGCCCTGCGCAGTCGGGGTGACCGGATTCGAACCGACGACCTTCCGCTCCCAAAGCGGACGCGCTACCAAACTGCGCCACACCCCGTATCGTCTCGCGAGACGTAGCGTACATGCTGCGGGGTCGCCACCCGAGCGAATTCGGTTTCGACGCCGCGCAGGTCAAGTGGTGTGCATCCGCCCGCCCGCGTCCGCTACCCTGATCCACGGCGCAAGCCCCGCGGGCGTAGCTCAATGGTAGAGCCCTAGTCTTCCAAACTAGCTACGCGGGTTCGATTCCCGTCGCCCGCTCCAACGCCGAAGGCCCAGGTCAGGGACATGATCCCCGACCTGGGCCTTCCGCGTTCCAGGGGTGCTGCTCCCCCGGCATGCAACGGGACCGTGCAGTCCGGCCCCGTCGGAATTCGGTGGCCGACCCGGCCCAGCGCCCCTACGTTCTGATGCCGTGATCGTGGTCTCCTCGGAAGGTCCCCTGCGATGGACGGCGCTGCGCGACGGGCGGGAGGTGGCCTGTCTGCTGGCCCGTGACAGGCCGGATCAGCGGTGCTTTCTCCTCCACCGCGGCAGCCCCGACGCCCTCGGAGCCCTGGTGGAGACCGCGCTGGGGTCGCTGGCCCGGGACGTGTATGCCGAGGTCGACGCGACCGACGCCGGTGCACTCGCCCAACTGACCGCACTCGGCTTCGTCGTGCGGCGCCGGGAGCATCACTACCTCCTGCCGACCGATCCCGCTCGCTCGGGGCTCGGCGACGGCGCGCGGCCGGCGGCCATCGCGTTCCTGCCGGTGACGAGCGCGGACCCGGACCGGTGGCGGGAGTTGGACGACGTGCTGCGGCAGGACGTGCCCGGCACGGACGGATGGCGCAACGACCCGGGCAGGTTCGTCGAAGAGACCCTCAGTGACGCGGAATTCGACCCGTCCACCTACCTGCTCGCCATGGACGAGACGGACGGACGGTACGTGGGCCTGGTCCGCGTCTGGAACACCTCGACCGGGCCACGGCTCGGCCTCGTCGGAACGCTCGCGGCCCACCGACGCCGTCGCGTGGCCGCAGCCCTGCTGGCCGAGGTGTTCGACGTCCTCCACCGCCGCGGCCAGGCGCACGTCAGCTGCGAACTCGACACCACCAACGTGGCTTCCGACGCACTCATGCGGGGCATCGGCGCCGAGCGCGTCGGAGGCGCCGTCGAACTCGTGCGCCAGTGGGTGAAGACCTGCTGAGCTTTCGGGGCTTTGTCGGGTGGAACTCGGTGATCGTGGGTCTCACCTCCCCGGGGACGACGCCCTCGTCGTCGAAGAACGCGCCGGGCTGGCCGAGGACGCGCAGCGTGGCGAGCCGGATCGCCGTGGCCGCTCCCTGCTCCGGGGTGCGGTTCCCGAAGAAGCCGGTGAAGTCCGCTCCGAGCAGAGCGGTCTCGGGTCCGGACCACGTCCCCGGAGTGCGGGGCGCGGGCGGCGCTCCTAGCGTGGACGGTGCAGGCATCCCCTCATCCCTCGTCCGAGGGAGGCATCGTGCTGTACGTCATGACATTCGAGTGGCAGCCCGGGCTCAGCCGGGAGCAGCGGGACGGCGCGCTCGCGCGGCGGGCGCAGTGGCAGTACCCCGCGGGGTTCTCCGCGCAGGGTGAGTACTGGCTGGGAAGCGAGGACACGGCCGTCGTGGTCGTGTTCGAGGCCGAGAGCTTCGCGCCGATCATGGAGGTCTCCCTGGCCTGGGGCGACATGTTCCGGATCAACACCTTCCCGGCCGTCACGGCGGCGGACGGGCTCGCGATGGGAGCCGCGGCGCTTCAGCAGCGCAGCATCTGAGCCGGTCGTCGGTGCAGGAACCCTGCGTCCGGGAGGAGTCGTGAACAGCCGCTCGCGATACGCTCGGCGCGGCTTCACAGGGGCTTCACGAGAGGCGGCAGGTTGCGAGCCGAGCAGCGGCTGGACGTGATACGGCGCAACGTGGTGCGGGAGATGGCCGCGCTCGGACGTCGGTTCCACGTCGACGAGCAGGTCGTGCGCGGCCCCGGGCGCACCGCCGTAGCGGTGCGCGAGCATCGTGACCCCGGCGCGGACGCCGGTGCGGCGTCGCATCTGGACCTCGGGTACGCGCTGCGGCTGGGGGACGGCGAGGGGCCGGTCGTCTGGGACTGCGTGAGCGGACTGGGCCGCACCGAGGAGCAGCGGCTCGAGAACGGGGTGCGGATGTGGCGCATCACGACCGCGGGCGCGGTCGTGGAGCTGCTGGAGCGGCGCGGCGTGCACGGGGACGTCTTCGCGCCGGGCGCGCCCGCCGGGGTGCCGGGCTGGTACTCGGTGCAGGGACCCGCAGCCGTCTTCGGGTTCCGCAGCGAGCCGCTCAGCGCCTGGGTGGCGGGCAACCACCTGCTGCCCGCCCTGGCTTCACAGGTACTGCCGTACCTGGACGAGCGCGCCCTGCACGGGGTGCGCGTCTTCTTCGGCGGGCGTGCCGACGACGAGATCGCCGAGGTGCGCGTCGACGGCGAGCCGGTGCCCGCCGCGTCCGCGGCCCTGCGGGCGCTCGACTGGCCGCGCGGGGAGCACCTGGCGTGGGCTCGGTGCTTCCTGCTGCTCACCCGTGACCCGGACGCGCTGCGCGACGCGGAGAACGCCGCCCCGGCTCCCCCCTCGGGACCGGCCAGCCCCTCAGGGCCGGAACCGCACTCCGACGCGCGGACGCGGAGTCAGCCGCCGGCTCCCATGGCCCTGTTGCGCCGACTGCTGTGAACCTCGCCCGCAGGCGTGCCCGGTTGAGGGGGACTCACCTGGTGATCTGGTTGATCGTGTCGGCGATCTGGGTCAGGAAGGTCTGGATCGGGGCCGCGGCCGACGTCTTCGCCAGGAAGAAGCCGAAGAGCACGGCCAGCGCCGTGTAGCTCATCTTGATGCTCTTGTTCCTGAGGAACACCACGAGCAGGATCCCCAACAGGACCACCGCGGAGATGGAGAAGGTTGTCACGGGCCCCACTTCCTCGCTTCGAGCGTGACGACGGCTACGTCAACAGCTGAGGGACGCCCGGCGCCGAGGCCACACCGCGTCACCACGGCACCACCCCCAGCTCACGCTCGCCCGCTTAGTCAGTCTCTCCGGATCAACGGGCTCCGTAAAGCGGTTCTGGCTCACACTGCACTGCCGGAGTGCACTATCAGCCGAGATTGTCCGAAGATCGTGTGACGGATGGTACAAGTGCGGCCTGCGATACGCCTATTCGCGCCAGAGGAGCAGGAGGGCCCGGTCGTCGCTGCGGTCCTTGGCGACCCGTTCGATCAGCCGCCAGGCGGAGCCGGAGAAGGTGGTGCCGACCAGCCGGTCCGCCTCGCCCATGAGCCGGTCCATGCCCTCGGACAGGTCCCGGCCCGGCGCTTCGACCATGCCGTCCGTGCAGAGCATCAGCACGTCGCCGTGGGCCAGCACGCCGCGCACGCCCTCGAACTTGGCGCCGTCGTAGATGCCGAGCAGAGGCCCCTCGGCCTCCTTGGTCTGCCAGTGGCCGGTGCCGTTGACCCGCTGCATGCCCGGGAGATGACCGGCCGACAACAGTTCGTACTCGCCCGTGTCCAGATCCAGCACCAGATGCACGGCGCTGGCGAAGCCCTCCTCCCAACCCTGGCGCAGCAGGTAGCCGTTGGCGGCCGGAAGGAAGTCGTGCGGGGGCAGTGAGCCCAACAGGCCGCCGAACGCGCCGGAGAGGAGCAGGGCGCGCGAACCGGCGTCCATGCCCTTGCCGGAGACGTCCGCGAGCACCGCCTCCAGCACCCGCTTGCCGGTGCCGGTCCGGGCGGCGACGACGAAGTCACCGGAGAAGGACTGCCCGCCGGCCGGTCGCAGCGCCATCTCGGCGTGCCAGCCCACGGGGAGGGACGGGATCCGGCTCTGCACCTTGAGCCGCTCGCGCAGATCGAACAGCATCGATCCGCCGCGCCGCCACGGCACGCCGACCCGGCTGCGGAACTGCGCCAGCACCAACCCGACGGCCCCGACCGCGCCGACGGTCAGCACGCTGCCGGGCGTCACCCGGCTCAGATCGCCACCGCCGCCCGGCCCGAGCAGCACCGACTCCGCGGCGAGGGCCGCCGCGGCGGCGGCGTAGAGAAGCACGAGGCTACTGGGCCGCAGCAACAACGCGCCGGAGATCACCGGCATGACGAGCACGGTCGGCGGGAACCAGACCGGCAGGGACACGGTCGCGAACGTGAGCAACGGCACGAGGAGGAGCAGGACGACGAAGGCGATCCAGTCCGCGCCGTCCCCGCGGAAGTAGTCGACGGCGGCCCTGCGCACCCGTCGCCAAGCCCGTCGCTGCGCCCTGCGCAGGCGGACCGTACGGGTGTCGACCGGGTGTGCCCCGGCGTCTTGGCGTGCCATGTTCCGCAGACCCTACCGACCGCCGCCACCGCGCGTCGACGTGTTGCGGATGCGGGCTGCACCGATCGCGCCATTTTGGGCAGGCGGCTTCAGCGTCCGGGCGGTGGCCCTGGGCACACCGCACGGGCTTGCTCGGGATAGCGTCGTCGTATGTCTACCGCGACCGCCCGCCCTGCCCGCCCCGCGCAGGTGAAGGCCAGCCTGCCGCTGCTGCTTGTGATCTCCGTCATCGGGCTGGGGCTGGTCTTCCTGGGCGGCTACCGGGCCGCGTACTCCGCGGGGCTCGCGGGGACGCCCGGGACGCTGACGGTGGCGTCGTGCGGGCAGTCCGGCCGACCGGGCGTCTGCACGGGAGTGTTCCGCGCCGCGGACGGCTCGGTCACGGACCCGGCGGCGACGGTCTCGGCCTCCGGGAATCCCGCCAAGGGCCGCGCGCTGGACGTCGACCGCCTCGGCGCCGGTGACTACGGCCCGATCAGCCTGGCCCACTCGGTGGGTTGGCTGGCCCTCATCCTGTTCGGCCTGATGCTGGCGGCCTCGCTGCCGTCCTCGCTGCTGGGCCGCCGCGCGGAGGGCAGCCCGCGGGCCGCGCGTGCGGCGGGACGGCTCGGGTTCGCCGTGCTGGCGCTGTTCGTGGGCGCGGGGGTGTTCGGCATGATGGCGCTGGTGCTGTCGTTCACCGTCTCGTGACGCCGCGCCTCGTGACGCCGTGGCCCCGTGACGCGGCCGTCCTGTGATGTCCGCATGGTGACGCCCGCATGGTGACGCTCTGTCCGGTGGCGCCCGTCTCGTAACGTTGCGTCCCTTCCGCGGTCTCCGCGCGCGCCCGGGGCGGCCGGCTGGCGCGCATGCGGCGTCACGCCTGGCAGCGCGGGCACCAGAAGAGGTTGCGGGCGGCGTGCTCCTCGGTGCGGACCTCCGTGCCGCAGACCAGGCAGGGCTGGCCGGCTCGGCGGTAGACGTAGACCTCGCCGCCGTGGTCGTCGACGCGGGGCGGGCGGCCCATCGCCTCGGGGGTGTGCTCGGGGCGGACGGTGTCGATGCGGTTGTTGCGGACGCCCTCGCGCATCAGCGGGCGCAGGTCGTTCCAGATCGCGTCCCACTCGGCCCGGTCGAGGCTGCGGCCCTGGCGGTGCGGGTCGACGCCCTGACGGAAGAGCACCTCGGCGCGGTAGACGTTGCCGACGCCGCACAGCACCTTCTGGTCCATCAGCAGGGCGGCGACGGTGGTGCGGCTGCCGCTGATCCGCTTCCAGGCGGCGTCGCCGGTCTCCTCCGGGCGCAGCGGGTCGGGCCCGAGACGGGACTCGGCCTCCAGCTTCTCGAGCGGGGTGACGAGCGCGCACCGGCTGGGGCCGCGCAGGTCAGCGTAGGCGTCGTCGGAGGCGATCCGCATCCGGACCTGGCCGACGGGATCCGGGGCGGGGCCCTGGCCCCAGAAGACCTTGCCGTAGAGGCCGAGGTGGATGTGGACCCAGCCCGCGGCGCCGAAGCCGAGGAAGAGGTGCTTGCCCTTGGCGTCGGTCGCGGTCAGCTCGTGGCCGTCCAACTGCCGTGCGGCCTCGGCGAAGGGGCCCTGCGGGCTGGAGACGGCAACGGCCTGGCCGCCGAAGACCCGGTGGTATTCGGCGGCCAGTCGGTGGATGGTGTGGCCCTCGGGCATCCCAGCGCTGCTGCTGCCGCGCTCAGCCCTGCGGGTGGTGGGCCGGGATGGGCGGCAGCTCGCCGGTGGTCTCGTACTCCGTCAGCATGTCGATGCGGCGGATGTGGCGCTCCTCGGCGGAGAACGGCGTGTTGAGGAAGGCCTCCAGGAAGGAGGTGGCCTCCTCGACCGTGTGCATCCGGCCGCCGATGGAGATGACGTTGGCGTTGTTGTGCTCGCGGCCCAGCTTGGCCGTGTCCAGGCTCCAGGCCAGCGCGGCGCGGACGCCCTTGACCTTGTTGGCCGCGATGGCCTCGCCGTTGCCGCTGCCGCCGATGACGACGCCGAGCGCCTCCGGGTCGGCCGCGGTGCGCTCGGCCGCACGCAGGCAGAACGGCGGGTAGTCGTCGACCGCGTCGTAGATGTGCGGACCGCAGTCGATCGGCTCGTGCCCGGCTTCGGTCAGCCACTTCACGAAGTGCTGCTTGAGCTCGAAACCGGCGTGGTCGGATCCCAGGTAGACGCGCATGGCTGGATTATGTCAGCCCGGCGTCGACCAGGCGCGTCAGCCCTGCTCGCCCGAGGCGCGGCGGCCGACGAGCTTCCAGGCGGTCGGGAGCAGGCCGGTGGCGACGGCGATCTTGAGGGCGTCGCCGAGCAGGAACGGGTAGAGCCCAAGCGAGGCGGCCTGCGCAAGGGAGACGTGCGCGGCCGCGGCGAGCCACGGGACGCCGACGGCGTAGATGGCGAGGTTGCCGAGCGCCATCGCCCCGACGGTGCGCAGCGGCGAGCGGTCGGCGCCGCGCCGGGCCAGCGCGCCGACGAGCGCGCCCGCGACGACGAAGCCGACGACGTAGCCGAGGGTGAGCAGCACCGCGCCGGTCGCGCCGGAGCTGCCGCCCTGGAACCAGGGCACACCGGCGATGCCGGCCAGCAGGTAGAGGGCCATCGAGGCCGCACCGCGGCGTGCGCCGAAGGCGGTGCCGACGAGCAGCGCCGCCAGGGTCTGCCCGGTCACCGGCACGGGCGAGCCCGGCATCGGCACGGACAACTGCGCGGCCAGACCGGTGAACGCGGCACCGCCGAGAACGAGCGCGGCGTCCCGGCCCAGCGCGCGGCCGCGGGTGACCCCGGCGGCGGGCAGCAGGTCGACGAGGACGGCGCCGGGACGGACGATCGGTGCGGCAAGGCTCACGGCTGGGCTCCTGTGGTCCTGGGAGACGGATGTTAACGATCGTGAACATACCGCCGCCGGCGGGCGGGGCGCTTAGGGCGCTTCCCACAAAACCGCAGGTCAAGGGTTAGGTGAGCCCAACGGGTCGACGGCGGAGGGTGGTCGAGCCCTCACGCTTTGCGATTTCGGCGTTCGCATGCTGGCCGCTCGGGCCCGACTTCCTGCTGCCGCAGGCACCATTGCCCGAATACTGAGCACACCGGTTCAGTATGCGAACACCCCCGACCCTCAGGACAGATGAGCACCACGACGACCGCACCCCAGCCCACGCGGCAGACCGGGCAGCAGGCCGAGCAGGCCGCGACCCCCGGCCTGTCACACAGCCTCCGGCCGCGCCACCTCTCGATGATCGCCCTCGGCGGCGTCATCGGCGCCGGCCTGTTCGTCGGCTCGGGCGCCGGCATCGCGGCGGCGGGCCCCTCCATCGTGCTGGCCTTCGCGGCCTCCGGTGTGCTGGTCATGCTCGTCATGCGGATGCTCGGTGAGATGTCCGCCGCCCGCCCGGCCTCCGGCTCCTTCTCCGTGCACGCGGAGAAGGAGATCGGCGCCTGGGCCGGGTTCGCCTCCGGCTGGCTGTTCTGGCTGCTGCTCTGCGTCGGCGTCTCCGCCGAGGCGACCGGCGCCGCCGGCATCATGACCAACTGGCTGCCCGGCACGCCCACCTGGATGTGGGTGGCGCTGTTCATGGCCTTCTTCTGCGCGAGCAACCTCACCGCGGTGAAGAACTTCGGCGAGTTCGAGTTCTGGTTCGCGGCGATCAAGGTCGCGGCGATCGTCGGCTTCCTGGTGCTGGGCGTGCTGGCCGTCCTCGGCGTGGTCGGCAAGGGCGCCCCGGGCCTGACCAACCTCACCGGCCACGGCGGCTTCCTGCCCCACGGCGTCAACGGCCTGGTCACCGGCCTGCTCGCCTCGGTCTTCGCCTACGGCGGCCTGGAGACCGTCACCATCGCGGCGGCGGAGTCGAAGGACCCCGTGCGCAGCGTGGGCAACGCGGTGCGGACCGCGATGTGGCGCATCGCGCTGTTCTACGTCGGCTCGATGGCCGTCATCGTCACCCTGCTTCCGTGGAACAACCCGAACGTGGTGAAGAACGGCCCCTACGTGGAGACGCTGAACCTCATCGGCGTCCCGGCGGCGGCGCAGATCATGAACGTGGTCGTGCTGATCGCCCTGCTGAGCGCCATGAACGCGAACATCTACGGCTCGTCCCGGATGGCGTACTCGCTGGTCCAGCGCGGCCTCGGCCCCAAGGCGCTGGCCCGCGTGAGCGGGGGCGTGCCGCGGCCGGCCGTCCTGGCGTCCTCCGCCTTCGGCTTCTTCGCGGTGCTGCTGAACTTCTGGTGGCCGACGACGGTCTTCGCCTGGCTGCTGAACGCCGTCGGCGCGGCGGTCCTGGTGGTGTGGGCGTTCGTCTGCGTCGCCCAACTGCGGATGCGCCGGCGCGTGGAGCGCGAGGCGCCGGAGCAGCTGACGGTCAGGATGTGGGCCTTCCCGTACCTGACCTGGGTGGCCCTGGCGGGCGTGGTGACCGTCCTCGCGCTGATGCTGCTGAGTCACGGCAACCGGGTCCAGCTGGCGACGACGCTCGGCGCGACGGCGGTCCTGTCCCTGCTGGGGCTGGTCTGGGTGCGCAAGAGGTAGGTCCGGGTGCGCGCGAGGTAGGCCGGGTGCGTTCAGGGGCGCGGGGCTCCGCTGGTATGCGGCTCTCCGCGCCCCTGAGGTGTTGCCACCGACCCTCAGTCGAAGATCGGACCCTGGGTCCGCGTGCGCTTGATCTCGTAGAAGCCCGGCGTCGAGGCGACCAGGATCGTGCCGTCCCAGAGGCGGCCCGCCGCCTCGCCCTTCGGGGCCGGGGTGACGACGGGGCCGAAGAAGGCGATGCGCTCGCCCGTCGGGCCCGGGACGGCGATGACCGGCGTGCCGACGTCCTCGCCGACCAGGCTGATGCCCTCCTTGTGGGAGACCCGCAGCGCGTCGTCGTAGTCCGTGGAGCTCATCGCGTCCGCGAGCGACGCCGGCAGACCGGCCTCGACCAGCGCGGCCTCGATCGTCGCGCGGTCGCGCGGCTGACCGCCGTTGTGGAAGCGGGTGCCCAGCGCCGTGTAGAGCGGGCCGAGGACGCCCTCGCCGTGCTTCTGCGCGGCGGCGATGCAGACGCGCACGGGGCCCCACGCCTCGTCCATCAGCTTGGCGTACTTCTCCGGGAGGTCACGGCCCTCGTTCAGGACCGCCAGGCTCATCACGTGCCACTTGACCTTGATGGGGCGCTGCTTCTCGACCTCCAGCATCCATCGCGAGGTCATCCATGCCCACGGGCACAGCGGGTCGAACCAGAAATCAGCGGTGACGGGCGCTGCTGCGGCGTCCACGGACATGTACGTGCTCCCTTGTCTACGACGAGGCGTTCCGATAAGCGGTCCCCCATGACACGAACGCCCACGCCGACGTCGCCATTCCCGGCACCACTGGGCGTGACAAGATGCGAGGACAGGAGATCCACGGTCAAGTCGCGCTACCACCCCCAGCGCGCCCCATCAGCACGAGGAGTACGGACGTGCCCGGCACCAATCTCACCCGTGACGAGGCCCGCGAACGGGCACGCATCCTCGCGGTCGACGGGTACGCCGTCGAGCTCGACGTGCGCAGCGCGCTGGGCGACAGCGGCGTGTTCCGCTCCCGGACGACCCTGCGCTTCCGCTGCTCCGAGCCGGGCGCGGACTCCTTCGCGGACCTGCTGGCGCCGCACGTGCGCAGCGTGACGCTGAACGGGCGGGAGCTGGACCCGGCCGAGGTCTTCGACGGGTCCCGGATCGCGCTGCCGGGCCTGGCCGCCGAGAACGAGCTGGTCGTCGACGCCGACTGCGCCTACAGCCACACCGGCGAGGGCCTGCACCGCTTCGTCGACCCGGTCGACGGCGAGGTGTACCTCTACACCCAGTACGAGCCGGCCGACGCGCGTCGCGTCTTCGCCACCTTCGAGCAGCCGGACCTGAAGGCGCCGTTCACCTTCACGGTGACCGCGCCCGCGCACTGGGAGGCGTTCTCCAACTCCGCCGCCACGGGCGAGCCGCAGCGCAACCAGGACCGGTCGCGGACCTGGAGCTTCGCCCCGACGCAGCGCATCTCCAGCTACATCACCGCGGTCGTCGCCGGCCCCTACCACGTGGACCGCGACCACTACAGCCGCGAACTGCCGGACGGCACGACGCTGGAGATCCCGCTGGGCGCGCTGTGCCGCAAGTCGCTGGCGCAGTACTTCGACTCGGACGAGATCTTCACCGTCACCAAGCAGGGCCTGGACTTCTTCCACGAGGAGTTCGACTACCCGTACCCGTTCGGCAAGTACGACCAGGCCTTCGTGCCCGAGTACAACATCGGCGCCATGGAGAACCCGGGTTGCGTCACCTTCCGTGAGGAGTTCATCTTCCGCTCCAAGGTGACCGAAGCGGCCTACGAGGGCCGGGCCAACGTCATCCTGCACGAGATGGCGCACATGTGGTTCGGCGACCTGGTCACCATGCAGTGGTGGGACGACCTGTGGCTGAAGGAGTCCTTCGCGGACTTCATGGGCGCGTTCTCCCAGGTCGCGGCGACGAAGTACCAGTCCGGCTGGATCACCTTCGCCAACCGCCGCAAGGCGTGGGCCTACCGTCAGGACCAGCTGCCCACCACGCACCCGATCACCGCGGACATCCGCGACCTCGAGGACGCCAAGCTCAACTTCGACGGCATCACGTACGCCAAGGGCGCGGCGGTGCTGAAGCAGCTGGTCGCCTACGTCGGCCGGGACGCCTTCTTCGAGGGCGCGCGCCGCTACTTCAAGCGTCACGCGTTCGGCAACACCACGCTGCACGACCTGCTGGCCGTCCTCGCCGAGACGAGCGGTCGCGGGGAGCCGGCGATGGCGGAGTGGTCGCGCGCCTGGCTCCAGACGGCCGGCGTCAACGTGCTCACCCCGGAGCTGACCGTCGACGCGGAGGGCCGGATCACCGACTTCGCCGTGCTCCAGGACGCCGCCGAGGACTACCCGACGCTGCGCCCGCACCGCGTCGCCGTCGGCTTCTACGACCTCACGGAGGACGGCCGTCTGGTGCGCAGCCAGCGCGTCGAGCTGGACGTGCGCGCCGAGGCGCGGACGTCCGTGCCGCAGCTGGTCGGCGCGCCCCGTCCGGCGCTGGTGCTCGTCAACGACGACGACCTGACGTACTGCAAGATGCGCTTCGACGAGGGCTCGCTGGAGACGCTGCGGGTCTCGCTCGGCGACATCGAGGACCCCCTCGCCCGCGCCCTGTGCTGGTCGGCGGTGTGGAACATGACGCGCGACGGCCTGATGCCGGCCCGCGACTACCTCGACCTGGTGCTGCGCTTCGCGGGACGCGAGAGCAGCATCGGCGTGCTCCAGCAGTTGCACACCCAGGCCCGGCTGACGCTGGAGCAGTACGTCGCACCGGAGGGCCGCGAAGCGTCAGCGCAGGCGCTCGCCGAGGGCGCGCTGGACGAGCTGCGCGCCGCGGCGCCCGGCAGCGACCACCAGCTGGCGTGGGCGCGCTACTTCGCGCAGTCCGCGCACACCGAGTCCGAACTGCAGCTGGTGGGCGGGCTGCTGGCCGGCACGGCCCGGATCGACGGTCTGGACATCGACCAGGAGCTGCGGTGGGCGCTGCTCCAGACGCTGGTCGCCACCGGCCGCGCGGGCGACGCCGAGCTCACCGCCGAGCTGCGGCGCGACAACACGGCCAGCGGCAAGCGCCTGGAGACCGCCGCCCGCGCGGCGGCGCCGAACGCCGAGACCAAGGCCCTGACCTGGCACACGGTCGTGGAGACGGACGAGCTGCCGAACGCGCTGCTGGAGGCGGAGATCGCCGGCTTCCAGCAGGCCTCGCAGCGCGAGCTCGTCGCGCCGTACGCGGAGCCGTACTTCGAGGTGCTGGAGAAGGTCTGGGCGGAGCGGTCGATCGAGATCGCGCTGCGCATCGTCAACGGCCTCTTCCCGCGCCTGGTCAGCAGGGACGCGACGCTGGCCCGCACGGACCTGTGGCTCGCCGAGCACGAGGACGCGGCCCCCGCGCTGCGCCGTCTCGTGCGCGAGTGCCGCGACGACCTCGCCCGCGCGCTGCGCGCGCAGGCCTGCGACGCGCGCTGAGCCCGTCCGACTCCGTGTGAGTCCGTCTGACTCCGTCCGAGTCTGTCTTCTGAAGTGTTTCGCCCCCGTCTGTCCGGTCCCGCTAGGCTGGCTGGACGGGGGCGTGGCGCTGCATGCCCTCACGTTGGCTGATCGTCAGTCGACGGTGGTGGAGAGGCGCACGGGATGACAGACCACGGTTCGGGCTCGGCAGAGAGAGACGACGACTACCGCCTGGCGGCGGGAACGCCGCAGGACGGAGTTCCGCAGGACGCCGCGACGGCGGCTGCCGGAGGCGGCTCCAGTGCGGGCGGCGTGGGCGGTGTCGGCATGGGCGCGGCCGGAACGGACGGCCCTCCGCCGCAGCTCTCCGGGCAGCCCGGCTGGGCCTACACCCCGACGGAGATGGCCACACCACAGGTCCCGCACCAGAGCCAGGGCGCGGGCGCTGACGCGGCGGGTCAGGCGGCCGGTCTGGCGGCTGGTCACGTGCCCGGTCAGGCGGGCGAGATGCCGCCGCAGTCCGGAGGGTACGGCTTCCCGCAGCAGCCGGGACAGCATCCGCAACCCGGACAACAGCAACAGCCGCAGCAGCCGTTCGGAGCCGTGCCGACACAGGGCTACGGCTACCCCGGCCCCGGCGCCCCGATGCAGGCCGACGGCGCCGCTCCCGCGAACGCGCACGCGCAGCCGTACCCGCTGCCGCCGATGGCCCAGCCACCGTACGGGCAGCCCTCCTACGGCCAACAGCCCGGGTACGAGCAGGGGGCCCAGGCCCCGTACGGCCAACCGCCTTTCGCACAGCAGCAGCCGTCCCCACAGCCGCCGTACCAGCAGCAGCCTTACGAGCAGGCTCCGTACGGACAGGCTCCCTACGGACAGCCCGGGGCGGGCCCCGACGGCCAGGGTCAGTGGCCGCAGATGCCGCCGCTGCCGGGACAGCCGACGGAGGGCCAGCCCCAACCCGGTTACCCCTACCCCGGCTACCCGCAGCCCGCCGCTCCCCCGCGCGGCAGCCTGAGCCGCGGTGCGCTCATCGGCATCGTCGCCGGCGGCGTCGCCCTGGTCGTCATCGCGGTGACGGCTGTGGCGCTCGCCTCCAACGGCGGTGGCGGTGGTGGCGGGACGAACGGCGGCGGTGGCGGCTCCGTCCGCACCCTGGCCACCGGGTGGAAGGTGCCGGGCAGCGTCTCCGACGAGCAGATCGGCACCTGGGTCACCAACCAGTACCTGGTCCGGGCGAGTTCGGCCGGCGTCAAGGCCTACAGCCTCAGCACCGGCGCCCCGGCCTGGACCGCCCAGCCGCTCTCCGGCTCCGGCGTCCCGTGCGCCATGTCGCCGACGGTCTCCGCCTCCGGCATCGGCACGGTCGGCTTCGGACCCAACGCCGACAGCTGCACCACGCTCGTCGGCGTCGACACCAGCACCGGCAAGACGCTGTGGTCCACCTCGCTCACCTCGTCCGGCCACACCGAGGGCTCCTCGACGGCGACCTTCGTCGACGGCCAGGTCGGCGTCATCGTCAACGGCAACGTCCTCGGCGGAGTGAACCTGACGAACGGCCAGGTCGTTTGGGGCTACAAGGCCCGCGGCCAGTACTGCAACGCCTACCCCTACGGCGGCGCGGGCACGGTCATCGTCGACGACTACTGCGCCGACGTCAGTCCGACCTACACGCTGACCGCGCTGGACGCGGCGACGGGCAAGCAGATCTGGCAGAAGCAGGAATCCGACCACGTCCAGATCAGCAACGTGATGGACGGCTCGCCGATCGTCGCCACCACGGAGAGCGGCGGCTCCCAGGCCGCGTACCGCTACGACAGCAGCGGCAACTCCACGCCCCTGGCGCTGCCGGACCCCGTCCAGGCCCCGATGCGGCTGAACAGCGCCGACTCGGGCGCGCTGGTCGTCGGCCCGTCGACCCTGCTCGTCCCGACCAACAGCAGCTCGTCCAGGCAGGGCATCGCGGCGGTCAACCCGAGCACGGGCGCCACCCTCTGGACGTACGACGGCGAGTCACACGGCGGCGCGGTCCTCGTCCGCACCCCGCAGAACGCCTCGGGCTCGGGTTCGGGCGCGGGTGGGTCGGACGCGGGCAAGGTCTACGCGATCTCGTTCATCCCGGGCTACGGCTCGAACTCCGGCCCGCAGATCGTCTCCCTCGACCCGGCCTCCGGCAAGGCGAGTGTGATCGCCCAGCTCCCGTCGGACCTCACCACGGTGGACTACAGCCCGGGCACGGTCTACCTGCTGCCCAACGGCCAGGTGCTGCTCGCCTCCCCCGACGCGAGCGGCACGGCGGTCCAGCTCTTCAAGTAGGGCATGCGAAAGGGGGCTTCAGCCGAGCAGCGCCCGGCTGAAGCCCGTTACCTTCTTTGTGGCCCCGCAACGGGGCTCCCGGCCTCCGGTCCCGGCATGATTCGGTTGCCCTGTCAGTCATGATCGAAAGGGTGCTGTCACCGGGTACGGAGGCATCGGTAGACCGCTGATCAGGGGCATGGGCATCCCACCCGCACCGGGTGGGGCAGGCTCTCCGTAACGTGGATGCCGGCACGCTGATGCCGCAGGCAGGCCGGGACGGTTCCGAGTCGGGAGCAAGGAGCACGTGACCGAGGACGAGACCATCGACGTCTATCTGGGCCTGGACGTCGGCAAGGGCGAGCACCACGCCACCGCCCTGACACCGGCCGGGAAGAAGGCCTTCGACAAGCCCCTGCCCAACACCGAGCCGAAGCTGCGCGAGCTGTTCGCCAAGCTCCAGGCCAAGCACGGCACTGTGCTCGTCGTCGTGGACCAACCGGCCTCCATAGGCGCCTTACCGCTGGCGGTCGCCCGGGACATGGGCTGCCGGGTGGCCTACCTCCCCGGGCTGACGATGCGTCGGATCGCGGACCTGTATCCGGGCGAAGCCAAGACCGACGCCAGGGACGCCTACGTCATCGCCGACGCCGCGCGCACGATGCCGCACACACTCCGCGCCATCGACCCGGCCGATGAAACCACGGCCGAGCTGCAGATGATCGTCGGCTTCGACGACGACCTCACCACCGAGACCACCCGGATCAAGAACCGCCTGCGGGGCCTGCTCACGCAGATCCACCCCTCACTCGAGCAGGTCCTGGGCCCGCGCCTGGACCACCCCGCCGTCCTGGCCCTGCTGGAACGCTTCGGTTCACCCGCCCAGATCCGCAAAGCCGGACGCCGCCGCTTGGTCACGCTGCTGCGGCCGAAGGCCCCGCGCATGGCCGAGCGCCTGGTGGAGGACATCTTCACCGCACTCGACGCGCAGACCGTCGTCGTCCCTGGGACCGAGGCGGCAGCGCTGATCGTCCCCAGCCTCGCCTCCTCCCTCACCGCCCTCGCGGATCAGCGCAAGACCCTCGCCGCACGGATCGAGGAACTGCTGGAGGCCCACCCTCTTTCCCAGGTCCTGACCTCCATGCCCGGCATCGGGGTCAGGACCGCAGCCCGCATCCTCATCGACGTCGGCGACGGCACCGCGTTCCCACCGCCGGACACCTGGCCGCCTACGCCGGCCTCGCACCGGTCACTCGGGCCTCCGGCTCCTCCATCCGCGGCGAACACCCCGCCCGCCGCGGCAACAAGCAGCTCAAACGCGCCCTCTACCTCGCCGCGTTCGCCTCGCTCAAGCAGCCGGAGTCACGCGCCTACTACGACAAGAAGCGCAAGGAAGGAAAACACCACGTCGCGGCCATCGTCGCGCTCGCCCGACGACGTATCGACGTGCTCTTCGCCATGCTCCGCGACGGCACCTTCTACCAGGCCCCAATCGCCACGCCCGCTTGACGAAAACCATAGGGGCACCCTTTCTTCCCGCTCGTCGCCGCTATTCCGCCGGCTCGCCCATCTCACCTGGCACTCCCGGCTCGCCCTCCCCACCCCCGCCGCCACGGCGACGGTTGCGGACGACGACAGGGACGACGTTCGCGAGCAGCACGAAAACAGCCAGGCCCCCGATGTCGATGACCAAGGAGTGACCGGAGGGGGAGAAAGCGGAATCGGCTTCGGTCGTGCGCGCCCCCTTCAGCGGATCGGACGCCTGCGGCAGCGGCCCGGAGACAGGTCCCGGCGAGACGGCCATGGTGAGGTCGGGCGTCGCGATGCCGTAGCCGTACCGGGGGTCGGGCGTCGTCACGCCCTTGGGCGGGACCGCCGTCTTGATGACGTAGTCGACGATCTGCCCGGCGCTCAGGTCGGGATGAGCCGAACGGTAGAGCGCGGCGATAGCAGCAACGTACGCGGTGGAGTCACTGGTGCCGTCGCCCTGGAGCGTCTGGGTGTCGCTCGCGCCGCCGTCGCGCAGGATGGCGACACCGGGGGCGACGACCGTGATTCCGCCGGTCTGCGAGTCGCCGGCGAGCTTGCCCGCGCTGTCGACCGCACCGACCTTGATCACCCCCGGCCACGAGGCCGGATACTCCTTCACGCTCGTACCGCCGTTGCCGGCCGCGGCGACCAGGACGACGTCGTGCTGCTCCGCATAGGCGACCGCCGACTCCTCCTCGGGGTCCGCACCAGCGGATCCGATGGACATGCTGATCACCTGGGCCCCGTGGTCCACGGCGTAGCGGATGGCTTGGGGCACGTAGTTGCCCCGGACAACCCCCACCCCGCCGCCGACACCGATCGGGAGGATCTTCGCCCCCGGCGCAAGGCCCATGATCCCTTCCTCACCGCCCGGGCCATGGCCACGGCCGGCGATGATGCTGGCCATTCCGGTGCCGTGCCCTTCGGGCGAGTGATCCGTCTGGCCGTTCCCCCCGAAGACGAAATCCGTACCTGGAAGCACCTGCCCCCGCAGGTCCACATGCGTGGCGCGCACACCGGAGTCGATCACGGCGACCACGACGCCCTTGCCCGTGGAGTGCGGCCAGACGGCCTTGGCGGCCTCATAGGTGGACAGGGCCCACTGCGCGTCGCGCACCGTGTCCGCCTGGGCCGCCGACGCCCCGCCCATGACAAGGGCTCCAGCGAGCGCCGCCCCTCCCAAAGTGCGCAGTGCTCGACTGAAGCCCATGCCCAAACCCCGATCGCCAACCATGTTCGATGATCAGGACCCTACTCGACTCCTGATCGTCCACATGGTCGCCCGGCGACTACCGCCCCTGGCCGCCGTAGGGGTTCTGCTGCGGCGGGTACTGCTGGTTCCCC
>NZ_BBPQ01000029.1:37903-48726 GCF_000787855.1 Streptacidiphilus anmyonensis | reverse complement strand
CCCCCGGCACCTCCCGCCCCTGCCGCCGTAGGGGTTCTGCTGCGGCGGGTACTGCTGGTTCCCCCCGCCGTACGGGTTCGGCTGCTGCGGCGGCTGGCCGTAGGGGCTCTGCCCGCCATACTGGCCCGTCGGCGGCTGGTACGCCTGCGGCTGCGCCGCGTACGCAGGCTGGCCCCCGTTGCCGCCCCCAGCACCGCCGTTCCCGCCCCCGCCACCACCGCGCCGGTTGCGGACGAGGACCACAACGATGATCACGAGGACCACGAGCCCACCAAGGACTCCGATGATGATCCCCATCGAGCTGGAGGACGAGGAACTGGAAGCGGTGTCGTTCCTGCTGCTACCACCAGAAGCGGAGCCACTCGACTTCAGGGGATCGGTCGCCTGCGGCAGCGGCCCGGAGGCAGGCCCGGGAGAGACAGCCATCGTGAGGTCAGGCGAAGCGATGCCATAGCCGTAGCCGGGATCCGGCGTCGTGATGCCCTGGGGCGGGATCGCGGTCTTGATGATGTAGTTGACGATCTGCCCTGCGGTCAGGTTCGGATGAGCGGAACGATAGAGCGCCGCAATGGCAGCAACGTACGCGGTGGAGTCACTGGTCCCGTGACCCATGAACATCTGGGTGTCGCTGCCGTTCGTGTCGGACACGATGTCGGCACCGGGTGCGACAACCGTGACCCCGCCCGTTTGTGACTCTTGTGTGAGCTTTCCGGTCTTGTCGACCGCACCGACCTTGATGACTCCGGGCCAGGACGCGGGGTACTGCTTCTCCGATGTGCCATCGTTCCCTGAAGCAGCGACAAGCACGACGTTGTGCTGCTCGGCGTATGCCACCGCTGACTCTTCGACCGGATTTGGCGACCCGATGCCGAAGGACATACTGACGACCTGCGCGCCGTGATCCACGGCGTACCGAATCGCCTGAGGAACAACGTAGGGTCCTTGGCCCAGAACCCCAGTACCGATGCCAACTGGGAGAATCTTGGCACCTGGGGCAAGGCCCATGATCCCATCGTCACCGTTGGGACCATGTCCGTGGCCCGCGATGAGGCTCGCCATCTGAGTGCCATGGCCCTCGGGAGAATGATCTGTCTGACCATCACCACCGAAGGCGAAGTCCTTGCCTTCAAGGACCTGTCCGCGCAGGTCGACGTGCGTGGCGCGCACACCGGAGTCAATTACCGCGACCACGACACCCTTGCCGGTCGAATGCGGCCAGACCACCTGGGCGGCCTTATAAGAGGTTAGGGCCCACTGTGTGTCGCGCGCCGTATCAGCATGGGCCACTGGAGCCCCGCCAAAGGCGAGGGCTCCAGCGAGCGCTGCACCCCCTAGACCACGCAGTGCTCGACTGAAGCCCATACCCGTCACCCCGCTCGCCAAAGTTCGTTCGACGAGCAGGACACTACTTGACAATCAGAACTCAATCACGCCCGGGTTCGAGGCGCCGCTGTCGTTCCAGGTCTCCTCGTCCTCCACCAGGTAACCGGCGCGAGCCTTGCGCTGCTTCTTCTTCTGGCTTCCGGAGCCAAGGCCTCCAGCGCCGCCCATACCCATGCCCTCGCCCTGGCCGGCGCCGCCAGCTCCTTCGCCCTCGGCGCCCATGGCTGCCTTCTCTTCAGCCGACAGGCCGTTCGCGCCCTCGCTTCCCATGCCCGTGCCGCTGCCGAGGCCACCGGCTCCGAGGCCGCCGACGCCAGCCATGCCGCCCCCGAACGCACCGCCTCCGGCGCCACCGCCACCGATGCCGACACCGGGAACACCGCCGACCCCGCCGCTGCCGGGCATGCCGCCGCCAATGCCCGTGCCGGTCCTCAGGCCACCGGGCGTCCCGTCAAGCGTCCCACCGATCTTGGGCGGAGTGACGCCGCCACCCCCGCCGTGAACGCCACCGACGCCGCCACCACCGGGCACATAGCCATTGCCGCCGTTCTGGCCCGGCTTGAAGGTGTCCTGGCCGCCCCCGTCACCGCCGGTGATCGGCTTCAGACTTGCGTCGCCAGCATGACCAGGGCCAGTGGGGTTGCCCCCGTAGGGGCCGACGGGAGAGGTGGTCACTGGCGCCGGAGGGTCGGGCCACACATGGCCGCCGCTGTGGTCGCCGGGCCCGACCAATAGCGCGGCTGACGCGTTGTACTGCTGGCCCAGCCCCTCCATGACGACAACAGCCTGCTGGTGCACCCGTTCCCAGGCGCTCAGGTCCCCGCCATCCATCTGCAGGGCCTTCTGCAGGCCGAAAGTCGCGGCATCCTGGTGGAACTGGCTGTCGCTGTCCCCGAAGGAGCTGCTGAACTGGTCCCAACTGCTTGGCGCATGGGGAAAGTTATCTTGCGCGCTCGCCAGAGCCAGGCCAGCCTGCTTCATGGCGATCTTGGTGTTCGCGGCGTACTGCGAGCCGTTGGTCAGGCTTGCCTGAAGGTTCGTCGCGTTGTCGCGGAAGGCGTTGGCGGTGTCGCCGGTCCAGTGCTCGAGCATGTTGGTCACATGCGTGCCGAGCTCGTTCGAGGTTTCGGTGAGCGCCTGGGCGATGTTGCCCCACTGGGTCGAGACATCCAGGATCGCGTTCGAATCGGCGTTCTCGATCATCTTCTTGAGGCCCTGGTAGCCGCCCCCGTCCTGCTCGAAGTTGGTCGTGAAGCCGTCGGTGCCAGTCTTGCCACCGGCGTTCGCAGCCAGCGCCTTCTTCCAAGCGGCGTCGCCGGACTGCTGCGCGCTCTGCTGCTTGGCCTTGTTCTGGTCCCGAAGATCCTTCGCGTCGCCTACCCCGCTCACTGGGCGGCCTTCCTCTGGAACTGGTCGCCGACGGAGGTGTCCGTGTTGGCGTACTGGTCGTGCGCGCTGCCGGTCTTGTCCGTGAACTCCTGGATCATCGTCTGCAGCGTGGTCATCATCGCGGACAGCTGGTTCTTCATGGTCTCGTGCGCCTGGTAGAGATTGTCAGCCTCGAGGAACCCCTCGCCGCCGAACTGGCTGGGGGACAGGTTCGTCTTGTAGTTCACCGCGCTGGTGTGGTGATCCATGCCGTAGGCGATGCCCTGCAGCTTCTTGTATGTGTCCTGCAGGTAGCTCAGATCTACTTCATATCCACTCATCGAGTGCCTCCCCGTTGTTCGGCTGACAGCCCGGACACATCATAGGGACGACCACGGACAAGTTCCCTACCGGATCTGCTCTTGCAGCCAATCCGCAACCGCGCGCACGACGTCCGGCACGACGTCAGCTTCCGTCTTGCGGACGGCGAATGAGTGGTTGCCAGCGGGGAGGCCGACGAGGCGGTGGGTCGTGCGGGGCAGTGGGGGGAATTCGGAGGGGGCGCCGAAAGGGTCGCGGGCGGCCTGGACGACGAGGGTGGGGAGGCCCGTCGTCAGGAGTTCCTCCGCGCGGGAGCGTTCCGGCTTGCCCGGAGGGTGGAGGGGGAAGGCGAGGGCGACGACGCCCGACGCGCCCGTCGGGGCGCCGGTGCGGCAGGCGACGCGGGCGCCCGCGCTGCGGCCGCCGACGAAGAGGGGGGCCGACTCGCCCACCTCCGCCCGCACGTGCGCGACGACCGGGAGCCAGCCCGCGTCCAGCGTCTTGGGCGCGGGGGCGAGGCGCTTGCCGGCGACGCGCCAGGGCTGTTCGACGAGGACGACGGCGACGGAGTCGACCTCGGCCGCGATGGCCTGGAGGTCCGGGGCCTCGATGCCGCCGCCCGCGCCGTGGCCGAGGAGCAGCACGCCGTCGGGCGCGCGGTCGCGGTGGTGCCAGGTGAGGCGGGCGTTCCCCGCTTCCGTGGGGACGAGTTCATGCGGCATGCGCCCAGCCTAGGACCCTTCGCGGCGCTGCTTTTCGAGCTTCATCCGGCGATTCTCGGTGATGTTCCGCAGCGGGTTGGTCGACAGCGTGGCGCGCGCGTGCCGCAGGTCGAACGCGGAGTGGTCGTTGAAGCAGTCGACGTACGCGAGGATCAGCAGCCGGGAGACGCGCGGGTCGCGGACGGCGACCTCGTACGTCGCGGTGACGCCCGCCCTGCGGACCAACTCGAAGCCCGCCGAGGCGGGGCCGGCGCAGTGCACATGGGCGGCGATGGCCGCGTCCAGGACGGCGTTGTCCGTCAGCAGGCCGCCGACGACGACGTCCTCGACGAACGAGGCCACCTTGTGGACCGCGCCGCGGACACCGGGCCGGGTGGGCGTGAGCACGCCCAGGCCGTGCTGCACGATCGGCCCCTGGTGCATCCGCCGGGGCTTGCGCATGTCGCCGACGGCGCCGATCTCGGCCTGCCGGGCGTCCCACGCCTTGCCCATCTTCACGTAGCCCAACAACTGCTGCGGGTCGGCGACGGGGTGGACGTAGTAGGGGCGGACGGCGACGTCGTACGGGTGGTCCTTGTGCATGCGGACCACCGGCTCGGACTGTCCCGTCGGAGTGACCCAGAACGTCGCGTGCTCGCGTCCGTAGTCGATACGGACGGTGAACGCGTCGAGCGACTGCAGGTCGACCGTCGTTCCCGGCGTGCCCGGCGCGCGGACCCCGTCCATGTGTATGCCCCCTTCGTCCACACATGCGGGCTGTCACCCTACCGGCGCCCCGACCGGAACCACGGTCGCGCTGCGCGTAATGCACTGAGCGCGTCACCCCGGACGTGCAAAGATGCCAGCGAAGACACAGTCGACAAAGGAGTCACCCAGCGTGCCTGGCACCAACCTGACCCGTGAGGAGGCCCGCACCCGGGCAGAGCTCCTCCACGTGGACGCCTACGAGATCGAGCTCGACCTGAGCACGGCCGCGGAGGGAGGCACGTTCCGCTCCACCACCGTGGTCCGGTTCACCGCCACCACGCCCGGCGCCTCCACCTTCATCGACCTGGTCGCGCCCGCCGTGCACGAGGTGACGCTGAACGGCGCCGCGCTCGACCCGGCCGAGGTGTTCGCCGACAGCCGCATCGCGCTGTCGGGCCTGGCCGCCGAGAACGAGCTGCGCGTCGTCGCCGACTGCGCCTACAGCAACTCCGGCGAGGGTCTGCACCGCTTCGTCGACCCGGTCGACCAGCAGACCTACCTCTACACCCAGTTCGAGGTGCCGGACGCGCGCCGCGTCTTCGCCTCGTTCGAGCAGCCGGACCTCAAGTCCACCTTCCGGTTCACGGTGGTCGCGCCGACCGGCTGGAAGGTCATCAGCAACGAGGTCTCCCCGGACCCGGAGAAGGGCCCCGTCGAGGGCACCGAGCTGCACCGCTTCCCGGTCACCCCGCGCATGTCGACCTACATCACGGCGCTGATCGCCGGCCCGTACCACGGCGTCTTCAGCGAGTACGTGAGCCCGGACGGCGAGCAGCGGGTGCCGCTGGGCGTCTACTGCCGCCCGTCGCTGGCGCAGTACCTGGACGCGGACCACATCTTCGACGTGACGCGGCAGGGCTTCGACTACTTCCAGGACAAGTTCGACTTCGCGTACCCGTTCTCCAAGTACGACCAGCTGTTCGTGCCGGAGTTCAACGCGGGCGCGATGGAGAACGCGGGCGCGGTCACCATCCGCGACCAGTACGTCTTCCGTTCCAAGGTGACGGACGCCGCCTACGAGGGCCGGGCGACCACGATCCTGCACGAGCTGGCCCACATGTGGTTCGGCGACCTGGTCACCATGGAGTGGTGGAACGACCTCTGGCTGAACGAGTCGTTCGCGACCTTCGCCGAGACCGTCTGCCAGGCCGAGGCCGAGGGCACCCGCTGGCCGAACATCTGGACGACGTTCGCCAACCAGATGAAGACCTGGGCCTACCGCCAGGACCAGCTGCCGTCCACCCACCCGATCATGGCGGAGATCAACGACCTGGAGGACGTCCAGGTCAACTTCGACGGCATCACCTACGCCAAGGGCGCGTCGGTGCTGAAGCAGCTGGTCGCCTACGTCGGCCAGGACGCGTTCTTCGCGGGCGTGCAGGCGTACTTCAAGCGCCACGCCTGGGGCAACACCCGCCTGTCCGACCTGCTGACCGCGCTGGAGCAGACCTCCGGCCGCGACCTGAAGGCCTGGTCGAAGGCGTGGCTGGAGACGGCCGGCATCAACGTCCTGCGCCCGGAGCTGGAGGTCGACGCGGACGGCGTCATCACCTCCTTCGCCGTCCGCCAGGAGGCCCCGGCGCTGCCCGCCGGCGCGCGCGGCGAGGCCGTGCTGCGGCCGCACCGCATCGCCATCGGCCTGTACGAGCTGGAGGGCGCCGCCCTCAAGCGCGTCGAGCGGATCGAGCTGGACATCGACGCCGCCGAGCTGACGCAGGTCCCGCAGCTGGTCGGGCGCGACCGTCCTGCGGTCATTCTGCTCAACGACGACGACCTGTCCTACGCGAAGATCCGCCTGGACGAGTTCTCGCTGGCGAACGTCACCAAGCACATCGCCGACTTCGCCGAGTCGCTGCCGCGCGCGCTGTGCTGGGCCGCGGCCTGGGACATGACCCGCGACGGCGAGATGGCCACCCGCGACTACCTGGAGCTGGTGCTGCAGGGCGTGGGCCGCGAGTCCGACATCGGTGTGGTGCAGTCGCTGCAGCGCCAGGCGAGCCTGGCGATCGAGCTCTACGCCGCGCCCGAGTGGCGTCCCACCGGCCGGGCCACCTGGGCGGAGGCCGCGGAGCGGCTGCTGCGCGCGTCCGAGCCGGGCAGCGACCATCAGCTCGCCTGGGCGCGGGCGTTCGCCGCGGCGGCGTCCACGGAGGAGCACCTCGCGCTGCTGACCGGCCTGCTCGACGGCTCGGTCGAGATCGACGGCCTGGCCGTCGACACCGAGCTGCGGTGGGCGCTGCTGCAGCGTCTGTCCGCGACCGGCGTGGCGGACGAGGCCTCGGTCATGGAGGAGCTCGAGCGCGACCCCACCGCGGCCGGCGAGGCGCACGCGGCCACGTGCCGCGCGTCCCGCCCGACGGCCGAGGCGAAGGCCGCGGCCTGGGCCTCGGTGGTGGAGGCGGAGACGCTCAGCAACACCGTCCAGGAGGCGGTCATCGCGGGCTTCGTCCAGACGGAGCAGGCGGACCTGCTGGCCCCCTACACGGCGAAGTACTTCGCCGCGATCAAGGGCATCTTCGAGCAGCGCTCGCACGAGATGGGCCAGCAGATCATCGTCGGCCTGTACCCGACGATCCAGGTCTCCACGGAGACCCTGGAGGCGACGGACGCCTGGCTCGACGCGAACGCGCCGGCCCCGGCGCTGCGCCGCATGGTCGTCGAGTGCCGCAGCGGCGTCGAGCGCGCGCTCAAGGCCCAGGCGGCGGACCGCGAGGCCGCACAGCGGTAGCCGTTGGGGGCGCGGGAAACTGTGCGACAAGCCACCCTGTGTGGTGTGTCGCCGCACGAGCAGGGCCACTCGCACAGGGTGGTTGCTCGCGCAGTCCCCGCGCCCCTGAATGCGCACCGTCGTGCCCACGCGGCGAAGCCGCAGACCGGCACAGCCCCGCGCCCCTGAATGCGCACCGTCGTGCCCACCCGGCGAAGCCGCAGACCGGCACAGCCCCGCGCCCTCTCGGGCGCGGCTACTCGGCCGGGTCGTCGGCCGGTTGGCGCATGACCGCGCCGAACTCCGCCGTGCGCTCCGCGGCGGTGAGTTGCTCCAGGGTGACCGGTTTGCCGTCGGCGTCGGCGATCGGGAGGCGCCAGTTGGGGTACTCGGTCGAGGTGCCCGGGAGGTTCTGGGGCCGGGGGTCGCCGAGGACGTCGGGGAGCCAGACGCCGACGAGCTTGGCGGGCGTGCGCAGCAGGTAGCGGTGGAGGGCGGCGACGGCCTCCGGCAGGTGGCGGCCGTCCGGGGGTTCCAGGGGGTCCGCGGCGGGGCCCTCGCCGTACGGCGGGACGGTCATGAGGCCCTCGCGGGCCAACTCGCCCAGCCACTCCTCGCGTTCCTCGTCGTCCTCGGCCTGCTCCTCGGCCAGCGGCCGGGACAGCAGGCCCAGCCGATGCCGAAGCTCGACGTGGTCGCCGCTGAGGCGGGACGCCGTCGGAGGGAGGTCGTGCGTGGTGAGCGTGGCCAGGCAGTCCTCGCGCCAGCGGTCCGGTGGCAGCGGCGAGCCGCCGCCCTGCTCGGACCAGTCGCGCTCGAACCAGAGCACGGACGTGCCCAGGACGCCGCGTGCCGACAACTGCTCACGCACGCCGGGTTCGACGGTGCCGAGGTCCTCGCCGATCACGATCGCGCCCGCGCGGTGCGCCTCCAGCGCCAGGACGCCGAGCATCGCCTCGTGGTCGTAGCGGACGTAGGTCCCCTCCGTCGGCGGGCGGCCCTCGGGGACCCACCAGAGGCGGAACAGCCCCATCACGTGGTCGACGCGCAGCCCGCCCGCGTGGCGGAGGTTGGCGCGCAGCAGCTCGGCGTAGGGCGCGTAGCCGGCGTCGGCGAGCGCGTCCGGACGCCACGGCGGCAGGCCCCAGTCCTGGCCGTGGGCGTTGAACGCGTCCGGCGGCGCGCCCGCGCTGATGCCGTCGGCCAGGCAGTGCTGCAACGCCCAGGCGTCGGCGCCGTCGGGGTGGACGCCGACGGCGAGGTCGTGGACGAGACCGACGGGCATGCCCGCGGCCCGGCCCGCCGCCTGCGCGGCGGCGAGCTGCTCGTCGACGAGCCAGGCGAGCCAGGCGTGGAAGTCGACGCGATCGGCCAGGTCGTTGCGGGCCCGCAGCACCGCCGCGCTCCCGGGGTCGCGCAGTCCGCCGGGCCAGCCGCGCCAGCCCGGACCGTGGACCTCGGCGAGCGCGCACCACGTCGCGTACTGGAGCAGGCCCTCGCCCTCGCGGCGGAGGAACGCCTGGTAGGCGGCCTCGCGCCCGACTCCGCGCGGGACAGCGTGGATCACCCCCAACGCCTCCCGCTTGGCGGCCCAGACCGCGTCCCGGTCGATCTGCGCCTCCTCGATCAGCACGCCCTCGCGCAGCCGCGCACCGCGCCGTGCCGCGTCCTGGACGCGCTCGCGGGCCTCGGGCTTGAGGTAGGCGTACTCGGGGACGGCCTCGATCCGCAGGTAGACCGGATCGGCGAAGCGGCGCGAGGAGGGCCGGTAGGGCGAGGGGTCCGAGGTGCCGTCAGGACCGGGCGGCATGCCCGCGTGCAGCGGGTTCATCTGGACGAAGCCGGCCCCCAGCGCATGCCCCGACCAGCCGGCCAGGTCCGCGAGGTCGCCGAGGTCGCCCATGCCCCAGGAGCGCTCACCCAGCATCGAGTAGAGCTGCACCAGGAAGCCCCAGCTGCGCCCGGCCGGGCCGACCAGCCGGTGCGGGGCGACGAGCAGCGGCGCGGCGGTGGAGGCCCGGTCGCCGAGGCGGGCGCAGAGCGTGTGGCGGCCGACCGGCAGGTCGGTGGGGAGCGGGCGGGTCTCGCCCGACTCTCCCATGTGCAGGCCGCGCGGGAAGGGCGTGCCGACGGTGACGGTCTGGCCGTCCTCCAGCTCCACCCACGCCTCGGCGGCGGACGGCAGCGGCACCTCCTCGACGACGCCCTCGCGCAGCACGATCGCGCGCGGGAGCAGCCGGTGCGCGCGCCGCGCGTGGAGCCCTGCGAGGGCCTCCTCGGCCGCGTCCGGGCTGCCGGCGTCGACGCCCATCGCGGCGAGCACCGCGTGCAGCGTGTCCGGCGAGACGACGCGGCCCTCGAACTCGGTGTCCACGCCGTAGGCGTGGGCCAGCGTCTCCAGGGCACTCGCGCCCCCGGGGAAGGGGCGGTGGGCGTCGGGGGCCACGGGCTCTCCTCTGCGTCTTCGGTGCCGTGCGCTTCTTCGGTGCAGTGCGCTTCCCTGGGTTCAACGGCTGCGACCGGCCCAGGACACCTAGCCATCGGGACACCTACCCATCGGGCCGGGCCCGCGACACCGTCGACCGGGTGATCCGGTCACCCGATCGGTTCGGGCGCGATCCGGCAAGCGGAGTTCACTCTCCCGTATACGAGTGGACACGCTCGCGCATTGACATGCCAAGGGCGGGGATGGTGGGGTTGAGGAGTTCGGCCGGGCCAGGTGTCCGGGACGGACAAAACGGCTTCCGGGGGCGCGGGGAGCTGTGCGACAGACCGTTGACCAGCCTCTTTCGGCGTGGGACGGCGATCGCACAGCTGCCCGCGCCCTCAGGCGTTTCCGCCCCTCGCCACAGCAAGAAGAGCAAGCACCACAGAACAGCATGCAGTGACGCACACACCCGACACGGCATCAGGAGTCCCCGTGGACCACCGGCCCGAACCGGCAGCAGGCTCCGACGGCATCGTCGCCGCTCTGGGCAGCAGCCTGCGGCGGACGGTGGCGGAGCATCAGGCGCTGCGGCAGTTGCTGAGGACCACCACGGTGGTGACGGCGCGGCGCACCGCCGCGCGGACGGCCCGACGACTGGCACCGGAGACCGCCGACCGGCTGATCGCCCAGCTCAAGGGCACCGCACCGCTGCTGACCGCACTCCCGGAACAGATGCGGGCCCAGGTACGGACCCGCAGCGCCGCGCTCAGGGCGAGCGCCGCCCTCACCGTGGCGGCCGTCGTCTGCGGCGGACTGGTCGGCGCTCCCTCCGCCCTGGCCGAGGGCGGTGGCTCCCGAGCGGCCGCGCAGGTGCTGGCGCTGGGGACGAGCGGGCAGTCCTCGGACGGTGACACCGCATCGGCGACCGGGGCGAACTCCGGGCCCGCGATCTACCCGAGCCCGCAGCGCGAGCAAGCGCAGGGCACGCCGGTGGCCCGCCCGCGGCGGGTCGCGCTGGCCGTCGCCCCGCACGCCGACCCGGGCGCGCTGGCCGCCTTGCAGGCCGCGCTGGCGGCGGCGGGCGTGCAGCGGGTCGACACCGTCTCCCCGGGCAGCGACCCGCAGCCCGGCGCACTCACGATCTACC
>NZ_BBPQ01000029.1:0-37467 GCF_000787855.1 Streptacidiphilus anmyonensis | reverse complement strand
GTGCAGCGGGTCGACACCGTCTCCCCGGGCAGCGACCCGCAGCCCGGCGCACTCACGATCTACCTGGGCGGCGCGGCCGAGGGCGCGACCGGCGGCACGGACCGCGCGCTGCGCTCCCTCGCAGGCGCGGGGCAGACCGCCCTCTCCCCCACCGGACTGCCCGCGGGCGGCTACATCCTGGGCACCGGCACGATCACCGCCAGGCCGTCGGGCACGTCCGACGCTGCGGGCGGCGCGGGCGGCTCGGGCAAGCCGAACGTGCCGGGGCAGGCGGGACACGCGGGCCAGGCAGGGCAGACCGGCCAGGCGGGCCCGGCGGGTGTGGCCGTGCTCGCCGGGGTGGACGCCGAGGGCACCTACAACGCCGTCCAGTCCTTCCGTCAGATCCTCGGCGTCGGCGGCACGCTGCCCGCGCTGGCCGTGCAGGACTGGCCCTCCTCGCCGGTACGCGGCGTCGTGGAGGGCTTCTACGGCACACCGTGGACGACGGCGCAGACCGCCGACATGATCGATTTCCTCGGGCAGACCAAGCAGAACTTCCTTCTCTACGCTCCGGGCGACGACCCCTACCGGGACGCGCTGTGGCGCACCCCCTATCCGGCCGGCCCGCAGGCCGAGCTGCGCACGCTGACGCGGCGCGCCGCGCTGAACCACGTCACGCTCGGCTACTCGCTCTCGCCCGGCGCCTCGCTGTGCTACACCTCGCGTACCGACCAGGACGCGCTGGTGGCCAAGCTGGAGCAGCTGTGGAGCCTGGGCCTGCGCTCCTTCCAACTGGACTTCTCCCAGGCCACCTTCTCCCACTGGCACTGCGACGCGGACGCCGCCCGCTACGGGCACGGTCCGCAGGCCGCCGCGCGTGCGCAGGCGGACGTGGTGGCCGCCGTGCTGCGGCGCTTCCTCTCCCAGCACCCGGGCGCCGACGCGCTGACCGTGCTCCCCAGCGAGTACCACGAGACGGACGCGACGCCCTACCGCACCGCCCTGGCCCAGGAGCTGGACGGCGGCGTGCGGATCGCCTGGACCGGATCGGGTGTGGAGCCCGCCACCATCACCTCCGGCGACCTGGCGACCGCCCAGCAGACGCTCGGCCACCCGTTGCTGACGGAGGACAACTACCCCGTCAACGACTCCGAGCAGGACCGTCTCTACCTGGGCGCCTACCAGGGCCGGGACCCGGCCGTGGCGAGCGGGACGGCCGGTCTGCTGGTCAGCGCCATGCAGCAGCCCCTCGCCTCGCGCATCCCCCTCTTCACCGCCGCGGACTTCGCCTGGAACCCGTCGGCCTACCGGCCCGACGCCTCCTGGCAGGCCGCCGTCTCCGCGCTGGCCGGGGCGACGACCTACGGCACCGGTACCGCCCGCCCCGGCACGGCGGCCTCCACCGCGCAGGCCCCCACCGCACAGACCCCAAGCACACAGGCCCGCGCGGCGCTGGCCGCGCTGGCCGGCAACAGCGCCTCCTCACCGCTCGGGCAGCAGGAATCCGCGTACCTGCGGCCCCTCCTCGACGCGTTCTGGGCCGCGTTCGAACCGGCCTCCCCCGAGCCGAACGCCGCCGCCCCCGCCGCGACGGAAGCCCGCGCCAAGGCCGCCGCGCGACTCAGTGCCGCGTTCACCACGATGGCACGGGCCACTGACAACCTGGCCGGCGTCGCGGGCGGCGGGTTGCTGGCCGAGGACTCCCCCTGGATCCAGCAGCTCGCGCAGTACGGCCGCGCAGGGCAGGCCGCCGTCGACATGCTGGCCGCGCAGCGCGCCGGGAACGGCGCCGCGGCCTGGAGCCAGCGCGGTGTGCTGCGACAGGAGATGGCCCAGCTGGAGGACAGCGGCGTCACGCTCGGCGAGGGCGTCCTCGACGCCTTCCTCGACCGCGCCCTGAAGGCCGCCGACAGCTGGTCCGGGCTCGACGGCGACCAGCTCACCCCGACCAGCTCCATGGGCACCGCCCAGGACCACGACCCCGCGCTGATGGTCGACGGCGACCCCGGCACCTACTACTGGTCAGGCAACCCGCCGCAGGCGGGCGACACCGTCGGGGTCGACCTCGGCAGCGACACCCCCGTGCGGACCGTCCACATCCTGATGGGCGGCCCCGCCGGGGACGTGGCCCAGGGCGACATCATGCAGGACGCGATCCTGGAGTACGCCACCGACGACGGCGGCTGGGTGCAGGTCGGCCACTACCACGGTCAGGGCGAGATCGACGCGACGCTGCCGGCCGGGGCCGCCGCGCGCTACCTGCGTCTGCGGGCCGGCTCCGGCCAGGACAGCGCGGTCGCGGTACGGGAGTTCAGCGTCAGCGCGCCGGACGCCACCGCGCTGACCGCGACCGGCCCCGCCGCGGTGTCCGGCTCGCCCGCGTCCAACGCCGTCGACGGCGACCTGGACGCGCCCTACCAGGCGGCGTCCGCGCCGCAGCCCGGCGACGCACTGACGGTGACGCTCAGTCAGACGCGCCAGCTCGGCCGCGTCGTGGTGCTGACGGACGGCCGGACGCACACGCCCGGCTGGGTCGAGGTGCACAGCGCGGACAAGGGCTGGACCCGCCTCGGTGCGATCGCCTCCGGCGGTTACACCGAGCTCGCCGCCGACCCGAAGCTGCGCGTCGACTCGATCCGGTTGCTCTGGTCCGGCGCTCCCGGCAGCCAGGCGCCGGTCGTCTACCAGGTCATCCCCTGGTACGCGGACACACCTCCGGCGACGTTGCAGCTCGGCGCGCAGAGCGTGGACCTCCAGGCGGGCGGCGCCCCCGTCGCCCTGCCCGGCGTGCTGCAGGCGCAGGACGTCGCCGGGGCGACCGGCACGGTCGCCACGCAGCTGCCCGCCGCGGCGAAGGGCGTCACCGTCACGGGCACCGGCCCCGTCGCGCTCCCGCGCGGCGGCAGCACGGGCGTCCCGCTGAGCTTCACCGCGGCGGCGGGCACCCCGACCGGGTCGTACACCGCGCACGTCGTCTTCACCGTCGGGGGGCGCACGGCCACGCAGGACGTCACCGTGAACGTCTACCCGCGTACGGGCGGCCCCGATCTGGCTCTCACTGGCGCGGCGGGCTCGTCCGCGGACGAGACCTCGGACTTCCCGGCGGCAGCCGTCAACGACGGCGATCCGACGACGCGGTGGTCGTCACCGGCCCAGGACGACGAGTGGGTCCAGGTGCGGCTGGCCGTGCCCGCGACGTTGGGCGAGGTCGTCCTGCACTGGCAGGACGCGTACGCCTCCCGCTACGCGATCCAGACCTCGACGGACGGCGTCCACTGGACCACGGCGGCGATGGTGGCCTCCGGCCGCGGCGGGGACGAGACCGTCCGCTTCGGCGCCGTGACGGCGCAGTACGTCCGCATGCAGGGGCTCGCACGGGCGACGCGCTTCGGGTACTCGCTGTGGGGCATGGAGGTCTACGCGGTCGTCCCGCAGGCCCCCTCGCCCACCCCGACGCCGACGGCGCCCACGCCTTCCCCCACCGCGACCACGCCCCCGCCCAGCCCTGACCCGAGCCCGTCCCCGACGGACGCCCCGTCGCCGACCGCCACGCCTTAGGGGCGCGCCACACCAGGGGCGCGGGGAACTGCGCGACAAGCCACCGACACGCGAACGGTCCTCGACGTGCAGGGCCATCCGCACAGGGCGGTTTCTCGCGCAGTTCCCCGCGCCCCTGGGTGGTGCAACCGCGGGTGGTGCGGCTGAACCGGGCTTCCGAACGTGCCCGCCCAAAGCAAAGGCCCCGGCGAGCGGTCCGCGCACTACGCGGTGAGCTCGGCCGGGGCCTGTGGGGGCCCGTCCGCATGACGGAATGGCGCGAGGTGCGCCAACTCCTCCGCCGTGCCGTAGGGCTCGAGGTAGGGACGCCACCGCGGATCGCGGTGTCCCGTGCCGATGATGCGCCAGGCGAGGCCGGTCGGCGGTGCCGGTTGGCGCTTCATGCGCCAGCCGAGATCGGCGAGGTGGCGGTCCGCCTTCACGTGGTTGCAGCGGCGGCAGGCGGCCACCACGTTGTCCCACGCGTGCTGGCCGCCCCTGCTGCGCGGCACCACGTGGTCGACGCTGGTTGCGACGCCACCGCAGTACACGCAGCGCCCGCCGTCGCGGGCGAAGAGCGCGCGACGGGTGAGCGGGACGGGCCCGCGAAAGGGGATCCGCACGAACCGGGTGAGCCGGACGACGGATGGAACGGATATGACAGTGGTCGCGCTGTGCATGAGTACCCCGGTGTCCTCCAGGCTCACAGCCTTCTTGTCGAGGACAAGCACCAGGGCGCGTCGTAGTGAGACGACGCCGAGCGGCTCGTAGGACGCGTTCAGGACCAGAACATGCGGCACGAGGGCCTCCCTTTCCGCCGACGGCGCGTGGCTCGCGCCGGGACGACCGATCACCCAGGCGTGGGTGATCTCCTGACAGTGTCGCCGCCGAAGGTGCTGCGACGCCAGCAAGACCGGAGATCCGTCCGGGTGTGTGCTCCCCCACACCGGAAGCCCACACCGGCACTATGCCCACAGTCACCGCAGGTCAAGCCCGGTAACGCACGGTCAGCGCGGCTGTTTTCGGGGGCGGCGCGTGGTCCGGGCCGTTCCCCGGCCCTCGGTAGTCTGGGGCGATGTCCAGCAACGCATCCCCGACCCCCGCTCCCGGTCCCTCCGACGGGACGACGAGCGTCCACGCCACGTTGCAGCAGGCCAACCAGGCTGTGAGCTACCTGAGCTCGCACTGGGCGAACTGGGTCGAAGACGGTCTGCGGATCCTGTTCATCGCGGTCGTCGCCCTGGTCGTGCGCGCCGTGGTGGTCCGGCTGATCGACAAGCTGGTCGAGCGGATGGTGCAGAGCCACCACAACGCCGCGCACAACGCGCTGCTCAACGGCCTGCTGGCGAACGCGGAGCGACGTCGGCAGCGGTCGCAGGCGATGGGCTCGGTGCTGCGCAGCGTCGCGTCCTTCGTGATCCTCGGCACGGCGGCCATCACGATCCTTCCGGTGCTCGGCATCAACCTCGCGCCCCTGCTGGCCAGCGCGGGCGTCGCGGGTGTGGCGATCGGCTTCGGCGCGCGCAACCTGGTGACGGACTTCCTCTCCGGCGTCTTCATGATCATCGAGGACCAGTACGGGGTCGGCGACCTGATCGACACCGGCGTCGCCACCGGCACCGTGCTGGAGGTCGGCCTGCGTGTCACCAAGCTGCGCGGCGCGAACGGCGAGATCTGGTACATCCGCAACGGCGAGGTCAAGCGCATCGCCAACCTGAGCCAGGGCTGGGCCACGGCGAACGTGGACGTCCCGCTCGGCTACCAGGAGGACCTGGACAAGGTCGAGAAGATCATCCTGGCGGCGACGGAGCGCATGGCGCAGGAGGAGGACTGGGCCGAGCAGCTGTGGGAGCCGGTCAAGGTCCTCGGCGTCGACTCGCTGGCCGCGGACGCGATGATCGTCCACGTCCAGGCGAAGGTGATGCCGGGCAAGGCGCTGGGCGTCGGCCGCGAGCTGCGCCGCCGGATCAAGGAGGCGCTGGAGGCCGCGGACATCCACCTGGGCGTCGTCCCGCAGCCGGTCGACGCCGTGCCGGCGCAGCGGACCGGCCCGGCCGTGGACTTCGCGGCACCCTCGGCCCTGGGCGACCCGAACAGCGCGCAGTCCCGTGCGACGGCTCCGATCCCAGGCCTGGACGACCCGGCGCCGTCGAAGTAGTTGCAAGTAGCACTCTTCCCAGATTCGTTGTAAAGTACAACTTAGAGCTTCAGTTGTATTTACCAACCTTTGGACGGGATGAGATGTCCGAACGCGCCGTACTCCGCCGGGTGCTCACGCACCTGCTGCTCCCGCTGCTCATGTGCATCGGCATGGGTCTCGCGTACGAGAGCGCGTTCCACGCACCGTCCCCACACCACATGAAGGTCGCTGTCGTCGGCGGCGGACCGCGGGCCGACGTGCTGGCGCAGACGCTGAAGGACAGGGCCGGTGACGCGCTCGACGTCACCACGCTGCCGAGCGGCGACGCCGCGCGGGCGCAGATCATGGACCGCACCCTGGTGGCCGCCTACACGCCGAGCCCCGCCCCGGGCACGGCGCCCTCGCTGATGGTCGCCACCGCCAACTCCGCCACCGACGTCGAGGTGGCACAGAAGATCTTCACGCAGGTCGCGAGCGTGCAGCACCAGCCGCTCACCGTGGACGACCTGACGCCCATGCCCGCCCAGGACCCGACCAACCAGGCGCTGTTCTTCCTGCTGGTCGCGATCAGCATCGGCTCCTACGGCAGCGTCGCGGTGATCGGCGGCGCCGGCGAGGCGTTGCGGATGCGGACGCGGGCCGGACTGTGCCTCGGGGTGTCGCTCGCGGTCGCCGCGATCGGGACCGCGCTCGCGGGGCCGGTCTTCCACTTCGTGCACCGCGACCTGTTCGGGCTCTTCGGCCTCGCCTGGGTCTACTCCTTCGCCGTCGTGGCGATCGGCACCGCGCTGCACCGCTTCCTGGGCCGCTGGACGACGCTCGGCACGATGCTGCTCTTCGTGATGCTGAACTTCACCTCCTCCGGCGGCGTCTTCCGCCCCGACCTGCAGAACGGCTTCTTCGCCTCGCTGCACTCGTTCTGGATCGGCTCGGGCTTCGTCGAGGGCGCGCGCAGCATGATCTACTTCGACGGCCGCGCCGGGTTCGGCACCGACGTGTGGATCCTGGCGGCCTGGGCCGTGGTCGGCGCCGCGGCGCTCGCGCTGACCTCGCTGTTCGAGCGGAAGCGCCGTCCCGTCCCGACGCTCGCCGCCGAGTCCGAAGCCGACGCCGCCGAGGAGCGCGAGGAGGCCGCCGTCGCGGTCTGATCCGTCCGACGACACCCGCACCACCGACGCCCCGGGTAACGCTTCGGTCTCCAAGGAGACGGAGGCGTTCCCGGGGCATTGACATCCCCTCACCGGCCGCCGTACGTTCCTGGCGATCGGAAGGAAAGTTTCCTAATAGTTCACGATCAGCGCACCCGTTAGGGTGCTGGGCACCTATGAGGAGGGTGATTCAACGCCATGTCCACCGGCACCGGCAACCCCTCGCAGCAGCCCGGCACTCCCCGCCTGCTGCGTGCGATCAACGATCGGGCCGCCCTCGAACTGCTGCTGGAACAGGGCCCCCTCTCCCGCACGCAGCTCGGCCAGCTGACCGGTCTCTCCAAGCCGACCGCCTCCCAGCTGCTGGCCCGGCTGGAGTCGGCGGGGCTGGTCGTCCCGGTCGGCACCACCGCGGGTCGTCCCGGGCCCGGGGCGCAGCTGTACGAGATCAACCCGCAGGCGGCCTACGTGGCCGGACTGGACGTGGCGCCGGAGCGGATCCGGGTGGCCATCGCGGACATCACCGGTCGCGTCGTCACCGAGCACCGGCTCCCGCTGCCCGAGGGCGAGCCGGGCGAGGCGCTGGCGCAGGTCACCTGGGCGCTGGACATCGCCACCGAGGCGGCCGGGCTGCCGCGCACCCGGCTGCGTCAGGTCGTCATCGGCACGCCGGGCGCGCTCGACCCGGCCAGCGGCCTGCTCCGCTACGCGCCGCACCTGCCCGGCTGGCAGTCGGCGCACCTGGTGGCCGAGCTGACCGAGGCCCTCGGCGTGCCGGTCGCACTGGAGAACGACGTGAACCTGGCCGCCGTCGCCGAGCAGCGGGTCGGACTGGCGCAGGGCGTGCGGGACTTCGTGCTGCTCTGGTTCGAGGCGGGCATCGGCGCCGCGCTGGTCCTGGGCGGGCGGATGCACCGCGGCCACACGGGCGGCGCGGGCGAGATCGGCTACATGCCGATGCCGGGCGCGCCGCTGATCAAGAACGTGGACCTGGAGACCGAGAACTCCGGCGGCTTCCAGGAGCTGGCCGGCGCCCCGGCGGTGCTGGCCCTGGCCGCCGAGCACGGCCTGCCCGCCGAGAGCGCACAGGCCGCCGTGGCGGAGGCCGTCGCCCGCGGCGCGGAGGGGTTCCTGCGGACCCTGGCCGAGCGAATGGCGACAGGGCTCGCCGCCCTGGTCGCCGTCGTCGACCCGGAGCTGGTCGTGCTCAGCGGCCAGGTCCCGCGGGCCGGCGGCGAGCGGCTGCGCGCACTGGTCCAGGAGGAGCTGAGCGGGCTGGCCATCCCCCGCCCCCGGCTGCTGCTGACCGAGCTGACCGGCCCGCCCGTCGTCGTCGGCGCACTGCAGACCGCGCTGGCCACGGCGAGGGAGCAGGTCTTCTCCACCCACTGAGCCCACCGCCCCGTCCCGACCGGCAGCACCGCGCGCACCAACGCACCGCCGCACCGCCGCAAGACCGCACCGCCGCAATACCGCACCACCGCACCGCCCCCAGGAGACCACGGACCGGCCCCGCACCCGCCGCGCCCGTAGCTCAGTGCACTCAAAAGCGCCTTCCGAACCGCATGGTCCGACCCCACTGGAGATCCCGTGTCGATCGCTCAGCCCGCCCGTAGAGGCCGTCGTACCGCAGCCGCCCTCGCTGTCGCCGCGTCGCTCGCGCTGACCGCCGCCGCGTGCACCGGTCAGCCCAACTCGGGCGCCCAGGGCAGCACCGGCTCCACCGACAAGCCGGTGACCATCACCTTCTGGCACGGCTGGAGCCAGCCCAACGAGCTCGCCGCCATCAACGCCAACATCGCGGGCTTCGAGAAGCTGCACCCGAACATCAAGGTCAACGCGGTCAAGGCGGTCTCCGCGGACACCATCACCCAGGGCATGCGCGCCACCGGCGCCAACGCGCCCGACGTGGTCTCCGACTTCTCCACCACGGACGTCGGCAAGTTCTGCTCCACCGGCGCCTGGATCGACCTGAACCCGCTGATGGAGAAGGACAAGATCGACCCGAAGACCGTGTTCTCGCCGGCGATGCTCAGCTACACCCAGTACAAGGGCGACCAGTGCTCGCTCCCACTGCTGGGCGACGCGTACGGCCTCTACTACAACGTCGACATGTTCAAGGCCGCCGGCATCGCCTCCCCGCCGAAGACCTACTCCGAGCTGGCCGCCGACGCGGTCAAGCTGACCAAGGGCGACGGTTCGCAGCAGCTCGGCTACATGCCGCTGTGGGACTACTACGAGCAGAACACCGGCTATGTGGGCGGGCAGTACAACCCCACCTACTTCACCGCCGACGGCAAGGCGAACCTGGCGGCCGACCCGACCTGGCCGGCCCTCTTCGCCTGGCAGAAGGACCTGGTCGGCAAGCTCGGCGGCTACACGCACCTGGAGAAGCTGCGCACCGGCTACGGCGACGAGTTCGCGGCCAACGCGTTCGACAAGGGCAAGGTCGCCATGCAGCTCGACGGCGAGTGGCGCGTCGCCAACCTGCAGCAGGACAAGGTCAGCTTCAACTGGGCCACCGCGCCGTTCCCGGTGCCGGACGACCAGGCGGCCTCCTACGGCCGGGGCTTCCAGACCGGAACCGTCATCGGCATCAACCGCAACAGCCAGAAGCAGGCCGCGGCCTGGGAGTTCGTGAAGTACATGACCACGAACACCGGCGCCCTGGTCACCTTCGCCAACGCGATCGACAACGTGCCGAGCACCATCGCCGCGCTCAAGTCGCCCGACCTGAAGCTGCCGAGCACCTTCCAGACCTTCCTGAACGTGGCCAAGAACCCGAACTCGGTCACCCAGCCGGCCACGCCGGACGGCGACGGCTACGTGACGATCCTGCAGAACCTCGGCCTGGACCTCCAGTCGGGCAAGCAGACGGACGTCATGGCGGGCCTGAAGAAGGCCGACACGGACGTCGACAACTCCCTGGCCCAGGCTGCCACGAACTGAAGTCCGCAGCTGAGCTCCGGGTCGGCCGGGATCTCCAACGCCCTGGCCCGGCCGACCCGGTCCCCCTTCTCCTCCCCTTCGCCTCGCCCCGGTGGTGAACGTCCATGAGCAGCACGACGGCCGAGACCGGCCCGTCCCCCACCCCGTCCAGGGCCCGCGCAGGCAAGTCCCCGGTCGCTCCCGCGCTCAGGCGCAAGCACCGTCGCGAACTGCGGGTGGCCCTGGCCTTCCTCTCCCCCTGGCTGATCGGCTTCGCGATCTTCTTCGCCTACCCGCTGATCTCCACCGTCTACTTCTCCTTCATGCACTACGACGGCTACAACCCGCCGAACTTCGTGGGCACGAAGAACTGGACCTACATCCTCACCGAGAACCCGTACTTCTGGACCGCCATGCGCAACACGCTGTGGCTGGTCGTCGTGATGGTCACGCTGCGGGTCATCTTCGGGCTCGGCATCGGCACCCTGATCACGAAGATCAAGACGGGCGCGGGCTTCTTCCGCACCGCCTTCTACCTGCCCTACCTGGCCCCGCCGGTCGCCGCGACCATCGGCTTCGCCTTCCTGCTCAACCCGGGCACCGGCCCGGTCAACCACCTGCTCGGCGAGCTCGGCCTGCCGCAGCCGGGCTGGTTCAACGACCCCAACTGGTCCAAGCCCTCGTTGGTGCTGCTGGCCCTGTGGGGCATCGGCGACCTGATGGTCATCTTCATGGCCGCCCTGCTGGACGTGCCGACGGAGCAGTACGAGGCGGCCTCCCTCGACGGCGCCGGCCCCTTCCAGCGGTTCCGCTACGTGACGCTGCCGAACATCATGCCGATCATCATGTTCGCCGTGGTCACCGGCGTGATCCAGACGCTCCAGTACTACACGCAGGCGATGGTCGCCGGACAGGTGGCCTCCGGGACGCTCTCCGGCTCCGGCCAGAACTACTTCCCCGGCTATCCGGGCGGATCCACCTGGACCGTGCCGCAGCTCGTCTACAACCTCGGCTTCCAGAGCAACGACGACATCGGCGCGGCCTGCGTGGTCTCGCTGGTCCTGTTCGTGCTCGCGATGGCCTTCACCTCCCTGCTGATGCGCCGGCGCGCCGGCCTCATGGGCGACGACTAGGCCGGAAGGACCGGGAAACCATGAGCGACACCCTGACTTTGGACTCCGCGCCCAGCACCGCCACGCCCGCGCCGCGGACGGCCGCGCACCGCCGGGCGATCCGGCAGCGGCGCCTCAACTGGATCGCCGTGCACTCGCTCGGCATCGCCGCGGCGCTGTTCTTCCTGCTGCCCTTCGTCTTCCTCTTCCTCACCTCGCTGATGAGCGACGACCAGTCGCTCAGCGCCAACCTCTGGCCGCAGCACTGGGTGTGGAGCAACTACGTCAACGTCTTCAAGGTGCCGGGCTTCACCGACTGGTGGAAGAACAGCATCGAGTACTCGGTGCTCGGCACCGTACTGACGGTGGTCTCCTCCATCCCGCCCGCCTACGCGCTGGCCAAGTTCCGCTTTCCCGGCCGCCGGGCGGCGATGATGGCGGTCATCTCGATGATGATGCTGCCGCCGCAGGTGATCATCGTGCCGATGTACCTGCTGTGGACCAACCAACTGCACCTGACCGGGACCATCTGGCCGCTGGTCATCCCGATGGCCTTCGGCGACGCGTTCTCCATCTTCCTGCTGCGCCAGTTCCTGCTGACCATCCCCAAGGAGTACCTGGACGCGGCGAAGGTCGACGGCTGCGGCGAGTGGACCACGCTGCGGCGGGTGGTGCTGCCGATGATCAAGCCGGCCGTCTCGGCGGTGGCGCTGTTCCAGTTCTTCTACTGCTGGAACGACTTCTTCGGCCCGCAGATCTACCTCGCACAGAACCCCAACGCCTGGACGGTCTCGTACGGTCTGCAGACCTTCCACAGCGCGCACCACACGGACTGGAACCTGACCATGGCGGCCACCCTGCTGGTGATGGCACCCGTGATCATCGTGTTCTTCTTCGCCCAGAAGGCCTTCATCGAGGGCGTCACACTGACAGGAGTCAAGGGCTGATGAGCCTCAAGCTGGTCGTCGTCGGAGGCGGCTCGACGTACACGCCGGAGCTGATCGACGGCTTCGCCAGACTTCGCGACAGCCTTCCCATCGGCGAGCTGGTGCTGGTCGACCCGGCCGTGGAGCGGCTGGAACTGGTCGGCGGGCTGGCCCGGCGGATCTTCGCCAAGCAGGGCCACCCCGGCACCGTCACCACCTCCACCGACCTCGACGCGTCCGTCCAGGACGCCGACGCCGTGCTGCTGCAACTGCGCGTCGGCGGCCAGGCGGCCCGCGAGCAGGACGAGACATGGCCGCTGGAGTGCGGCTGCGTCGGCCAGGAGACCACCGGCGCGGGCGGGTTGGCGAAGGCGCTGCGCACCGTCCCGGTCGTCCTCGACATCGCGGAGCGGGTGCGCCGGGCCAACCCGGACGCGTGGATCGTCGACTTCACCAACCCGGTCGGCATCGTCACCCGCGCGCTGCTGACGGAGGGTCACAAGGCCGTCGGCCTGTGCAACGTGGCCATCGGCTTCCAGCGCAAGTTCGCGGGCCTGCTCGGCGTCGAACCGGAGCGGATCCAGCTCGACCACGTGGGCCTGAACCACCTCACCTGGGAGCGCGGCGTCAGACTCGACGGCAAGGACGTCCTGCCGGACCTGATCGACGCGCACGGCGCGGCGATCGCCGAGGACCTGGAGCTGCCGCTGTCGCTGGTGCGGCAGTTGGGCGTGGTGCCGTCGTACTACCTGCGCTACTTCTACGAGCACGACGCGGTGGTGGCGGAGCTGAGGGAGCAGGGCTCGCGCGCCGCGAAGGTCGCCGCGATCGAGCGGGAGCTGCTGACGATGTACGCGGACCCGCAGTTGGACGAGAAGCCGGAGCTGCTGGCGCAGCGCGGCGGCGCGTTCTACAGCGAGGCGGCGGTGCAGCTGGTCGCCTCGCTGCTCGGCACGGAAGGCGGGGAGCCGTCCGAGCAGGTGGTCAACGTCCGCAACGGCGGCACGCTGCCGTTCCTGCCGGACGACGCGGTCATCGAGGTGCCGGCGCTGGTCGACGCCTCGGGCGCGCGGCCGCTGCCGGTCCCGACCGTCGAGCCGCTGTACGCGGGCCTGATCGCGCACGTCACCGGCTACGAGCAGCTGGCCCTGGACGCCGCGCTGCGCGGCGGCCGGGACCGGGTCTTCCAGGCCCTGCTGGCCCACCCGCTGGTCGGACAGCTGGACCGGGCCGCGCAGTTGACGGACCGTCTGATCGCGCACAACCGCGAGCACCTGGCGTGGGCGTGACGACCTTGATGACTGGCCTGCCGAACGAGTCCGAGGACGACGAGGTCGGGAACCCGATCGGCGCGGGGACCGTGGGCGCGGTGGGCACCGAACTGGTCCCGGGCGTGCTCGCGATCGACGCCGGAAACAGCAAGACCGACGTGGCGCTGGTGACCGCGGACGGAACCGTCCTCGGCACCGCGCGCGGCGGCGGCTTCCGCCCGTACGCGAGCGGGACCGAGGGCGCCGTCGACGGCCTGGCCGCTCTGGTGGCCGCGGCCGCCGCCGAGGCCGGGCTGGACGTCAGCGGCGGTCAGGGTCCGCTGGTCACGCACGTGTCGGCGTGCCTGGCCAACGCGGATCTGCCGGTCGAGGAACGGGAGTTGCAGCAAGCGATCGCGGCACGCGGCTGGTCGCGCACCACCGTCGTCGCGAACGACACCTTCGCGCTGCTGCGCGCCGGCACGGACGCGCCCCGCGGCGTCGCCGTGGTCTGCGGCGCGGGCATCAACTGCGTGGGTCTGCTCCCGGACGGCCGCACGGCGCGGTTCCCCGCGCTCGGCCAGATCACCGGCGACTGGGGCGGCGGTGGCGGCATCGCCCTGGAGGTGATGTGGTGCTCCACCCGCGCCGAGGACGGCCGTGGCGAGCCCACCGCGCTGGCGGCGGCGGTCGCCGAGCACTTCGGCCTGCCGAGTGCGAGCGCGGTCGCCGAGGCGGTCCACCTCGGCGGAGTGGCCGAGGGCCGGCTGCACGAACTGGTCCCCGTCCTCTTCCGCTGCGCGGAGGCGGGCGACCCGACGGCCGTCCAGCTGGTGGAGCGCCAGGCCGAGGAGATCGTCGCCCTGGCGACGGTGGCCCTGCGCCGCCTCGACCTGATCGGCGTGCCCGCCGACGTCGTCCTCGGCGGAGGCGTCCTGGCCGCCCGCCAACCCCTGCTGATGGAGGCGGTGTTCAGCCGCCTGACCCAGGCCGCGCCGCTGGCGCGCCCGCAGGTGGTCACCACGCGCCCGGTCGTCGGCGCGGCCCTGCTGGGCCTGGACCACCTCGCCTCCGCCCACCTGGGCGGCGGCCCGGCGGCGCAGTCCGCCGTCCGCGCGTCCTTCGCGGCCTCCTTCGCCTCCTTCGGCGCAGCCGGCGAGGAGTAGCGCGGGCCCACCGCGCGGCCCTGCCCGTCCCCGCCCCGGGGGCGCGGCGGGGTCGGGTCGGGGCCGGGCCTACGGACGGCGCCCAGGGCCGGAATAGGCGTGGTCCTGAGGCGGTTGCCGCCGACATGACGACGCGATCCTTCCTCTTCGTGCTGGCCAGTGCCCGCCCGGACGGCAACACCGAGCTCCTCGCCCGCGCGGCGGCGGAGCAGTTGCCGGCCGGGACGGAGCAGCGCTGGCTGGACCTCAGCGAGTACCGGCTTCCGGACTACCAGGACACCCGCCACGCGAACGAGTCCTGGCCGGGGCAGGACAACGAGGAGCTGCTGCACGAGGCGACGCTCGCCGCGACGGACGTGGTGATCGCCTCGCCGCTGTACTGGTACTCGCTCTCCGCGTACGCCAAGCGGTATCTGGACTACTGGTCCAAGTGGCTGCGCACGCCGGACCCGGAGTTCCGGGCGAAGATGTCCGGCCGCACCCTGTGGGGCGTCACGGCCATGGCGCACACCGAGGAGGAGGTGGCTTTGCCGCTGGAGCTGACGCTCCACCACACCGCGGCGTACATGGGGATGCGCTTCGGCGGCGTGCTGCTGGGCAACGGCTCGCGACCAGGACAGGTCCTGGAGGACGAGCGGGCCTTGCGCCGTGCGAAGACGTTCTTCGCGAAGGACGCGCCGCTCGCACGCTTCCCCTACGAGAGTTGAGCCCTACGCGGACTGGACGCCGTTCGCCCACGGGGGCCGGATGCGGGTGCCGTCGGCCATGACCGCCTCCAGGCCGACGGAGGTGGTGGTCCAGATGCGGGCCGGGGCGTCGGAGACGTTGTCGACGCGAAGCGTGCTGCCCGCGTTGGCCACGAGGACGTCGCCGGCCGTGAGGTCGTGGACCTCCCCGTCGAGGGTGAAGCGCAGGGCGCCCTCGAGGAGGTGGAGGATCTCCTCGCGGGTGATGGTGTGGGCCTGGCCCGGGGTGTGGGCGGGGATCTCGCCGCGCCAGGCGGCGAGTTCCCTGCTGCCGGTGGCGGGGCTGGCGTAGGAGACGAAGCGGACGCCGTGGAGCTCGTGGACCCTGGCCTCGTCGCTGCGGATCGCGGGCATGGCGGTGACGACCTTTCCCTGGATGGATCTATCGATGGACAAGCAGCTTGTCTATATCGACAAGCTACTTGTCCATTGGGGTAGGGTCAACCCATGTCCGAACCAGCCGTGCCGGCGCAGGAGTCCCTCGCCTTCTCCGCGCTCGTCCTCGCCCTCGCCGGAGAGCTCGTGCAGGGCATCCACGACCGGGTCGTCGCGGCCGGGTTCGCCGACCTGCGGCCCGCGCACGGCTTCGCGTTCGCGCGGATCTCCCACGGCGGAGCCACCACAGCCGAGCTCGCCGGGCACCTCGGGGTGACCAAGCAGGCCGCCGCCCAGCTCGTGGACGAGCTCGTACGGAAGGGATACGTCGAGCGCACACCGCACCCCACCGACGCGCGGGCGCGCCTGCTGCGGCTCACCGAACACGGCTGGGCCTGCACCCGGGCGGCGGACGCGGCCGCCGTCGAGGCGGTCGCGCCCTTCCGGGAGCTGCTCGGCCCGGAGCGCTTCGCCGCGCTCGTGCGCGACCTCGCCGCACTCGGCCCGAAGGGCCCGATCCGGCCCACGTGGTGACTGCGCGTCAGCCGAAGCGGCCGTTCACGTAGTCGGCCGTGCGGGCGTCGCGCGGACTGGCGAACATCGCCTGGGTGTCGCCGTGTTCGACGATGCCGCCCGGAACGCCCTGGCTGGCGAGGAAGAACGCGCACTGGTCCGAGACGCGCGCGGCCTGCTGCATGTTGTGGGTGACGATCACGATGGTCACCTCGTGGACCAGCTCGCGGATGGTCTCCTCGATGCGGCGCGTCGAGGAGGGGTCCAGCGCCGAGCACGGCTCGTCCATCAGCAGCACCTGGGGCCGGATGGCCAACGACCGGGCGATGCACAGGCGCTGCTGCTGCCCGCCGGAGAGCGCGCCGCCCGGCTGCTTGAGGCGGTCCCGCACCTCCGTCCACAGGCCCGCCTTGGTCAGGCACTCCTCGACCAGGCGGTCCCGCTCGGCGCGGCTCGCACGGGTGCCCGTGAGCTTCAGACCGGCCACCACGTTGTCGTAGATGGACATCGCCGGAAACGGGTTGGGCTTCTGGAAGACCATGCCGATCGAGCGGCGCGCCTCGGTCAGGCGGCGGTCGGCGCCGTAGATGTCCGCGCCGTCCAGCATCACCTCGCCGGCCAGGGTGGCGTCAGCGATCAGCTCGTGCATGCGGTTGAGGATCCGCAGGAAGGTGGACTTGCCGCAGCCTGACGGGCCGATCAGGGCGGTGACCCGGCCTGCGGGCATGGTGAGCGAGACCCGGTCCAGCACCTGGTGGTCGCCGAACCAGGCCGAGATCTCTCGGGCCTCCAGGGCGCCCGGTCGGGCGCCGGGGAGCGGCGGGCGCTGCACCGGCAGGGACAGCGTCTGCTCCGGTTGCGCGGGGGCAGTCATCGGGGCGGTACCTCTCTTGCTCGCGTACGGAGGTCAGACTCGGACTCAGATGAGGTTGGGCAGAAGCCGGGCGACCTGGTCGGCCACGCACAGGCCGAGCGCGCCGAGCACCGGCACGCCGACCGCCCACGCCTGCCAGCGGCCCCAGCGGAGGCGGGCCAGGGTGACCCCCACCGCGGCGAGCAGCAGCCCCTCACCCCAGAGCACGAGCGGCACCCAGGCGGCGGCGTCACCGTGCATCGGCAGCTCCGCCGGGGCCAACTGCTGGGCCGCCAGCGGACGGGCCGGTGCCGGGCGCACCTTGCTGATCAAGTCCGCGTCGACCTGGAGCACGCCGTCCGGCGCGAAGGCCGGACCAGTGGCGGTCACCAGGACCAGCCGCCCCTTCCCCGCCGCCAGCGCGGGCGGCACAGGGTCCCCGGCGCGGCGCACGTCGAGCACCCGGTAGGTCTGCTTGCCCTGACCGGTCGTCAGGACGAAGGTCTCGTCCGGCCGGAGCTGGTCCAGCTGGCCGAAGGGCCCGCCGAAGCCCGACTCGCGGGCCATCAGCACGCTCGTCCCGGCCTGGCCGGGCAGCGGGGTGTCGCGGCGGTGGCCCGGGCCCAGCTCCAGCACGCCGGAGGTGGTGCCCTCGCGCACCACCTCGCGCATGCCGAGCTCGGGGATGGTGAGCAGGGCGACGGGCGTGCCGAGCGCGAGCAGCTTGCCGTTCTCGTCGGTCTGGCCGACCGGCGCGGTGCCCTGCGCCAGCGCGAGCCGCAGGGCGGCGTAGCCGGTCGCGCGGTCGCGCGCGTGCCGGATGTCGCCGATGGGGCCGACGTCGAGCAGCAAGCCGAAGAGGAGCGCGGACAGGATCATCAGGGTGGCGCCGTAGGCCCCCGCGGCGTCCAGGCCCCGCCGCGGCCTCACGCCCGGCGGCGTCGGCGGCGTCGCCGGGGCGGCGGCCGGGACCGGAGCGGGCGCCGGGGGCACTGGCGGTGGGGTCGCGGTCAGCGTCATGCCCGCACCGCCTTCGCCTCACCGGCGAGCTCGGCCTCGGCGGGATCTGCGGCGACCCGCTCGGGCGCGCCGGGAACCCAGGCGGCGGGCACGGGCGTGAGCGCGGCAGGGACCCCGGCCACGGGCTCGGGTTCGGCCACGGGCACGGGCTCGGCGGGAACCCCGGCGACGGGCTCGGGATCAGCCACGCGCTCGGGCACTGCCCCGGGCTCGGGCTCAGCGGGAACCCCGGCTGCGGGCTCAGCCACGGGCACGGGCTCAGCGGGAACCCCGGCCGCGGGCTCGGGCGCGGGCGTTTCCGGGGCGGCGGTCTTCTTCCCCACGTGGTTGGCCTTCCGTTCGGTCAGGACGTGGGCCCGTCGGCGGCGCAGGGCGGAGAAGGCGAGGCCGACGAGGAGCAGCGCGCCCGCGACCATCGCCAGCACGGAGGGCAGCGACGTGCCGCCGCCGTGGCCGGAGGTCGCGGCCGGCGCGGGCATCGGCTTCGCGGTCATGACCGGCTCCGTGCTCTCGGGCATGGCCACCGGCGTGGAGTGGTCGGCCGTCCACGCGCCGGGCGTGGCGAAGGTCAGCGTGCCGACGAAGTCGCGCAGGTGGGCGGGCTGGAAGCGGCCCCGGCAGTAGACGTCCACCCGGTAGGACCCGTGCAGCGAGCCGACCCCGTTCTGGCGGGCGATGCTGCGCAGCGTCTGGTCGAGCGGAACGACGTAGCCGCCGGTGGACGCGGCCGGGTAGATCGACGCGGCGGAGAGCCCGAGGGCGGAGGCTCCGCCGGAGGGGAAGCCCGGTCCGGAGATGGTGGCGCTCAGCCAGTCGCCCTGGTTCGGGCAGCGGCCGGAGGTCGCGAGGTCGATCGGGTCGTCGTCATGGCCCGAGGCGTAGTCGAAGAACAGCGTCCCCGGCGCGCTGTCGGCCGAGGCGCCTGCGCTCGCGCTCGGCAGGGCGCTCGGCGTGGCGGACGCCCCGTCGGCCACGGCCGCGGAGGCACCGCCGAGCAGCGCCGTGCCGAGAGCGCCGACGACGGCGAACACGACCGCGCCCAGCCGCGCCGCCGCGCGACCGCGAGCGCTGCGCGTGGCGACGGCGACACCGGCGGGAGCGGCTCCAGCCTCGGCGTCGGTCGGCGCGGCAGGGGAGGTGTTCTCCGGCTCAGCCGGAGCGGTCACCTGGCTTGGCACGTCGGCCGCCTCCGCGGGGTGGGACGCGGGCTCAACTCCCGCCGCCGGCAGGGGCAGCACGGGAACGGCCGCTGGGCCGGGCACCCCGTGCGTCGCCGACTCCCCCGAGGTCGCACCGGACGCTCCCGGCGCGCCCGACGCAGGAACCGGGACCGGGACCGGGACAGGGACCGGGACCGGAACGGGCGCCGCGGGCTCGGTCGGGCCGGCCGGGCCGGTCGGGGCCGTTGGCGCGGTGGGCTCGGTGGATCCCGTCGGGGCCGTGGGCTCGGCCGGATTGCCCGGCGGGTAGGCAGGGCCGGGGCCAGAGGTGCTGCCAGGGGTGCTGCCGGGGCGCTTGCGCCGGCGGCGGAGGAAGAGGCTGACGGCGAGGGCCAGCAGCGGCAGGACCAGGGCGACGAGGGTCCACGGGACGGTCGCGTAGAGGTTGTCGCTGGTGGCCGACGCGAGCGCCGGGTCGGTGTCGCCGGGGACGGCGAGCGGGTCGACGGTGATGGAGGCCGTGGACCACAGCGTCGGGAAGACGCCGTGGATCTGGACCGTGTAGGTCACGCTGTTGCCGGGCAGCAGCTCCGTCAGCGCGCCGGGGCCGCTCGCCGTGGTGACCGCGCCGACCGCGTTGCGGACGCGGACCGCTTGGCGGCCGCTGAGGCGGATGTTGCCCGCGTTGTGGACGGTGTAGGTGACCGTGGTGGTGCCGGTGCCGAAGGGGTTGAGCGTGCCGCGGTACCGCACCGAGACCGACTGGACCACCAGCTGCGGCCGCAGCGCGCCAGGGACGCGCAGGTGGATGCGGGTCCCGACGCGCTGGTCGACGGCGATGTCGTTGCCCTTGGCGTCGACCTCGTGGCGGCGCAGCGCCAGCACGATGCCGCCGGAGTGGTCACCGGGGGCGGCGTTCGCGGGGACCGCCAGGGTGAGCGGGATGATCTGCCGGGTGCGCGGCGGGAGCGTGACCGTGCCGGTGGCGAGGTGGACCCATGCGCCGACGTCCGTGGAGTGCCCGGAGGCGGGCAGCACGTCGTAGCCGCCGCTGCCGGTGTTGAAGGCGTCCGCCGCGTAGAGGGAGAGGGTCAGCGGGTCGTCGCCGTAGTTGTAGACCGCGACGTGGTCCTTGAGCTGCGCCCCCGGGGTGGCCGCGTAGGTGAGCGCCGCGCGCTGGTCGGGGCCGGAGGCCGAGGCCGGCTGGATGCCGAAGGTCTGCTGCTGCGCGGCGGGAGCGGCAGCCGGAGCCGGAGCCGTGACGGGAGCCAGGCGGGGCACGGCGGCGGACGCCGCCGGCGCGAGCACGGCCAAGGCGGTCGTGAGCAGCGCGGTGAGCGCGAGGAGCGCGTGCCGCGCTCTCGACGACGGGGGGCGGGTCATGGCAGGGGTCCTTTGCACGGGCACGGGGTGACTGGGCAGGCGGTCCTGCCGCACCGCGCCAGGACAGGGAGGCGCGGTGCGGCAGGGACTGCCATCAGCGACGGTCCGCCGACGACGGGTCGGCGACGGGTCGTCACATCACGGTCGGGTGGTGCGGTGGGGCGGTGGTCACATCGCGGTGAGCGTGAGCACCGCGGTGTACGTGCCGGCCTTGGTGGAGGTGGGCGCGACCAGGGACAGGTCGGCGCCCAGCTGGGCGGTGCCGAGGCCGGTCGCGGTGGCCAGGGTCCGCGAGGACTTCAGGCCGAGCGCGCCGGAGTCGCCCGCGGCGACGCCGTTGGCCGGGGCCACCGCACCGCCGAGGGTGACGTTGAGCCCGTCGACCTTGTTGACCAGGCGCGGGATCCAGCCGAGGTTCTCGCCGTTGATGGTGTCGCCGCCGTCGGAGAAGTCGGCGACCTGGCCGCTCAGCGACCAGCCGGGCGCGCCGGCGCGGGTGTCGGTGACGGTGACGGTCTGGATCGGACCGGCCGTCGCGAACAGGGTGCTGGCCGAGTTCAGCGTGAGCGGCGGCAGGGCGACGGTGCTGCCCGCGACGCTCAGCACCAGCGCGCCGGGGGCGACGGTGGTGGTGATGTTCTCGGTGCCGGTCGCGGTGCCGCCGGTGCCGCCGCCCGTGCCGCCACCGCCGCCACCGGTCGGGGCGCTGACGGTGTAGGTGACCGACGCCGAGGTGGACGCCGCGAACTTGGTCGCGTCGGTCGGGGTGAAGGCGGCCGCGAGCTGGTGGTCGCCCTGGGGCAGGGTGGAGGTGGTGAGCGTGGCGGTGCCGTTGCTGACCGCGACGGGGCTCCCGATCGCGGTGCCGCCGTCGGTGAAGGTGATCGTGCCCGCCGCGGAGGACGGGTCGACCGTGGCGGTCAGCGTGACCGAGGTGCCGGCCGGCGAGGAGGTGCCGGGGGCGACGGCCAGGGCCGTCGTGGTGGCCTGCGCGCTCGGGGGGCTGACGGTGTAGGAGGTCGCCGTCGAGGTGGAGCTGCCGAAGTTCGGGTCCGAGGAGGTGAACGCGGCGGACAGCTGGTGGGCGCCCTGGGTGAGCGCGGAGGTGGTCAGCGTCGCGGTGCCGTTGGCGACGGTGACCGGGCTGCCGATCGCCGTGGTGCCGTCCATGAACTGGACGGTGCCGGCCGCGGCCGGGGAGACGGTCGCGGTCAGGGTGACGGCGCTGCCGGCGGTGGCGGAGTTCGCCGGGGTGACCGCGAGGGTGGTCGTGGTGGCCGTCTGGTTGCTGGAGGTGTACGAGGTCGGGCTGGTGAAGTAGATCTTGCCCACGTAGTCGCCGAAGGTGCTGGCGCCGAACGCGTTGCGGCAGGTGAGGGTGAAGTCGTACTCGCCGGACAGGGCGGTGATGCCGGCCTGCTGGGCGAAGTAGCGCATGGTGTTGGACAGCGGCACCACGTAGCCGCCGGCGGCGGTCTGCTGGTACGTCGAGATCGGGGAGTTGCCGACCACCTGGGTGCCGGTGGCCGGGAAGCCCTGCCCGGAGACCGACATGATCAGGTTGGTGCCGCCGCCGGTGCAGGCGCCGGAGGTGGTGAAGCTCATCGCGTCGTTGTCGGCGCCGGTGGCCGGCGTCGCGGTCATCGTGCCCAGCTGGGTGTCGGCGTGCGCGGCGGTCGCGCCGATCATCGTGGTCGCGCCGGAGGCCAGCAGCGTGGCCGTCGCCAGCGCCACGCGGCGGGAGATACGGAGGGTCGACACAGGAGTACTCGCCTTCGTCTTCGTCGGTCTGCGTGTGTGGACGTGGGAGTGGGCGGTCAGCCCGTGACCTTGGAGGTGTCGCCGCAGTTCGGGTCGATGCCGAAGCCGTAGGTCTTGATGATCGAGCTCTGCTGGCAGACCAGGGAGTTGGAGCCGACGAAGACCGTGCTCCACGGCGCGGTGCCGACGTTGGTGCTCGGGATGACGTTGTAGACCTCGCGGGTGGCCGCGGCGCCGGTGTTGAGCAGCAGCGACGGGGTGCCGTTGATGCTGCCGAGCAGCGCCGAGCCGCGCAGGTCGGCCAGGGTGCCGGCGCCCTGGGCGATGTACTGGGCGATGGAGAACGGCGCGATGGAGTTGTCGTCCAGGACGCGGCCGTCGTGCTCCTCGATCGGCTTGCCGTTCTTGGTGTCGCTGATGCACGGGTAGGCGTGGTTGACGACGTCGGTGTCGGAGATGCCGACGGTGGTCTCCCAGAAGGAGCGGGTACCCGAGCCGGCCTGCGGCAGCAGCGGGTGGATCGTGTAGTTCGGGCCGGTGCCCACGTAGTTGGGGTCACAGGTGTAGATGGCGTGCAGGTCGGCCAGGGTCATCGTGCGCGGCAGCGAGCTGGTCGGGGTGATGGCGTAGGTGACCGCGTCGACCGCGAAGGGGACGTAGGTCAGGCCGGGGGTGGCCGGGGCCAGGTTGAGGCTGGAGGAGCGGGAGAACTGGAGGCAGCCGTCGGCCGCGCCCAGCGAGTTGAGCAGCGCGGTGCGGCCCGCGCCGGAGCCGTTCGGGCGGGCGATGGCCTGGCAGGCGGAGCCGGACTGGGTGGCGACGGTGGCCGAGCCGGTCGCGTCGTAGGAGCCGATCACCTTGGTGCCGTTGATGGTGATCGCGCCCGCCATCGCGTTCATGACGCCCTGCGTGGTGTCGGAGCCGACGCCAGCGAGCTGACGGTAGGTGGGCGAGCCCACCGGGTCGGCGTGGGCGGTCCCGGCGCCGACGGCCAGGAGGGCGACACCAGCGGCGGCGGCGAGGAGCCTGAACTTGCCGGTCATGGAACGGTTCCCTTTCGGACGGTGGTGCGTGGACGGCCGGAGGGTTCCGGCCGTCGGGCGGAGCACGGGTCGTGATCGGTGCGGCGGTCGGAGCGGACGCCGTCACGGACGGCGTCGCTCGCGCGGACGTCGGGCCGAGCCGAGGTCCGGTCAGCTCCGGGGCCGCCGCAGGTAGCGGGCCAGCAGCGGTCCGGCCCCGGCCGCCACGAGGGCGACCAGCAGCAGGACCAGGAACAGGTACTGGGCGGCGCCCACGGGTGTGGCGGCGGTGCGGGCGACGTTCTGGACGGCGGGCGAGCTGGGTGCGAGGGTCGGGGTGCCGCGCGACCCGCCCGACTGGCCGCCGGAGACGCCCCCCGACGTCCCCGAGGCCCCCGCACCGCTGCCGTCGCCGCCGCTGGTGCCGCCCCCGCCGAGGCTGCCGGTGCTGCCGCCGGTCGTGGTGCCGCCGGAGGGGCCGCCGTGCGGCCCGGAGTCGGCGACGACGGTCTTGGCGACGGACAGCGCCTCGGTGCGCAGGGTCTGCGGCAGCGGCACGTAGCCGTTGACCAGTTGGCCCGGCTCGACGCCGGGCGTCTGCCCGGAGCCGACCGCGAAGCGGAGCAGGGAGGCGTAGGCGGCCCCCTCGTCCTTGGTCAGCAGCGACGGCACGGTGGCGGCGTAGCTGACGATGGTCAGCGGGTAGGCGTCCTTGGCCTTGCTGTCCGGCGGCAGCAGGCTCACACCGGTGGCGCCGACCGGGGTCATGGCCTGCTGCGCCGCGAGCATGGAGGCGGCCGTCGGTGCGACGAACTGGCCGGCGCCGTTCATCAGGTTGGCCGTGTCGAGGCCGTAGCGGGCCGCGGTCGCAGTGTCGGTGACGGCGAGGATGCCGATCTGGCCCTGCGGCTCCGGCGGGCCCTTCTTCAGCTGCGGCGGGGTGGCCGTGGCGTCCCAGATGGTCTTCGCGAGCCGGTCGCCGCGGGCCGCCGACCGGGCGGCGTCGTGCATGCCGACCGCGTAGGGGTGGGCGTCCAGGGTGCACAGCGGCGGCTGGTTGTTGGGGCTGTTCGGGAAGGTCTCGCAGTACGGGTCGCTCTTGGGGAAGTCGTCGCGCGGCAGGCTCAGCTTGTCGGCGGTGTAGTTGGGGTTGACCGTCATCCCCCACGGGTCCTTCTTGCCGGCCAGGAAGTCCCGGGCGTCCGGGTCGGCCTCGACCCACTCCCACAGGTGTCGGGCGGCGTCGGACTGGCCGAGCGGCACGAGGATGTCGGGGATCCGGGAGAGGAAGGCGAGCGGCTTGAAGTCCGGGTTCAGGGCCAGGAAGTCGGGGTCGGTGGTGAGGTCCAGCGGGTTGTTCGCGACGTCGGTGGCGTCGTAGCCGACGGCGTAGCGGTACGACTGGGTGAGCAGTTTGGCGACCAGCCGCGGCGTCAGGTTGAGCGTGTGCATGCGCTGGCCCTCGAGTTTGCGCACGTCGGCCGGGGCGCTGGTGTAGGACTGGCTCTGGACGTCGAAGGCGACGGTGACGCCGGACAGGGCCACCGGCGCGTAGACGGGCGTGCGTCCGGCGGGGAGCTGGTCGGTGGGCACCGGGTCGGCGACGTACACCATGCCGGGGTCGGCGTCGTTGACGAGCTTGCCGCGCGCGAGGTCGTCGTCGAGCTTGGTGTAGCCGAAGATGGACGTGGTCTGCCGGCACAGCACCGGCTGCCAGCTGGTGACGGCCTCCTGCGCCATCTCGGTGCCGTAGGTGAGCCGCTCGTGGCTGCCGATGGGGCAGTTGAGGCCGAGCGGGGTGAAGTGCAGCGGCACCACCATGCGGTAGCGCCAGTTGCTCGCCGACAGCGGAGAGGACTGGAGCTGACCGGAGTTGCCGACCGGGGGCTTGCCGTCGACCTCGGTCTCACCGCGCGGGACGACGACCAGCCAGCACTCGCGGCCCTCCTTCGGCGGCACCTTCAGGTTGTCGGGCGTCTGGCCGCAGCCGAGGCCGGGCGCCTCCATACCGGTCTGCGTCTCGAAGTAGACCTGGCCGGTGCCGTCCGCCCGCGTCGGCGCGAAGGGCACCTCGTTGGTGGACTCCACGTCGAAGAACTGGCTGCCCGCGGTCGTCTCGACGACGCCGTTGACGGCGTGGAAGGGCGTGTAGACGTTGACGTTGGGCTGGGTCTGCTTGATCGTCTCCAGCGGGTCGACCAGCGAGCCGTAGTTGAGCTGACGGGTGGAGACGTACGCGCCGCCGCGGCTGTCGCCGCGCAGACCGCCGTACTGGCACTGGGTGCGGTCCGGGCCGGTGGCCGCGTCGCCCCAGCACTGCATCAGCTCCAGGTAGTCCTGGGCGAAGCTGGAGGGGTTGGGCTGGGTCGGCTTGCCGCCGGTCCAGTCGACCTTGACCACCTGGTCGGTCAGGTTGGTGGTCTGATGCACCGTCACCGTCAGTCCCGAGAAGGGACCGGTCCCGTGCACGCTCACGGCGGACCCGGTGGCGGCCGGGCTCACCAGCGTCGGCGTGCCGGGCACGTGCGGGTCACTGCTGCCGACGGTGGTCAACTGCGTCCCGGCGACGGCCGTGCCGCCCGTGGCCGTGCCGCCCGCCGTGCCGCCCGCCGTGCCGCCGGAGGTCGCTCCGGCGCCGCCCGCGGTGGAGCCGACCGGCACCGGCTTGCCGGTGACCGGGTCCACCTGGACCGAGGGGCCGCCGGTCGGCAGCGAGGTGGCGGTGCGGTCGGCCCCGCCCTGCGGCGCGGAGGTGACCACGCCCGCGGCGACCGCCGCCAGCACCGCGCAGACCACGGTGGTGCGCAACGCCCGTGAAGCGGCCCGCGAACGGGGCTTCGGCTTCGCCGGGGCGCCGACAGCGCCCCTGGTCAGTCGTTCGAGTCGACGGCGGAACATCACCAGCCACCCTTCTTGCGGGCCATCCGGCGGGCGATCATCGGCGGCAGCACGACGACCGAGGCCAGCAGCACGGCCGCCAGGACCATCAGCACGCGCTGCAGGTCGCTTCCGTCGTCCGCGCTGATGGCGACCGGGTCCGCGTTCACCGGCACGCCGCCCGAGGCCGCGCCGCCGCTCGCTCCGCCGACCAGACCGGGATCGAGGGCGACGGCCGAGGAGCCCGTGCCCCCCGTCGCGGCGCTCGCACCCGTCGCGCCCGCAGTGCCGGCACCGCCCGAGGCCACCCCGCTGCCGCCGCCCGCACCGCCGGAACCACCGGATCCGCCGCCGGACCCCGCTCCCCCGCTGCCCCCCGCGCCACCGGTCCCGGTGCTGCACTGGGTCGGGCCCTGCTTGTCGCAGGCGGGCGGGTACGGCGCGGTCTTGGCCAGCGTGTTGGTGCCGTCCGAGGAGAACGTCGGGTTGTTGCAGTTCTTGATGGTGATGTTCTGCGCCTGCACCCCCGGCACCCGCCGGATCTGGGTCAGTCCGGCCTGCACCAGGTTGATCGGCAGCGGCGAGTAGCCGAGCGCCGGAGCCTGCTGCTGTCCCTGGCACAGGAAGTAGTAGGCGAACGCGCCGAGCGTGCGGCCCTTGTCGGTGTTGAACCCGCTCTCCACGGCGGTCGGCAGGATCATGTAGCTGTAGCTGGACAGCGGGTAGGCCCGCGGATCCGCGCTGTTGTAGACGCCGCCCAGCTTCTGCGTGAGGTCGGAGTTGATCTGCGCCGAGGTCAGCCCGACCGCGACGGCCGGGGCGGTCGGCTCGACGTAGTAGTGCGAGGCGTTCAGCATCTTGGCCACCGGGAAGCCGGTGTTGAGCGCGTAGGAGTACTCGACGTAGGTGATCGAGCCCTCGTTCTGGTCCTGCGCGACGAAGCCGGAGACGCCCTGCGAGCCGCTCAGCGCCTGGAACGGGGTGCCGGGGACGACCGGGTAGAAGGAGGTGATCCCGCACGGCGAGCTGCGGCCCGCCTTGACGCAGTAGGCGTTCCACTTGGACGCCTCGCTGGTCTGGCTCATCCAGGTGGTCAACTGCGCCGTGGTGCCGGACCCGTCGGAGCGCACGACCGGCACGATCGTCCGGGCGGGCAGCGTGAGCTGCGGGTTGTCGGCGGCGATCGCCGGGTCGTTCCACTTGGTGATGGTGCCGGTGAAGATGCCGGCGATGGTGTCGCCGGAAAGGCGCAGGTTGGTGACCCGGCGTCCGTTGATCTTCAGGTTGTACATGAAGGCGGTGCCGCCGGCGACGATCGGCATGTAGGCGAACTTGCGCGGCGGCGGGGCCTCGTAGACGCCCTGGTCGGTGATGCCGTACGGGATCTCGGAGACGGCGAAGTCCACCGCGCCGTTCTTGAACTTCGCACGTCCGTCGGAGGAGCCGCTGGCATCGAAGTTGATCTGCATGCCGTACTGCTTGACGTTGGTCGCCCAGGCGTCCATCGCGTTGCTGCTCCAGGTGGAGCCGGCGCCGGAGATCGGCACGTAGTCGCTGGCGAGGGCGCGCGGGGCCGCGCACCAGATCGCCAGCAGGGAGAGCGCGGTGAGCGCCGCGGCGACGCGCAGCAGCGCGAGGAGTCGGCGACGCACGCCGGCATCCCTTCTGTCGGAGGGGGAGGTTGTGGGCGCAGGGGAAGTCGCACTCGCCTCAGCGGCGCGGGGAACTGCGCGGGCAACCGCTGACATGCGGATGGCCCTGCGCGTTCGCGGCTCTACGTGGGTGGGTGGCTCGCCGCGCCCCGCGGCGGAGCCGCTGATCAGCAGAGCCCCGCGCCCCTGGGGGTTGCCACGGACCGTGTGCGGGAATCGGAGCGCCAGGCGCGACGATGCCGCCGCGCGACGCCGCTGCTGACGTGAGGTCAGCACGCCCGCCGGGCGGCCGCCGATGACGCGGGCGAGGATGAAGAGCGCGATCACCAGCACCAGCAGCACCATCGCCGCGCCGAAGCCGCGGGCGATCTGCGCCTGCGAGGGCAGCCGGACCAGGGTGAACACCAGCAACGGCAGGGAGACCTGCGGACCGTTGAAGGGGTTCGCGTTGAACGCCTTGTTGTAGCCCGCGGTCAGCAGGACCGGCGAGGTCTCGCCGATGCCGCGCGCGGTGCCGAGGATGACCGCGGTCATCAGGCCGGAGCGGGCGGTCGGCAGGACCACGGTCAGCACCGTCCGCAGGCGGCTCGCGCCCAGCGCGTAGGAGGCCTCCTTGAGGGACGCGGGCACCAGCCGCAGCACCACGTCCGCCGCGCGGATGATGATCGGCAGCATCATCACCGAGAGCGCGCAGCCCGCGGCGAAGCCGCTGCGGCCCCAGCCGAGGACCAGCACGAAGACGGCGTAGATGAAGAGGCCGGCCAGCACCGAGGGCAGTGCCGTCATCGCCTCGGTGAGGGTGCGCACGAAGCGGCTGAACGCGCCGGGCACCTCCGACAGGAAGACGGCCGTGCCGATGCCCAGCGGGACGGTGATGACCAGGGCGATGCCGATCTGCTCCAGCGAGCCGATCACCGCGTGCAGCACGCCGCCCGTGGTGAGAGGGGTGAGCGAGTCGGCCTCGGACATGTCCTGCGTGTAGAAGTTGCCGTGCGGCAGCGCGTCCCAGCTGCGGACGGCGACGTAGCCGACGACCAGGACCAAGGCCGCCAGCACCAGCGCGGCCACGCTGTGCACGACCGCGGACGCCAGGCGGTCGCGGACCGCGAGGCCGGTCTCCTCCTGGGCGACCAGCAGCGCGTAGAGGCCGAGGAAGCAGAGCCAGGCGGTGACGACGAAGCCCAGCGGGCCGTCGAACGGCAGCAGGTAGCGGAAGAGCAGGGTGGTGAGCCCCACGGATCCGGCGAGCGCGCCGACGACGGCGTAGCGGTCGGCGGGCTTGGCGGCGCCGGGTCGTCGGCGCTGCCGGCGCGGCGCGCCGGGCGGCAGCGGGGCGCGGACCACGACGGTGGTGCGCGGCGGCGTCTGCTCCGGCGCGTGCGTCGCGGACGTCGCAGACATCTCGGACGTCGCGGACGTCGCCGACGCGGCGGGGTTCGCGGAGGTGGTCATGAGGCGGCTCCGGAGCGGCTGCGGGCGACCACGGCCGAGGCCGCGAAGTTGACCGCGAGGGTCATCAGGAACAGGGCGAGTCCGGCGGCCATGAGCGCGGAGACGCCGAACGGCGAGGAGTCGCCGTAGTGCAGGGCGATGAGTGCGGAGACGGTGCTGGTGCCGCTCTGCAGCACGTGCGGCTGGATCGCGAAGACCATCGAGATGATCATGTAGACGGTGATGGTCTCGCCCAGGGCCCGGCCGAGGCCCAGCATGGTGCCGCCGATGATCCCGCCGCGGCCGTAGGGCAGCACGACGGAGCGGATCATGCCCCAGCGGGTCGAGCCGAGCGCGTACGCGCCCTCGCGCTCGCCCTGCGGCGCCTGGCCGAAGACCTCGCGCATGACCGAGCACATGATCGGCGTGATCATGAAGGCGACGACGGTGCCGGCGATGAAGGTCGAGGAGGTGTAGGCGGCGACGGGCGCGAGCGGGTCGTGGGGATCGGCGCCGTCGACCTTGAACAGCGGGATCCAGCCGAAGTAGGTGGAGATCCAGCGGGCCAGGCCGGTCATCCGCTGCTCCAGGAAGAAGAAGCCCCACAGGCCGTAGACCACGCTCGGCACCGCGGCCATCAGGTCCACCAGGGCGATCAGCGTCTGCCGCAGGCGGCGCGGCGCGTACTCGGAGATGTAGAGCGCGGCGCACAGCGCCATCGGCAGCGCCAGCGACACCGCGAGCAGGCCGATCAGGACCGTGCCGGTCAGCACGGCGGCGATGCCGAAGTGGCCGCGCCCGGCGTCCGGCTCCCAGCCCTGGGTGGTCAGGAAGGCGAAGCCGCCCACCCGCAGGGCGTGCGCGGCCTGGTAGGCCAGGAAGCTGCCGACGGCGAGCATCACCAGCAGCACCGCGCCGCCGCTGACCCGCAGTCCCCCGCGGAAGACCTGGTCGGAGAGCCCCGCACGGGCGACGGGCCGACGTCCGACCTGACGACCCGCCGGACCCGCCTGGCGACCCCCGGCGGCGGGGGCGCTCATCGGGCCACCGCCCGGGAGAGGTCGCCCGGCGCGCGCCCGCTGCCGCTGCGGCGGACGGAGGCGCGCTGCTCGGGCAGCGCGTTCGGCGCGGCGTCGGCCAGGCTCACCCCGGTGTGGAAGTGCGCCAGGCTGTAGCGGCATTCGCGCAGCCGGTGGTAGGCGCGACCGGAGCGGGCCGCCTCGGTGCCGTCGATCTCCAGGCGCCAGCGCCACAGCGAGTCGGGTCGCACCACGTGGACCACGGGCACCGCGCGGTCGAGGTTGGCCCGCAGGTGGAGCACGGCCGCCTCGCAGTCCTCGCGCCGCGGGAAGAACGTGGCACCGCGCCCCAACTCCCGGTTGTTGGCGCTCAGCAGGCGCCACCCGTACCAGGGCGATCCGCTGCCGCTCTCCCGGTCGGTCCCGGTCGCGATCAGGAATCTGGCTCCGCTCACGGTTCCCCATCTCCCGCACTGGACCGCACTGGTCGCGATCGGCCGAAGGAGACGGTCGAGGTTCCAAGCGGATTCACAGAATCGGACCCAGGAACGCCGGACATGGACAGGGTGAACGAGAAGTGTCGGAGATGTCGGCAAGTTGTGTACATTCGCGCCGCCAATTCCGCACACGACCGGTCACCGTTTGTGTCACAGCTCTGCCGCGAATCCTCAAGATCGACGCAACTTTGGTGTGAGTCGTCCTCAGGGGCGGCCATACTTCTTCCGACGAAACGAGACGGGGGAAGGGGCGCGCAGCATGGCGACACCGGCCACGACACGACCGGCGACCACACAACCGGCCGGGCCGCGATCGACCATGCCATCGCAGCGCGGGCGGCAGGACCGGGGGCCGGGGGCTGGCGGACTGACCGCCCGGCTGACGGCCACTCCACCGCGGCGGCTCCAGTCCGGCGCCGTGCTGCTGGCCCTGCTCACGCTGCTGTTCGGTGTGCTGACCGTCTGGCAGGTCAGTTCGCGCTCCGCCGCGGCGGACAACGTGGTCAACCACAGCCAGCCGCTGAGCAACGACGCCGCGCAGATCTTCCGCTCGCTCGCCGACGCGGACACCACCGCCGCCACCGGCTTCCTCCAGGCCGGCCAGGAGACCGCGGCGGTGCGTACGCAGTACAACGACGACATCGCCACCGCCTCGCAGCTGCTCACCAAGGCGGCGGCGCAGAGCGGCTCGGACGACCCCGGCCAGCAGTGGATCACCAAGCTCAACGCGGAACTGCCGGTCTACGCGGGCCTGGTCGAGACCGCCAAGGCCGACGACCGGCAGGGCATCCCGCTGGGCGGCGCCTACCTCCGGTACGCCTCCGGGCAGATGCAGAACCAGATGCTGAACGAGGCCCAGAGCCTCTACCAGGCCGAGACCGACCGCCTGAACAGCGACTACGCCGACGCCCGCTCGCTTCCGTGGGCCGCACTCGGCCTCGGCGTGATCCTGCTGGTCGTGCTGGTGCGGGCGCAGATCCGGCTGTTCCGCAGCACCAACCGGGTGTTCAACCTGGGCATGGTGTTCGCCACCGCCTGCGCGACCGTCGCCCTGCTGTGGCTGGCGGTCGGTCAGTCCCTCGCCTCCTCCTACCTCGCGGACAGCGACACCAAGGGCGCCGCGCCGCTGCAGATGCTGAACCAGGCCGAGATCGAGGCGCTCAAGTGCCGCGCGGCGGAGAACCTCAACCTGGTGGCGCGCGGCTCGACCACCGCCTACGAGACCGCCTGGACCACCGACAGCGTCCAACTGGCGGGCAAGGACGGCTACCTCGCCCAGGCCGGGTCGATGACCTCCGAGGACGCCACCGCCCATCAGGCCGTCAGCGCCGCGACCGCCTCGTTCCAGAACTGGCAGTCCCGGCACGACACCGCCCACGACGCCAACCAGAACGGCGACTACAGCGCCGCCGTGAACGACACCATCGGCAGCGGTTCGAACACCATCGACGCCGCCTTCACCTCGCTCAAGGGCAGCCTGGACACGGCCGCCGCGCACGAGCAGGGCCAGTTCACCAGCCTCGCCGACAGCGGCCGCGGCGCCACCTCCCTGCTCGCGCCCGGCGCGGGCGTGCTGGCCGTGCTCGCCGCGGCCGGCGTGGTGACGGGCGTCAACCGGCGTGTGGCCGAGTACCGGTAGGGGGAGAGCAGTGATGACAACGTTGAGATGGCTGCGTCGCCCCGGCGTGTGGGCGGTGACCTCGGCCCTTCTGCTCGGAGGCTTCGCCTTCGCCGGCAGCTCCGCGGCGGAGACCGGCGACGCGTCGACGCAGCCGGCCGCGGTCCGGATCGCCCGCGCGCCGGGCGACGACAACAGCTGCGACCCGCTCGCCACCGTCGCGCCGAGCACCTCCGACGGCGGGCTCGACGTGCAGCGCATCATCGCGCGCGGCAAGCTCGTCGCCGGCATCGACACCAACAGCTACCTGTGGGGCTTCCGCGACCCCAACAGCGGTGGCATCCAGGGCTTCGACATCGACCTGGTGCACGCGCTCGCCGGGGCGATCCTGGGCGACCCGAACAAGGTGACCCTGCTCGCCGTCCCCACCGACCAGCGCATCCCCGCACTGCAGAGCGGCCTGGTCGACGTCGTGGTGCGCACCTTCACCCACAACTGCGCCCGCGAGAAGCAGGTCTCCTTCTCGTCCGACTACTTCGAGACCGGCCAGCAGATCCTGGTGCCGAAGGACTCGAAGGTCACCGGCCTGAACGCGAGCATCAAGGGTCAGCGGATCTGCACCGCCAAGGGCTCCACCGCCGAGGGTCTGCTCCAGACCAGCGCCTACAAGTCGCAGGAGGTCGCGGTCGAGAACCAGCTGGACTGCCTGGTGCTGATGCAGCTCGGGCAGGTTGACGCGACCATCACCGACGGCGCGCTCGCCGCCGGTCTGAACGCGCAGGACAAGTCGCTGCGGATCGTGCCCGGCACACTGGACACCGAGTACTACGCGGTCGCGGTCAAGCTCGGCTCCCGCGACCTGGTCGCGCGGATCAACGCCGTGCTGCAGTCCTACATCGCCGACGGCGACTGGCAGCGCAGCTACGGACAGTGGATCAAGCCCATCACCGGACAGAACAGCGCCCCGCCCGCCGCCCACTACACGGGCTGACCGCGCCACCGCGTCAAGGTTGCAACAAGGTCCGCCCCCGGGGATCCTCCCCGGACCCGGATCTGACAGTCTGACCGTCGGCACGACCACCAGGGAGACAAGCAAGAATGGCGTTGACCGGACCGTACGGTCCCGTGATGACCCGCGAGGAGGTGGACCGTACCCTCAAGGGGCTCGGCGACGAGCGCGAGGCCGTCGAATCCTCCCTGCTGGCCTTGCAGGACCACCCGGGCCGACGCCTGCTGGAGGGCGCGCAGCTGACCGGCCGCACCGCCGAACGCTGGAGCGCGGCCGAGCCGGGGCTCCAGCTGATGTGGAACCTCTTCGACACCTACTCCGAAGCGCTGGCCGCCGCCCGCGCGGTGCGCTCGCGGCGCACCAGACCCACCCAGTCCGACCTGATCGAACTCACCGAGCTGCTGCGCGGCAAGGGCGTGACCGTCCCCGGCAGCCAACTGCCCGGCGCGGCGCCCTCGCTGACCGGCGGTGCGCGGCTGAGCGAGCAGGTGAGCCTGCGCGACCTCGTCGACCGGATGAACGAGTGGTACGCGCGGATCATGGACGTCGCCTCGGCGGCCGACGCGGTCTGGACGGCGCTGCCGGCCCGGATCGACCTGCTGCTGGCCGAGCTCGGCCGGGTGCATGCGCTGGCCCGCTCCGTCGGCGTCCTGCCGGGCGAGCACCCGGCCGGAGACGCACTGGAGGAGCTCGGCAAGGAACTCGCCGCACTGCGCGGCGAGGTGGTCACCGACCCGCTCCTCTTCTGGACCCCGCGCCCCGTCGGCGCGTCCGCGCCCGGACGCGCGCCCGTGGGCGGCTCGGTGGAGACCGCTCGCTACGACCGCGCCGAGCGCGCGGTGGAGGACATCCGCCTCGAACTGACCGATCTGGTGCGACTGCGCGACGACGCCGACGAGCGGCTGGAACGCGTCGGCGAGACCCTGGCCCGCGCCGACGCCACCCTGGCCGAGGCCCGCCGGGCGCGCGGCGAGGTGCTGGCGAAGATCGCGGCCACCGAGGTGCCGACGGTGCCCGGACCGGCCAGCGCGATGCGCGAGCGGCTCGCCCAGGCGGAGCAGCTGCGCCGGCACGGCCTGTGGTCGCAGCTCGGCCCGCTGCTGGACACCCTGGAGGCGGCGTCCGAGCGGGAGTTGGAGCGGGCCCGGGAGTCGCTGACCGCGGTGACCGCGCCGCTCGCGGTCCGCGCGGAACTGCGCGGGCGGTTGGACGCGTACAAAGCCATGGCGGCGCGACTCGGCGTCGCCGAGGACCCGGAGCTGATCGAACGTTACGACCTGGCCCGGCGGATGCTCTGGAGCGCCCCCTGTGACCTGCGCGCGGCCGACAACGCCGTCCTGCGCTACCAGCAGGGCCTGCGCGCGGTCCAGCAGCAACAGGCCGCCGGCCCGGTCGACGGACGCCCCTACGGTGCCTGAGCTCCGACAGGGGGAAAGCATCATGAGACAGCGCACGACCAAGGCCACGACCAAGGCACAGCAACTGACGACTTTTGCGGCATCGGCCGCAGGGGGATGGCGGGGATGAACGCGGTACCGTGCACACGGCCGGACTGCACCGGCACGGGTGTCATCGACGCGGACGGCTACTGCACCGAGTGCGGGCTCGCACCGCTCCAGGCTGCGGTGCGCACCGGCACCGGACAGGCGGGCGGCCCGGCTTCGGGCACGCGCGCGTCGCAGGGGTCCGGCGCGCAGGGGTCGGGCTCCGCGCCCAGCGGACCGGGCGCGCCGTGCGCGCGCCCCGACTGCACCGGCACCGGCGTCATCGACGCCGACGGCTACTGCACCGAGTGCGGCCTCGCCCCGCTCCCGGCCGCGTCCATCCCGGCGCAGCACGGCGCGGGCGGCGGCTCCACCTCGCGTTCCACCTCCACCTCCCGCAGCTCGCGGACCATGTCGGGGCGTTCGCGCTCCTCGCGGACGGGCCGCAGCGGCTCGGTCTCGGTGCGCACCAGCAGCCGAGGCAGCCGCAGCCAGCGAGGCGCGCTCGGCGCGGGCCTGGTGACCGTGCCGCCGATCCCGAAGGAGGATCCGCGCTCCAAGGTGCTGGCCAACCCCGAGGTGGCCGAGCGCAAGCGCTACTGCAGCAAGTGCGAGGCGCCGGTCGGCCGTTCCAAGAACGGCGTGCCGGGCCGCTCCGAGGGCTTCTGCACCAAGTGCGGCACCGCGTACTCCTTCACGCCCAAGCTCTTCCCCGGCGACCTGGTCGGCGGCCAGTACGAGGTGGTCGGCTGCCTGGCCCACGGCGGTCTGGGCTGGATCTACCTCGGCATCGACCGGCGCGTCAACGACAAGTGGATCGTGCTGAAGGGCCTGCTGGACACGGGTGACGAGGAGGCGCTGGCCGTCGCCATCGCCGAGCGCCGCTACCTGGCCGAGGTCGACCACCCCAACATCGTCCGCATCATCAACTTCGTCGAGCACCCGGACCCGCGCAAGGGCACCCGGGACGGCTACATCGTCATGGACTACGTCGGCGGCAAGTCCCTGAAGGACATCGCCGACCAGCGCCGGCTGCCGGACGGGCGGCGCGAGCCGCTGCCGGTCGAGCAGGCCATCGCCTACGCGCTCGAAGCCCTGCCGGCCCTCGGCTACCTGCACCAGCGCGGCCTGATCTACTGCGACTTCAAGCTGGACAACGTGATCCAGTCCGAGGACCAGCTGAAGATCATCGACATGGGCGCGGTCCGCCGCCAGGACGACGACGGCGCGATCTTCGGCACCATCGGCTACCAGGCCCCGGAGATCGCCACCGAGGGCGTCTCCCCCGCCTCCGACCTCTACACCGTGGCCCGCGCGCTCGCGGTGATGACCTTCGACTTCCAGGGCTACTCCACGGTCTACCGGGACTCGCTGCCCGGCCCGGAGGAGGTCGAGGTCTTCAACCGGTACGAGTCCTTCTACCGGCTGCTGGTCCGCGCGACCGACCCCGACGCGGGCCGCCGCTTCTCCTCCGCGCAGGAGATGGCCGAGCAGCTGACCGGCGTGCTGCGCGAGGTGCTGGCCCTTCAGGACGCCCGGCCCCGCCCGGCGCTGTCCACCCTGTTCGGCCCCGAACTGCGGGTGGTCGACACCGAGTTGCTCCACGGCGAGCTGGAGGAGCCGCCCGCGTCCACGCGCGGCGGACGCCGCCGGCAGGCCGCCGCGGCCTCGCCCGGCAACCCCGTCATCGCGGTGCCGAACGGCACGGTCACCGTCCCCAAGGTGCTGCCGCTGGACACCCGGGCGGCGGCGCTGGCCCTGCCCGTCCCGCGGATCGACCCGGGCGACCCGAACGCCGGATTCCTCGCCTCGCTGATGGCCACCTCGCCCGACGAGGTGCTGACCGCGCTCGGCACCGCGCCGGTCAACTCCGTGGAGCTGCGGCTGCGCGGGCTGCGCGCGCTGATCGAGCAGGGCGACCTGGTCGCCGTCCAGGAGGCGCTGACGCAGCTGGGCACGGACGCCTCCGACGACTGGCGGGTCGTCTGGTACCGGGGCCTGGCGGCGCTCGCCGCGTCCGGGGTCCCGGGCGGCCCCGAGTCCGGCGCGGCGCTGCGCTCGGCGGCGGAGTCCTTCGACGCGGTCTACGACGCGTTCCCCGGCGAGGCCGCGCCCAAGCTGGCGCTCGGCGTCTGCGCGGAGGCGCTCGGCGAGCGCGAGGACGCGGCGGAGTTCTACCGCCTGGTGTGGACGACCGACCGGTCGTACGTCAGCGCGGCGTTCGGCCTGGCCCGCGTGCTGCTCGCCACCGGCGACCGGCCCGGCGCGGTGGCCGCGCTGGAGTCCGTCCCCGAGGCGTCCACCCACTACGTCGCGGCCCGCGTCGCCTCGGTGCGCGCGCGGCTGCGCGAGCGGGCGCCGCAGGAGCCGCTGCGGCTCGACCTGGACGCGGCCTCCCAACAGTTGGGCGGGCTCGGCCTGGACGCGCGGCGCCGCGAGGAGCTGTCGGTCGAGGTCCTCGGCAAGGCCCTCGGCTGGGTGCTGGCCGGCCGCCCCGACGTCACCGGCGCGGCGGCCCCCCTCACCCTGCTCGGCAGCCCCTCGGAGGAGCGCGCGCTGCGGTTCGCGCTGGAGGACTCCTACCGCAAGCTGGCCCGACTGGCCGAGAGCCCCGAACAACGGATCGCATGGGTCGAGCGGGCCAACCGCACGCGCCCGAGGACCTGGGTGTGAGCGAAAGCATGGACCAACTGACCCTTTCCTGCCCCAACTGCGCCCAGCCGGTGGCGGAGTCCGACCGCTACTGCGAGGAGTGCGGCATCGACCTCTCCGCGGCCCGCGCCGGCGGCCCGGACCCGCGCGGAGCGGCGAGCGCGGCAGCCGCCGCGCCGGGCCACGGCCCGGACGCCGGTGACTAC
>NZ_BBPQ01000030.1:79376-91614 GCF_000787855.1 Streptacidiphilus anmyonensis | reverse complement strand
TCCTGGAAAGCTGGGACGCCGCGAGGCATCCAGCCCAGCAGCGGCTACGCATGTACATCGCCAGCGTCATACCACTGTTCCCGGAAGTCGCTAACCACGACGGAGCGCCGCTTGCCCTAGCGCTCAGCGTGGGCCTGGAAGACCACATCGCGCTGACCCGCGGTGGCCACGACCTTGACAACTACCTCTTCCCACTAGCCCGTGCTTTCGGCGCACACCGCTTCAGCGTCTTCTTCGCTCACAAGCGCCACGCCGGGACCTCCACGCTCACCATCGGGTGCGCCAGTCCCGACCCGAACGACCGCGGCATGCCGCACCTACAGGTGCGAACTCGTGTCTCCGCCACCAGCAAGGCCTGGAAGGAGGCCATCCATGAGGCATGCCGCCAAGCAAGCCCTCAACTCGCCGCAGACGTGCCTGTCCACCTCCAGCTAGCTTTCCAGGTCTCTCCCGGCCGAAACTGGTCCGCGCTATGGAAACCAGCAATCGACGCCCTCGGACCAGTACTTGGCCTAGCTGACCCCGCGCGCCCCTACCGGCCACGCGACGACCGCATCACCCGCCTCGAACTGCACCGAACCATCGACTCAGCCCTCGGCCACGACATCGTCCTCACAGCCCGCTGGCACGACGCCACCGTCGGTGCCTGACCCAGCGACATCAACGACGATGGATGTCCTCGGGCTGAGGCGGGTACCTGGGTACAAGCAGGATCAGGGCGAAGCACGGGTCGCGCTGCTTGAGGCAGGGGCAGCTCAAGCCCACAAAGCAGCACTCGGCCAGCTCACAAGCACCGCGGGGCCTAGTCGAGATGATCGGTCACCCTGGGCTCTCTACGTGCCTGGTGCCGACTGGAGGCCGGAGAAGGCCGGGTGAGTCCGTGACCGGATCGCAGCCTCTCGGTTCGTACGAGCGCGCTAGGGTCCTCCCCGGAGGGGGACATGAACAGCAGACCGGTCTACACCTGCGGCGCAAGGACCCAGAAGGGTCGGCCGTGCCGCCAGCGGGTCTCAGCGCGTGGCACTCGCTGCCGCCTGCACCTTGGCAAATCGGAAATGCCGCCGAGGCGGCTCCCCCACCGCCTCGTCGGCCTTCACGTGCCGAGACGGCGCTGGGCTACATCCTCGTGCTGGTGGTCATCGGCTTCGTGGCCACGGGGGTTTTCTACGTGGGTCGGTGGCTGTTCGGCTCGGACGACTCCGGCGGATCGACAGCTGGCGGCTATCCGATCGCTGGCTACCCCTACACGTCGGGCGGCGGCTACGGGTCCGGCGGTGGCTACAGCAGCGGCGATCAGGGATACGGCGGTGGATCGAGCGGGGGCTACGGCTCCTCCGGCGGGACGAGCGGTGGCTACCAGTACAGCAGCAGCACGAGCGGTGGTTACACCTACGGGACCACTGGCGGCGTAGGAGGCGTCCCCGCCGCCCCGGCGCCGACGGACTCGTACGTGCCGACCGACACCCCGCCCTCGTCGCCCTCAACTCCCTCCACGTCGCCCGTGAGAGTGGCTCCGCCGCCGACGCGGAACAACGTCGCCGCGGTCATGGAGTTCTTCGACGCCATCCGTAGCGACGACTATCTTGCCGCCTACCAGCTCTGGGACGACCCCAAGCCGTCCGACGACCTGGCCGCGGAGTACCGGGGGACGGTCTCAGATCGCATCGTGGCAGCATCCGGCGACGAGGTCGACGTGCTCATTGCCCTGGACGAGCCAGACGGCACCGTGGTCTGGGCCCTGGCGTCGTACCAGGTACATCGAGGGTGGCTCCACTCAGAGAGGATGCGACACGTCGGCGCAGCGGAGGCTCGGATCCTGCTGCGGGTCGTGCTCGGGTAGATCGACCTACTCACGATGGCGCCCTATCTCGTGAGTCGGTTGAAGCGCTTGTAGCAGCAGACGGGTGCGGCGAAGCCGAGGAACGCCAGATAGGACGTCACGCGCGCGGATGCGTCCCGTTGGCGGCTGCCCATTTCCTGACTGTTGCTCAGCTCCATCTGCGCATGCCAAGGAGGCCCGGTGGGATCCGGGCGCCGTAGGCGTTGATACCCGCACGGGATCAGCGCCACAGTCACGCGCGTGGCCGCTCCCATGACACCGCTTCAAAGCAGTTGTCAGCGATGACCGCCAGCAACACTCGGCGGTCAGTCGGCTGGGACCACATTGGGACCACACGCAGTGCACGCTGCCGCACAGGCCCAGCTCGTCAGCGCGCTGCACCGAGCACCACTCCCGCGTTGAGCTGCGAAATCCCTTAACTCGCCGACCTGGGGGTCAAGGGGTCGCAGGTTCAAATCCTGTCGTCCCGACTCGGACGCTAGTCCAAAGTCGCAGGTCGGAGCCGGTGTCTGATTCATCAGACACCGGCTCTCGACGTTTTTAAGCCCACTTCGGCTGGGAGCAGATTGGGAGCGAAGCTGGGAGCACTCGGCTCCCAATCCGCTCCCAGGTCAATCCACGTTGACCGCTATCACCCACAACGGTCGAGATGCCCAGAATTCTTTCGCGCCAGGCCCCGATGCACCATGAGATCAGGGCCCTGCGCGGCGATTTTGACGAAGCTGTGGGGCTCGAAAAGTCATCGCCGCAGCTCAAGCCACGTACCGGTACTGGTTGATGACTCCTGTGGGGCTCGAAAAGTCATCGCCGCAGCTCAAGCCACGTACTGGTACTGGTTGATGACTCCGCCGAGGACACGGGTGCACAGGAGCTTGCCCGGCGCACCCACGGTCCGGTCAGGCGGCTGTCTCGGAGCTTCGGGTGGCCGTTGGTCTCGTGATCGGTGCGGTCGGTGGGCGTTGTAGTGCTCCTGGTACTCGGCAAGGACGCGTCGGGCGTGGGCCTCGTTCATGACCAGAACGTGGTCGAGTGCCTCCTGGCGGATCGTGCCGATGACCCGCTCGCAGTGGGCGTTCATCCGCGGTGCCCGGGGTGCGCTGAGGAGCACCTCCACGCCGTCGGCCTCGAAGACCGCGTCGAAGGCGTCGGTGTACTTGCTGTCACGGTCGCGCAGCACGAAGCGCAGCGATCCGATGCGCGTGCCGAGGTCGGCGGTGAAGTTGCGGGCCTGCTGGGTCGCCCACTGCGCGGTGGGATGGGCGGTGACACCGGTGATGTGCAGCTTGCGGGTGCCGTGTTCCAGGAAGGCCAGCCCGTACAGCCGCCTACCGGTGATCGTGTCGATGTGGAAGAAGTCCGCCGCGACAATCCCCTCGGCCTGGGCGGCGAGGAACTCACGCCAGCTCGGGCCGGCCCGCCGCGGGGCCGGGTCGATGCCGGCCGCGTGCAGGATCTGCCAGACCGTGGACGGCGCGATGGCATGTCCCAGTCGGGCCAGTTCACCTTGGATCCGCCGGTGGCCCCACCGCGGGTTCTCCTGCGCCAGTCGCAGTACCAGCTTCTTGAGCGCAGCTGCCGTGGGTGGGCGACCGATGCGCCGACGTCGGTGGGAGTAGTCCCACCGCTTCGCGATCAGCCTGCGGTGCCACGTCAGCAACGTCCCCGGGGTGACCGGGAAGACACGGCGCCAGTCGCAGCGCGGTATCAGCGACGACAGCGCGGCCAACCAGAACCGGTCCGCGGGCTCGTAACGGACCGGACCCGCGAGCTGACGGCGCAACACAGCGTTTTCATGCCGCAGCACCAGCAGTTCGGCGTCCTTGGCCGTGTCGCGGCGCAGCAGGACGCCCGGCACGGACAGCAACGCACGGGTGATCCGGTACACCGTCGAGATGATCACCCGCGCAGCATCCCAGGGCGCCGGCGAACGCCTCTCACGCGGGCCCCACCTGCAGCGATGTTTATGAGCCCCACAGGGTTCGCTTCGGCATGGTTCCTCTGTAAGCCACCCGGCGCGCCTTCGTACCGTGCGACACGCTCCTGGTCAGATCGTCGGGTCCCAGCAACGCTCCGCACCCCTGTTATCGGCTCGGGACGACCGGATCGGAACCGAACAGTAGCGTCAAGATTCCGAACGATGCAGCATCCGTCGGCTCTCATGACCTGGACCCGCATCGGAAAGATTACCGCACGAGCTTCTCCCAAATAACGTCTGTTCGCCAGCCTGCGGTTCCGCGCACCCAGCTCATCATCACCGAGTGCGCCTGCTCAATCGCCACTCCCCGGCTTTCAAAGTGGGCATCGGCGCCCCCTTCTCGATGCTCCAGGCAGAGCCCCTCAGCCTCCAGAAAAGCTTGAATGTAGACCTGGGCGGAACTGGCGAGCTGGATGACAAGGAAAGTCAGCTCGCCGACTGCGATAGATTTAATCAAGTCAAGAATTGGGCCCGATTCCGGAACCCCTCCCTCCAGGGTCCCAAGGTCCGACTTGACGAGAAACCTGTCCATTTCCAACCACCCCAAATATTTACGGATACGTATTGGTTCCGGGAATCCTGTTACCTTCGAGGATTCGATATGGGTCTATCATGGCGTGCTCGTCTGGCCAGCGAGGAACAACTTCCGTGCCGCCATCGCGGAAGGGGATCGGCTCATGGGAAAGCTCCATAGTTTCGAGCTGGCCCGTCCAGGGATTGTTCCTCGTCGGCCCCGCCCAGCCTCTCGCCTTTATTTGCATCCGTTGCGCTTGATCCAATCCACTATTCGGGTCGTTGTAAACCTGCTTCCAGGCATTCCTGCGGAGCTGGGAGGTCCACTGCGGCTCGGCGCTCGGGTCAGCGTTGGGATTGGCAACTCGCTGACCAGTATCAGTGTCAACGTGGTATGTCCGGCCCAGAGAATCAACCCGCGCTTCGATGCTACCGGACCGAATAGCGTCATCTGCATGGGGGGCATCTGCTTGTTCCTGCTCGGCCCGAGCCGCTCCACGCTGGTCGTTCTCGACCTGTGCCTGTTCGTCGGCGCCCTCCGCTCGGACCTCGTTTTGAACCGCTTGATCGTCGCCGCGTGTATCAACCTGGTTCTCGGCAGCACCTTCGGGAGTGGTCATGTCCGGAGCGGGATCAGCGGACGTTCCCGTCGCGGGGTCACTCCCTTCGGCGGGCGCGTTAGCTTCGTCTCCGGCGTCCCCGCCTGTGTCGGCTCCGCCGCCGATGCCTCCTCCGCCGCCCGGGGGAGCCTCGTTGTCGGCGGGGGGCAGGCCGCCGCCACCGTCCATTACTCCGCCGCCTCCGCCGTCTTCGCGGCCTTCTGCTGCGTAGACGGAGTCGATCAGAAGGTGAAGCCAGTGAACGACTGGGGGAACGGCCGGAGCTGCCTGTGGCGCGGCTGCGGGCTGAGCCGAGGACGTGTCTCCCGACGAGTTGTCTGTGCCCTGCGACCCTTGGCCGTTATTGGGCTGGCCCCCACCACTGGCAGAGCCGTTGCCTCCGCTTACGCACCCGCCGCTGTCGACGCCCTGGGAGCACATCAGTCCTGTGGGGTCGCTGCCGGTGGACGGGTTGTCTGCCGCGTAGGTGTAGCCGCCCTTCTGGTTGGGGTCATTGGCTTCGAAGAGTGGGTCAGGGCTGGTGAAGCGGCCTTGCGCAGGGTCGTAGACGCGGGCGCCGAGCAGGTCGAGGCCGTTGCTGTTGTCAGTGGGCTTGCCTAGGAAGCCGTGGTCCTCGGAGGGGTCGACCCAGGTGGTGGGTTGGGTGCCTCGGGGGTTGCCGTAGGGGTCGAAGTAGCGGCGGCTGACGTTGCGGGTGTTGGCGTCGATGCTGGTTTCGGCGGTGCCCTGGGCGTTGGCGATCTGGTAGGCGAGCGTGCCGGTGTTGGTGCGCGTGATGGTGACGCCGCCGGGGCCCGGGTAGTAGCGCAGGGCGTTGGCGCCGCCTGTCGGGGCGTTGACGATGATCTGTTCGGCACCGCCGAAGAGGTAGAGGGTTTTGGTGTTGGTGCCGGTGGTGTTCTGCTCGAGGAGAGCGCCGGAGGCGTCGTAGGTGTAGGTGCTGGTTTGGCTGGTTCCTCCGTTGGTGGTGGTGACTGTGTTGGTTCGGCCTTCAGGGTCGTAGGTGAAGGTCTCGCTGGTGCCGGGGGCGGCGGTCCCGGCACCAGCGACCGTGGTCCAGCTCTGGCCGGTCCCGCCGCAGGCGGCGACGGTGAGCTGGGTGCTGTTGGTGGTGCTGCCGGACGGGTCGGTCAGGCAGAGGTTGTTGGCACCGGTGTTGACGAGCTGGTTGTTGGGGCCCGTCTTCCACTTCTGGGTGGTTGTGGCGCTGTTGCAGGTGTTGATGACGATGCCAGTGCCTGCGGTCTTGGCCCCGCTGGTGGTGTCGAGGCACATGCCGAGGACCTTGAGGGTGCCGTCGGTGCCGAGGGTGTACTGCTGGGAGGTGTTTCCGCTGCTGCAGGGCCAGACGACCTGCCTGGCTCCGGCTGTGGTGGAGCCGGCGGTATCGGTGGCGCAGAGGTTCTTGCCCGTGTAGCCGCTGCTGGTGCTCTTAATGCCTGGGCTCAGAGGTCCGGCGGACAGGGTGCGGGTCATGGTGTTGCCCGCGTTGACGCCGGAGGGGGTGTTGGTCTTGTCGGTGTAACCGTAGGTCTGGGTGGTGGATCCGACGCCCGGGTTGGAGGTGCTGGTGGTGCCGGCCTGGTTAGGGGTGGCGGTCGCTGCGGTGCCGTTGCTCCCTGCGTAGCTGATGCTCTGTGTGGTGTCGTTGAGTGCGTTGCCGGTGGTGTCGTGGTTGACCATCCCGGTGCGGTCGCCGAGGAGGTCGTAGGTGTAGGTCTGCCAGTACGGTGCGGGGCCGCCGATGGTGCTGGTCTTGACCGGCGCGGTGCTGGTTTGGGGTGTGCCTGTGTTGCAGGCGCCGACGGCTCCGGGTTCGGCGTCGCTCAGTCCGGGCTGTTGTCCGGCGGTGCCGGCGTTGGTGATGCCCTGGGTGTCGGTCCAGGCCTGGGTGAGGCGTTGGAAGGAGTCGTAGGCGAAGCACTGGGTGTCGTGGGTGGTGTTGTTCTGCAGGTCGTCGATGGCGGTGACGTCACCGGCCTGGTCGTAGCGGTAGTCGACGACATCGGGTGCCGCGGAGACACCTTGGGCCATGTCGCTGGTCTGGGTGACGCGGTTGGTCGTGGCGTCGTACTGGGCGTAGGTGTCGACGGCTTTGCCGCTCGCCAGGGTGTTGTAGTCGGCTTCTTGGAGGTTGCCGAGGCTGTCGTGGTAGGTGGCGGCGAGGTAGGTAGGGGTGCTGGATGTGCTGATGAAACTGGTGAAGGAGCTGACGGCGCCCGCCTGGTTGTAGGCGTAGGTGAGGTTCTCGGCCGGCAGGCCGCCGTCGGTGCCGTACTGGAGGGATGCGAGCAGTCCCTGGACGCTGGTGTAGCTCGCGGTCATGGCGAAGCGGGTCTGGCCGGAAGGTGCCGCGGGGATGCCGGAGGGGAGTTGGGGCTGGGGGAAGCCGTCCGTCGCGGGGATGTCCTGGGTGTATCCGGTGGGCTGGTATGCGGTGTCGTAACCCGTGATCGTGGTGGTGTAGGCCTTGCCACCGGTGGTGTTGCCGCCGATGTAGCGGCTGGCGCTGGTGAGCAGCCCGTCTGCCAGGCTGTCGTAGGTGTAGCCGGTGAGCTGGTTGGCGGGACTCGGCGACGTGCTCCAGTTGCCGGTGTACTCGCCCTGGAGGCGTCCGGCCCAGTCGTACTGGTAAGACAAGGTCTGGCCGCGGCCGTCGGTGCTCTGCTGCAGATCACCGCCGGTGTCGTAGGGGCCGAGCGTGGTGGTCCCGGTGTTCGGGTCTGTCTGTGAGGTGAGTTCGCCGAGCAGGTCGTAGCTGTAGGACCACTGGTTGCCAGCAGTGTCGCTGATGGTGTGGACCTGTCCGGTGGGCCAGTAGGTGTAGCTGGTGGCGGAGTCGGCTTCGGTAGCGGCCTGGTAGGTCTTGGTCGACCACGCGGCGGTTCCGGCGCTGTTGTAGATCACCATGTTGGCGTCGTTCTGCAGCTTCAGGACGGATCCGCTCGTGGCGGTGAGGCCGGTGCTCCAAAGGCTGGTGCCGGCGGCGTTGTAGACGGCGAGGTTTCCGTCGGTGCCGAACTGGGCGTAGGCGCCGGCGCTGGAGGTTCCGCTGGCCCAGAGGGCTTTCCCGCTGGCGAGGCCGTATATGACCAGGTTGCCGTCGGCCTGCATGGCAAGTCGGACACTGTCGGACATGAGCGAGGTGCCGGAGGGGATGACCTGTCCGCCGGTCAGGACGACCTGGGCGTTGGTGTTGAGGACCTTGCTGGTTTGGACTTGTCCGAGCGCGTTGGTGGTCTGTCGTGTGGTGGGTCCGCCTTGCGGGGCGGTGGTGGTGGTCTGGTTGGCGCCGACGTAGCTGGTGCCGGTCTGCCATTGGCGGATGGCGTCGTGCCACAGCGTGGTCGCGGTGGTGCGGCCCTGGCCGTCGTAGGTGTTCGTCGTCTCGGACGCGATGGTGTTCTCGTTGGCAGGGACGAGGGTGCTGTTGGGGGCGGTGCTGGAGTCGTAGTGCGGGCCGTATGTGTACGCGGGCCAGCCGTGGGAGTCGTAGAAGGTGTCGGTGATGACGCGGCCGTTGGTGGTGTCGCCGGCCGGGGTGGTCTGGGTCTGGCGGGGCTGGAGCATCCCGTCATAGATGGTGGTCGAGGTGGCGTAGCCGCCGTTGTTGTCCCGCAGGGTGTTGGTGGTCACCGATGTGGGTGCGCCGCCGTTGGTGATGGAACCGTCCGTGTTGGGAATCGGTGTGGAGACGGCACCGGGGTTGATCGAGTAGGAGAACGTCTCGTTGGCCTGGTCGCCCTTGGACTGGTCTTGGCCGGGCAGCCATACCGCGGTGCGTCGGCCGAGCGCGTCGTAGGTGATGGTGGTGGTGCGGCCATTGGGGTCGGTGCTGGCGGTCTCCTGGCTGCGCAGGGGGTCGAGGCTGGTGTGCGAGGTCCAGCCCTGTGGGTTGGTGGTGGTGATCTGGGTCGGGTTGGTGTTGCCGCGGGACGGGTTCCAACTGGGGGCGTAGCTGGTGGTGACGGGCAGGCCTGCGGGCTTGGCGCCGGTGGGGTCCTGGGTCAGGGTCTGGGTGACGCGTCCGGCGCCGTCGTAGGTCGTGGCGGAGGTGGTGCGCCATTGCTCGTCGCCGGTGCTGTCGTAGCCGGTGGCGATCGCCGTGGCGTCGATGTAGCCGTTGGCCCCGAGTTGGCCGAAGGTCGGGAGGTCGGCGGAGTCGAGCTTTCCGCTGCCGTCGTAGTAGGTCTTCTCGTCGGACAGGAGGAGGTTGTTCGTCGAGTTCGCGGCCGGGCAGGCGCCGGAGTCAGCAGCCGTGTTGACGGTGGTGACCTGGTCGGGGTAGGTGAGCATCATCGGTGCGGCCGATGAGGGGGTGGCGTAGCTGGTGGTGGTGCAGGTCTCCTGCAGCGGTGTCGGGTTGCTGCCGAAGGGGGCGTCTACGGCCGCGGCGTCAGAGATGGAGACGCGGCCCTGGCTGTCGTACCCGGTGGTGGTCTTGTGTTGGCGCCACGTGGTGCCGTCTGCGAGGAGGGCGTAGTCGGTGGAGACGGCGCTGGTGGGGCGTTGGGCCAGCAGGGGCGGCAGGGTGGACGGGGCTGGGGCGGTGCCGGTGGGGTGGTCGGTGGTGTTCCAGTCGGTCCACGGGGTTTGGGAGCTGGACGCGGTCTGGTGGAACCCGAAGGGTCCGGCGACTTGCTCCTCGGTGATGGTTCCGCCTGCGTGGGTGTAGGTGTCGGTCTCCAGGGCAGTGCCGGCGAGTGTGTTGTCGTCGGTGACCGTTTCGAGGACCTTGCTGGGGTCACCGCCAAGGGTCGCGTTCACGGTGACGGCGCGTCGGCTGCCGTTGGCGAGGTAGTCGCCGTTCATGCCCTGGAGGTAGGTGGTGGTGCTGCGTGTGACGGGGTCCGGGGCGGTACCGGTGGTGACGGTGACGGTCTGGAAGCCGCGGAACTGGTCCCACGTGCGGTACTGGTCGTCGGTTTGGGCGGAGTCGTCGCGGTGCCACGCCGCGGCGCCGTAGCTGTAGGTGGAAACCTGCGGGGCGGATCCAGCGGTGACGTTGGCGACCTGGTTGGGGACGTAGGCGGACGTCTTGCCGGTGCCGCTGGAGGTCTGGTCGGTGATCGACACCTGTGCCACGGTGACCTTGTTGAACCAGTCCTGGATGGGCGTGACGCCGCCGGGCACGGCCCAGTACACCGGGTAGCAGGCGTTGGTGTTGGAGTCCGCATGGGCGAAGGACAGGCTCTGGCCCGTGCAGGGGGTGGTGTTGTACGAGACGGTGATCAGTTCGCCGGTCTCGGTCTGGATGCCTGAGATGCGGGGCCGGTATAGCGGCGGCGGGGTGGTCGTGGCGTTCGAGACACCCTCGACCCGGTTGTCGACCTCTGTTCCCTCGAAAGTGACCGGGTTGAGGGTGATCTTGTTGCCGGACGCGTCGTAGCCGGTGTGCTGGATGGTCTGCAGCCACATCACGCCCTGGAGCGCGCCCGCGTCCTTCGGGTCGACGGAGGTACCGGTGATGGGGTCGGCCGCGCCGCCCGCGTTCGAGTAGGCGTGGGTGAGCTGATAGGAGTCGACCGGCGTGAGGCCCTTGCCTGCGACGTTCACCTTGGTGGTGATCGTCGAAAGCCGGGTGGTCGTCCAGAAGGTGGGAGCTGCGGTGACACAGACGCCGGCGGGAACAGTCTGCGAGCCAGGTGGCAACGTCGTGGAGTCACCCTGGTTGCAGTTCAGGTCATACGGGACGTCCGGCCAGTTCGGGGCGTTGGCTGTGTTAATCGCGGCGGAGCAGTCGAACGTCGAGGTGGCCTGGCAGCGCGGCGCGGATCCGAAGACGGCCTGAGCAGAGGGGAGATGGTTGGCACCCCCGGTGAGCTCGTCCTGGAGGCTGTAGCCATAGGAGATGGAGGCGAGCTGGCCTCCGCGGGTGTACTGGGTCAGCGTCCCCGAGCCGTTGGACGCGGCGGCCTGGCCGCCTCCCAGGTCGTACCAGTTCGTCTCGTTGGTGTAGTCGTAGCGCTGCAGGAACCCGGTCGGGCTGATGACGAAGTCCAGGTTCCACCGCCATCCCTCGGGCAGTGCGCACTTGGAGGCCGTGCCGGTGCCGGTGCTGTAGCAGGGATCGCCCGAGGTCGGGTGCAGGACCGGGATGCCCCAGGCCGAGTTCGTCGAGGGGTCTGTGGGGGTGCCCGACTGGGGTGCCGCGTTCTCGGCGGTTGACGAGGGGGCGTGGTCCGCGCCGAAGTAGGCGATCGAGCCGTCGGTGGTCAGGACGCGGTAGTACAGGCCCTGGTACAGGCCGTTGTCGCCGTTCTTCATCTCCTGCACGACGGTGCCGTCGTCGCCCTGGAGTACCCACTGGGCGACCAGGTTCGGGTCGGTGCTCGTGGACGCCAGCGGTACTAGCGTCCCGGAGTGGGATCCGAAGGAGATGGTGGCGTTGTCTCCGCCCCAGCACTCGTCGCCGGAGCCCCTCAGGAGCAGGTCGGTTCCGGAGGAGTTGAGAAGCGTTCCGCAGGGGCGGTAGGTGCGCTCGATGAATCCCGGCTGGTAGTCCCAGCCGTCGCCGATCCACGATGCCTGGGAGTTGCGGGCCGAGGTCTCGCCATCGACTGACTGAGAGTCGTACGTCAGGCCCACGCTAGGAGCCGCCCCTGCAACGGGACTCGGCATGGCCACGGGGTAGGTGTAGGCGTACGCGCCTGTCGCCGTGGCTTGCCAGGTGCCGGCAGGGTTCAGGGACGTGGCGGCGTAGTTGCCCTGGGAACCCGCGTTGCCTGAGCTGATGCCCACCACGGTCATTGAGCCGGAGGTGTCCATCGGCACCGGGGTTGAACGGGCCGATGCGTGGGACGAGATGCCGCTCGTTCCCGCGAGGTTCAGCGTCGCGACGAGCTGGTCGGCATCCGCCCGGTTGCTGAACGACAGCGGTGAGCGCTGCCGGCACTTGTTCACCTCTGGCGTGGTCAGTGCGCAGGCCGGAAGCCGGAACATCTCCAGCCGCGAACCGAATCCGCCACCGTAAGCGTCGGCGATCGATGCGTAGTCGACGACGACCTGCACCTGTCCGGCTCGCGCCTGCCCGTCAGCGCGGGTGAAGCCCAGTAGCATCGCGTTCATGCCGGCGGACACCGCCTGACCGTGCGAGGCGACCTGGACGCGGACCTGGCCGGGGGCCGCAGTCGCTGCAGTCGACGACGCACTGGGGTGACCAGCGGGTCCGACCCACACGGGCAGCGTCCCGGCTTCTGTCGGCCCCGCTGTCTGGGGTGCGGTGTCGCTAGACCGGCGGTTGGCCCCCGTAGCAGCCGCGGGCCCCTTCAGCTCCACCGTGACCGTTCC
>NZ_BBPQ01000030.1:0-79141 GCF_000787855.1 Streptacidiphilus anmyonensis | reverse complement strand
CCCCCGTAGCAGCCGCGGGCCCCTTCAGCTCCACCGTGACCGTTCCCGCCGCTGGCCACGCAGGACGCCTCACCTGGTTCAGGGTCAGTTGCTTGTAGCCCTTGCGTGCCGGGGCCTTGGGGGTTGCCCCGAGCTGTTCCTGCGTGAAGGACGAGGCCTGCACAGGAAGGGCCTTGGGCCGCCACGGCGCTCCCGGGGAGTGGTACGGCGTGATGCCTTCAGCCACAGCGCCCGGTGCGGAGATCGCGAGCACTGCAGCGACTGCTGCGGTGCCGCGCAGCGCCCCGGCCCACCAGTGCCGACGCACATCAAGAATCGGTCGCCGCATGCCCCGCACGAACAGCCCCCACCTGTAGCCGCCCGGCCGTCCGGGCACCCTGCCGTGGCCATGCCCAAGTGCACAGCCCCCAGGAGGCTATTGATCGCCTACGGTCCACTCAATAGCCTTGCCCGTCGCCGCCGGGCGGCCCCACAGGGGTCGAGAACATCCCGTCTGTCCGTATCCGTACCGCAGCCAAGGCCGACGGCAAGCAAACAAATCCTCCACAAATCAGTCACACTGACGACCCATCGCATCACTGTCAGGCAATACGACTCACACCCTATTCACATGAAAGTCTCACGATAGGTATGAGGGCATGATCTTGACTACGCGCCAGCGCCGACGAACGCGCTCGTTGACAGCTACGACGGCAACCCTGGCGGCCCTTCTCGTCAGCGTCGCCGCCGGCACCGCGACAGCCTCCGAGTCAGCTGGCCCAGGCGCCATCAACCCGTGGGTCCAGGCCCAGCAGCTTGCGGCCAGCACCGGAAAGAGCGTGGTCATCGACTCCCAGACCACCTCCACCTACCAGGTGCTGGCCAACCCTGACGGCTCCTACACCGCCTCCGAGAGCATCCTGCCCGTTCGCGTTCAGCACAACGGAAGCTGGACCCCCCTGGACGCAAACCTCACTACCGATCCGACCGGAGCGGTGGTTCCCACAGCCACCACAGACACGATCAAGCTCTCCCCGGGCGGCACCGGTCCCTTGGCGACGCTCGCCACTGCTGCAGGCCAGCAGATCGCGCTGAGCCTCCCCTTCGCACTTCCGTCCCCGACACTCAACGGACCTACCGCGCTGTACAGCTCGGTCCTGCCCGGAGTCGACCTCTCCGTCACGGTCTCCGACCAGGGCGGCTTCTCCGATGTCCTGATCATCCACAACGCCGCGGCCGCGGCGAACCCGGACCTCCAGAAGCTCACCTTCGCGGCATCAACGCAGGGGCTCACCCTGTCGACCGACGCACACGGCGCGCTCGCAGCCACATCCTCCGACGGCACAGTCACCTATGCCGGCCCCACCCCGCTGATGTGGGACTCCAGTACCAGCAACTCCAGCGCCAGCACGACCACCGGGACTGCGGCAGCAGGGCGACCTGCGATCAGGACTGCAGCCGCGGGCACCGCCGCCGCCAACCCCTTCGACAGCACGTCGGCTGACGGGACGGAGGACTCCAGCACCGCCGGCCCTGGTACCGGAGCGCAGGTTGCCACCGTACCCATGGCGGTCAGCAGCAATGCGCTGACGCTGACCCCGAATGCACAGGTTCTCGCCGGCGCAGCGACGACCTACCCGGTGTTTGTCGACCCCGGCATCTACCCCGGCACCAACAGTTCAACAGCAAACCTTGTGTTTGAGGCACAACAAGGTTGCGACTTCTACAGCTCGAACGAGTACACGGCACAGACGAGCGGCGAGGGTGTCGGCTACAACGGCTACTCCGACTGCATCGGTGCCGAAGAGACCTTCTACCAGTTCCCCACCACCATGGTGAACAGCAATATGACCGTGGAAAGCTCGACGATCGACCTCAGTGAGACGTACGGCGCCGACCACGGGTGCAACACTCACACCGCACCCCTGTCCATCTACCAAACCGGCGTGATCGACAAGAGCACCATGTACTGGGACAACAGGCCCGGAAAGATATCCCTTCTCGGGACGGCGAACCCACGCACCGCCTACAACGGGGCCTACGGCGGTACCGCGTGCGGCAACCAGGACGTCACCATCCATGACGACTCGATGATGCAGGGCATCGCCGCACGCAACAACACCACGCTGACCATCGGGCTCTTCGGTAACGAGAGCGTCAGCGACGATTTCATGCGCTTCAGCTACAACCCGAAGCTCGATGTGACCATCGACGTCACACCGACGCTCAACAGCATGTCGCTCAGCCCGACCCCCTCCGGCGGCTGCGGAGCATCGGCCTCCAACCCAGGCTGGATCGGTGCCACTTCAGCCACCAACGGCGCCAGCAACATCAAGCTCGACGCGGACATTAGCACCTACGTCAGCGGCGAAGCCGGGCACGCCAATTTCTACGTCTGGGACCGCAACACGTCAGCACCGAACACCGAGTGGTGGGCCTTCCCGGACACGTCTGAGGCGGGCCCGAGCGACGGATCAAACCTCGCAAGCGAGCCCCAGTCCGCCTCCGTCGTCGCCAACGGCGGCAAGGATCTCGGAGCGACCAGCATCGGCTTCACCGTCCAAGACGGACACACCTACCAGTGGGACGCCGTCGCCCAAACCGACAACACCACGGCCGACGGCCTGTTCCCGCTGTCATCGCCGCCCAAGTCCTGCTTCTTCACCGTCGACGCAACCCCTCCCACCACACCCTCTGTTACCGCGATCGACCCCGGTTTCCCCCCGGTCGGCCAGGGAACGCCCAATCCGGTCAAGTACGCGGGTCAGCAGATCCAGTTCACCATCTCCGCCGCCGACCGACTCCCCTCCCCTACCTGCACCCTCAACGGCGGCAGCGGCAACGCCTGCAAAGCCAGCGGCATCGACCACTTCATCTGGCAGTTCGACACCCAGCCCAGCGTCAGCAGCGTGACCGCCACCAGCACCTGCATCAACAACGGCACCTGCGCCATCCTCCCCGCCAGCAGCACCGGCACCGACTCCGGGGGGGAACCCACCGCCAGCACCACCATCAGCGCCACAGTGCCGAGTTGGGGCGTCCACAACCTCTACGTGATCGCCGTCGACAAAGCTGGCAACGCCTCAGCCGCTCTGGACTACATCTTCGCCGCCCCCTGGAATCCCAACCAACAGATCGTGCCCGGCGACATCACCAACGACCAGGTCCCCGACCTCCTCGCCGTGAGCACCAGCGCCAACAGCACAGGTCTGTACATGGTCGCCGGCAGTGGCAGCGGTGCGAGCGAGACGGCCAGTTCCGTCTCGCTCAACGCCAAGGCCCCAGGCGGCAGCAGTGACAACTGGAGCAACTACCTCGTCGCTCACCGCGGCAGCCTCACCGGCGGCTCCGTGGACGACCTGCTTGTCCTCAACACCAACACGCACACCCTGACAGCGCTCGAGAACGACCGGGACGGCGGCTACAGCACGAAGGCCGGTTTCAGCGGCAATCGGGCCCTGAGCTGGGGCGCAACCAGCCAGACCCGCCCTTCCTGCAACGCCGCCACTGACGCCAGCCGCTGTGCCGACGTCACATACGGCACCGACTGGAGCAAGGTCACCCAAATGGTGATCACCAATGATATCTACGGCCGCGGAAGCGGAGCCGAAGACCTGATCACCGTCGAAAACAACGACCTGTGGATGTACCAGCTCAGCAGCTCCGGTCTTTCCATGCCGGTCCTACTCGGAATCGGCGACTGGTCCCACTTCGACCTCATCGTCCCCAACACCATCGGCGGCACCAGCGCCCCCGGCAGCGGCGCCCCGGCCCTCTGGGCGCGCGACCGCAACAACGGAAACATCTACTCCTTCACCCTGCCCCTCACCAACGGCCTCCCTCCCCTCCTGCAGGCACCCACCGCCACCGCCTACCCCATGCCCATCCTCAACCTCCCCGTCGCCAACTACCCACTCGTCGCCTCCCCCGGCGACGTCAATAGCCCAACCAGCGGACCGGACGGCAACCCCGATCTCTACGCCCTCAACAGCCAGGGACATCTCCTCGAGTACTTCGGCACCCCTCTGAACGCAGGCCTTCCCACCTTCCAAACGACCCCCTATGACCTCGGAACGCCCTTCACCGGGCAACCGGCACCAAGCAGCTTGAACTGACCGGGTGGGAACTACATCCACTCCTTTGGGAGCGCTCGGCGAATCGCACCGGCCTGCCACGGAATGAACCTGGGGGTCAAGGGGTCGCAGGTTCAAATCCTGTCGTCCCGACCGCGTTTTCGCAGGTCGGAGGCCGTTTCCACCGAGAGGTGGAGGCGGCCTTTTCCGTTTGTGGTCGTTGGGTGGTCGTAAATCCGCCCGCCGACGCACTGCAGGCCCTGAGGCCTGGTCAGACTGCCTTTCCATAACCGCTTCTGCTTATTCTGCGGCGGGGCTTCGGTGGGCTGGTGGACGTAGCGTGGTCGTGACGCGCCTCTTCGCGGGCGAGGGCCTTGTCGATGGCGTCGACGGCCTGGTGGGCGGCGCGGCGGGTGAGGTGGGCGTAGATGTTCGCCGTCACGGAGAGGGTGGAGTGGCGGGCGGTCTTGGAGACGATCTCCAGGTCGACGCCCTCGGCGAGCGCGGTGGTAACGGCGAGGTGGCGCAGGTCGTGGACGCTGCACTTGGGCACGCCGGCCTTGCGGGCGAGGTCGTGGAAGTGGTTGAGGACGTACTCGGGGTGCAGCGGGCCCCCGTCGTCGCGGTGGAACACGAACCCGCCGCGCACTCCCCCGTCGGCTTCCGCGTCCTTGCGGCGGGTCAGCATGTTGCGGACTTGGGGTGACAGGGCGACCCAGTCGCGGCTCTGGCTGGTCTTCGGGGCAGTCAGAATGAGCTTGTTGTTGTCGATCGCCGAGAGGGTCCAGCGCACGTAGAGCAGGCGCCGGGCGAGGTGGATGTCGTCCCAGTGGAGGGCGAGGGCTTCGCCCTTGCGCAGGCCGGTCCCGATGATCAGCTCGATCAGGTCGGCGAAGTCGACGTCGTGGATGCGGCAGTAGCGCAGGAATTTCACGGCCTGGGCGGGGGGCCAGATGGTGCGCTCGGCCGCAGCGGGCCTGGGGATGACGGTGGGGCGCGCGACGTTCGCCGGCAGCCGGTGCGTGCGAACCGCTTCGCCGAGCGCGCTGGAGAGCGTGGCGAGGATGTGCCAGACCGTGGGTCGTCCGCGCCCGGCGGCGAGCTGGGTCTGTACGAAGTGCTGGATGTGCTCGTAAGCCAGGTCGTCCAGACGGACGGCGCCGAGGGCGGGGGTCAGGTCGTCGACGGTGTAGTCCCGGTAGCGGACCCAGGTCGTGGGCTTGAGCGTGAGGCGCTTCCCGGCGAGCCACTGGGTGAGGTAGTCGGCGACGGTCTGGTTGGGGTCGGCGTTGATGCCGATGCGGCGGCCGGCGAGGTAGCGGTGCAGTGCGGTGCGGGCCTCGTCCTCGCTGGGGAAGCCGCCGCGGCGGACGGTGCGGTTGTGGCCGCCGGGCTCGAGCGCGGGGAGGTCGACAGCGAAGGTCCAGGTCCCGTGAGTGGGATCGATGGCCAGGGTGGGGCAGTTGCTTCCGGGCTGGTGGTGCTGTGCGTCGCGGCAGCCGCAGCGCCGGTACACGCGGCCCATGCTCTCGTGGGCGCGCATGGCGATCACCTTCAATGACGGCATGGAGTTGCACCTGCATGTCCGAGTCTGCGCGGCTCCCCCATCGGTGCAAGCCGCCTACGACCACAACCCGACCACGCTCCCCCACAAGGCCCGCCTGACCCGCGCGGATCCCTTTACTCTCTGCCAAGTGCGCCGGTCCTTCTGCTCGGGAATCCCGGCATGCCGTCGGCGTCGTGGGGCAGGCTGGGGGCATGACGTATGCGGTCACCGTGGACACCAGCCAGCCCGAGGGCGCACCCGATCTGGACGAGCTGCAGCGCGCGGGCGCCGCGCACCTGCTGCGCGAGGGCTTGGACGCCATCGAGGCCATCGAGGGCGAGGACGGGGAGGTCGTCGAAATCATCGACCACCTCGTCGGCGTCCACCCGGGCGGCGCACTATTGAAGGTCTTCGTCGAGGCCCCGTCGCTGGAGGACGCCGAGGGCGCCGTCGAGTCCGTCGTCGGCGAGGTCCTCGAACGCACCGAGCTGCTCGCCGCATGGACGATCGACAAGTGCGAGGTGGAGCTGCACCTCGACTCCGCCGCCGAGAGCCTCGCCGCGGCCGACGGCCCCGAGGCACCAGCCGCCGACCCGTCCACACGGGCGGTCGCCCACCCCACGGCCCGCTCCCTGGAAGAGAACACGCCCGGCAGGGGCGGCCAGGAGAGGGAGGAGATGCGCGCGAAGCTGCGCGCTCTCGCGCCCCTGCTGGCCGGCGTCTCCGCCTCGACGCTCGGTCATCTGACCGCCGAGGACCTGGAGGACGGCAAGGAGGTGGATGAGGACTTCAACGTATCCGCCGAGGACGTCGCCCTGGCCGCCGGCGCGATGTACTTCTCCATCGACATCCTGATCGACGAAATCTTCCAGGACCTCGACACTCTCGGCGACAGCCCCAGCGCCGCCCAGTGCGACGGCGGACTCATGCAACTCGAAGGACTGCCCGGACAGTTCATGCACCTCTACACGCCGCTCTTCGCCCGCAAACTGCTGGTCACCGCAGCCTCCCTCACCGGACGAATGAGCGGGCCCGGCTTCGGACAGCTGAGCTGCGTGGCCGAGGAACTCCTGCTCCGGCTCTGGCTTGAGACCACCGAGGCCACCCTCGACCTCTACGGCCTCCTCACCCCGGGCACCGCCGAAGCCCTCGGCTCACTCCGGGAGAACGTGTACGAGGACCTCGACCACGAATGGCTGTACGGCCCCGCCATGGACGGCATCGACCAAGACCCGACCGCCGCACACCTAGGCATCGCCCCCATGGCCGTCAAGGACTGGTTCACCCCGTTCAATCAGAGCCGGTCAGTGCATCCCTACGCCACCGACGGGGAGTAGTCCTGTCGGCCAAAGCCTGGTGGGGTCTCGACCAGCGCGGACCCTGTCCCCTCCCGGCGCAGAACGGCTCGGCAGCCGATCAAGGGCCGAGGTAGCCTGCTCGCCGAGACAACCAACCGCCTTCCAGACCCTCCTGGACCACCTGGCGATCCTCCGATCGAAGTCCTGGCGCACCCTGGGCAGCTGACTCCACCGATCAAGATCACCGACAGAATCGAGCCCAGGCCTTGAGCGGTCACTGGGAGCTGACGCACGGGCCGGTACCCGAGAGAGTCAGACACCGGCGGCCGGCAGTATTCGATCTCGAGTTGGGACATCTGGCCCCGCGCTGCGCGCCCAACTCCACTCTCAATTGGCGGCACTGAGAGAGCATGGTGCCGGAGGCACGCTTCGGGAGAGTTGCTCTGGGGGCTCGGTTCTAATCCTCGGGCCTGCGCGAGTCCCGACCCACCGAAGCGATCCACTCGAGACCGGCCCGCTGGCTTCGGGCTGATTCTGCACAACGCTGCCCACAGCCGTCGCAACTTGTTAGGCTCTCCGCAGCTAAAGGGCTGTAGTCGTTTTGCGTTCCCGTCAGTCAGGCAGGTGCGTGATGGACGATCAACCTGTTTCGGCAGACCCGGATTTGCTCGCGACGATAGATCTCGGGCGCGAGCAGGCAGACCGTCGCCGTGTCGCCAAGGAGGAATTGGACGAGGCGATCGCGGACATCCAGGGGCTACTTGGCCACGAAGGCTTCCTAGGGGCTTCCGGCTTCGCCACGGCGGTGACCGCTTCCGCGAACGTCCCCCTCATCTACATCGCGGCCTCACTTCGGGGCGGGACCGCCTTGTTGGTGCATGGTCCCGTGGTTCTCCCTGTTGACCTGCCGCTGCTGACAGAGGAGGAGGTCAGTGTGCTGGTGGCGGACTACGCCAACGCGAAGACCGAGTGGCAGCGGAACAGGACCGTCGGGCTCGCGCAGTGGCGGGAAAGCCTGGACCGGGTGTGCCGCCGACTGTGGGAGGTGGTCGTCGAGCCCATCCGCGCGGTGGTCGGACCAGCGCGGGCCGTCCTCATACCATGCGGACCGCTCGGGTTGGTTCCGCTCCATGCTGCATGGGCGCCGGTCGCGGGAAGCGATCGGCGCCGCTACCTGCTGGATGACATGACCATCTCCTATGCACCGAGTGCCCATGCGCTGCTCGCCGCCCAGCAGGTACGGGACGCGACGCCCGGACACAGACTGCTCGCCGTGGTCGAGCCGGCCCCGGTCAGCGCGGTCGCGCTGCCCTTGGCTTCGTGTGAAGTGTCCGCTGCGGTTGGCGCCAGTACCGACCCGCTGGTCCGGTGCGGCGAAGACGCGACCGTTGACGAACTGGAACGGCTGCTGCCGCACGTCGACGTCTTGCACTTCGCGGGCCATTGCCACTCGAATGTCCATCGGCCCGTGTCCAGTGGGCTCATCCTGGCCAATGACAAGCGTCTGACACTCGCGCGCGTCTTGGAGATCCCGATGCGGTTGCGGCTGGCGATCTTGTCGGCTTGCGACTCCGGGGTGTTCGGTGAGCGGATGCCCGACGAGGTGATCGCTCTGCCGACAGGGCTGCTGCAGGCGGGCGCCGCCGGCGTAGTGGCCGGCCTATGGGCCCTGGAGGACGGCTCGGCGGCCATGGTACTTGCCGAGTTCCACCGGGTCTGGCGTCGTGAGTACTCCGAACCTGCGGACGCGCTGCGTGCTGCCCAGCGGTGGCTTCGCGACACCACCAACGGGGAGAAGGCTGCGATCTACGAGGCGGCGAGCACCGTGGACGGATGGCTGGCTGCGGAGGCTGCAGACGCCCTGTATGCGAGGGTCGCTTGGGAGGACCCGGACGAGCGCTCGCACGCGCACATCGACTCGTGGGCAGGGATGGTCTTCGTCGGGGTGTGAATCGTGCGGCAGCACAGCGACTGGAGGGGGCGTCATGCAAGATGAGTCGGAAGTACGGGCTGCGGCCAGGGAGATCCTGGCTGAGTTGCCGCGTCTCCTCGATGAGGAGACCGCAGCAACGGTCAGCGCCGGGTTGCGCGAGGCACTCGACCTGGAGGTGACCGCTGAGAGCGCGCGCCGCATTGGCGCCGTGCTTCGGCATCACCGCGCCACACGCGTGTGGATGCAAGCCCGTCTGCGTTCGGCCGGGGCGGCCGAGCCGGCGCTTCGCGATTATCAGGACCTGCCCGGCCCTTCCGCTGGGCTTACCGGGGAGATTTTCGTCTGCTCGGACTGCGGGAGCCGTTGGGTCCGCCCGACGCTGGAAGACCCCGTACAGGCGTGCGAAGATCACATGGTGCCGGTGCCGCGTGTACGACAAGGCGGTTGAGCCGTGATCAGCACCCTGTGGAACGGTGTAGGAGAAGGTGCACTCACGCACTGGGCGGGCCGTCTGTTCACTTCTGCGGCCTTCTTTTGGCTGGCCGGACTGACAGTGCTCTGGTATGCTCGGCACAACGGCGTGATCCACCACCAGGGCTGGGTCCAGGGTCTCACCACGGTCACTCGGCCCTACGCGAAGCTGACACCTCTGGTCGCTGGGCTCCTCCTGGCAGGCTTTCTCTGCCTCATTGGCCTTTCGGCGTTCGCCGCAGAAGTGCTGACGCTGCCGGCGCTGCGTGTTCTGGAGGGTTACGGCTGGCAAGGCCACAGACCGGGCCCGCAGTGGAGCGATCGGCGAGCCGACGCGCGGGTAGAGGCGATGGGCACGTACCAGCGTCTTGTGCTGAAACCTGAGTACGCCGGTGCGCCTCCGCGCACCGCAGCGGAGGACGCCGCGCTGGCCAAGGCGACACGGGTCCTGCGGAGCACGCCGGCGGCCCGCGAATTCGTGCTGCCCACGCGCCTGGGTAACATCCTGCGCTCGGCCGAACGGCGTCCAGTGCGAAAGCACGGCGTTGACGCAGTCTTCTGCTGGCCTCATCTGTGGTTCGTCCTGCCCGCCGACGTGCGCAGCGACATCACGGCCGCGCGTTCGGCGTTGGACCGGGCGGTCAGGGCTTGGATGTGGAGCGTGCTGTTCGTTGTGTGGACGCCATGGGCTTGGTGGGCACCACTCGCCGCCGCGGCGGCAGCCGCCCTGGCGTACATCTCCTGCCTGCGCTCGGCGGCAACGTTCGCGGTGCTGGTCGAGGCCGCATTCGACGTGCACCTGCCTCTTGTGCACTCCGCCGCACGGCTACCGCCCCCGCGCACCGCGGCCGATACCGCGGAGTGCGGGGCGCGCTTGACGCGTTTCCTGTTGATCGGTAGCGAAGACGCCAATCTCCGCTTCGCGGGGGAGGAAGCAGGCAGTTCGGCTCCACCCCACCCTCTGTCGGCCGCACCGACAGCGACGGCGACTCCATGAGCCGGCAGCCGGGCTTCGAGGAGGAGCGCCGCCTCCTTTGCCTGTCCACAACCAGTGCCTGTGGGGCTCGAAAAGTCATCGCCGCAGCTCAAGCCACGTACTGGTACTGGTTGATGACTCCGCCGAGGACACGGGTGCGCAGGAGCTTGCCCGGCGCACCCGCGGACAGGACGAGGGGCTGCTGCGGGGCTTCGGGTGGCCGTTGGTCTCGTGATTGGTGCGGTCGTTGGGCGTTGTAGTACTCCTGGTACTCGGCGAGGACGCGTCGGGCGTGGGCCTCGTTCATGACCAGAACGTGGTCGAGCGCCTCGCGGCGGATCGTGCCGATGACGCGCTCGCAGTGCGCGTTCATCCGCGGCGCCCGGGGTGCGCTGAGCAGCACGTCCATGCCTTCGGCCTCGAAGACGGCGTCGAAGGCATCGGTGTACTTGCTGTCGCGATCGCGCAGCACGAAGCGGAGCGACTCGACGCGGCTGCCGAGGTCGGCGGTGAGGTCGCGGGCCTGCTGGACCGCCCACTGCGCGGTGGGGTGCGCGGTCACACCGGTGATGTGGAGCTTGCGGGTGCCGTGTTTCAGGAACGCCAGGGCGTACAGACGCCTGCCTGTGATGGTGTCGATGTGGAAGAAGTCCGCCGCGACGATCCCCTCGGCCTGGGCGGTGAGGAACTCGCGCCAGCCCGGGCCGGTGCGACGCGGGGCCGGGTCGACGCCGGCCGCGTGCAGGATCTGCCAGACCGTGGAGGGCGCGATCGAATGCCCCAACCGGGCCAGCTCACCCTGGATCCGCCGATGGCCCCACCGCGGGTTCTCCCGCGCGAGTCGCAGTACCAGCTTCTTGAGCGCCGCCGCCGGAGGGCGCCCGGTACGTCGACGTCGGTGGGAGTAGTCCCACCGCTTCGCGATCAGCCTGCGATGCCACGCCAGCAACGTCCCCGGGGTGACCGGGAAGACACGGCGCCAGTCGCAGCGCGGTATCAGCGACGACAGCGCGGCCAACCAGAACCGGTCCGCGGGCTCATAACGGACCCGACCCCCAAGTTGCCGACGCAGCACCGCATTCTCATGCCGCAGCACCAGCAGTTCGGCGTCCTTGGCCGTGTCGCGGCGCAGCAAGACGCCCGGCACGGACAGCAACGCACGGGTGATCCGGTACACCATCGAGATGATCACCCGCGCAGCATCCCAGGGCGCCGGCGAACGCCTCTCACGCGGGCCCCACCTGCAGCGATGACTTTACGAGCCCCACACGTATCGGCTGCACGATCCCGGAGAAGCGGGACCAGATCGCCAACCGCAAGAGGCGTGGCTCCCACGGGGGCCGGCCGCCAAGGTCCGACAAGGCCGACTACCGCCGCTGGCGACCACCCGTCGAACGCGCCGTCGCCGACCGCGCTACCGCGGCATGGTCCGCCGGAACAGCGGGATTGCCCGTCCTAGTCTCCCGCCGACTCATACGCGCAGGCGAGGTTGTCGCGGCTGGCCAGGGTATCGGGGTGGTCCTCGCCGAGCAGCCGCAGCCGCTCGTCGAGGGCCCGCTGATACAGCGCGATCGCCTGCTCCAGGTCCCCCGCCGACTCGTATGCTCTCGCAAGGTCATCGCGGGAGGCGAGGGTATCGGGGTGGTGCTCGCCGAGCACCCGGATCCTGTCGTCGAGGACCTGCTGGAACAGCGGAATCGCCTGCTCCGAGTGCCCCGCGGCGTAGTAGACGACGGCCAGGTTGCAGCGAGAGATCAGGGTGTCGGGGTCGTCCTCGCCGAGCACGCGGCAGGTGTCGCTGAAGATCTGCTGGAACAGCGGGATCGCCTGCTCCGGGTCTCCCGCCGACACGTAGGCGACGGCGAGGTCGTCGCGGGAGGTCCGGGTGTCAGGGTGGTCCTCGCCCAGCACGCGCAGCCGCCCGTCGAGAGCTCGCTGGAACAGCGGGATCGCCTGCCGCGGGTCCCCCGCCGACACGTAAGCGCTGGCGAGGTTCTTGAGGGAGATCAGCGTGCGAGGGTGGTCCTCGCCGAGCACCCGCAGCCGCCCGTCGAGGGCCCTCTCATACAGCGGGATCGCCTGCCCCGGGTTCCCTGCGGCCAGGTAGCTTTCGGCAAGAAGACTGTGGGACATGAGCGTGTAGGGGTGGTCCTCGCCGAGTACCCGGACCCTGTCGTCGAGGGTCTGCTGGAACAGCGGGATCGCCCGCTCCAGGTCCCCCACGGCCAGGTAGCTCTCCGCAAGATTGTTTCGGGCGGTCAGAGTGTCGGGGTGGTCCCCGCCAAGCACCCGCAGCAACTCGTCGAAGGCCCTATGGAACAGCGCGATCGCCCGCTCCAGGTCCCCGGCGGCCTGGTAGCTTTCGGCAAGGATGCTGCCAGAGGTCAGAGTGTCGGGGTGGTCCTCGCCCAGCACCCGCAACCGGCTATCGAGGGTGTGCTGGAACAGCGGGATCGCCCGCCGCAGGTCCCCCACCGCGTAGTAGCTTTGGGCCAAGACGCCAGCGGTGGCCACGGTGTCGGGGTGGTCCTCGCCCAGCACCCGCAACCGGCCGTCGAGGGTGTGCTGGAACAGCGGGATCGCCCGCCCCAAATCCCCGGCCTTCGTGTAGGCGATCGCGAGATTGCTGCGGGAGGACAGGGTTTTGGGGTAGTCCTCGCCGAAGATCCGCAGCCAGCCGCTGAGGGTCCGCTGGAGCAGCGCGATGGCCGTCGATATGTCCCCCGCGTCGCTGTAGGCGATCGCGAGGTCCTCGCAGGCGTCCAGGGTGTAGGGGTGGTCTTCCCCGGACTGCATCAGGAACCGTTCGAACGTCCGCGTGTACCGCGCAAGATCGGAATCGCCGTCCGCGAAAGCGCCACGAGCGACCACCTGCGCATACAGCGAAGCAGGCATCGACAGCATGTCGGAAGCGTCGCTACCGCCTTGATCAGCGAGCGGCTGGCCTAGGTCCGCATCGCGCCCGGACGGTGCGTCTGGACGGGTCGCGCGAAAATCGTCTTCCTTCACTTCTTCCAGCCCTCTTTGGTCCAACAAAGCCCTGGATCCGACCCAAAACCAGTGCCTACCCGGGCACGAGTCGGGTCGCATCGTTGTGAATCGCACCGCCCACTCGCAACGCCCAGCCGTCGCTACTGCCCTGCGTCGCTACTGCCCTGGCCCCTAAGCTCTTCGCCCCATGACGCGCTCGGTCTTCCCGCTTGCCGCTCCCCCGCCCAACGGAGCGTCTGAGGTGCCCGCGCCCGGCGCGGGCACCTCAGTACTTTACTCGCTAGTAGCAGGAGCCTCATCCGCCAGAAGGCCAGGGCCCGCCCCCCGGCCGGGGGGCATGATCCCAGCACGACCACCGATTCCAGTTGTGACGGAGAGTCAAGCCGTGCTGCGCTGAGAGGACGTTAAGTCCGTTTCTGGTATTGGCCGCGTCCGGGTTAGTCGAGTAGTCCCTGACGGACGAGTCGTCCCAGGCGGGAGCGGGTGACGTTGATCGAGGGCTCGTCGGTGGGCAGCTCGAGGAGTTCGTGTAGGTCGCGCACCCGGAAGACCTGCCCGGGATGCTCGTTGAAGGCGGTCACGATGCGTTGGTAGACCGTGGTGTCCTCCGCGGGGGCAGGTTCGTGGTCGGGCGGGGTGAGGCCGTCGATGACCTTGCGGGTCGCGGTGAGCTCGTCCAGGCGGGCCTCCGTCTCGACGAGCCCGGTGGTCAGCCGGTCGATCTGCTCGCGCAGGCTGTCGGCGCGTGCGGCGGTCTCGTCGTGTTCGGCCTGCAGCAGCCGCAGGAGTTCGGTGACGTTCACGCGGCCAGCTCCACCTCGTCGCGCCAGGCGGGACTGGGGCTGGTGAGGCGGCGGAGCATGCCGGCGGTGGAGGCCCAGTAGACGCGGGAGGCGGCGTTGTCGGGCCGGTGGTCGTAGTCGCGGGCGAGGCACCTGGGGAGCATGAGGGTGCCGTTGACCTGCTCGACCACCCACCGCATCGGTTGCGGGACGAAGCCCTTGCCCTGGTCGTCGCGGTTGCGGCGGACCACCTCGACGGTGATGTCGTTCACCGCGCCGTGGATGATCACGGCGTCCTTGAAGCCCTGGTCGACCAGGACCTTCTCCAGGCGCATCCCGCACCGTTCGGCCGCCTGGTCCAGCAGGGCGATGCCGGCCTCGTTGTCGTGCGCGCTCGCGGCCAGGACCACCACGCCGATGGCCAGACCGAGCACGTCGACGGCCAGTCCCCGCTTCCTGCCGGGCGTCTTCTTGTTCACGTCCAGTCCCGTCGTCTCCTTCGGCACACCGGCCGCCACGCGGACCGACTGGGTGTCGATGATGGCCAGGGACGGGTCCTCTAATCGTCTGGTGCGCTCTCGCACCTGGCAGCGCAGGATCTCCTGGATCCGCTGGTCAAGACCGTCCTGGCGCCACAGGGTGAAGTAGTAGAACACCGCCGACCAGGCCGGGAAGTCATGCGGCAGGAGACGTCACTGACAGCCCGTCCGGTACTGGTACAGCAGCGCGTTCACGACCTTGCGCAGGTCGCAAGAGCCCGGGTGACCGGTCGCCGACCGCGACACTGCGCCTGCCGACAACCTCATCCGCGCGGTTCAGGCGGCATGTCGGTACTCGTGGATGACGCCGCCGAGTCGGTCTCTCCGGCGTATGTCCAGGCGGGCGATCTGCCCCGGTTCGAGCGGTTCAGACACGGCGCGTAGTGGGGCCGCCTGGTTCATCCCTTGGTGGGGCCGGTGGGCGTTGTGATGCTGCTCGAACTCGCGTAGCGCCCGGCGCAGGTGGCTTTCGTTCCAGATAAGGGTCCGGTCCAGGAGTTCGTGACGACAGGTCTGCACCCATCGCTCCATGACGGAGTTCATGCGCGGCACTCGGACGCCGGTGAGCACGACCTGGATGCCGGCGGGAGCCAGGATCTGGTCGAAGAGCGCCGGGAACTTCGCGTCCCGGTCCCGGATCGGATACCTGACGGTGGCTCCGGCGTCCTCCAGGTCCATGACCAGGTTCCGTGCCGCTTGCGTGACCCAGCTCGCGGTGGGGTGCGCGGTGGTCCCGAGAATCCGGACGCGACGGGTGGCGTGCTCGATGACGGCCAGGATGTACTGGCGTTGGCCGGTCAGGGTGACCGTCTCGATGAAGTCGCAGGCCAGCAACGCATCGGCCTGAGCACGAAGGAAGTCCGCCCACGTGGTGGCGCTCCGGTCCGGCGCAGGGTCGATGCCCTCGGCCTTGAGGACCTCCCACACCGTCGACGCGGCGATCTTGATGCCGAGCGTGGCCAGTTCGCCGTGGACCCTGCGGTAGCCCCACGACGGGTTCTCGCGCACCAGGCACAGGATCAGGAGCCGGATCGAGCGGACTGTGGGCGGGCGCCCGGGGCGCTTTGGCCGACAGGTACGCGCGTGGCGCCGCCGCATGAGATCACGATGCCACCGCAGCACCGTGTCCGGGCGGACGAGCAACCGCAGCCGACGCAGAAACTCCCGTTGCAGCGGCACCAGCAGAGCGGCGAGGAACGCGCGATCCTCCGGAGAGAACGTCACCTTGTCCCCGCCGAGCTGTCGTTCAAGGACGGCGATCCGGTGACGCAGAACGAGGATCTCCGCGTCCTTCTCGCGGTCGCTCATCGGCAGCAGTCGCAGGGCGGCGAAGGCGTGGGAGACGGCAAGGTAGGCGAAGCGCAGCAACAAAAGTGATCACCTTGCCGTAACCTCAAGCAGCCTCTGACCTGGGCGGACGACATTCTCGGCAGGCGCACAGTCAGATCGTGCACAGCCCCTGTCGAATTCTTCGGACGTGCCCGGCTGTCCGTTCGGGTGATTCCGGACCCTGCGCGCTTCGGGCGGTGGTGGCGGGCGACGCCGTGAGCGACGTCCACGAGCACGCGCGCCGTGGCCGCCCCCAGGTCGCCTACCGGCTAGTCGAACGCGGATCAGTTGCGTTCTGGGGACCGGCGGCGAGGTGCGCACTCAGGGCCTCCCTCCCCCGCGAGCTCGAACGAGCGCAGGTTCGGGTGCAGACAACGCTGACATCTGCACCCCCGTCGGACGTCATCAACTTGAATCCCGGCCCGAGCCCTGCTGCGTCGTCGGCATCCGCAGGGTGAACACCGAGCCGGTGCCCGGCTCGGAGGTCGCCGAGACCGTGCCACCGTGGGCCGCAGTGAGCTGGCGGACGATGGACAGGCCGAGGCCACTGCCACCGGTGCGCCTGCTGCGTGACTTCTCAGCGCGCCAGAACCGGTCGAAGACGTGCGGCAGGTCGCGAGGATCGATGCCGCTGCCCGTGTCGGCCACCTTGAGGACGACGTGGTCGCCGTCGACGTCGCCGGAGAGCGTGATCGTGCCGCCGGCCGAAGTGTGGCGGATCGCGTTGGAGACGAGGTTCCCCAGCGCCTGCCGCATGCGGACCGGGTCGGCGTCCAGCCGCGGGCACCGGTCCGATGTGGTCACCAGGCGCACGCCGGCGGCGCCGGCAGCGATGCGGTGGACCGAGGCGACCTGGGCGAGCAGTTCGTCGACGCGGACCGGTTCGCAGTGCAATCGCAGGGTGCCCGCGTCGGCGGCCGCCAGGTCCTGGAGATCTTCGATGACGCGTTGGAGAACCAGGGCCTCTTCGTGCAGCGAGGCCAGCAGCTCGGGGTCGGGGTCGACGAGGCCGTCGCGGGTCACTTCCAGCCAGCCGCGGATGTTGGTCAGCGGGGTACGCAGTTCGTGGGCGATGTCGCTGACCATCTGCTTGCGCTGCGCTTCCAGGCGTTCGCGGCCTTCGGCGAGCGCGTTGAACGCCTCGGCCAGGATTCCAGTCTCGTCACGCGTCGTGACGGGCACCCGGACATGCCGGTCCGGTGGCTGCTGCGCCGCGTGGGTGAGGGCCCGCAGGGGCCGTACGAGGCGGGTGGCGACCATCGCCGTGACGGCCACGGTGAGCGCGAAGACGAGCGCCGTGACCGCGGCGACCTTGACCTTGTTCGTGGACGACATGTCGAAACTCGACGACGTGCTGCTGCCGTTGCCGAGGAACAGCTCCGCCGCGGGGGCGACGAACGGCGTGAGCTGATCGCGGCGCGCCTCGCTCACGCAGTCGGTCGCCGCTTGCCTCTCCGCCGTGGCGGGCCCGGGTGGGGTGTACTGCGCTGGCGCCTGGACCGGCTGGATGGACGTGGGGACGAAGCGCAACGAGAGGAGCAACAGCGAGGGTGCCAGGTGCCGGCGGGCGAGGCAGGACCGGGCCAGTGTTTCCAGTTCGTCCAGCGCCTTCCTTTCCGTGGTCGTCGGAGTGCCGAGATCCGCATCGGAGCATTCGTCCGGAGCCAGGAAGGGATCGGGTGGCGTGCCGCCCGGCTGGACCAGGAACGGTCGGCCGCTCGGCGTCAGGACGACGCTGGTGTGGATGTTGTCGGCCTGGAAGCACCGCTGCCGCGCCACCACCAGCGTGTGCAGGTGGGCCCGCTCCGCGGGCGTCAGCCGGTACGGTCCAACGGCCCGCGGGTCCACGGCGCTGAGCTGCGCCCCCGGTTCGGAGTAGGTGTCGGTGCGCAGAGGATCCACGGTGGCGACGGCCTGGGCGGGCAGTGAGGTGCCGCGCCGCGCGGAGTCGGCGATCAGCCCGCCGTCGGGCGTCGTCAGCGCGACGCGTCGGCGCAGGCGGACGGAGAGGTCGCGGACGGCGCCGGTGACCCCGGACCAGTTCGGATGGGTGGCCGCGTAGCCGCTCAGGTCCCGCAGGATCTCGGCGTCGTCGGCGAGCGCCTGACCCTGTTCCGCTTGGAGGGCGTGGGTGGTGGTCTGCACGGCCAGCCACGCCGTCGCCGCCACCGACAGCATCGCGATCAGCACGGAGGTGGCCACCAGCCGGACGAGGAGGCGCTTACGCAGGGGTATGCCGCGGCTCACCCACGGGGTCCGCTCAGCTTGTATCCGGCGCCGAACACGGTGAGCAGTCGCACGGGGCGACGCGGGTCGGGTTCGATCTTCTTGCGCAGGTTCATGATGTGCACGTCGATGGCGCGTTCCGTGGCGGCGCGGTCGATGCCGCGCGTGCACTCCAGCAGTTGCCGCCTGGAGAAGACCCGTTCGGGCTCGGCGACCATCGCGAGCAGGATCTCGTACTCGCCGGGCGTGCACTTCACGGGCGAGCCCTCGCAGAGGATCTCGCGTCGTACCGGGTCGACGCTGATGCCCGCGGCCCGGACGACCCGCTGCCCGCCGGAGCTCTGGCGGTCGGTGCGGCGCAGGACCGTGCGGATGCGGGCCATCAGCTCGCGCGGGCTGTACGGCTTGGTCATGTAGTCGTCCGCACCGAGCTCCAGGCCGGCCAGCACGTCGTCCTCGGCGGTGCGGGCGGTGAGCATCAGGACGGGGACGTCGTCGTCGCGGCGCAGCATCCGGCAGACGGCGAAGCCGTCGATCACCGGCAGCATCAGGTCCAGGACGACCAGGTCGGGCCGCTGCCGCCGGACGGCGTCCAGGGCGGCCCGGCCGTCGTGGACCACGGTCGGGGTGTGACCCTCGCTCAGTAGTGAGCGGCGGATCAGTTCGGCCTGCTTCTCGTCGTCCTCTGCGACCAACACGTGCGCACACACCGGGCCGATGCTAGCCGCGCCGGAACGCGGAACAGGAACGGAGCGGGGGCCGGGAGACGCTTCCCACATGCTGACACCTTCCTCACGTCGATACACAGCCTCACGTCCGCGTGCCGGCTCCCGGCGTGACGCACCGCGGTTCACTGGGCCAGGGACGCCGCGTCTCCCATCACGACCACCGGGTGCCGGGCCGGATCCAGGCTCATCAGGAGTGTCTTGATGGCGGACTCCGCCAGGCCGACGCAGCCGTGGGTGGGGCCGCCGTGGTCGACGTGGATCCAGATGCCCCCGCCCCGGCTGGATCCAAGCGGGCGTGCACCGTCAAGCGGTGAGGTGCCGGGGACACGGTTGTAGTCGATGGCGATCACGTAGTCGAAGGAGCCGGCCAGGGGCTCGCCCTCGAAGCCGGTGCCGACGACCGTGAAGTCGCCCGAGTGGTCGTACGGCATCCTGGTCCCGGGGTTGTCCAGCAGTCCTCCCGCGTCGGTGAGGGTGTACACGCCGATGGGCGAGCGCAGGTCACCGGCCAAGTGGTGGTCGGTCCAGCCGTCCAGCGCGTTGTGCGCCGGCCAGTGCCGGCCGGCCTGCCAGCCGGAGGCGGTGCGTGTGTACAACGTCACCGTGGAGTCCGGTGAGTTCCTGCCCCGCCCGCTGACGAGGACGACCTGCCCTGCCGTCGCGGGGATCTCGTCCCGGGTCCTGCGACCGAGACCGGGCAGCTGCCCGGGCGCAGCGTGGGACGCGGTTGCGGACGGCGACGCCGTGGCGGACGAGAAACTGCCCGCCTCGGCGACGACGCCCGGGCGCTGCACCGTCGCGTCGGTGCCCCGCGCGCACCCCGTCAGCAGGAGCGAGGCGACAAGTGCGGCCGCCGGAATACATATGGCCTTGTTCATGTGATCGACCCTGGTGCACAGATGTGAGGGACTTGTCAGACCGCGGCGTATTCACCGGGGCACACGCGACGGCTCCAGCAGGTCGGGGTGGCTACTGCTGATAGATGGAGGACAGGCGCACGGCGCGACCCTGGGAGTCGGTGGTGATCTCGAACGGCGTGTGCGGGTGCCGCTTGACGGCCGCGATCAGCTGATCGAGCGTCATGGCCGAGCCGTGGGAGTTGTCCGTGAGCGGCGCGGAGGCCTCGATGGCGACCGCGGAGGTGACCGTCATCGGCCGGGCAGTGGCGTCCGCGACGAACCGGCTGCCGCCGTTGCAGGTCCAGTGGCCCGGGGTGACCTCTGCCAGCACTCCTCCGTCCTGGCGGTTGAGCTCGTCGACGGTGTAGGTGTGCGGGTAGCGGGCGTTCCAGGAACAGGCGCCCGCCCCGGACGTGGAGGTCGCCCGCGCTGTCGAGGAGCCCTGCGCGGTCTCCGCCGCGGCCGATGCGGGCAAGCCCGCGGACGAGGGCGCGGAGGACGCCGGGGCGGAGGCTGCGATCGGGGCCGCGGTCGCGGCCGACCGGTCGGTGGAGGAGGCGGCTTGGCCGGAACAAGCGGTCAGCGCGAGAGCACCGAGGAGGAGAACCGGGACCGACGGTCGCCGGAGCACGCGTGACGTAATGCGGATCATGAAACTCACTGCCTTCATATCGGAGCCCTGCGAACGAGGGCATGACGGTTTGCGCTCCGGGCGCTGTGGCGGTCGCGGTCGGCACACCGCCCGCAGGAGAGCGGGGGTTCGGCCAGGTCAGGCGTTGTGCGAGACGGGTTCCGACGGAACCGGTACGGCCGCGACCACGGTCCGACCCTGACAGGAACTTGTGAGGAACTTGTCAGGCTTGCGAAGGGGAAGGGAAACGGGAACGTCCGTCCCGCCAGGCATCACGGGCGGGCAACCCGTTCGGCGTTCTGTGCCCGGCGGGCGTCGGTGATGCGGGTGGGGACGGCGCCGAGCCACCAGGTGGGGTCGGCGGTGCCGTCCGTGGTGCGGCCGTCGCTGTGGACGTAGTGGCGCACGTCGCGTCCGGGCTCGCGGAACTCGCCGTTCAGGGCGCGCGCCAGCCACTCCGCGCCGAGGCGGAAGACCTCGGCGGCGGTGCCGCCCAGCGGGTGGAACTCGTTCTCGTAGACGCGCATCTCCTTGGGGGCGCGGATGAGCTCGTAGTTGGCCAGGGCCTGCTCCAACTCGGTGAGTTCGTCGAACTCGCCGATGCCGAACAGGACCGGGCAGGTGATCTCGCGGACGAGGTCGCCGAGCGGCATGCGGGCGACCAGGTCGCGGTCGAAGGCGTCCTCGTCGGTGTAGCCGGCCATGAACATGTAGTTGTTCTTGAAGGTGGGCTGGGCGCGCTCGAAGATGGTCGCGAAGTCGCCGGTGACGGCCTCGAACGCGGCGAGCGCGGCGAGCCGGGCGTCGGTGGCGGCGGCGCGGGAGCCCCAGTAGCCGCTCATGGAGATGCCGAACATGCCGATCCTGGCGGGGTCGACCTCCGGCAGCGAGGCCAGGTGGTCGATGTAGCGGCCGATGGCGCGCTCGTAGTTGGTGAGGTCGACGGTGAGCCCGCCGGCCCGGGTCTCGCCCTGGCCCGGGCCCTCGATGGACAGGGCGACGATGCCGCGTGAGGTGTAGTACCGCTCGGCGGCGTAGATGTAGTCCTCCTTGATCATGTCCATCCCGGGGCCGAGGATGACGGCGGGGGCGCCGGTCACCTCGCCGGCCGGCAGGTGCAGCAGACCGAAGATCTGCCCGCCCTCGAAGTCGAGCACCACGCGGCGGACCCGGTTGCCGCGCAGGGCGCCCAGGCGTTCGACGCAGTGGTTGGCGTGCTCGCGGAAGGCGAGCTTGCGCGGGTCGGCGGCGTCGAAGATCGAGTACTGGGCGCGGCCCCACATCACGGCCGCGCGCACGTAGAGGTCGGCGGCGGTCTGCGCGAACCCGCCGCGCTCGTGGTGCGCGGCGCGCTCCTCGGCCTGCCCGGCCACGGTGGCCCAGGCCTTGGGCAGCATGGCCCCGCTCTGCACGAGCGCGAAGACCTTGTCGAAGTCGGTGTGGTCGTGGCCGAGCTGCTCCAGGGTGCCCTTGGCCTGCGGGTGCAGGGCGTCGAAGCCGCCCTGGGCGAGCGCGATGTCCAGGGCCCAGCTCTGGCCGGTCGAACGGATGGTCATGACAGACGTCCTCCTTCAAGAAATAACTAAGTACTTATCTATTAAGTACTTAGGCTAAGCTGCCTGTCAACTCGCCCACCGCCCCCAGGAGGCACGCCCCATGCCGGAACCGCAGCGCACCCCCACCCACGATCAGGCCCTGGACCAACTCGCCCGCGCCGCATACAGCCTCAGCGCCGCCGACGCCCGCCTGCGCGGACGCGCCACCCGCACCCCCGGCGCGCTCTCCCTCACCCACGCCCGCGCCCTGCGCGTCCTGGCCGAGTCCGGCCCACTGCCGGTCGGCCAACTCGCCGCCGCCACCGAGACCACCGGCGCCGCCACCACCCAACTGGTCAACGGCCTCGCCACCGCCGGCTACGTGACCCGCGAACGCCCCGCGAACGACAAGAGATCAGTCCTGGTCACCCTCACCGACGCCGGCCGGCGCCGCCACCAGGAGCGGCAAGCCATCTTGACCCAGTCGCTCGACACCGCGCTCGCACACCACGACGACGACGCCCTCGCCACCGCAACCGACGTCCTGCGACACCTGGCCGCCATCTACGACCAACTCTGAAACGGGCCGCTCCATTTCACCGTTGCCTGTGGAAATCTCAGGACTCTGTCCCATGGCTCCTCACTTGCTCCGACCCAGTCAGGCGACCAAAGCCACCACTTGTGACGCCGGGGATCACGGCGGGAGCGAGGAGCCGGCCAGCGCCCGCCGTCGAGACAGCACAGCCAGGTAGGAACAGGCCCGCCCGCACGGCGGTCGTTCCAGGTGTGGGCAGCCGCGGCCCGCACAGAGTCTTCGCGGAGCCAGTGGTGAGGGGGGATCACCCGCGGACGGTCTGCGGCCGGTCTTCCGTGGGCCTGGCGGATCCTCAGATAGTTGGTGTGCGCCGCGCCTTCCGCTGAATGGCCCGCGACCCGCGCCGGTGACGGCGGTTGCATGAGAACGGACGCGGACCGCACTCGGCCGAGTCATGCCACGACGTAGATCGGGAGCCACATTGAAGACCACACTCGCGGGGACGACGCTTGCCGCCGTCGGAGGACTGCTGATCGCTGCCCTCACACCCCCGGCCGCCGCGCCTGCCGTGGATCCGCTGAGCGTCGCCTTCGTCGGTGAGCGACCGGTACGTCGACGTCGGTCGGAGGATTCTCACCGCTTCGCGATCAGCCTACGGTGCCACGCCAGAGCGTCCCGCAGTGAGCGGGAAGACACGGCCTCTCGGTGGAAACGGCCTCCGACCTGCGAACACGCAGGTCGGCACGACAGGATTTGAACCTGCGACCCCTTGACCCAGTGTCGCAGCCGCCGCGGCCGCGTGGGCCGCCGGCGGCAATTCGCCTGGCCTGGAATCGGCTTGAGCTCGATCAGTTGGTTGCGGCACCCGGCCGTGTGGTCGTCCGGTGGTCGCAGCATCGACCGAAGCGCGACGACGGGCGGCAGGACGGCTCGGTCGGCCCGGTCCAGGGTGCCGACGGCCTCGCAGGAGGCGTCGTCAACTTCATCAACGACGGCGACTGGCGGTCGACGCCCCTGGGGAGTCGGACTGTCACCGCCGAAATCGTGCTGTCACTGACCCGTGCCTCGGGACTGGTACACGGTTTGATCTTCGCCACGATGGCGTTCGGAACAGTCGCCGTAGTCAGAGCGATCTTCCGGATGGCGAGAAAGCGGCTCGCGCCGCGCGAAGGCGATGGCGATGGCGATGGCGATGGCGAATGATCCAATCGTGACCTCGTGAATAGAGGCCCCGGGATGCCCTATGGGCTCTCGGGGCCTCTTGTGGTTACGGAAAGCTACTTGTCAGGCTGCCGTAGCTCGGGAACAGCGAGTGGATCCACAGACACGCGGAGCGCTGAGCTGGCTCAGAACCGGATCACTAGGAGGCGTCCTTCTCGCCGCGCGTCAGCCACAGGCCGACTCCGCTGACGACGGCGACCACGCCCGACGCCGCCCGGCTGATGATGGCGGTGGCTCCGCTGAGGTCGGAGAAGTTCGTGAAGTAGACGGCCGCGCCGAGAGCGATGACGAGCAGAGTCCAGAGCGTGGCCTTCATACGGTGGTGCCTCCTGTGCTGAAAAGTGATCGGCAGCATTCGTCTGGGGGCTGCCTCCCTTACGTCATCCACTCTGCCCGTGCGCTTGGGCGCACGCATCAGAGCAGTCCCCCCGATCAATGGTGTAGCCCGCTACACCATTGCCCCCCTCGACCCCGCCCCCCGCGAGTGTCGCTTAGCCTGATCCCTATGCGCGAACCGGTCCGTAGAGCGGCAAGGGCTTCGGTCCAGCTACTGGTCGGAGCGGGAGTCAGCGTGGCCTGCTATCTGCTGCTCGGCATGCTAATGGTCACCGCGGTCCTGTCGGTGACCGTGATCGGCGCCGGTCTGCTGCCCGAGGGCGTACTCACGCTGCGCCGGGTCGCCGGCTTCCAGCGCCGCCGTACCTCCAAGTGGACGGGGCAACCGCTGCCGGAGGCATATCTGCCGCTGGCCGGCTCGGTGACAGCGCGGTTGCGGACGGCAGCCAGTGATCCCGGTACGGGGCGCGACCTGTTGTGGATGGCCGCTGACCTCGTCTACGGCATGGCGCTGATGAGTGCGGCGCTGGTGCTGTGGGTGCCCGCGCTGCTGGTCGACGCCGTCTGGTGCGGCGCGGCCGAGAACGACGCGGTACTGCTGCCGGTGATCGGCCGGCTCGCCGACCTGGAGGCGTCCTGGTCGCATCTGCTGCTGCAGCCCTCCCCGGACGCCGGTACGGCCGAGCGGATCGAGCAGCTGACCGTCACCAGGGCGGGAGCGGTGGCCGCCCACGGCGCGGAACTGCGCCGGATCGAGCGGGACCTGCACGACGGGGCGCAGGCGCACCTGGTGGCGCTTTCCATGCGGCTGGGCCTGGCCCGTCGGGCGTACGACTCCGACCCGGCGACCGCGCGACGGCTTCTGGAGGAGGCGCAGGACCAGGCCGAGACGGCCCTGACCGAACTGCGCCACGTCGTGCGCGGCATTCACCCGCCGATCCTGACCGACCGCGGACTGGCGGGAGCCGTCCGCGCGCTGGCGGCGGGCAGCGGGCTGGCCGTCGACGTCGAGACAGGCGGCGTCGAGGACGGGCCGCGCGCGCCCGCGGCGGTCGAGGCGGCGGCGTACTTCGCGGTGGCGGAGGCGCTGACCAATGCCGCCAAGCACAGCGGCTCCGACCAGGCCCGGGTGGAACTGAGCCGGTCGCCCGGGATGCTCCGCATCTCGGTGCGGGACGAGGGGCGCGGCGGGGCCCTGGCGAGTGGTGACGGCTCGGGGCTGCTCGGATTGCGTCGCCGGGTGGCGGCGCTCGACGGGACCGTGGGCATCACCAGCCCGGCGGGAGGCCCTACTGTGATCGCTGTGGAGCTGCCGTGCGCGTGGTGACCACGCAGTTTCAGAGATAGACCGTCTCCGAGGGGAAGCGTCGTGCGGGTAGTGATCGCCGAGGACAACGTCCTGCTGCGGGAGGGGCTGCAACTGCTCCTCTCGTCCTCGGGGCACGAGGTGGTGGGCACGGCCTCCACCGGTCCGGAGGTACTGCCACTGCTGCTGGAGCACCGTCCGGACGTCGCCGTGCTGGACGTCCGGATGCCCCCCGCCTTCCGCGACGAGGGGCTGCGGGCGGCCCTCGCCGCCCGCGAGCAGCTGCCGGACCTGCCGGTCCTGGTCCTGTCCCAGTACGTCGAGGAGACCTACGCCGCCGATCTGCTCAGCGGCGGCGCCCGGGGTGTCGGCTATCTGCTGAAGGACCGGGTGGGCCGGGTCGACGAGTTCCTCGACGCATTGGAGCGGGTGGCGGCGGGCGGTACCGCGCTGGACCCGGAGGTGGTGACTGAACTGATGCAGCGCCGCCGCGACCATCCGCTGGACGGCCTCACCCCCAGGGAGCGCGAGGTCCTGGGCCTGATGGCTCAGGGTCAGGACAACGCGTCGATCGCGAAGGCACTGGTGATCACGGAGCGCTCGGTGCACAAGCACATCAGCAACGTCTTCGCGAAGCTGGGCCTGCCACCGAGCGACACCGGGCACCGCAGGGTGCTGGCCGTCCTCGCCTTCCTCAACTCCTGAGCGCCGGCAATCCCGAGCACCTGCGTTCCTGACCCCCTGTGTTCCTGGGCCCCTGTGCTCCTGAGCCCTCCGGGTCAGGTGGTGCGGCGGCGCAACACCCGGCGGGCCGGGGCGAGTACGCCCGCGACGCCGGTGAGCACCGGGACCGCCACCATCAGACCCAGCTCGGCCGGCGGCAGGTACGGCAGGCTGTGGGCGATGGTCAGGGTGAAGGCCAGCAGGGGGAATGCGGCGACGGCCGCGCCCACCACCAGGCCGGTCGCGGTCACCGCTGCCGCCTCCACCCGCAGCGTCCGGCGCAGTTGTCCCCGGCTCGCGCCGAGGCGGCGCAGGAGTGCCAGTTCGGGACAGCGGCCGACCGTGATCAGTGCGAGTGTGCTGAACACCGCGACGACGGTGAGGGCGGCGATCGCTGCCATCAGCACCGCCGACATGGTGCTGTTCAACTGCGCCCCCTCGACGGCGAGCCGTATCGGCGCGGGGGGTGACTGGACCTGTGCCCCTGCGCCGTGGTCGAGACGCTGGAGCGCGAGCCGGACACCGCCCGGGTCCGTGCCCGGGACCGTTGCCAGCAGGACCTGCTGAGTCGCCGGCGCGGACATGTGCCGAGCCAGTTCGTCCTGCGCCAGCATGAAGTCGCCCAGGGCCAGTGACCGGTCGTAGACCGCAACCACCCGCAGCCGCTGCTGCTGACCGTCGTCGAAGCGCAGTGTCACCGTCGAACCGACCCCGATGTCGAGGGACTTGGCGCGCCCGGCGCCCACCGCCACCGTGCCGGGCTGTCCGAGATCGGTGAGACTGCCGTCGGTCACCCCTGGGTCCAGGGTGCCGGCCAGCCCTTCCGGGGTGACCCCGAGTACGGGCAGCCGGTCCAGCAGCGGGCTGCCCGCCGAGGTGTGCGGCAGGATCACGGTGCCCGGCAGGATGTCCGTGGCCGTCAGGACCCCTGGCACTCTGAGGGTCTGCTGGGCCGTGACGCCTGCGCCCGACACCGAGAGCTCGGCGCGCATCGCCCGAGCGGCCTGCGCGGCCCCCGCGTGGACCATGGTGGAGCCCGCCGAGAACTGGACCGCGGTGAAGGCGATCACCAGCACGATCGGAGTGATCGCCGCGCCCAGTCGGCGGGTGTCCGACGCACAGGCGGCGGCCGCCAGCCTGCCGGACGCTCCCCCGAGACGCCGTATCGGTCCACCCAGGACGAGTAGCGCACCGCGGGCGATCCACGGGCCGAGCAGCGCGCAGGCGGCGACCATGGTCACGGCCGCCGTGCCTGCCGCTGCCGCGGCGGCGTCACTGTTCTGCAGGGTCGCGGCGCCCGCCGCGCTCACTCCGCAGAACAGCAGGACCAGGCCGGTGATCCGCCGAGCGGTCCCCGGTTCCGCGGGGTGCCCGGTCGGTCGGCCGCAGGCGATCGGGACGACCGCGCGCGCGGCACCGACCGTCAGTCCTGCCGTGACCAGGACCGCGGTGAACAGCCACGGCGGGGTGGGCAGTTCGAGGCCGTCCGGCAGCGCCCCCTGGCCCCGTAGCAGGTGCCACAGTCCCAGGAAGGCCGGCACCGCGGCGACCGCGCCGACGAGTGCGGCCCACACTGCGATCCGCGCGACCTCCCTCCCGACCGAGGACCGCAGCTGGCGTGGCGTCATCCCGATCGCGCGCAGCAGGGCCAGTTCACCGGAGCGCTGTTGGAGTGCCTGGGCCACCAGGGAGGACAGAACAAGCAGCGCGATCACGAGAACCAGTCCGGAGACCGTGGCCAGCATCCCCAGCAGCTCGCCCTGGACGGGCGCGGTCGCCAGATACTCGGCATTCCCCCGACCGTCACCCGTCAGCACCCGCAGCGACGAGGAATCCCCGGGAGCCCGCCGGCCCGCACTCATGTCCTGGATACGGGCGGCGTCCAGCGCGTTCCGCACCTCGGTGTACAGCTGCTGAGCCGAGACACCGGAGGCGGGCAGCACCCCGATGGCGTCGACGGAGGCCGGGTGCCCGGCGAGCTCCTGTGCCCGGCCCTGGGTGAAGTAGAGCGCCGGCGGACCGTCCGCGACCCCGACGACCCGGTACCTGCCCTCGGTCGCCGTCGTGACCTCCTGCCCGGTTCGAAGACCGAGGCCGGTACCCGCGACCACCTGGTCGGGCTGCTCCGGGGCCCGGCCGTCACGAAGGCCGTACGGAGCCAACGCGGCGGCAGGCCAGGGCCGTCCGACCACCGCCTGGTCCTGGACCTGGTTGCGGTCCGCTGTTCCCGGGGTCACCGCCCGGCCGTCCGCGCGCACCCCGGGCACGGTGAAGACATCGTCCGCGACCACTGACCCCGCCGCCGCCAGCGAGCGCAACAGGGCGACTGTGCCGATCGGCACACCGACCCTCTCGGTGAGCGCTGCCGTCGCCGTCGCAGGCGGGTCGCCCCAGGGCTTCGACGTGTACTGCGTGGACTGGTTGCCGGTCACCACCACCGGCGCTGCGGCGTACCGGTCCACCGAGGCGTGGCCGAGCGCGGCCGAGCCGATGGCCAGGACCACGCCGCCGAGCAGCGTCGAGACCATAGCAAGCGCCACGAACAGGGACGCCCATGCCCGGCGGTGGGTCTTCAGCGCACGCGAGGCGAGCAGGCGCGTAGCCGCGTAGCCCTCCCGCCACCGCACCCGCGGCCCGTCGACGCGCTTGTCCGCAGCGCGCTTCCCCGACGTGTGCGTCGCTGCCGTGTTCATCGCTGCCTTCCCAGCCCGCGAAGCGCCTGGCGGACGTCGCCGGCCTCCGGATGTGCCAGGCGGCCCGTGATCCTGCCCGAGTCGAGGAAGATCGCCTCATCGGCCCACTGCGCGGCCATGGGGTCGTGGGTGACCAGGACGACCGTCCGGCCTCGCTGATCCACCGCCGAACGCAGCAGCGCCAGGACCTCATCGGCGGTCACCGGGTCGAGCGCGGCCGTCGGCTCGTCAGCGAAGATCACCTCCGGTTCGGTGACCAGAGCCCGCGCGATCGCCACCCGCTGCTGCTGCCCACCGGACAGCCTGGCCGGGATGTCCTGCGCCCGGTCCGCCAACCCGACCGACGCCAGCGCGGCCAGCCCCCGCTCCAGCCGCGCCGATCCCGCCAGCATCAGCGGCAGCAAGATGTTCTCCAGTACCGTCAACGACGGCACCAGGTTCAGGGATTGGAAGACGAAGCCGACCCGGTCCCGCCGCAGCCGACTCAGCGCGGGCTCCTTGAGCCCCGCGAGGTCCGTCCCCCCGAGCCGCACCGTCCCGCTGCTGGGCCGCTCGAGACCAGCCGCGCACTGCAGCAACGTGGACTTACCCGAACCCGACCGACCCATCACGGCGAGAAAGCCGCCACGCGGCACATTCAGGCTCACCTCGTCCAGCGCGAGGGCGGCCTTCCCGTACCTCCGGCTGACCTTGTCGAGAGTCAACACATCCCCCTGCCCGCTCGTGACCACCGGTGCGGGACCGTCGCTCCGCCACTTGATCTGCCCCATAGCTCCTCGCTCGCTCCGTCCCACGTCAGGCGGCCAAAGCCACCACTTATGACGCTAGGGATCGCGGGCACGAGCGAGGAGCCTGCCAGCACCCCCCGTCGAGACAGCACAGGCACGTAGGAACAGGTGGAGCCAGCTCCACCTGCTGGTCCGGCCGCCGGTCGACCACCTGCCGCACCCTGCACACCGACCGCGCCCGCCGGTACGTCGACACCCTCGGCGGCGCCGACGCGCGGGCGGCGGAGGACGACGGCTGGGCCATGGAACTGCTCACCCACCGGGTCCGGATCGACACCTCGGACAAGGAGGCACGCCACCTCGAGGCCGAGGCGATGCGGGCGTGGGGCTTCCGGAAGAAGAAGAACATGTAATGGCGGGCCATGGCCATCGGAGGCGCCAAGGAGCTCGAGGACGCGATCGACTACTCCAAGCTTGACCGAGCTGACGCGAACTGCTGCAGGGCGTTGGGAGCGCCAGCCGGAGGCAGTGAACTTTCCGCGAACCAGAATGGCATGACGGCTTTTCTGGGGGCCAAGGGGTCGCAGGTTCGATCCTGTCGTCCCGACAGGCTTGAAGACCCGTCGGTCTGGAGGGAGACTTCCAGGTCGGCGGGCCTTTGTCGTTGCCGGGCGGGGCTCACTTCAGGAGGCGCAAGTTCCGCTTCGAATCGTCCTTGGGGACCACCTGGGAACCAAACCAGGAGCGCTCTGCGGACCTGTGGCAAGATGTGCACGCAAGGTTTCTGCGGGTGCCGATTAATCATCCGCCCTGCTCAGTTGGCGTGGCGGTACTCGCGCAGCGTCCCGCCGGGTCGGTCTCGCCGACGGACCTGCGAGCGTCGGACCTGGGCCGACACGCTGACCAGCTCGGGCAGTGGTCTCAGCGAAGGGCTTGGTCCAGGCTCCCGTGCGGCCGGTGCTGGTTGTAGAACGTCTCGAACTCCCGTAGTAGCACGTGCAGTAGGTGGCGTTGATCCCAGATCAAGGCGGGATCCAGGAGTTCCCGTCGACAGGTCTGGTTCCAGCGCTCCATGAGCGAGTTCATCCGGGGCACCCGGATGCCCGTGGTGACGACTTGCAGCCCCGGCGTCAGCCAGCAACGTGTCGGATTCGCTATCAGCGTCAATAGGGCGCTGCCTGTGGGAAGGCCTCAGGCTGCGGGGACCGACCCCGGGGGAGCTCGCCGAGATCGACGTGCTCCTCGCCGAGCAGCAGACAGCGCCCATATGGTCGTCAACTCCCTTACGGTGAACGGTTGATGATGGCCTTAATCGGTCTACCGGCAGCGCCTGCGATTCGTCAGACTCGCGGCCTGCGGTCCGCCGTCGGCGGACGCCGAGAGTGGGGGGAACCACCATGAACAAAGCGCAGGCCAAGGCGGCCGTCGCCGCTCTGGCGGCGGTCCAGCCGTCGCTCCTGCCGTCCGACGTGTCCCGGGCGAACACGCTCATCGACACCCCGGATGCCGTCAACCAGTACTACTTCGGCACCTGCGGCATGGCCGCGGTGCTCCGCAGCTACCTGCAGTACGACCTCGACCGGTTCGTGCAGCTGATGCAGGCCGTCTTCGCCGACGCCGACTTCAACGGCATCAAGACCGGCGGCCCGGGGGTGCTGCTGGACAAGTTGCTGAACAAGCGCAACGCGAAGCTCGAACAAGTGAAGCTTGACGCTCCCTCGGAGGTGTTCGACCCCGTGTACGACTTGGACTTCCTGCTCGCCCGCAGCCTGGGCAAGCTGCTGAAGATCCGCTCGCCGCACATGTATCAGGCGCAGAGGCTGTTCTCCGAGGAGATCGCCAAGCTCTTCAACGTGAAGGAACCGTACCTGGACCTCTTCACCATCGACCCCAAGCACGTCACCACCCTCCAAGCAGGGCGGATCGACACCGACCTCAGGTTTGAACTCAGCATCAAGGACTGGATGTTGAAGAACGTCGCGGGCTTCGGCATCGACCTCGACCACGCCACCGTCACGGTCGTCACGCCCGGGTCCGAGTGGGTGCTGGGCTTCGACTACGCCGAACGCAGGCGGGTCCTGCGCGTACGGCTCCAGCCCACCGGGGAGCTCCTGGTGGTCTTGGACGTCCGCATGAGCGAATCGGCCTTCCGCGACGAGGGCGACCTCGGGCTCGACTCCGACGGGCTCAGGACACTCATGCTCCAGGTGGCCGGCGCACCCACCGCCACCATCACGAAGCTCCCCGCCGACAACCCGCGGTCGGCCGTCGACGCGATCAACGCCCAACTGACGGGCGAGAAGCCGTACGCCTACGGGCTCATCCGCAGCTTCGGCGACTGGCACCGGGCGTCCAAGCAGGCCTCGCCCGTCTTCACCAACCCGCCGACCGCGCCGGCCCCGATCTGGGGCCGCCCGTCGCCGGAGGGCGAGCACATCCTCGCCGTCAACGGCGTGATCCGGCGGGAGGGTGGCTCCTACGTCGTACCGGTCTGGTCCTGGCAGGCGTCCTTCGAGGTGAAGATCCCGGTCGCGCGCCTGGCCGGCTACCTGCCGACGGTGGTGCACGGCCGGATCGCCGCCTAGCCAGTCGACACACCGCCCTGCGGCGTTCCCGCCGTCGCCGGGCCGAACCGACCGTTGTCCACGGCTGGCGGCACGGCTGGCGGCCTTCAGTCACTGCCGGACCAGTCCCCGCGCGGGGAAGGTCCGGCAGTGCGGCCGTCAGCCGGTCGGTCATGAGGTGGGCCTCAGTGTGCCTACCCCGCTCGGAACCGATCCTGGTGGTCGCTTCCGCCTCGATCAGCTCCTGCAGGATCCGCTGGGCCAGGGCCCGGATCAGCTCGACTCCGTCGGCCGAGCGCAGTGACTCCATGAGGCGGAGTCGGTCGGACTGGGCCTCTCCCGTTCAGGCTCTCCCCTGTGGGTTGCGGTCCAGTCCGGACGCCATCGGCACCACGAGGACCGAGATCAGGGCGAGGAAGATCCACGGCCAGCAAGGCCCGTACGACAGGAGGGAGGTGAAGAGCAGCGGCGCCGCCGCACCGCCGATCGTCCAGGAGAACTGAAACACCGCCAGATATCGCCCCAGCGCCTGCTCCGACGCCATGGCAACGCTGAGTTCGCCGATGGGCGAGGTCCGAAGGATCTCGGCGGCGGTGAAGACGATCATGGCCAGGACTGCGCCGGCCACGACCGCCCAACCGGGCAGGCCGACGAGCAGCGCGAAGGCGACGAAGGCAACGGCGTTGAGCAGGGTGCCGAGGACGAGCAGGGTGCTGGGCCGGCAGCGAGCCGTCCACCGGGTCGACACGGTCTGCAGGGCTGCGACCAGTGCGCTGTTGATCACTACCAGGACGCCGACGAGCCAAGCGGCACTCCGGAGGTATCCGGTGACGTAGACCGCGAGGAGGACGGTGGGCATCATCGCGGTGAGGACGAACACCAGGTTCACCAGGACCAGCCGAAGGTAGGAGCGGTCGCGCAGCACCGTGAGGTAGCCGAGGTCTGTCTTTGGCGCGTCCGCGCGGGAGGCCGCCGAGCCCTCGGTGGGCTTGCGTCGGGGGCGCCAGGTGCCGATCAGAAAGGCCGCGAGGAGGAAGGTGACTGCGTTGCCGGCCACGACCGCCCTGAGGCCGGCGGAGCTGGCGATGCTGACGGCCAGTGCGGCGCCGACGCCCCCGGTCCCGGCGCCGATGTTGCGCAGGGCTCGAAGGAACGCGAACCACCGGGGCCGTTCGCCGTCCTTCGCGGCCAGCACGACCAGGGCGCTGCTGGAGGTCCAGTAGGCGTTCGCGCCCGCCTGGACCACCAGCGTGGCGAGCACGATCTGCCAGGGGGCCCGCGCCACCAGATAGCTTCCGAAGCCCGCGGCGGAGACGAGGTTCCCGGCCACGACGACCCGGCGTGCACCGTACCGGTCGACGAGCGGGCCGATCAGTGCCGGGGCTGCCATCGCGAGCAGTTGGCCGAGGCTCAACGCCGCACCGACCTCGAGAAGCGACAGCCTGGTGGTACGGGCGAAGTACACCACCACGAACGACATCATCATGCCGTTGCCGAGACTGTCGATCAGGTTGGCGGCGACGAACCGCCCGCTGCCGCGGAGGTCCGGCAGGCCCAGGCGGTCCCCCAGGCCGGGCCGCGGTGAGCAGACGTGTTTCGGGCTGGTGGACGTCGCCATGGCTCGCTTTCCGGTTCAGCTGTGGTGGAGGTCGGACAAGTGGCAGGAGTCGTTGAAGACCCGGAGGGAAGCGGCGCCCCCTGCGCCGTAGCGGATCACGGAGAGGGATGCGGGGCCGAGTTCCATGCGGAACATCGCGTCGGCGGGGGCGCCGAGAGCCGAACGGACCAGTGTCTTGATCGGTCCGACATGGCTGACCACGAGGACCGTGCTTCCGCGGTGCCGGTCGAGGATCGCGTCGCGCGCCGCGAGCACGCGGGCGGCCATGGCGGCGAAGCTCTCGCCCGAGGGCGGGGGCTGCCGCTCGTTGTTCTGCCAGGCCTCGAGTTCAGCCGGCCAGCTGCGTTTCACCTCGGCGAATGTGCGCCCCTCCCACACGCCGAAGTCCGCTTCGCCCAGTCGGGCGTCGCTGTGGACGGGCAAGCCGGCCGTTGACGCGAAGGCCTCGGCGGTGGCCCGGGCCCGCCGGAGCGGGGAGCAGACCACCGCTCGCACCGGCCCCGCCGCGCCAGGCGGCGCCATCAGATGGCGGGCGGCTGCTTCGGCCTCCCGCCAGCCGCGCTCGCTGAGGCCGGGGTCCGCTCCCGAGCCGGAGAACCGCTTCTGCGGGGTGAGGGAGGTCTGGCCGTGCCGGAGCAGCAGCACGGTCGTGTAGGGTCCGTCGTTCTCGGACCAGCCGGAGTGACGCCCCGTCGAACGGCCCGTCGTGTCTTCCCTCACCGCGAGGCCCCCTTCCCGGCAGGGAGCCCCACGGCATGCGCCGTGCCCGTGGGGAACTCCGAGACGCGCCGGTCGCCGATCTCGGTGACCCCCATGGCTCGCGCGAGCCGTTGCACGGCCGTTCGCAGCTGGTCGCGCAGCTCGCCCGGCTCCGGGCCGGTGCCCAACGCCATGCCGGCCCGGTGCCACCCGGCCTCCGGGAACGGCAGGGTACGTCCTTCCCGCACGCTCTGAGAGACGGTCTCCACCCGCGGCAGACCGGCGAGCAGCGGTGCCTGCTCGGCGTAGCCGTGCACGAAGCCGCTCGCGATCAGGAAGTGGACGGCGGCGTGGCGCTCCTGAAGCGGGACTGCGGCGTCCTCGCCGTCGTCGACCGGCAGGCCGAGGGCGAGCCGTGCCTGCGCCGCGTAGGGGTTCCAGCCGCGCGACCTGAGCACCAGGTCCATGATGTGTCCGCCACCGGGCCTCGCCGCGAACTCGATGTTGACCAGCTCGCCCCCGCTGATGCGGTATTCGGCGTGCAGGAAGGCGTCTTGGATTCCGTGTGCGTCCACCAGCCGCTGCACGGCGCGCGTGCTGCGGCCGTCGAGTTCGTCGGTCGGCGACACCAGGTGGCCCCGCTCCAGGAAGAACTCCGGGCCGGCCAGCTCCTTGCGGGTCACAGCGACCCGCTTGACCCGGCCGCCCTGGACTGCGGCCTCCACGCTGATCTCGGGGCCCTCGATGTACTCCTCGGCGATGCAGCGGCCCGAGCCGCTGTAGGCGATCGCACGCTCAAAGGCGGCCGTCGCCTCCTCGGCCCGCCGGATCAGCCGTACCGAGGCGCTGCCGCCGCTGTCGACCGGCTTGATCACGACCGGCCCCTCGGCGGCCGCCAGGAACCTCAGGAAGGCTTCCGGCGAGCGCAGTTCGGCGTAGCGCGGCACCCGCAGACCGGCTCGCTCCAGCGAGGCCCGCTGCAGGTGCTTGTCCCGGGCGATGCGGGCGGCGTCGGGGCCGGCGCCCGGTAGTCCTGCCCGTTCGGCGATCAGCGGGGTCACCCCCGCGCACTCCTCGGTGAGGGTGACCACCCCGTCGTGTTCCTCGGCCAGGCGCACCAGGTGGTCGGTCAGTCCGGGGTCGTGGCGGGGGTGGTGGGGGTCGGCCCGGCGGACGTCGAGCGGGTGGAACTCGTCGCAGAGGAACTCGTAGCGGGGTTTGGAGAAGCCGTCGACCAGCGTGATCCGCAGGCCCGCGCGGATCCAGCTCGCGAACGCCGTCTGGTGGCCCTCTCCGGCGCCGAGCACGAGGAGTCGGGTGGATGCCATGGGTACTGCCTCCAAGCAGGGAACGGTCGAGCGGGTCGATGTGCGTGCGCCCCGGGGCGGCTACACGCCGGTGGTGGCGAGGTCGGTGACCCGCAGTGCCGAGGCCAGGGCGGCGAGCTGGCTGCCGTCGGCGTTGTCGAGCGGCAGGTGGACCAGGACGCGGGCCAGTCCCGCTTCGTCGTACCGCTCCAGGAGCCCGGGCAGCTGCCGGGCGCCGACCCGCACCAGGGTCAGCCGGCCGTACGGCTCGGGGGTGGGCGGCAAGTCCTGGTCGGCAGTGCTCACCGCCAAGGTGAGTTGCATGGTGCTGGGCAGGGGGACTGCCTGGGGGCAGATCGCGTGCAGCTCGGTCGGGACCCGCTGTGGCGTGACGTAGTTGGTCATCCAGCCGTCGGCCAGCCCCGTCAGTTCGCGCAGTGCCACCGGGTCGTTGGAGGCGAGCAGCAGCGGGGGTGGGCTCGCGTCCGGCGCGCACTCGAACCGCACCGTCTCGGGCAGGCTCGCCGCGCCGCGGCGCAGCAGGTCGTCCAGCACCCTCACGGCGTGGATGAAATGCCGGCGGCGCAGGTCCGGGTCCAGGCCGTAGACCTCGTTGACCGAGGTCCGGACGCCGGCGCCGACGCCCACGACGAGCCGGTTGCCCGAGAGCGTCTGCAGGGTGGCCACCGCCTGTGCCAGGGTGAGGGGCTGCCGGTAGCTCAGGCACAGCACCGCGGTGCCGACCTCGTCGAACGGCACGCCCCGGCCGAGGGCGTTGCTGAGCAGCGCGACCGGATCGAACCCGGCTCCGCGGTCGACGCCGTCGTTCTGCAGCAGGGGGATGTCCCGGACCCAGATGCCCGGGATGCCGAGGTCCGCGAGGTGGAGGATCCGGCCGACGGGGTCCGTCCAGGGGTCGTCGTACAGGGGCAGGACGAGCCCGGCTCTCATCCGCATGTGGTTGTCCTCTCGGGTGTTGCGGTGATGCGGACGTCCTGGCCGAGCACCCGTACGTCGAGCACGTCGAGCCGGATCCGGTCCGCGAGAGTCGTGATGCCGGCGTCTGCGACGGCCGACGGGCCGCCTCCCAGCAGCACGGGGGCGAGGTAGCCGACCACCTCGTCCACCAGCCCTGCCGCGAGCAGGGCCCCGGCGATCCGAGGGCCGCCTTCCACGAGCACGGAGTGGATGTCCCGGTCGTGGAGTTCCCTCAGAACGGCCGCCAGGTCGACCCCGGCCCCGGCGCCGGGCGGCACGGTGAAGCGCTCAACGTGGTCCGGGAGGTGCGCCGCCGAGGCGGGGTCGGCCAGGGCGAGCAGGGTCGGCGCGGTCCGGTCCCAGATGCGGGCGAGGGCGGGCAGGTCCTTCGCCGAGCGCGTCGGCACCACCCGGGCCGGTGCCCGGCCCGCGACACCGTGGCGCAGGCCCAGGTGGGGATCGTCGGTGCGCACCGTGCCGGGTCCCACCAGTACCGCGTCGTGCCGGGCCCGCAGTTCGTGCGCGTCCCGGCGGGACCTCGGCCCGGTGATCCAACGCGAGGTGCCGTCGGCGGCGGCTGCGCGGCCGTCCAGTGTGGCGCCGAACTTCAAGGTGACATAGGGACGGTGGTGGGTGGTGGCGTGCAGCCAGAACCGGTTGGCGCGCCGCGCCTCCGGCTCGTGCACGCCGCCGATCACCTCGACACCCGCGGCGCTCAGCTGCTCGTGGCCGCCGGCCGCGACCGGGTTGGGGTCCGCCACGGCGTAGACGACGCGTGCGATGCCGGCTTCCATCAACGCCGTGGCGCAGGGGCCGGTGCGGCCGGTGTGGGCGCAGGGCTCCAGCGTGACGACGGCCGTTCCTGCGGCGGCGGCGGCGCCCGCCCGGCGCAGCGCGACCACTTCGGCGTGGGGTCCGCCCGCTGCCTCGTGCGCGCCCTCGGCCACCGGGTTCCCCTGGCGGTCGAGGATCACGCAGCCCACCGAGGGGTTGGGGGTGGTGCGGCCCAGCCGCTCGGCGGCCAGCTGGACGGCCCGGCCCATGGCCTCCAGCTCCGCGGCGGACGCCTTCGGCGCGCCGGTCACAGGGTCACCGTCCCGCGCAGCATGTGGGCGCACCGGATCAGTTCGGCCGCGACCTGTTCGCACCGCCGGGCGATGTCGTCCGCCGGTGCGATCCCGCCGGTCGCGGTGGTGACGAAATCGTCGGGGCAGCTGGCTACCTGGGTCGGTATCAGCCACCCGCCCAGGGCCTTGGCCACGGTGCGCAGTTGCTCGCAGACGACGTTGCCGCTGCGTGGGCCGCTCCCGTGGGCGAGGACGGCGACCGCCTTGTCGTCGAAGGATCCGTCGGGGAGGTGGTCCAGGGCGGTCTTGAGGACGGCCGAGTACCCCGCGTGGTAGACGGGCGACGCGAGGACGACGGCGTCGGCGGAGGCGACGCCTTCGCGCAGGCCCGCCGCCTTGGCGGCCGTTTCCGGGCCGGGGACGGGACTGAGGCCGTAGCCCGCGAGGTCGAGGATCTCGATCTCGACGCCTGCCGCGCGCAGGGCGTCCGCGGCGACCGAGGCGAGGGCGGTGGTGGACGAGCGGGCGTTGGGGCTTCCGGTGATGAGCAGAGCTCGCATGTACGGTTCGGACTTTCTCGCGACGTGGACGGTCGGTCAGCCGGTGTGCTGCGGCACCTCGATGGCGTGGTGGGTCTTGCGCGCCTTGGTCTGCAGGTAGTGGCGGTTGTACGGGGTGACGAACACGCCGGTGGACACCCGCTCGACGACCTGGACGCCGCACTGCTGGAGCTGCCTGACCTTCTCCGGGTTGTTGGTCAGCAGGCGGATCCGGGTGACGCCGAGGGCGCTGAGCATGTCGGCCGCGACCTGGTAGTCGCGGGAGTCCGCGTTCAGGTCGAGGTGTTCGTTGGCCTCGTAGGTGTCCATGCCCTGGTCCTGCAGGACATAGGTGTCGATCTTGTTGTAGAGCCCGATGCCGCGCCCTTCCTGGCGCAGGTAGAGCAGCACTCCGCCGGCCGACTCGATCTCGGTGAGAGCCTCCTGCAGCTGGGGGCCGCAGTCGCAGCGCGCGGAGCCGAGGACGTCGCCCGTCAGGCATTCCGAGTGGACCCGGACGAGGGGCTCGGTGCTGCCGGCGTAGTCACCGAGGCCGATGGCCAGGTGCTCGCCGTGGTCGGCCAGACCGCGGAAGCTGAAGACGTCGGCCTTCAGCCACTGTCCGAGCGGCGTCTTGAGCGGAACGTGCACCCGCGCCCGGACTTCCGGACCGGCCTGGATCTCGTCGGCCTGGACGGGGCGTGCGTTGTCGACAACAGTCATGGGGTGATCTCCTGAGAATCGTCAGTTGAAAGGGAGTGAAGGGGCGTGGTCGCCCAGTTCGGCCCGCCAGGTTTCGGCGAGCCGGTGGTTCGCTGCGACGACCACGTCGTCGTCGGCGGCGTGGGAGGGGTCGTTCGGCACCGCCCACAGGGGGCTGAGCCGTGCGCCGCGCCTGGACTTGGCCTGGGCGGTCCCCTTGCCCAGGTGCATGCGCCGCAGGTTGCTCGATCGGTAGGCGTGCTCGATCGGCTGGTAGCAGCTGAGCGCGAAGTACTCGGCTGCGCCGGCGAGCCGGTCGTAGTCGAAGCCCGTGGCGCGCAGCCAGACGGTTCCTGCGAAGTCGTAGGTGAGGGCGAAGCCCACCATCCGGTCGTCCCGGAAGCAGCCCAGGACGGTGCCGCTGTCCGCCAGCCCGTCGGCCTGGCGGCGCAGCAGTTGTCGCAGTGGTTCGGGTTCGGCCGGGTGGCCGTACTTGCCCTGCAACTGAGCCAGCAGGTCACCGGCTTGCGACCAGCACTGCGACAGCTTCAGCCGGCGCAGGTCGTACGCGGCCGCCCCGAAGCTGCTGAGCTCCTTGCGGATGGCGTACTGGCGGCGGGCCGGGAAGGCGCCGAGGTAGTCGTCGAAGCCGTTGCCCGGCAGGCTGACGGCCGCGTCCGTCCCTTGGAGCTGCGGGACGCGGGCACCGGTCGCGGTGGCGAGGGCGGCGGCGACGTCGTCGTGCACGTACAGCCACCACGCCTGGTCCGCTTCCCATTCCCGGGCGACCTGGGCCACCGCGTCCACCAGCAGCCGCAGGCAGTCCTCCCGGGCGGCCGTGTCGAGGTCGGGGTGGAGCAGCGGTGCGTTGCGGTAGCCGCGCCGGGCTCCGGCGATCAGCAGCCGGTCCGCCGGGCGGACGCCGGTCAGGACCTGGTCGGGGCGGTAGCCGGCGTTCGGCTCCTGGTGGACCAGGTACACCGGTGCGGCGCCGACCAGCCGGGAGGCCTCGTCGGTGACCAGCACGTATCCGGCGGTCGCGGTGACGCTGTCCTCCTCGTGCCTCAGCCATCGGTGGCTGAGGTAGAAGCCGGCCTCCGCGACGGCGGCCAGCCGGTCCCACGCGGCGGCGGGGACGTCATCCAGGCTGGAGGCCAGGGAGACCTTCACGCGGCGCCCGCCCGTCGCCGGGCCGGTGCGTCCCCGAATTCGCTCTGGAGCCCCAGCGCCGTCTCGGCGAGGTCGAGGTGGGAGGTGAGCGGGATGCCGCAGGTGCGCTCCAGGAAGCCCGCCACCGCGGCGAGGCCGTCGATGTCGCGCGCCCGCACGAAGCCGCGCGAGCGCAGCCCTTCGACGGCCGGGTGCACCCAGCCGTCGGCCTCTGCGACGGACGCCAACGCGCGGGAGGCGCGTTCGTCGTCGGGGAGCAGGAACTCGGCAGCCAGCAGCGGCTCGCGGTCCCCCGACAGGTCCCGCTCGGCCAGGGCGCACTCGACGGAGGAGTAGCCCCGGCTCGTCCAGTGCAGCAGCGTCGCCCAGGACGTACGCGGGTTGCACTCCAGGACGACGATGTCACCGTCGTCCGTGCAGATCAGGTCGAAGTCGGCGATCCCCTGATAGTCCGCCTCGCGGAGCACGGCCTGCGCGGCGTGCACGAGCGCGGCCGGCGGTGCTCCGGCCGGCGCGATCCTGGGCCGGTAGAGCGGATGGCGTTCGTCGTCCGTGCGTCCCTTGACGCTCCAGCCGGTCGCACGGCAACTGCCGTCCGCGAAGCGCACCAGTTCCAGCGAGCACTCGATGCCGGGAACGAACGCCTCGATCACCAGGTGGGTGCCGCACTTCGCGGCGAGCGCCGCGGCGGCGGCGACGGCCTCACTGCCGCTGCCTGCCCGCGCCTGCTCGTGGCCGGCCCAGGCCAGGGCTCCCTTGAGGACAACTCCGCGTGGCGAGTCGTCGGCCAGCCGCCGGATCGCCGCCGTCGGTGCCGGCGCCGTCGGACGCCACACCAGACCGGGCGCGGTCGACACACCGGCCCGGGCGGCCAGCTCACGGGTGGCTGCCTTGTCCAACAGCAGCCGCACGGCCGACGCGTCGTAGCGCTGTGCCGCCTCGGCCAGCAGCGCGGCCCGCAGGGTCGCCGAGTCGGGATCGGAGGTGATGACCACACCGCCTTCGCCCGTGTCCGACACGCTCAGCAGTGCGGCGCCGACGGCCTCGGCTTCCTGCGGCGTCAGCCAGTGGCCGGTGACGCCGATGTCCTCCCATTCCTTTTCCAGATCCCGATCCTCGGGGGCGACCACGAGGACGTTCGCACCGGCCGCCTTGGCCGTCAGAACCGCCGAACGCCACAGCGGGCCGCCAAGCCTTCGGGGGTTCCCGAACCTGATCAAGGTATTACTCATCGTTCATCGACCTGATCTCCGCTTTTCGTTCCAGCCGGCGCAGTGAGGTTGCTGTTCCGGGTCGGAACAACGCGATTGCGGGGCGCGCCGGAGCCCCGGGAGTCGAATGGCAGCCCGTCCGGGCGGGAATTCACAGGACAGCCGACCGATCCGTGAGCCCGGCCGCGGAAGGACTGGACGGCCGGCCGGGGCCGGTCGAAGGGCAGGTCGAGCTGCTAGGGCGCCCCGTCGAGCCGGTCCCGCCAGAAGTCGACGCGCCTCCACCAGCTTTTCCCTCGACAGCAGTTCGCGCTGCCGCACCGCGTGGTTCGTCGAGGAACCGCTGCTGCTGCGGGTACGAGACCGGATGCGCTTCCCGGCGGTCAACCCTTCGCACCGTCGGTACAGGACCATCGCCCCTGAACATCCAAGTCACCCCCGTCGGGCCCCGAAGAGATCGCTGTCGGCGGCGGTTCCGGAGCCGGTCGCCAGTGCGAAATCCCCGGTCACCCCGCCGGTATTCGAGTATCCGTACGGGCCTCATCGGCCGGGTACTCTGCCGCAACCCGCCGCCGGTAGCGCGGGAGTAGGGCCGCGGGAGGCGCCACGCCTAACGTCGCCGGCAACTCCGCGCCGACCGGCGTGCCCTGCCGTCGATTCGTGCACACCGAATCGGCCTGCCTTCCCACGAAGGGGAATTGATTATGAGAGTGCGGCGCTCCAGCGACCTCCGGTTCCAGGCGGTCAGGACGCGGACACGGATCCGCGGCCTGCGCGAGAGCCGCGTCCACCGGGGGAACGGGCTGGCGGACGCCAGGCTCGTCCGGTTCCTGACGGGCCTGGCGAACGGGCCGCCGTCGACGCGGCAGCCGCGCTGCCGGCCGGGGCCGCCGACATCACGCCGCAGGCCGCCCGGCGCGAGGTCCTGTGCCAGGTCGCGCGCGGGCTGCTGGCCGACGAGGCCACCCCGGAACAGCTCGACACTGTCTCGGCGGCTCCCGGTGGGAGAAGTACGGCTGGCGGGACGCCTTCGGCTTCCAGGTGCTCTCGGACGCCAAAGAACGCCTCGACTACGCGACCTCGGAGGGCGCCCACCGCGACGTCGGAATGATGCGCGACCACCACTCCGAGCGGACGGCCCCGCCCGTCCACCTGCCTCAGGTGAGCGAGTCGATCATCGCCCTGCCGCCGCCGGCGCGCGCCCTCGGCACCTCACTGGACGCTGTGCTCGCGCCCGACGGCCCCCTCCCCGTACGGGAGGAGGCGATGGACGCCCAGGACCGCTCGACCTTCCTCGCTCTCCCCCTTCAACGCCCGTGTCTGGGCCGGGAGGTCGCCGACTGGTGCGGAAGCATCCTGCGGCTGACCCGCCTCTAGGCCGACCCCAGACAGCGGTTGCACCGGACGCCCGGGGAGGAGAGGTCGACCAGGTGGACCCGGGGGTTCTCGGCCTCCGCGGCCTCGGCGGGGTAGGTCGAGGCCGCGACCTCGAACCGGCGGGCCGCCTCCGGCAGGTCCTCGCGGTACAGCGCGATGTGCGCGGAGCCCTCCAGCGCCCTCGCCTCGCAGGACCGCAACCCGCTCTCCCGGGAGAGAGTGACGGCATGGCGGAAGGTCGCCTCGGCGCTGTCCAGGTCCCCCACGGCGAGGTACGCCTCACCGAGCCCGTTCAGCGCATAGCACTCGGCCTCCAGCAGCTTGTGCTCGCGGGCGATGCGCAGGGCGGTGCGACCGGTCTCGAAGGAGCGCGGGACATCACCGAGCGCGCGGTACGCCTCGCAGAGGATGGCCTGTGCCTCGGCGGCCAGGTGCACCTGGTTCTCGCCGTCCGCCGTCACCAGCGCCCGGTCCAGGTAGTCGATCGCCTCGCTGGAGCGCCGCTCCCGAACGAGCAGGACCCCGATGTTCACCAGGGTGGACGCCTCCGCCGTGCTGCCGCCGGCGACCCCGTGGTCGTCCAGCACCTGGGAGAAGTACGCGAAGCTCTCCTGGCCGCGGCCCAGCTCCCGGCAGGCCACCCCGAGGTTGTTCCGCAGGATCGCGCTCAACTGCTGGTCGGAGCGGGCCTCGGCGATGGCCAGGGCCGAGCGGAAGGACTCGTACGCCTCGCCGAAGTGCTCGTCGTTGATCTCGATGACGCCCAGCTCGGTGAGCTGGTACATCTCGGTGTTGCGGTCGTTCCTGCGCCTGCTGATCGCGATGCCGGCCTCCAGCGCCGCTCGGGCCTCCGTGCTGCGGCCCCGCTGCCGCAGGGCTCCGGCGAGACCTATCAGGATCAGCGCCTCGCCGCGCTCGTCCCCGGCCGATCGGGCGGCGACGACGGCGTCTTCGAAGAGCTTGAGCGCGGCACCCGCGTAGTTGGTCCGCCGCAGGAACGGCTGGACGGTGCAGACCAGTTGCCACGCCGTGTCGGGCGGGCCTTCGCTGAGCGCCGTCCGGGCGGCCTCGACGAGGTTGACGGACTCCCCCGCGAGCAGTTCGACGGCCTCGGCGGCCGAGGAGGGCACGGGGATGCCCGGCCCGGGGCGGGCGTCGGTCGGTTCCCTACGGAACGGGCCCGTCGCCAGCGGGGCGCACCAGGTCGCGGCGGTCCGCAGGTAGTGGTCGAAGAGGCGGGCGAGCGCCTCCTTCCTGTCCTCCTCGCCGTCGTGTTGCGCGCACATCTGCGAGGCGTAGTCACGGACCAGGTCGTGGAAGTGGTAGCGGTCCGGCTGCTCCTGGAGGACGAGGTTGTCGTCGAAGAGCGACTCGAGGATCTCCTCGGCCCGGTCGATCGGCATATCCGCGAGGGCCGCGGCGACGGGCGGGGTGAAGTTGGGGCCCGGCTGGAGACTCAGGAGCCGGAAGAGCCGGCGGTGCTCCTCCGAGAGGGACCGGTACGACATGGAGATGACGGCCGACACGCTCCGGTCGCCGAAGTCGAGGAACCTCGCTCGCTTCTTCTGGTCGCTGAGCTGCTGGATCAGGTAGGGCATGGTCCAGCTCGTCCGCTCGCGGAAGCGGCCGGCGGCGATCCGTACGGCCAGCGGCAACCGCCCGCAGAGCTCGACGAGTTCGGCGACCCGGGCCTCGGCGTCCTCCTCCGCGGCCAGCCGCTGCGGCCCGACGATGTGCAGGAAGAGCGCGACCGCGTCGGCCTGCGGCATCAGGTCGAGCGACAGCGGTACGACGCCCTCCAGGGCGGGCATCCGGCGGCGGCTGGTGATCAGGACGAGCGGGCCGTGCGTCCCGGGCAGCAGCGGCCGGACCTGCTCCACGCCGAGCGCGTTGTCGAGCAGAACCAGCGCTCGTCTGTCGGCCATGGCGCTGCGCCAGGTGGCGGTGCGGTCCTCCAGGCTGGGCGGGATCAGCTCGTCCGGCAGTCCGCACTGGCGCAGCAGGTGGCCGAGGGCCTCCTCCGGGCTGAGGGGCTCGACCCCGGCGGTGAACCCCCGCAGGTCGACGAAGTACTGCCCGTCGGGGTAGTCGGCCGAGACGGTGTGGGCGAAGTGCACGGCGAGAGCGGTCTTGCCGATGCCGCCCATCCCGTTGATCGCCGAGATGACGAGGGACACCGATTCCGTCTGCCGGCTGTCCTCCATGAGCTGGAGGATCTCGTCCTGACGCCCGGAGAACTCGCGGGAGTCGTGCGGGAGGAACCGTCGCGTGGTCGGCACGGCCGGACCAGCGGGCTCCGCGCTTGCCGGGGCGGCCTGGGGCGGCGGGGCCGAGGGCCGTTCCACCGCGGCGGACTCGACCACCGGCAGCCCGCGCAGGATGCGCTCGTGCAAGGCCTTGAGCTCGTCGCTCGGGTCCAGCCCGAACTCCTCGACGAGGACCCGCCTGCCCTCCTCGTACACCTCCAGGGCGTCGGCCTGGCGGCCGGTGGAGTGCAGCGCGGCCATCAGCGTCGCGCGCAGCGACTGCCGCGAGGGGTGCGAGGCGACGAGCTCGGTGAGTTCGCCCACGACCCGTGCGCTCTCGCCCAGCTGGACGCGCAGATCCATCAGCGACTCGGTCGTGGCGAGGTATTCCTCCGAGAGCCGGGTGGCGACGTTCTCGAAGTACTCGCCGCCGAGCCCGGTCAGTGCCGACCCCCGCCACAGCGCCTGCGCCCCGGTGAGCAGCGAGACCGCCGTCCCCGGCTCGCCCTCGGCCACCGCCTGGTCGGCCTCCCGTACGGCGGCGCGGTAGCGGGTGAGGTCCAGCCGGTCGCTGTCGACGACGATCCGGTAGCCGAGCTGGCTGGTGACCAGGTCGATCCCCTCCGCCGGCGCCATGGCGCGGCGCAGCGTCGCCACCGTGTTGTGGATCTGCTGGCGCGCCGACTGCGGTGCCGACTCCCACATCACGTCGACCAGCCGGTCCATCCGGACGACGCTGTTGGCGTTCAGCAGCATCACGGCGAGCAGTCGGTGCGAACGCAGCCCCCCGAGAGGCAGCAGGTCTCCGGCCACCTCGACCTCCAGCGGCCCCAGCAGCCGAACGTCGAGATCCATCCCGCACCCCCATGTTGTGCTCGGTACGTCCTGAGGACGCCGTTACCGCCTGGCGCTGTCGCTCCTGGCTGCGGGACCAGGAGTGCGCTGACCAGCGCAAGGTTAGCTCACCGGTAGGTGATCGGTAGCGGCGTCCGGTAGGTTCGGATCCGTTGGCCACCAAGGCTGACAAAGAAACGAATAACGACTCAAGTCGGGGGAAAAGATGCGATTCGCATTCATAGGGGCACTGGTCGCCCTACTGCTGGTGGGCTTGGTCGCGACCCAGGCGGATGCCCGCGTGCCCAGGCCGAACAACCTGAGCTGCACCTCCTGCTAGTGACGGCGCAACGGGGCACGGCCACCGCGTCGCGGAGCGCCCAGGGGTTCTTTTTCACGGCCGCCCTGCTCCTGGTGATGCTGCTGGCCTCGTCCACCCAGCTGGTCCCGGCCCGGCTACTGCCGGGCTGGCTTCAGGCCGAGCGGGAATCGACGAGGGTGGTGTGGCCCCAGGGTTGGAGCTTCTTCGCCGAGCAGCCGACGACGCAGACCAGCGTGGCGCTGTTCGTGGGGGACGACGGTCGGCTGACCGCCGCTCCTCAGCTGCAGATGGCGCCGTCCACGGACTGGGGGCTGAGTCGCTCGGCGTACGCCCGGTACGTCGAACTGGCCAACCTCACCGGCCAGATCGCCGTCGGCGACTGGCTGGACTGCTCGGCGCTCACCCCGGCCGACTGCCGGGCCGCGGCGCTGCGCGCTCCCGTGGTTCGCACCGTCAACCACACCGCCCGTCCGTCCATCTGCGGCCACGTCCTGCTCTCGGTGCAGACCCCGGTCCGCTGGACGGCGAACACCCGTCTTTGGCAAGCCGATTGGAAGATCCTGCGGATTGTGGACGGTGAGATCGCATGCAACGGCTGAAGGACCGTGTCCTCACGTCGGCCGCGGACTTCGATCCGCGGACCATGCCGCTGGCGCTCACCCGGTCGATCCTGGCTGTCTCCGAACTGATCAGCATCGGGTTCACGCCCGACCACGACCTGTTCACCTACCAACCCGGCCTGCCCGAGGGCATGCGCTGCTACGGCGCCCGCGAGCTGTCGTTGTGGTGCGTCGCCGGCCCGGGCTCGGGCGGACTGCTCGTCAGCCGGCTCCTCGCGACGGCCGTCCTCGTCCTCGTGGCGATCGGGTACCGCCCGAAGTGGACGTGCGTGCCGCACTGGTTCGTCGCCTGGAGCCTGGGCCAGAGCATGACGATGGCCAGCGGCGCCGAGGAGGCCGCGCTCGCCGCGACCATGCTGATCATCCCGTTCCTGCTGGGCGACGGGCGGACCTGGCACTGGACCCGGCCGGGCGAGCCGCTGGCCCCGGTGTGGGCGGGCAGTTCGTACGCCGCCTGGTGGGCGATCCGCTGCCAGATCGCCGTCATCTACTTCACTGCGAGCATCTCGAAGCTGACCACGGCGGGGTGGCGCAGCGGCCAGGCCATGTTCACCGTCCTGGTGGACCCGTTCTACGGGCTCCCGTCCGGCCTGCGGCAGCCGCTCGAACCGCTGCTGACCTCCGACCCCGCCGTCAGACTGCTCACCTGGGGCGTACTCGTCGTGGAGCTGTTGATCGCCGTGGGCGCTCTGCTGCCGCGTCGGGTCCGCCGTACCGCGTTCTGCCTGACGGTCCTGCTGCACGGCGGGATCATGGTCGCGATGGGGCTGGTCAGCTTCGGGCTCGTCATGATCGCGCTGGTGCTCCTGCTGCTCGTCGGCGAGCCCGGCGGGCCTGCTCCGGTGAGCACCTCCGACAAGCTCGCGCCCGCGTCCCTCGAGTTCGAGCCGCCGGCGCGGGACGCCCCTACCGAGATCCTGGAGATCCGTTGACCCCGGTGACCGTCGACGTTCAGCCACTCGACCCGGCCAGTGCCTCCGAGCGCGTCCTCTCCGACTACTTCACGATGCGGGCCGCCTGCGTGGCGGCGGACACGCCCGAGGACCCACCGCTGACCTACGAGACCTCGATCGGCCGGCTTCGCACGCCGCCGCTGGAGGACGGGCTGTGCCGCTTCTGGGTCGGCCACGTGGACGGCCGTCTGGCCGGTTCCCTCAAACTCGCGCTCCCCGAGGGCGAGAACACGGGCATCGCGAGCATCGAGATCAACGTGCATCCCGAACTGCGCTGCCGCGGCACCGGGACCGAGCTGCTCCGCTTCGCGATGCGCGAGGTGCGGGAGACCGGGCGCGGCACCGTCCTCGGCTTCCCGATGAAGCCCGGCTCGGCCGGCCTGCGGTGGGCGACGAACCTCGGCTTCGAGGTGACCCACAGCATGGTGCTGCAGGTTCTGCTCACCGCCACGACTCCCGCCGGCCTCTGGGAGGCTCCGGCCGCCGAGGGCTACCGCCTGGTCCACTGGACCGGCGCCACCCCCGACCACCTCGTCGACTCCTACGCCCTGGCCCGACAGGCCATCCAGGACGCCCCGATGGGGCGACTGAGCTACCGCGAGACCGTGTGGACCCCCGAGCGGGTCCGGGAGACCGACCGCGAACTGGTGGACGCCGGCACGGAACAACGCGTCGTCGCCGCCGTCCATGAGGCGACGGACGAAGTCGTCGGCACCCACGTCATCCACAACTTCCCGCACCGCCCCGAGGTCGGCTACGTCCACGACACCTCGGTGCTCGCCGCCCACCGCGGCCACGGGCTCGGCCTGGCCGTCAAGGCCTCCATGATGCGCCGACTCGCCGAGGAGCGCCCGGACCTCGAACGGATCTGCACCACCACGGCCACGACCAACAGCCACATGATCGCCATCAACCACGCCCTCGGCTACCAGACGGCCCGCACCCTGAACTGGGTCGAGACCCCGACCGAGCGCCTCGCCGCGAACCTGACCGCCCTCCTTTAGGGGCCGCCCCGTGCGCGGAGTAGGCGCCCTGGCAGCCGCGGGCCCGGATCTCCTTGAACAGCTGGCGCGTTCCGGGCGTGTCCGGTCCTCGGGTCGGCGCGGTCGCGCCAAGTCTCCCGTCAGCTGGATCCCAGAAGGCTGCGGCCGGTTCACCGCCAAGACCCGCCTGACGTTCTTTCAGCGATCGAAGTAGAAGCCCGCGTCGAGGTCGGTGTGCAGGGTGGGGTGGGTCGGTTCCCAGCCGAGCAGTTCGCGGGTCGCTTCGTTCGGCATCTTGACGTCGATGCCGATGAAGGGGAAGGCCTTGAAGTGCTCGGCTGCCTGCTCCGGCGACATGCTGACCGCCTGGACGCCCAGGTGGCGGGCGACGGACTCGGCGATGGTGCGGACCGGGACGCCGGCCTCGGTGGCGCCGGTGACCTGCGAGCCGGCCGGGGCCTTCTCCACTGCGAGTGCCCAGACGCGGGCGACGTCGAGGGTGTGACCCGCGGCCCAGGTGTTGGCGCCGTCGCCGATGTAGCCGGCGACGCCTGTCTGGCGGGCGATCCGGAGGTACTGCGGGATGAAGCCGTTCCGGTCGCGCTCGCTGTGCGTCACGTTCGGGACCGCGACCAGGACCGTGCGCACGCCGCGCTCGGCGTACCCGTGGATGGCGAGCGCGACCCTGGCGCGGGGGTTCCGGTGGTTCACGAGGTCCTCGACGCGGCCCATGCCGATGCCGAGGAAGGCTTTGCCGGTGCCGACGAGTTCGCCGCAGATCGCGTGGACGACCTCCTCGTCCTGCGCGGCGACCTCGGCAAAGCGGCCGGACGCGATGCCCTCGTGCTGGAAGCCGAGGTGGACGACCGCGTCGGCGTTGCGGGCGGCCTCGCACAGGCCGTCGAGGTCGGTCAGGTTCCCCCGGTGGGCCTCGGCACCCATGGCCCTGACGGTCGCGGCCGCCTCGTCGGAACGGGCGAGGCCGACGACGTCGTGACCTGCGTGGATGAGCTCAGGAACAACGGCGGAGCCGATGTGGCCGCTGGCGCCGGTGACGAAGACACGCATGAGGATCTCCCCAGAAGTGATGTTACTCGGTAACATCACGCTAGCACGGTGAGGTTACCGAGTAACATCACTTAGGATGGCCCCATGGCTCGATGGGAACCGAACGCACGGGAACGACTGGTCCGCGCCGCGGTCGAACTGTTCGCGGAGCAGGGATACGAGGCGACGACGGTCAACGAGATCGCCGAGCGGGCCGGGGGGCTGACCAAGACCACGTTCTTCCGGCACTTCTCTGACAAGCGCGAGGTGCTGTTCGCCGGGCAGGAGATCCACGGCCGGATCATGGCCGAGGTGATCGCCGAGGCGCCTGAATCGGCCACGCCCCTGGAGACGGTCGGTCTGGCGTTGGACGGACTCGCAAGCTCGTTCACGGAGGAGCGGCGGGACATCGGGCGGCGGCTTCGGGCAGTGATCGCGAACAGCGCGGAGCTGCAGGAGCGGTCCGCTTCCAAGCGGGCGGCGCTCTCCGGGGCGATCGCGCAGGCGCTTCGCACGCGCGGCATCTCGGAACTCGTCGCCGATCTGGCGGCCGAACTGGGCGCACGTGCGTTCTACGGCGCGTTCGACCGGTGGACGTCCACGGCGGATTCGCGGACTCTTGTCGATTACGTGCGGGAGATGTTCGGCGAGTTGAAGACGGCTGCGTCCGTGCTCCAATAGGCCCCCGCCGGGACGTGGCGCTCTCGCGAGCGTGCCGACGCCTGATCAGGTCACGCTGCCGGCGCAGAACTGTATCCGCACCCACCAACAACCGAACCCGACTCGGCGCCTTCCGCGGCAGCCCCGACAGCAACGCTGCCAAGAACGCCCGATCCTCCGGGCGGAATCCCGGACGCTCACCACCAGGCTCCGCTGCAAGACCGTCAACTGGTGGCGCAGGGGCCGAATCTCGAGATCCTTCTCGCGGTCGCTCATCGCCGGCAGGCGTATGGCCTCGCCGTGTGCCGACGCCCTGTAACGCGCAGCCCTTCACCGGACGCTGAGCCCACACGAACCGGCGCGGTCGGCCCACCCCCAAGGCACCGCGCCGGTTCGTCATGTCCGTGACCGCACCCCTGCGCACCGATCGAGGAGCCACGATGGAAGTCAGCAGCGAGAGCGTCACCGTCCGCAGCCTCGTCGATACGGTCCAAGCCTCGATCTGCCAGGTCCAGGGCGCTGAGAAGCCGCGGCCCGGCGCGTTGGTGGTGACGTCGGCCGAGGTGGAACTGCATGTCGTGATGGACGCCGCCCTCGGCGGCGGGCTCGACGTGCGGGTGCCGGTGATCGGGGCGCACCTGCGGATCGGTGGGCGACGGGTCCGGCACCGGATGCACACCGTGCGCGTTGCGCTCCTGCCCGGGAGCGGCGCGAGTGGCGGCCTCGCTCACGGCGCCGGCGACGAGGAGTTGGTCCTGGCGCTGCGCGCGGTCAGGGATCTGATGGACCCGAACCCCCAGGCCGCACACGCGTGGTCGGTGTCGGACGGAACGGTGCAGGTGTCGTTCGCGGTCACCGAGCAGGGGTCGATCTCGGTCGGACTCGACAGCGACCGCAGCGACGAACACGTCCACAGCCTCCGGCTCGAACTGCGGCCTGCCTCGTGACCCTCCCCGACGAATTCCGGCCGGGATTCCTCGCCCGAACGGCCGAAAACGACGCACCGTGCACGCACTCACGAGGGCACTCCCGGGAGGAGACCGCCCGACGGCCCTCGCGGGCAACGCGGACGCCCTTCCTCACGCCCCGTCATGAGCTGGGAACTTCAGGGGAACCAGGGCAGTTCAGCTCCTGTCTCTGTCTGTGACCTTGTACTGACACCTTGCCTGGTGGCAGCCCCCGCAAGGGAAGTTAACAAAGCCAACAGAGTCCGACTACGCTCGATCCCCCCGACTGCAAGGAGTGAATGTGGCCGTCACGCCCAACCGCCAAGCCCTTGGCAACAGAGCCTCCCGGGGCTCACGGCTCGTCTCCGGCGTGGCGCTCACCGACGGATCGCCGGTTCGGGCGTCGTGCGGTCCGGGTGGGAGGGGATAGTCGATGCGGGAGAACAGCGAGTCGACCACGCGCGAGGCGCTGGCCGACTTCCTGCGGCGTCGACGTGACGCCCTGTCACCGACAGCGGTGGGGCTGGAGGCCGGGCAGCGGCGCCGGACGCCGGGCCTGCGCCGGGACGAGGTGGCGCGCCTGGCGAACATCTCCACGACCTACTACGAACGCCTGGAGCAGGGCCGCGGGCCGCAACCCTCGACGGCCATACTGGCCGGGCTGGCCCGGGCGTTGCGGCTGGACGCGGACGAGCGCGCCTACCTCTTCCTGCTGGCCGGGCGTGCGGAGCGCGCGGTGGCGCAGCCCGACGACGCCGTCGATCCGGAGCTGCTGTCGGTCATGCACGCCGTGACCGCGACGTCCCCGGCCTTCGTCGTGGACGACCTCGCCACGGTCGTGGCGCAGAACGCGTTGCACACCACGCTGTTCGGCCGGGTCGCCGGTCTGCCCGGCTGGGAGGGCAACATGCTGTGGTGCTGGTTCTGTTCGGGCCGCTGGCGGCGGACGGTGCTCAACTCGGCGGAGCAGCAGGAGGCCATCAGCCGCAACTACGTCGCCTACCTGCGCGTCATCGTGGCCGAGCGCGGCTACGACGCGGCCGCGGCGGCGCTGGTGGCCGATCTGCGCACGGCGAGCGCCGAGTTCTCGCGGATGTGGGACAACCACCAGATCTCCCGGGAGCCTTCTCCGATCGTGAGCGTGCTGGACGAACGGGTGGGCCGCCTGGACTTCGACTACGCCCCGATGATGATGAGTTCACGGTCGCGGCAGCGGCTGTTCCTGCTGCAGGCGCTCCCCGGCACGCCCACGCAGCAGCGGCTCACCAGGCTCTCAAACGTGCCGGGCGATCCCGTATCCACGTATCGATCGTGCGTGGCTGAGTCCGGCGATCGACCGTAGCGTTTTGCCTGGAACCAGGACCAATCCGACCCGGTTCAGATTTCGCCGACCGCAGACACTCCGTTCCCTTGTTTGTCATGGCGAAGCCATCTCCGCATTCGACCAGGATGACAATCTCAGATTGGTTCGAGTAGTGCACCACGATTTCGAGCAAGCGCACCAGAACCGCGACGACACACTGATCGCCCTGCTGGCCGCAGGCCACACCGATGCCAGCGCCGCCCGGCGCCTGGGCGTCAGCCGCCGCACCGTGACCAACATGATCCGCTCCATGATGGACGGGTTAGGCATCAACAACCGCTTCCAGCTCGGCATCGCCGTCGGTGCCCGCAGCCGTTCCTGCGCCAGGTGCCCGGCGCCGCGACACCCTGTCCGGCCCGTGGACGTGCGCGAACCCGCCCTTCATGAAAGCTAGTTCTGGGGTTTCGGGGGATGTTCCAGGCTGCCTGCCGAACGCGAAAGTGAAACCGTATGAGTACAGAACGAACAATCATCTCCCGCAACCTCGACGTGAACCAGCTGCGAACGCTGACCACGATCGTGGAGACGGGGAGTTTTCGACGGGCCGCGGACGTGCTGGCGCTGACCCAGCCCGCCGTGAGCTACCACATCCGCCGGCTCGAGGCGGTCCTGCGCGGCCCGGTCTTCGTCAGGACCCGGGGCCGACTCGAACTCAGCGACGCCGGAGAGGAACTGCTCTTCTACGCCCGGAAGATGCTCACCGTCAACGACGAGGCGATGGCCCGGCTGACGGCCCCGAGGGAAGGCGCGCGACTCACCATCGGCGTCTCCGAGCAGTTGGAGGACGTCCTCCAGGACCTGCTCGTCGGCCTCACCCGCGCTCTTCCCCGGGTCACGCTGACCGCGCGGATCGGGGCCAGTGAGCAGATCGCCGCACGGACGGCCGAGCAGGAGACCGACATCGCCGTCATCATCGGCCGCCCCCGCGCCGAACGCAGCCGGCCGCTCGGATCGCTCCGGCTGGCCTGGTACGCGCACGAGACCGCTCGTCTGGCCGCCGGCCGTTCCATTCCGATGGTGCTGGCCGCCGGGCCGTGCAACACGCGCGCGCACATCGTCAGCACCCTCGACCGTCAGGGGGTTCCGTGGCACGTCGCGTACGAGGGCCCCGACCTCGCTGGGCTGCGGGCGGCCACCCGGGCGGGACTCGGCGTCATCGGTCTGCTCGCCAACAGCGGCGAGAAGTGGAACCTGACTCCGGTCCCCGGAGGAATGCTGCCGTTCCGTCCCGGGCGGGTGCCGGTGTCCTTCGTCCACGCGCCGGGCACCCCGGCTCACGTGGTGGAGACGGCCTTCTCCGTCGCCCAAGCAGCCCTCCGTCAGTTCCCGTTGGTCGATGAGCCCGGTCAGGCCCCCTCAGAGGCGGCCTGACCGAGCGAGCGTGACACCGGTTCGCACGGCCGCCGCGAAACCGCGGCGGCCGTACCTCAGCCGAGGTCCAGCAACTGCTCGTGGAAGCCGCCGAATCCCCTGGAGCGGTCGACGAGGTGGATCTCCAGAATCCAGTGGCACAGCCGCCCGGTCCGGTCGGGACGGCGCATCGGCTCGTCGCTGCCGGCGGTGATGTAGCACTCGACGTCGTCGCCGTTGATCCGCTCGTGCGGGAACTCCCCGACCAGGTGTCCGGCGTGGGTGGCGCCGACCTCCCAGCCCGCCTCCTGCGCCAGCCGCCGGATCTCGGCGAACAACTGCGCACCGGTGATGTCCGGGTGGGCGCGGAAGTAGCGGCGGCCCGCCTCGAAGACGACGGCCAGATCGTCGCGGAGGCGATGCTTCGCCGGGTCGGTTCCGAGCACGTAGGTGCGGCCGAAGTCGGCCTCCCACTGCTCCAGGAGCGGACCGAAGTCGCAGAAGACGATGTCGTCCTCGGCGATCAGCCGGTCCGGGGGGTTCACCCGGTAGGGGTGCAGGGTGTTCGGGCCCGCGCGCACGATGCGCTTGTGCCAGTAGCTCTCGATGCCGAACATCTCGCGCGCCAGGTCCCGGATCTCATCGCTCAGCTCCCGCTCACCCTTCCCGGCGGCGACCAGCTCTCGGCGCCCGATCTCCTCGAACAGTTCCTCCGCCCTGCCCTGCGCCTCAAGGAGCAGCGCCGCGCGCCTTGCCTCGTTGTCGTCCATCCTCGCCCTCGCTACTCGGCCGCCGACACCTCGACGCGGTTGTCGTGGTAGACGGCGCCACCGCCCATGTCGGAGTCCCGCTCGGCCACGGTGGCGTTGACGCCCGCCTGGTTTCCGGTGAGCTTCGACCACCAGCCCTTGGCGGTGCGGGCCACCCCGGGCCGCACCGCGTCGCTCACCTTCAGCTGCGCGGTGAAGGCGCCCCGGTCGTTGAAGATCCGCACCTGCTGTCCCTCGACCAGTCCCCGGGAGGCGGCGTCGGCGGGATGCAACTCCACGAAGGGCGCGCCGGCCCGCCGTACCAGCGACTCCTTGTTCGCGAACGTGGTGTTGAGGAAGAAGTGCGAGGCCGACGAGATCAGCACCAGCGGCAGCCGACGGGCCAGCTCCGGATCGGCGGCCTCCTTGGGCGGCGTGTATCCGGTGAGCGGGTCGTACCCGTCCGCGGCCGCCGTCTCGGACACGAACTCGAGCTTTCCCGACGGCGTGGGAAAGCCGTCCGCGAACGGCACGAAGGGGCTCGGGTAGTTGAGCCGGACGTAGCCCTCCCGGCGCAGCCGGTCCAGGTCGACTCCCTCCAGCGACGGGTGGCCGCTGGACAGCAGTTGCCGGGCGAGGTCCTCGTCGGAGTCGAACAGGCTCGGATCCGTGAGGCCGAGCCGGTCCGCGAGCCGACGGAACGTCTCGGTGGTCGACAGGCACTCGCCGGGAGGGGCGGTCGCGGGCTCGTTCCAGGTGATGTACATGTGCCCGTACCCGTCGAGCAGGTCCGCGTGCTCGGTCTGCATCGTGGCGGGCAGCACGATGTCCGCGTAGTCCACCGTGTCGGTGCGGAAGTGCTCCAGGACCACGGTGAAGAGGTCCTCGCGCAGCAGCCCGGCCCGCACCTGGCTCTGGCCGCCCACCGCCGTGGCCGGATTGGCCCCGTAGACGAACAGCGCCTTGACCGGTGGGTCGTCGACCGTGGTGAGCGCCTCGCCGAGGCGGGTCATCGAGAGGCTTCGCACCGGCCCGGAGAGCATGTCGTCACGGAAGAGGGCCTCGCGGTCGCCGCCGAAGTAGCCGTCCGTCGAGTAGGCCAGACCGCCGCCCGGGAGCTTCCAGTCACCGGTCACTCCCGGCAGCGCCGCCAGCGTACGCAGCGCCATGCCGCCCCCGGCGTGCCGCTGGATTCCCTGCGCCGCCTTCATCCCGGTGGGCCGGGTGACGGCCAGACGCCGCCCGAGCCGCTCGACCGTCTCCACCGGCAGCCCGCAGATCTCCGCGGTGCGCTCCGGCGTGAACTGCTCGATGCGTGCCCGGAACTCGGGCCACCCCACCGTCCGCTCGGCCAGATACGCGCGGTCCTCCGCGCCGAGCGAGAGCACGACGTTGAGCAGCCCGAGAGCGAGCGCCGCGTCCGTGCCCGGGTTGAGCGGCACGTGCTCGTCCGCCAGCCGGGCCGTCTTGGTCAGGACCGGGTCGATGGCCACGACGTGGGCCCCGGAGCGCTGCGCCTCCGCCAGCACCTTCCACAGGTGGTGGCTCGTGGTGAGCGTGTTGCAGCCCCACAGCAGGATCAACCGGGAGTGGCGCAGGTCCTCCGGGTCGATGCCGCGGCTGGTGCCGAGCGTGTAGCCGGTGCCCACCAGGCCCGCGACCGAGCAGATCGTCATGTCGTGGCGGGACGCGCCCAGGCTGTTCCACAGCCGGCTGCCGGCGCGCCCCTGCAGGCCCTGCAGGTAGCCCAGGTTCCCGGTTCCCTGGTACGGCCAGACCGCCTGCCCGCCGTACCGGTCGATCACGTCGGTGAGGCGGTCGGCGATCTCGTCGAGCGCCTCGTCCCAGCTGACGCGTTCGAACCGGCCCTCGCCCTTGCGCCCGGTCCTGCGCAGGGGGTGCGTCAGACGGTCGGGCGCCCGCGTGTGCTCCAGGTACTGGTTCACCTTCACGCACAGGGTCCCGCGCGTGTACGGGTGGTCCGGAGTTCCGCGCAGCCGTACCGCGACGCCGTCCTCGACCTCGACCTGCCAGGAACACCCGTCCGGGCAGTCCAGCGGGCAGCCTCCGGGCAGGATCGTCAGAGCACGGTTCACCGGGGCCGCCCCGGGACCAGGCGCGTCAGGAACTCGTCCGCCAGGGTCACCCGGCCGACGCGGGAACTGGCTCCGGAGAGCAGCACCCGCTCGTCCTGCGTGATCTCCACGGCCACGGTGCCGCCGGGCATGACCACGGTCACCGTGGGCTCGGTGAGGCCCAGCCGGTAGGCGGCGCACGCGGCGGCGCAGGCGCCGCTGCCGGAGGCGGGGGCGTATCCGACGCCCCGCTCCCAGATCTGGATCCGCAGGGTTCGCCGGTCCTCGACGGTCAGCAGCTCGGCGTTGGGCCGCTCCGCGAAGCCGGCGAAACCGACGATCCCCGGGCCGAGCCGGGCGGCGAGCTCGGGCGTCGCGTCGTCGACCAGGGCGACGAGGTGCGGCACGCCGTTGTGGACCGCCGTCGCCCTCACCGTGGTGCCCGGCTCGATCTCGAGCGGCGCGCCGATCAGCTCCGGCCCGTCGGACAGAGCGGGACTGTGATGGGTCCACGGGCCCAGGTCGATGGTGCTGGCCGCGGTGACCGGAGTGCCGAGCAGCACCCTGACGTCCCCGCCGGGGGTGCGCAGCGTGATCTCGTCGCGGTCCGTGCGGCCGTGCTCGCGAAGGTAGCGGGCGAAGATCCGCAAGCCGTTCGCGCTGCGGACGCACTCGGAGCCGTCGGCGTTGAAAACCCGTACCTCGAAGGCGTCCTGCGCGTCCGCCGCCGGATTCGCGGCCGGGAGGGGACCGTAGAGCACTCCGTCCGCCCCGACGCCGGTGCGCCGGTCGCACAGCGCCCGGGTGGCCCCGGCGTCAGGCGCGAGCGCGCCGAGCGCCGGGTCGGCGACGAGGTAGTCGTTGCCGAGGATGTGGTACTTCAGGAGCGTGGTCATCCGCGGCCCTCACCGATGGCGTCCTCCTCGAAGGCGTCGCCGTACCAGCGCTCGTTCCAGCGCGAGAAGGACACCACCGTGATGTCGCGGTGGCCCTCCTCCTCGACCGGGACGATGTCGGTCACGTAGTGCCACAGGGCACGGTCGTCGAACGCGATGGCCTGCCCGGCCGGCAGGGTCGCGGTGAAGATCGGCGTCTCCTTGTCGTCCGCCGCGCGCAGCGTCAGCTCGGCGCCGGTGATACCGGCGCGGTTGTAGACGGAGATCACCACGAACTCGTGGCCGTCCTGGTGCACGCCTTCCGGGACGACGACGCCCTGCAGCTCCTTGTTGGCGATGACCCGGTACTGGTGGACGTTGATCTGCCAGACGTCGTCCTCGGGCAGCGGGATCTGGGCGCACGCCTCGCGGATGTGCTCGACCAGGTCCACCTCGATCGGCTGGTAGTGCCGCCGGATGCCGCCCGCGATGGGGTTGAACTTGGAGTAGGTGACGTACGGGCGGTGCGGAAGCCGCTCGAACTCCCAATCCCCGTCGCGGTGTTCGAGACGGTACTGGGAGAAGCGGCGCCAGCGGTTGCCGTTGCCGATGTACTCGTCGAAGGCGAGGTCGTCGAAGCTCTTCAGCACGTCCTCACCGGTCTCGGGGAGGTCGAAGATCTGGAAGCCCTGCGCGTTGAGCGTCACGGTCGATGCCTTTCGGGGAGGCGGGGTGAGGGGTCAGGCGGGCACGGGCTGCTTGAGGCATGCCTCGAGAACCTGGTCGAGGTAGCGCGCCGAGGTGTTGAGCCGCACGAGGGTGCCGAGCGCCACCTCGCGTCCGGCGGCCGGATCGCGCTCGACGACCGGTCCGATGACGTTCTTGTACCAGCCGGCCGCATGCTGGGCGTCGACGCCGATGTGGATGTCGTGGTAGATCTTGCCCTCCGGCGGCAGCCTGAGGCGGTCCCACGCGGTGACCAACTGCCGGAAACGCCGCGGGGCCAGGAACTCGGTGACGCCGTAGTAGCCGATCGCGCGCAGGTAGTGCCTGCGGCTGAGTGCGAGGCCGGCGGAGATGTTGCCGCACTCCTTGGAGTGGGGCAGCAGATTCGTCTCGACGTAGTCCTGGTCGACGCCGACCGAGGCGAGGCACTGGGAGAAGAGCGTCGTGTGGACGTCCGCGAACTCGCCGTTGCCCATCTCGTCCCAGTAGTTGGACGCGATCTCCATCTTCTCGGCACCGGTGGCGCCGAGCTGCATGACGGCGAGGATGTCGTCGAACCGCGGGTCCAGGGAGGTCTCCTGGGCGAGCAGGAGGCGTATGTCCTCCACGGTCGCCGAGTTGGCCAGGTGCTCGCAGTACAGCGGGTGGGCGCTCGCCGGGTGGTCCTGGATCACCGCCTTCAGCCAGCGCACGTACTCCTTCTCGCCGGTGGGGTAGCCGCTCAGCGACTCCTCCGGCACCTGGCGGAACTCGTGGTCCAGCATGGCGTTCTCGAGGATGCTGGTGACGTCCCGCAGGACCGGCTGGAGGTCCTGGTCGGGCCTGCGCGCCGCGGACTGGCTGAACTCGTGGGCGTAGACGACCACGAGAACCTCGTGCAGGTGTGCGCGCGCCGCGGCGTCGCGGCCGTGGAAGGCCAGGTCCGCAAGCCGCCGACACTCCCGGGCCAGTTCGGCGCGGTAGGTGTAGTCGTCGACGAGCTCCTGCCATTTCTCGAAGGTCACCGAGGTGAGCGCCGCCGTGAAGCCGGCCAGGAGCGGAAAGTCGTTCTGATGCGGATCAGGCATGTCGGGATTCCTATCGGTGGCTGTTTTCCGGCCCGCCGAAACGCCGAATAACCCTTCGGCTGCGATTGGTGTCAGCGTATCCAGGGACGGCGCACGGGGTCCAAGTCCGGTTACTTATCGTGGCCATAAAGAGAATTGATGATGCCGACCGCGGCCGCGAGTTCCGCCGCGGTCGTGTCCTCGCCGGTGCCGACGGCCCAGATGCCGCCGCCGTGCAGGTAGGCGATCACCCGGCCGTCGGGCAGTTCGTGTGCCGTGGCCGAGGTGACGGTGAGTTCCAGGCCGACCTGGCCGACTGCGTCGGCGAATGCGGGCAGCGGCGCTCCCCCGGTCATGGGTAGGTCCTTGTCGATGCCGTCGAGGCTGACCGTCACCGAGGACGGCGTGCGGTCGAGCAGCCGCAGCCGGCCGGGGGCGGGCGTGTACGCGGCGTCGAACAGCTCGCGCAGTTGCCGCGGGCTCAGCTCGCCGCCCTCGCGGTCCGTGACCTGCTGGACCAGGACGGCGAAGTCCGCGCGGAGCTGCAGAGGCAGGCACAGGCCGTAGGAGTCGTTGAGCACGAACGCCACCCCGCCCTTTCCGGACTGCGAGTTGACCCGGACGACCGGTTCGTACGCCCGGCCGACGTCGCCGGGGTCGATCGGCAGGTAGGGGACCTGCCAGTGTTCCTCGCGCAGGTCGTGGCCGACGCTGTGGGCCTCGTCGGCGAGCGCCGAGATCCCCTTGCTGATGGCGTCCTGGTGGCCGCCGGAGAAGGCGGTGAAGACCAGTTCACCGCCCCAGGGGTGGCGTTCGTGCACCGGCAGGGCCGTGCACTCCTCCACGACCCGGCGGACCTCACCCAGGTCGGAGAAGTCGATCTCGGGGTCGACGCCGCGGCTGAAGAGGTTCATCCCCAGCGTGACCAGGCAGACGTTGCCGGTGCGCTCGCCGTTGCCGAACAGGCAGCCCTCGATGCGGTCGGCGCCTGCGGCCAGGCCCAGTTCGGCGGCGGCGACGGCGGTGCCGCGGTCGTTGTGCGGGTGCAGCGAGAGGATGACCGAGTCGCGCCGCTCCAGGTTGCGGCTCATCCACTCGATCGAGTCGGCGTAGATGTTCGGCGTGGCCATCTCCACCGTGGCCGGCAGGCAGATCGTGGCCGGACGCTCCGGGGTGGGCTGCCAGACGTCGAGCACGGCGTTGCAGACCTCGGCCGCGAAGCCCGGTTCGGTGCCGGTGAACGACTCGGGCGAGTACTGGAAGCGCACGTCGGCCCCGGTCAGCGACTCGGCCGCCGCGGCGAGACGGCGGGCCGACGCGACGGCGAGCTCGCGTATCTGTGCCTGTTCCTGACGGAAGACCACCCGGCGCTGCAGCTCGGAGGTCGGGTTGTAGATGTGCAGGGTCACCTTGCGCGCCCCGGCGACGGCCTCGACCGTGCGGTCGATGAGCTCCGGGCGGCACGGCGAGAGCACCTGGATGCGGACGTCGTGCGGGACGGCGTCGCGCTCGATGATCTCCCGAACGAACGTGAGGTCCGCCGCGCTGGCCGCAGGGAAGCCGACCTCGATCTCCTTGTAGCCCATCCGCACCAGCAGTTGGAAGAAGCGGTGCTTTCGCTCCGGGTCCATCGGCACGGCGAGGGCCTGGTTGCCGTCCCGCAGATCGACCGAGCACCACAGCGGGGCGCGGGTGATCGTCCGGTCGGGCCAGGTCCGGTCCGGCAGCAGAACCGGTTCGACCTCCTCGGCGTACGAGCGGTAGCGATGCGCCGGCATGGGGCTCCGGCGCTGCTCATTCCAGACCGGGCGGGCCGCGAATTCGTTCGTCATGGGGACTCCTCGCGCATAAATTGCGAACCACGCTAACCAGCGAGGCAGCGGCCGACCAGGAAACTGCGCAGAAGCGAAGCTGATAAAAGGAATTACTCTTGCGCAATAGGGCAACGGGCGTTGACACCAGTTCTTGCACGCCGGAAGACTCGCTCCGGTTCCGCATCGGCGGACCGAGGACGAACGGAGAGAAGACGTGGTGCAGGCATTTGAGATCAAGGGGAACGACCTCTGGGACCCGACGACGTTCGACGCGCTGCGCCGCCAGCTGATTCCGTCGTTCGACCTGATTTACGAGGCCGCGGTGCGGGCCGTCGCGGCGACGGCGCCGGCCAATCCCACGGTGCTCGACCTGGGCGCCGGCACCGGTCTGCTGAGCGCGGCGATCCTGCGTGAACTCCCCGAGGCGACCGTGACGCTCGTCGACCGCTCGGAACTGATGCTCGCCCAGGCCCGCAGCCGCTTCGCCAGCCAGGACGGGGTCACGGTGCAGACCGGAGACCTCACCGACCCGCTGCCGGAAGGGCAGTTCGACGCGGTCGTCTCCGGCCTCGCGATCCACCACCTGAGCCACGCGGACAAGCGCCACCTGTTCCGGCGCATCCGCGAGGCGCTGCGCCCCGGCGGCGTCTTCGTCAACGTCGAGCAGGTGCAGGGCCCGCTGCCGCACCTGGAGTCCCTCTACGACAGCCAGCACGAACTGCACGTGGCCCGTGAGCAGGCGCCGGCCCACGAGTGGGCGGCCGGACGCGAGCGGATGAAGTTCGACAACTGCATCGACCTGGAGACCCAGTTGCAGTGGCTGCGTGACGTCGGGTTCCGCAGCGTCGACTGCCTCGCCAAGGACTTCCGCTTCGCCACCTACGCCGGCTGGGTCTCCGCGTGACAGCGCTCTACGACGCGGTCGCGGCGATCGCGCGGCGCCGGCCGGACGCGATCGCGGTCGAGACCACGGCCGGCCGGCTCACCACGTACGCCGAACTGCTCGCGCAGGCCGACCGGATCGCGGTCGGCCTGCGGGCCCGGGGCGTCACCGAGGGCCGTGTGGTCGTCTGCTCGGGCCTGGCCAACGACGCGTCCTACGTGGCGTTCCTGCTCGGCATCTGCGCGGTCGGCGCCGCATACGTCCCGTTGCTCGACGACTTCGACGCCGACGCCGTGGCCCGTGCCCTGCGGATGACGGAGCCGGCGCTCTGGGTCGGGCCGGACAACCACCACCGCCCCGGCGTCAGTCTGCCTCGCGTGGAGCTCGCCGAACTGCAGACCCCCGCCGACGCGACCGTCGCCCGCGGCACGGCGCCGAAGGGACGGGCGACCGCACCGGGGACCTTCCGGATGCTGTGGACCTCCGGCTCGACGAAGGCGCCCAAGCTCGTGACCTGGCGTCAGGAACCGTTCGTCCGCGAGCGCCGACGCTGGATCGCCCACATCGAGGCGACCGAGCGGGACGCGTTCTTCTGCCGGCACACCCTCGACGTGGCGCACGCGACCGACCTGCACGCGTTCGCGGCGCTGCTCGCCGGCGCCCGCCTGGTCCTCGCCGACCCGCGCGCGGAGCCGGCGACGCTGCTGTCGCAACTGGCCGCGACCGGCGCCACGTTCACCAGCATGCTGCCCAACCACTACGTGGACCTGGTCGCCGCCGCCCGACGGGCGCCCGGCGCCGATCTCTCCCGCCTGCGCCGCCCGATGTGCGGTGGCGCCTACGCGAGTCCGGCCCTCGTCGCCACCGCCGCCGACGTGCTCGGCATCCGCATCCGCCACGTCTACGGCTCGACCGAGTTCGGCCTGGCCCTGGGGAACATGGCGGACGAGGTGCAGACCGGCGGCGGAATGCGCGAGGTCGCGGGCGTCCGCTCCCGGCTGGAGGCGCTCGCCGGGTACGACCGGGACGACCTCGGCCATCTGGTGCTCACGTCCGACTGCACCAGCAACGGCTACCTGGACGACGACGAGGCCAACGCGCACACGTTCCGCGGTGCCGACTTCTGGACCGGAGACGTCGCCCAGCGCCTGGACGACGGCAGTCTCCGCCTGCTGGGACGGGTCACCGACCTCGTGCTGGCCACCGACGGTCCGCTGGCCGTTCCCCAGCTCGACGACCTCATCGCGGAGCGATGCCCGGTCGCCGAGTCCGTCAGCCTCGCCGTCGACCCGGAGACTCTGAGCAACCGCGTGCTCGTGGTGCTGCGCCCGGCGGAGGGAACCGCCGCGGACGACGCCGTCGCAGCCGTCGACGAGCTCCTCACCGCCCGAGGGCTGACCAGCGCGGTCCTGGCGTTCGACCGGATCCCGCGCACCGTCGTCGGCAAGGCCGACCGCGCGCTGATCCGGCGCCGCTACCTCCCGGCCACGACTTCCTCCTGACGCCCCGGCGTCGGCGACATGCTCCGAAAGGGCGAGTCTTGACCCCCAAGACCCTGGTAGACAAGATCTGGGACCTGCACGTCGTGGAACCCGGAGCGTCCGACCTCCTCTACATCGACCTGCACCTGCTGCACGAGGTCAGTTCGCCCCAGGCGTTCGCCGGGCTGCGCGAGGCCGGCCGCACGGTACGGCGTCCCTCCCACTCGGTCGCCACGACCGACCACGACGTCCCGACCGACGGGCGGGAGCTGCCGGCGGACGCGAGCGCCGCACAGCAGTTGCGGGTGCTCGCCGACAACTGCCGTGACAACGACATCGAGCTGCACCAGGTGGGAAGCCCGGGGCAGGGCATCGTGCACGTGATCGGCCCGCAGATGGGACTCACCCGGCCCGGTACGACCATCGTGTGCGGAGACAGTCACACCGCCACCCACGGCGCGTTCGGCGCCATCGCGTTCGGCATCGGCACCAGCGAGATCGAACATGTTCTCGCGACGCAGACCCTGCGGGCCCGCCGTCCGCTGTCCATGGCCGTCACGGTCACCGGCGAGCTCGGGCCGGGCGTCACGGCCAAGGACCTCGCGCTCGGCATCCTCGCCGCCGGAGGCACCGACGCGGGCACGGGGACGGTCATCGAGTTCCGCGGCCCGGCCGTCCGCGCGCTGTCCATGGAAGGGCGGATGACGCTCTGCAACATGGCCGTCGAGATGGGGGCGCGCAGTGGTCTGGTCGCCCCCGACGAGACCACGTTCGCCTACCTGGAGGGCCGCCCCCGCGCCCCGCGCGGCGATCTGTGGGACGAGGCCGTCGCCGCGTGGCGGACCCTGCGCAGTGACGCGGACGCGGTCTTCGACCGCGAACTGGTCGTCGACGCGGGTGCCGTCGTGCAGCGGGTGACCTGGGGCACCAACCCCGGGCAGAGCGTGCCGGTCGACGGCGTGGTCCCCGACCCGGCCGGCATCGCGCATCCCGGCGAGCGGGCCGCCGCTGAGCGCGCCCTTGCCTACATGGACCTGCGACCCGGCACCGCCATGCGCGACATCGGCGTCGACGTGGTCTTCATCGGGTCCTGCACCAACAGCCGGATCGAGGATCTGCGCGCCGCGGCCGAGGTGCTGCGCGGGCGCCGCGTGGCCGACGGCGTGCGCGGCCTGGTCGTCCCCGGCTCGATGCTCGTGCGCCAGTTGGCCGAACAGGAGGGCCTGGACCGGGTCTTCACCGCGGCCGGTTTCGAGTGGCGCATGCCGGGCTGCTCGATGTGCGTCGGCATCAACGGTGACACGGTCGGGCCGGGGCAGCGTTGTGCTTCGACCTCCAACCGCAACTTCGAAGGCCGGCAGGGCCCAGGGGCGAGGACGCACCTGGTGTCTCCCGCCACGGCCGCCGCCACCGCCGTCGCCGGGCGTTTCGTCACGCCGGCCGACCTGTAGGGAGCAAGCCGTATGGAACCGCTCGTCCACGTCACCGGCCGTGGGGTGCCCCTGGACCGGCCCAACGTCGACACCGACCAGATCATCCCCGCCGCGTGGCTGAAGAAGACCACCCGCACCGGTTACGCCGACGGCCTCTTCGAGCAGTGGCGCCAGGACCCGGACTTCGTCCTCAACCGGCCGGAACGCGCCGGGGCGACGGTTCTGGTCAGCGGCCCGAACTTCGGCTGCGGTTCGTCGCGCGAACACGCGCCGTGGGCGCTGCACGAGTGGGGCTTCCGGGCGGTGATCGCGCCGGGGTTCGCGGACATCTTCCGCAACAACATGCCGAACGCCGGGCTGGTCCCCGTCCTGTGCGAGCCGGCGGTGGTCGCCGCCGTGATGGCCGCCGTCACGGCCGACGCCGCCGCCGAGATCAGGATCGACGTGGCCGGGCTGACGGTCACCTGCGAGGCCGCGGGGGTGCGGGCGGCGCCGTTCCGACTCGACGACGAGGCCCGTGACAGGCTCGTCTCCGGGCTGACCCAGCTGGAGATGACGTTGCGCTCCGCGGACCGGATCGCGGCGTACGAGGCGGTCCGCGCCCCCTGGCTGGACGTCACCGCGTGAGGCATTGAGAACCAGTGGACCCAGCAGGTCATGCGACCTGCTGGGTCCACTGGTTCTCCGGGAGTCAGGATTCGCTTCCCGTCGCGTCCTGCCACACCGCGCCCGGCGTCTTGTTGGTCCTGGCGATGCGGCGCAGACGGTCGACCCGGCGGGCGGAGATCGCCTCGGGGTGCTGGCTGCCGGTGGTGCCGAGCCGCACATGGCCCCCCGTCAGCCAGGTCCGGACGGCCTCCGGGGTGGCCGCCCCGGTGTACTCGACGGTCATCGAACGCGCCGCGTCGGCCGTGTCGGGGTCGCGGACGAGCACGAGCTGGGCGTCCACCACCTCCGGGCACTGCCGGGCGCGGTCGACGATGTCCGCGGTGTTGACGTAGTTGCCGAGGAGGCTGAACCCGTCGTCGGCGCGCCCCAGGACCCTGAACGCGTCGCCGCGTCCGCAGCGGCACTCGGCCGCCTCGACGCGGTCGCCGAGGCGGTAGCGGACGACGGGCACGGTCCACCCCTCGCCGACCCGGGTCAGCAGGGTGCCGGCGTCCTCCAACTCGAAGATCTCGTCGGCGAGCAGATGGAGTGTCGTCTCGTCGCACTCCGGCCGGTTGGACCCCATCGCCCAGGTCTCGACCGAGCCGTAGATGCCCCACAGCCGCACGTCGGGAAATGCCTGCCGGACGAGCTCGCGCTTGGACTCGGTCCATGCCTCGCCCATCCAGATGATCTTCTTGATCGGCGGCTTCACTCCGGTCTTCAGCACGATCTCGGCGAAGTCGGCGAGACCGGACGGAACGCTGGCCAGCACGCTGACGCCGACGTCACGGAGCATCGGAAGCCGCAGTTCGAGCTCCTCGGCCGTCATGGGCCCCGAGGGGATGACCGTGGACTCGGTGCGCTCGGCGAGCTTCTGGACGAAGTAGTGGGTGCCCCACATACGGCCCGCGTCGTAGAGGTTGAGCACGACGTCACCGACGCCCAGCGGTCGCCAGACCGGCAGGAGCCGGTCGAAGGCCATGTGGTGGGGCAGGTAGGTCAGCTTCGGGGTGCCCGTGGTGCCGCCGCTGGAGACGAGCACGCTCCCGTCGCGTTCGGCCGCCGCCCTGGTCATGGCCGTGATCTCGGCGGGACCGGAGACCTCCAGGTCGGCGAGCTCCTTCGCCCCGTCGGGGACCGCCTTCCCCCCGGACGAGGCGATCGTCCGTGCGTGGGCGAGCAGGATCTCCCGGTCGATGGTTCCGATCATGATGCTCCTGGCAGATCGATGAATTCAATTCGAATAGTTCGGGCGCCGCATGGCACGCGGCCGAAAAAATCCTATGCAGCCCGCCGTGGAGTGGTCCAATAATGATCTTTGATCGGCCGATAACAATTCCTGAGAGGGCCCGGCATTGTCTGCACGGCGGGCGTCCGAAGAAAATGGCGGAATGAATACTAAGACCGTCGTGCTCGTCGGAGTCCCGTGGAGCGTCCACGAGCTGAACAACGCGATCCGTGACGCAGCCGCGCTCGGCGTCTCGCTCCTGGTCGTCGACACGCCCGAGTCGCTCGCGCAGATCGGCGGCCTCACCGCCGTGCAGACCCGTGCGGTCGAGGCGCTCGACCCGAAGCTCATCGCCGACTCGGTGCGCGACATCGAGCCGGCGACCGTGCTCGCCATCACCGAGTTCTCCATGGAGCTGGCCGCGGCCGTGCGCGAGCAGCTCGGCATTCCCGGCACGCCGTCCGTCGTCGAGGCCCGCGTCCTGGACAAGTCGGAGACCCGCGAAGTGCTGCGCGACCACGGGCTCACCAAGGTCGGCTTTCACCGGACTTCGCTCCTCTCCCCCGAGGAGGACCTGCTCGGCGGCCTCGAGCCGCCGGTGGTGGTCAAGCCGCGCGCGTTCAGCGGCAGCCACGGGGTGCAGTTCGTCGCCGACCGTTCCGAGCTGGCACGCGTCTTCGAGCCGTACAACCTGGCCGAGACCGATCGCGACGAGCGTGACGGTCGGGTGGCCCACCTGAGCGGGGACCGCCGTACGCACGAGGTCATCGTCGAGGAGTACGTGCCGGGCACCGAGATCAGCGCCGAGGGGCTGGTCGTCGACGGGCGGCTCACGCTGTTCACCCTGACCGACAAGTTCAACACCGGCACGCCGCACTTCGAAGAGGTCGGCCAGATGGTGCCCAGCATGCACACCCAGGAGCGGTGGGCACAGGTCGAGGAGTACCTCCAGGCCGTCGTGTCGGCGCTGGGGTTCGTCACCTCGCCGATGCACGCCGAGATCAAACTGCTCGACGACCGGGTCGAGCTCGTCGAGATCCACACCCGCTACGCCGGCGGCCGGATGATCGAGCTGCTCGAATCGGCCTACGAGCTGCGTCCCTACGAGGCCTACTTCGACGCGATGCTGAGCGGCCGTACCCCGAGCCGTCCCCGGCCGACCGGGCAGCACTACGGCGTCGGCTTCTTCACCGGCCGGACCGACGCTCCGCTCGCATGGCCGTCCTACGACTTCCCGCACCCCGGGGCCGTCGTCTCGATCGACCTCGACCGCCGCCGGGCCCCGAAGGTCTTCGAGTACGAGGGCCTGCGGATCCGCTGGTGGTTCGCGGGCCACGCCCTGTTCGCGGCCGAGGACCACGCCACCGTCCACGAGAACATCAGCTTCCTCCAGCACCACACTCCCGGACAGAGCGGTTCCGGCGGCGAGTAGCACGGCCGAGGACCGGACTACCGGAGGAGTGCCGCCCCGACCGGGGACGGGAGGACCTGCCGAGCGGTCCTGTCCGCCGAACCGGGAAGCCGCACTCCTCCGGCCGAACCCCTCCGGTCGCACTCACCCGGCCGGTCCCCGTCAGTCCGACGGTACCGGCTGCGACTGCGCGGCCGACTCGGTCTCCTGCGCCGCCTCGCCCGGTCCTGGTGACAGCGCGAGGCAGGCGGCGGCGCCGACCGCCAGCGCCGCCACCGGCAGGACCGCGGCCGCGCGCAGGGCCGGACCGGTGCCGCCGACCACCGAGTGCAGACCCTGAGTCAGCGCCACGACGCCCGCGGTGAAGACCATCGCCCCCGCCTGCCGCACGGTCTCCAGGATCCCGGAAGCCGCACCCGTCAGCTCGGCCGGCACCTCGCTCATGGCGACCGTCGTCCTCGGCGCGATCGAGCAGCCGTTGCCGATGCCGATGACCGCCATCGGGGCCAGGAAGGCCGTCCAGTGGACCGAGCCCGTCATCAGCAGCGCGGTCCACACGATGCCGGCGGCCTGGACGACCATACCGGTCAGCAGGATGTGCCGGCCCTCGATCCGGTCCGCCAGCCGCCCCGCGTAGAAGGCCACCAGCATGGACGTCGCCGACGCCGGCGCCAGGATCACCCCCGCCCGGAAGGGGCTCAGGCCGAGGACCGACTGGGAGTACAGCACGGCCACCACCGTGATGGCGAAGGTCGCGCCGGTGATCGCCGCAGCGATCCCGAGCATCACGGTGTAGCTGCGGATCCGCAGGAGGGCGAAGGGCACCAGGGGGTCGCGGTCCTGACGCCGTCGCTGGCGCGCGGCGAATCCCACGCCGAGGAGCGCGGCCGCCAGCAGCAGGGCCCAGACGACGGGGCCCCAGTGCTGATCGGCGCCGTTGGTCACGGTGTAGGCGAAGCAGGCGAGGGCCACCGAGGCGAGCCCGACGCCGATCAGATCCAAGGAGTGCTGCCGACCCGTCCGCAGGTCCGGAATGATCGTCAGGCCCGCCACCACGACCAGCACGCCGATCGGCAGGTTGATCAGGAAGATCCAGCGCCAGCCGGCCGCGTCGATCAGCAGACCGCCGAGTGACGGGCCGAGCACCGAGGCCACTCCGCCGATCGCGCCCCACACTCCGAGCGCCGTGCCGCGCCGCTCGCGCGGGAACGAGGCCACGATCAAGGTCAGGCTCTGCGGCATGAGCAGCGCCGCGCCGACGCCCTGCAGCACGCGGGCGCCGACGAGGACGCCGGTGACCGTCGCGAGCCCGCACAACAGGCTCGCGACGGTGAAGAGCAGGACGCCCACGACGAACATCCGCCGCGGGCCGTACCGGTCGCCCAAGCGCCCCGCAGTGATCAACAGGACGGTGACGGTGATGATGTAGCCGTTCAGCGCCCACAGCACCTGGGGCAGCGCGGCGTGCAGGGAGCCCATCATGCCGGGGATCGCGATGGTGACCATCGTCGAGTCCAGCAAGGTCATGAAGTAGCCCAGGGACAGCACGACCAGCGTCGCCCAGGGGTTGCCGCGCAGCCGGCTCACGCGCCCGCCGTCCGGTCGACGAAGTCGCGCAGTGTCTGGACGAACCGGTCCGGCTCCTCGAGGAAGGGCGCGTGGCCGCTGTGCGGGAACATCTCCAACCGGGCGTCAGGCAGGGCGGTCAGCAGCCACTTGCCCACCTCCGTGGGAAATATCCGGCTCTTCGCGCCGTGCACCAGCAGGGTCGGCAGCGCCAGCCCTCCGATCCGCTCGCGCCAGTCCTGGCCGAGCACTCCGCTCCACAGGGCCAGCAGCGCCAGCCGCGACGTCCGCAGCGACTCGGCCAACAGCGGCTGCAGCACGGCGGGATCGGGCTCGCTGCCGGACGCGAAGCAGTTCTCCATCAAGGCCGTCAGGTAGGCGTCCGGGTCGGTCCACTGCTGCCGGGTCGCCTGCAGGGCGCCGACCGCGTCCAGACCGCCGAACGCGGCGTGCTCCCAACCCTCCTCGCGCAGCAGGGACGGCGACATCTCCACCGAGACCAGCCGGGAGACCCGCTCCGTCCCATGCCGTTCGAGGTAGTTGTAGGTGACCGTCGCGCCGAGCGACCACCCGACCAACGTGACGTCGCGCAGGTCGAGCCGCTCCACGAGCTGCGCCAGATCGTCGGCGGCGTCCTCGATCGTCCACCCGAGCGGGGGCTCCGGGCTCGCCCCGTGCCCACGCAGGTCCACGGTGACGACGTCGTACTCCGTCCCGAGCGCGGCCACCACCGGCGCGAAACACCGCGCGGTCATTCCCAGGCCCGGAACGAACAGGACGGTGGGCCCGGCACCGGGGCGCCGGTCATGATGAATCATTTCGAGCATGGTGAGAGCTCCATTCGGTCCCCGGGTGCAATGACCAAAATATACGGCCGCCCTGCGAAATCACGCCCCGGGACGTGATCAAACCTCTTTATGCGCGGCCGTCGCTATGCGCGGCCGTCGCCGACTCGAATCCACCGGCGCGATTCCCGAGTGTTCATTTCGCGCGACCGGACCTGGCAGGCCGCAACGCTCGGCCAGGCGGACCAGCGGGACGAGCCCGGCATCCGCGAACAGGCTCTGCTCGTCGAACACGGCGGAGACGGCCGCCGGACCGTGAGAGGACTGCACGTAGGAGACGTCTTGCTGATCGCGCGTGTTGGAGCGTGCCGATCAGCGAATTCTATGAACGCGATTCGGTCCCAGCGGTCCTGGCGCCGGGAGGCGATGCGGCACTCCTGCGCGTTCTGAGACCCCCGTCCCAGCCTCGGGGTTGGGCATTGCCGGCACTCAGGAAGGACTCCGCCGAGTCGGTCGTGCCGGCGTATGTCCAGGCGCTCGACCTGGTGCGCTTCCCGTTGTCGAGGGGCTCCCCCTTGAATCCGGGCAGGCGGATGCCTGGGGCCCTCGACGACTCGGCGGTCCCGGACGTCCCTCCGGCCACGCAGTGACCTGCGCCTTCGCTCCGATCAGCCGCCTGGGACGGACGCGAGGAGGCCGGGGCGAATGGGCCCCGGCCTCCCGCTTGGGTGCTGCCGGTCAATCAGCTGGCGAGGAGAGGCAGCGGGTCACTGGTCCCAGCGGCGTGCGGCGAGGCCGGGAAGGACCTTCGTGTGCTCGACCTTGACGGCTGTCAGCTCGCGCGGGTTGAGCCCCAGAACGGACAGGATCGTGGGGGCGACCTGGGTGGTCTCGACCGAGGCGGACTCGACCTGAGCCGGGATGCCCGGGCCGTCGACAAGCATCAGGACGTGCCGGTCGCCGGTGTTCATGCCACCGTGCTCGGCCAGCTTGGTCGGCTTCGAGTAGACGATGCCCTGCTGGACCTCGCCGAAGACGTCCGGGTAGTGGCCGTTGTTCACCGGGACGCCGAAGAAGTGCGCGGCGGCTGCGCCGGCCCAGATCTGCGCCAGGCCCGAGTGCGCGACGGTGACCGGCTTCTTGTTGACGTCATAGCCCTGCGCGGTGTGGTCCCACAGGTAGCGCTTGACGAAGTCGCAGGCGGCCTGCGAGTTGTCCGACAGGTAGGACTGCCACAGGTCGTCGTCGGTTCCGGCCACGATGAGGCTCTGGTTGCCCGGATGCGTCTTCGCCCAGGCGGCGTTGATCGCGCTGATGATCGGACCGTCCTGGACGGTGACGAGCTTGTTGGGGTCCTGCGGGGACTGACCGTGCTTGGCCGTCACGATGATCGTCGTCGAGCCCGCGAGGCCGTCCTTGTGGATGGCGCGGACCATGCGGCCGAGCTGGGCGTTGACATAGTCCAGCGCGCTGGACAGCACCGGCCCGGGGACCAGCTTGCCGTGCACCCACTGGTAGCCGCCCGCTTCCGGAGCGCTGGTGGTGTAGTTGCCGTGGGCGTCCGGTCCGATGAGCGTCGTCGGGGTCGAGCGGATCTTCTGCGCGACCGAGACGGTCTGGAAGTTCATGCCGAAGATCGCCGGGGTGCCGACCTTGGTCTTGCCCGAGTGGTCGCGGCCGCCGATCTCGTTGAGGACGGCCTGGACCTTGTAACCGTCGTACTGCTTGGTGGCGGCGTCGATGTGCGCCCAGTCGTCGTCCTGCGGGTACGGGACGCCGTTCGGCATGACAGCCTGTGAGTCGATCTCCGGCGAGAAGAGGTCGTCGATGCTCTGACCGTTGGAGCCGGGACCGTTGAAGGACGCGTAGACCTCGTGCTTGTCGGACCACGCGGTGCGCAGGCCGGCGTTGTGGATGACCTGGAAGATCGTGTTGTCGCCGAGGTAGTCCCACGGGGTGATCGGCTTGCAGGTCTTGGGGTCGACCGGGAACGTCTTCGGGTTGAGCGACGTCTTCGGGTCGAACTTCAGGTTCATGATCGCGGCAGGGTTGGTGTCGACGCCCTGGGGGTAGACCGAGCCGTTCTCGTCGAACGACGGGAAGGTGCCGTTCGCGGGGTTGATGAAGTCCTTGACGTTCGCCAGTGCGTCGTCCGGCGAGTCGTAGATGACGTCACCACCGGTAGCCGGCCGGCCAGGCGTGCAGGTGGCCCCGGGCTCGTCCGTCTTGTGGCTGTACTCGACATCGTAGTAGACGCCGGTGGACCTGGGGTTACCGCCGGTCATCAGCGCGGTGCCGCCCGGGTCGGAGTCCGACGGGTTGGACGTCTCCGCATTGGTGTACTCGCTGCCGGTGTGCGTCAGTCTGGCGAGCGTTGAGCCCGGGTGGTTGGCGATGTACCAGTCGAGATCACTCTGGTGCATGCCGTCGACCGAGATGAGCAGGACGTGCTTGCTGGTGGACGCGTCTCCCTCGGCGCTGGCGTTCACGACCGGAAGCCCGCACAGCGCGGCTGCGGTCGCCGTGGCCAGTCCGACCAAGGCCGGACGGGTGTACCTGGGCATCATGCTCTCCCTACAAGTCGAGCCAATGAAGTCGCACATTGCTGTGCGCGCGTATGCTTCACCGCCCAGACGGGCACACGAGAAAGACTGAGTGTCCATCAAGCAACCGTCAGGCCACGTCCGGATACTGCGGGACCGCACGAGCCTTCGCCGGGACCCGCAGACACACCTTGCCCGGCGTCCCACGCCAGTGCGGAGGCTTCCGCGGGCATCGGTCGGCGGTGTCTGCGAACGCGGGCCCCGAGGTCAGGTCGTGACCTCGGGGCCCGTCTGTCACTGACCCTGGTCCGTCACAGGCTGAATAGCACCCATCCGGCATTCCTGCGCGGCCACAGCGTGTGGCCGACCGAGACAACCGGGGCGCAGGGGCCACTCACGGGGAGGTCGGTCAGTTCTGGGCCATCAGGCAATACCAGGTGCGAGGGCCCACGACGCCGTCCACCGGGCCGCAGTAGCCCCGGACCAGGTTGGCCTGCTGGAAGTTGCGGACCGCCGCGTTGGTCTGCGGGCCGAAGCTGCCGTCCTCCGGGATGCCCAGCAACGCCTGGAGGAACTCGACGCAGTCGGCGGTCCCGTAGGGGTTGCCCTCCTGCAACTGCTCAGTCGGCACCGGAATGGTCATACCGTTCACGGTCCAGTCGTGGCTGCCGTGAGCCAGGCAGATCGGGTTCCAGTATCCCGGGCTCTCGTTTCCAGACGCCTGGGCCATGGGAGCCCCGGCGGCCACCAGGGCCGCCGTCGCGACCAGTACTCCGGCACTGGCCCGAAGCCGACGCATCGTGTTCTTCAAGAGAATTCCCCCTCCTGGGGCTGGACAACAGGCAACACGTTCGGAGGTTGTTGAACAGGCCGATCCAAGGTCCTGGGAGAGGGCCTGCCAGCGGGCCGCAGGGCTGTCCGCACCTCCGAGGAAGATCTTGCGGCAGGTCGCAGCGAAGCTGCCAGGAGTGCCGGGCAAGCTAGGGAATCTCGGGACGACATATGCCTTGACCTGCTGGTTTCCCACGCGACCTGAAAGAACAGCGGGACGGAGGACCGCAGGCTGGGCAGCTTCGACCGGTCTGGGACGAGGGGGAGGGTGCCGGCCGGACGGACCGTCAACCGAACCGCCGAGCCGGCAGATGGACACGGGATACCCAGGCCCAGGGGGCTCGTGCCACGGCGACCGGCCTTCGCACTCCAACTGACGGAGGTCGGCGGGCCTGTGTCGTTGCCGCGGGCGGGGTCCCGACGAGCGCAGGTTCGGGTGCAGCTTCGGGTGCAGGCAGCGCTGTGTGGTGGTCAGCGAGCCGCCGGTTCCTGCCGCTTTCTGCCGGCCGGCGGGCCTGACCTGGGCTGTCGGGCAACACGGGCACGGCCGTACGTGGCTTCTATCGTCGAGAACGCAGCAAGCCAGCAAGCGGGGCGGGCAGGGCTGGGGGGTCCGGTTCGCCGGCACTACAGGGTCCTGGTTTTCGCCCCGCGTCAGACAAGGGAGCGTCTTGAAGTGAAGCGATCTTGGTCTCAGTGGCACGTCGTCGTGGGGGTGGGCGTCGCCGCGGCGGCCCTCGGCGCGATGCCCGCCGCGTCGGCCACCACCCACGGTGCGCACGTGACGCACGCCACGGCCGCCCTCAACCTGACCGGCTACCACACCGTGAGCATCGACGGTATGGCCCTGTCCAACGGCGGCAAGAACGGCGACGCCGCCCCGCTCGACATCGAGCCCGTCGACAACGGCAGCGCGCAGAGCTGGGAGTTCGTGCCGCTGGCCAACGGCTACTACAACCTGCAGAACGCCACGTCGCACCTGTGTGCCGAGATCCGCGCCGGCAGCCTCGCCGCCGGGGCCGTGGTGGACCAGTGGACGTGCGTCCCCGGCAGTACGAACGAGGAATGGAACGTCGTTCAGCAGGTGGACGGTTCGTTCACCATCTCCCCGGTCTCCAGCTGGCTGGCGCTCACCGCGTCCTCGAGCGACAGCCTCAGCGCGACCACGCAGCAGCAGTACACAGGCTCCTCTCTGCAGGAGTGGACGGTCAGCGGGGTGGGGCCCGCCTACAGTGGCAACCACGTGCTGACCACCGCGGGCATGGCTCTCGACGACCCCGACGCCAGCACCGGCACGGGCGTTCAGCTCATCACTGTCAATGCTTCCGCAGAATTGAACACGCAGTGCTCCCGCAGATTTGACCCCCTGGTGGTTCAGTCGCGGTGGCCGCGGTCCTTGGCGAGGAGTTCGCGTCGCTGGCGGGTGCGGTAGGAGTCGCCGGTGAGGGTGAGGACCTCGGCGTGGTGGACCAGGCGGTCGATCATCGCGGCGGCGACCACGTCGTCGGAGAAGGTCTCTCCCCAGCGCCCGAAGGGCAGGTTCGAGGTCACCATCACGGAGCCCTGCTCGTAGCGCGACGCGATGAGCTGGAAGAACAGGTTGGCGGCATCCTGGTCGAACGGGATGTAGCCCACCTCGTCGATAATGATCAACTTGTAGCGGCGGATCTTCTTCAGCTCGGCTTCCAGGCGGCCGGCCTGGTGAGCCTCGGCGAGGCGGGTGATCCAGTTGCTGGCGGTGTCGAACAGGACCGAGTAGCCGGCGTGGGCAGCCTTGACGCCGAGCCCGATGGCCAGGTGCGTCTTCCCGATCCCGGGCGGGCCGAGCAGGATCACGTTCTCCGCCTTCGCGACGAAGGTGCCCGTGGCCAGGTGCGCCAGGATGTCGCGCCGCAGCGAGGGCAGGTGGTCGAGGTTGAAGTCCTCCAGCGTCTTGACCTGCGGGAAGTGGGCGGTGCGGATCCGCATCATGGTGCCCTTGGACTCCCGGTCCGCGACCTGACGCTGCAACAGCGCGGCCAAGTACTCCTCGTGGGACCAGTTCTCGTCGCGGGCTTGGGCGGCCAGCTCCTCCCAGAACGCGCCGATCGTCGGGGTCTTCAGGACCCTGGTCAGGTAGGCCAGCATGGACGGCAAGCCGTCCTTCGGCGCCGTGGTCGCCGCAGTGGCGGTGGTCATTCGTTGCTCGCTTTCGTGCTTGCGGGGTCGAAGTCGACGCCGAACAGCGCGTCGTAGTCGGGCAGGGCCCGTAGTGCGACGGCATGCCCGTCGCTGTGGTGCCGGCTGGCCGCCTGGCGCCGCTCGCGGTCATCCGCCAGGGCCTGGCGCATCCGCTGCGCGGTGGCCGCGTGGGCCGAGTCGGTGACCACCTGCTGCTTGGCCCAGGACCGCTCGTGCTGGGCGACCACCTGGCCCTCGCAGAACACCGTCACCGTGCCCAGGGAGGCGGTGACGTCGACGAACCGGCCGATGACCTGCGGGTCGACCGAGTAGTCGACGGTGTCGACGCGGACGTAGTAATCCCGACCGAGCCTCACCCGCTGACTCAGCCCGATCGGCGGTTCGACCGGCGGCAGCGGGACCATCGCCTGGTAGTCGGCCTCCAGCAGGTCGACCGGGCGGCCCTGGATCGAGCGGACCGTGCGGGAGTTGGCCCTGACCAGCCACTGGTGCAGCTGCTGGTTGAAGTCCTGCGGGGAGGCGAATAGGCGGCCGGGCAGGAACGAGGTCTCCAGGTAGCCGTTGCTCCGCTCGACCATGCCCTTGAACTCGGGGTCGCGGGGCGGCGCGAGCTGGATCCTGGTGGCCAGCGTGCCGGCGAACGCCGCCGCCGGAGCGGTGAGCCTCCCGCTGCCGCCGATCGCCGCCTCCCGGTCCCAGACCAGCGTCTTCGGGACCCGGCCGATGCCCTCGATCAGCTGCCACATGCCCGACAGGATGTCGCCGGCCTGCCGGGACGGGATCATCACCGCGGCCATGAACCGCGAGAACCCGAGCGTCATCACCAGCACCGGAAGCACCCGCTCCTGACCGCCGCCGACCTGCACCTTCGTCTCCGGGAACCACAAGTCGCACTGCGCGACCTGCCCGGGTTCGTAGGTCACCCGGTCGACCGGGTCGATCCCGACGTACTCCGGCCGGATCAGCGCCAGCCGCTTGCGCAGCGGCGCCGACGAGTACGGCCAGCCGATCCGTTCCGCGACCACTGGGGCCGGCATCGTCGGCCATTCCTGGAGCAGGGCCCGCATCTGCGGCTCGAAGGCATCCGCGACCTGGCCCCGCGGGGCCCGCTGGAACACCGGCGGCCGGTCCGAGTTCAACGCGGCCCGCACCGTGTTCCGGGCCACCCCCAGCCGCCGCGCGATCTCCTTGATGGGCACGCCCTCCGCACGGTGCAGGCGGCGTATCTCGGCCCAGTCCTCCACTTTCAGCACCCTCCAGATGATCAGGGGGGTCAATTCTGCGGGATCACCTGGGGGTTAGTTTTGCCGAAGCAACGACACATCACCTACGAACCCAACGGCGGCAGCAACCAGAGCTGGACGCTCTCGCCCGTGCCGAACGGCAACGGCTCGTACTTCCTCGTCAACAGCTCGTCGAACCTGTGCGCCGAGGACAACGGCGGCTCCTACGCCGCGGGCGCCGTGGTGGACCAGTGGACGTGCGTCGACAACAGCACCAATGAGCAGTGGAACATCACGCCGTTGCCCAGCGGCGGCTCCGTCATCACCAACGTGCGCAGCGGGCTGCTGCTCACCACCGCTTCGAAGAACAACCTCTCTCCGCTCACGCAGCAGCCGAACATCAACTCGGAGCTGCAGCACTGGACGGTCGAGGGGTAGACCTGACCGACGCCGTCCACGGTGCCCGGCTCGAGCTCTCGAGGCGGGCACCGCCCGGCCGATTCGGCGCTCGGACTGCCTCCCCGGCCTGCCACGGGCGGCCGTCGCGCAGGCGTCACTCGCCGGTGAGGGCGGCGTCCTCGGGCCTGCCGAGCGGCAGGCGTGCGTGTGCGCCTGGTGTGTGCGCGCCTGGTGCGGGTGGGCCAGGAGCGTGGGCGTGCCGGTGCGCCGTGGCCGTCGTCCCGCGGTCACGGCTGGCTCCCAGGTGTGATGCCTTGGGCGCGGTCGGCCAGGTCGGCCAGGTCGGCTCGGTCGGTTGCGCCCAGGGTGCGGGCCATCCGGCCGGTCAGTACGGTCACGTCCTGCGGGGTGAGCAGCAGGGCCTGGGCGATCTGCCGGTCGTTGTGGCCCGCAGCGATCAGGTCCAGCATGCGGTGCTCGGTCATCGACAGGGCGGGGGTGGGCGGTGGTGCCGGGCGGGGGTGTACGCCCAGTTCGGTCAACGCGCGGCGCGCCCGGCCGGCCAGCAGGGCGCTGTTGCACGCGTGGGCGAGGTCCAGTGCCCGGGCGAGGCTGTGCCGGGCGGGATCGGCCTCGCCGGTGCGTGCCAGGGCGATCCCCAGTTCGTACCGGGCGCGGGCCAGTTCGAGTCGGGCCGGGGAGTGCTTCAGCGCGGTGACGGCTTCGCGCAGGAGGGCGGTTCCTTCGGCCCCGCCGGTCACGACGCCCAGGCAGCGCGACGCCACCCCGATCGACCGCGCGGTGCCCCAGCGGTGCGCCAGCTCCAACTCCTCAGCGGCCAGTCGCAGGGCGTCCTTGCGCTGACCCAGCGCATGGTGCGCGAGGGCCGCGTGCGAGCGCCACGGTGCCAGGGCGAGATTGGTGACCCCGGCCCACCGCTCCTGCGCGCCGTACTCCAGCAGGACCGCGAGCGCGGCGGCCGGACGGCCGCGCTCGGCGTGCAAGCGGCTGCGGACCAGGAGCATCGGGCCCTGCCACGCCCAGCCGACCCGGTCGTGGCCGGCGTCCGGGGCCAGCGCCCGCGCCGCTGCGGCCAGGTCGCCGCGCTCGACCATCGACTCGCCCACCTGGGTCGTCATCGCCGTCCGGACCCGCAGCTCCAGGTCCTGGTCGGCCGTCCCCGGGTGCCCGAAGTCCGGCGTGAGT
>NZ_BBPQ01000031.1:15243-91431 GCF_000787855.1 Streptacidiphilus anmyonensis | reverse complement strand
GATCACCGTGGTGGACATGCTTCTCCCGAGCCCCCGATCCAGGAAAGGACGAAACGGTAGCGTTCTGTCCCGACGGGACGCTAATGGAGCCGATGGTCGAAACGCAAGCGTTTCGTCGCGACGGTGGGGGCTTTGAACGGGGTGTCGAAGTCGCCACGCCCGCAGCGGTCCTGACGGTGGGGCGGGGGAAAGGCGTCGTGTCGATTCCGCGCTCGTCACCGAATCGGGCCGAGGCGACGAGTCGCTGTTCGGGTGGCGGCCACCGGGCCGCAATCCAACCCGGCGATGATGCGGGACGGCCTCACGGCCTCCGAGCGGAGCCCGGGAGCGTGGATGGGGACCCTGGCCGTTCGGCTCTCAGCTCGGGCTCCTAATATCATCTCGCTTTCGTCGACAAAGCGCCGGTATGCCCTGGGCCTGGGCAAGGGCGTGCCTGTCGTCCAGCGCCCGACACGACACAGCGTCGTCCACCGCATGGCGATGGAGCCATGCCTCGAGGAGGAACGTTCATGCACGCCCGCAAGATCGGCGCCCTGGCCGCAACAGCAGTGGCGCTGGTCGCCGCCCGCGACCTCGTCCAGAAGAGGCACGCACTGCTCCGGAACTTCCCGGTGGTCGGGCACGCCCGCTACATGCTGGAGACGATCGGGCCGGAGCTGCGGCAGTACATCGTGACCTCCAACGAGGAGGAGCGTCCCTTCAGCCGCGACCAGCGCAGCTGGATCTACGCGTCGGCGAAGGAGGAGAACAACTACTTCGGCTTCGGCACCGAGGTCGACGTCGAGCACGTCCAGGGCCACGCCTACCTCAAGCAGCGCACCTTCGCCGGCGCCCTCCCGGACGCGCACGACCCGCAGGCCCCGCTGCCCTCGGCCAAGGTGCTGGGCGGCCCGCGCGGGCGCGCCAAGGCTTTCCGGCCCGCCAGCGTCGTCAACATCTCGGCCATGAGCTTCGGATCGCTGTCCGGCGCGGCCATCACCGCGCTCAACAAGGGCGCGGCACTGGCCGGCACCATGCACAACACCGGCGAGGGCGGCCTGTCGCCCTACCACCGCAACGGCGGCGACATCGTCCTGCAGATCGGCACCGCCTACTTCGGCTGCCGCAACGAGGACGGCAGCTTCAACCTCGACAAGCTCAAGGAGGTTGTCGCCAGCGCCCCGGTCAAGGCTCTGGAGATCAAGCTCTCCCAGGGTGCCAAGCCGGGCCTCGGCGGCATGCTGCCGGGCGCGAAGGTGACCCCGGAGATCGCGGCGATCCGCGGCATCCCGGTCGGCAAGGACTGCGCCTCCCCGTCCCGGCACACCGCGTTCAGCGACGTCGACTCGATGCTCGACTTCGTCGAACTGCTCGCCGCCGAGACCGGCCTGCCGGTCGGGGTCAAGAGCGCGGTCGGCGAGATGGGCTTCTGGCAGGAGCTCGCCGCCCTGATGGAGCGCGGCGACCGCGGCGTCGACTTCGTGACCGTCGACGGCAGCGAGGGCGGCACCGGCGCCGCGCCGCGGATCTTCGCCGACTCGGTGTCGCTGCCGTTCCGGATGGGCTTCTCCCGCGTCTACGGCACCTTCGCCGAGCTGGGTCTCACCGACGACCTGACCTTCATCGGCTCCGGCAAGCTCGGTCTGCCCGAGAACGCCGCCGTTGCCTTCGCGCTGGGTGCCGACATGGTCAACGTCGCGCGTGAGGCGATGCTGTCGATCGGCTGCATCCAGTCGCAGAAGTGCCACACTGACAAGTGCCCGACCGGCATCGCCACCCAGAACGCGTGGCTGGCCCGCGGCCTCGACCCGGAGTCGAAGTCCACCCGCGCGGCCGTCTACCTGCGCACCCTGCGCCGGGAGCTGACCAAGGTCTCGGGCGCGGTCGGCGTGGCCCACCCGTCGCTCATCACCGCGAACGACATCGAGATCATGAACGGCGACTACGAGGCCCGCACCCTCGGCGGCGTCTACGGCTACAAGGACGGCTGGGGCGAAATCGGCCCGCAGCTCGCCCAGGAGATCACGGCCCTGATGACCGCCAAGCCGGCCTCCGACCCGACGCCCGGCCTCTGACACACCGGACGGAGCTGACGGCCGCGGCGTCGCGGCCGTCAGCTCCCCCACTCACCCACCGACCTGCCCCCATGAACAGTTCCACTGAACAGTTCCACGCCGAGGCGAGCACACCATGACTGAAGAAGTGAGATTCAAGAGCGTCGTCGGCCCCGAACTGGCCGGGTCGATCGACCTGCCGGAAGGCGAGATCCGGGGCTGGGGAATCTTCGTCCACGGATTCACCCTCGGCAGGAACTCGCCGGCCGCCTCGCGCGTCAGCAAGCAGCTGGCCCGCGAGGGGATCGGCATGCTGCGCTACGACAACCTCGGGATCGGGGACTCCGACGGCGACTGGGGCGACGGCTCCTTCACCGTCAAGGTCCAGGACACCGTCCGCGCGGCCGAGATGATGGCCGAACGGGGCACCCCGGCGGACCTGCTGGTCGGCCACTCGTGGGGCGGCGCGGCCGCCATCGCCGCAGCGGCCGACTCGCCCGGCGTCCGCGCCGTCGCCACGATCGGTGCACCTTCCAACCCCAGCACGGTCGAGCACCAGTACGACGCGGTGGTGGACCGGGTCCTCAGCGACGGCGAGCACGAGTGGTTCGTCGGCGGCCGGACCCTGGTCCTCAAGCGCGCCTTCGTCAACGACGTCCGCCAGGCACGCCTGCGCGACCGGATCGGCGAGCTGAACATGCCGCTGCTCGTCATGCACTCGCCCACGGACGACACGGTCGACATCGCCAACGCCGGCGAGATCTTCCGCGAGGCCCGGCACCCGCGCAGCTTCATCTCGCTCGAAGGAGCCGACCACCTCCTCACCGCCCGGGGCCAGGCGAAGCGCGCGGCGCACATCATCAGCGCCTGGGCCGACCAGTACATCCACGGCTGACGGCTGGCGGCCCTGCGCTGGGCGCAGGGCTCAGCCCTTCTCCTCCTGCATCAGCGCGGTGCACGCGACCGTCTGCTGCTGACGTCGACCGTTCCGCCAGCTCCAGACTGCGTGCCCCACGAGAGCCAGCGCAGCCACAGCGGCGACGACCCGAACGACATTCCACGTCGCTCCGGCCGTCGAACCGGCTTCATGCGCCTCCGTAGACAGCCGCACGGAGGTCTCGCAGAAGGCTATGAGCGGAACGGTCAATCGGAAGCCGAGTCCGCCGCCACCGGACATACGCGCAAGGTTGCCCAAGAACCCGACCGGCGCCCCGAGGACGAACGCGGCTGTTGCCCAGACAAGAACCTGGGAGGAGAATCCTCCGCCGGCGCCACCGGAACTCATTCCGGCTGGAATCGTCCCGCTTGGAACGACGGAGTTCGCGTCCTTGAGCGCATAATATGCGACTACTCCGACTGTCGGTCCCAAAGATGCGAGCAGGGCTGATTCAATTCTGGAGCGCCGGAAGTAACCCACGAGGAATGCATAACCGGCCCACGGCCAGCCGCCGGAAAAAAAGGGTGCTGACGCCGACGGAAGCGGGATCGCCCCCTCTTCCGGCCATGGGGCCCACCAGGCCCAGCAGCAACCCCACCCCGAGAGTCACAGCGACCGGCGTGGCGCGAGCACGCAGCAGACGCACGATTCCCCCTCCTCGTTCCGTGGTTCGGCTGAAGCCCAGACGGGGCGCTACTGAACTTGATTGAGTGATGTCGGTGCCATTCGCCTATCAGCCGGCCATCGGGACCGGTAGCCCTGGGGTATGAGGTACGCGCAGGGCGGCGGGCTGACCGACGCCGAGAGAACAACGCGGGAGCGGTTACGGCTTCAGGCCGTGGAGCGTTTCCAGGCCGGAGAGAAGAACGCGGAGGTCGCCGCTGCCCTGCGAGTCAGCGAGCGGTCGGTCGAGCAGTGGCGCCGAGCCTGGCGCGAGGGCGGCGAGGCGGGGGTCCTGTCGAAGGGGTCGCCCGGAAGACCTCGGCTCGGTGAAGCTCAGATCGCCGGGCTGGAGCGCGGTGCGCTGGCCCACGGATGGGCGGACCAGGGGTGGACACTGGCACGGGATCAAGACGCTGATCGGCGGACTCTTCCACGTCTCCTACACGGTGGAGGGCACCTGCCGGCTGCTGAAGCGCACGGCTGGAGTTGGCAGCAGCCCGCTCGGCGGGCGATCGAGCGAGATGACGACGCGGTCGAGGTATGGAAGAAGGAGACTGAGCGCCGTGAAGCGCTGTTGAACCGAGTGGAGGTGGAAGACCGCCACCGCCGCGCTGTCGCAGCAGCGGGGTGAAGCTGGGGGCAGCCTGGACCGGGAGACGCCGGCGAGGGTGGCAAGCAGCCCCGACAACGACGGAGCGTCCCGGGATCGCCAGACGGGATGGGTCCGGCAAGCAAGACAGGTAGGTGTACGCGAGGAACCAGCGTCCGAACGCTCCTTAAGTCTCAAACACCAGCTCAAACCTGGCGGATATGGGCTGGCCAGCGGTGCGCACCTGCTCAACATGGGCAGGGAACTCTCGGGTTGGATTGTTTCGCTGGCTCGGGAGGCCACGGTGAAGGTCTGCGGCGTAACCGTGGCGAGGCCGCAGGGGCAAAGCTGGGCACCTCACCTGTTGATCGGTTCGCAGTGAACACGGGAACCGTCTCGGTGGTCCCACCCCTGGCTGATCGCCTGTCAGCCGGGCGGGAAGATCCGTCGTCGGTCGATGCCACCGAGGTGGGGCGGAGGAGCCGTAGTAGTCCGAGACCGGGAGAGCCGGTCACATGGCGAAGGGCTCCAGCGGGTTCGCAGCAAGTACGCAGACTGTGGAGGACGCCTGTGAATACGGGCGCGTCGTGGCCCGACGCCGATACGGCAGAGGTCCGAGTACGCAGGATGCAGCGCAAGCTGCACCATTGGTCGGTTGATGATCCCGGCCGTCAGTTCGATGACTTGTTCAACCTCGTCCACGATCCCAGCTTCCTGACGGTGGCTTGGGAGCGGGTGCGGACGAACAGGGGTGCCCGCTCAGCAGGGCCGGACGGGGCGGTTCCCCGCTCCCTCGGTCCGGTCGAGGCGAGCCGGATGCTCAACGATCTGCGCGAGCAGGTCAAAGAGCGCCGGTTCCGCCCCGAGCCGGTCCGGGAGGTGATGATCCCGAAGGCGAACGGCAAGCTCCGCCGCCTCGGCATCGCCACCACGGCCGACCGGGTGGTGCAAGCCTCGCTCAAGCTGGTCCTTGAACCGATTTTTGAGGCGGAGTTCCTTCCGTGCTCCTACGGTTTCAGGCCGCGCAGACGAGCTCAGGACGCGATCGCCGAGATCCACTACCTCGCCAGCGGCTCACGGGCCTATCACTGGGTGTTCGAGGGAGACATCACGGCGTGCTTCGACGAGATCGACCACACCGCCCTGATGGACAGGGTCCGCCGTCGACTCTCCGACAAGCGTGTGCTTGCCCTGGTGAGGGCTTTCCTCAAGGCCGGAATCCTCTCCGAGGACGGGTCCTATCGGGACAACCTCACTGGTACTCCGCAGGGCGGGATCCTCTCCCCGCTGCTCAGCAACATCGCCCTGTCCGTCCTTGACGAGCACTTCCACGACAAGTGGCAGGCCCTCGGCTCGGTCGGACAGCGCTACAAGCGCCGCAAGGCTGGCGGGGCCGTGATGAAGATCGTCCGTTACGCGGACGACTTCGTCGTCATGGTCCACGGCTCGCGCGCGGACGCCGAAGCGCTCTGGGACGAGGTTGCCGCGGTGCTCGCGCCGATGGGCCTGCGCCTGTCACCCGAGAAGAGCAGGGTCTGCCACATCGACGAGGGGTTCGACTTCCTCGGCTTCCGCATCCAGCGGCAGGTCAAGAGGGGGACGAACAAGCGGTACGTCTACACCTGGCCGTCGAAGAAGGCGCTCTCGTCCATCATCGAAAAGGTCCGGCAGATCACCCGCAGTCACAGGCATCGAATGCTCGCTGACCTGTTGCGCCATCTCAACCCGGTACTGCGAGGCTGGTGCAACTACTTCAAGCACGGCGTGTCCAAGCGGACCTTCGCCTACGTCGGCTACTTCGCGTGGTGGCGCGTGGTGACCTGGCTCCGCAAACGGCACAAGGGCTTGAGCTGGGGAGCGTTCATCCGTCGGGTCGTGCCTGGCTGGCAGATCAGAGACGGAGAGCAGGAGATGTTCCAACCGCAGGCGGTAGAGGTCATCCGCTACCGCTATCGCGGCGCGAAGATCGACACCCCCTGGACAGCGAGACTGCCGAAGGAAATCACCGCCACGGCGTGAACCCGTGGAGAGCCCGTTGCGGAGAAATTCGCTCGGCGGGTTCGGAGGGCGGGCCCGGGAAACGGACTGATGGAGACACCAGCACCGCGCCCGGGTCCGACCCCTACTGGCCGCGGGTAAGAGCACCGCGGCGGAGCGCGGGGCCTGGATCGTCTTCGAGGACGAGGCCGGGCAGTCGATGACTCCGCCGCGCGCCAGGACCTGGGGCCGGATCGGCCAGACCCCGGTCGTGAGGGTGAGGGGCCGGGGCTCCGGGCGGGATTCGATGGCGGGCGTGACCTGCTACAAGTCGGGCGAGCGATCCCGGTCGATCTACGCGATCCGCGAGTACCGGGGCCGCAAGGACGAACCGAAGGGCTTCGGCTTGCGCGACTTCCGCGACCTGATCGTCCGTGCCCGCATCCAGCTCGGCGGCCGGATCGTTCTGGTCTGGGACAACGTCCGCCTGCACTTGACGGTCGGTATGCGGGAGTTCATCGCCGCGAACGCCGAGTGGCTTGGTGTTCCAACTGCCCACCTACGCCCCTGATCTCAATCCGCAGGAGGGCATTTGGTCGCTGGTCAAGCGCGACATTGGCAACCTCGCCGCAGCCGACCTGGGGCAGATCACCCGGGCCGTGAAACGCCACCTGAAGAAGATCCAGTACCGCCCGGAACTCGTTGACGGCTGCCTCACCGGAACCGGCCTCACCACGTAATTCCCCACTCGAAACGCACCCGCAGTGACATCATGTGCCGCGTGTCCGGACCCGACATCCTCATAGCCACGCGCGAGGGACAGCGGACGACATCCCGGCTCCCGCGACCGGAAGCGGCGCCCCGAACTTGGCGTTGCCCCGGTGGAGCCCTTCGACGCCTTCCCGTGACTGCCGACCCTCTGCCCGGCGCGGCCTGATTCCTGCGCGCTGCTCTCTGCTGCTCTGCCGCTGCGTTCTACCAGTTCCGTCCCTCTGGGGCGATTGAATGCACGCCGAAGTCTGCGCCGAAGTCTGCCGATTCACGCAAGACCGGCCCCATGCACGGTTCTAACGTGGCATCGAATTCGGAGCGAGCAAGGGGTCCCGTGTGACTGTTGAGCCTGAGAATGTGGAACGCTTGGGGAATTGGCTCGTCGACGGCAGTTCCGTGCGCTCTGGGAACACGGGGGCCGACATCCTCGTGGAGAAGCTGGCCCAGCTGATCTTCGAGGGTGAACGGGACTGGCCGGCCCGCAGCGACCGGTTCGACGCCTACCGCGACCGCCTGACCGAGCGGTTCGCGGACGACTCGGCCCGGGAGCGCCAGTTCGTAGAGCTGACCGGTCCGGACGCGGACCCTGGGGTGTTCATCGATTGGTTCCTGCCGGTGGTCCTCGCATGGGAGGAAGACGGCAGTGCCGAGAGCGGGCAGCCGGCCTGGGACGAGGCCCGCGCGGTGTTCTACCGCACAAGTCCTGGTGGCGCTTTCGAGTTCGCCGAGGCCAACACCCGCGGTCAGCAGGGGACCGGCTGTGGCGGTACATGGCTCAGCCATCAGGAGCTGGTCGAACTCGGCGAGGACCCGGCCACCCGGGCCCACGGCTGGGACGACGCCCGGGCGATGTTCCACCGTACGGGTCCTGGTGGCGCTTTCGAGTTCGCCGAGGCCAACACCCGCGGCCAACGCACCAGCGGCTGCACCGCCACCTGGCTGACGGACGAGCAGGCCCGAGAACGGGCACTCGCCGCCGATGAGGTGACGGAGACACAGGATGGGCCCATCGACCCGCTCACCACGTCCAAGTCGGTGTACGACCAAGTCATGGGCGCGATCGCCGGGGAGGGACCCGCGTCCGGCACCACTGAGCAGGAGCGCACCGAACTGTGGAACGTGGCGTGGGCCAAGGTTCACGAGGCTGCTGCCGACCGCGGACCGGACCAGCAGGAGCAGGTCGCGGAAGCGGCGGTACAAGCCTGCCTTGACCACGTGGAGCAGGAAACCCGCGTCCGCGACCAGTTGGTAACGGAGCTTCAGGCCTTCGCCGACCTGCTGGCCGGCGACACCCCCGCCGAGAACTGACCGCTCAGCCACGAGAAGGGAAAGACGCCTCATGTGGGGATTCCTCGCCTACGGGCGAGCCTGCGACGCCGTCCACGAGCTTGCCAACGTGCGGCGCCGCTTCGACGCGCACGAGATTTCGGCGGAACAGGCCCTGGTCGAGGTGAGCGGGATCACCAGCAGAATGCGACCCGATCTCGACCTCCTGTCCATGGAACGCCGCGCACCGATCGACGACGCGCTTTGGGCCCTGAACAATGTTCTTGCAAGGGCCGCGTCCTCCGCATGGACCGGGCGATGCACGGGCTGTGAGCGGCGTTTCGGCACGAATCTGCACCAGTACGTCGAGTGCACACGCTGTCGGGCCCAGTTCCTGAACGGCCATCAGCCCGAGCGCTGTGTCTGCCGATCCCGGACCTGGAGCGCGGTCATCAATCCGACCGGACTCGGTGTGCCCGCCACCATGGCCGAGGGGGTGGCGCGGATCGATTTCAGCGCCGACGACGACCCGTCGAGCGACGGTTCCGACTGGGAGCAGGAGTACGCTTCGAGCTCGCCGAATTCCGAGCCGCTGCACGAGGCCGCTTCGAGCTCGTCCGCGGCCGGCGCCGGGGACTGCGCGTTCTGCGGTGACGCCATGCTCTTCAGTCAAGTGGCGGGACTGGCTGTCGTGGCGTGTCCCAATGGGAACGATGCGCCACATACGCTGACCCACGCGGGCTGTATTCCACCAACGGGTTGCTGGGACTGCGACAGCGCAAACCGTACCAGCGCCGGGACCTGCGAATCCTGCGCGGACCCCATGTTCTTCAACCAGACGCGGAAGCTGGCTGTCGTGAGGTGTCCCAACGGGAACGCGGCGCCACATCTGTTCACCCACATGGTTTGCATTTCGGGCAGTGGTGACTGCAGGTACTGCGGACTCCAAAACCTCGCCGACCCGCACTACATCGTCCGGGATGCCGTGACCGTGCCGACCGTGCTCGCCGTAGCCACCGGCCCGGCGTCGGCCTGGACGCCGGTGCGTGCCGCCCGCTGGTCGGACGCCTTCATGCAGAGGCAGGAAAGGATGCTGTGCTACGCCACGGCGGCATCGGCTGTGTACCACGCGTTCAACGACCCGAGGAGCCCCCGGGAGTGTGCGCACGAATTCGCCGTCACCCCGGGTGCGGCCAGTTTTTATCCTGTCTACCGCGAGGCGTTCCAGCAGACCGCGTCCACCCTCCCTCCGTCCACTCCCGTTGCCACCATCCAGGCCCGCACCTTCCAGGGCGTGAACGGCCGCGCGGCGGAGAACGAGTTGATCGGCAACACCGGGGAGCCGATTCTCACCCCACTCGGATTTCCCGTGGCAAGGCTCACCACCATGTCGTTCCTGGAACTGCAGAACGCGCTCGGCCAAAATCATTTGATCATGGTTGCAAATTCGGTCCACTGGGTCGTGGTCTTCGGCTACGAGACGAACGGCGCCGGCGGCACGAGGGTGAACTTCTTCGACCCCCTCACAGGTGGGGGCCGCAGCGAGGAATACGACGAATTCGTAGCCGACAAAGACGAGTTCCTGGTTGTCGGCTGAGACCGCGTTTGAGATCTGCCGTGGGACCATCAGTCGGTGACTCGACTAGTGAACCGGGACCGCTCCCTTGAGGAGCTTGAGCGAGACCGCTGGCCTTCCCCGTCGGGCGAAGAGACCCGGCTGATGGCAACTGTGCGTGAGCTGCGGCGCAAGCCGATCGGCGACCTCACGGTCGAGGGTCTGCGAGTGCTGATCGGGCAGAACGTGGGCCTTGCGTGTCTCCTGCCCCTGGCGGTGGAGATCCTTGGCGGCAACCCGTTCGCCGAAGGCGACATGTACGAGGGCGACTTGCTTGCTGGCGTGCTGGCCAGGCATGAAGAGGTCTGGGCCGCGTTCCCCGAACTCCGCCTGGAGCTCCGCGCGGTCGTTTCGGACATGGCCGACGTTCCAACGCCCATCAAGCACGACGTTGAAGGATTCCTGGCCAAGTAGGTTGCCGACAGCGCCGTCGTCTGGCAGACGGTGACTCAGCTGTCGGTCTCGGGGCGCCCCGGCTGATACACGACAGCGTCGGCGATCCTGCCAAGGTGGGTATCACCGACATGAACCATGAGATCGCCCCCAAGCCGTGGATCGAGGAGCATTGCACGACCTCGGTCGTCCGTGCCCTCCATCTCGACAACGCCGGCGTGGAGGAGAACGGACACTACTACCAGCGCTGGACGGTCACTCCCAAGCCCGGACACCTGGACCGCGTGCTCCTCGACATGGACAGCGGCACGGTCATCTGCCCGTAGCTGCTGCCCCCTCGGGCGGATTGCGTCACCAGCCGGGACCCGAGTCGGCTTGTAGCGGGCCATGGCCGCGATTGACACACGCCCGGAGCCCCCAGCCTCGGACCCGGACGCCCGGCGTCTGGCCGGTCCGGCGGCCCCCAGCCGACGGAGAAGAGCTCGCGCGCCTGTGAGTTCCGACCCGGCGACCGGCGGGTCATGCCGTTGGGCCGGAGAGGTCCCGCTCGTCGTCCCATCGCGGAGGCGTGACGGTGCCGGTGCGCCAGTCGTGGCGCAGGATGGCGTAGCCGACCGCGTCGTGTGCGGGGCCGCCGTCGGTGGGCCAAGCCTGGCGGTAGTGGGCCTCCTTGACGTAGCCACAGTGCAGGAAGGTGCGGCGCATCGCCGCGTTGTCCTGGCGGGTGGTTCCCTCGATTCGGGTCACCTCGGCGAATTCGTCGAACAGGTACCGCGTCAGCCAGGTGAGGGCCTGTCGGCCGAGACCGTGGCCCCGGTGGTGCGTCGCGATGCGCAGGTCGAACAGCGGGGTCTCGTCGTCGCCCAGGTCCATCAGGCGGATCAGGCCGACGTCCTCACCGTCGGCCGTCATCCAGAACGTCCGAGTGGCCGGGCCGTCGAAGTGGCCGTCCGAGATCCAGCGGGCCGCCTGGTCGGCGGAAACGCGCGGGGTCCCGTGGAAAGGCCAGTCATGACCGCTGAGGAAGGCGACCAGAGCGTCCGCCTCGGCGCGCCGGTCGGGCCGGGAGCGTCGGTAAGTGATCTCCACTGGAGCACCGTACGCGTGGACCCGGCCGGGGATCCAGGTATTTCGGCAGGCGCTCTCTCGTCGGCCGCTGCTACCGTCGCGGCACCGGTCGACCATCCAGGGGGACGAGAGTGGCGCCCATCTTTCCGGCAACAGTCCTGCGGACGGGGACGGTGGTCCTGCGGCCGTTCTCGTCGGCCGATGTCGCTGACACCCAGGCCGCAGCAGCGGATCCGCTCACGCAGGAGTGGCTACCCCTCCCGTGCCCGTACACCCTGGACCATGCCGTCGACTGGTGCACCATCGCATCCCACAGGCTCAGGACGGAGGGCAAGGGAATCCACTTCGCCCTCGCTGATGCCGAGACCGATCGCCTGCTGGGCACCGTCGGCCTGCGCAGGACGAACTGGCGCAGTCTCACCAGTGAACTCGGGTACTGGACGGCCCCTTGGGCACGGCGCCGAGGGCACGCCGCAGAGGCGACGCGCGCGGTGAGCCACTGGGCACTCCAGGAACACGGCTTCGAGCGTCTTGAACTCAAAGCCGCGGTAGACAACGTCGCCTCCCGGAAGACGGCGCTGCGGGCCGGCTTCCGCGAGGAGGGCATCATGCGCAACGCGGGAATCGTTCACGGTGGCCGCGTCGACCTCGCCCTGTTCTCGCTTACCCCTGCGGACCTCTGACGCAACTCTGCACCGGGGCTCAGGACAGGGGCGTGTACTCCACCGCGCTGGTGGCGTCAGGGCGGTGGTCCGTGCCCGGCTTGCCGAGGAAGCCCCAGGCGGTCTGGTGGATGTTTGCCTCATCGTCGACCTGGACGTGGTCGGCCCACCGGCTCAGTTCGATCGGGCCGGTGCGGGAGAAGACGGGATCGATCACGAGGACTCCGCCCGAGGTCGTCACCGAGGCTGCCACGTGGTGGTTCCACTGGTGGTCGGCGTGCAGGCGGGTGCCCGAGGAGGTGGCCCACTGCTTCGAGAGGTGGTGGGCGGCGATCGCGGGGGAGAGCTCCGCGATGGCGAGACAGGTGGCGTGGGCGCGGTCCTCGCAGCCGTCCTCGCCCACCTGGCCGCCGGCGCTGCCGAAGGCGGGCACGAGTCGGGGCCACAGGTCGCGGAGGGTCTTCGCGGTGGGCGGGCCCGCGGACGGGAACGTCTGGGTGAGGTAGGCGAGCTGTTCGCCGAGCCCACCGAGGTACTTGGTCCTCGTCTTGCTGTCCGGCATCTCACGGACCAGCCTGATGGCCTCGCGCACGGTCGCCACGGAGCGCAGGGGGGCCAGGTTCCGCACCAGGGTGAGAATGGTCCGCCGGTCCTTGGCGAGGTCCTTGACGTGGTCGGGGGCGCCGTCCTCGTCCATCCGTTCCAGCAGGGCGGTCAGGCGCGTCTGCTCGTCGCCGATGCGCGCCAGAACCTCCTCGGAGAACGGCTCCTCCCACTCCTCCTCCTCGGAGGAGGTCTCCTCTTCCTCTTCCACCTCGGAGGAGGACGCGGCCTCCCGCGCCTGCTTCGGCGCCTCCTGCTCCTCCGGGGAGCCGGAGCGCTTGCGCTTGCCGCCCGGCGCCGCCTCCATGCGCTGGACCACGGCGGTGACCGCCGCGTTGCCCGCGGTGCGCTGGAGCGCCAGCAGGGCCGAGGGGTCGTTGGGCTCGACGGACCCCCGTCGGGTGGTCGCGTCCTCGGCCCGGTCCGATGCCCGGTCCGGCGTGCGCCGCAGCGGGCGGTGGGCGGATCCCTGCGCGTGCGTCTCGTCCCGAACCGAAGCCGACCGGCGCACCAGGCGCCTCCTTCCTGTCCGATTCAGCGAGAGACATCGCATCGACATCGCATCATCGCGGAGCCGGGCGCGGGCGGTCACCGGCTGCGAGGGCAGTCCTCCGGGCAGCCCGTCCGTCCCGGCGGCGGCGTGTGCACGCGGCCTGATCCGTGACCGTCCACCGAACAGGACCCCCGTACGTGGGATCGGGGTGCGTGCCCGCGGGTAGGGCGGGTAGGAGGACCGACGGAAGTATGTCCTGGTATGTCGGTCATGCCCTGGCTGCTGTCCGTGGGAGACCGTGGGAGACAGCAGCCGAAGGCTCGATCGGGCCGTGGCGGGTCGCACCCCCGCCGGATGGACAGGTGGACAGGTGAAGAGGTGAAGGAGGAGGTCATGCGCTTCCGACACCGCGCCGACGCACCGGTGCGCATCACCGCCGCCAGCCGGGGGCTGTCCGAGGACATCCGCCACCGGCAGCGCCGCTACGCCCTCACCATGGGCATCCGCACCCTCTGCGTGATCCTGGCGATCGTCCTGTGGCAGGTCGACCGGATCGCCGCCGTCATCGCGATCGTCGCGGGCGGTGTGCTGCCCTACATCGCCGTTGTCTTCGCCAACGCCGGACACGAGCGCACGGAGGAGCCGTTCGACTCGCCCTACACCCCCGAGGACCGCCCCAACCCGGGGCTCCCGCACGGGCCGGGCCCGTGGGTGCCTCCGCCCCGCGACCATGGGACCGACCGGTCGGGCGGACGCCACCCGGACGACGGCCCCGGCGAAGCACCCTGACCCACCCCGCCTCCCTGCCCCTGTTCCGCATCCGCCACCGCGACCCGTCCCCACCTGCGGAACAGCCGCGTCGCGCTCGTCCGTCCAGGCGGCATCCGGGGGCATCCGGGGGACCTCCGCGTGGCGCGTCCCGCGTCGCCCGAGCGGTCCGCCGTCCCGCGCATACGGTGAGGCCTCGAGGAAGCGGGAGGAAGCGGCAGGAAGGTGGCGGCGAATGCGGGTGGGTCTGCACGCGCTGGGCATCGGCGACGGAGCCCGGCCGGAGGTGATTCGGGCCGTGGCCACGGCCGCCGAGGCGCAGGGCTTCGCGAGGCTCTGGTGCGGCGAGCACGTCGTGCTCGTGGACGCGCCCGACTCGCGGTACCCGTACTCCGCGGACGGCCGGATCGCCGTGCCCGCCGACGCGGACTGGCTGGACCCGCTGCTCGCGCTGAGCTTCGCGGCCGCCGTGACCAGCCGGATCGGGCTCGCCACAGGGGTGCTCCTGCTGCCCGAGCACAACCCGGTCGTGGTGGCCAAACAGGCCGCCACACTCGACGTCCTGTCCGCCGGCCGGTTCAGCCTCGGCGTCGGGGCCGGCTGGTCGGCCGAGGAGTTCGCGGCGCTCGGTGTCCCGTTCGGCGGGCGCGGGCGGCGGACCGACGAGTACCTCGCCGCGATGCGCACCCTCTGGTCCGAGGACCCGGCCTCCTTCGTGGGGGAGTTCACCCGGTTCGACGCGATCCGGGTGAACCCCAAGCCGCTGCGCGGCGGTCGCCTCCCGGTCCTGGCCGGCGGCAACAGCGATGCCGCGCTGCGCCGCGCGGCCACCCTCGCCGACGGCTGGTACGGCTTCAACGTCCCCGCGGCCGACGTCCCGGCGCGGATCGCCGTCCTCGCCGACGCGTGCGCGCGCCACGGACGTGGTCTGGACGAGCTCACCGTCGCCGTCGCGTTGAGCGACGGCGCCCCGGCCGACCTGCCGGAGCTCGCCGCCGCAGGCGTCACCGAACTCGTCGTCGTCGGCGCGCCCCCGCCTGCTCCCGACGCGGCGGCGGACTGGGTGGCCGGGCTGGCCCGCACATGGATCGGCTCGGCCGCGTGATCCGCACGGTCGCTCGCTCCCGGGCCGGCGGCGCGACTCCGCGCCCCGCACTCCGTGGACCCCGCGCACTCCGCAGACCCCGCGCACCCCGCAGGCCCGGCGCACTGCGCAGACCACGCGCACTCCGCAGGCCGGGCGCACGCCGCAGACCGGGCGCATCCCGCGCACTCCGCACCGTTCCCGCGCTCTCTGTGCTCCTTGCGCTTCACGCGCCCCTCGCGCTCCCTGCGCTCCGTCGAGGCGTGGCGTTTTCGCCAGAAGTCCCGGCGCCGGCGTGGTGGCGCACGGTGATCGTGCCGCCAGGTGGGACGGGACGGGTTGAGAGGTGCCTCAGAGCATCGAGCCGGCCGGTCCGCGTCGGCGTCGTTTTGGGGTCGTCTGCGAACTTTTTGAGTTCGCACGCGTCACACGGCTGTCTTTCCTTCGCCGAATCCTCCGATCGGGTCCTTGTTGTGGACATAGGTTCGACAACGAAGGATTCCGGACAACCGGAGGTGTTTCGCTGGCGTATGCCAAAAGCAAGACCCTACGGTCCTGTCATGCCCGACACGCCGCGGCGGCGGGCACGCTCCCGGGTCGCGCTGCGGTACAGCGGGCCCTCGACGGAGCGGTCGCTGAGCACGCTGCGCCACCCCACCCCGCCCCACCGCGTACGAGCCGGCGCTCCCGCCCTGCGCCCGGCCCATCGTTCCCTGCGCAGGTCCGCCACCCCGGACCGGCCTCTCACAGGAGGTGCCCGCCGTGGACAACCGGTACGAGGCCTACGCCTACGCCGACCCGCTCTTCTACGACTCACCCGTGCGGTGGGGCGCTGCCGAGGAGTTCGCGGCCGCGACAAGGCCGCTGCCGGACGGCTGGGAACGCGTGGACTTCGACGGGTGGACGCGGCTGCGGCCGACCGGCGTCGAGCTGCCGCCCCAGGGCTGGAAAGTGCACGTCTCCGCCTCGCTGGACGACGCCGAACCGGTGTTGGAGCGTGTGCGTGCCTACTGCCTGCGGGAGCGGATCACGTTCAAGTTCCTGCGCGGCCTGCCCATGCTCCAACTGCAGAACTCCAAGTACGCACCCCGCGGTTCCAGCGGCAAGTTCTGCGCTCTGTACCCGCGTGACGAAGGCGAGTTGGGACGATGTCTGGCCGACCTCGACCAGGAGCTGGCCGGGCGTGAGGGGCCCTACATCCTCAGCGACCTCAGGTGGCGGCAGGGCCCGCTCTACCTGCGCTACGGCGGCTTCGTCCCCCGCTACGTCACCGGGGACGACGGTGAGCGGCGGCTCGCTCTCGCGACGCCCGACGGCCGGCTCGTCCCCGACGTGCGCGGCCCGGGGTTCTCGGTGCCGTCCTGGGCGCCGGTACCGGACTTCGTCGCGGCGGCGATGCGCGAGCGGGCCGCCCAACGCAACGACGCCCTGCCCTACACCGTCGAGCGGGTGCTGCACTTCTCCAACGCAGGCGGCGTCTACCTCGGCCGCCGCGCCGACGCCGACCCCGGCACCGGCACCGGCACCGCCACTGGTACCGGCACCGCCACCGTCATCGGCGCCGGCGTCGACGCCGACACCGAGGTGGCACAGGTGGTGCTGAAGGAGGCACGCCCTTTCGCCGGGCTCGACCAGCGCGGCGCGGACGCCGTCACCCGGCTGCGCCACGAACGCGACATGCTGGAGCGGCTGCGCGGCCTGCCCGGGGTGCCGGTCCTGCACGAGCTGCTGAAGGTGTGGGAACACGAGTTCCTCGTCGAGGAGTTCGTGTCCGGCCTGTCGCTCAACCAGTGGCTCGGCGCGCACTACCCGCTGGTCCGCCCCGAGGCGGACCCCGAGGACGTCGCCGACTACACACGCCGCGCTCTGGACCTGATCGCCCAGGTCGAGGGGACGCTGCAGGAGATCCACGCCCGCGGCGTCGTCTTCGGGGACCTGCACCCGCGCAACGTCATCGTCAGGCCCGACGGCCGGATCTGCTTCATCGACTTCGAACTCGCCAGCCCTGCAGAATCGTTCGTCCGCCCGGCGCTCGGCGCGGCGGGATTCACCGCGCCGCTGGGCCGCACCGGCGCGGACCTCGACCTCTACGCGGCGGCCGCGCTGCGCCTGTGGATGTTCCTGCCCCTGGCCCAACTCACCGCCCTCGACCCGGGCAAGGCGGCGGAACTCGCCGACGCCATCGAGGACCGGTTCCCCGTCCCGCCCGGATTCACCGAGCCCATCCGCAGCCTCCTCGGCCCGTCCGACGGCGACGGCCGCCGACCGCGTCCGCAGATCGGACGCAGCCGCGAGGCCGTGCGGGCGCTCGTCGCCGACCCGTGCGCGCAGTGGCCGCGCCTGCGTGACGCCCTCGCCCGCAGCATCGACGCGATGGCGACACCGGACCGCGCCGACCGGCTCTTCCCGGGCGACGTCGCCCAGTTCGGCCCCGGCGGCGGGATCGGACTGGCGCACGGCGCCGCAGGCGTCCTGTACGCCCTGCACGTCACCGGCGCCGCGATCGACCCCGCGCAGGTCGAGTGGCTCGCTCGGGCATCCCGGGCCGCCGAGGCCCGTCCAGGGCTCTACAGCGGCGGGCACGGCGCGGCCTACGTCCTCGACCTGCTGGGCGAGCGGGAGACCGCGCTCGACCTGATGGACCGTCTCAACGAGGCGGGCGGGGTCCGGCCGGACGCCGCAGGCGGTTCCCGGGGCCGCTCGGGCGCGTCCGTCGGCACGCCTCCCGCCCCGGGGCTGGGCGGCGGTTCCGCCGGCATCGCGCTCACGCTGCTGCACTTTGCCTCCGTCGCGGACCGTCCTGACTGGCTCGACCACGCCGTCGCCCTGGTCTGCCAGGCCGCCGACCGCCTCACCGCCCCCGAGGGCAGCCGTCCCGAGGGCGGCAACCCCACGGTCGCCGGCTCCGATCCGGTCGGGGCGGAGCGGAGCAGCCGGCCCCGGACCGGGCTGTTCGTCGGGCGGGCGGGCGTCGCGCTGGCCCTGGTGCGCCTCTTCGAGCGCACCGGCGACCCGTCCCTGCTCGACCGCGCCGAAGGCCTGCTCGGACAGGATCTGGACCGGTGCGCCCTCATGCCTGACGGCACGCTGCAGACCCCCGACGGCACCCGCACCCTGCCGTACCTGGAGACCGGCAGCACGGGCATCGGGCTCGCCCTCGAAGCGCTGCTCGCGCACCGCCCCGAGAGCCCGGCGGCAGCCCTGCGCCCGCAGATCGTGCTCGCGGCCCAGCCCGAGTTCGTCATCCAACCAGGGCTGTTCAACGGAAGGGCGGGCCTGCTCGGCTACCTCGCGCTCGCGCAGCGGAGCGACGCGTGGGCCGGGACACCGGGCGGTGCGGCCGCCGCGGTCGACCGCCACCGGCGGCTGCTGGCCCTGCACCAGATCTCCTACCAGGGCGAACCCGCCTATCCCGGGGACCAGTTGCTGCGCCTGTCCGCGGATCTGGCCACCGGATCGGCCGGCGTGTTGCTCGCCCTGGGCACCGCCCTGGCCGACACGCCGTTCCTGCCCTGGACGTCGGCTCCGGCCGACCGGCCGGCGCTCACACCGACCCGGTCCGTCGCCGCCGCCTGATCCACCCCTCGGGGACGCGCGCTCCGCGCTCCCCCCACCGACTCCCGGCCAACCAGGGCCGGGCGAACAGAAGGAGGAACCACCATGTCCATCCTCGACCTGCAGACGATGGAGCTGCCGCAGGACGACGCGGCGCCGATCGACGACACGCTCGCCAGCGTCAACAGCACCCTGAGCGTGCTGAACTGCACCAACAGCACGGTCAGCACGATCGCCTGCCTGTGACCCGTCGTCACCCTGCCTGCCCGGCGGGGTGAACCCGGCGGCCGGATCCACCCTCACCGGGGCCGGCCGCCCCCGGTCCGGGACGGAGGAGCCCCTCCGTCCCGGACCTGCCCGCTCCGTCCCGACGCGCGGCTGCCGAGGGTTGCCCGACCGACAGGCACCCCGTTGGCTGCGACGGCCAGGCACCTCGTGCCCCGCGACCGAGGGGCCCCTCGTGCCCCGAACCGCCGAGGCACCACCCGTGCCTCCTCCCGTGGCCGCGAGCCGCTGACCGCGAGCCGCCCCTGCTCACGCCGCCGAGACGCTGCCCGACCGCCAAGACGATGCCCGACCGCCAAGACGCTGTTTGACCACCGAGGCGCCGCCCGCGAGCGTGAGGCGCCCGTCACCGTGAGGTGTCCGTGACCGACCAGCCCGCGCCCGCCGACGGACCCTCCCCGGAGCCGTTCCTGCTGCTGCGCGAACTCGTGCGACAGCCCGCCCGACTGAGCGCCGCCCTGCTGCTCGCCCTCGCCTCCACCGCGGCCTCACTCGCGCTCCCGCTGCTGGTCCGGCAGGTCATCACCGACTTCGCCGACCACCGCTCCCTCGTCACCGTCGTGTCGCTGCTCGCGCTCGCGGCCGTCGCCGGGGCCGTGACCCAGGCCCTGTCCGGGTCCCTGATGGCCCGGATCGGAGAGGACCTGGTCTATCGCCTGCGCACCCGGCTCATGGCCCACTGCCTGCGCCTGCCCCTGCCCACCGTGCGGGCGCACGGCGCAGGCGACATCACGTCGCGGATCACCTCCGACGCCGTGCTGCTGCGTCAGACCGTCGACACCGCCGGTCAACTCCCGCTCTCGGTCCTGACGGTGGCGGCGACCCTGGCTGTGATGGCCTGGATCGACTGGGTGCTGACGGCCGTCACGCTGTGCGCGCTCGGCGCCCTGACCGGCCTCGTGCTGCTGATCGTGCGGCGCATGCGGGCCGGGATGAACGGCCAGCAGAGCGCCATCGGGCGCGTCGCCCAGCGGTTCACCGCCGACCTCGCCGCGCTGTCCACCATCAAGGCGTACCAGGCCGAGGATCTCGCCGCGCGCGCCCTGGCGGAGGAGGCCGACGGTCTGCGACGGCTCTCCCTGCGCAACGGCACGCTCGGGGCGCTGCTGCCCGCCGCGCTCACCCTCGGCAACCAGCTCGCGATGATCGCGGTGATCCTCACCGGCGGCGCCCGGATGGCCGCCGGAGAGCTGCAGGCAGGCTCGTTCGCGGCATTCCTGCTCTACCTCCTGCAGGCCGTCCCGTCGGTCAACACCCTGGCCACCGCCTTCGGCAGGCTCCAGGCCGGTCTCGCGGCCCGGGACCGCTGCAACGACCTGCTGCGGCTCCCTCCCGAAGCCGACGCGGACCCGCGGCGCGCCGTCCCGACCCCGACGCCGGGCTCCGCCTCCGTCGTCTTCTCCGACGTCCGGTTCACCCACGCCGGAGCCGACCACCCGGCCCTGCGGGACCTCTCCTTCAGCGCCCCGCGCACCGGCCTCACCGCGGTCGTCGGCCCCTCCGGGGCCGGAAAGAGCACCACACTCTCGCTGATCGAGGCGTTCGTCCGGCCCCGCTCGGGCACCATCAGCCTGCTCGGGCACGACCTCCGCCACTGGCCGCTGCAGGCGCTCAGGTCCCGCATCGCGTACGTGGACCAGGAGTTCACGCTGCTCCAGGCCAGTGTCCGGGACAACCTCCAGCTCGGCCGCAGCAGCGCCGCGAGCGAGGCGCAGCTCATGGACGCCCTCGACGCCGTCGGCCTGTGCGCCGACATCGCCCGGCTGCCCGCCGGCCTCGACACCCTCCTCGGCCGGGGCACCGACCTGTCGGGAGGCCAGCGTCAGCGCATGGCGCTGGCTCGCGCACTGCTCTCCGACGCCGACGTCGTCCTGCTGGACGAGCCCACCAGCCAGCTGGACGCCCTCAACGAGCTGCGCTTCCGTACCGTGGTCGAGACCCTGGCCAGGAGCCGGGCGGTGATCGTGGTCGCCCACCGGCTCTCCACCGTCCGACACGCGGACCACGTCGTGCTCATGCACCAGGGCGAGGTGGTCGACGCCGCCGACCACCCGACCCTGCTGGCACGCTGCGGTCTCTACCGGGAGCTCGTCGCCGCGCAGACCACGGCGGAGACCGGGACGAACCCCGCCGCCACGCACTGAAACGGCGCACTGACAGCCGCGCCGGCGCTGACCCCCGTCCGGCGCCGGCCTGCGGTCTGCCTGTTTCCCGCCTGCTCTCCCGCGTGGCGGCTCGCGTCAGACGGTCCTGCGGGTCTTGTGCATGTGCCAGTTGGTGACCCAGCTCTCGCCCCCGTCGACCGAGAAGGCCTGCTCCCAGTGGGCGCCTGTCTCGGTGATCTGGGACCAGATGTAGCGCACCTTCACCTTGCGGCCCTCGTACTCGTCGTCTCCGTAGAAGACACCGGTGCCGTCCGGCTGGAAGGCACCGACCACAGGCGGAAAGAGCGTGCCGGTGCGCGAGCTCGCCCAGTACAGGGACCACGCGTCGGCGGCGGGGTCGTACAGCCGCAGGGTCAGGCCCTTGGAGCCCCTGGTCGGGAACTCGATCTCGTCGAAGCTGGCCCGCCCGTCGAAGTGCGCGGAGGCGTGGAGGACGCCGGGGAACTCCTGCCAGTGCTCCTCGCCCTCGGTCGGGTCCAGGAAGTCCTTGCGCTGGCGGTTGACGACGTCGTAGGTGCCGGTGAAGAAGGCGAAGCCGGTGCTGTTGTCCATGCCGAGCACGCTAGGACGGATCCACTGACATCAACTGTCAGTGGAGTCGGATAGGTTTTCGACATGCGCGCCGGCCGACTCGTCTCCCTCCTCCTGCTGCTCCAGAACCGCGGCCGGATGACCGCCGCGGAGCTCGCCACCGAGCTCGAGGTCTCCGTCCGCACGATCTACCGGGACGTGGAGTCGCTCGCCGCGTCGGGCGTCCCGGTGTACGGGGAGGCGGGTCACGACGGCGGGTACGCCCTCGTCGACGGCTACCGCACCCGCCTGACCGGGCTCACCGCCCACGAGGCGGAGGCGCTGTTCCTCGCGGGACTACCGGGCCCGGCGGCGGAGCTGGGGCTCGGCTCGGTCCTGACGGCGGCCGAGCTCAAGCTGGAGGCCGCCCTGCCGCACGAGCTGCGACGGCAGGCCCGGCGTGTCCGCGAGCGGTTCCACCTCGACGCGCCCGGCTGGTACCGGGAGGCCGACGACGTCCCGCACCTGACCGCTGTCGCGGCGGCGGTGTGGCAGCGGCGCGCCGTCCACGTGCGCTACCGCCGGTGGTACGCGCCGGAGGTCGTGGAACGGCGCCTCGAACCCCGCGGGATCGTGCTCAAGGGCGGCCGGTGGTACGCGGTGGCGCACGCCGGCGGCACCGAGCTCCGCGTCTACCGGATCAGCCAGATCCTGGAACTGCGTCCGCTCGACGAGGAGTTCACCGTCCCCGCCGACTTCGACCTGGCCGCCTTCTGGCAGGCCCACACCCGGCGGTTCCAGGACCGCCTCTGGCAGGGCCGTGCGGAGATCCGGATCTCCCCGGCCGGAGTCGAGCGCGTGCGCGAGACCTCGGCCCAGGCCGTCATCGACGCCGTCGACGCGGGGCAGGAGGAGCAGCCGGGCGGTTGGCGTCGCGCCCTGATACCGATCGAGAGCCTGACCCACGCCGAGGGCGAACTGCTGCGACTGGGCCCCCAGGTGGAGGTGCTGAGCCCGCCCGCGCTGCGGGAACGCCTGACGACGGCGGCTCGCGCGCTGGCGGAGCTCTACGGCTGAGGACGACGGGCAGGACGCCCCCTTCCTCTCACTCGTCCTTGCAGTAGGCGTCGTACTCCTCGGCGGTCATCAAGTCGTTGAGCTCCTTGGCATTGCTGACCTCGACCTTGACCAGCCAGCTCTCGTAGGGCTGGTCGTTGATGTCCTCGGGCATATCGGCGATGTCCGCGTTCACGGCCGTCACCTTGCCGCTGACCGGCGCGTACACCTCGGTCACGGCCTTCACCGATTCCATGGTCCCGAACGACTTGCCGCGATCGAGCTGCCGGCCGACCTCGGGCAGTTCCACGAAGACGATGTCGCCGAGCTGCTTCTGGGCGAAGTCGGTGATGCCGATGCGGGCGGTCTTGCCCTCCAGCAGCACCCACTCGTGCTCGCGTGTGTACTTGAGGTTCTTGGGGGTGGTCGTCATGGCCAGCAATCTCTCAGCCGCGCGGTCGAACCGCTCGGCACCGGGCGCGTGTTGGGCTCACAACCACCCGGAAGGCGGCCTGCCTGCGGCGGAAGGCCGGGGAGCTCGGCTCGGCGGGAGCCGTGGGGACGAAGGGGGCCGTGGGCGCGTTGGAGGGAGGCAAGGTTCTTGATGCCGGAGGGAATCGGAGGCGACCGGATGGCGTCGTTAGGGTGAGCAGACCGAAGGAACCGAAGCACCGCAGCAACCGCAGCAACCGCAGCCGTGTCCACCAGGCTTCCCCGCCCAAGGAGCACACCCTTCATGACAACCCCCGAGGACTTCGCACCGCCGGCCGTCGGACCGTCAGGCCCCGTCGGCCCCTCAGGTCACGTCGGACCGTCAGTCAGCGGTCCGGGCCCGAGCCGGAGGCGCAAACAGCAGCCACGGCGGCGGGGCAGGCGAATAGCCATGGGCGTCAGCGCGTTCGTGGTGCTCGTCGCGGCGGCCGGGTGCGCCTGGATCTACCAGCTCGACAGCAACATCAAACACAGCTCCCTGGACACCGGGTCCCAGCCGCAGAAGGGCGCGGTGATCCCCGGCGCGCTGAACGTCCTGGTGATCGGCTCCGACACCCGCGACAGCGCCCTGGACAGCAACCTGGGCGGCTCGGACCAGTCCCTGCCGCACGCCGACGTCGAGATGCTGGTGCACGTCTCCGCGGACCACCAGAACGCGACGGTGATGAGCATTCCGCGCGACACCGACCTCCAGATGCCGCCGTGCACGCAGGGCGGGAAGACCTACTCCTTCCACACGCACGATCAGATCACCAACAGCCTCAACTACGGTCCGGGCTGCACGGTGTCCGCGGTCAACGCCCTCACCGGCGTGCACATCGACCACTTCATGGTCGTGGACTTCTCCGGCGTGGTGAACATGTCCGACGCCGTCCAGGGCGTGCAGGTCTGCGTCAGCCACAACGTCTACGACCCCGGCTCGCACCTGAAGCTGACCGCCGGCACGCACACGCTCGTCGGCCAGGGCGCACTCGAGTTCCTCCGCAGCCGGCACGCCTTCGGCGGCGCCAGCGACGTCGACCGCACCGAGGCGCAGCACATCTACCTCAGTGCGCTGATCCACAAGATGAAGAGCGCGAGCACGCTGACCGACCCGACGAACGTCTTCAAGCTCGCGGAGGCCGCGTCCAAGGCCTTCGCCGTCGACGACGCCCTCGCCGGGGTGACCAGCCTGGTCAGCCTGGCCGACACGCTGGGGAGCATCCCGACCGACCACATCACCTTCGCCACCATGCCGTCCGCACAGGACCCGTACAACCCGAACGCCTGGCTGGTGCCGGGACCGGGCGCCCAGCAGCTCTTCAACGCGATCGCCAACGACCAGTCCCTGACGCCCGGCTCCTCCGCGCCCAAGCCGTCGGCGAGCGGCTCGGCCTCCGCCGCGCACGCGGTGGACCCGGCGACGATCGAGGTCCATCTGCTCAACGGGACGGGGGTCACCGGTCGGGCCGGGGCCGTGCAGTCGGAACTCGCCGCCCAGGGCTACTCGAACACCACGATCGGCACGGGATCCCTGGTGCGGGCCTCCGAGGTGGAGTACTCGACGAGCAACCCCCTCTACAAGACCGAGGCGCAGCAGGTGGCGAAGGCACTCGGCCTGCCCTCGTCGTCCCTCACGACGGCCGCCGGCCTGACCTCCGTCCATGTGCTGATCGGGCCCGACCTCAAGATCGCCAACGCCTCGGCGCCGGGAGCGAAGCCCTCGGTCGACATCGGCCAGGCGACCGCCCAGGCCCACACCGAGAACGCGGGCGCCGCCGTCCAGTGCGCCCAGGCCAGCCCCTTCCCCCTCGGCGGCCTCCCCGCCTCGGCCGCCGCCTTCAACGGCCTGACGGTCGAACAGGCCTACACCAAAGCCACCCAGGAGGGCATCCCGGACTCCGACAAGACCCGCTGACCCCGGTGGCGACGGGGCGAGGAGGCCGAGGGACGTGAAACTCCTCGGCCGTGCCCTCGCCACGGGCTTCGACCCGGACCGGCTCCGGCGAGCCGGGTAAGGGCCTACGGCAGCTCGCGGAGCCGCCTCAGCACACGAGGGCGCACGATCCGGGCTCCGCCCTGCTCAGCGGTGGGATTCGTATGCGGTGACGTTCTTGCCGATGGCTTCCTGCAGGGCGCTGACGCGGTCCTCGAGCGCCGGAAGACCGGTGGCGCGTCCGTCCGACCACTGGCCGAGCGCGGCGACCATCGCCCGTCCGTCGCCGATGAACGCCTGGACCATGGTGCTGTCCTGAGGCAGGGTGCGCAGTCCGGAGGCCGGTGGCGGAGCCTGCGCTCCCACCTCGAAGTCGTCGAACGCCATGGTGAGTTCGGTGACCAGACGGACCGTGTCCTGCGGGTCCTTCATGGTGAAGATCGCCAGATTGAACTGATCGTCCTGCTTGTCCTTGTACAGCGCGATCTGCTCGCCCACGCAACCCTTGCCCTCCTTGATCATGGCAATGAGCCGGGGGCCCACCGAGTCCGGCTGAGTGCAGGAGGCCATGGTGGCGGCCCCGACCTTCGTGTAGACCGCGCCTCCCGCGGTCACCTCCGCGGGGAATGCCTGGGCCAGCGGGATCTGGGGGCGGTCCGCGGCGGCCGCGACGGTCGGGGAAGCCGTCGCGGTGGAGGTGCCACCGGACCGGCTGCCTGTGTTGTCCGGCGCGGGCTGGACGACCTTGAACACGACGAAGGTCAGCGCGGCGGCGGCAAGGGCCAGCGCGAGGTTGCGGGGCCAGACCCGCTTGGGCTGGGCGTCACCGTCGGGGCCGGAGCCCCGCCAGGGGCCTTCGACGATGGTCGCAGCCTTCACGAATTCGTCGTCGAGCGTGACGTTCCAGTGCTGGTCGCCGTCTGGCTGGTTCTGGTCTGAGGTCGGGTCACCGTCGTGCATAGCGTCATACCGTAGTGATCACACGGACCGCGCCGGATCTCGGGCGGTCACAACTCGATCACCTTTCGGTACACGGACCTGCGAGTTCTTCCCGAACCGGCCGCCGCGGACAGTTCCCCGGAACGCTTCGCCGTGGCCCGCAGAGCCTTTGTGCCGCGGTCTCAGGCAGGCAGTGGCAGGCCCTCGTGTGGCGGCTCCACGGAACCGACCTGTTCCATGCGCCGGATCTCCCGCTCGGCCACGTCCCAGTGCCCGAGGTCGAGGGCCATCGCGGCACGTCCGGCGACGTAGAAGACGTCCTGGCGGGTCCGGCAGTCCAGCCCCGGTTGCCGGCACAAGGCCAGGAACCGCACCTCGAGGTGGAGTTCGACGCGGCCCATCTCGTCCCGGACGCCGACCGGGAGTGCCGCGTGCCGGAGGTCCTTGGCGTAGTCACGTGTCTGCCGGTCGGCCTCGTCAGGACGGGGTTCCACCGGACGGTAGGGGTGATCGGCCCACTCCGTGTCCGCCCACCAGACGAGTTCGTCCAGGTGCTGCGAGGCGACCTCCAGATCCGGCGGTGAGGCGGAGAGGGCCGCGTCCGCGCCGGCGACCAGTCGGGCGAGGCGGCGGCGTGCGTCGTCGTCACCCGCCACGCACATCGCCACGAACCCCGACAACACGTCGAGCCGGCGCGACACCTCCGCGCGCTGCCAGATCCCGTACAGTCCCGCCATCCACCGTTCCCTTTCGCCGCCGACCGCGTCTCCGCGCCCCGAACCCTACGGTGCGCTCCCGTCGGTGGGTCCAACGGATTTCGGGAGGTGGCAACCGGTGGGCATCCGGCAGAATGCCCACCGGCAGGTCCGGTCGGGAGGAAGGAGCAGGTGGATAGAACACCTGAGTGGATCAAGGACGGGGTGCGAGTCGGCAGCGGTACTGGACGTGCTGACCAGTGCCGGGTGGACGGCAGGCCGGCTGATCCCCACGGCAGCGTGGGAACGGCAGTTGAGAGCGGCTGGACTCACGCTCAACGACACCGCGATCGGGATCTGGGCCGAGTTCGGGGGGACTGACGATCGCGAGCCGCCCTGAACGCGTCCCTGCCTCCCGCCTGCATGTGGACCCGGTGGACGCCTGCATCGACAGCGCGGGGGAGGCATCGAGGCTGGCGCGCCGGTTCGGCGAGAACCACAGCCCTTTGGGCATGTGGTCGGTGCAGTTCAGGACCTATGTCGCGGAGAGCGGGCGCGTCCTTGCCGTGGGGCCGATGTCTGTCTGGGTACTGGGTTCAACCTTCGCTGAGGCGCTGGCCTACGTCGTCGTGGGCGACGGCGGCGGCAACCGCGCCGAGCAGGCCCCCTGGCTCCGGAACCGCCTGACCTAACGATCTTGGATACCCTCGTGCTCGTCTCCGCAGGGCACCCCTTGGACCGGACCACCAGGAGGAACCAGTGCCACACCCGCAACCGCTCACCCCCGAGGAGAAGCTCGCCGACGCGAAGAAGCTGATGAGCCTCCCACGTATCGTCGTGATCTGCGGCTCCACCCGCTTCATGACCGAGATGAACGAGGCCGATCTGCGGGAGACCACAGCCGGAAAGATCGTCGTCAAACCGGGCTGCGACGTGAAGTCGCCGCACGAACTCTGGTCCGATCCCGCCGAGGCCGAGGCGCTGAAGGTTCGACTCGACGATCTGCACCGGGCGAAGATCCGGCTCGCTGACGAGGTGCTCGTAGTCGGCGACTACGTCGGAGACAGCACCCGAGCCGAGATCGCCTACGCCCGGTCGCTGGGCAAGCCCCTCCGCTTCACGCACCCCGATGTCGACCCTGACGCCTGACCGCCCCCTGCCGCCTCGACAACCAGGGCCGGCCGGCAGCCCACCGCCTTCAGAGGCGGGGAAGGGCTTCGCCGTTGATCGGCTCACGTCGGTGATCGAGCCAGAAGAGGTAGCCACGCAGGTAGGCCTCCAGCCCGCCGTCGATGTAGGCGACGAAGTCGCGATGCCCTTGAGCCGCATCGTGATAGTGGCCGAGGTAGCGAGGGTCGGCATTGAAGCCCCACTGGGGGTGGGCGTCCGCGCCCCACTCGGCCCCTGTGGCGACAGCCCATTCCCGGACGCGGCCCCGGTCCCGCCACCAGTCGCGGACGGCTTCGACCGTCCAGTGGTCGTCACCGTCCCAGTTGTACCCTCGGTACAACTCCATCCGGCAACCGTGGATCACGGCCGTGGTCTCGTGCTCGTCGACCGGTTGGCGGTAGATGAACTCGGAGCCGAAACCGCCGCCCAGCTCGTCGTCGTAGGCGATGTGATCTGGAGCGTCCAGGCGCCCGGTGGCCATGCTGTCGGTGTCGCCGGCGTAGAAAGGGCCCGGAACGTTGCGCCAGTTCCGTTGCTCCCACGCACCCGTGAAGAGCTGCTCCGCATGCTCCCCGAGGTCCTCCACCACTCGCCGAGCCGTGGGCAGCGGGTTCCAGTAGCCGATCACGGGTCTACCCTGCCCGCCCCGGTCGGCGGCTACGACCGACCGACCGTGCGGCGGACCGTCTCGAACCCGACCACCTCGAGGCGCGGGGTGCCGTCGGAGTCCCGGGTCAGGCGGACCTTGTTCTCCACCATCAGCCCGCCGGTCACCGCGTAGGTGCCGTCCGGCAGGACGGCGAGGGGCATGGTCCGTGGGCCGAGGCGGAGGTCGAGGTGGTGGCCGTCCCGGGTGAGCCGGTAGCCGGCTTCGTAGAAGCCCAGGTACGGCGCGGTGGTCGCCGGGTCGGTGGGTCGGGTCCGGCGGCCCAGTGCGCGCAGGCCTTCCAGAGCGGCCAGGTACTGGGCGTGGATCCTGGCCGGGACGCCGTCGTTGAGCCCGAACCGCTCGCTCAGCAGCAGGTTGAGGACGTAGAGGTAGAACAGGGGGCCGGTCACGGTCGGGTTCATCGCGTTGAGCACGACCAGCCCGAGGTCGTGCTGCGGCAGGAAGCCGATGAACGAGGTGAAGCCGTCGATGCCGCCGTTGTGCCAGATCAGCGACGTCCCGTCGCGGTAGCGGTTGTGGATCCAGCCCATCGCGTATCCGGAGGACGTGGCGTCGGGGTCGAGATCTGGTGACACGGGGACGGGGATGTGCGGCTTCCAGCACTCGGCGAGGTTCCTCGTCGACACCACCCGGTGGCCGTTGACGGAGACGCCATGCCGCAGCTGCATGCGGACGTAGGCGGCCATGTCGTCGAGTGAGGCGAGGGTGCCGCCCGCCGGCGCGTAGCTGCCGACCGGTCCGTACGCGAGCGCCTTGTTGGCGCCGGTGAGGTCCGGTCCGTAGCCGCGCATGAAGTCGCCGACGAGCCCGCGCGGATCGTCGGCGATCCGGGCCCCGGTCATGCCGACCGGCCCGTAGACCCGGTCCCGCATCTCGTTGGCGAACCGGCCGGTCAGGCCGGTCAGGTCGTCGCCGGACAGCCCGGAGTGGAGCAGCGGCAGGTAGCCGCCCGCGGAATACACGGTGTTGTTGTAGAGGAAGGTGGTGTCGGGCGGTGCCTTCACCGGGAGATTGACGAGGGACTGGAGCAGTTGAGGGGCTGTCGGATCGCCTTCGTGCAGACCGGAGAGAGCCGGCGGTTCGTCGATTCCGGTGGCCATGCCGAGCAGGTCGCGGACTCTCAGGGTGTGCGTCAGCTCGTCGGTGGGCGCCCGGAAACCCGGCCAGGCGTCGACCACGCGCTGGTCCCACGCCAGCCGGTGCTGGTCGACGTAGGTGGCCACGAGCAGCGAGGTCATCGACTTGGTCGTCGAGGCGACCAGGAACCGCGTCGACGGCGAGACCGGCGCCCGGGTCCCCAGATCCCGCACACCGAGCGGCAGGGTGAGCAGGACCCGGTCGCTGCTGACCACGGCCACCGCCGCACCGACGAGGCCCATCGCCTTGAACTCGGCCCTCACCTGGTCCGCGAACGACGCCCATCCGCCGACCGGATCCGCCGCCCGGGCAGCAGTCGCCGGCCAGGCGCTCAGCCCGGCCGACAGTCCACCCGCCATCAGCGCCCGCAGTACCGTCCTGCGCGTCGCCGGGGTCGATGTGCGCACCTTGGCGGAGCTGAGATCCACCCGATCGCCCCTTCTCGCCGCCTCCGGGCCCTCCCCGGGAAGGCATCCTCGGGGCCGCTTCCGCAGCGTATGCGCCGCCCGCGCGGACATCCGCGAACACTCCACCCCGAACCGCGAAGCCTCACCCGATTGATCCACGGCCACCGATGGCGCGGCAGTGCCGACCGTGCCGGCAGGGTCGGGAGTGGGCCTGCGGTGGGCCGCCGAGCCGGGGCGCGCCGCAGGTGGGCGGGATCCCGGGGGCCGCCCCGGTCGCGCGGACGGTCTCGGGTGAATCCTCAGGTGGATCGGGTTAGCCTGGATGGGCGAGAACTGAGGAGCCCGCGGGATGGCCTGCGGCCGCCCCGCCCGGAGCGGACGCCGCCCGTCAGGCGGCTGCGGACACTCGCGACGGAGAGTGATCCGTGTGCCTCCAGCGGGTGCTGCCACACCTGTCGGAAGGAGTGCATCGATGTCAACGACGGCATGGCGGTTCCGTGGGACGGAAGAGGCCGATGACGCGGTCCTCAGACTCAAGCAGCTCGGCGGCCAGGAGGTCATCGACGTGCGCGATGTCGCGGTGCTGCGCTGGCCGATGTACGCGGCGGCACCCCAGGTGCAGGAGCATGTGACCGACGAGGGCAGCAAGGCTTCGTCGCTCGCGAAGAAGCTGAGCAAGGCCGGCATCGACGGCTCGATGCTGGAGTCGGTGAAGCGTGACATGACACCGGGGAGCTCGGCGCTGGTGCTCTTGAGCGCTGATGCCGAGATCGACGCGGTTGCGCAGGCGTTCGAAGGACACGCCATGGAGTTGATGCGCTCCGACCTGTCCGTCAAGGAGGAGGACCAGCTCAGGGCTGTCTTCGGCGAATCGTCCGGTGGGGGCTGAGGGCCGGTCTCCAGGCCGTCGCGGATCGGGTGGCGGGCTCCGCAGCGCGTGCGCGCGCTCTCGAGCGGGGCATCGCACCAGAGCTCGACGGCGACGGGAGTCCACGCGGTCGCGCTCGATCGCGCGGCGGGCTTCATCACGTCATGGGTGCATACGGGTGAATCTCGACAATTCTGCAAGATTGCGCCACTTATGATCCACTTTCATGTCAGAAAGTCAGAGATCGCAATTAGTCGCCCACGACCGTGACGCCGCTGCTACCGCTGCCGACGCCGCGACCGCCGACGGCACCGCGGACGTGGTGATCCTCGGCGCGGGGCCGGCCGGCCTGGTGCTGGGGAATCTGCTCCAGGCCGGTGGGATCGACTGCGTCGTCCTGGAACGGGCCGACCGCGCGCACGTGCAGAGCAGGGCGCGCGCCGGGTACCTCGCCGCGAACACCGTGCGGATCCTGGAGGAGAACGGCCTGGCCGCGGGGCTGCGCAGGAACGGCCAGCCGCATGCCGTCTGCGAGTTCCGGACCGAGGACGGCCGGTTCCGGCTGGACTACGGAAGCCTCGGCCCCTGCGGGCCCCACACGGTCTATCCGCAGCAGGAACTGGTGACCGACCTGCTGACGCACTATCTCGACGCGGGCGGCCGACTGAGTTTCGAGACCGAGGCCCTCGCGGTCCTCGACGCGGACGGTGCCCGGCCGTCCGTCGCCGTGCGCACGGCGGACGGGCGGCAGGGGCACTGGCAGGGCCGCTACGTCGCCGGGTGCGACGGGCGGCACGGGGCGGCGCGGCGTTCGCTGCCGGCCGGGGTGGTCCGCCACCGCCGCGACCACGGCGTCTCCTGGCTCGGGTTGCTCGCCGAGGCGCCGCCGAGCCTCGACGCCGTCGGATACGCCGTGCACCGCCGGGGCTTCGCCGGGCACATGGCGCGCACACCCGAGGTCACCCGCTACTACGTGCAGGTCGAACGCGGCGAACCGGCCGGTGCCTGGTCCGAGCAGCGCATCTGGGACGAGCTCGCGCTGCGGATGCACGCCGCGGACTACGGTCCGCTGCGCGGGGGCCGGATCGTCCAACAGAGCGTCGTCGACCTGGAGTCCGACGTGCTCGAACCGCTGCGCCACGGTTCGCTCTTCCTCGTCGGCGACGCCGCGAGCCTGATCAGCCCGTCGGCGGCCAAGGGCGCCAACCTCGCGGTGCTGGAGGCGGAGATCCTCGCGCGCGCCCTCGTCGACGACCTCGCGCACGGCGACCCCGCGGGGCTCGACCGGTACTCCGCGCGGTGCCTGGACCACATCTGGCGGGCCCAGGAGTTCTCGCACTGGATGATCCAACTCCTGCACAGCCCACCCGGACCGGTCGGCGGCGAAACGTTGTTCCACGACGCGCTGCGCCGCTCACGCCTCGAACTGCTGCGCACCTCGCGCACCCACCAGCAGTGGTTCGCCGAGGGCTACGTCGGCGTATGACGACCCTCCGCACCACCTCCCACGCCCACCCCCACACTCCTGCCCCCGCTCCCGCTCTCGAAGCCGACGAAGACGAGGCCGCCCCCGTGATGACCACGCCGATCCCGACCGACACGGCCCGCCTGCGCGCGGCGGTCGACTTCGTCAAGGAGCAGGACACCAGCGCCCTGCTGGCGCTGCTGCTGCCCGGCGTCGACGCCCTGGAGCAGCGGGCGCTCGCGGACCGCTGCCGCTTCTCGCACGCTGCGGTCCTCGTCTTCCCCGACTCGGCGGACGCGCTGCGCGAGCAACTGGCCCGCTGCGGACTGGACGCGGACACGGAGGCGCGCCCGAGCGTGGTCGTCCGCGAGCGGCTCGCCGCCCGGCACGGGCGCAGCCCCGCCGAGCTGGACGTCCGCATCCTCCACCCGGGCGTGCCGGGACCGCAGGGGGAGCGCCGGTCGGTGGAGGTGTTCGCGCTGACGGTGCCGGCCGGTTCCGTGCTCGCGTCGATCGCCGACCACGAGCGCGTGCGGCAGCACGAGGCGCACCTGGCCTTCGAGGTCGAGCGCCCCGACCCGCTGGTGCTGCACGGCATGCGAGCGATCCTCGCGCGGCACGGCGCGGCGGCCGACGGCGGCGGCTACAACCCCCACGAGGACGGCACCGTCTTCTACTTCACCGCGCCCGCCGACTCCAAGGCCGGATACGGACGCGTCGAGCTGTACGCCCCCGGCGACCACCGGGACGTCCTGGCGGCGCACCTGGACGAACACCGCATGCGGCAGCCCGCTGAAACGCTCCTGCGCCTGATGACCGGAGCCTGGACCACGCAGGCCCTGGCCGCCTTCGCCCAGCTGCGGGCGCCCGACGCCATGGACACCGGGACGGGCACCCCCGCGGACACGCTGGCTGCGGCGGTCGGCGCCCAACCGGAGCACCTGGCACGGCTCCTGCGCTATCTGGCGATGCTGGACGTGGTGACCGAGGGACGCGACGGCTTCCGGCTCACCACGCTCGGCGCGCTGCTGCGCGCCGACGCAGTGGGCTCCATGCGGCCGCTCGCCCTGCTCTACGGGGGGCCGTTCTACCGGTCCTTCGGGGCGTTGGAACACACCGTGCGCACCGGCGAGGTCGCCTTCGAGCACGTCTACGGCGAGAACCACTTCGACCACTTCGCCCGCGACCCGGAACTGGCGGAGCTGTTCGACCGGTCGATGGCCGCGAGCTCGCGCCTGTTCGAGCCGCTCGCCACGCACCCGGTCGTCACCGCCGCCGCAGGCACCGGCGGCGCGGGCACCGGCGGCGACGCCGCCGCAGGCACGGTCCGCACGGTCGTCGACGTCGCGGGCGGCAACGGCGAACTCCTGGCGCGGCTGCTGACCGCGCACCCGCGACTGCGCGGCGTCCTGCTGGAACGCCCGCACGCCGTCGAGGCCGCGCGCCGCGCGCTCGACGCGGCCGGCTGCGGCGCACGCTGCACCTACCGGGTCGGCGACTTCGCCGACGTGCCGTCAGGCGGGGACGTGTACGTCCTCTCCCGCATCCTGCACGACTGGGACGACGAGCGCTGCCGTGAGATCCTGCGCCACTGCGCCCGCGCCATGCACGAGGACGCCGACCTGCTCATCGTCGAGCGCGTCCTGCCCGCCGACGGCACGCCCTCGCTGGCCACGGCATGGGACCTCCACATGATGTGCAACGTCGGCGGGCGCGAGCGCCGCGCCGACCACTACGCACGCCTGCTCGCCGACGCCGGCCTCGCCCTCGTCGGCCACGCGCCGCTTCCCCTCGACGGCAGTGTGCTGCACTCCCGCAGGGCCACGGTCTGACGCTCAGTCCGACCCAGCCCCGCGATAACCCGGCCGGTCCACCGCCTTGTCGCGATGTCGCGATGTCCCCGTCTCGCCGTGGCGACAGGGCAGCAAGGCAAGACGCCGCCGTGCCGGTGCGGGGCTCCTGGTCGAGCGGCCCGGGTGAGCCGCCCCGGTCCTGCTTCCTGGCGGCCGTTGATAGCGTGCTGTGGTTCGAAACATGCGAGCGGGGGGTGTCGCGGTGGTCGCAGAGGCAGTCGTCAAGACGACGCACAGGTACGGGGCCGGTGGCCAGCTGATGGACGTCTACCGGCCCGCGGGCGCGTCGGAGATCGCGCCCGCGGTGCTGCTCTGGCACGGCCGGGGCCCCGACGAACGGGACGTCCTCGAGCCGGTCGCCCGCGCCGTCGCGGAGTCGGGCGTCGTCGTCCTGGTGCCGGACTGGCGGCCCGACGCTCCGGACGGAGGCCGGACGCACCTGAAGGAGTCGGCCCTCTTCGCCCGGGAGAACGTGACCGACCTCGGCGGGGACCCCGAGCGGATCGCGCTCGCCGGTTGGTCGCTCGGCGCCAAGGCCGCGGTGGCCGTGGCTGTGAACCCCGTCGCGTTCGGCGACTGGAGGCCGCAGGCCGTCGTGGGCATCGCCGGTGCGTACGCATCGGCGGCGCCGAGCACCGGCACCGTCCCGATCGACGACCTCCGCACGGGCGGCGGCCTGCTGGCGCCCGTGCCGGTGTGGCTGGTGCACGGCACCGCCGATCCCGTGGTGGACGTCGAACGCTCACGCGCGCTGCGCACGGCCCTGGAGGAGCACGGCTGGCCGGTGTCGCTCCACGAGGTCGCCACCGATCACGCGGGCGTGGTGATGACCGAGTTCGTCCCGGAGCGCGAGCGCTGCCTGCCGAGCACCGCCGACCACGCCGTCGAGGCGGGTTCGCTCACCGCCGGCCTGCTCGCGCGCGCCGCCGGAACCGCCGCCCGGGACTCCGACCGCCGATCCTGATCCCTCCGGTCGAGACCGGAGGCCGGTGGCCGGAGGTCGCACACCGCGGCACACCGCACACCGCAGCACACCGCAGACCGGAGGCCGGATGTCGGGGGCCGGTGCGGCGATGCCTGCGGTCAGTCCCGGACCAGGCAGAACGGGTGCCCTGCGGGGTCGGCGAAGATGCGCCAACTGCGCTTGCCGTCGCCGTCGTCGAGCAGGGTGGCGCCCCGCGCGAGGACGTCCTCCTGAGCCTGGTCCAGATCCTCGACCCCGAGGTCGAGGTGGAACTGCTGGGGGCGGTCGGGGCTCGGCCACTGAGGCGGCCGGTGGTCCTCCACGCGCTGGAACGCGAGCACGAACCCGTTGCCGCTGTGGAGGGTCGCCCAGTGCGCGCCGAGCGACCACCGTGGATCGGGCCGGTTCACCTCGCCACCGAGAAGCGACTGGTAGAACCGGGACAGCTGAGCGACATCGGCACAGTCCAGGACGACACACTGAAGCTTCGCGATCATGACGGGCAGCATCTCACGGGGCTCCGTCACGGTCCACGGCCGTTGCGCGGTCCGACGCGGGGCGTGCTGCCGGCCGGGGCGCGGGGCGTGGCAAGCTGGCGGTATGTGCGGTCGCTATGCATCGTCCCGAAAGCCCGAGGACCTGGTCGAGGCGTTCCAGGTCGACCGGTGGAACCCGACCGAGGCGCTGGCTCCGTCGTGGAACGTCGCGCCCACCGACGACGTCTGGGCGGTGCTGGAGCGGGCCGACCGGGAGACCGGTGAACTGGGGCGCGAGCTGCGGGCGCTGCGGTGGGGGCTGGTCCCGTCCTGGGCGAAGGACCTGACGGTCGGGTCCCGGATGATCAACGCGCGGCTGGAGACCGTCCACGAGAAGCCCGCCTACCGCCGGGCCTTCGCCAAGCGGCGCTGCCTGCTGCCCGCCGACGGCTACTACGAGTGGACCGCGGTGCCCGCGACCGCCGACCGCAAGACGTACAAGCAGCCGTGGTACGTCGCACCGGAGGACGGCGCGCCGATGGCGATGGCGGGCCTGTACGAGTGGTGGCGGGACAAGTCCCGGGACGATGACGACCCGCTGGCCTGGTGGGCGACCTGCACGATCATCACGACCGAGGCCACCGACGCCGCCGGCCGGGTGCACCCGCGCATGCCGCTCGCCATCGCCCCCGCCGACTTCGAGGCCTGGCTCGACCCCGCCCACCAGGACCCGGACGAACTGCGCGCCCTGCTCACCGAGCCCGCCGCCGGCCACCTCGGCGTCCGCCAGGTCTCCCTGGCCGTCAACAACGTCCGCAACAACGGCCCCCACCTCCTCGACCCGCCGGACCAGCCGGGGCCGACCGCGTAGGGCGTGCGTCCCGAGTCGTGATCGATGGACGCGGGGCGTCCGGGTCAGGTTCGCATGCGGCCTGTTTCCCGGAATCCGGCTGACGCCGACCTGATGGTGCGACAGGATGTCCGCTTGCCGTACTGACGAGCGAAAGGCAGCCCGCATGCCGCACCCCGGACCGCAGCCGACTCCCGAACCGACCGACGTCCCGCTCACCGCCGAACTGGTGGTGGACGTCGCCGTCGCCGCGGCGCCGGCCGTCTCGCCGGACGGCCGCCTGGTGGCCTACGGAGTGGTCGCGAACGGCGGAAAGGACGGGCGTCCGCACGGCTCCCTCTGGGTCGCCGCCGCCGACGGCAGCACCTCCCCGCGCAGGCTGACCGACGGCACGGCCCGCGACCTCGCCCCGAAGTGGGCGCCGGACTCGGCCTCCCTCTACTTCACCTCCGACCGAGAGGAGCCGGGCACCCCCCAACTCCAGCGGATCCGTCTCGACGGCAGCGAGGACATCGCCAAGGCCGAAGCCCTGACCAGGTGGCGCGTCGGCGTGTCCGACCACTGCCCGCTGTTCGACGGCCGCACCGTCGCCCTGCTCGCGGAGGACGAGCCCACCGCCGAGGACGAACGCCGGGAAGCCGAACGCGACGACGCCAAGGTCTGGGGCCGGCACCTCCCCGTCACCCGGCTGCGCCTGCTCGACGTGGAGACCGGCGCGCTGCGCACCGTGGACGGCCTCGGTGACCGGCACGTGGTCGACTTGGTCCCGCGTCCGGACGGCAGCCCGCTGGCGGTGCTCAGCTGGTCCACCCCTGAGCTCGACCCGGGCGTCCTGACGGCGGAGCTGCATCTGGTCGACCCGGGAACGGCGGCCGTCCAGGATCTGGGCCCGGTCGGAGCGGAGGCGCAGTCCCCCGTCTGGTGGCAGCACGACGGCGTCTGGCACCTGGCCCACCTGGCCGTGACCCCCGGGGACCTGATCGGCGAGCTCGCCGTGGTCGACACCGTCCCGCCGTCGGCCGGTCCGGCCGTCGAACACCGCAACCTCACCGCCGGCATGTCCGTCAGCCCGGCCGAGCTGGCGCAGGTCGCCGACGGGCCCCCGCTCGCGCTGTTCGCCGACGGACTGGACACCGCGCTGTACCGGCTCCACCCGGAGTCCCTGCGGTTCCAGCAGGTGTCCTGCGCCCCCGGCATGCTCGCCGGGCTCACCGCGAGCCGCGCCGGACAGACCGTCGCCCTGCTGGCGAGCACGGCGTACGAGCCGAGGAACGTCCACGCGGGACCCACCGGCGGGCCACTGGTCCGGCTCAGCGACACCAGGCCGGAACTGCGCGGGATCCGCTGGGGTGTCCAGGAGCGCCTCGGCTACCAGGCGTCCGACGGGCTCCAGTTGGACGGCCTGCTGATCCTGCCGGCCGGCCGGACCCGGGAGGAGGGTCCGTTCCCGCTGGTCACCCTGGTCCACGGCGGCCCCTACTTCCGCCACACCGACGAGTTCGCCCTCAACGCGGTCGACTGCGGCCAGTGGCTGGCGACCGCCGGGTACGCGGTCTTCCTGCCCAACCCCCGTGGCGGCTCGGGCCACGGCCACGCCTTCGCCGCCATGGCCGTGGGCGCGGTCGGCGGCGACGAGTGGACCGACATCCTCAGCGGCATCGACCTGCTGGTGGCCCAGGGTGTCGCCGACCCCGAGCGGCTGGGGATCTCCGGCTGGAGCCACGGGGGCTTCATGGCGGCCTGGGCGATCGGCCGCACGGACCGGTTCAAGGCCGCCATGATGGGCGCGGGCATCAGCGACTGGGGCATGCAGGCCGGGACCGGCGACTGGGGGATCCTCGACGCCGCGCTCGGCGGCAGCAGCGGCTGGGACGGCCCGGGACCACACGTCCACGACCGGCACAGCCCGATCTCCTACGCCTCCAGGATCCGCACCCCGGTGCTGATCCTGCACGGCGAGGAGGACACCAACGTCCCGCTCGGTCAGGCGATCCACTTCCATCGTGCCCTGCGCCACTTCGGGGTCGAGCACGAGTTCGTCGTCTACCCCCGTGAGGGCCACGGGCTCAACGAGCGCGCGCACCAACTCGACGCCCTGCGGCGCATCCGGGCCTGGTTCGACCGCTGGCTGCACGCCTGAGCCGGGGCGTGCACCGGGCGTGCACCGAGGCGTGACCGATCGGGGGACTCCTGCGAGCCCGGGTCCACCCGTCCACGGGCGTGCCCGGGAGCCGCTCAGCCTTGTGGAACCTCGTCGCCGGTGCCGGCGCTGCCGCCGGGCCCGGTGCCGTCGCCGGTGGGGCGGCTCGCCGTGGGGAGGAGGTGGCGGACCCGGGGCCGGCCCTGGGTGAGGGAGCGCGCGTCGTCGAGGAGCCGCTGGTCGAAGCCGGTGGTGCGGGCCGAGTGCTGGAGCAGGTGCTCGGACCAGGAGGCGACCTGGAAGACCTCGGTGAAGTGCTCGGGATCCGCGCTGTCGCGGTACAGCTCCCACCGCACCGCGCCGGTGCGCCTGCGGGACTGCTCGACCGGGCGCATCGCGGCGACGAAGGCGTCGACGTCGTCGGCGGCCACGGTGTAGTCCACCAGGACCAGCACCGGCATGTCGTCCGGCACCGAGTCCAGCATCAGCGCCGGCTCGGGCCAGGTGGACACGGTCGTGCGGTCGAGCGGCGTCGAGGTCCGGATGATCGGCCACCACAGCAGGGTGGCGGTGGTGGCCACCAGCAGCGCGGCGGCGGCGAGCAGGGCCTGGGTGAGTCCGGCGGCGCCGGCCACGGCGCCCCACAGCAGCGAGCCGATGCCCTGGCCGCCCATGAAGACGACGAGGTAGACGGCGAGCCCGCGGGCCCGCACCCATGCGGGCAGCCGCAGCTGCATCTCGGTGTTGAAGGTCGACAGGTTGACCAGCCAGGCCGCGCCGGTGGGCAGCAGGACGACCGTGAGCGCGGCGAGGCTGTGCAGGGTCGCGCTGGCGACGGTGCCGCCCGCGAACACGACGCCGCCCAGGGCGAGCAGGAGGTTCTCGGGCACGGCGGCCCGCAGTTGTTTGATCGTCAGGGCGCCCGCGATGGCGCCGAGGCCCAGGGCGCCCAGGAGCAGGCCGTAGCCACCCGAGCCGAGGTGCAGGTTGTGCCCGGCGGTCACCGGCAGCAGGGCCCACAGCGCGGAGGCGGGCAGCACGAACAGCGCGGACCGGACCAGGATCCGCCGCACGCCCGGGGCGTGGCGCACGTAGCGGACCCCGGCCTGGAGCGCGGGCACCGGCGCCTCGCCGCCGGCGCGGGCGGACTTCTGGACGGGCCGGTGCCAGGCGTAGACCGCCACGGCGACGACGACGAAGCTGACGGCGTTCACCGTGAACACCACGGCGGGTCCGGTGACCGCCACGAGGAGCCCGGCCAGGGCGGGGCCGACCGCGCGGGCGACGTTGACGTTGAGGCTGTTGAGGGCGGCGGCCTGGGGGAGCAGCTCGCGGGGGACCAGCTCCGGCTGGATCGCCTGCCAGGCGGGGTTCGTCAGGGCCTGACCGCATCCCATCAGGAAGGTGATGATCAGCAGGACCGTGGGTGTGGCCAGCCCCGCCCCCGTCAGACCCGCGAGCGCGCCCGCGAGCACGGCCATGACCGTCGACAGCGCCAGCAGGATGAGCCGGCGGTCCAGCAGGTCCGCGAGCACGCCGGCCGGCAGGGACACGAACAGCACCGGCAGCAGGCTGGCCGCCTGCACCGCGGACGTCAGGAGCGCCGCGTGGGGCTGGTGGACGAGCATCCACTGGGCGCCCACCGTCTGCATCCAGGTGCCGATGTTCGAGACCATCTGCGCCAGCCACAGCAGGCGGAAGGCCGGCAGCGCCATCGGCGCCCACGACGAAGGCCCCTGCTGCTGACTCGCCTGATTCCCCATCGGTTTCCCTTCGGCCAAGTCCCGTTCCGGTCGATTCTCCCGTCGAGGCTGGCCAGGCGTGCGCCGAACCTGCGGCGCGCCGCGGACACGACCCGGAACCCGTTTGTCCGAGTTTCCGGTTTAATGATCATTTCGGTGCGATCTAGGGTTTTTCCTGGTTCTGTCACGGTGTGGGGTGTTCCGGGATCAATGCGCAGTCGGCGGGGGAGTCTTGTCACTGCCCGGCCGAAGCACCAGGGAGCCGGGAGGAAAGCACAGTTGAGAGGGGCTCAGCCATGTTCGGTGGACGTGTGACGAAGGTTGTGGCGCTCGGGTCGGCGGCGCTTGCGCTGGCCGGGGGAGCGGTGCTCGCGGCGGTGGGCACCGCCTCCGCGGCGCCGCACCCGGGGCCGGGGGACCACCACCAGCGCTGCCACGAGGTGAGGGGGCAGTGGGAGCGCACCTGGCACCCGGCCTACCGTGACCGCCACGGCAGGGTGCACCCGGGCTACTGGGCCCGGACCTGGGTCCCCGCGCACGAGGTGTGCAACCGCTAGCCGAGAACCGCTCACCGGAACTGCGCGAACGGGCTCCCCGTCGGCCTCGGGCCGGCGGGGAGCCCGATTTTTCCATTCCTTTACAACCTGGCCGCCGACGGCGTCGTCTCTCCCGCCGATCCACGGTGATCGAATGTGATCCACAGAGAGGAACGCATGAAGATGCGGATGAAGAAGACGGCGGCCGCCGCGGCGGCGACGGCCTGCGCCGCGCTGCTGGTGGCCGCCGGTTCCGGCAGCGCCTTCGCGCAGGGCTCGCGCACCCCGGCCGGCTGCTCCACGGCCGCCCTCAAGGTCGCCCTGCACCCGGACGGCAACCAGGCGGGCGTGGGCAACTTCGGCGAGGACCTGGTCTTCACCAACACCTCGCACCAGACCTGCACCGTCTACGGCTACCCGGGCCTGGGGCTGCTCAACGCCAAGCACGGGACACTGCCGATCAAGGTCGTCTGGGGCTCGACCTACTTCGTCCACGACCCCGGCCGACACACCGTCACCCTGCGACCGGGCCAGTCCGCGTGGGCCGACCTCGCCTGGAACGCCCCGTACGGGGTCAAGTCGGTGAAGCCCTCCTACCTGGAGGTCACCCCGCCCAACCAGCGCACCCACGTGACGCTCCGCTTCGCGCCGGGCGCCATCGACGACTCCGCCCTGCACGTCACCGCCCTCACCGCCGGCCCGCTCCCGCGGGGGTGACGGTGGCCTGACCCCGGTCGCCGCCGTGCGAGAGCCGGTGGCGACCGGGGGATTTCCCCGGCGCCGAGGCGGGAGAGCAGGGCCGAGGGGGTAGAGGCCCTGAAGCCGGGACGCGGACGAAGGGCACAGACCATGGCGCGGAACCGCTTGAACCTCGAACTGCTCACGTGCGCGTCGAGCGGTCACGTCCTCGCAGCCCCGGCGGACGTCGACGAGCACGCCGGACCGCAGCTCGTCCGCCGGACGGAGGACGGCCTGTGCTGGCGGCGCTGCCTGCGCTGCGACGTGTGGATCCCGTCGAGGGCCCCGCAGGAGCGGGAGCGGCGACAGGCCGGGGAGCAGGGCCAGGCGCACGCGCAGGGACCGGGGCACGCGCAAGGGCAGGAGCAGGAGCAGGCGCAGGGACCCGGGCACGTGCAAGAACGTGGCGACGCGCCGGCCGGACGCGGACCCTCCCTCGTGATCCCGGAGCGCGGGCGCGCGCTGCGCGACCGGTACGTGCTGCGGTTGATCGCGCTGGACCGGCTGCTGCACTTCCTGCTGCTGGGTACGGCCGCGGCCGTGGTGTTCGCGTTCACCGCGGACCGGGCGCGCCTGTCCGGCCCGTTCTACCGTGTGGTGGACGCCCTGCAGAACGGCGTCGGCGGGGTGGGCGCGCGGCCCGGCACGGGCGTCGCCGGTGAACTGGAGAAGGCGTTCCAGGCGTCGTCCTCGAAGCTGTGGCTGCTGGGCGCCGCCCTGGCCGCCTACGCGCTGCTGGAGGGGGTCGAGGCCGTGGGCCTGTGGCGGGCCCGCCGCTGGGCCGAGTACCTGACGTTCGTCGCCACCACGATCCTGCTCGTCCCCGAGGTGTGGGAGCTGACCAGCCGCGTCACGGTGTTCAAGGTCGTCGCGCTGGTCGTCAACATCGCCGTCGTCGCCTACCTCCTGCACGCCAAGCGCCTGTTCGGCCTGCGCGGCGGGCCGCTCGCGGAACGACTCGAGCGGGAACGGGACATGAGCTGGGAGGCGCTGGAACGCGCCTTTCCTCACCCCTGAGAGAGGAAGATCCATGGCAGTGTTCCCGAGTCGGCGCGGCGTTCTGGCCGGGGCGGCCGTCGCCGCCCTCGGCGTCGCCCTTCCCCTGCAGGGAAGGGCGTTCGCCCAGCAGACAGGCGCCCCGTCGGGGCTCCACGGGCGGTTGCGGGCCCTGGAACAGGAGCACTCCGCGCGGCTGGGGGTCTTCGCGTACGAGCCGGGCACGGGCAGGGCGGTGCTGTACCGGGCGGACGAGCTGTTCGCGGTGTGCTCGACCTGGAAGACCATCGGCGTGGCCGCGGTGCTGCGCGACCTCGACCGCGACGGGGAGTTCCTCGCCCATGTGGTCCACTACACCCAGCAGGACGCCACGGCGTCGGGCTACGCGCCGATCACGGGCCTGCCGGACAACGTCGCCCACGGCATGACGGTCGCGGACCTGTGCGCGGCGGCCGTGGACTACAGCGACAACGGCGCCGCGAACCTGCTGCTGCGTCAGCTCGGCGGTCCGCAGGCGGTGACGCGCTTCTGCCGTTCGGTCGGGGACCGGGTCACCCGGCTGGACCGCTGGGAGCCCGCGCTCAACTCGGCGGAGCCGGGAAGGGTGACCGACACCTCGACCCCGCGCGCCCTGGGCCTGACCTACGCGCGTCTCGTCCTCGGCGACGCGCTCGACCCGGCCGACCGTGAGCGGCTGACCGGTTGGCTGCTGGCGAACACCACCAGCGGCCAACGCTTCCGGGCGGGACTGCCCAAGGACTGGACCGTCGCCGACAAGACCGGCACCGGTCAGTACGGCACCACCAACGACGTGGGCATCGCCTGGCCGCTCCGACGCGGGCCGGTCGTGATGTCGGTCCTGTCCACCAAGCGCGATGCCGCGGCTGCCGCGGACGAGCCGCTGATCGCCCAGGCCGCGCAGCTGTTGGCAACGGCGTTCGGGTGACGTTCCCTCATCTCGGTTGACTAGCATGGACGAAGGCGTCGGGGACGTCTTTCGACAACATTTACCTGGCATATGCCACAGCCGCGTACACTTCCGAACAGGTGATCACCTTGATGCACCGTCACTTGTCCATGATCTGACAGAAGTGGGTCGCAAGCATGGCAGTTAGCCTCGACATCGCCCTGAAGAACGCCATGGCCATCGAGGGCGCCATCGGCGTCGCACTCGTGGACTACAACAGCGGCATGGCCCTCGGCACGATGGGCAGCAGTCCCGAACTGGACCTGACCGTCGCGGCCGCGGGCAACACCGAGGTGGTCCGGGCCAAGCTGCGGACCATGGAGATGCTGAACCTGCATCACGAAGCCATCGAGGACATCCTGATCACCCTGTCCGGGCAGTACCACCTGATCCGCCCGCTCACGCAGAAGGGCAGCGAGGGGCACTTCCTCTACCTGGCCCTGGACCGCCGCCGTGCCAACCTGGCCTTGGCCCGGCTGCGGCTGCGCCAGATCGAGGACGAGCTCGCCCTCTGAGCGCCGGCCGCAGGCTCGTGGGAACCTCGGTAGTGCTGTGGCGGCCCGAAACGACGGCGGCCGCCATCCTCTCGATGGGCGACGCCCTGGAATGCGCCCTGCGCATCCCCGGCGCGGTGGGGGCCGTCCTCGGCGACCTGTCCGACCCGGAGCCGCTGTCCGGGCAGACCCCCGCCATGCCGGCGGGCTTCGCCCTCGCCTCGGCCCGCTCCCCGCTCGCCTACGCCAGGCGCGGCGCCGAGGAGGGAGGCGTACCCGAAGAGATCATGATCACGGGGGCGACCTTCTCCATCCTCCAGCAGACCGGGCAGCTGCCCGACGGACGCTACGCGTACGCGCAGGTCACCCTGGTGCGCGAGCACGCCAACCCGGCACTGGCCCAGATCGAGCTACGCCGCATCCTCCACCACCTGCCGGGCCTGCTCCCGCAGGGCCACCTCCCGCGCCGCGCCCGCCGAGAGCACGTCCACGCGTCGCATCCCTCCGAGAGCGTTCCCATCTCCCTCCTGGAACGGGTCCTCGAACGCCTGCGCGCGCTCTGATCCGGTGCGTCGGGCTCGGTCCGTATCGTCGAAGGAGCACTCGCCAGTCCGATGCTGGCGACGGATTCCGATGGGGGTCGATCATGTCCGAAACGCTGTCGCCTCGCGAGGTCTTCCAGCAGCTGCTGGAGGGCATCCGCGCGGGGCGGTTCGTGGAACTCGTCCGGCTGTACGCCGAGGACGCCGTGGTGGAGACCGTCTTCGAGCCGGTCGGGCCGCGCCGCATCGAGGGCCGGGCCGCCCTGGAGAAACGCTTCGCGGAGGTCGAGGCGCACACTCCCGTGGAGCTGACCCCGCTCAACGTGGTGATCCGCGAGACCGACGACCCGGAGGTGGTCGTCGCCGAATGGGACTACCAGGTGCACCACCAGGCGACGGGACGGACCTTCGAGTGCGCCAACATCCAGGTCATGCGCGTCCGTGACGGCCTGATCGTCCACAGCCGGGACTTCCACGACCACCTCGCCCTCATCGTCGCCTCCGGCGGCCTGCCGCAGCTGGTGGCCGCGCTGGACGGCGACCACTGAAGGCGACTCGTAGAGGCCGTTTGGCGCGTTAAGTCGTCCAAACACAGCCGGCCACGGTGCGTCTCCCGGGAGGGAGGACCGTGGCCGGCTGGGCCGGGCGGGCCGACGGGTCAGTCGGCGGCGTTCCAGGTGGGGCTTTCGGCGATGGCCGTCAGTTGGGCGACGGTGAGCACCGGGGTGGGGCGGGTGCGGACGCCGGAGGGGCCGACGCTGTTGAGGGCGACGACCGTGACGATGGTGTGGCCGCGCAGGACGGCCACCCAGTACTGCTCGGTGCCCTTGTCGTGGCCAGGCGCCTCCTTGACGCCGAGCCAGCCGCCGCCGGGCAGGGCCGTCGCGTGCGGGTACTGCTGGCGGAAGCGGCTCGCCAGCACGGTGGGGGAGTTCGAGCTCTCGACCGTGTTGTAGACACTGCCCCGCCCGTGGGCGTCGGCGAGCACCATCGTGTTGCCCGGAGCCGGGAACATGCTCCCCTTGGCCCCCGTGATGGTGAAGCCGGCCGGGATCAGCCGGTAGAAGATCGCGCCGATGCCGTCCGGGCCGAACGGGGTGTTGAGGTTGCTGGGCTGCGAGCCGGACGCCGGGATCGCGTCGATCACGTGGGCCCACACCGGGTTGGCGGCCGCGGCCCGGAGCTGCGCGAGCGTCAGCGGCGGGTTGACGCGGGTCGCCGGGGACTTGTCGTAGACGGAGTTGGACTCCTGCACCACCACACGGCCGCCGTCCGGGCGGGCGTAGGTGGCGTTCCAGATGCGCTCCGAGCCGCCCTGCGGGTTCGGGAAGTCCTGCTGGGTCAGATTGACCACGGCGCCGCCGGGCAGGTGTGCCACCGTGCAGTGCCGGTTGCTGCCTGTCGGCTCCGTCGTCTTGCAGGTGAACGGCGCCTGGTGCGGGTCGGGCCGCGTCCAGCGGGTGACGTCCACCCAGATGCCCGCGGGCCCGTGCCCGTCGTCGTAGGTGACCCGGGCGGTCGGTTCGAACAGACCGTCGCCGTAAGGGCTCGGCAGACCCTTGTCCAGCACGCCCCGGCCGGTCCCGTCGGTGCTCCTGCCCTCGGCGGGCAGCACCTGGGTGAGCAGGCCGATCATCTGCCGGGCGCTGACGGAGCCGCCCGAGGCCCCGGCGGCGGAGCGGGCCGTCGGCTGGGCGCTGGCCATGGCGCTCGGCAGCGCCGCGCCCGCGCCCGCGACGGCGATCGTGACCCCGGCGGCCACGGTCGCCCTGCGGCGCGCGGTCCGTCGGCGGGGCTGCCCGATGGCGAGTCGATCAGAGTTCACGCTGTCTTCCTTCGTGTTCGTCCGTCAGTCAGTGGCGACCCGGCGGATCGCGTGGCGATCACCGGGCCCCTCATCGACAGAACACGAACGGTCCGCGCGGAACGTTGGGGTCGTACCCGAAGAACTTTCGCTCCCGTGCAACCTGGGCCGCTCCGGCGGGGTGAGGAGGGTGAGGGCCGTCAGCGGTGCGGCTCCACGCCACCACCCAGCCTCTGACCCAGCCTCTGACAGCTCCGCCTGCCGAAAGGACCGACCATGGACGCCACCGCGCGCCGTGCCGCCTCGCTCACCCTTGCCGTCTGCGCCGCCCTGGCGCTGAGCGCCTGCCACTCCACCGCCTCCGGCGGCAGCGCCGCCCCGGCCCCCTCGCGCGGCAGCGCGGCCCCGGCCGCCGCCGGATCCGCGTGCCGGAACCTCGTCGTGACCGCCGCCGTCAGGGCCGAGGTGACCCGGGCCTACGCGGCCGAGAGCCGGCTGGTCCACATCGAGCCCGTCCCCGGCGGCTTCCTCTACGGCGCGTGCGGGGGCGTCACGTACGCGGCGAGCAGGTTCGAGCCGACCGGCGGCGCGACCGAGCAGGAGAAGGTGGCCTCCCAGGACGAGGGCAGCGTGCCCAAGTACTTCAGTCTCGGTCCCTCCGGGGCGTGGACGTACCTCGGCAGCGCGGGCTTCCCCGCGACGGGCGGCTGCATCGGCGGGATCCCGCAGGCGCTGGCCGCGGTCTGGGGCGGCTGTCGCACGCGTTGAGCGCGCCGAAGGCCCCCGGCGCGCCAGGGCGCGCGCCGGGGGCCGGTCTTGGGGCCTGCTTCGGGGCCGGTCTCGGGCGGGTCGGAATCAGAACTGGGTGCTGACGGTGACTCCGGAGAAGGCGGTCACGGCGTACAGGCTGACGTAGCGGTAGCCGGCCGTGGTGTTGGTGACGGTCAGGGTCTGCGCGGTGGTGCCGGCGCCGGTGGACGAGGCCGTGAAGGTGCTGGGCGAGGCCCAGGTGTCCGGGTCGTAGTAGAGCGCGGCGGTGCCGGTCCCGCCCGCGCTGGTGACGGTCAGGGTGGAGGTGCCGGCCGGCAGCCAGAGGTAGAAGTAGGCCGTGTTCCCGGCCGTCTCCGCCACGTTGGAGCGCGAGCAGTTCTGGCCCAGGGCGTCGGTGCGCGGGTCGGTGCAGGTCGGCAGGGTCACGGGTGCGGTCACGGTGACCGAGGCCGGGGTGCTGGCGGTCCGGCCGGTGTTGTCGGTCACGGTGAGGTCGACGGTGTAGGTGCCGGCCGCCGCGTAGGTGTGGGTCGGGTTCTGCTGGTCGGAGCTGCTGCCGTCGCCGAAGGTCCAGTGCCAGCCGGTGATGCTGCCGCCGCCCGTCTGCACGGAGGTGTCGTGGAGAGTGACGGTGGCGCCGCTGACGGACGAGTCGAACAGCGCCGTCGGGCCCTGGGCGTAGCAGGCGCCGGCCGCGCAGGCGGTGAGCCAGCTGTCGAAGTCGGCGTCGTAGCCGGTGCCGATGCTGTTGTAGACCTGGTAGGCGCCCTGGAAGTCACCGGTGCGGAAGTGCGAGAGCATCGCCTGGACCACGTCCGGGTGCTTCTCGAACATGTAGCGGACGGCGAGGTAGCCCCACGGGTAGGTGCGCACCGTGTCGGAGTTGTCGTAGGTGTTCTGGAAGATGGTGCTGAGCTTGTAGGTGTGGTTGGCGGCCTCGGCCATCGCCTGGGTGTCGGTGGTGCCGCGGTAGGTGTAGGACTCGTACTCCGCGACGCCCTCGATCCACCAGATGTCGGGCACGACCAGCTCGTCGGAGAAGGTGCCCTTCATGTCGTAGATGCCGTCGAGGTAGTGCGTGTACTCGTGGTTGAGGTTCCACACGTTGGCCGGGAAGCCGTCGTTCCAGGACTTCTGGTACATCACCGAGACCGGCTGGTTGTTCGGGTCGGTCGCGTCCATCAGGGTCTCGCCACCGTTGTCGGTGTCGTTGCCGAAGATGGCCCAGGAGTAGGTGACGTAGTCGGCCTGGTTGGCGAAGACGGCCAGGGTGATGGTCTTGCCGTACGGGTTGACCGGGCCGCTGTCCTTGACCAGGTTGTGGAAGAAGACGTCCTCGCCGCGCAGGCTGGTGCAGACCGTGCTCAGCTGGTCCGCGGTGAGCGCTTCGGTCTCGATGGTGCGGTTGTCGCAGACCAGTTGGTGCGTGAGCACCGTCGAGGTGAGCGTGGCCGCCAGGTTGCAGGTGCCGTAGACCGAGCAGTGCGCGGCGTCGTAGGTGTTGGCGTCGTACGCGGTGTGCACGTAGAGCGGGGCGGTCGCGCCGGTGATCGCCGACGCGTTGAGCACGGCCTGCACCTGCTGGCCGGCCGCCGTTCCGACGGAGCCGCCGTCACCGGCGGCGCGGCCCAGGTCGTTCCCGGCGTTGACCACCAGGAAGCCGTCCGCGCCGGAGGCGCCGGCCTTGTACTTCGTCGCGAAGGAGCCCATGGTGGCGAGGATGCTCGGATCGGCCGCGACCGCGCTGACGAAGGCCGGGTTCCAGTTGCCGCGCCACAGCGGCGCGAACAGCACGGCGTTGACGGCCGCGTCCATGCCGGTGACGGAGTCGTCGGCGCTGGTGTAGCCGTTCAGGACCTGCTTGTAGACGTTCAGGTAGCGTGCCTGGAGGTTAGCGCTGTCGGTCAGCACCAGCGCGTCGTAGAGCACCTGCGCGTTGGCCGCGGTCACGTCCTGCCAGTGCGCGCTGCCGAAGAAGGCGTCGAGGGCCGCCTGGTTGGCCGAGGTCAGGGCGGCGTCGTAACTTCCCACGTCGGCCGGGTCGTTGGACTGCACGTACCAGCCGGCCCGCAGGAAGAGCTCCAGCTGCCAGATGCCGGTCGAGTCGTCGCCGGTGTAGTGGGACGCCAGCGCCTGGTAGGCGTTCGCGACGGTGAGCATCTGCGATTCCTTCAGCGCCGCGCCCGCGTCGCTGCCGGTGAGGTTGAAGAGCGTGTTGACGCAGTCGGTGGTCGAGCCCTCGACGAAGGAGACCAGCGCGCTGCCGGTGCGGGTGGCGAAGTCCGCGGGGATGCAGCTCGCGGTGTCGGCGGCTGCCTTGCGGGAGGTCTTCGACGGCTGGTGGGAGGCGGCGGACGGCAGGGGGCGCTGTGCCTGGGCCAGCTGAGCCGGGGTCAGCGGAGCGGCGGTGGGGGCGGCGGTGTCAGAGGAGGAGGAGGAGGAGGTCGTGCCGGTGGGGGTGGCGCCGAGCGGCTTGGGGGCGGTCGGCGCGGCGTGCCCGTGTCCGGGGGCCTTGGCCGTCGTGGGCGCCTTGGCGGTCGTGGGGGCCGGGGAGGCGACGGCCGCCGAGGCCGGCAGGAGGAAGGTGGCGGTGACGCAGCTGGCGGCGACGCCGGCCGCGAGGGTGCGGAGGGGTATGCGCAGGCGCACTGCTGGCCCTTCTGAGTGGGGGTCACATCCGGTGGGGGAGTGGATCTGTGGAGCATTCGGTTCGACGTGCGGGGGAACGCGAGGTGAAGCGTGCCACCGGCCACGGGCCGATACAATGTGACAGGTCATATGAGCTCGTCGCCCGAGCCATAACACCGGGCCGGGCCGGGCACGGGTACGGGGCACGGGTACGGGGCACGGGTACGGCGCGGGTCCTGGCGCGCGTCCGCTTCGCGAACGGGCCGCCTACGGGCGGGCGCCCCAGTAGGTCCGGGCGGCCCAGGTCTCGAAGTGCGGCGAAGCCGCCGTCAGCTCCCGGTAGGCCGCGGTCGCCGCGCCGTGCAGCGTCTCGGCCAGCTCGCCGCCCACCTCCGCGGGCCGCCAGGCGAGCACGTACCTGGCCCGCAGCGGGGTGCCGGCCAGCGACTTGATCGCGACGGCGGGATGCGGCCGGGCGGTCGCCTGCACCGTGGAGACGCCCAGACCGGCCGCGATCATGTCCCGGAGCTCGGTGCGGTCGCCGAGGAACTCGTGCACCGCCGCCGGTGCGAAACCCGCCGCGGCACAGGCGTCGTAGAAGACCCCAGGCCAGCCGGCCCCGTCGTCGGGGGTGACGAACCAGGGCTCGTCGGCCAGTTCGGCGAGCGCCACCTCGGGGCGGTTGCGCAGCCGGTGCCCGGCGGACAGGGCGACGAAGGTCGGCTCGGTGACGATGCCGCGATGGCGGACGGCGTCCGAGTGCCGCAGCTCCAGGCCGGGGTAGTCCACGGCGATCGCCGCGTCCAGGCTGCCCCGCTCCAGCAGTTCGACGATGTCGGAGGAGCGGTAGACGCTGCTCACGGTGATGCGCAGCTCCGGCAGGCGGCTGCGCATCCGGGTCAGCAGGCCGGGCAGCATCGGCGAGTTGGTCGCGGCCAGCCGCAGCTCGCGGCGGCTGGCCGGGGAGGCGCCGGCGGCCGCCTGGCGGCCCAGGTCCTCGGCTCTGGCGAGCAGGTCACGCGCCGCGGCCAGCACCTCGATGCCGAATCCGGTGGGCTCCACCCCGGAGTTGGTGCGCTCGAACACCGGCGCGCCGAGGTGGGCCTCGATGCGGCGCAGTTGGGTGCTGGTCGCGGGCTGGGACGCGCCGAGCATCGCGGCGGCGCGGCCGACGCTGCCGGCGTCGGCGATCGTGCACAGCACCCTCAGGTGCCTGAGCTCCAGCTCCACGCGGTGCCCTCCTGTGCGCGGCCGACCGGTCGGGCTGCCCGAAAGAGCGCATGCCATGGCACACATAACATGTCAGGGGCTTGCCACATACGATCGCGCCCGACTGATGCAGCGTCAAGCCCCTGACCGGGCACGGGGCGCTGCGGGACGGCGACGACGGCCGGGCCGCTCCAAGATCAATCAGAGCCGGTCCCCGATCGCATCTTGACTGCCTCCCCCTGGTGGCGACACAGTCATGCGCAGGGCAGAGCAACGTGACATTGCACTGATACTTCTGCTGCCCTTTCGCCCCTCGTCTTCGCCCCCTGGGGACCCACCATGACCTCGCTCCTCGCGGACGCCCCCGTCCCGGAGGCCACCGAACCGACGGCGCTCCCGCAAGGGCGCTCTCCCGCCAAGCTCGCCTGGCGCCGGTTCCGCCGCGACCGCGTCGGCGTCGCCTCCGCCGCCGTGGTCGGCCTGTTCTTCCTGGTCGGCCTCGGCGCCCCCGTCATCTCCTGGCTCTACGGCAAGGACCCGTACACCACCTACGGCCAGAACCAGCCGGGGCTGCTCGACGACTTCGGCTATCCGACCGGCCCCATGGGCGGCATGAGCAGCCACTTCTGGCTCGGCGTCGAACCGGGCCTCGGACGCGACGTCTTCATGCAGCTGGTCTACGGGATCCGCACCTCGCTGCTGATCTCGCTGGCCGTCGTCGCCCTGGTGACCGTGATCGGCACCCTCGTCGGCATCGTCGCCGGCTACGCGGGCGGGGCCGTCGACTACGCGGTGGGACGCGTGATCGACGTGATCCTCTGCTTCCCCGCCACCCTCTTCTTCGTCGCCTTCATCCCCGTCGCCCAGGCGGCCTTCGTCAAACCCACCCAGGAGGTCCCCACCTGGCTGCGCGCCACGACCGTCGTCCTGGTGCTCACCGCCTTCGGCTGGGCGGCCACCGCCCGGCTGGTGCGCGGCCAGGTGCTCTCGCTGCGCGAGCGGGAGTTCGTCCAGTCCGCCCGCGTGATCGGCGTGTCGCCGACCCGGATCGTCTTCCGGGAACTGCTGCCGAACCTGTGGACGCCCATCCTCATCTCCGCCTCGCTCGCCGTGCCCGCCTACGTCACCACCGAAGCGGCCCTGTCCTTCCTGGGCGCGGGCATGGTCGAGCCCACGCCCGACTGGGGCCGCATGATCCAGCGAGGCGCCCAGGTCTACTCCGCCGACTTCAGCTACATGCTCTTCCCCGGCCTCGCGATGCTGATCTTCGTGCTGGCCTTCAACCTGCTCGGCGACTCCGTGCGCGACGCGCTGGACCCCAAGTCGAACCGCTGACCCCGCCCGGTCCCAGGCCCCCTCGAACCCCGAACCGCAAGGACACCCGATGAACAGACACGCCCTGCGCCTGCTCGCCACGGCCGTGGCCGCCGGAACGCTCGTCACCGCCACCGCCTGCTCCGGCAGCAAGGCCGCCGACGCGACCAAGCTCGCCTCGGCCCCGGTCGTCAAGCAGGCCGTCACCCTGGGCACCTCCGCCGACTCCACCGGCCCCGACCCCGCCGTCCCCGGCGCCAAGTCCGGCGGGACCGTCACCGTGCTGCAGACCACCGACTTCAGCCACATGGACCCGGCCCGCGTCTACTCCGCCCCGAACCAGACCGTGGACCTGCTGCTCACCCGCCAACTGACCAGCTACCAGTACGCGGGCGGCGTCACCAAGCTCGTCGGCGACCTCGCGACCGACACCGGCGTCAGCTCCGACGGCGGCCGCACCTGGACCTACACGCTCAAGCAGGGCCTGAAGTACCAGGACGGCTCGCCGATCACCGCCCAGGACGTCAAGTACGGCATCGAGCGCACCTTCGAGGCCACGCTCAGCGGCGGGCCGAACTACCTGCAGACCTGGCTCACCGGCCAGGCGAACTACTCCAGCGCCTACCCCGGCCCCTGGAACGGCCAGGACCTGCCCGCCATCGAAGTCCCCGACGCGCGGACCATCGTCTTCCACCTCAAGAGCGCGCACGCCGACTTCCCCTACGCCGTGGCCATGCAGGCGTACAGCCCCGTCCCCAAGGCGCACGACACCAAGCAGGCGTTCGACATGGACCCGTTCTCCTCCGGGCCCTACCGGATCGTCAGCCACGACGCCGACAAGTCCCTGGTGCTGGCCCGCAGCGCCGGCTGGAGCCAGGCCACCGACCCGGTCCGCCACGCCTACCCCGACCAGTGGAAGTTCGAGTTCGGCGGCCAGAGCCTCGACATCGACCAGCGCCTCATCGCCGCCAACGGCGCCGACAGCACCGCGATGACCTTCAACGCGCAGGTCACCGGCGACGTCGCCGAACAGGTCCTGGGCACCCCCTCCCTGCGGGCCCGCACCGTCGACCAGGTCTCGCCCTTCAGCACCTACTTCGACATCAACGACCGCCGCATCACCGACGTGAAGATCCGTCAGGCGCTGCTGATGGCCTTCCCCCGCCAGCAGGTCCGCCAGATCTTCGGCGGCCCGCTCTACGGGGACTACTCCAACACCATCCTCTCCCCGGTCACCAACGGCTTCCAGCCGTACGACCTCTACCACGCCCCCGTCACCGGGGACCCGGCCGCCGCGCGCAAACTGCTCGCGCAGAGCAGCAACCCGCACCCGACCATCGTCTTCGCCTTCGCGAACACCGGGCAGTGGCAGCAGGCCGCCGTCGCCGTGGCGAGCGCCCTGGGCCAGGCGGGCTTCCACGTGGTCACCCACGGCGTGGACGACAAGGACTACTACGACGAGATCGGCAACGTCGACAACACCTTCGACCTGTACGCCGCCGGCTGGGGGCCGGACTGGCCGAGCGCCGACACCGTCATCGCCCCGATCTTCGACGGCCGGCTGATCGCCCCCGACGGCGCCGACACCATGCTGTTCAACGACCCGGCGGTCAACGCCCAGATCGACAAGATCAACGCCGAGACCGACCTCGCCCAGCAGGACAAGGACTGGGCCGCGCTCGACAAGAAGATCATGGGCGAGGCGCCGATCATCCCCTGGGTCGACCTGCGCCAGGTCTCGCTCTACGGCCCCGGGCTCGGCGGCGTGCACCTCGGCTTCATCGGCACGGTCTACCCGCTCGACGTCTACGTCAAGTGACCGCCCGCCGACCGCGCCCTCCCGCCTGATCCCCATCCCTCCAACGGAGCACTCGTGCTGCGCTTCCTGATCCGCCGAACCGTGAGTGCGGCCCTGATCCTCCTGGTCGTCAGCGCCGTCACCTACCTGCTGTTCTTCGCCCTGCCGTCCGACCCCGCGGTGCTGGCCTGCGGCAAGCAGTGCACCCCGCAGCTGCTCGCCACGATCCGCCACAACATGGGCGTCGACGCCCCCGTCCCGGTGCAGTACTGGCGGTTCCTCGTCGGCATCTTCGCCGGCCGGACCTTCGGCACCGCGTCCTGCCCCGCGCCCTGCCTCGGCTACTCGTTCGTCAACGGGCAGCCCGTGCTGCAGACGCTGCTCAACCGCTTCCCGGCGACCGCCTCGGTGGCGCTGGGCGCGGCGGTCCTGGTGCTGGCCTTCGGAGTCGGAGCGGGGATGATCGCCGCGCTGCGGCGCGGCAAGGCGCCCGACAAGGTGGCCATGGGGTTCGCCCTGGTCGGAGCGTCGATGCAGATCTACTTCTTCGGCATCGTCGTGCGCTACATCCTCGTCGACCAGTTGGCCTGGCTGCCGCTGCCCGGCTACACCTCGCCCGGCGCCTCGCTCACCGGCTGGGCCGGCGGGATGCTGCTGCCCTGGATCACCCTGGCGGTCGTCAACGTCGCCACCTACGCGCGCTTCACCCGCTCCTCGATGCTGGAGAGCCTGGGCGAGGAGTACGTACGGGCCGTCCGGGCCAAGGGACTCGGCCCCTGGGGCGTCTACGTCAAACACGCCTGGCGGGGCGCGATGACCCCGGTGGTCACCATGTTCGGCATCGACCTCGGCCTCTTCCTCGGCGGCGCACTGATCACCGAGACGACCTTCAACATCCCCGGCATCGGCAAGCTGGCCGTGGACTCGGTCGCCGACTCCGACCTGCCGATGATGATGGGCACGGTCCTGGCCGCCTCCACGGCCATGGTGCTCGCCAACATCGCCGTGGACGCCTGCTACGCCGTCATCGACCCACGGGTGCGTGCGCTGTGAACCCTGCGACCGTCAACACCGGCCCCAGCACGGACGACCGCGCCGCCGGCGGCGGCGCGCCGTTCCTCGACGTCCGCGACCTCTCCGTGCGCTTCTCCACCGAGGACGGCCCGGTCCAGGCCGTCGACGGGCTGTCGTTCTCGCTGGAGCGGGGCCGCACCCTCGGCATCGTCGGCGAGTCCGGCTCGGGCAAGTCCGTGACCTCCCTGGCCGTGCTCGGCCTGCACGACCGCGCCCGCACCCGCGTCGGCGGCAGCATCCGCCTCGACGGCGTCGAACTGGTCGGCGCCGACGAGGCGCGGCTGCGCGGCCTGCGCGGCAGCCGCATGGCGATGGTCTTCCAGGACGCGCTGACCGCGCTGTCCCCCTACTACAGCGTCGGCGACCAGATCGCCGAGACCTACCGGCGGCACACCCGGTGCAGCCGCCGGGCGGCGGGGGAGCGGGCGGTGCAGATGCTCGCCCTCGTCGGGATCCCCTCCCCGCAGACGAGGGCCAAGGACTACCCGCACCAGTTCTCCGGCGGCATGCGCCAGCGGGTGATGATCGCCATGGCCCTGTGCTGCGACCCGGACCTGCTGATCGCGGACGAGCCCACGACCGCGCTGGACGTCACCGTCCAGGCGCAGATCCTGGAACTGCTCGCCGAGGTCCAGCAGCAGTTCCACACCTCGATCGTGCTGATCACCCACGACCTGGGCGTGATCGCGGGCATCGCCGACGACGTGCTGGTGATGTACGCGGGCCGCAGCGTGGAGCACGGTTCCGTCACCCAGGTGCTCGCCGAGCCCCGACACCCCTACACCAGGGGCCTGCTGGAGTCGGTGCCCCGGTTGGACAGCGCGGTGGACGTGCCGCTGAAGCCGGTTCCGGGCAGCCCGCCGAGCCTGCTGGCCGTGCCGGGCGGCTGCGCCTTCCACCCGCGCTGCCAGTCCCGGGCCCAGCTGCCGGACGACCTGTGCGGCCGCCTGCGCCCGGAGCTGGTCGCCGAGGGCGGCCACGCCGTCGCCTGCCACCTGAGCGCAGCGGACCCCCTCGCCACGCCGGAATCGAACGACACCCGCCGGAACCAAGGGACGACCCCATGACCCTGCCCTCCTCCGTGCCGAGCACGACATCCGGCGCCTCCGTCTCCGCCGGCGCCGCAGCCGAGCCCGCGCCGGGCGTGTCCGGCTCGGCCGTGCCCGCGTCGGCCGAGCCGCTGTTGCAGGCCGTGGGCCTCGCCAAGCACTTCCCGGTGCAGGGCGGCGGCCTGTGGCCGTCCCGCCGTGACACCCGTCCGGTGCTGCGCGCCGTGGACGGCATCGACCTGACCCTGCACGCGGGCGAGAGCCTGGGCGTGGTCGGCGAGTCCGGCTGCGGCAAATCCACCGCCGGGAGGCTGCTCACGCGCTTGCTGGAGCCCACCGCGGGCGTGCTGCGCTACCAGGGCGTCGACATCACCCACGCCTCACGCAAGCAGCTCGCGCCGGTCCGCTCGCAGATCCAGATGGTCTTCCAGGACCCGTACGCCTCGCTCAACCCCCGCCAGACCGTGGGCGAGATCGTCTCGACCCCGCTGGAGGTGCACCGGATCAACCCGCCCGGCGGTCGGCGGGCCCGGGTCCAGGAGCTGCTGGAGACGGTCGGCCTGAGCCCCGAGCACTACAACCGGTTCCCGCACGAGTTCTCCGGCGGACAGCGCCAACGCGTCGGCATCGCCCGCTCCCTGGCCCTGGAGCCGAAGGTGATCGTGGCCGACGAACCGGTCTCGGCCCTGGACGTGTCGATCCAGGCCCAGGTGGTGAACCTGCTGCAACGGCTGCGCCGGGACCTCGGCATCGCCTTCGTCTTCATCGCCCACGACCTCGCGGTGGTGCGGCACTTCTCGCAGCGGGTGGCGGTGATGTACCTCGGCAAGGTCGTCGAGACCGCGCCACGCGACGAGCTGTACCGCGCGCCCCAGCACCCCTACACCCAGGCGCTGCTGTCGGCGGTCCCCGAGCCGGACCCGCCGTCCGGCCCACGGCACGGCGCGGTCGGCGGCTCCGGGCGGATCCGGCTGACCGGGGACGTGCCCAGCCCGCTCGACCCCCCGTCCGGCTGCCGGTTCCGCACCCGCTGCCCGCGGGCCCAGGAGCTGTGCGCCCGGGAGGAACCGGCCCCGCGCACGCCGGACGGCGCCGGAGCCGGGGCCGGGCACCTGGTGGCCTGTCACTTCCCCGGGGTGGCCGCGTCATGACCGGGCCCCTGCCCGACCTCGCCGCACCGCCCTCGAATCCGAATCCGAATCCGGACCCGGGCGCGGACCAGGACCAGGACCAGGACTGGAACGGGGTTTGGGACTGGGACGGGAGCTGGGACCTGGACCTGGACCCGTCCGCCGTCCGTGCGCTGTGGCCGCTGGACGGCGGCGTCGCGCACCTCAACCACGGCTCCTACGGAGCCGTGCCGCGCCCGGTCCAGCAGGAGCAGGACCGCTGGCGGGCCCGGATGGACGCCAACCCCGTCCGCTTCTTCCGCCGGGAGTGGCAGCCCGCCGTCGAGGAGGCGCGCCGCGCCGCCGCGGCCTTCCTGGGCGCGGACCCAGACGGCCTCGCCCTGGTCGCCAACGCGACCGCCGGCGTGTGCGCGGTGCTCGGGTCTTTCGATCTGCGGCCCGGCGACGAGGTGGTGGTGACCGACCACGGCTACGGCGCGGTCACCGCGGCGGCGGCCCGCGCCTGCGCGCGGGCGGGCGCCCGGCTGGTCACCGTCAGGATCCCGCTGACCGCGACCGCCGAGCAGCTGGCCCAGGCCGTGCTCGACGCCGTCGGCCCGAGGACCCGGCTGGCCGTCCTGGACGAGGTCACCTCGCCCACCGCCCGGCTGGTCCCGGTGCGGCGCCTGGTGCCCGAACTGCGCACGCTGGGAGTGGCCGTGCTCGTCGACGGCGCCCACACGCCGGGGATGCTGCCGGTCGGCCTCGACGAGCTGCAACCGGACTTCTGGACCGGCAACTTCCACAAGTGGGTCTGCGCGCCGCGCGGCGCCGCCGCCCTGTGGGCCGCACCCGAGCACCGCCCCACGCTGCGCGCCCCCGTGCTGTCCTGGCGCGACGAGGAGGGGTTCCCGTACAGCTTCAGCATGCCGGGCACCGCCGACAGCAGCGCGATCCTCTCCCTGCCGGCCGCGCTGGCCCTCTTCGACGAGCTCGGCGGCTGGCCCAGGGCGCGGGCCCGCAACAACGCGCTGGCCGGCTACGGGCAGGCCGTGCTGGCCCGAGCGCTGGACCTGCGCCCAGGCCAGGGCCTGTCCGGCGATCCGGACGGCGGTCCGGACGGCGGGGAGTTCGCCCCCGAGCCGCTGCTGTCCATGGCAGCATTGCCGCTGCCGGAAGGACTGACCGGTCCTGACCGGGTCCAGCAGGCGATCGCCGATCGAGCGGGGGCGGAGACGGCGGTCAGCGACTGGAACGGCCGACTGGTGCTGCGCGTCAGCGCCCACGTCTACAACCACCCCGAGGAATACCGGCAGTTGGCGCGTGCCCTGCCCGCGCTGCTGCACGAGCTGCTCGCAGCAGAACAGAACTGACGGCGAACGAGTTGGAGGAGTTCCATGGACCGACGAGGCGACGAGCCGCGCGGCCTCAGCAGTCACGATCGTGCGGTGTCGGCCGCGTTGGCCGCGTCCTTCCAGGAGGGTTGGCAGGACACGGACCTGAAGGTGCCGCGGACGTCCGGCGCGGACTACGCGGCGAGGCGGCGGGCGGCGGTGTCCGACCGCTTCCCGGGCGAGCGGATCGTCATCCCGTCCGGCGGTTTCAAGATCCGCAGCAACGACTTCGACTACCCGTTCCGGCCCCACACCGCCTTCGTCCACCTCACCGCCGAGCAGGCGGCCGACGCGATCCCCGACAGCGTGCTCGTCTTCGAGCCCACCGGGCAGGGGCACACGGTGCTGCTGTTCACCCGCGGGCGCTCGCCGCGCGACGGCGGCCCGAACGGCGCGGAGTTCTACAGCGACCGCCGCCACGGCGAGTTCTGGATCGGCCGGCGCCGGACCCTCGCCGAGACCGCCGACGCGCTGGGCCTCGAGGTGGCCCCACGCGACACGCTGGAGCGGGCGCTCGCCGGGGACACCCCGACGCGCGTGCTGCGCGGCGAGGACGCGCTGGTCGACTCCCTCGTGCCGGAGAACACCCGCGATGAGACCGAACTGCGTACCTTCCTCTCGGAGTTGCGGCTCGTCAAGGACGAGTGGGAGATCGCGCAACTGCGCGCCGCCGTGGGGTTCACGGTCGCCGGCTTCCACGACGTCGCCCGCGAGCTGCCCCGCGCCACCGCCCTTGCCCGGGGCGAGCGCTGGATCGAGGGCACGTTCAACCGCGCGGCCCGGCTGGAGGGTTACGGGCTCGGCTTCGAGACCATCGCGGCAGCCGGGGCGCACGCCTGCGCCCTGCACTGGATGCGCAACGACGGACCCGTGCGGGAGGGTGACGCGCTGCTGCTGGACGCCGGCGTGGAGGCGGACTCCTTCTACACCGGCGACGTCAGCCGGACGATCCCGGTCAGCGGACGGTTCACCGACGTCCAACGCCGCGTCTACGACCTGGTCTTCGCCGCCCAGTCGGCGGGCATCGCGGCGGTGCGGCCGGGAGCGCGGTTCGGCGACTTCCACGAGGCCGCGATGCGGGTCATCGCCGAGGGCCTCGACTCCTGGGGCCTGCGCCCCAGCGCGGACAGCGCCACCACGCCCGCCGCGGACCGCTACCGCCGCTACACCCTGTGCGGCTCGGGCCACATGCTCGGTCTGGACTGCCACGACTGCGCCAGCGCCCGCACCGAGAACTACCTGGGCGGGGTGCTGGAGCCCGGCCACGTCCTCACCGTCGAACCGGGCCTGTACTTCCAGCCCGACGACCTGACCATCCCCGAGGAGCTGCGCGGCATCGGCATGCGCATCGAGGACGACTTCGTCGTCACGGCCGACGGCGTCGAGTGCCTCTCCTCCGGCCTGCCACGCCACCCGGACGAGGTCGAAGCCTGGACGACGGCCCTGCGGTCCGCCTGATCGACTGCCCCCGGAGCCTGCGGCTCCGGGGGCAGTCCGCTTCCTGACCTCGGCGCTTTCGGGCCTCCGGTCCGGCGGGCGCACGATAGTTTGGTCACCATGGATCTTGGAACCGTCGCCTGGCCGCCCGCCCCGATCACGACCGAACGGCTCGTCCTCCGTGAGTCCGAAGCCCGGGACCGTGCGGCGCTCATCGAGTTGTTCGCCTCGCCTGAGGTGGGCACCTACATCGGCGGCGCCCGACCGCGTGACGAGCTCGAACGCGCGGTGCCGGAGATACCGGGACGGCGACCCGGCTTCTTCGTGATCGAGCTCGACGCAGCGGTGATCGGCGTCGTCACGCTCGACCGCCGCGACCCCGAGCGTCTGGGCCGCGTCCTCCCGCAGGGAGGCGAGGCCGAGCTCGGCTACCTCCTGCTGCCGAGCGCCTGGGGCCACGGCTACGCCGCCGAGGCGGCCGCAGCGGCACTCGCCTGGTTCGCCCGCACCGTTCCCGGCGAGCCTGTCGTCCTCACCACCCAGACCGCCAACGGGAGCTCGATGCGCGTCGCGGCGAAGCTGGGGTTCACCGAGGTGTCGCGGTTCGAGCAGTACGGCGCCGAGCAGTGGTTCGGCGCGTGGTCCCCGCAGGCCCTCGCCGCGCGTTGACGGTCGCATCAGCGGAGCGACCGAACTGCGTGCCGTCGGCCCGAACGGCGGGCCGCGACGGTCTACGCGTAGCGGTCGAACAGGTCGTGCAGGTACTCCTCGAGCCTGCCGCCCAGGAGGGCGGGAGTCAGATCTGCGCGGCCGAGTTCGCGCCAGGGGACGGCGACCTTCTCCGCGTCCGGGGCGAAGGCCAGGGCGTCGATGAGCCGCCAGTACAGGTGCGCCGCGCGCTGCTCGGCGAGGCTGCCTCCGGCGGCGAGGTAACGGTCCGCGAAGGTCATCCCCAGGGGGACGCCGTGGAGCAGGGACAGGGCGGTCGAGCAGTGAGCGACGTCGAGGTCGGCGGGTCCCCACGAGGTCTCCACCCAGTCGACCACACCGCTGATCCGGACGTCGTCCCCCGCGCCCTCGAAGAGGACGTTGCCCGGATGGAAGTCCCGGTGCAGGAAACAAGGCCGCAGAGCGGGCGGATCCTGCCGGATGACCTCGACGGCCCGCTGCCAGAGGTCCGGCCGCGCCGTGTGCTGCGGGAGCGTCACCCGCTCCGGCGACGTCCAAGCCTGCCAGGCCCGCGGCCTCGTCTCGTCGGCGACCTCGACCCGGTGGATGCGCACCAACTGCTCGGCCATCAGATCGGCCCGGCGCTCGGCGTCCCGGTCGTCCAACCGGACGGACCCGGGCAACAGCGACATCAGCAGGGACGGGTGGTCGCAGTGCGTCGCGGTCGCGTCCACGTCCACGAGCGTCGCCGCGGGCACGTCCGTCGGACCGAGCAGCCGCAGGACCGCCGCTTCGCGGGTCAGCAGGCCCTCCGCGTGCCGGACGTAGAAGGGCTTCACGAAGGACCGCAGCACGAGGTCCCTCCGGCCGCCCGGCCCGTCGACGCGCAGCCTGCGCATCTCCGAGGTCCACCCACCGCGCAGATGCTCGGCGCCCGCTATCCGCTCCCCGTCAGCGAGGCGTTTCTCCACCCACGATCGCGTCGCACCCCAACACGGATGCCCGAGATCGCCGTCGAGTCGCTGCCCGCCCCCACCTTCGATCACGAACGAAGGCTAGCGCGCCGACGGAGCCCTTCGTGGCCCGTTGAACAGGTGGGGTTCCCCGGTCAACGGGCGACGAGAGGCCGTCCAGTGCCGGGCGGGGTCAGGAGACGAGGCTCCAGGACTGGCCGGGGGCGGACGGGTTGGGGGAGTTGGTGACGACGGTGCTGCCGGCGGCGGTGCCGGCGGTGTCGAGGGCGAGGCCGGTGGCGACGTTGGTGACGGTCAGTGCGCCGGTGGCGGTGTTCTGGACGACGCGCCACTCCTGCCAGGGGTTGCCCGCCGAGTAGTTGAGCAGGTAGGCGGAGTCGCCCGCGCTGGTGCCCGCCGCGAGGACGGTGTGGACCTGGGTGGAGGTGTCGCAGTCGTCGCTGATGCGGACGGTGCCGTCGGGGTTGCTGGTGAAGGTCCACTGCTCCGAGGTGTGGCTGGGCCACCAGGTGTTGAGGTCCGCCACGGAGGTCACCGGCGCGCTGCACGTCCCGGACGCCTCCAGGACCAGGCCGCCCGTGCCGGCGCCGGTGCTGAGGGAGTGGTACCTGCCGTCGTCGACGACCGTGGCCGGGACCGTCGTCGGCAGCGGCGACAGCCGGTAGAGCACCGCGCCGTGCGGGGGCACGGAGGCGCTGATCGTCCCGCCGCCCGATCCGCTTGCGGTGGTGAACTCGCCGGTGGCGCCGGTCCACAGGTTCTTGGCGGAGTAGCCGGGGCTGGGGAGGCCCAGCGCGGCGAGGCTGGTGGTGACGGTCTGGGTGTTGCTCGGGTCCTGGTTGACCAGCAGGACGGCGGTGTCGCCGCCTGCGAGTTGGCGCTGGAGGACGACGGGCGCGGTGCTGGAGTTCGGCGGGTCGCCCACCAGGGTGGCGGGCTTGGCGAGGCTGTCCTGGTCGACGGCGATGACGTCGCGGTTCTCGTAGAGCGCGAGCGCCGAGGAGGAGATGCCGGTGGACCAGGTGTAGCCGTCGTAGCTGTGCTGGGAGTCCGCGGCGGTGCGGAAGTCCGCGCCGGAGATCAGCGGCGCCGCCATCATGGACAGGATCGAGATCTCGGTCTGCGACTCGGTGTCGGTGAACGGCTTGTGGCAGGAGCAGGTGTCGGTGGTGCCCCACAGGCCGTACGGGTCCTGCCAGCCGGCGAACATCATGTCCATGTCGTTCCAGCTGCCGGGGCGGACGTTGCCGCGGTACTGCAGCGCGGTCTGCAACTGGCCCTGGTAGAGCACGCCGTCCAGTTCGCTGTCGCGGTCGCCGCCGATCCGGCAAAGGTTGGCGACCTGCCCGCACCACACGCCGGTCGGCGCGTAGCCGGGGGCCTGGTAGGGCTGTGTGCCGGCCGCGACGACGGGGTCGGTGCGCGCCGGGTCGTTCGGGTCCTGGAGGTAGGGGAGCCCGGTGTGGACGGGCTGCGCGGAGACGCTGAGGGCGACCTTCGGGCGGCCCTGCGCGGCGGAGGCGGCGTCGAGGGCCTTCTGGAAGGTCTGGACGCGGGCGTAGATGGACTGCGTCAGCTCCTTGCCCTCGCCCTGGGTGCCGTAGTCGTGCCCGTCGGGCCCCGTGATGGGCGGGCCGTACGGACAGTCGTCGTACTTGACGAAGTCGACGCCCCAGGAGACGAAGTCGCTCGCGTCGACGGCCTCGTGGCCGAGGCTGCCGGGGTGGCCCTGGCAGGTGGTGTAGGTGTCGGTGGCGTACAGGCCGAACTTCATGCCCTTGCTGTGCGCGTACCAGGCCAGGTACTGGATCCCGTTGACGGTCTGTCCGTCGACCGTCTGGGAGGGGAAGTTGTCCGGGTCCGGGATCAGGTGGCCTGAGGTGGGGTCGATGCCGGTGCCGTCGGTGCCGCTGACGGGGTTGCCGCCGGCGTCGTAGAGCTGGAGGGAGCCGTAGGCGTCCTTGACGATGTCCGTGGTCTGGCCGCTGCGGTGCAGCAGCGACCAGCCGTCGTCGATGGTGACGGTGTTGTACCCGGCGGTGGCGAGGCCGTTCGCGGACATGTAGTCGATGGTCTGCTTCACCTCCTGCTCGTTGATGGCCGGGCCGAAGGAGTTCCAGGAGTTCCAGCCCATGGGCGGGGTGAGGGCGGTGCCGTTGTCGAGGGCGACGGCCGGGACGGCGGTGGCCAGTCCGGTGGCGCCGAGGCTGAAGGCCAGGGCCGGTGCGGCCAGGGCCAGCGCCAGCACGGCTCGGGCGGTTCTTGGCAGGGGTGCTCGCATGGTTGCGGCTCCGGAGGGCGCGAGGACGGTCGGGTGGGTGGTGCGCCTTGCGGGTGGGAAAACAACACAATCGAACGTCATCTGACGGGGAATCATTGCCGGTGGGCAGTCACGTGCGCTGCTGAGGCCATCAGTTGACGGCGAGAGTGTAATGACACATGCCACACGACACCAGGGTTCGTGCAAGATTGTGTGAGTTATTGACGGATGCTGTTGGTTTTGCTTCTCTGGGCACGCCGTGAACCACCCCTGACGGACCGCTACGGATCCTGGAGTAGGCATGCGCAAGACATGGGCCGCACTGGTTGCGACCTCCCTCGCGGCGACCGCCCTCGCCGCGGTCCCGCTCACCGCCGCCCCGGCCGCCGCCCTCGCCAACGGCCTGGCCCTGACCCCGCCCATGGGCTGGAACGACTGGAACGCCTTCGGCTGCGACGTCAGCGAGAAGCTCGTCGAGCAGACCGCCGACAAGATCGTCGCATCCGGCCTCAAAGCCGCCGGATACCAGTACGTCAACATCGACGACTGCTGGATGACGCACGACCGCGACGCCGACGGCGACCTCGTCCCCGACCCCGCCAAGTTCCCCGACGGCATCAAGGGCGTCGCCGACTACGTCCACGCCAAGGGGCTCAAGCTCGGCATCTACGAGAGCGCCGGCACCCTCACCTGCGCCGGCTACCCCGGCAGCCTCGGCCACGAGAAGCAGGACGCCGCCACCTTCGCGTCCTGGGGCGTCGACTACCTGAAGTACGACAACTGCTACAACCAGGGCATCCCCTCGCTCCAGCGCTACACCGCCATGCGCGACGCCCTCGCCGCCACCGGCCGCCCGATCGTCTTCAGCCTCTGCAACTGGGGCAACGAGTCCGTCGCCTCCTGGGGCGCGGGCGTCGGCAACCTGTGGCGCACCACCGGCGACATCAACGCGTCCTTCGGCTCGATGCTGTCGAACTTCCACACCAACGTGCAGCTCGCCGCCGGAGCCGGGCCCGGCGCCTGGAACGACCCCGACATGCTGGAAGTCGGCAACGGCATGACCCCGACCGAGGACCGCAGCGAGTTCTCGCTGTGGGCGGAGATGGCCGCACCGCTGGTCTCCGGCACCGACCTGCGCACCGCGAGCGCCGCCACCCTCGCGATCTACGGCAACCGCGAGGTGATCGCCGTCGACCAGGACCGGCTCGGCCGCCAGGGCCGACCGGTCACCCTCGCCGACGGACTCGACGTGCTGGCCAAGCCCCTGGCCGACGGCAGCGTCGCGGTCACCCTGTTCAACGAGAACCCCGGCCGCGCCACCATCTCCACCACCGCCGCGGCCGTGGGCCTGCCCGCCGCCAAGGGCTACGTGCTGCGCGACCTGTGGGCGCACCGCAGCACCGCCGCCGGAGCCGCCGGCGTCATCGCCGCCTCCGTGCCCGGCCACGGCACCGTGATGTACCGCGTCACCCCGACCAGCCGGCCCGGCGCGCTCGCCCCCGCGCTCGTCCTGGACACCACCGCACCGCAGTTCACCGCCGGCGGCTCGGCCACCGTCGAGTCCACCTTCACCGACGACGGCGCGAAGGCCGTCACGGACGTCCGCCTCGGGCTGACCGCCCCCGGCGGATGGACCGTCAAGCCGCTGACCTCGACCCGGTTCGCCCGCGTCGGCCCCGGCAAGATGGCCATCGCCGCCTTCCGGGTCACCGCACCGGCCTCACCGACCGAGCCGATCGCCCACATCCAGCTGACCGGGACGGCCGCCGCGCACTGGTCCGGCGGCACGGCGCGGGTGGACGCCGCGAACCCGGCGGAGGTGCCCTCGCCGGTCCAGGCGCCCTTCCGCACCTACACCGACAACACCGCCGTCTTCGGCCAGGCGGGCGACCGCCTCGCCATCGACGGCGCCGGGGCGGACCTGTGGGGCAGCACCGACCAGTACGGCGCCGTCTACCAGCAGGGCGCCGAGCACGACGGCTCCACCACCGTCGTCGAACTCACCGCCCAGGCGGCGACCAGCGACTGGGCCAAGGCCGGCCTCATGGTCCGCAACGACATCACCGGCTCGGCCGCCTCACCCGGATACGTGATCCTGGCCGAGGCCCCGGGCAAGGGCTACGTCCTGCAGTGGGACAGCGACGGCGACGGACAGCTGGACTCCAACAGCGCCCCCTCCAACCAGGGCAGCGGAACCGCGGTCTACCCGTCCTGGCTGAAGCTGGTCCGCAACGGATCCGTCTTCACCGGCTACTGGTCCACCGACGGCACGAGTTGGACGCAGGTCGGCCAGGCCACCGTGCCGGGCGTCGCCACGACCCAGGACGTCGGCGTGTTCACCAGCTCCCACAGCGACGGCACCAGCGGCGAGGCCGACTTCACCGGCTTCACCCAGAGCTGAGGATCCCCTGGAGTGGGGCGGCCGCCACCTGCGGCCGCCTCACATGGCCTCGGCCGACGGTCCGAACCAGCGCGTCAGCGCCTCCCGGAGCCCCGCGTCCGACCCGTCGCCCACCCACGCCACATGCCCGTCCGGCCGGATCAGCACCGCCGCGGGAGGGTCGACGGCGCCGACCACCGGCAGCTCCCACGTGCTGCCCTCGTACCGGGCCTGGACCGACCGCACGCGATCACCCCACGGCCCCGACGCGGACGCGAGGCTGTCGGCCTCGCCCAGGTCGAGCAGCACGGGCCGGGCGTCGTGCAGGAGCGTGAACACCCGCAGCGGGCCGTCCGCGCCCGTCAGGTCGAGATCGGGCATCCGGCGTCCCAGGAGGGGGTGGCCGACGCCCTCGGCCCCGTACCGGACGTCGAGGCCGAGGTGCAGGCCCGCCAGCCTGGTCCGGGCGGCGTCGACCGACATCAGGTCGGCCACCAAGTCGGCCAGCGCGCTGACGCGGCTGTCCGCCCGCTGCGTCGCCGACATCGCCATCGTGTACTTCAGCACGCGGGCCGTGGCCGGATGGCGTTCCGCCTGGTAGGTGTCCAGGAGGCCGTCGGGTGAGACGCCCCTGACCACCTGCGCGAGCTTCCACCCCAGGTTCACCGCGTCCTCGACCCCGAGGCCGATGCCCTGCCCGCCCGTGGGACCGTGCACGTGGGCGGCGTCGCCCGCCAGCAGCACCCGCCCTTCGCGGTAGGAGGCCGCCTGCCGGGTCGCGTCGGTGAACCGGGAGATGGTCCTCGGACTGCGCACCCCGAAGTCGGAGCCGTAGACGTCGACCAGAGCCCTGCTCAGGTCCGCCAGCGTGGGCTCGGCCGCCGACCCCAGCTGCTGCTCCGTCACCAGCACCTGGGTCATCCTGCCGTCGTCGCCCAGAGGGGTCAGTCCGTGGATCCCGGTCTCGTCGACGCGCATGCCCTTCGGCGTCTCCTCGGTCACCTCCACCTCGGCGATCAGGGTGCTCCTGGTCGCCTCCCACCCGGGGAAGCCGATGCCGGCCGCCTTCCGGATGACGCTGCGTCCGCCGTCCGCCGCCACCAGGTACCGCGCCCGCATCGGGGCCCCGTCGGCCACCAGCAGGTCGACCCCGTCGCCGTCCTGCGCGAACCCGACCACCTCACGCCCCCGTTGGACCGGCACACCCAGCTCCCCGATCCACTCGGCCAGAATCCCCTCGATCCTGCTCTGCACCAGGCCCAGCGTGTACGGATGCCGCGTCGGGAAGTCGCCGACGTCCACCCGCGCCCCCGCGAAGGACGCAGCGGAGACGGTCTGCCCCGCGGCGAGGAAGCGCTCGGCGATGCCCCGCTGGTCGAGGATCTCGATCGTGCGCGCGTGAAACCCCCGGGCACGCATACCCACCAGCTCGGCAGTGGGCCGCCGCTCCACGACCTGCACGTCGACCCCGGCCAGCGCCAACTCACCCGCCAGCATCATCCCGGTGGGACCCGCCCCGGCCACGATCACATCGACCATCTGCTCAACCACTTCCACTCCGGCCCTTCGTCGGCGTCGGGCACGACCGCAGGAGTCTGCGCCACCAGGGGGGCCTTGCCGCAAGGGCCCCCACGAGCTGTACGTTTGAAGTGGCAGGGAGGACGTCCCCGCTCCCACCGCTGTCACACCCCACCGAAGATCCCGCCGATCGCCGCCCGCGTCACGCAGCCGCGGCCGTGTCGCGCGGGAACCGGGCTTCCCGACGCGTCGTTGCCTGGCTGGGGAGAGGAGCGAAGGTGAAGACGCGTCAGAAGCACCCCGGTGTGCCCGAGCCCCAGTCGCCATGGAACGAGATCAGGCCCCGGCTCTGGATGGGCGGGCACTTCTGGGCCGACGCCGAGGGCGGGCTGCGGCCCGCCGTGGTCGACGCCCAGTTCGACCTGGTCGTCAGCCTGTTCACCCGGGACGGCCACGGACCCCACCCGCGTGTCGACCATCTGGTCCACGAGATCCCGGACGGTCCACTCACCTCGACGCAGATCCGCTCGGTCCAGCAGGCCGCGACGACCGTCGCGGCAGCGGTCCGGAGCGAGCGCACCGTCCTCGTCCGCTGCCGGTCCGGCTACAACCGTTCGGGCCTGGTCGTCGGTCAGGCCCTGGTCGAGCTCGGGCACGATGCCGCCGGGGCCGTCGACCTCATCCGGCAGAACCGCTCACCCTGGGCGCTCCACAACCGCACCTTCGAGCAGTACCTCACCACGGGACTCGAGGTCGCCTGTCTCCTGGTGGGGCTCGACGCCGGTTCGTGACGGTGCCTCTTGGCCCACGGCAGTCGGTCCGCCGTGCTGGTCGGAGCGCCGGTAGACCGTCTGCCAGCATGGCCCGGACACTGGCGGGAGTCGCCGCCAGGTGCAACCCGATGCGGCCACGGACACGACCGCGGCCCACGCCTTTCTGGGGGCGCCGACCGGGCGCCCGTCAGGGCAACGGCGACAGGGCGAGGCCGTAGATCCGGGACGCTCCGGAGTCGCTGCCGCAGGCGGGGCACCCGCTGACGATCCGATGTTGAGCAAGATTGCCCCCCAGGACGGGGATCGCCACCTCAGCGCGGATCACCTCGAACCAGGCGTTGCAGACAAAGCACGTGTGCCGCATGACCTCGGCGAGCACCACGCCCGCCAGATCGTCCGCCGGTTCCGTCACCCCCTCGGTCAGATCAGGAAGGACCACCCCTTCGGGCCACACCGCCAGGTAGGGGGCGGCCGGCCGCCCCTGCCGCCGCAGGAACAGGAAGTGGCGCAGAAGCGCTGGCCTGAACCTGGCACCGAACCGCGCGGGAACCTCGGCCATGCCCATCGCCGAGTGCGGGAGAGGCTCGTCCGTGAACACACGAAGCTCGCCCCAGGGTCCCGAAAACAATCGCATCCCGCACATCCCCCACTGCACTCTTCCAACGTCGCCCCAGATGTTCGCATGTTCGACTCACCGTCATCCGACGGCGACCTCGGGACCTGACCAGCGAATCGACTCTGCGCGCGGCGGGTGGTTCCGCCGGTAGGAGTCTGGGTCGTCGTAGGGCGTGCGGGTGCATAGGATCGCGGGCATGGCGCTGCGACCCGTGCACGTGATCATCAAGGCTGTCGACCCCTCGGCGGTCGGCCGGTTCTGGGCGGAGGCGCTCGGCTGGCATGCGTACAGCCCCGGCGTGACCACCTACGTCGGACCCGCCGGCGGGCTCGTCTGGCCGGATCCGGTGGGCCTCGGCATCGATCTCGTGCCCGTGCCGGAGGCCAAGACGGCGACGAAGAACCGGACGCACCTCGACCTCGCCACGACCTCCGAGGCGCATCAGGCGGAGTTGGTCGCGCGGCTGCTGACGCTCGGCGCCACGCCCGTCGACGTGGGCCAGGGCGACGTGCCGTGGACGGTGCTCGCCGATCCCGAGGGCAACGAGTTCTGTGTGCTGGAGCCCCGTGAGGTCTACCGGGACACCGGGCCGATCGCCGCCGTGCTGGTGGACTGCGCCGATCCACGCGCCATGGCCCGGTTCTGGAGCGAGGCGACGGACTGGACCGTGCACGAGGTGGACGACGACTTCGCCTCGCTGCGCTCCGCGCACGGTGGCGGTCCGTACCTGGAGTTCCTCCGCACGCCCGACGTGAAGACCGTGCCGGACCGCGTCCATCTCGACCTGCTGCCCTACCCCGGTGACGACACGGCAGCAGAGGTCGCGCGCCTGCGGGCGCTCGGGGCAGCCGATCTCGACGTCGGACAGGGCGACGCCTCGTGGACCTGTCTGGTCGACCCGGAAGGACACGAGTTCTGCGTGCTCGCCCCGTCCTGACGGAGCGGTGGTCCCCAGGTCGGCGGGGCCGCGTCATCGGCCGATCGTGCTTTTGTCATATGGCATGGACATGTGCGCCTGGGATACGGTGGTCACGCCCCCGAACGGCGGGGGTATGCACGGCTACGAGCACTTCCTGACCGTTGATTCATCGACTCGGAAGGTTCAGCCCATGTGATCCCGTCTGGCAGCCGCACGGCTCGCCGCAACCGTCCTTGCCGCCGCGGCGGCCTTCGGCCCCACCTCCGCCTCAGCCTCCGCGGCCGTCGCCCCGCACGACGCCTGGGTCCCCTGCCAGGTGGGCCTGACCGCCGACAAGGCGTGGGCCCCCGGCAGCACCTTCGGCGGCGGCGTGCGCTGGTGCGTGGGGGAGTACCAGCTCACCATGCAGACCGACGGCAACCTGGTGATCTACGACGTCAACGGCAACCCGTTGTGGAACACCCAGACCGAAGGCCACCCGGGCGCCTTCGCGATCATGCAGACCGACGGGAACCTCGTCGTCTACCAGGGCTCCACGCCGCTGTGGAACTCCGGCACCGGGGGCAATCCGGGCGCCACCTACTACCTCTGCTTCCAGACCGACGGGAACCTGGTCATCTACGCCCCGGTCCCGCACACGACCGCCTGCAACGGCGCGCCGAGGTGGGACAGCAACACCTGACACGAGGTCACCCGGGTGCACATGCGTCGGCCCCGCCGCCCACAGGACGTGGGCGGCGGGGCCTTTGGCACTGCCAGGTCAGCCGCGGACGATGTTCGCGGCCTGCGGGCCCTTCTGGCCCTGCTCGACGTCGAACGTCACGGTCTCACCCTCGACGAGCTCACGGTAGCCGTTGCCCTGGATCGCGGAGTAGTGGGCGAAGACGTCCGGGCCGCCGCCGGCCTGCTCGATGAAGCCGAAGCCCTTCTCGGAGTTGAACCACTTCACGGTGCCCTGAGCCATACTGATCTCCCATTCGGGACGGGCGGCACCCGGATGGTGGATGCCGCTTTGGTGGTCGCGTCCTCGAACAGCGGGTGAAGCGGTACGGCGGACGACGAATTCAAGTGATCACGTTACGCTGTGCCACCTGCCGGTGTCTCTGGGGGGCGGGTCACATCTTCGCAGCGCCCTGCGTCCATGCGAACGAATCGGAACGAATCGGGCTCTCGCGGGCCGGACCGGCTCCGAGCCCCGTCTCATGCCTCGGCGCCGTCCCCGACGGAGGACGCCGGTGGCTCGTCCGCCGCAGGCGTCGACGCGCGTCTGACGGCGAGCAACGCGGCGTCGTCCCCCAACCGGCCTCCGCAGTAGGCGAGGAGGTCCCGGCGCAGGTGTTCGACGAGAGCCTCCGGGGTGGCGGCCGTCCAGCGGGCGGCGCGCTCGGGGAGCGGATAGAAGGTGCCGTCGCCGTTCCGCGCCTCGGTTACGCCGTCCGTGTAGAGCAGCAGGGTGTCGTCGCCGAGGAAGGGGAAGGCCCAGTCGGTGTGCGCACCGCCGACCCTCGACTGGACGCCGAGCGGCGGCGCCGGCTCGGCGCCGTCCAGCGGCGTGACGCCGTCCGCCCGCAGCACGAGCGGCGGCGGGTGCCCACAGTTCGTCAGCCGTGCCACCGGCCCGTCGTCCGGGATCTCCAGCAGCAGCGCGGTGACGAAGTGCTCGCCCGTCTCGTCGCCGCTGTCCGCGAAGTCGACCAGGTACCGGTCCACGTGACGGTCGAGGATTCCGGCGAGGTCGGCCAGGTCGCGACAGCTCGCGGCGACCAGCCGGAACGCTCTCAGCAGCAGGGCGGCCTCGCCGACAGCGGCCAGGCCCTTGCCGCGCACGTCGCCGATCATGATCCGGGTCCCTGCGTCGGCACCGGTGGCGTCCGTGCGGGTCGCGGTGAACAGGTCGCCACCGATGTGGGTCTCGTCCTCGGCGGCGAGGTACACGGTGGCGATCTGAAGCGGCCCGATCCGCTCGGGCAGCGGTCGCAGCAGGGCCTGCTGGGCGGCCTCGGCGACCGACTGCGCTCTCGCCAGCTGCCGACTGTGGCGGTCGCGCACCACCGCGAAGAGCACGATGAGCGCCGAGAGCACCGCGAGTCCGCCGATCTGCGCCACGTGGTTGCTGGTGGTGAGCCCGCCGTGGAAGACCGCGATGATCACGTGCGCCGCCACCGCCAGGGCGCCGATCGCGGCCGTGGTCTTCGGGCCGGCGAAGGAGAGGGTCACCGCCGGGGCGATCACCAGCAGCGGACCGAGATGGACGTCCGCGGGGGAGCGGATGCCGACCACGGTGATCAGCACGATCAGCGCCAGCGGGATGAGCAGCAGCGGCCAGTTCCTCCGCCCGAGCCCCCGGTCCCTCGGCCACCGATCCCGCACATCCATGCCCCCCACTCTGCGCCGTCCCGGACCGGGACGCACCCCCGCTCACCTGCACGGGAGCGCTGCCCCGTGCGGGTGAACGAGTGGATCCGGAGCCCTCCCGGTCGGGTGCCCGCCGGCGCTGCCGCGGCAGCGCCCTGCGTCACTTCCAGGCGAAGCGGTATGCGCGGTAGGTGTTCACCCCGGCCGGGAACTCGGCGTTGAACAGCAGCGAGCCGGACGGTCCGAACTCCGAGACGTACGGCAGCGAACCCCAGCCGACGACCAGCCCGCCGTCGCGCAACGTCTGGGCGTTGCCCTGGGACGAGGCGCTGAGCCCGGACGGTTGCGCGACGGAGCGGACCAGGGTCGCGGTGTGCGTGCGCGGGTCCAGGCGGACGGTGTCCACCCGGCTGTAGGGGAGCTCGGAGAGCGTGCCCGTGCCGGTGTTGGCGATGCCCGCCGACTCGTTGTCGAAGACGCTGTACAGGCCGTGGCCGAGCGGCTCGGGGTCGTGCTGCCAGGCGAAGAGGGTGTGGGCCGTGTTGAGGTGCTGACCCGGGGCGGCGGTCAGCTTGAACGAGCTCGCCTTGCCGCCCAGCTGCCAGCGGATCACGCCGGTGCGACGGGAGACGTCGTAGGTGGTCCAGGTGTTGCGCGCGTCGACGAGCAGGCTGCCGTCGGTGTCCTGCTTGACCGCGTTGACGTGGAACCAGTCCCACGGCGTGGCCGCGGAGGCAGGCAGCGGCTGCTCGCTCTGGGCGTAGGGGACGTGGTCGGCGGCGCTCCACTGGAAGAGGACCTTGCCGGTGCGGATGTCTATCTCCTGGACCACGCCGTCGATGACCTTCTGGTCCGCCGGGCCGCCGAGGGAGCGGAGGTCGGCGGTCGTCTCCTTGTAGGCGAGGATCAGCGCGGTGTCGTCCGCGGTGATGAGGAACTCGTGTCCGTCGGCGGAGTAGCCGTTCCCGGCCCGGACCTCGGCGACCTTCCGGTAGTGGTCGTCGTAGACGTAGTCGACGCCCTGGCTCAGGCCGCCGAGGCCGGTGCCCTGCCACCAGGTGAGGACAGGGCGTCCGCGGTAGGTCTGCTTGCGGAAGTCCGCCGCCTCCTGGCCCGCGGGAACGGCGTGCGACCACACGACCTTGCGGGCGTCCGGGCTGAGGATCTCCACCCCGCTGGCGTAGGCCGGATCGGCGGAGGAGGGCGCGACGAACAGGTCGCCGCCCAGGGCCGCGCCGGCGCCGGGCTTGTCGGTCAGGACGGTCAGGGACGGGAGCACGGGCGTCGTGGACGCCGCCGCCCGCGCGGCGGCGGGCACCGACGCGGAGGCGGACGCGGGCAGGACGCCCGCGAGGGCGGCGGTCGCGGCGGCGGCCGTCAGGGCGCGTACGGTCCAGCGGTTCTGGGGCATGGGAGAAGTCCTCATCGGATGCGTGGCGGGCAGGCAGGAGCGATCACCGCTGCGAGGCGGGCGCGCGCAGGCGCGGCGGGGCCTCAACAAGCGGCGGTTGGTGGAACGTCAGGCAAAGGCCATAGCGAGGGCGATGGCGAAGGCCAAGGCGAAGACGCGGGCCAGGGTGAAGGCGATGTCGCGGGTGCTCAGCAGGCGCGACAGGCAGCGGAACAGACCCGCAGGAGGTCGATGTGACCCCGCGTGGTCAAGGCGATTCGGCGCTGCTGCATGGCCGGGAGGCTAGCAGGCACGGAAGGCGGCCGGTCAACGTCCGTCCGGATCTTGAGAGCAGTGTTGCGGCGGCGTGTCGTCCGCGTTCGCGGGGCGCCGCCCGCAGGCCGCCCGCCGTACGGGGGAAAGGGGCTGCCGGAATTCGGTTCCCGGCTCGCCTGAAGGCTTTCTCGTCCGTCATCTGATAGAGATGGCTGGCATTCTGACGGCATATCCGTGAGGGAGACCATGCGCTGGAAACTCACGCGGCGGGCGACGGCGACGGCGCTCGCCGGAGCGATGGCCGCCGTCTCGACGCTGCTCCCGTCGGCCCAGGCCGCGACCCGGACCGGCACCGCCCAGCGGACCGCCGCCCTGACGGCGGATCGGCCCGACCCACGCACGCCTCCGCCGCCGCGCCTGCCGCGGGACTTCCGAGGCAAGGGCGTGTGGATCGTCCGGGACCTCGGCGTCACGGTGCCGTTCACCTGGGAGGGGAGGGACGGCGACAGCCAGATGGTCGCGGGCGGACCGCAGTATCCCATCTGGTTCACCAACCTGATCTTCCACGGCCGGCTCTACACGCTCACCTACAAGTGGCCCGGCCTGACCGAGCATCCGTGCTCGCAGATTCCCGGCTTCGACCTCGACACGTTGAACCAGGCGCTCAGCGGCGCGCGGTTCGTCGGACGGGAGGTCCTCCAGGGAAGCCCGAACCGGTATGTGAACCACTGGCGGGTCGGAGTGGTCGTACCGAAACTACCTCCGGGCAAATTCCTGAGGCTCCCGCTCGCGCTCGGCGACGTCTACGTCGACCAGGGCAATCGCGGCACCTTCTGGCAGGTGCTCCAGTTCGGCGTGCAGAACCTCTACGACCCCGAGCTGGACGAGTGGCTCGTGATGCACACCTTCGAGCACAGACCCGGGACGGTCACGCTACCCCGCCGGTGTGCGATTCCTGCTCCGTGAGGGCGTGTCGGTTGGCCGACTCCGCTCCGCCGGGCCAGGGTTGCGGTGCGGGAGATCCCTGTCCGAAGGAGCGAGAATGCCCGAAGTCACCTCTCCGTACATGACCGGCACGCCGTGCTGGGTCGACCTCATGGCCAAGGACCAGCAGGCCGCGCTGGACTTCTACCGCGACCTGTTCGGCTGGCAGGGCCAGCCGGGACCGGCCGAGTTCGGCGGCTACGCGGTCTGCGAGCTCAACGGCAAGGCCGCGGCCGGCATCGGCCCGGCGATGGCGCCCGAGGGCATGCCGGAGCCGCCGACCGTGTGGACCAGCTACCTGGCCAGCACCGACGCGCAGGCCACCCAGGAGGCGATCGTCTCGGCGGGCGGCACGCTGCTCGTCCCGGTGGTGGACGTCGGCAACCTGGGCCGGATGCTGATCGCCGCCGACCCGCAGGGCGCCGTCTTCGGCGTCTGGCAGCCCGGCGAGTTCTTCGGCGCCCAGGTGGTCAACGAGGCCGGCGCGCTCACCTGGAACGAGTTGCACACCAGCGACGTCCCCGCCGCCACCGCGTTCTACGGCGAGGCGTTCGGCATCGAGATCGAGCCGCTGGAGGGCGCCGACGCGTACTGGGAGCTGCGCGTCGGCGGCCGCGCGGTCGGCGGTGTCAGCCTGCTCGCGAACGACCCGCCCGGCACCCCCGCCCACTGGCTGACCTACTTCGCCGTCGACGACGTGGACTCCACCGTGGACGCGCTGGTCAAGCGCAACGGCACGGTGCTGGCCCCGCCGTTCGACATGATGGCCGGCCGCATGACGGTGGTCGCCGACCCGCAGGGCGCGCCGTTCGCCATGATCAAGCCCACCCCCATGTAGGGATCCCCGGGCACGCGTACCGCGCCGACCCGCCTCGCCGGCCTTGCCCGTTTTGCCTGCCCACCGTCGGCGGGCGAGGCGGGGCAGGGCGGGGGGGGGG
>NZ_BBPQ01000031.1:2656-14957 GCF_000787855.1 Streptacidiphilus anmyonensis | reverse complement strand
GGCGGGCGGGGCGGGCAGAGGCCGGCGAGGCGGGCGGCCGGAACCTCGGCGGGAACCTCGGCCGGGTTCTGGCGCCGTCGACGGCGGCCGATGTCGGTGCGCCGTGAATGTCCGGGCGTCACCCCGGGTCGAGCCGGACGGTCAGGGCGGCCACGGCGTCCCGCACCGCGCCGGGGTTCTCGATCCACGGAAAGTGGCCGGCCCGATCGACGGTGCGCCGCAGGACGTGGGGCCCAGCGAAGCCGTCGGCCCGTTCCCACACGCGCTGGTCCACGACGCGGTCCTCGGCTCCGCTGACGATGAGGGTGGGGAGGTCGCGCGGCCGCCACGCCGCGCGGTACTCCGCGTCGAAGTGCGCGTCCGCCCAGGCGACGGCGTCGTGGCAGTAGGGGAGTGCGGCCAGCAGCGCCCGGCCGCGCGTCAGGCCGGCGGCGGTGAAGTTCCACGGCGCGGCGGCCAGGGTGAGGTCCCGCAGCGTCCCGTCGCCGGGCGCGGCGGCGTACCGTCGCGCGGCGTCCTCCAGCCCGGGGACGGGATGCGCTCCAGCCCACTCCTCGAAGGCGTGACGCCAGCCCGCGTCCGGCGCGCTGCTGACCAGCACCAGTGCCGCCAGGCGCTGTTCGAGCGCCGGGACGAACAGGGCGAACATGCCGCCGGTCGAGTGGCCGACCAGGACGCAGCGGTCCAAGCCGTCGAGGGCCTCGGCGAGCACGTGCGGCCAGTGCTCGTAGGGGCGCGGCGGGACGGCGGCGTGGCCACGGTTCGAGCCGTCCCCGGGCAGGTCGACGAGCCAGCTGGTCCCCGGGGCCGCGCACACCTCCGCCAGCCCGGCCAGCGACTCGGACCCGAGCCCGGGACCGCCAGGGACGAACAGCCAGTTCCAGGGGCCGTCGCTCGCGGCCACCCGGCGCAGCCGCACCCCCGACCTCGTCCACCGTTCGTCCACCGCGGCCTCCTCGGGCACTCCCGATCGTTTCCGGAGCGACGCTACCTCCCATCGCGGGTCCGGCCCGTACACCGGGGTCGGGCACGAAAGATCGGGCAGGGAGGTCGGGCCGGTCAGGCCGGGCGGACGGCCCGGTAGTAGCTGACCTGCCCGAGGAACCGGTGGCGGCGGGTGTCGACCAGGACGGAGTCGAGTCCGGCCGCGTCGAGCAGCCGCAGGATGCCGTCGCCGGAGCCCGCGTCCCGCTCGTCCCGCACGTTCCGCTCGTCCTGCTCGCCCCCGGCTTCGCCGGTGTGGTGGGCGTGGTCGGTGAAGTGGCCCGACGTCATCAGGCGACCGGCCAGACGCCCGTGCAGCCCGTGCCCGCCCCCGAGCGGGCGCCCGTGGAAGTCCACGACGTGCAGGCTGCCCCCGGGGCGCAGCACCCGCCGCACCTCGGCGGCGGCTTCGGTCTTGGCCTCGTCGTCGAGATGATGGAGCATCAGCGCCGACAGCACCCGGTCGAAGCCGGCGTCGGGGTACGGCAGACGCTGGGCGTAGCCGCGCTCGAAGCGGACGCCGGCGAGCCTGCGGGCCTTGCGCTCGGCGGCGGCCAGCGCGAGCGGATCCGGGTCGGAGCCGACCACGTCCACGCCGGGGTGGGCGCGCTTGGCGCGCAGGGTCAGGTTGCCGGTGCCGCAGCCGATCTCCAGCACGCGCTGTCCGTCGGCGAGGCCCGCCTGCGCGATGAGGGTGCGGTGCAGTTCTCCCGCGCCCAGCAGCGCGGTGAACCGGTCGTAGAACGGCAGGAAGGCGTCCCGCCCGGCGGCGGGCAGGTAGTCGTGGGGCTGTGCGGAAACCTTGGTGGGATGATTCTTCGCCATGCCTCCCATGGTGGGCCCGGGCTCTCCTGCGAAGTTGTTCGATTGTCGGCAGAACTAGGACTATCTTCGACTCCATGCCTGACATCGCGAGTCCGGTGCGCTTCCGCGCCGGCGTGCCCGTCTACCGGTACCGGTCGGACGCGGCGACGCCGCCGGTCTCGGTCCTGCGGTTCGATCCGGGCCGCCATCCCGGACAGGGGCGGCGCCACATCCACGACTTCCCGGTGCTCATGTACGTCGAGCGCGCCGGGACCGGGGAGCCGACCGGCCCGCTCGGGCCGCTGGCCGCAGGCGACGCGTTCGTGGTGGCCCCGGGCGCGGTGATCGACCCGTCGTCCGTCGCCGCGTTCGGCGGGGGCACCGGGGTCTTCTTCGATCCCGCCGCGCTCGGCGGCGACGAACAGGCGCCGTGGTCCGCCTGGCAGGCGCACCCGCTGCTGCTGCCGTTCCTGCACCGCATCCCGGGCGGGCTGCTGCGCCTGAGGGTGCCGCCCGCGCGGCAGCCGGTGTGGTCGGCGACGATCGCCGCGATCGAGACCGAGCTGACCGACCGCGCGGACGGCTACCGTCAGGCCGTCCTCGCGCACCTGACGCTCCTCCTCGTCGACGTCGCACGGCTGGCCACCGACGTGGTGGGCGACCTGCGCCGGAGCAACGAACCGCTGCTGGCGGAGGTGTTCGACGTGATCGAGCGGCGCTTCGCCGGACCGCTCTCCCTGCGCGACGTCGCCGACAGCCTCGGGCTGACCCCTGGCCACCTGACCACGGTGGTGCGCAAACGCACCGGACGCACCGTCGTGGACTGGATCACCGAGCGGCGCATGGTCGAGGCTCGCGGCCTGCTGTCCGGGACCGACCTGCCGGTGGCCCAGATCGCCCGCCGCGTCGGCCTGCAGGACGCGGGCTACTTCGCCCGCGTCTTCCGCGCGGGCCACGGCACCACCCCCCGCGCCTTCCGCGCCGCCGCCCGCGGCTGAGACCGCCGGACCGCCCGGATGCGACCGCCGGGAGGGACCCCCTTGACGGAACCGCGCGGGTGATTGTGGCATCCTCCGATGCGGACGTCCGGCCAGGAGGGTCGGGCGGTGCATGCTTCAGGAGAAGGGGGCGGGCGACGTGCTCGTTTCGGGGGGCGTTGGCGCGTTCGGTACGGTCTTCGGGCTGGTCGGTCTGCTCTTCGCGGTGATCGGCGCCGGCTCGGGCGTGGCGATCATGCGGCGATGGGTGGCGGTCCGGCGGAACCTCGACAGCGGGCTGGTGGCCGAGGGCGTGGTCCTGGACACCTACCTCGCGGTCCACGGCCGCGAGTCCGTCCGAACCGTGCGGCGCGCGATCATCGGCTTCCGGACCCCCGACGGAGTGGAGCACCGCATCGACGACGCCTCCGGGCGGCCGCGGGTGGTGGGAGACCATGTGACGGTGCGCTACCTGCCCGGGACGCCGGAGCGCGGAGTCGCCGCGGACGCCATGTCCGGCCGCTCGATCGCCGCGCCGTTGGTGTCGCTCGTGTTCCTGGGCGTCTTCGTGCTCATCGGGCTCCTCTTCGCCGCGATCGGCTTCGGCATCGCCGGTTTCGGGTTCGGCGGTCTCGGGTCGTGACCCCGGTCTCGGCCCGGAGGCTGTCGTAGGCTCCGCGGTTCCTGGTCGACCGGGTTCCTGGTCGGCCGAGGGAGGAGCGCCTCGGCCGACCAGGCGGTCTCAGTGGTCTCAGTGGTCTCAAGGCTCCGTCCCAATTCGCAGGTCAGCGCGCTGAGACGGTCTTGAAACGCTCGAGCGGCCGACGGCGGTTGTCCCGTCGGGTCGGCGCGCTGAAGGATGAGCGCGGCGCTGCGGGCGGCAATCCGTGCGGATCCTGGAGCCAGACCCCCGGAGTCGACTCCACGCCCTCGCCAGGGCTGTCTGATCCGCGCCGCTCAAGACTGTCCGCGGAACCCGACCCGCAGCGCCCCCGGAGAGAACGTGCGACGTCGGCGACGACCGTCGCGATCTTGGAGACCCTCATGCGCCTGCGCAGAACCCTGTCGGCCGGCATCGTCGCCGCCGCGAGCATCGCCGCGATGACCGTCGGGCGGCTGACGGGGCGACAACGTTGCCATGGGAGGCCGCGACTGACGGCTCCATGACATCGCGTCAGATACAGCCCTAAGCCTTGACGCTGTCCGGCGCAACGTGAGTCACTGCGGCAGTGTCAAAGTTGACAACGATGTCGATGTCCTTATCCCGTCAATCCCGGGCCGGGTGGCTGGCCGTGGCGGTGGCCGGTGCCCTGGTCGTGGCACTCACCCCAACCGCCGCCGCGCAGGCCGCAGCGTCGCCCCCGGCCGCTCCCGCTCCCGTCGCCGACCCGGCCGCGCTGGTCGATCCGCTGGTCGGCACCGGGAGCGGGGGAGCGGTCGTCGGCCAGGTCGACACCTTCCCCGGCGCGGACCTGCCGTTCGGCATGGTCCAGTGGAGTCCTGACACCCCGTCGCGGCCGGACGGCGGCGGCTACGACATCAACGACTCCAAGATCACCGGGTTCAGCCTCACCCACCTGTCCGGCCCCGGCTGCCCGATCGCGGGGGACTTCCCCATCCTGCCGATGACCGGCGCGCTGCCGACCGACCCCGACTCGGCCACCGCACCGTTCGCCCGCACGTCGCAGACCGCGCACCCCGGTTCCTACACGGTGACCGCCGCAGGCGTGCGCACCCAGCTGGCCGTGACCGCGCGCACCGGCGTCGCGCAGTTCACCTACCCGTCCTCCCGGCAGGCCCGGCTGCTGGTGAAGGTCGCGGACAGCGCCAACGGCAGCTCCGCCGCCGACTTCCAGGCCGTCGGCGACCGTGAGATCACCGGCTCGGTGACCAGCGGCCACTTCTGCGGCCAGCCGAACAGCTACACGGTGCACTTCGCCGCCCGCTTCGACCAACCCTTCACCGCCTCCGGCACCTGGGGCGGGTCCAGCGCCGCGCACGTCGCGACGCGGGCGGGCAGCACGAGCGTCAGCGAGCAGGGCCGGCAGAACCCGCGGTCGAAGAGCTACCCGAGCGCGAAGAACGCCGCCCCGGCCGCCTCCCAGGGCTCCGGCGTCGTCGCCGGCGGCTGGCTCACCTTCGACACCACCAGGAACGCGCGCGTCGGCATGCAGGTCGCCGTCTCGTACGTCAGCGTCCAGGGCGCGCTGGACAACCTGAACGCCGAGGCGCACACCTACGACGTCGGCGCCGTCGCGTCGGCGGCGACGGCCGCGTGGAACAGGCAGCTGCGCACCGTCTCCGTCGCCGGCGGCAGCCCCACCGCGCAGGCGACCTTCTACACGGCCCTGTACCACGCCTCGCTGGAGCCCAGCCTGTTCAGCGACGCCGACGGCCGGTACGTCGGCTTCGACGACAAGGTCCACACGGTACGGGCCGGGCACGCGCAGTACGCCAACTACTCCGGGTGGGACATCTACCGCTCGCAGACCCCGCTGCTGGCCACCATCGACCCGGCGGTGGCCGCCGACATGGCGACCTCGCTGCTCAACGACGCCGCCCAGGGCGGCTCCCTGCCCAAGTGGCCCTCGGCCAACGGCTACACCGGCGCGATGAACGGCGACTCCGCCGATCCCGTCCTCGCCGACACCTACGCCTTCGGCGCGCGGGGCTTCGACGCCTCAGCCGCCCTCGCCGACATGGTGAAGGGAGCCGACGGCGACACCGGCGCACCCGGACAGGGCTGGTACGTCGAGCGCCCCAACGGCGCGGCGTACATCAAGGACGGGTACGTGCCGAACACCGGCTCCGACTCGATCAGCCCGGTGCCCAACGGCGCCTCCGAGACGCTCGAGTACGCCCTCGACGACTTCTCGATCTCGCGGCTCGCGAAGAGCCTCGGCAAGGGTTCGGACGCCGCGGTTTTCGCGCGGCGCTCGCAGAACTGGGCGAACGTCTTCGACACCGCGAACGGCTACGTCGAGCCGCGCGACGCCGCCGGGGCCTTCCCCTCCGGGCCGCCCGTGAGCGTCTCGGGATTCGGGCAGAGCGGATTCCAGGAGGGCAACGCCGCCCAGTACACGTGGATGGTGCCGCAGAACCTCGCGGGCCTGGTCCAGGGCATCGGCGGCAAGAAGGCGACGGCCGAGCGGCTGGACACCTACTTCACCCAGCTCAACGCCGGCCCCGACGCGCCCTACCAGTGGCAGGGCAACGAGATCGCGCTCGACACGCCGTGGGCCTACGACAGCATCGGCGAGCCGTGGAAGACGCAGTCCGTCGTCCACCGCGTGATGAGTCAGCTCTACTCCCTCACCCCTGGCGGCGAGCCCGGCAACGACGACCTCGGCGCGATGAGCTCGTGGTACGTGTGGGCCGCGCTCGGGCTGTACCCGCAGACCCCGGGCGTGCCGATGATGGTGCTGGGCGCGCCGGAGTTCCCGAGCGCCACGGTCCACGGCGCGTACGGCAACCTGACGATCGACGCCCGGGGCGCGGGCGACGCCTACGTGAAGGCCCTGCACGTCGACGGACGGGCCACCGGCCGCACCTGGATCGACCTGACCCGGACACACCGGCTCGACTACACCCTCGCCACCACGCCGAACACGGGCTGGGGCGCGGACGCCGCCGACGCCCCGCCGTCGTTCGGCGCGGGCCCGGTCCACTTCCCGCCGAGCACCAGCGCCGCCCTCGACCTGACGCCCGGCCAGGTGCGCTTCGCCCCCGGGGGCGGCGCGAGCGTCGCGGTCACGGCCGACAACACGCGCGGCACCCGCCCGGCGACCGTCTCCTGGCACGCCGCCGCCCCGGCCGGACTGGCCGTCAGCCCGGCCGACGGCACGCTCACCGTCCCGGCCGGAGGCACCGCCCGCACCACCGTCGCGGTCGCCGCCGCCGGGGGCACCGCCACCGGCTACTACCAGGTGGCCTTCACCGCGCACGCGTCGAACGGAGCGGTCATCCCGGGATCCTCGCTGCTGACCACCATCGCGCAGCCCGGCCAGACGATCCCGACCGCCTACGTGACGAACTACAGCGACAACACGGTCACCCCGGTGGACACCCGCACCCACAACGCCGGACCGCCCATCCCCGTGGGCAGCGGACCGGACGGCATGGCGGTGGCCGGCGGCAGGCTGTTCGTCGCGAACAACAACAGCAACAACGTCACCGTGATCGACACCACGACCAACGCGGTCGTGGAAACCGTCCCCGTCGGGAACGTCGCCGCCGACCTCGCCGCGACCCCGGACGGGAGGACGGTGTGGGTGAGCGACTACGGCGACGGAACGGTCCAGCCGATCGACGTCGCGACGCTCACGGCGGGCGCGCCGATCGCGGTGGGCAGCCAGGCGGAGCGGCTCGCCGTCAGCCCCGACGGCAAGCAGCTGTGGGTCGCGAACCAGGGCAGCGGCACCGTCAGCGACGTCGACCTGGCGACGCGTTCGGTCGCCCACACCATCGCGGTCGGCGCGGCCCCGTTCGGCGTCGCGGTCACGCCCGACAGCAGCCGCGTGTTCGTCACCAACGGCGGCGGCTCCTCGGTGTCGGTCATCAGCGCCGCCTCGGACACCGTGACCGCGACGATCGCCACCGGTGCCGGGCCGCAGGGCGTGGCCGTCTCCCCGGACGGCACCACGGCGTACGTCGCGGACTCGGGGGCCGGCGGCATCACGCCGATCGCGCTCGCGACCGACACGGCAGGAGCCTTCATCCCGACCGGCGCCGGCGCGTACGCGGTCGGGTTCAGCGGCGACGGGTCCACGGCCTGGGTCGTGGACTCCGGCACCGACCAGGTCGTGCCCGTGGCGGTCGCCTCCGGCACCCCGGGGCTCCCGGTCACGGTGGGCAGCGTCCCCGACGGCGTGACGGTCGTCGGCTGACGGCCCCGTCGCGCATTCGCGCGACGTTCCCCACGGCCCCGTCGGCATCACGCCGACGGGGCCGTGGGCGTGAACCGTGGGCGCGATCCGGGGTGGATTGGTCTAGACGATATTGGTCTAGACCCCTTGACTGCCTCTTTCGAGTTCGGGTTCACTGAGCGACAGCGCCCCGCAGGTGTACATGCCATGTCGCCGCCTCGGGGCTCCGCGGGTTCCCCCACACCCCGTCAGGAAGGTGCACTGCCATGCCTCCCATCCCCACACGCGCACGGTTATGGTTCGCCTCGACAGCCGCGGCCCTGGCCGTCCTCGCGGTCTGCCTGCTGTCCCTCGGTTCCCCCGCCTCGGCCAACGTCGACGCCGCCGCCCGCTCGGCCGCAGCTGTGAGCTCGCTGCCCGCCTGTCCGTTCTGGGCAGCCGGGATCACGCCCCCGGCCCGCAGCACCACCCCGTGGGTGCCGCCGCTGCAGACCTCCCCGGCCGTCGACTTCTCCGCGCGCCCCGCCGCGCCCGCGATCACCGGTGCGCTCCAGAACGGACAGGTCACCATCACCGTCGCCCCGGTCCCGAACGCCGTGGCCTACAAGGTGTGGCGTGACGGCGTCGACATCGGCTACATCAGCTACTGGGGCCAGACCGGCCCGCTGACCGTCACCGACACCTCGCCCTGCCAGGGCGCGTACTACGACGTCGTGGCGATGTACGACACCAGCAACTCCGACGCCTCGCTCGGCCGACTCTCCGCCCCCTACTGGCTCGGCGCGGACGGCACGATCGCCCCGGGCGCGGGCAGTGTCCCTGCGGGGACGCAGATCTCCATGACCGTCACCTCGTACGACAACACCGGCCAGGACGCCTCCGGCTACAACGCCCAACTCGGCGTCTGCGCGACCGACCCGCGGGTGATCCCGTGGGGCACGTACTTCACCGTGCCGGGATACGGGACCTGTTACGCCGCGGACCTCGGCACCTGGATCCAGAACGACACCGTCGACGTCTGGCTGCCCGGCGACCAGGCGAACAACTGGGGCGTGCAGAGCAGGACGGTCACCGTCATCGCCGACCCCTACGCCGGCGGACCCACGCCGACCGCCTCGCCCACACCTTCGACAAGCCCGACGCCAATGCCAACGCCGACCCCGAGTGCCAGTGCGTCCTCGTCGCCGTCGGCCAGCCCCACCCCCTCCCCGACGGGCGCAGGGACCTGCGCGGCGGTGTGGAGCGCGTCCACCACGTACACCAAGGGCGCCGTGGTCTCCTACGGCGGCGAGAACTACACCGCCACCTACGTCTCGACCGACGCCGTCCCCGGCGCGCCCACCTCCTGGGCGGTCTGGACCGCGAACGGCCCCTGCACCACGTGAGCTGACCGGGAGCGGCGAAGCCGTTCCTTCCCACGCAAGCGCCTCGGGCCCGCCGGCCTCGCTCGGCGGGCCCGAGGCGTGACGGCAGGTGTGGATCCCGGAACCCGGGCCGGTGGCCGGAAGGGCGCCAGGCTCACTTCTGGGGCGGGCTGTCCCAGCTGTAGAGGTCGGGCATGTTGTGCCGGCCGCCCGAGTTCTGGTTCTGGATCTCGGCGTTGGCGGTGTAGGACGTGCCGTCCTTGAAGACCACCAAGCAGCGCAGGTGGGCCGTGTCGCCGCGCATGGTGTCGTGGACGTGGGGCGTGCAGGCCACCGAGGCGACCGGCCGGTGGTCCGTGTTCGTGATGTGGGACTTCATCGCGTCCTGCAACTCGGCGTAGGCGTCCGTGTTCGGCCCGCATCCGGCGGCTGCCCCCACCACGACGGCAGCCACCGCGAGGAGCCCTGCCCCCCGCCGCGACGGTCTTGCCGCACCCTGCCCACGAAGTCGGGCCATTCCCGTCCCCCTCATCCCCAGAACTCCTGCTCGCTCGGTCCAAGGGCCCAGAGCGTAGCGGAACGCACATCGGTTGCCGGGGTTGCCGTCGGACGCAATCGGCCGACCGCCTCCCCGGCAACCGCGGGGAGGAAGGAGTGCCGGTCAGCGCAGCCCGGCGAAGAGGTCGTTCTCGGGGACGGGCGCGCCGGTGGTGTCCTGGACCCGGACGAAGGTCTCGACGCCCATCAGCTCCGTGAACTTCTCCTTGCCCATCCGCAGGAAGAAGATGTTCTCGCCCTGGCTGGCGTGCGCAGCCAGCGCGTCGAACTTCTCGCCGCCGAACTCCCTGGTGTCGACCCAGGTGGTGATCTCCTCGTCGGGGAGCCCGATCTCCGGCATCTCGGCGGACCCGTCCCCCTCCGGCTCGTCCCAGTCCGCGCCGAACTCGCGCATGACCTCCCCGAAGCGCTGCATCATCGAGCGCGGGGCCGTCGTCCAGTACACCTTCGGCGTCATCCCCGTCATCGCCAGCGCCGCCATCGTGATGCGGTTGGCCTGGATGTGGTCGGGGTGGCCGTAGAACCCGTTCTCGTCGTAGGTCACCACGACATCGGGCTCGTAGCGCCGCAGCAGCTCGGCGAGGCGCGCCGCGCCCTCCTCCACGGGCGTCCGCCAGAAGGAGCCGGGGGCGTCGTTGGCCTCCCAGCCCATCATCCCGGAGTCGGCGTAGTCCAGCATCTCCAGATGAGTGACCTTCAGGACCTCGCAGCTCGCCTTGAGTTCCTGCCGCCGCATGGCGGCCACGGCCTGCGGGTCGTGCCCGGGCTCACCCGGCTTCACGCCCCCCGGTCCGTCGCCGCAGGCGCCGTCGGTACACGTGACGAGTACCGTGCGGGCGCCCTCCTGCGCGTAGCGCGCGAGGACGCCTCCGGTTCCGGTGGCCTCGTCGTCGGGGTGGGCGTGCACCGCCATCAGCGTCAACGGCCGGTCGTTCATCAAGCAGTCCTCCGGTGCGATACGTGCGTGGTCCGAGCCTGCGGCGCGTCCCCGGGCGGTGGCCGCGGCATCGGGCGGCGACCGGGCGTGCAGCAGACCCGAGGGCCCAGGATCGCGCCCCGGCGGTCGGCCTGTCGATCTCCACCCCGCCCGGCGCGCTCAGCTGGCCCCTTCCCAGGTGCAACACCATCGACCGGACCGGCTGTCCCGCCGCCCGCCGCCCGCCGCCCGCCGCGGGCCGCGGACCGCGGTCCGCAACGCCGTGACCCGTGACAACCAGGGGTTGACAGCGACAACCAGGGGTTGTCATCGTGGGAGGCATGGCAGAGAAGAGGGATCTTTCCCGGTACGAGTCGACCATTGAGCAGATCAAGGAGGCGCGCGAGCAGGCCATCCACCACACACGCCTGGCCCGACAGTTCGCCGCGGAACGGCGCACCTTGATGCAGAGCCTCCTCGACCAGGGGGTGTCGCAGTCCGACATCGCGCGTGAGCTCGGGGTGACCCGCCAGGCCGTCCAGAAGATGCTGGCCTGCTGAGGCGCGCGGACCGAGTCGTGACCAACGCGTGTCTGGCGCGGCGTCACTGAACGGCCCGAGACAGGGTAGAAGCGCGTCGGGGGTGGGGTGGTCGCAGTGCCCTGTCCCGGTGCTTGCCCGGAGGAGGGTGGCGTGGACGTGAAGAACCGGCGCCGGGTGCCGTGGTACCTCAGCATCCCGATCACCATCGCCGTGATCGCCGCGCTGTTCCTGGCCGCGGGCCGTTTCCACTGGCTGCCGGGCCTGCCCAATCCCTTCGGGGAGCAGGCGGTGGACCGCAGCGGGCCCGCCGTGCTCCAGTCCGTGCAGGACATGAGCCGCTTCGAGGGCGCGGCGGGCAACTTCCAGGTCGTGGTCGACCTGGACAAGGAGGCGACGTTCATGCCGTCCGCGCTGGTCGGCAGCCGGACGCTCTACGTGGCGGCCGGCAGCGTGGACTCCTACGTCGACCTGTCGCACGCGAAGGTGACGGTCTCCTCGGACCGCCTCTCCGCGTCCATCGCGCTGCCCCACGCACAACTGGCCGGGGCGGCCCTGGACGCCAAGCACTCCTACATCTTCGCCCAGCAGCGCGGCCTGTTCGACCGCATCGGCCAGTTCTTCTCGGGCAACCCGAGCGACCAGCAGGCGCTCAACGTCCTGGCGGTCAACCACATCCAATCCGCCGCGGCGGCCAGCGGGCTGACGACGCGGGCCCAGCAGAACACGACCGTGATGCTCCAAGGCCTCCTGAAGTCACTCGGCTTCACCCGCGTCACGGTGACCTACCAGTGACCGACCTGCGACCCGTGGCGTCCGGAGCCGGCTGCGTTCAGCGTTGAACCGCTAGCCTCGGGCGATCCGGAGCGAGCGCACCACCAGTGGAGCCTGGAGTGGCACCCGGCACCACGCGGCGGCGCGGAGCACGGGGGAGCGGTCGTGCCAGTCGAGCGCCATCTGCACGTTGGCCGGGAGCACCGCGAGGAAGAGGCCGGCGGCCAGGCGGCCGCCGGTCCTGCGGGTGCGGGGGTGGGCCAGTGCGGCTGCGACGGTGAGTTCGGCGGCGCCGCTCAGGTAGGTCCAGGTGCGCGGCCGCCCCGGGAGCATCCGGGGCACCATCGCGTCGAACGGCTTGGGCGCGACGAAGTGCGCCACCCCGGCGACGGCGAGCAGCCCCGCCAGGGCGGCTGCGGGCGGGGCGGACGTGCTCTCGCTCATGGGGCACCTCATGGGTCGGACCGGATCGGACCAGACATCTACTGGCGGGTAGCAAAGCTACCGTCCGGACGCGCCC
>NZ_BBPQ01000031.1:0-2158 GCF_000787855.1 Streptacidiphilus anmyonensis | reverse complement strand
GGGGGGAAGAAAAGCTGCGGTCGGGCGGCCCGCCGTGAACGCCCGCAGCCCCCCGCCCGCCCCGATCCGACCCGATCGCCCTCGCTACCCGGCCGGCGGCGCGTGGTGGAAGCGCTGGCGGTACTCGGTCGGGGTGGTGTCGAGCCTGCGCCGGAAGGCGCGGACGAGGGTGTCCGGAGTGTTGAAGCCGCACGCCGCCGCGATGCGGTCCAAGGTGTCGTCGGTGGACTCCAGGCGGGCGCGGGCGGCCTCGACCCGGGCGGACTCCACGTAGGCGGCCGGCGTGGTGCCGAGCTCGGTCTTGAAGATCCGCGTCAGCTGGCGCTCGCTGATGTTCGCCGCCTGGGCGAGGTCGGGCACGGTCAGCGCGGCGGTGAGGTTCGCCGCGACATGGTGGCGCAGCTCCTCCATGCGCCGCGTGGTCGAAACCGGCTCCAGGGGGACGCTGAACTGGCTCTGCCCGCTGGTGCGCTTGAGGTACATCACCAACTGCCGTGCGACGCGCAGCGCGACCGCCTCGCCGTGGTCGTCGGCCACGAGGGCCAGGGAGAGGTCCAGGCAGGCGGTGATGCCCGCGCCGGTCCAGACATCGCCCTGGCGGATGAAGATCGGGTCCGCGTCGACCCGCACGGCGGGGAAGTCGGTGCGCAGCTGCTGCGCGGTGGACCAGTGGGTGGTGGCGCGTTTGCCGTCCAGGAGTCCCGCGGCGGCCAGCAGGTGAGCGCCGACGCAGACGGACGCGACGCGGGCGGAGCGTTCGGCGAGGGCGCGGGTCCACCGCACGACGTCGGGGTCGGTGACGGCGCGGATGCGGCCGTCGTGGTCGGCCTCGACCGACCCCGGCACGATCAGCGTGTCGATGCGGCCCGCGGCCAGCTGCTCGTAGGTCGTGTCCGGCAGGACCCTCACCCCTGCGGCCGTGGTGACGGGGGCGAGCGTCGAGGCGGCGAGGACGACCCGGTAGCCGGCGGCCTCGGGGGCCTCCCGGCGCAGCAGGGAGAACACCTCCGGGGGTCCGGTGACGTCGAGCAGGTCCACCCCCGGGAACAGCATGATGGCGACCAGCTTGCCGCTCGGTTGCATGTGGATTTCCCCCGGTCGCACGACTGTCATGGCGTCAACAGGATGTCCGTTTCTGCGGGTTGGACGTCCTGGTGGTCAACATTTTGTTGATCGTAGCGTGGGGGCGTCCAATCGAACCGCCGAACGAAAAGGTGCACCACCGTGGCGACGACGACCCTGCGCGAACTCAACAGCTTCGACCAGAGCCCGGCCCGTCTGGCCGACTCCACGCTGATCCTCATCGACTACCAGAACACCTACACCCAGGGCGTGATGGAGCTCGACGGGTGGAAGGAAGCCCTCGACGCCGCCGCCGACCTGCTCGCCCGCGCCCGCGCCGCCGGGGCGACCGTCATCCACGTCGTCAACGACGGCGGCGAGGGCACCCCGTACGACATCCGCGCCGAGATCGGCCAGATCCACCCGAAGGTCGCCCCGATCGAGGGCGAGCCGACCGTGGTCAAGGGCAAGCCGAACGCCTTCCTCGACACCAACCTCGGCGAGCTGGTCGACGCCGCGGGCAGGAGCAAGGTGATCATCGCCGGGTTCATGACCCACATGTGCGTGGCCTTCACCGCCCAGGGCGCCTTCCTGCGCGGCGACCACGCCACGGTCGTCGCCGACGCCTCCGCGACCCGGCCGCTGCAGACCCCCGCCGGGCAGGTGTCCGCCGAGCAGCTGCACCAGGGCGCGCTCGCCACCGTCCACGACCTGTACGGCGTCGTGGTCGCCAAAGGCGACCAGCTGTCCTGACGCACCGTCCGCTGCGGAGCACGCGGCGCGCGACCACCCCGGATCCACCCGTCCTCCGCAGCGGACGGGCCGGAAGCCACGGTCGCGCCCGCACCACCCATACCCGCACGCACGCGCACGCACGCGAGCGTCTGACGTGCACGAAGGCGCGACCTTGCCGTGAGGCCGCAGCCCAGCCCATCCATCCGAGGGGGGAACAAACCAGAACAGCATCATCCTGCAGAACTTCGTGACTCCTCCCCGGCGTAAACGCTGGGGCTTCTCGCTAGGCCGGGTTGGCGTCGCGACGGGCCAGCCCGGCCCGTAGAACGTTGACAGCTGCCACCGTGTCGGCGTGGGCTGC
>NZ_BBPQ01000032.1:52368-86458 GCF_000787855.1 Streptacidiphilus anmyonensis | reverse complement strand
GCCAGCAGGCCCCTGACCTACGGTCAGGGGCCTGCTGTGGCATGCCGTAAAGTCGGGCTGCATCGTTCGAAGTGTTCTACAGGAGGCTCCCGGGTGGAGGTACAGGAGACGCGCGTCCAGACCGACCGCGTGTTCACCATCCCCAATGTGCTGAGCATGGCACGACTTGTCGGGGTGCCGCTCTTCCTCTGGCTGATCCTGTGGCCGGTCTTCGGCGGCCCCAAGAACGACGGCTGGGCCATCGCGATCCTGGGCCTGAGCGGCATCAGCGACTACCTCGACGGGAAGCTCGCACGCCGCTGGGGACAGGTCAGCCGGCTGGGCCAACTGCTCGACCCGCTCGCGGACCGGCTTTTCGTGCTGTCGACGATCGTGGGGCTGACCGCCCGACGCATCATGCCGTGGTGGCTGACGGCGGTCCTGCTCGCCCGCGAGATCTTCATCGCTTCCCTCCTTCCCATCCTCAGGCGTCACGGATACGGACCACCCGAGGTGAACTTCATCGGGAAGGCGGCTACGTTCAATCTGATGTACGCATTCCCTTTGCTGCTGCTCACGACCTATGACAACTGGGTCGGGACTGTGGCGAGCGTCATCGGTTGGGCGTTCGTCTGGTGGGGTACGACGCTCTACTGGTGGGCAGGGATCCTGTACGCGGTGCAGACCCGCCGTCTCGTGAAGACGAAGGATGGCGCCCTGCCCGAATGAGGAGGAGCCAGCCGGATGAAGGCCGTTGTGATGGCCGGAGGCGAGGGAACTCGCCTCCGCCCGATGACCGCGAGTATGCCGAAGCCCCTGCTGCCGGTGGTGAATCGGCCGATCATGGAGCACGTGCTCAGGCTGCTCAAGAGGCACGGCCTGACCGACACGGTCGTGACAGTGCAGTTCCTCGCCTCACTCGTCCGGAACTACTTCGGCGACGGCGAGGAACTCGGGATGAAGCTGACCTACGCCAACGAGGAGAAGCCCCTCGGTACGGCCGGCAGTGTGAAGAACGCCGAGGACGCGCTCAAGGACGACTCGTTCCTGGTGATCTCGGGTGACGCGCTCACCGATTTCGATCTCACCGAGCTGATGGAATTCCACCGCTCCAAGGGCGCGATGGTCACCGTCTGTCTCACCCGTGTCCCCAATCCCCTGGAATTCGGGATCACGATTCTCGACGAGGAGGGTCGCGTCGAGCGCTTCCTGGAGAAGCCGACCTGGGGCCAGGTCTTCTCCGACACGGTGAACACCGGCATCTACGTGATGGAGCCGGAGGTCTTCGACTACGTCGCGGCCGACACCTCCGTCGACTGGTCCGGTGACGTGTTCCCGCAGCTGCTCAAGGAGGGCAAGCCGATCTACGGCTACGTCGCCGAGGGCTACTGGGAGGACGTGGGCACCCACGAGAGCTACGTCAAGGCGCAGGCGGACGTCCTCGAGGGCAAGGTGGACGTCGACATCGAGGGCTTCGAGATGGCCCCGGGCGTGTGGGTCGCCGAGGGCGCGGAGGTCGACCGCGAGGCCGTGCTGCGCGGTCCTCTCTATATCGGCGACTACGCCAAGGTCGAGGGCGGCGTGGAGATCCGCGAGCACACCGTGCTCGGCAGCAACGTCGTCGTCAAGCGTGGGGCGTTCCTGCACAAGGCCGTCATCCACGACAACGTCTACGTCGGCCCGCAGACGAACCTGCGAGGCTGCGTCATCGGCAAGAACACCGACGTGATGCGGGCCGCCCGGATCGAGGACGGTGCGGTGATCGGCGACGAGTGCCTGATCGAGGAGGAGTCGATCGTCGCGGGCAACGTCCGCGTCTATCCCTTCAAGACGATCGAGGCCGGCGCCTTCGTCAACACCTCGGTGATCTGGGAGTCCCGCGGCCAGGAGCACCTTTTCGGGGCCCGTGGCGTCTCCGGGATCATCAACGTCGAGATCACGCCGGAGTTGGCGGTGCGGCTCGCCGGCGCGTACGCGACGACGCTCAAGAAGGGCGCGACGGTCACCATCGCGCGTGACCACTCGCGTGGAGCGCGAGCGCTCAAGCGCGCGATGATCTCCGCGTTGCAGGCCAGCGCCATCGAGGTGCGCGACCTGGAGAACGTGCCGATGCCCGTCGCGCGCCAGCAGACGGCGCGCGGCAGCGCGGGCGGCATCTTCCTGCGGACGACGCCCGGCGTGCCGGACTCGCTCGACGTGCTCTTCTTCGACGAGCGCGGCGCGGACCTCTCCCAGGCGGGTCAGCGCAAGCTCGACCGCGTCTACGCGCGGCAGGAGTACCGTCGCGCGTTCCCGGGCGAGATCGGCGACCTGACGTTCCCCGCGACGGTCTTCGACTCCTACGCGGGCAGCCTGCTGCGCGCGATCGACACGCGCGGCGTCGCCGAGGCGAAGCTCAAGGTCGTCGCGGATGTGGCCAACGGCAGCGCGTCGCTGCTGCTGCCGAGCATCCTCGGCAAGCTCGGCATCGAGGCGCTGACGGTCAACCCGGGCATGGACGAGTCGCGGCCGACGGAGACCATCGAGGAGCGTCGGGCGGGCATGGTCCGGCTCGGCGAGCTGGTGGCGTCCTCGCGGGCGGCGTTCGGGGTGCGGTTCGACCCGGTCGGCGAGCGTGTCTCGTTCGTTGACGAGCGCGGCCGGATCATCGAGGACGACCGTTCGCTGCTGGTCATGCTGGACCTGATCGCGGCGGAGGGACGCAGCGGCAAGGTGGCGTTGCCGGTCACCACCACCCGGATCGCCGAGCAGGTCGCGGCGTACCACGGCACCCAGGTGTCGTGGACGACGACCTCGCCCGACGATCTGACGCGGGCGGCGTCCTCGGAGGGCACGGTCTTCGGCGGCGACGGCCGTGGCGGCTTCGTCGTGCCGGAGTTCAGCGGCGTCTTCGACGGCACGGCGGCGTTCGTGCGACTGCTCGGGCTCGTCGCCCGGACGCAGCTCACCCTCAGCCAGATCGACGCCCGCATCCCGCGCGCCCACGTGCACCGCCGTGACCTGGCGACCCCCTGGGCGGCGAAGGGCATGGTCATGCGCACGGTCGTGGAGGCCGCGGGCGAGCGGGAGGTCGACACGACCGACGGCGTCCGCGTGGTCGAGCCGGACGGTCGCTGGACCATGGTCCTGCCGGACCCGGCCGAGGCCGTCACGCACCTGTGGGCCGAGGGCCCGGACGAGACGTCGACGCTGGCGTTGCTCGACGAGTGGGCGGCGGCGGTGGAGTCCGCGGGACGGGACCAGACCTGAGGATCTGACGCCGTCGCACACCCCAGGGGGGCGGGGCCGGGCCGGGAATCGGCCCGGCCCCGCGCCCCTGGGTGAGCGCAACTGTGACGACGTGGGACGATATCCCCCATGTCGACGACCGCCCCCCGCCCGGACGAGCGCGCAGACGCGCGCTACGCGCGGCCCGACGCGTCGATGTCACTGCTCACGAACGTGATGGAGCACAGCCTCGACGACGGCTACGCCGACGAGGCGCGGCGCACCGGCCGTTACGGGAGCAGTCGCCTGCCGACGACGCTGCGCGGCAAGCTGCTCCTCGGGCTGGGGCTGGCGCTGGTGGCGACGCTCCTGAGCATGGGCGTGAGCCAGGTCCAGCAGAGTGCGCCCGTCGCCGCGAAGCAGCGGCAGGAGTTGATCGCGCGGATCAACGAGACGACCACGACCGCGGACGGGGTGCAGCAGCAGATCAGCGGCCTCCAGTCGCAGCTGGCCGAGGCCCGGAGGAACGCCGTCGCGGCGCCCGGGACGGCGCAGCTCGACGAGCTCCGGCTCGTCACCGGGACGACGCCCGTGTCCGGGCCGGGGATCCTGGTGTCGGTCGACGACGCGGCGTCGGCCGGGACGGACGGGAACAACGCGAGCCCCCGGGCCGGAGCCGGCTTCGGCAACACCGGCCGGGTGCGGGACAGTGACCTGCAGCTCGTGGTGAACGCCCTGTGGCAGTCGGGGGCCGAGGCGGTCGCGATCAACGACCAGCGGCTGACGAACCTCTCCGCGATCCGGGCCGCCGGGGACGCGATACTGGTCAACGACCACCCGCTCACGCTGCCGTACCTGCTGAGGGCCGTCGGTGGACCGGGTCTGGAGCAGTCCTTCCAGGACAACGCCTACGGCGGGCTGTATCTGGCGCAGCTGAAGCAGAACTACCAGATCCGCTACGACGTCTCCGCTCAGGGCGGTCTCTCGCTGCCGGCCGCGACTGTCGGCCCGCTGCTCAACGCTCACCCGTCTCCGTCGGAAGGGACCAAGCGACCGTGATCGCCGTACTCGGGCTGGTGCTCGGAGTCGTCGTCGGGCTGTTCGTACAGCCGGACATCCCCGCTGCCTGGGTTCCGTACCTGCCCATCGCCATCGTGGCCGCGCTCGACGCGGTCTTCGGCGGGGTGCGCGCGATGCTGGACGGGATCTTCTCCGACAAGGTGTTCGTGGTCTCCTTCCTGTCCAACGTCGTCGTGGCGGCGCTGATCGTCTTCCTGGGCGACCAGCTCGGCGTCGGTTCGCAGCTGTCGACGGGCGTGATCGTCGTCCTCGGTATCCGGATCTTCTCCAACGCGGCCGCGATCCGACGCCATCTCTTCCGGGCGTAGGCGCGGGAGGAGCGTCCGTGACGTTCTGTGACAGAACCGGAGTGCAGTGACCGAATACCGGGGTAGTACGGATGGCAGGATGATCGGCACAGGTCGGCAGGCAGGTATACGAGCGGCAGGAGCGGCGCGGTGAGCAGCGACGAGGCACCCCGGGTCCCGGAGGACCGGGAGCCCGAGCGTGCGCTCGAACCGGGGGCGGGCGCGGAGGGGGCGGACCGGGGCGCGGCGCCCGGCGGTGTCGGGGAGTCGCTGGGGTCCGAGGGGTCCGAGCGGCCCGACGAGTCCGACGAGTCCGACGAGTCCGAGGGGCCCGAGGAGTCCGTCGAGCCGTCGCCCAGGACCGAGCCGGGACCCGAGCTCACCGGACGCCAGCGCCTCGCTGCCGCACTGTGGCCGCCGCGGCTCAACCGGGCCCAGTTGGTCGTCGCGCTGCTGCTGTTCGCCCTCGGCCTGGGCGTCGCGTTCCAGGTGCGCGCCAACACCACCGAGAACCAGCTGCGCGGCGCCCGCCAGGACGACCTGGTCCGCATCCTCGACGAGGTCGACGCCCGGCAGCAGCGCCTGGATCAGGAACGCACACAGCTGCAGCAGTCGTTGACCCAGTTGCAGACCAGCTCGAACCAGGCGAAGGAGGCGCAGGCTCAGATCCAGCAGAAGGAGCAGCAGCTGGGCGTGCTCGCCGGGACGGTCGCCGCGACAGGTCCGGGGGTGACGCTCACCATCAAGGACCCGGGCGGGAACGTCCAGGCGGCTATGCTGCTCAACACGCTGGAGGAGCTGCGCGCGGCAGGGGCGGAGGCGGTACAGATCAACAATGTCCGGGTGGTGGCGGGTACCTGGTTCTCGGATGCGAACCGGGGCACGGTCACGATCAGCGGCACGACCGTCTCCGAGCCGTACGTCTTCACGGCCATCGGCAACCCGCAGGACCTCGACACAGCGCTCAACATCCCGGGGGGTGTGGTGCAGTCCGTCGCCAGTGAGAAGGGGTCGGCGACGGTGAAGCGTTCTCAGTCGCTGGACGTGACTGCCTTGATCCCTTTGAGCACGCCCGACTACGCTCACACGACGCATCCATGACGTTCACGTTCCGACCAGATCCTGCCGCTCCCGCGTCACAAGTTCCGTCCGCACCAGTCGCACCAGTCCTGTCCACGATGGCTCCACCTCGCCCCACGGGCGGGTCCGTGTCACGCAAGGGGTATCGCCCGTGAGTCTGTTCTCGAAGCTGTTCGGCCGGAAGTCCCGTGAGGGTGCCGCGGTCGAGGCGCCCACCGCCCGCCACCGCCGGGCGGACGCCGAGTACGGGGCCGGTGTCCCGGGCATGCGTGCCCCCGAGGCCGACAGCTACACGCCGGCCGCCGAACGGCCGCTCTTCCGTGACGAGGACGGCCGACACGCGGGCGTGCCGAGTGGCGGGCCCATAGCCTCCCAGCCGGTACCCTCAAGCTCAGGTGGAGGGTTTGCGGCCGATCCGTATTCCCAAGGCCAGTCAGGCGATCCGCGACAGGAGGCCGCAGGCGTGACGTTGTGCACCCGATGCGGATACAACAACCCCGAGTCCGCCCGCTTCTGCTCCAACTGCGGCGCCCCGCTGCGGGCCCGCGTGGGCGGGGCCGAGCGTCCCTCGGAGACCACGTCCACGATCTCGATCTCGGGTCTGGAGGCCTACGAGCCCGAGGCGCCCACGCAGGTCCCCGGTCTGTCGCCGGAGGCGCAGGCCGCCGTCGACGCGCTGCCGCCGGGCTCGGCCCTGCTCGTGGTGCGCCGGGGCCCGAACTCGGGCAGCCGGTTCCTGCTGGACACCGACCTGACCACGGCCGGTCGCCACCCGGAGAGCGACATCTTCCTCGACGACATCACCGTCTCCCGGCGCCACGTGGAGTTCCGGCGCCACCAGGGCGGTGCGTTCACCGTGGCCGACGTCGGCAGCCTGAACGGTACCTACGTCAACCGCGAGCAGATCGACGAGGTGCCGCTGAACACCGGCGACGAGGTGCAGATCGGGAAGTACCGGCTGGTCTTCTTCGCCGCCCGCCCGGGGTACTGAGACGCGGTGCCCCGCCCCTGGGAGGAGTGAGCAACCGTCGTGCAAGCTGACAGCGGTACCCCGGGGGCGGTGGCGCCCTTCGTCCCCACCGGCCGTCGGGCCGGAGCGGTCGCCGTGCGGCCGCAACTGCTCAGCATCGGCGCGGTTCTGACCGAGCTGCAGGCGGAGTTCCCCGAGGTCACCATCTCCAAGATCCGTTTCCTGGAGGCGGAGCGGCTGGTCGAGCCGCAGCGGACGCCCTCGGGGTACCGCAAGTTCAGCGCCGCGGACGTGGAGCGGCTGGCGTACGTGCTGCGCATGCAGCGCGACCACTACCTGCCGCTGCGCGTCATCCGCGAGCACCTGGCCGCGCTCGACCGCGGCGAGAACCCGCCCGCGCTCCCCGGGCCCGCCGGCCCGGGGGAGGAGCCGCAGGACGCGGTGATCACGCCCGGCCCCTCGGCCTCGGGTCCCCGGCTGGGGCGCGCCGAGCTGTTGGCCGCCGCCGGGATCAGCGAGCAGCAGCTGGCCGAATGGGAGTCCTACGGGCTGGTCACCGCGGACGCGGATGGCGGCTTCGACGGGGAGATGCTGCAAGTGGCGCGTCTTGTCGCGGAGTTGGGGCGCTTCGGCCTGGAGCCGAGGCACCTGCGCGCGGTGAAGGCCGCCGCGGACCGCGAGATCGGCCTGGTCGAGCAGATCGTCGCCCCGCTGCGTCGGCACCGCAATCCGCAGACGCGCGCGCACGCCGCGGCGATGGCGCGGGAGCTGGCGAACCTCTCGGTGCGGCTGCACGCCGCACTCGTGCAGGCGGGGCTGCGAGCCCGGCCCTAGCGAAGTGCAACTTCTCGCTTACGTCCGCGATCCAAGGAGCAACTGGCCTATCGGCCCAGCGCGCCCTAGGGTTGCATTGTGAACGAGCTAGACGTCGTGGGCGTCCGGGTGGAGATGCCGTCGAACCAGCCGATCGTGCTGCTGCGCGAGGTCGGTGGGGACCGCTACCTGCCCATCTGGATCGGGCCCGGCGAGGCCACTGCCATCGCCTTCGCGCAGCAGGGCATGACGCCCGTGCGTCCGCTCACGCACGACCTCTTCCGCAACGTGCTGGAAGCGGTCGGACAGCGGCTCACCGCCGTGCGGATCACCGACCTGCGCGAGGGCGTGTTCTACGCGGAGCTGGTCTTCGCCAGCGGCGTCGAGGTGAGCGCGCGTCCGTCGGACGCGATAGCGCTGGCGCTGCGCACGGGCACGCCGATCTACGGCGCGGACGACGTGCTCGACGAGGCCGGCATCGCCATCCCCGACGAGCAGGAGGACGAGGTCGAGCGGTTCCGCGAGTTCCTCGACCAGATCTCCCCGGAGGATTTCGGCAGCTCGGGCTCTCAGTGAGCTCTCAACAACGGCGGTAAGGGGAGCGTTTGAGCCGCTCCATTCGAGCGGAAATACCCCGGTCGGGGACACGCAAAACCACCCGCGAGGCTGACGTCACCCGCCATGCCGAGCGTGGCGATCGTTGACGCGCTCTTGCCTACTGCCTACCTTCGACTGTGAACGTCCCGGGTGTGCCACCCCGCACCCCCGCCGCGGCGGTTCCGGAGTCGACAGGACGGAGGGTCGTGTTGAGCAGCACGGGTGACAGAACAGCCACAAGCGGCTCATGCCCCATCCATACCCCGGTCCGGACGCTGCCGCGTGCGGCGCGGTCCGGGTGGGAGGGCATGCCGATGGTGCCCATGCCGGCGGACCCCCAGGACGACGTGCTGCCCAGCCCGGAGCTGATCGGCTACCGAGGACCGACGGCCTGCGCCGCGGCGGGGATCACCTACCGGCAGCTGGACTACTGGGCCCGCACCGGCCTGGTCGAGCCCAGCGTCCGTCCGGCCCAGGGCTCCGGGACGCAGCGGCTCTACGCGGTCCGCGACATCCTCGTGCTCAAGGTGGTCAAGCGGCTGCTGGACGCGGGCGTCTCGCTGCAGAGCATCCGGACGGCCGTCGACCATCTGGCCCAGCGGCCGGAGGAGGCGCTGCCCGGCATCACGCTCATGAGCGACGGCGCGACGGTCTACGAGTGCAGCTCCGCGCACCAGGTCGTCGAGCTGCTCCAGCGCGGGCAGGGAATCTTCGGCATCTCCGTCGGCGCGGTGGCGCGCGAGGTGGAGTCCTCGCTCAGTCGCCTGCACGGCGAACGCGCCGACACCGGCGAGAACGTCCTCGGCTTCGACCCGGCCGACGAACTCGCGCGGCGCCGCAACCGCGCGGTCTGAGCCGCGCGTCCGCTCCGTCGAAGAGCGAAACGGTCGACGACGGGTGGGGGACGTATGCGGGCGGGGCTGCCACGGTTGCGCCGGTGGGTCAGGTTGCGCCCGGTGCGCTGGCGGGAGAGGAGGACCCAGCGCAGGGGGTTCCAGCTGCTGTGCGCTGCCGCGCTGGCGGTGCTGGTGCCGACGGCGGTCGTCTGGTTCCAGGGCAGCCCGAGGCTGCGGACCGTCGCGGACGCGCCTGCGGAGCCCGTCGTGATGGTCTTCGGCGCCGGCCTCGACGGCGGCAAGCCGTCCCCCTACCTGCGGCACCGGCTCGACGCGGCGCTCGCGCTCTACCGTGAGGGCCGCGTCCGCGCGGTGCTGGTGACCGGCGACAACAGCCGCGTCAGCTACGACGAGCCCGACGCGATGCGCGACTACCTCGTCCAGCAGGGGGTGCCCGCGGACGTGATCGTGCGGGACTACGCCGGCTTCAACACCTGGGACTCGTGCAGCCGGGCCAGCCGCATCTTCGGCGTCACCCGGGCCGTGCTGGTCAACCAGGGCTACGCGATCCGCCGCGCGGTCGCGCTGTGCGAGGCGGCGGGCATCGACTCCTACGGCGTCGGCGTCGACGAACCGCACGACGTGACCTGGCAGGCCGGGGTGGCCCGGGAGGTCGCCTCCATGGACAAGGCCGTGCTGCTGGACGAGCTGTTCGACCCGAATCCGCACCTGCTCGGCCCCAAGGAGACCTCACTCGCCGCCGCGGAGGCCGCGGCGCGCTGAGACCCGGGCGCGAGCGGCGCGGCGGCGTTGTCGTACCTGTGCGCGATGATCAGGCTATGCGTCCCGTTCCGTCGATCCTGCATCTCGACATGGACGCCTTCTTCGCCTCGGTGGAGCAGGCGTCCAAGCCGAGCCTGCGCGGAAAGCCGGTGATCGTCGGCGGGCTGGGCGCGCGGGGCGTCGTTTCCACCGCCTCGTACGAGGCGCGGCGCTTCGGGGTGCACTCGGCGATGGCGATGGCACAGGCGCGTCGGCTGGCGCCCAACGCCGCCTACCTGATCCCGCGCTTCGAGCTGTACCGGCAGGTCAGCGACGAGGTCATGGCGCTGCTGCGGGAGCTGTCCCCGCTGGTCGAGCCGCTGAGCCTGGACGAGGCCTTCGTCGACCTCGCGGCCGGCCCCTACGGGGAGGCGCTGGCGACGGAGGGCGCCGAGCTGGCGCGCGCGGTGGGGGAGGACCTCCGGGAGGACATCCGCAGCAAGGTCGGTCTCACCGGCTCGGTGGGCCTGTCGACGACGAAGTTCCTCGCCAAGATCGCCTCCGAGCAGGCCAAGCCGGACGGTCTGGTGCTGATCGAGGCCGGACGCGAGCGCGAGGTGCTCGACTCCCTCTCCGTCCGCGCGCTGCCCGGCGTCGGCCCCGCCACGGAGGAGACGCTGCGGCGCGCCGGGCTGACGCAGATCCGGGAGGTCGCCGCTCTCCCGCAGGAGGAGCTGGTGCACCTGCTCGGCCGCGCGCACGGTGCGGGCGTGCACGCGCTGGCGCTCGGGCTCGACGACCGGCCGGTGGTCGCGGAGCGGGACGCCAAGTCGGTCTCCGTGGAGGACACCTTCGAGGTGGACCTGCTCGACAGGGATCACATCGTCACCGAGCTGGAGCGGCTCGCCGACCGCTGTGTGCGTCGCCTGCGGGCGGCCGGCCGCTCGGGCCGGACGGTCGTGGTCAAGATCCGCCGTTTCGACTTCAGCACGCTGACCCGCAGCGAGACGCTTCCCGCGCCGACGGACGATCCGCTGGTCATCGCGCAGATGGCCCGCCGTCTGCTGGACTCCGTGGAGCTGCTGGGCGGCATCCGGCTGCTCGGCGTCGGCGTGACGGGGCTCGCCGACTGGACCCAGGAGGACCTCTTCGCGCAGGCCCTCCGGGAGGGCCTGGAGGAGGACGCGGCGGACGAGTCCGCTGCCGATGCCGCCGCTGCCGAGGGCGTCGGGGACGTCGGGGGCGTCGCGGGCGTCGAGGACGGGACAGGCGAGGACGCGGCGTACGGCGGCCCGGCCGGACCGCGTGCCTTCCATCCGGGCGGCGAGCTCAAGGCCCGGCGCTGGGCGCCGGGTCAGGACGTGGCACACACGGAGTTCGGGCACGGCTGGGTCCAGGGCAGCGGCGTCGGCCGCGTCACGATCCGCTTCGAGACCCCCAACTCCCCGGTCGGCCGGGTCCGCACCTTCGCGGTCGACGACCCGGCCCTGGCCACGGCGAGCGCCCTGCCGCTCCTCGGCGGCGTGTAGGCGGCGTGTGGGCGCCGCACGTCGCGCCCCCGGCCGGGGCCGGGGGCGCGACGGTGGGCGCGTGGCGTGCGCCTCGGTTTCCGGGCCGGAGGCTCAGGCGCCGAGGGCGTGGCCGGGGAGTTCCGAGTTGCGGGTCGGGCCCATCGGGGTGGATGCACGGAGCTGGCCCGTCGGGGACTGGCCGCCCTGCGCGGGCTGCGTGGGCGAGGGCTGTGTGTGCGAGGTCGGGGTGCCGGTCGAGTAGCCGCCGTTGGCGGGAGCGCTCGCGGGGGTGACCGGGGTGCCGGCCGGCTTGCTGCCGTCCTGCACCTGGATGTGCTCACGGTGGAGCTGCTCGCGGACCACCTCCTCCTCGGTGACGCGCTCGGTCACGAGCCGGATCCGCTCGACGGGGACGACGGTCTTCTTCACCACCAGCCGCTCCTCGTGGAGGGTGACCTCCTCCACGCTCTCCGCGATCTCCGCCTCCGTCAGCTGCGCGCGCTCCTCCGCGCTGACGGGCACGCGTTCGACACGGATGCGCTCCCGCACGACCGGCACCCGCCGCTCGACCTGCTCGCTCGTCACGTACTTGCGCAGTCGCGCCCGGCCGAGGACGTGCCACTCGGTGGAGATGTCGAGGCGCTCCTCGCGGCAGACGATCTCGAGGGGCTCCGGGACGGGGCTCTTCGAACCGGTCGAGCTGGCCGGGAGGCCGAGACCCGGCAGCGGATCGGTCAGCGGATCGGGGCGGCGCTGCGTCTCCGGCGCGGACGTCGCCGCCGTGCCCGTCACGGCGCCCATGCCCACGCCCATCCCCGCGCCGCCGGTCGGGAACGGCGCGGCGGGCGGCGTCTGGGTGGTCGGTGTCTGGGTGGTCGGCGTCTGGACGGTCTGGGCCTGCGGGCTCGTCCGGGGGCTGGGCGACTGGACGGTCGGCGTGCTCGGGGAGGACACCGCGGCCGCTGCGGGAGCCGCGGCTGCCGCCGGGCCCGCCATGCCGGGCTGCTGCCGGGAGGCGTGGGCATCGGGCGCGCTGCCGGTCAGGAAGGAGGAGGTGCGCCCGGCGTTGGCCAGGGGCTGGACCGTCGGCGTGGTCAGGGTCTGCTCCACGGGCTTCTCGTGCTCCGGCTTGTCGTGACGCACGGCCGCGGCCGTGCCGGCCGCCATCCCAGCCGCCGCACCGGCCGCACCGGGCGCGCCTGCGGCCGGAGCGCCGTTCGAGCCGGCCTTCTCGCCGGCCTTCACGCCCGGCTCCGCCGCGTGCTGGCCGGTACCGGTCGGGACCTCGAGGCCGTAGTAGCGGTAGAGCTGCAGCTCCTGCGCGGGGGAGAGGTGCTGGCCCACCCCGAAGTCGGGCGAGTCCTTGACCAGTGCCTTCTCGTACGGCACTCGCAGCTCGTCCGAGACGAACTCGCTCGTCGTGAGCGGCACGAAGGCGTCGCGGCCGAAGAGCCCGGTGCGTACCGCGGCCCACTCCGGCTGACCGGTGGCGTCGTCGAGGTAGACCTCGTCCACCGTGCCGATCTTCTCGCCGTTCTTGTCGACGGCCTTGTGCCCGATCAGATCCCTGGGGTCGATCTCGGTCTGCACGTGTTCCACTCCTCCATCGGCCGCGCCGGTCTGCTCAAAAGACGAACGTGCTCAAGTCATACGAAAAGGCACATTGATGCCTTTGTCGAACGCTTGCGACTCCTTCGGTGTGTCGCTGCGCCGTACGGGTTGCCCCGGACCCGTCGGACGGCTGATCCGCGCTGGTACCCTGGCGGGTGACCGTCGAGCACGTGCGGGAGAGTCCGATCGCCCCGAAGAGGGCGTCGGCGCCGAAGGAGCAACTCCTCCCCGGAATCTCTCAGGCCGAAGTACCGCACTGGCGAGGTCGACTCTGGAAAGCAGTGCCGTGCCACCGGAACCCAGCGGGGTTCCCCGGGACGGCGCTCACCGACGGTGAAAGCCGATCTCGAGTGGATCGGTGAAGCTCTCAGGTTCCATGACAGAGGGGGAGGCCGCCCGGGCGCCCCGCAGCGCTCACCCGGTCCGACCAGGAGGCCAGACTCCCCATGACGTCCTCGCTTTCCGAGCTGGAGAACGCCAGCCCCTTCGAGAACCGCCACATCGGCCCCACCGCCGAGGCGCAGGCCAAGATGCTGGCGCAGGTGGGCTACGGCTCCCTGGACGAGCTGACCGCCGCCGCGGTCCCGGACGCGATCCGCAGCCTGACCGCGCTGGACCTCCCGGCCGCGCGCTCCGAGGCGGAGGTCCTGGACGAGCTGCGCGAGCTGGCCGGCCGCAACCAGGTGCTGCGCTCCATGATCGGCCTGGGCTACTACGGCACCTTCACCCCGCCGGTGATCCTGCGCAACGTGCTGGAGAACCCGTCCTGGTACACCGCGTACACGCCGTACCAGCCGGAGATCTCCCAGGGCCGTCTGGAGGCCCTGCTCAACTTCCAGACCGTCGTCACCGACCTGACCGGCCTGCCCACCGCCGGCGCCTCGCTGCTCGACGAGGGCACCGCGGCGGCGGAGGCCGTGGCGCTGGCCCGCCGCATGGGCAAGGTCAAGGGCGGCGTCTTCGTGATCGACGCCGACACCCTGCCGCAGACCACCGCGGTCATCGAGACCCGTACCGTCCCGACCGGCATCGAGACCGTCGTCGCGGACCTCTCCGAGGGCATCCCCGCCGAGATCGCCGAGCGCGGCGTCTTCGGCGTCCTGCTCCAGTACCCGGGCGCCTCCGGCGCCGTGCGCGACCTGGCCCCGGTCATCGCGCAGGCCAAGGAGCTCGGCGCGGTCGTGACCGTCGCGGCCGACCTGCTGGCGCTGACGCTGCTGAAGTCCCCGGGCGAGCTCGGCGCGGACATCGCCGTCGGCACCACCCAGCGCTTCGGCGTCCCGATGGGCTTCGGCGGCCCGCACGCCGGCTACATGTCGGTGCGCGCCGAGTTCGCCCGCAGCCTGCCGGGCCGCCTGGTCGGCGTCTCCGTCGACGCCGACGGCAACCGCGCCTACCGCCTGGCCCTGCAGACCCGCGAGCAGCACATCCGCCGCGAGAAGGCCACCTCCAACATCTGCACCGCCCAGGTGCTGCTGGCCGTCATGGCCTCCATGTACGCCGTCTACCACGGCCCGGACGGCCTGGCGAAGATCGCCTCGCGCACCCACCGCTACGCCTCCGTGCTGGCCGAGGGCCTGCGCCGCGGCGGCGTCGAGGTCGTCAGCGGTTCGTTCTTCGACACCGTCACCGCCCGCGTCCCGGGGCGCGCCGCCGAGGTCGTGGCGGCCGCTGCCGCCGCCGGCGTCAACCTGCGCCAGGACGGCGCCGACCTGGTCGGCATCGCCTGCGACGAGACCACCGCCCGCGCCGACCTGTCCGCCGTCTGGGGCGCCTTCGGCGTCCCGGCCGACCTCGACGTGGACGCGCTGGACGCCGAGGCGGGCGCCTCCCTGCCGGACGCGCTGCTGCGCACCGACGAGTACCTGACGCACCCCACCTTCCACGCGCACCGCTCCGAGACCGCGATGCTGCGCTACCTGCGCTCGCTCGCGGACAAGGACTACGCGCTGGACCGCGGCATGATCCCGCTCGGCTCCTGCACCATGAAGCTGAACGCCACCACCGAGATGGAGGCGATCACCTGGCCGGAGTTCGCGAACGTGCACCCGTTCGCCCCGGTCGAGCAGGCCGCCGGCTACCTGCAGCTGATCAACGAGCTGGAGGACCGCCTGGCCGAGGTCACCGGCTACGACAAGGTCTCCATCCAGCCCAACGCCGGTTCCCAGGGCGAGCTGGCCGGCCTGCTGGCCGTCCGCGCCTACCACCTGTCCAACGGCGACACCGGCCGCGACGTCTGCCTGATCCCCTCCTCGGCCCACGGCACCAACGCCGCCTCCGCCGTCATGGCGGGCATGCGGGTCGTCGTGGTCAAGACGCTGCCGGACGGCGACGTCGACGTCGAGGACCTGCGCGCGAAGATCGAGCAGCACCGCGACTCGCTGGCCGTGCTCATGGTCACCTACCCGTCCACGCACGGCGTGTACGAGGAGAACATCGGCGACATCTGCGCCGCGGTCCACGAGGCGGGCGGTCAGGTCTACGTCGACGGCGCCAACCTGAACGCGCTGGTGGGCCTCGCCAAGCCGGGCAAGTTCGGCGCGGACGTCTCGCACCTGAACCTGCACAAGACCTTCTGCATCCCGCACGGCGGCGGCGGCCCGGGCGTCGGCCCGGTCGCGGTCCGCGCGCACCTCGCGCCGTTCCTGCCGAACCACCCGCTCCAGCCGACGGCCGGCCCGGAGACGGGCGTCGGCCCGATCTCGGCCGCGCCGTGGGGCTCGGCGGCGATCCTGCCGATCTCGTGGTCGTACGTCCGCCTCATGGGCGGCGAGGGCCTCAAGCGCGCCACGCAGGTGGCGGTGCTGAACGCGAACTACATCGCGAAGCGGCTGTCCCCGTACTTCCCGGTGCTCTTCACCGGCCCCGGCGGCCTCGTCGCGCACGAGTGCATCATCGACCTGCGGCCGCTGGCGAAGTCGGCGGGCGTCTCGGTGGACGACGTGGCCAAGCGCCTGATCGACTACGGCTTCCACGCCCCGACGATGTCGTTCCCGGTGGCCGGCACGCTGATGATCGAGCCCACTGAGAGCGAAGATCTGACCGAAATTGACCGCTTCTGCGCGGCGATGATCGCCATCCGTTCGGAAATTGACAAGGTCGGCTCCGGTGAGTGGCCGGCGGAGGACAACCCGCTGCACAACGCCCCGCACACCGCGGCGGCGCTCGCGGGTGAGTGGGACCACGCCTACACCCGCGCCGAGGCGGTCTTCCCGGCGGGCGTCAACCCGACGACGAAGTACTGGCCCCCGGTCCGCCGCATCGACGGCGCGTTCGGCGACCGCAACCTCGTGTGCACCTGCCCGCCGATGGACCAGTACGAGGGCTGAGGCGCGTAGCGCCTGAAGGGGCGCGGGGAACTGCGCGAGCAACCCACCCTGTGCGGATGGCCCTGTTCGATCGGGGCCATCCGCTCATCGGTGGCTTGTCGCGCAGTTCCCCGCGCCCCTCGGTGTTGCAACGAGCCCTTGTGCGGAACTACGCAGCCCCGGCCAGTGCCCGCCGGGGCGCGACCGCGCGCCCGTCGGGGAGGATCTCGCCGGTGTCCTCGAAGACGAGGACGCCGTTGCACAACAGGTTCCACCCCTGCTCCGGGTGGCTCGCGACGATCACGGCCGCTTCGCGGTCCGGCGAGTCGGCGGACGGGCACTCAGGACGGTGCTGGCACATAGCTCGTACCCTCGTTTCGGAAACCAGAGCCGCGGTTGCGGACGCGGAGGTGTGAAGTGCCTTCTCGCCGGGTAAGACGTTCGGCTTGTTCCGCTGGTTCACAGTCTCCGCGTCCCGAGACCGAACCGCAGCCATTTGGTGACATGCGTCACGTCCGAACGAGCCCGAACAGCAGAAACCACCCGTTGTGACCATGTGCCAAGTGGTCACAACGGGTGGTGCCAGGGGGTGCCGCCGGGTCAGCGTGTACTGGTGAGCAGTGCTGCTGTTCCGGGACCCTTCCCGGCCTTCGCCTTGGACTCGCCCGGCTCGCCGCCGGTCAGCGCGAGCAGCGCGAGCAGCTCCTCCGCGTGGTGGGGGATGTGCGCGGTGACCCCGAGCGGCGCCGGGACCAACGGGATCAGCAGGTCCGGCGTCGGTGCGGCGCTGAGCACGGGGTGCAGCCACAGGGCCGTCATGTAGTGCGCCGGCACCGACAGCAGCCGCGGCATGTAGGTGGTCAGGGTGCCGGCCGTGTGCAGGCGGGCCTGCTGCAGCGCGCGGAGCGTCGCCGCCGGGTAGGGCCCCTCGGCGAAGTGCGAGAAGACGTGCGGCTCGCCCGTGCCCGGCTCGTCGGGGCCGCGTTCGAGGGTGACGGCCGCGGCGACCACCTCCTCGCCGTCCTGGATCAGGAAGCGCCAGCCGGTGCGGCGCGCGGCGCTCAACTGAGCCACGGCGTCGCCCCGAGTCGGAGCCGACATCGGGTCGAGAAGATGGAGCGGGAGCGGCAGAGCGGGGGTGAGCGGTCCGATGCAGCGTCGCATCGCCGAGGAGCGGACGGGCAGGGCGCCGGGGGCGTCCGGGTCGTCCAGGGCGTCGAGGACGGCGCGCAGGGCGGCGGCGGGCGGCTGGGGCAGCTGCAGGGACATGTCGGTTCGCCTCTCGTGGCAGCAGAGACAGGCGGGACGGGGATGAGCGTGCGGAGCGAGACGCAGCGCGCAGGCTGAGGGCCCGCGCGGTGCGGGTGACAGCAGATCGTGAGGCAGGGCAGGCCTCTGGGGCCGGGCGTCCCGGCGGCGTCGGGCCATGCGTACCTGTATCTCGCGATTCTATATGAACGGGTGCACGGCGTGACTCTTCTACTACGCTGCGTGCACGCCCGCAAGGGAGATTTCGGGCAGTTCGTGTACCAGGCGCCGTTTTGGCACATGCCTTTTCGCGCAGATGGTCGGACTGTCGATCACCCCTTCGGGGCATGCTCCCCGATACCGCCGATCGAGGGAGGGATGGGCGCCCATGGGGGAGAAGGTGGTCGTCGCCGGCTCAGACCTGGCAGACCGTCAGCTCTACCGGCACAAACTGCGCCAGTGCGTGGACGCGTTGGAGAGACTCCTCGCCGAGGAGCGCTTCGACCGGCCCCGGGCGATGATGGGCCTGGAGATCGAGATCAACCTCGCCGACGAGGCGGGGCTCCCCGCCATGCGCAACGAGGCCGTCCTGGAGGAGATCGCGAGTGGGGACTTCCAGACCGAGCTCGGTCAGTTCAACATCGAGGTCAACATCGCCCCGCACCGGCTCGGCGGGCGCGTCTTCGAGGAACTGCGCGAGGAGCTCGCCGTCGGCCTCGCCTACGCGGACCGGCGCGCCCAGCGGGCCGGAGCCCGGATCGTCACGGTCGGCATCCTGCCGACGCTGACCGTCGACCACGCCGTCCTGGACAACATCTCCGCAGGTGACCGCTACCGGCTGCTGAACGACCGGATCCTCGCCGCGCGCGGCGAGGACATCAGCCTCGACATCGAGGGCGTCGAGAGACTGCGCGTCGACGCGGTCTCCATCGTCGCCGAGGCGGCCTGCACCTCGCTCCAACTGCACCTCCAGGTGACGCCGCGGCGCTTCGCCAAGCTGTGGAACGCGGCGCAGGCGCTGACCGGCGCGCAGCTGGCGCTCGGGGCGAACGCGCCGTTCCTGTTCGGACGCGAGCTGTGGCGCGAGACCCGCCCGGTCCTGTTCGAGCAGGCCTGCGACACCCGTCCTGCCGAGCTCAAAGCGCAGGGCGTGCGGCCGATCACCTGGTTCGGCGAGCGGTGGATCGACTCCGTCACGGACCTGTTCGAGGAGAACCTGCGCTACTTCCCCTCGCTGCTCCCGATCTGCGACGAGGAGGACCCGCTCAAGACGCTCGCCGCGGGCGGCGTCCCGGCCCTGCGTGAGCTGCGGCTGCACAACGGGACGATCTACCGCTGGAACCGCCCCGTCTACGACGTCGCCGACGGCGTGCCGCACCTGCGGGTGGAGAACCGCTCCCTGCCCGCCGGTCCGACGGTGGTGGACACGCTCGCCAACGCGGCCTTCTACTACGGCCTGGTGCGCACCCTCGCCGACCAGCCGCGACCGGTCTGGCAGCGGATGTCGTTCGAGCTGGCGACGGAGAACTTCCACGCCGGAGCCCGGCACGGCATCGACGCCGAGCTGTGGTGGCCGCGCGGCGGCGGACGCCGCGGCGGGGGCCTGGTGCGGGTCCCGGCACGGGAGCTGGTCCAGCGGGAGCTGTTGCCGATGGCTTATCAAGGCCTTGACGCCTGGGGTGTCGACCCGGTCGACCGGGACCGGTACCTCGGCATCATCGAGGGCCGCTGCCGCACCGGGATCAACGGCGCGGCATGGCAGAGCGCGGTCTTCCACGACGGCATGGCGAGGCGGGGTCTCGATCGCGGGCCGGCCCTGGAGGCGATGACGCGTCGCTACATGGAGCTGTCGCGGTCGGGGGAGCCCGTGCACACCTGGCCGCTGCGGTGAGGGGGCTGCGGCGGGGTGACCGAGGGCGGGGTGACCGCGGGCGGGGCGACTGTGGCAGGTGAGGTGATGGTGAGAGGCGGCGGCTGACACAGCACGCTGTGCGATGATCGGGCCAACCCCACCCGATCATCGCCGTCATCCGCCATCATCGTCGCCGGAGTCATCCCGTGAGCAGCACCGAGACGCTCCCCACTCTCCCGCAGCCGGTCAGACTGACCCGCCGCCTGCTCGGTCAGGAACTGCTGATCGTCCTGGGCCTCTCGCTCGGCGCGAGCGGCGTCTCCGCGGTGATCAGCTTCGTGGGTTCGCTGACCGCGCACAAGTCGCTCGAGTCGCAGCAGGCGACCCTGAACGGCTCCATCACGCCCGGCCGCCCGTGGCTGGACCTCACCTGGCACCTGTTCGACATCGCCACCGCGCTGGTGCCGGTCTTCCTCGTCGCCTACCTGCTGCTGCGGGAGGGCTCGTCGCTGCGCGCCTTCGGCTTCGACCTCACGCGCAAGTGGAGCGACTTCGGCAAGGGCGTGGTCGTCGCCGCCGTCATCGGCGGCTCCGGACTCGCCCTCTACCTGGGGGCGCGCGCCTCCGGCGCGAACCTCACCGTCGTGCCGAGCGGGCTGCCGGACGTCTGGTGGCGCATCCCCGTGCTGATCCTCTCCGCCGCGCAGAACGCCGTGGTCGAGGAGGTCATCGTGGTCGGCTACACGCTGCGCCGGCTGAAGCAGCTGGGCTGGTCCTGGCCGGCCATGGTCGCCGCCAGCGCGCTGCTGCGCGGCTCCTACCACCTCTACCAGGGCGTCGGCGGCTTCGTCGGCAACGTGGTGATGGGCGTCATCTTCTGCTACCTGTACCGGCGCTGGGGCCGCGTCGCGCCGCTGGCCGTGGCGCACACGCTGATCGACACGGTCGCCTTCGTCGGCTTCGTGCTGCTGGCGGGTCACGTCAACTGGCTGCCGACCTGACGTGACCCGGCCTGACGTGACCCGGCCTGGCATGGCCTGACCTGGCATGGCCCGACCGGAGGTGGCCCGACCCGCCGGGACCTGAGGTGCGCCGGCGCGGCGTGCGTCAGGGGCGGGCGGCGGCCTCGCTCAGCGTGCCGTCGAGCACGGTCACCGCCCTGCCGGTGAGCAGCACGCGGTCGCCCTCCAGGTGCAGCCCGATCGTCCCGCCACGCCGGGACACCTGACGGCCCACGAGGGTGTCCCGGTTCAGGTGCGCCGCCCACAGCGGCGTGAGCGCGGTGTGCGCGCTGCCGGTCACCGGGTCCTCGCCGACGTCGACGCCCGTGCCGAACCAGCGGGAGACGAAGTCGTAGCCGCTCGCCTCGGGATCGTCGGCGCGGGCGGTGACGATCACGCCGCGCGGGATGCCGACGTCGACCAGGGCCGCGAGCCGGGTGTGGTCGGGGCGCAGGGCGCGCACCGAGCCCTCGTCGATGAACTCCAGCATCAGATCGCCCAGCGCGCCGGTCTCCCACACGCCGATCCACGCGTCCGAGCCGAGCGCCTCCGCGAGCGCGTCGGGGGCCGTGCCGGGCTTGGGCGGGTTGGCGGGGAAGTCCAGCGTGATGCGCCCGTCCTCGCCGGTCCGCGCGCGCAGCGGACCGCTGTTGGAGTCGAACACCGCCTCCCCGCCCGCTGCGACCAGCCCGTCGGCCGCCAGCGCGTGCGCGGCGGCCAGCGTCGCATGCCCGCAGAGGTCCACCTCGACGGCGGGCGTGAACCAGCGGATCGCCCATCGGCCGGGTTCGACGGGGCGCACGAACGCGGTCTCCGACAGGTTCATCTCCGCGCCGAGGCGCGCCATCCAGCCCTCGTCCGGCCAGGGCCCCTCCGGCAGCAGGCAGACGGCGGCGGGATTGCCCGCGAAGGGGACGTCGGTGAACGCGTCGATGATCCTGATTCGCATGTCGGGAGCCTATCGAGTGGAGCCGGCGCGGCTGTTCGGATCACGACTGCGTCGTGCGCCGCCGTCGTCGCCCGCGAGAGAATGCGTCACGGCCGGGCTGTCGCCTCTGTGCGGGCACGCGCCGACCGGTTCCGGTGACGACGACGAGGGTGGGCGACGCGGATGGCGGACGAACGTGGCGGCGCGGCTCCGACCCCGACCCCGGCTCCGGCTCCGACCCCGACCACCCCGACTCCGGCTCCGGCTCCGGCTCCGGTGACGCTGCAGGACCTCGCCCGGGAGCTGGGCCTGCACGTCTCGACCGTCTCCCGGGTGCTCAACGGCTCGACCGGGGCGGGCGCCAGGCCCGCGGCGGCGCCGCAGACCGCGCAGCGCATCCGCGAGCTGGCCGACCGCCTCGGCTACCGCCCAGACCCGTACGCCGCCAGCCTCCGGACCCGGCGCAGCAACCTCCTGGGGGTGCTCTTCCCGCGTCTGTCGGAGATCGTCGTCGCCACCATCTACGAGGGCATCGAGGAGGAGGCGACCGAGCACGGCCTGTCCGTCTTCGTCACCAACACCCACGACGATCCCGCCACCCAACGCCAGCGCATCGCGATGGTGCTGGGGCGGCGGGTCGACGGCGTGATCATCGGCGACGCGCACCTCGACGGCGCGGCCCTGGACCACCCGAAGCTGCACGGCACCCCCTACGTCCTGGTCAACCGCCATGCCGGTCCCGAGCACCCGGCCGTCACCTGCGACGACCACCTCGGCGGCCGGCTCGCCGCCGAGCGGCTGCTGGCGCTCGGCCACCGCGAGGTGGCGGTCGTGGCCGGCGAGTCCTTCGCCAGCACCGGCGCGGACCGCGCGCTCGGCTTCGCCGAGCGCTACCGGGAGGCCGGCCTGCCCCTGCCCGCCCACCGCGTCCACCACTGCCGCTTCGACACCGCGGGCGGCCGCGAGGCCGCGACCGCCCTCCTCGGCGGGCCCGGTCCGCGGCCCACCGCCCTCTTCGCCGTCAACGACCTCGCCGCCATCGGCGCGATGGGCGCGGCCCGCGACCTCGGCCTGCGCCTGGGCGAGGACCTGGCCCTGATCGGCTACAACGACATGCCCGTCGCCGCGGAGCTGCCGGTGGCGCTGACGACCGTCCGTTCCCCGATGGCCGAGCAGGGACGCGTCGCGGTCCGCGAACTGCTGCGCACTCTCGCCGGGGGATCGGCCGAGTCCCGCCTGCTCCCCCCGGAGCTCGTCGTCCGCTCCTCCTGCGGCGCCCCCGTCGGGCCGCCGCTGAGCTGACGCCGTGCGAAATGCACTGGCGCGGACATCGGCCGCCTCCCCATCATCAGAGGCCTCTGATCGAACGCCTCGTCAGTCGCCCTGACTGACGGGTCAGCCAGGGAGGGTGCATCACCGAGGTCTTCGTCTGTGCGGGGTGCGGGGCGGCGTTGACCGCGCCGGTCTCGCGGGTCGCGCTGCCCGACCACGCACACCACATGCATCAACACGACTTCCTGCCGCCGCTGATGGGCGCGGGCACCTACGCCGTCGATCCCGAGCCGTCCGGGCAGCCGTGGCGCAGTTGGGACGAGATCGGGGAGGCGGAGGCGGCCGAGCGCGGCGTCTTCGCACCGGTCGCCCGGCTGTCCTGCGGCGAACCCGGCGCGGTCGTCCTCGCGCCGGGGGACACGCGGGGCACGGTCTTCATCCCCGACCGCCTCGACGGCTACTGCCTCGGCCTGGCGGACTACGACGGCCCCAACCTCGCGTGCGCGGCCTGCGGCCTCCCCGTCGCCGTACGTGTCGACGACTGCTCGTACTGGCAGGAGGTCCGACTCCGACCCTCCGCGGTGCGACGCGTGGCGGGGCCGGGCCGGGGCTTGGAACCTCGGCCGGTACCGTGGGACTTCCTGCGGGACGAGTACGCGGACGTGCCGCCGCTCGACGCGTCGGGCTACTGGGACGGCCGGTGGGAGGCGGCGGTCGGCGCGTCGCTGGCCCACCTTTTCGCGGCCTCGGCGGGTGCGCTCGTGTCCCTTCCCCCGGGCCTTCTCACCACGTGCTTCGGGCGCGCCTGCGATCGGCTCCTGCCGGCCGGCCGTGCGGTCGGCCGGGCGGCCGGTCCGGCAGGCGCTTCGGCAGCCGGTTCGAGAGCCGCTTCGGCGACGCGAACCGTCGCGCTGGGCGGGCCGGGCGTCCCTGATGCGCAGGCGGACATCCTCCTCGTCCCGCGCCACCCCCAGACCGGCCGCACCTGGTCCCCACCGGGTGCAGGCTCTCGCGTCGCGACGGTTCCCCTCGCCGCCGAGGTCTGGCTCCACCTCGCCTTCGCGCGGGACCTCTCGCGCCTCCCGGTCACGGGCGGCCTGCCGCCCGGCGTCCAGCGCGACGACCCGCTTCCGCTCCACCCCCGCTCGCTCTTCCGACCGGCCTGGGGCGTCTTCCGGCACACCCTCGCCCGTCTCCCGGCCGTGCGCAGCCCCTGGCTCCGTGCCGTCTACGACGGCCTCCCGGCCTACCCGCACCTGGGCCCGTTCTAGCCCCGAGGGGTGGGCAGGGGTGGTGGTGGCCGAACCTCGGAGGGCCTTGCCCTGCGACAGTTACCGATATATCGTTGATGCATCGAGACAGTCGCAAGACTGTCGGTGATGTCAGTCATTCATGTCTCAAAGAAGGAGTTCGATCATGCGAACCCGACACCACTTCGATCCGAGGAACAACAACGCAAGGACCCCCGGCCGACCCGCCTTCGGCGAGTTCGGGCCGCCCGGGTTCGGGGGGCCGGGGCCGTTCGGGCCGCCGCCGTTCGGGCCGTGGGGGCACAAGGGCCGTGGCGGCAGGGGACGCGGTCCCGGTGGCCGGGCGCGGCGTGGGGATGTGCGGGCGTCGCTGCTCGCGCTGCTCAAGGAGCGCCCGATGCACGGCTACGAGATGATCCGCGAGATCGCGGAGCGCTCCGGCGGCAGCTGGCGGCCGAGCCCCGGTTCGGTCTACCCCACGCTGCAGATGCTCGACGAGGAGGGCCTGATCACCAGTCAGGAGAGCGGCGGCAAGAAGCTGTTCTCGCTCACCGAGACCGGGCGGGCCGAGGCCGAGCAGGGCTCGGAGGCCCCCTGGGAGGAGGCCGGACAGGGCGAACACTGGGAGGCCGTCCGGGAGTTCGGCCGGGCCGGCGGCGCCGTCAAGGACGCCGTGCGCCAGGTCGTGATGACCGGGACGCCCGAGCAGCGCGCCAAGGCGCTCGCCGTCCTCGCGGACACGCGCAAGCGGCTCTACCTCATCCTGGCCGACGCGGACTCGGAGCAGGCTCCGACGGACGCGACCCCGGAGGACCGGAGCTGACGCGCGCGGCCCGTGGTGGCCGTGACAGCAACCGGTCGACGTGGCGGCGGCGCAGGCCCTGCCCCGGCTCGACCGGCAACAGCAGCACATCGCTGCGGTCCGCGTAGCGGCGCAGCAGGCGCGGCGGGATCAGGTCGTCCACCCAGGCGAACGGCCGTCCCGCCGCGTGCCGCACGATCGGGGCGAAGTCCCCGTCCGGCGCGGCGGATTTCGCGCCCCCGCAGGCGACCCACGGCAGATCGGGGATCCCGAGGAGCGGCGCGATGCACTGGTTGGCCCAGGCTTCCCAGGTGCTCGCCCAGGCCAACTCGTAGACCTCCGACAGCTCCCGCAGCCACGCGCCGTGCGCCGGGCTGAGCAGCACCTCGCTGCGGAGCAGCCGATGCCGGGTGTAGCCGCTGGCCGGGTGCGGGCAGACGGGGTTCAGCACGCCGTCCACGTCGAGGTAGAGCAGCGGCTTGGCGGGCGGGGGGAGAGTGGTCAGCTGACGGCTCCTGTGGATCGCTGGATCGCTGGCTTGCCGGTTGTGCGCGTGACGGGTGATGACCCCGTGAAGTGTTCGACGGTCCGGAGGCCGTGGAGGTTGCAGCCGAACAGCCGAGCGGGATTGCCACCGAGGAGTGCACGCCTGCGGACGCGTCCGCGCGCCCATGGCACGCGCCCCGCACGCCCCGAGCGCCGACGCTGGTCAACCGCGGGGTGGCGCGCGGGGTGGCGCGCGGGGTGGCGCGACAGCCCGGCGGGGCGATGGGAAGATCGTATCTGTGGGTTGACGAATGGTCACCCTGCGCAGCACACTTCCCGGGCGGCCCCTCACCGGACCACGCTTCGGATCCCGCCGTCCGCCGGATCGCTGGGTCCGACCCGCCCTGCGCACCAACTGCTGCAACGGCCCGTCCCGGCCGTTCCAGGCCCGTCGCCGGGCCGTGTCCTCCTTCCGCTCGACCTTGTGGTGGAGACCTTTTGCGTCCAGAACCCCTCCGCGTCGCCGCGACGTCGGCGTCCGCGCATCGGGAGGAACCCGCCCTCGTCGGCATGCTCGCCGTGGTCGCCGCGCGCGCTCGACGGCGCGCGCTGCGCGCCGGGGATCCGGAGGTCGACACCGGCCACCTGCTGCACGCGCTGCTGGAGACGGACGACTCCGCGCTCGGCGTCGCCGCTCCACTGCCGATGCAGGCGACGCGCCTGATGGGGTATCTGGTCCAGCGCAGCATCGGCTTCGGGCGCCTGTGGCGCTTCGGTGAGGGGGTCGCCGACCGCGAGCGGGAGCGTTCGGCGGGGTTGGCCTGGAGCGCGACCGCCGCGGGCGCGCTCGGGCGTGCGGCCAGGGGCGGCGGCGGGTCGGTGCTCGATCTGCTGCGCGAGCTGGCCACGGTCCCGGACTCCCGTGCGGCGGAGATCCTGCGCGGTGCGGGGATCGATCCTTCGGCGGTGGTCCAGCGCTGCGCCGCGCACGGCGCGGAGCGCGCGGGCAACCGGTAGTCCGTCGGGCCCCCGCTCGGGAACCTGGTCCGCGATGCGGGCTCGGGTGCGTAGGACCGGCGTGGAGACGCGGGGACGCAGAGACGGGGGACGGGCCGCACCCCGACCCTCGCGCGCGGGTCGAAGGAGGTCGGGCGGTCCGTCGGGGGCCGCGCATCCGAGTCTTCGCGTCCGGCCCTCCGAGTGTCCGGCCCTCCGAGCGTCCGGCCCTCAGAACGTCAGGGCCCATCAGTACGTCAGGTGCCCTCGCGACCGGCGGTCGTCGCGTTCCGGCGACCCGGCCGTGGAACGGCCGAAGCCCCGCGCTGCCCGGAGCACAGGGCTCCGCGGGCGCGGGGCTTCGGCGTGGCCGTCAGGCCGTCAGGCCGACTGGCCGCCGTCCGCCGGGGGCGTCGGGTCGTCGACGCCGAGTTGCTTCTTCGCCTGGTCCTGGGCTGTGTCGACCTGGCTGGCGTACTTGCCACCGGTCTTCTCGTCGATCAGGTCGCCGGCCTTGTCCACGCCCTTCGAGGCCTGACTCTCGTGGCCCTTGAGCATGCCTTTGACCTTGTCGAGAACGCTCATGGTGGAAACACTCCTCCCGGATGTGCGGTCCTCCCACCTTGCGACGGGCAGGAGGACGCCGCCACTCGGGTGGCGGCGTGACCGGCCCCGACGCACGCTGTGCTCATGAGCGAAACCGAGCCCCCGGTGCAGGTCGGACCGTATGCGGACGACCACCAGTACCGGCTGATCTCCTTCTACGGAGCGCACCACGTCCCGATGTCGCGGCGTGAGTTCGAGGAGCGGATGGAGGAGGACTATCCGGGCGAGGATCCGTACGACAGCGAGCTGGTGGCCTGGTGGGACCACCCCGGCCAGTGGCCGGGGGAGTGAGGCCACGGGGGTGTCGCCCCGGGCGTCAGAACGCGATGTGCCCGCCGGGGGCGAGGCGGTGCAGGCGGTCGGCGAGGCCCGCCGCGGTGAACGCCGCGTCCAGCCGGGCGCCGTCCTCCGAGAAGTGCGCCCAGTGCTCGAAGTGCAGGGGGACGACATGGCGCGCGGCGAGGAGCTCGGCCGCACGGGCGGCGTCGGGGCTGGTGAGGGTGAGGGGCGCGTCGGGGACGAGCGGGGTGCGGGCGGCCCCGGCGAAGAGGACGGCGATGTCGGCCGTGCCGAGGCGGTCGACGATGCGGCGGACCACGTCCAGGGAGGCGTTGTCGCCGCTGACGTAGACGGTGGGCAGTCCGGCGCCGGCGAGCCAGAAGCCGGTGACCTCGCCGACGATCGGCTCGGAGCCGTCCGGGCCGTGCTGGGCGGGGACGCCCGTGACGGTGATCTCGCCGCCGCCGGGGCGGGAGAGCGTGACCGAGGTCCAGTTGGGCAGCGCGCGGACGGGCGCGCCGAGGCGCTGCTCCGCCGAGGACGTGGACAGGACCTGCGGCGCGGCGAGGGCGACGGCCCGGCCGGACTCGTCCATGTTGTCCGGGTGCTGGTCGTGCGAGAGCAGGACGGCGTCGACGGGCCCGACCTCGGCGGCGGTGAGCGCGGGGCCGACGGTCTTGGTGAGCACGCGGTTCCCGAGCGGGAAGTCCCGAGGCCCGTCGAAGGTCGGGTCGACCAGCAGCCGCAGACCGCCGTACTCGATCACGGCGGTCGGACCGCCGAGGTAGGTGATGCCGAACGTGCTCATGCCGTCGTCCCCCAGGCCGCATCAACTGACAGGGGATCAACTGACCCCTGGAATGGATCTTCTCACGCGATCCGCCGGAATCCGGGTGGCGGCCGATGCGCGTCCGCTACCCTGTCCGTGTTCAGACAAGAAGGCTGACGGACCGACAGCGAAGGGCGCAGCGTGAGCCAGGACTTCCTCGACGCCAAGATCGGCTGGGGCTTCGACCACCTCGACGCCGACGGGGACGGGCGCCTCACCGAGGCCGACCACCGGAGCATGGGCCGCTCCGTCGCCGCCTCCCTCGGGCATCCGGCCGGTGGCGCGCAGGAGGCGCGGATCGTCGACGCCTACCTCGCGATCTGGCGCGAACTGCACGCGCCGCACCTGCCCGACGGCGTCGACGCGATCACGCGGGACCAGTTCGTCGGCTCGACCGGCTCGCTCGCCGACCAGCCGGACGCCGCGCGGGTGCTCCTCGGCGGACTGGCCCATGCCTTCCTCGCCGTCGCCGACGAGAACGGCGACGGCCGGGTCGACCCGGAGGAGTTCTTCCTCTTCCAGCGCGGCCACTTCGCGGGCTTCACCCGCGAGCAGGCGGTCGAGGCCTTCGCGGTGCTGGACCGGGACCGGGACGGGAGCCTGGACGCGGAGGAGTTCGTCGCGGCCGTGGTGGAGTTCTGGACCAGCACCGACCCGACCGCGCCCGGCAACTGGTGGGCGGGCCAGCCCCGCTTCTGAGGCCCGCCCGGACCTCCGGCCGTGTCACCGGCTTCGAAGGCCCACCGCGCGCACGGCGCTGACTGAGCCCACTGCTGACTGAGCTCACTGCGCTGACTGCGCGCGCTGAGCTCACTGCTCGCGCAGACCCCACGGGGAGCCGTACTCGGTCAGCAGGTCCAGGAACGGGCGGGGCGGGAAGGCCTCCGGGCCGAGCACGCCCTGCCCCGACCAGACGCCCGTCGCCAGCAGCTCCAGGGCGACGACGGGGTTGATCGCCGTCTGCCAGACCACCGCCTGGGAGCCGTACTCGCGCATCGACCACTGGTTGTCGACCACGTGGTAGAGGTACACCTCGCGCGCCGCGCCGTCCCTGGTGCCCTTGACCCAGGTGCCGGCGCAGGTCTTGCCGTGCATGAGCTCGCCGAGCGTCGCCGGGTCCGGCAGGGACGCCGCGACCACGTCGCGCGGGGAGACCTCGACCGGGCCCTGCGCGGAGCGGACGGTCACCGGCTCGGTGCGGTCCAGGCCCAGGGCGTGCAGGGTCTTGAGCTTGGCGATGAAGTCCTCGCCGAGGCCGTACTTGAAGGTGACCCGCTTGGCGTCCACCCAGCGCGGGACCAGCAGCACCTCCTCGTGCTCGACGTTGACGCACTCCACCGGGCCGATGCCCTCGGGGAAGTCGAAGACCTCCGGCTCGCTGAAGGGCGGCGTGGTGAACCAGCCCCGGTCCGCCTCGTAGACCACGGGCGGATTCAGGCACTCCTCGATGGTGGTCCAGATGCTGAACGAGGGTGCGAACTCGTAGCCGTCGACGGTCAGGTTGGCGCCGTCGCGGATGCCGACCTCCTCGATCTCGTCGAAGAGCTCGTCGGCCGCGTAGCGGGCGAACACGTCCGAGAGGCCCGGCTCCACGCCGATGCCGACCAGGGCGACCCGTCCGGCCTTCTCCCACGCCTCGGCTCGCTCGAACTGCTCGTCGCCCAGCTTGACGCCGGTGAGCGCGTGCGGCTGCTCGGGGTGCGGACGCGACAGGGACATCGCCATGTCCAGGTAGTGCGCGTCGGCGGCCAGCGCCGCCTCGAACAGCGGCATCACGAAGCGCGGGTCGGTCGCGTTGAGCAGCACCTCGCAGCGCTCGGCGCGCAGCAGCGCGACGACGGCGTCCTGGTCGCTCGCGTCGACGCGAGCCGCGCTGAAGCGCGACGCCTGGTCGGGGCCGAGCGCGGCGACCGCCGCCTCGGCGCGGGCGAGGTCGTAGTCGGCGACGACCATGTGGGTCAGGAAGGGACGGCGGGCGGCGATCCGCGTGATCGCGGTGCCGACGCCTCCGGCGCCGACGAGCAGCACACGCATGAGGGACTCCTGGATGGTTCGGGCGTGCAGGGAACAGGGCGGTTGAGCGGCCGCTGACCTGATGAAACGCCGCCGCGCCGACAAACGTCAACCGCGTTGACGTAAGGGTGGCGGGCCGGGCTAGGGTGGCCGCATGGCGAAGAACGCGGTCCCGGAGGAGCAGCGGCGGCGGCGCCGCCCCACCAAGCAGGGGACGGTGCTGACCCACGACCTGATCGTGGACACCGCGCTGCGGATGCTGCGCGAGCACGGCGCGCAGGGCTTCACGGCGCGCCGCCTCGGCCTGGCGCTGGGCGCGGACGCCAGCGCGCTCTACCGCTACTTCGCGGGCCTGGACGAGCTCACCCGCGCCATCGCGGACGAGCTGATGCACCGCGCCATGACGGGCTGGACCCCGGGCGGCGAGTGGCGCGCGGACCTGCGCGACCTCGGTCTGCGGATCCACGCCGCGTACCTCGCCCACCCGCAGGCGGCCGTCCTCGCGGCGAGCCGCGTCAGCGGCCGCGCCCACGAGATCGCGGCCGACGAGGCCATCCTCGGCGTCCTGCGCGACGCCGGCTTCCCGGACCCGGCCGCGGTCCGGGTCTACCACGCCTTCGTCGACCAGGCCCTCGCCTTCGCGGCCCTGGACGCGGCCTCCCTCGCTCTCCCGGTCGAGGCGCGCGAAGCGGACGAGGCGGTCTGGCAGGCGACCTACGCCCGCCTGCCGGCCGAGACGCACCCCAACATCGCGGCCACCGCGAGGCTCCTCTCCGCGCGCATGAACGCGAGCGCGTACCCGGCGGCCCTGGACCTGCTGCTGGCCGCGGCCGCGGCGGAGCGCGGCGCCGGAGAGGGCCCGGCCCAGGCCTGAGCCGGGCCGCCCGACCAGCGCCGGTTCCGGGAACCGGGTCCGCGCCGAAGGCCCGGCTGGGCGCAGGGCCGGCCTCCGGCTGACGGCGCTCGGCAGCAGTCGACGACGCGGCCGCGTCCGGCGCCGGCCGACCCTGACCGGAGCGGGCCGGGCCCGGGGGGCGCAACCGGCCAGGGCGCAGGGCGGGCCTTCGCCCGACGGCGTCGCGGGCCCGTGCCGTTGCGGCGAGGCCGGCGCGGCCCCGGGGGTCCGCGTCGGCCCCGGCCCGATCAGTCCGAGGCCGCGCCCAGGGCGTCGCGCAGGTGCTGCTGCGCGGCGTCGAGGTGGCGTCGGGCGGTGTCGAGCCGGGCGGAGTCCGGCTCGTTGAGGTGCCAGCCGATCTCGTGCAGGGCCTCGACGACGCCACTGAGGGCGCGCAGCGCCGGGCCGTTCGCGGACATCGTCGCGCGGTCGGTGTTGAGGAGCAGCCAGTTCGACCCGGCCACGAGGTTGGTGAGGTAGATGCGCCGCCGGAGCGGCTCCTCGTCCTCGGGGGTGTCGTGGTGTTCGATTTCCTCGCTGCGGTGTGCGTCGTCGGTCATGACAGCACACCCTAGATCGATCCCGCCACGGATCGGTGATCTTCCGCGTTCGGCCTTTCCGCGCAGGCGATTTGACGCACACTTGGGACATGGCGCAGACGACTCCCGACCCGGGCAAACCGTACGGCGGCCTGTGGACGCCGCCCGAGAAGTACCTGGCGCCCGGATGCAAGGGCGTGGAGCCGGGCGAGTCGCACACCTGCGCGGTCGGAGTCCGCGTGATCGGCGGCAAGCTGCACGGCTGTGAGCACGAGTGCCACGACGTGGAGGTGGCCCGGCTCAAGGACATCGCCCGCCGCTTCGGGGAGACCGTCACCTGAGTCGGCCCGGTCCGGCGGACCGGCTCAGCCCATCTCCTCCAGGGCCTTGCCCTTGGTCTCGCGGATGCAGAAGTAGACGAACGGGATGGACAGCAGCGCGAAGCAGGCGTAGATCACGTAGGTCGCCGAGAGGTTCCAGTCCGCCATGGTCGGGAAGCTGACGGTGACGAGCCAGTTGGCGAGCCACTGCGCGGACGCGGCCACCGAGAGGGCCAGCGCGCGGATCTTGTTGGGGAACATCTCGCCCAGCAGGACCCAGACCACCACGCCCCAGGAGAAGGCGAAGCAGAGCACGTAGACGTGCGCCGCCACGAGCGCGACCGTCGCCTGAGTGTTGGCCAGGTGCGCGGACGTGCCCGTGCCGACGCGGTAGGAGAAGGCCCAGGCGGCCATGCCCAGTGTCACTGCCATGCCGGCCGAGCCGACCAGCGCGAGCGGGCGGCGTCCGACGCGGTCCACCAGGACCACGGCGATCACCGTGCCCACGATGTTGACCAGCGAGGTGGACACCGAGATCAGCAGCGAGTTGCTCGCGTTGATGCCGACCGACTGCCACAGCAGCGACGAGTAGTAGAAGATCACGTTGATGCCGACGAACTGCTGGAACACCGAGGCGCCGATGCCGATCCAGACGATCGTCTGGAGCCCGAAGCGGCCTCCCAGCAGGTCCTTCAGTCTCGGTTTGTGCTCGGTCGCCATGACGTGCTGGATCTCGTTGATCCGGGCGTCGATGTCCACTCCGGGCGCCTCGACGTCGGTCAGCACCTTCTTGGCGCGCGGCAGGTCGCCGGAGGCGATCAGGTAGCGCGGGGACTCCGGGATGGCCAGGGAGAGCAGGCCGTAGATGAGGGCCGGGATGGTCTCCGCGCCGAGCATCCACTGCCATGCCTGGATGCCGCCCAGATGGTCGTTGGGGTTGCCGCCGGCCGCCTGGTTCAGCGCGTAGTTGACCAGCTGTGAGATGAAGATGCCCAGCACGATCGCCGCCTGCTGGAACGAGGCCAGCCGCCCGCGCACGGCCGGCGGCGCGACCTCGGCGATGTAGGCGGGGGCGACCACCGACGCGATGCCGATGGCGATGCCGCCGATCACGCGCCAGGCGCCGAGGGCCACGATGTTCGGGGGGAACATGGTGCCGAGGCCGCTCGCGAAGAACAGCACCGCGGCCACCTGCATCACCCTGATGCGGCCGAGGTGGTCGGCCAGCCACCCGGCGCCGACGGCGCCGGCCGCCGAGCCGAGCAGCGCCGCCGAAACCACCAGCGAGGTCTCGCCGTTGCCGACGCCGAAGTGGTGCTGGATACCGGTCACCGCGCCGTTGATGACGGCGCTGTCGTAGCCGAAGAGGAACCCGCCCATGGCGGCCGCGGCGGCGATGAAGACGACGTGCCCGAGATGGCCTTCGACGGCGGCGGTCGAGGTCGGTCGCGTACTGGACAGTGGAGGCTCCCGGGGTGCGCGGCGCGGTGATGGTCCGTCTGGGAAGCCTAGGGAGCGGGGGTGGTGATCCGACGCAGGCGGAGCCCCGACCGGTACGACAATCACCCGGCCGGCCCAGCCGCTCTCCCCGTGCGGCCGGGCCGGTCGGGGAGCTCAGTCGCGCGCCGCGCGGTCCAGACGGGCCGCGACCGCGGCGTCCTGGGGCAGGGCGCGGTCGCCCAGGCCCTTGCGGACGCGGGCGGCCAGGTCGTCGTCCTTGTGGTCGTCGTACTTGGCCTTGGCGCGCACCTCCTCGACGTCCAGGCGCAGACAGCGGATCGCGGAGAGCATCCGGCCGAACGGCGCCTCGCCCGGGACGATCGGGTCGTGCGCCGAGCGCGGCTGGAAGCGGGCGTGCTGACGGCTCATCAGTGCCGCCTTCTCGGCGGGGTCGTCGACCACCGTGCCGGTGCCGATCAGGTGCACGGAGGTGTAGTAGCTGGTCGGCACGCCGTGGTCCGGGTCGGTCTCGGGGGTCGCCCGCCAGGTGCCGGGGATGAAGGCGTAGTCGTCGGTGACGGCGAGGGTCAGCCGCGGGTTGGCCTCGACCGCCGCCCAGAAGGGGTTCGGCCGGGCGAGGTGGAGGATGACCTCGTCCCCGGCTCCGTCCGCCTTCCCGGGCGTGTAGAGGAAGTGGGTCGGCACCAGGACGGGCGGTCCGCCGTCCACGCCGTTGGCGGCCAGGGTGCCGAAGTCGCGGGCCGCCAGCCACGGCCGCCAGGCGGACTCGTCGGCGTGGTCCCACGGATGGATCAGCATGGCGGCTCCCCTGGCGGTGCGGGCTGGTGCGAGAGTTTGAACTAGTGCATAATTCTCTTTGTGCTAGGAGATTATCGGATCACGGCACGGCGTGCCAATGACATCGCGGCGGAGATCGAGACGCTCGTCTCCGACGGCGTCCTCCCGCCGGGCGCCGCACTGCCGCCGCTGCGCGACCTCGCGGTCGACCTCGGCGTCAACCCGAACACGGTCGCGGCCGCCTACCGGATGCTGCGCGAGCGCGGCGTCATCGAGACCGCGGGCCGCCGCGGCAGCCGCGTGCTGCCGCGCCCCGCGCTCACTCCGCGCGACTACGCGGCCCTGGAGATCCCCGAGGGCGTCCGCGACCTCGCCGACGGCAACCCCGACGCCCGGCTGCTGCCCGATCCCGCGCCCGCCCTGGCGGCCGCGGGTCGCGACGCGGATCCGGCGGCGGGCCGGTACGGCGGGCCGGAACTCGACCCGGGCCTGCTC
>NZ_BBPQ01000032.1:0-52184 GCF_000787855.1 Streptacidiphilus anmyonensis | reverse complement strand
GCCGCGGGTCGCGACGCGGATCCGGCGGCGGGCCGGTACGGCGGGCCGGAACCGCCCCGGGCCTGCTCGCCGTCGCCCGCCGCTCCCTCGCGGAGGACGGCGTGCCCGTCGACGCACTCGGCGTCGCCTCGGGCGCACTGGACGCGCAGGAGCGGATTTTCCAGGCGTGGCTGCGGCCGGGCGACTCCGTGGCCGTGGAGGATCCGGGCTGGGGCAGCCTCTTCGACCTGCTGCCGGCTCTCGGTCTCAAGCCCCAGCCGATGCCGGTCGACGACGAGGGCCCCACGGTGGAGGGCCTGCGCGCGGCGCTGGCCGCGGGCGTCCGCGCGGTCGTCGTCACCGTCCGCGCCCAGAACCCGACGGGTGCGGTGGTCGGCGCGGAGCGGGCGTCGCAGTTGCGAGCGGTGCTCGCGGAACATCCCGACGTGCTGCTGGTCGAGGACGACCACGGGCACGGGATCGTCGACCAGCCCTACCCCGCGCTGCGCGCAGAGCGCGACAGCGAGGCGTCCATCGTCCGGCACTGGGCGGTGGTGCGGTCGGTGGCGAAATCCCTCGGCCCCGACCTGCGCGTCGCCGTCTTCGCGGGGGACCGGGAGACGGTCGACCGCGTGCGCGGACGTCAGCGGCTCGGCGCGGGCTGGGTCAGCCACCTGCTCCAGCGCACGGCGGCCGCCCTGTGGGAGGGGTACGACCCGGTCCCGACCGCCGCGTCCTACCGCGCCCGGCGCGAGGCCCTGCTCAGCGGCCTGGCCCGCCACGGCATCGCGGCGCACGGCCGCAGCGGGCTCTACGTCTGGATCCCCGTCGCGGACGAGACGTCGGCCGTGGCCGGCCTGCTCCAGCGCGGGTGGGCCGTCTCCCCGGGCGCGCGCTACCGCCTGCACACCAGCCCCGGCCTGCGGCTCACCGTCTCCACGCTGGACCTGGCGGACTGCCCGCGCCTCGTGGCGGACGTCGCCGCCGTCCTCCAGCGCCGCGCCTCGTCGACGCGCGGCGTCTGAGGGAGCGCACCGCCTCCGGGTGCCGGGCCGTGGGCGGTGCGCCCGCTCGGTGCGCCCGCTCGGTGCGCCCGCTCGGTGCGCCCGCGCGGTCGGAGCTGCGGCTCTTGTGCGGCCGACCGACCGTTCGGTAGCCTGGAGTCACCACGGACCCGGAGGGGTGGCTGCCATGACCGTTACCGACGGCGCGGGCGGGTCGGACGGCGCGACCGCGCTGCCCGAGCTCTCCGCGCACTTCGACGCGACGATCGCGCACGACCAGCGCATCGAGCCGCGCGACTGGATGCCTGACGGCTACCGCGCCACGCTGGTGCGGCAGATCGCCCAGCACGCGCACTCGGAGATCATCGGTATGCAGCCGGAGGGGGAGTGGATCACCAAGGCCCCCTCGCTGCGCCGCAAGGCGATCCTCTTCGCCAAGGTGCAGGACGAGGCCGGCCACGGGCTCTACCTCTACTCCGCCGCGGAGACCCTCGGCATCGACCGCGCCGAGCTGACCGAGCGCCTGCTCGAGGGCCGGCAGAAGTACTCCTCGATCTTCAACTACCCGACCCTCAGCTTCGCCGACGTCGGCGTCATCGGGTGGTTCGTCGACGGCGCCGCCATCTGCAACCAGGTGCCGCTCTGCCGCTCCAGCTACGGCCCGTACGCGCGCTCGATGGTGCGGATCTGCAAGGAGGAGTCCTTCCACCAGCGCCAGGGCTACGAGCTGCTGCTGACGATGATGCGCGGCACGCAGAAGCAGCGCGCCCAGGTGCAGGACGCCGTGGACCGCTGGTGGTGGCCGTCGCTGATGATGTTCGGTCCGCCGGACGACGACTCGCCCAACAGCGCGCAGTCCATGGCCTGGAAGATCAAGCGCCACAGCAACGACGAACTGCGGCAGCGTTTCGTCGACATGACGGTGCCTCAGGCCGAGCGCCTGGGCGTCACGCTGCCCGACCCGGAGCTGCGCTGGAACGAGGAGCGCGGCCGTCACGACTTCGGCACGCCGGACTTCACCGAGCTGATGCGGGTCATCAAGGGCGACGGTCCGTGCAACGCGCAGCGGATGGCGCGGCGCACCAAGGCGCACCAGGACGGCGCCTGGGTCCGCGAGGCCGCCGCGGCCCACGCGGCCAAGCAGACGGCACACCAGCAGGAAGGATCGGCGGCATGAGCACCGAAGCACCGCGCGGGAGCGCGGGTTGGCCCCTGTACGAGGTGTTCGTGCGCGGCAAGCGCGGCCTCAACCACGTGCACGTCGGCTCGCTGCACGCGGCCGACGAGCGGATGGCGCTGACCAACGCCCGTGACCTGTACACCCGTCGCAACGAGGGCGTCAGCATCTGGGTGGTCCGCTCCGACGCGATCACCGCCTCCACGCCGGACGAGAAGGACCCGTTCTTCTCCCCGAGCGGCGACAAGGTCTACCGCCACCCGACCTTCTACGCCATCCCCGACGACGTCCCGCACATCTAGCATCCAGTAGGAGCCGGTACTTCCATGAGCAGCGACGACGACCACGTCTACCTCTCGCTCGCCGAGGGGCACGCCGACGACGCGCGTTGGGCCTTCGGCACCGGCTTCGAGGACCCGCTGCACGGCGTCGACCAGACCCTGCCCGAGGGCGTCGACGCCGAGGCGCACGCCGCGTTCTGCCTCGCGCTCGCCGACGACGCGCTCGTCGCGGCCCAGCGCCTGGCCCAGTGGATCACGCTGGCACCGGAGTTGGAGGAGGAGGTCGCACTCGCCAACATCGGCCTCGACCTGCTCGGCCAGGCCCGGCTGCTCTACGCCCGCGCCGGCCAGGCCGAGGGCGCGGGCCGTGACGAGGACGCGCTCGCGTACTTCCGCGACCCGTCGGAGTTCCGCAACGTCATCCTCGCCGAGCTCCCCAACGGCGACTTCGCGCACAGCATGGTCAAGCTGCTGCTGCTCACCAGCTGGCGGCTGGCGCAGCTGGCCGGGCTGGCCGAGCACCCGGACCCGGTCCTCGCCGCCGTCGCCCGCAAGGGCGTCAGCGAGCTGACCTACCACCGCGACCACGCCGCGCAGTGGGCGATCCGCCTCGGCGACGGCACGGAGGAGTCCGCCCGCCGCATGCGCGAGGCGCTCGCCGAGCTGTGGCCCTACCGCGCCGAGCTGTACGCGGCGGCCCCGGAGACGCGCGACGAGGTCGAGGCCGTGCTCACGCAGGTGCTCGGCGCCGCCCGGCTGGCCGCGCCGGCCGAGACACCCGTCTCGATGGGACGCGGCCGCGACGGCCAGCACACCGAGCACCTCGCCGAGCTGCTCGCGGAGCTGCAGAGCGTCGCCCGCGCGGACCCGGAGGCGACCTGGTGAGCGCCGTCACCGCTCTCGGCACCCGGCTGACCGCCGCGCACGCCGCCGCGGCCGCCGTGCGCGACCCGGAACTGCCCATGCTGACCCTCGCCGACCTCGGCGTGCTGCGCGAGGTGCGGGTGGACGAGGACGGCAGCGCGACCGCCGTGCTGACTCCCACCTACACCGGCTGCCCGGCCCTCGCCGAGATGCGCGCCGACGTCGCCGCCGCGCTGCGCGACGCGGGCTTCGCCGAGGCGCGCGTCGAGACGCAGCTCAGCCCCGCGTGGAGCACGGACGACATCACCGCGGAGGGCCGCCGCAAGCTCGCCGAGGCCGGCATCGCCCCGCCCGGCGCCGCGCCGAAGCGCGCGGCGGGCCCCGTCCCGCTGACGCTCGGCCCGACCCGTGCCGCCGTCGTCCACTGCCCGCACTGCGGCTCCGCGGACACCGAGGAGACGAGCCGCTTCGGCGCCACCGCCTGCAAGGCGCTGCGCCGCTGTCGCGCCTGCCGCGAACCCTTCGAGCAGGTCAAGGAGATCTAGTGCTGCGCACCAGCTTCCATCCGCTGACGGTGGCCGCCGTCGAGCCGCTGTGCGACGACGCCGCGGCGATCACCTTCGCGGTCCCGGACGAGCTCGCGGAGCGCTACGCCTTCCGCGCGGGGCAGTCCCTGACGCTGCGCCGGGTGGTCGACGGCCGCGACGAGCGCCGCTCGTACTCGCTCTGCGCCCCCGAGGGCGGCCCGCTGCGGATCGGCGTCCGCGAGGTCCCCGACGGGATCTTCTCCTCCTGGCTGGTCCGCGACCTGCGCCCCGGCGACGTGGTGGAGACCCTCCCGCCGCTGGGCACCTTCGTGCCGGACCTCTCCGCCCCCGCGCACCACGCCCTGATCGGCGCGGGCTCCGGCATCACGCCGCTGCTGTCCATCGCGGCGACGGCGCTGGCCGACCCCAAGGCGCGGGTGACGCTGCTGTACGGCAACCGCAGGAGTGACTCCGTCATGTTCGTCGACGAGCTGGCGGACCTGAAGGACCGGTACCCGGACCGCTTCCACCTCGTCCACGTGCTGTCGCGCGAACCGCGTGAGAGCGAGCTGCTCAGCTGCCGCCTGGACGCGGAGCATCTGCGCGCGGTGCTGCGCGGGCTGGTCGACGTGCCGAGCGTCGACCACTGGTGGCTCTGCGGACCGCTGGGCATGACGGAGGACGCGCGCTCCGTGCTGGCCTCCTTCGAGGTCCCGGCGGAGCGGGTGCACCGCGAGCTGTTCTACGCCGAGGACGAGGAGCCGCCCGCTCCCGTCACGCACGCGGACGCGTCGGTCGAGGGCCCCAGCGCGCAGGTCGAGCTGACGCTCGACGGCCGCGTGACCACCCTCACCATGCCGCTGACCGGCACCACCGTCCTCGACGCGGCGCAGCGCGCCCGCCCGGACCTCCCCTTCGCCTGCAAGGGCGGCGTCTGCGGCACCTGCCGCGCCCTCCTCTGCGACGGCGAGGTCCGCATGCGCCGCAACTTCGCCCTGGAGGACTCGGAACTCCAGGCCGGCTACGTCCTCACCTGCCAGTCCGAGCCGGTCACGGAGCGGGTCACCCTCGACTTCGACTCCTGAGCCCACTCGGGGGCGCGGGGCTCTGCCGATGCGCGGCTCCGCCGCGTGGGCGCGAGTCGGGTCGGATGTGCTCCTGCCTGTGGTTGCACCACGCAAGGGGCGCGGGGCTGTGCCGATGCGCGGCTCCGCCGCGTGGGCGCGAGTCGGGTCGGATGCGCTCCTGCCTGTGGTTGCACCGCCAAAAGGGGCGCGGGGCTGTGCCGATGCGCGGCTCCGCCGCGTGGGCGCGAGTCGGGTCGGGTGCGCTCCTGCCTGCGGTTGCACCGCCAAAAGGGGCGCGGGGAACGGCGCGAGAAACCACCCCGTGCGGATGGCCCCGTTCGATGAGGACCATTCGCAGGTCAGTGGCTTGTCGCGCAGTTCCCCGCGCCCCTTGCGTGGTGCAACGACCGGTCTGCTCGACCTGCGGCGTCAGCCGCTCTTGCGGCGGAAGTTGCGCTGGCCGCCGGACTTGCCGTGGGTCCCGTGGATCTTGGACGGGTCGTTCCCTCTGCCGCCGGCGGCGTCGGACTGGGGACCGCGGCGGCGGGCCAGCGCCTCGCGGAACTTGCGCTTGAGGTCGTCCTCGGGGCCGCTGTGCTCGGCGTCGGCCGACTGGCCGGGCTCGCCTTCGGGGGACGCGGCTTGGTCCGCCATGGGTGCCTCCATCGGGTGTTCGGTGCGATGACAGTCTGTCATGGCACGGGCCGCCCCCGCGATCAGCATTCCTGTGCCGTCCCCGCCGCGTCCAGCCGGTCCGTGAGGCGACCCAGCAGCCCGCGCAGTTCCCGCATCTCCGCGATGTCGAAACCGGTCCGGCGGGCGACCTCCAGCGGAACCTGCGTGGCCTGCTCGCGCAGCGCCGCCCCCGTGGCCGTCACGCTGACCAGGACCGAGCGCTCGTCCTGCGGACTGCGCTCGCGCTTGACCAGCCCCGCGGACTCCAGGCGCTTCAGCAGCGGCGAGAGCGTGCCCGAGTCAAGGCGCAGCAGCTCGCCGAGGCGCTTGACGCTGAGCTCGCCGTGCTCCCAGAGGGCCAGCATCGCGAGGTACTGGGGATAGGTGAGGCCCAGGTCCTTCAGGGCGTCGCGGTAGATCGCGCCGAAGGCGCGGCTCGCGTTCTGCAGGGCGAAGCAGACCTGGTGCTCCAGGCGGAGCAGGTTCTCGGCGTCGGTCGGCGCGTCGGTCGGCGGCGGGGTCGCGGTCATGCAGGCAAGTCTACTATTAAGTTGCGCGCAACTGAGTTGTGTGCTCTTATATTGCGTGTCGGAGTTCACGACCAATGGAACGAACGAGACGAGGCATCGCACTCATGAACGCTCTCTACACCGCTGTCGCCACCGCCAACGGGCGCGAGGGCCGCGCCGTCAGCTCGGACGGCCTCCTGGACGTCACCCTCGCCCCGCCGGTCGCGCTCGGCGGCAGCGGTGCCGGCACCAACCCGGAGCAGCTGTTCGCCGCCGGCTACGCCGCCTGCTTCGCGAGCGCGCTCGGTGTCGTCGGCCGCGGTGCGAAGGTCGACACGAGCGAGGCGTCGGTGACGGCCGAGGTGAGCATCGGCGCCAACGGTGACGGCGGCTACGGCCTGGCCGTCGTCCTGCGTGTCGAGCTGCCGGACGCGCTGCAGAACGAGACCGGCCGCGGCCTGGTCGAGCGCGCGCACCAGGTCTGCCCGTACTCCAACGCGACGCGCGGCAACATCGACGTCGAGCTCGTCGTCGAGTAGTCGCAGACTGGAAGTCGCGGAACGGAAAAACGACTGGTCGTGCAGCACCGGTCAACGCACGGTGCGCATGTAGGGTGGGGCCCGCAGCATTGCGGGCCCCGTGCGTTCGGGCGCGGTCGCCCGCCCGGTCTCGAGGGAAGCGGCCCCGATGGAACTCGCGTACATTCCCAGCCCGTCACAGGGTGTCTGGCACCTGGGCCCTGTGCCGATCCGCGCGTACGCGCTGTGCATCCTGGCCGGGATCGCGGCCGCCATCTGGCTGACCCGCAAGCGGTGGATCAAGCTCGGCGGCAACCCGGAGGACGTCTTCGACGTCGCTCTGTGGGCCGTCCCCTTCGGCATCGTCGGCGGTCGGCTCTACCACGTGATCACCGACCCGGAGCTGTACTTCAAGGCCGGTGAGCAGCCCATCCGGGCCCTGTACATCTGGGACGGCGGTCTCGGCATCTGGGGCGCGGTCGCGCTCGGCGCCGTCGGCGCGTGGATCGGCTGCCGCCGCAAGGGCATCCCGCTGTCCGGCTTCGCCGACGCGCTGGCCCCCGGCCTGATCCTGGCGCAGGCGATCGGCCGCTGGGGCAACTGGTTCAACCAGGAGCTCTACGGCAACCCGACCAAGCTGCCGTGGGGCCTGGAGATCAACAAGATCAACGCGGACGGCAGCGTCGTCCACGGCGTCTTCCAGCCGACCTTCCTGTACGAGTCGCTGTGGGACCTGATGCTGGTCTTCGTGCTGCTCTACGCGGACCGCCGCTGGAGCATGCACAACGGACGCCTGTTCGCCCTCTACGTCTCCGGCTACACCCTCGGCCGCTTCTGGATCGAGGCGCTGCGCAGCGACCACGCCAACCGCTTCCTCGGCCTGCGCCTCAACGACTGGACGGCGCTGCTGCTCTTCTTGGCCGGCCTGGTGTACCTCTACGTGACGCGCAACAAGCCCGCCCCCGAGAACCCCATCGGGGCCTCCCGGATCAACCCGCCCGCGGACGAGTCCCCGGACGAGGCCGATCCGGCCACGAGGGTCGACGAGGACGTCGAGAGCGATGTCGAGGCCGATGTCGAGGCCGAGGCCGAGGCGGGGAACGGCGCGGACGTTCGCGACGACCTCGGCGACGAGGGCTCCAACCGCGGGCTCAGGCGCGCCGCGAACGGCTCCACCGCCAGCGGATCGGCGGGCGCTGCCTCCAAGCAGCGGGCCTGACAACGTCGGAGACGTTTTTGCAGCGGAAGTTCCGGCGCTTCGCTGGGTAGCATGCCCACAGGAGCCGATCAATCGGTTCGGCCGGCGTCCAGCCGGTGGCGGGGGCGGAACCGTGGGAGCGACGTGTCTGTGACGGCGGTGCTGTCGGTGGTGTTCGCGGTGTGCGCCGCGATCAGCAACGCCATGGGCACCGTGCTGCAACGGCGCGCCGCGCTGATCGTGCCGCGCTCGCAGGGCTTCCGCCTCGGGCTGATGTGGGATCTGCTGCGCACGCCCGTGTGGCTCTTCGGGATACTCGGAGTCATCTTCGCCGCGGCCTTCCAGGGCCTCGCGCTGGCCACCGGGCCGCTCGCCGTCGTCCAGCCGATCTTCGTGCTGGAGCTCCCGGCCGCGCTGATGATCGGCGGCATGGTCTTCCACCGCCGGATGCCGACGCTCGCCTGGATCTGGGTGGCCTGCCTCGTAGGCGGCCTCGGTATGGCACTCGTCGCGGCCGCGCCGACAGGCGGATCGCTTCAGCCCGGCGTGGGCCTGTGGGTGCTCGCCCTGGCCAGTTGCGGCGGTGCCATGGTGGTGCTCTGCCTCGCCGCGCTGCGCCGCCCGGTCGGCGGCGCCCGCGCGGTCTGCCTGGGCCTCGCGGCGGCGATCGGCTACGCGCTGACCGCGGCGCTGATGAAGTCGGCGACCGACACCCTGGACCACCAGGGCGTCGAGGCGTTCTTCACCTCCTGGCAGACCTACGGCTTCGCCACCGTGGGCGTCTGCGCGCTGTTCCTGCTGGAGAACGCGATGCAGGCCGGCCCGCTGGTCGCCTCGCAGCCCGCACTGACCCTCGGCGACGCGCTGGTCAGCCTCTCGTTGGGCGTGACGCTCTACAACGAGACGGTGCGGGTCGGCTGGTGGCTGATCCCGCAGATCATCGGCGTGCTGCTGGTCGCGCTCGGCGCGATCGGGCTCTCGCGGCTCCAGATGCAGCCTCAGGAGGGGGACGCGCAGGGCAGGAACGGCGGCCAGGACCCGGTGCCTGGCTCCGGCGCGAGCCCGAGCTCCCGCTTCCGCCCCAGCGAAGGCGGCCGCCACGGCGGCTCCCCCGCGCGTACGGCGGCCCCGCCCAAGGGCTGAGGCGCGGACGGGCGCCGCGCTCGGCAGCCGGGCGCGGGTTGGGAGCTCGGCCCCGGTGATGGTGCCGGTCGGATGGTCGGCGGCCCCGTCGCAGGGGTGAGGGGCGAGCGGGGGCCGGGTGCAGGTTCGGGTCCGGTCACGCTGTCGGCCGCCACGGCGGCGGCACCGAACGCGTGAGGCGCGGCCTAGAGCGGCCGGGTTCGCGTGCCGGGTTCCGACGCCGGTGGGGCTGCGGCCCGGCCCCGTGGGGGCCTGGCCGTCGCCGCGGCGCGCTGGGGCACAGCCGCGCGCGGTGGTCTCAGCTTGGGAGTGCGGCGAGGGCGGGCGCGGACGGGGCGGCGGTGGTCTTGAGGTAGCGGTCGACGGCGACAGCCGCCGCGCGGCCGGCGCGGTTGGCGCCGATCGTGCTGGCCGAGGGGCCGTAGCCGACGAGATGGACGCGGGGGTCCCGGGCGGCCCGGGTGCCGTCCATGCGGATGCCGCCGCCGGGCTCGCGCAGGCCGAGTAGGGCGAGGTGGCCGACCGCGGCCCGGAAGCCCGTGGCCCAGACGATCGCGTCGACGTGCTCCGCGTGCCCGTCGAGCCAGACCACGCCGTCCTCGGTGATCCGTTCGAACATCGGCAGTCGGTGCAGCGCGCCGCGTTCGCGCGCGAGCAGCAGCGCGGGGGAGGGCGGCAGGCCGGTCACCGAGACCACGCTCCTGGGCGGCAGGCCCGCGCGCACCCGTTCCTCCACCATGGCGACGGCGGCGCGGCCCAACTCCTGCGGGACGAAGGGGTCGTCGCGGAAGACCGGAGGTGTCCGGGTCACCCAGAGCGTGCGGGCGACGGCGGCCGTCTCCGCGAGGATCTGGACGGCGGAGGCCCCGCCGCCCACGACCAGGACCGTTCCCATGCCCCGGAACTCCTCGGGGCCGCGGTAGGCGGAGCTGTGCAGCATCCGGCCGCGGAAGCGCTCCGCGCCGGGGTAGCGGGGGACGAACGGGCGGGTCCACGTCCCGGTCGCGTTGACCAGCGCCCGCGCGGACCATTCCCGCCCGCTGCCACTCTGCACCAGCAGCCGCGCGTCAGGGGCCGGTGACTCGGACCGGACGGAGGTGACGGCGACCGGGCGCAGTACGGGCAGCTCGTTGTCGCGCTCGTAGGCCGCGAAGTAGCCGGGCAGTACGTCGCGTGCGGGGAGCAGGGGTGCGAGCGGAGGCAGCGGGGCGCCGGGCAGCTCGTGGAAGCCGTGGACCATGGCCATGGTCAGGGACGACGGCCGGTGCTGCCACGCGCCGCCCGGTGCGGCGTCGCCGTCCAGCACGACGAAGTCCTCGAACGGCCGCAGCCCGCGCCGCCGCAGGTGGTACGCGGTGGACAGGCCCGCCTGTCCGGCGCCGATGACGACCACGCCGACCTCTGTTGCTGATTCAACACTCACGACCATGAAACATCTGCATGCCGTCCGCACTTCCCCGCCGCTCAGCGGGGTTCTCCGCCGGTGCCAGCGTGTTGCGGACGGTCGGGCGCGCGAGGGGGTGAGAGCGTGGCCGATGCGCGGACGAACTGCGTGGACGAACAAGGAGGAAGGCTCATGGTCCGGAACGGCGAGCGGGCGCCCGACGTCATCGTGGTCGGCGTCGACGGTTCGCGGCACGCCGCCGACGCGCTGCGGGCCGCGATCCGGCAGGCGGAGCTCACGGACGGCCTGGTGCACGCCGTGCTCGCCTGGGAGTGGCCGAGCATCTTCTCCGTGCCCGAGCCTCTGCCGGGGCAGGAAGGCCTCACCTTCGAGGAGCAGGCCCAGCGCCGGCTCGACGCGGCGGTCGAGGACGTCGCGGGGCCGGGGCCGCAGCCGCGGATCCGGAAGCGGCTGGTGCAGGGGAGCCCCACGCAGGTGCTGCTGGACGCCGCGCAGGACGCCGTGCTGCTGGTCGTCGGCAGCCGCGGCTACGGCGGGTTCAAGGGGATCATGCTCGGGTCGGTCAGCCAGCACCTGGCGCAGTACGCGCCGTGCTCGGTGCTGATCGTCCGCTCCGACGGCGAGAAGCGCTGACGGCCGCTCAGGCCTGGCCCGTCTCGAAGCGGCGGACGTGCCCGTCCTCGACGTCGAAGCGCCAGACGGTGCTCATCTCCCCCCAGGTGTCGTTGCGGAACCTCGCCAGCAGGGTCTGGCCCCCGTTGGACTCCTTCTGGACGTCCATACGGCCGCCCGCGTCGAAGATCTCGCGGTCGATCCACTCCTGGAGGTTCCGGTCCGAGCCGTCGTCCGACATGGTCGCGTCCGAGGTCAGCAGGCCGACGAAGGCGGCGCGGTCGTGGGCGTTGATCGCCTCGACGACGCGGCGGACGACGGGGTCGGAGAGTTTCGCGGTGGCAATCGTCATGCCCTCCAGCGAACACCCGCCCACCCGGCGTCGCACCGCACGGACCGCCGTTCAGGGCACGCCGTCACCCCGGCGCGACGGATCCCCGCAGGCCGCCGCCGCGCGCCTCCGCCTGGCGCAGGGCGTCCGCGACGATGTCGTTGAGCCCCTCCTGGTGGGCGCCGCGCCAGTAGGCCCGGCCGCAGGCGGTGCACAGGGCGAACGTGTCGTAGGAACGCTCGGTCCCGGCGCGCAGCTGCGGCCGGACCTCCTCCAGCGTCGCCGGGCGCAGCTCTCCGTTGCAGGCGGTGCAGCGGGTCCACGGCGCGAGCGGCGGCGCGAAGCGCTCGAGCACGTCGGTCAGCTGCTCCTCGGGGCGGTGGCTGTAGACGTACGCGCCCGCCCACAGCTCGCGGCGGTGCAGCAGGCCGCGGTCGCGCGACAGCATGACGCGCTGCTCGCGCGCGGACTGCGCGGCGAGCGCGGCGTCGCCGATGTCCAGCCGCTCGTAGGCCGCGTCCACGCCGAGCAGCCGCAGGCGCCGGGCGAGCGTGCCGAGGTGCACGTCGAGCAGGAAGCGCGGCGGGCCGGGCAGTGACTGGGGCCGGGTGACGGGTGAGACATGGACGCGCTCGCCGGCCGCGGGGATGTGCGAGACGTGGCACGGGCGTCCGTCGACGGTCAGGCCGCCGACCTCCGTCAGCGGCACGCCGAGCGACTCGACGACGTGACCCAGCGTGGACGCGCCGTCGGTGCGCACACGCGCGCCCTGTTCGACGCGGCGCGCCGCGGCGACGAAGACGTGCAGGTCGGGGTCGAAGCTGATGATGATCTCCGGTCCGTCCACGCCGCCAGCATGGCACCGGCGCGTTGCGCGAGGCCAGCGGTTTCCGATCGGTTTCGATCGCTTGTGCGCTTCCGGCGCGGTTGTCAGTCGTGGTGGCTAGCGTGTGGCCATGCGAACCAACGGCACCTTCTCCGTCGTCAGCATGCAGCCCGTCCCGGCCCAGGAGCTCTCCGGCAAGGTGGCGACGGCCCTGTCCACGGGCGTCGCGACCATGGAGAAGCACTTCGCCGGGGCCGTCGAGGGCCGCTCCGAGACGCTCTTCACGTCCGCCTACGACATCGGGCGCGGAGTCGGCACCTACGTCGCCATGGAGTCCTTCGAGGGCGCGGTCGACGGCCGCTCCGGCACGTTCAATTTCGCGCACTCGGCGACGACGGACGGCGACAACCGGCGTGACGAGTTCTTCGTCCTGGTGCCCGGTAGCGGCACGGGGGAGCTCGCGGGCATAGCGGGCACGGGCGGTCTGACGGTCGAGGCCGACGGCACGCACCGGATCTGGCTCGACTACACGCTCGGCTGAGCCCCGGCGGGCGACCGCTTCTCGTTCATCTCGAACCAGACGACCTTGCCCTCCCCGCTCGGGCGCACGCCCCAGCGGTCGGCAAGCAGGTCGAGCAGGACCAGGCCGCGCCCGGAGGAGGCCATCTCGCCCGGGGAGCGGAGGTGTGGCATTTCGTCGCTGCCGTCGGCGACCTCGATGCGCAGGCGGCGCTCGCCGGACGTGCCGGAGAGCTCGGCCAGCAGCGCGCCCTCCTGCTCGGTGTGGAGCAGCACGTTGGTGAGGAGTTCGGAGACGAGCAGAACGGCGGCGTCGGCGTCGTCGGGGCTGTTCCAGTCCTGGAGGATGCCGCGCAGCTCGCGTCGGGCGGCGGCGACGCGGGCGGGCTGGCCCTGGCCCACGGTCACCACCAGGCGGCGGCCGACGGGCTTGGGCGCGCCGTCGATCGGGTCGCGGCGGAGCAGCAGCAGGGCGATGTCGTCCTCGCGGCGGTCGGCCAGCCGCCCGGCGCCGTGGTGCGAGCCGGGTCCGTGCACGGCGCGGATCAGCGCGTCGGCCATGCCCTCCAGGTCGGAGGCGGGGCTGGGGGCCACCACGTCGCGGACCCGCACCCAGCCGCTGAACATGTCGTGTCCGCCGGTCTCGATCAGGCCGTCGGTGCAGACCATCAGCACCTCACCGACCTGGAGCTCCAGTTCGGTGACGGGATAGTCCTCGCCCTCGGGGGCGAGGCCGAGCGGCAGGCCGCCGTCGACATGGCGGATGACGGTGGTGCCGTCGGTCATCCGCAGCACCGGGTGGGGGTGCCCGGCGCGGGCGATCTCGAGACGTCCGCTCGCCGGATCGGCCTCGATGTACAGGCAGGTGGCGAAGCGGTCCTCGTCGAGGCTGGCGAGAAAGCGGGAGGCGCGGGCCAGCACGGCGTCGGGCCGGTGTCCCTCGACGGCGTAGGCGTGCACGGCCGTGCGCAGCCGGGACATCACCCCGGCGGCGTGCACGTCGTGGCCCTGCACGTCGCCGACGACCATCGCGATCCGGCCCCCGGGCAGGTCGATGACGTCGTACCAGTCGCCGCCGACGAGCAGGCCGCCGCCGGTGGGGACGTAGCGGGCGGTCACCGTCAGGCCGTCGATCTCGCGTGCGGAGTCGCCCATGCTGCGGCGCAGGCCGCGGGAGAGGGCGCGCTCCGCCTCGTTGGTGTGGGCGCGCTCCAGAGCCTGGGAGAGCATCCGGGCCACAGTGGAGAGCACGGCCCGCTCGTCCGGGGTGAACGCGACGGCCGTCTCGAAGGCGGCCAGCCAGGCGCCGGTGGTGCGGCCGGCGGTCACCAGCGGCAGGAAGGCCCACGACTGCCGGTCGAAGGGCTCGGCCAGCGGCCAGGTCGCGGGGAAGCGCTGCTGGTACTCGGCCGGGGAGGACAGATAGATCGGCCGACCGGTCCGCACCACCTGCGCCGCCGGGTACTCGGTGTCGAGCGGCATCTCGAAGGGGCTGGTCTGGGCGGAGGAGTGGCCGTGCTGGCCGACGACGGTGAGCATCGTGCCCTTGACGCCGAAGACGGCCTGCGCGTCGGGGGAGAAGCCCGGCATGGCCAGGGTCGCGGCGACGCGCAGCACCTCGCTGGTGGTGCCCGCCTCCGCCAGGGCGCGGCCCGCGTCCAGCAGGAACGCCTCGCGCGAGCGGCGCAGGTCGGCGGCGGGCAGGCGCGGCGCGGTCGCGGGCAGGGTGTTGAGCTCGTGGATCTGGCGGCGTTCGCGCTCCGCGTCGGCGGCGGCGGGAGCGGGGGCCCCGGCGGCCACCGGGGCTGCCTGGGCTGTCCGGGCCTCGGGGTTCTCGGGGGCCTCGGGGCGCTCGGGATCCTCGCGGGGCCGGAAGGCGGCCGGGTCGGCGGGCTGCCGCGTGTGCCGCTCCCGTGCGGCCGCCTCGTCGTGTCCCCCGTCGACCGGCGGGTGCGGCGCGGCGTTCGGGTCGGGGCCGGGAACGCGGGCGCGGCCGTCGAGGACGGTGCCCTGAAGGCTGTAGGGGGTGTGCGCCGGACCGGGGGATATCTGGAGGTGGAGGGTGCGCAGCAGGCGGCCGTCCGGGGTGACCACGCGGACCCGGACCTCGCCCGGCCGGGCTTCGCTCGCGATCAGTTGGGAGATCGCGCTGAGGCGCACGAAGTCCTCGCCGTGCAGGCGGGCGCGGATCGTGGCGGCGGTCGGCATCGGCCCGTCGAGGGGGAGGCCGAGGAGTTCGCGGGTCCGCGCGTCGGCCTCGACGATCCCTTCGGCGCGGTTCCAGCGCCATACGCCGATTCCGGCGGACGCGAGGACGGCTGCGGCGAACCCGGTGGTGAGGTCGGCGGCGCCGTCAGGGGCGGTGCGTTCGGCCGAAGGGGAGGAGCCCGGATGCGCTGCGGACTGCGCCGCGGACTGCGCCGCCGGAGGTGCGACCGCCGGCGCTCCCGGAGGCGCGGCTGCTGAGCGCGCGACCGGGTCTGATGCGCTGGCCATCGGCAGGGCCCCTTCGACTACGGATTTATGTGATCACCCTACGGCCCGATGCCTCCTCAGGTCGCGGCGACCGGCAAGATCACCCGGGGCGCTTTTGCCTCTGGGGCAAGAAACTTGCCTCCCTGGCCGGGTGGGTGTGCACTGGGGTCATGGACGCAGACGCCTCCGACGCCACCGGGCCGGAGCTCCGGCCCGAGGACCTCCCGGGCCTGGGAGCCCGCCTCCGCGAGCGCCGCCAGCGCAGCGGCCTGACCCTGGAGGCCGCCGCCGCGCGCGTCGGTCTCTCCCCGGCCCACCTCTCCCGGCTGGAGACCGCCAAGCGGCAGCCCTCCTTGCCGGTGCTGCTGGGCCTGTCCCGAGCTTACGCCGTTCCTCTCGACGTCCTGCTCGGGGAGGCGTCCGCGGCGCCGACCGCGGTGATCCGCGGCGGCGCCGCGGAGCCGAGCGTCGCGGGCGGCTGGACCTACCGCCCCGCCGGCGCGCCCGGTCGGGCGATGCAGGCGCTGCGCGTCCACGTGCCGCCCGGCATCCAGGACGCCGTCGTGCGGGTGCACCCGGGCGAGGAGTGGCTCTACGTGCTCTCCGGCCGCCTCGTCCTCACCCTCGACCGCGAGCGCCACCTGCTGGAGCCGGGCGACTCCGCCCACTTCGACTCCATGCGCCCCCACCGGCTGGCGGCGGACACGCCGACCGGCACCGACCTGCTCTTCCTGCACACGCTGCTGCAGAGCCCGACCTCGGAGTTGTGCCTTGGCTGACCACATCGACCCCCTGCCCGCCGGTCCGCTCACCTCCGTCCCCGCCCCGGTCGAGTACATCCCGGCCGGCCCCGTCGAGGACGGAGCGAAGCGCACCGCGCGCCGCGTCAACATCCGCGTCTTCATCTACGTGATCGGCCTGCACGTCTTCGCGGGCTTCGCGATGCTGCTCTTCTACGCCGCCAGCCACCGCAGCTGACGATCCCTCGCCCGCCGGACAGGGCTCACGGCAGGCGGGCGATCAGCTCCGTCGAGGTCTGCGGGGTGGAGAACATCGGGAAGTCGTAGGTGATCGCGTTCTCGTGCTCCTCCTTGGAGACCGCCGCCGTGCAGTCCGTCAGGGTGACCACCTGGTAGCCGTTCTCGTAGCCCGTGCGCATCGTCGACTCCACACAGCAGTTGGTGAGGAACCCGGCGATGACGAGGGTGGTGATGCCCTTGCTGCGCAGGATGAAGTCCAGGTTGGTGCTGGCGAAGGTGTCCAGCCCGCGCTTGCCCTCCACCACGATGTCGCCCGCCTGCGGCGCCAGCACGTCGACGATCTCCGCGCCCCAGGTGCCCTTGACGAAGGCGTTGCCGTCCACGACGCCCTTGAGGATCCCGTACGGGTGGCGGGTGATCTCGTGGTAGCCCGGCGCGAAGGAGATCGGGGCGTGCACGACCGTGACCCCGGCCCGGCGCGCGGAGGCGACCAGCTGCCGGGTGTTGTCCAGCATGCCGGTGGCCTCCATGACCGGGCGCACGGCCTCGTGCAGCACTCCGCCGTCGGAGACGAACTCGTTCTGAAACTCGATCAGGAGCAGCGCCGTCGTGCCGGGATCCAGAGTCGTCATGGCACTCACTCAAGCACGTGCCACCCGCCCTGACGAGACCGCCTACGGGTGACACGCGGCGCGGTCGAGGCGGGACCAGAGCGGATCCAGGGCGGGGTCACGCCTGCGGCGCGCCCTCCTCGCGCAGCAGCCGCAGGAACGCCCGGATGCCGTTGATGACTTCCTGGTTGTCGGTCAGGCTGCCGAGGGTGTCCTCGAACTTGCGCCCCAGGGCGTGGATGCGCGCCTCCAGTTGGTCGTCGCGCCGGCGGGCCAGCACGGCGAGGCGGTCGAGCTCCTGGGTCAGGCGGCGGGTGTCTGTGTCGAGGCCCGCGACGCCGGCCTCCGCGGCGTCGAGACGTGCCTTGAGGGCGCGGATGTCGTCGCGCGGGAAGGTCGCCTCCTCGCGCAGGCCGCCGATGCGGGTGCGCAGGTGGCGCAGCCACGCCTCGACCGGGCGCAGCGCCGTGGCGACGAGGTAGAAGGCGCAGAACCAGTAGCCGACGGCCTGCCCCGACACCGCCGCGACCACCCCGATCACCACGGCCGAGACCAGGTGTGCGCCGATCGCCGCCCGCAGCAGGCGGGCGGCGATCCTCTCCGCGTCCCGCTCGCGGCCCTCGGCGATGTCGAGCCCGGCGGTCCGGCCCTCCGCGATCTCCTGACGCGCCGTCCGCGCCTGGAAGTACAGGTTCCACGGAACCGTCAGCAGCACCGCAAGCCAGATCAGGCAGGCCGCGCCCGCGCCGAAGGCCAGCAGCACCGACGTCGACACGTGCGCGACGAAGTGGAGCAGCGTGCCGAGGGCGGCGGCGCCGACCACGACGATCCCCAGGAATGCACCCATGCCTCGATCCTGGAGTCGGCGACCGGGCTGTACCAGGGTTGTCCTACTCAGGACCGGATGGGTGATCCACACCGGGTGGGCGCCGTCGGGCGCAGGTCGGGCCCATGGATCACCCGTTCGCGCGGGGGTGGCTCGGCTCGTAGAGGGCCAGGTCGCCCCCGCCGGGCAGGCGCAACCCGGTCAGCAGCCCCCAGGTGAGCTGCTCCACGGGGCGGGTGAACTCCACGCCCTTCGCCTGGAGCTCGGCCATGGTCCCCAGCAGGTCGTCGCACATCAGCATCAGCTCGTGCGAGTGGACGGACGTGGCCGGGTGGAAGGCGATCTCCGCGGGCGGCGCCTGGAAGATCAGCCAGCCGCGGCCGGCGTCGACGCTCGGCAGACCGAGCACGTCACGGAAGAAGGCCCGGTCGGCCTCGGCGTCGCTGCTGTAGATGACCACGTGCGCACCATTGATCACGTCTCGACGCTACGGTGCCCCGGCCCCGGCGGCAATCCCGGAGGCGCGGGAGACGGACAGATCCACCGTCGCGCCGCGTTGCAGCTCCGTTCCGGCCGCGGGGGCCTGGGAGCAGACGGTGCGCGGCGCGGCGGCGGTCCCGGCGCAGGAGCCGACGCTCAGGTGGCCGATCCGCAGGCCGAGGGCCTGCAGTTCGCGCCGGGCGTGGGCGAGGCCCTGGCCGGTCAGCTCCGGCAGCGCGTGGGCGCTGGTGGCGGCCGGGGCGGCCTTGCCGTCGCCGGAGGCGATCCAGCCGCCGACCGATACCACGGCGGCCACCGCGACGGTCACGACCGTGGCCCCCACGATCCGTCGCCGCCCCCGACGACGCGGACGCTCGTGCGAGAGCCGGCCCTGTTCGGCGTCGGCGTCGCGCGCGGCCCCCTCCTCGTCCTGGGCGTGGGTCGCGTCGTCGTCGGCGGCCGGAAGGGCTGCGCCGGGCCACGTGCCCGCAGGGGAGCGCAACGGCATGGTCGCGTCCCCACCCGGCCAGGAGGCGGCGGGCAGTTCGGCGACCGTGGGCGCGTGACCTGCCGCCGGGTGCGGCGTCGCCGCGGCCGACTCGGCGTCCAGGACGTCGCGCACCGCCGTGCCCATCGCGGCGGCGTCCGGGTAGCGCTCGGCGGGCTCGCGGGACAGCGCCCGCAGCACCACCGCGTCCACCGCGGGCGCGAGCGACGGTACGAGCAGCGACGGCGGCTCGGGATCCTCGTGCAGTCGCCGCCAGACCGTGTTCAGCGGGGTGTCGGCCGTCAGCGGCAGGACGCCCGTCAGCACTTCGTGCAGCAGGCAGCCCACCGCGTACAGGTCGCTGCGCGCGTCGGCCGCCTCGCCGCGCGCCTGCTCGGGGGAGAGGTAGTCGGCGGTGCCGATGACCAGGCCGGCCGCCGTCAGCGCCTGCTCGGCGGCGGCCGGGCCGCGGCCGAAGCTGCGGGCGATGCCGAAGTCCATGAGCTTGACCGCGACCGTGCCGTCCTCGACCACCATCACGTTGGCCGGCTTGACGTCGCGGTGGACCATGCCGCCGCGGTGCGCGTGCTCGAGCGCGTCCAGGATCTCCGCGACGATCCGCAGCGCCTGACGCGGCGGCAGCGGGCCGTCGTCGGCGAGGACCTGCGCGAGGGTCCGCCCGGGCAGGTACTCCATCACCAGGTACGGCAGGTCGAGGTGCGGTCCCGCGCCCTCGCCCGAGTCGAAGACGGCGACGATGCCGGGATGGTTGAGCGAGGCGGCGGCGCGCGCCTCGCGGCCGAAGCGCACGCGCTGCACCGGGTCGGCGGCCAGCTCGGGCCGCAGCACCTTGACCGCTACGGCGCGGTCAAGGCGCAGGTCGCGGGCTCGGTAGACCTCGGCCATGCCGCCGCTGCCGAGCAGTTCGCACAGCAGGTAACGGTCGCCGAGCGCGGGAGGCTGCAGGGTGTCCACGACGCGATGCTGGCCCGGTTCTTTGTGGGAATCATGTGATCCCCGCACAGAACCGGGCCAGAGCACCGGGCCGCCGTCAGGCGCGTCCGGAGGACTTCTGCGTGCGGCGGGACAGCGAGTCGACGACCACGGCGGCCAGCAGGACACCACCGGTGATCATGTACTGGATGTCCAGCGTCAGGCCGAGCATGAACAGCCCGGCGTTGATCGACTCGATGACCAGGATGCCGAGGAGGGCGGACCAGACCCGGCCGCGACCGCCGAACAGCGAGGTGCCGCCGATGACGGCGGCGGCGATGGCCATCATCAGGTTGTTCGGGTCCGCGCCCGCCTGCCCTGCGGCGTTGGTGGTGGCCGCGATGGCCAGACCGCCGAGCGCGGCGAAGGTCCCGGAGATCGCGTACACCGAGATCCGCACCATCGGGACGCTGATACCGGCACGCCGGCTCGCCTCGATGTTGCCGCCGACCGCGAACACCTTGCGGCCGTAGGTGGTGCGGCGCAGCACGAAGTCGCAGATCACCAGCAGCGCCAGGAAGATGACCGCGTTGTTCGGCACGCCGGAGGCCCGGTTGAGGATCCAGGCCACCAGGAACGCGCCGATGGCCAGCACCACCGTCCGCGCGACCAGCTCGCCGGTGGGGCGGGCCGGGACGCCGGCGGCCTTGCGCCGGCGCTGCTCCAGGAAGCCGCTGGCTCCGAAGCCGACCACCGCGATGCCGGCCAGGATGTACGCGCCGGCGATGTCGCCGCCCAGGAAGTACGAGTTGCCCGAGAAGAGCGCGTTCAGCGCCTTGGGTTCGAGGTTGATGGTGCCGGTCGAGCCGAGCAGCCACAGCATGACGCCCTGCCAGGCCAGGAAGCCGGCCAGGGTGACCACGAAAGCCGGCACGCCGATCTTGGCGAAGATCCAGCCCTGCGTGCCCCCGATCGCCGCGCCGGCGAGCAGGGTGACGATGACCGCCAGCCAGGCGTTCCAGTTGTGCTCGACCGACAGCACCGCGTAGATCGCCGCCGCCAGGCCGCTGACCGAACCGACCGACAGGTCGATCTCGCCGAGCAGCAGCACGAAGACCAGGCCGGTGGCGAGCATGCCGAGGCCCACCATGTAGTAGACGATGAACTCGGCGTTGGCGGCGCTGAAGTACTGGCTGTTCTGGAGACTGAAGATCAGCCAGATGATGATCAGGCCGATGACGACCGGGAGCGAGCCCAGCTCGCCGCCGCGCACCTTGCGCTTGAACTCGTCGACGTACCCCCGCAGGCCCTCCTGGCGGACCAGCAGGCGCGGGTCGACGGGCGGCGCGATGGCGGCCGAGGGCATCGGGTCCAGGCCCGGCGGCGGCTCCAGCGGGTTGAACCCGCTGAGCGGATCGGACGGGTCCGGGGAGCCGGAGGGATTCGTGGGGGGTGTGCTCACGCCTCTCCTTCCGGACGCGGCCCGGTGGCGCGCGCCGCGCGCCGGGTCACCGCGTTGTCGGTGGCGCCGGTGATCGCGGCGATGATGGTCTCCTGTGTGGTGCCGCGCATCGGGAACGTGCCGTTGTTCCGTCCGAGCCGCAGCACCGCGACCGTGTCGGCCACCGCTGCCACGTCGACCATGTTGTGACTGATCAGGATGACGCCGAGGTCGCGGGCGCGCAGCCGCTCGACCAGGTCCAGGACCTGCGCGGTCTGCTCGACGCCGAGGGCGGCCGTCGGTTCGTCCAGGATGACGACCTTCGGGTCGCCGATCAGCGAGCGGGCGATGGCGACGACCTGCCGCTGACCGCCCGAGAGGCTCGCCACCGGGATCCGCACGCTCGGGATGCGGATGGAGAGCGTGTCCAGCAGCTCCTGGGCGCGCTTCTCCATGGCCACCTCGTCGAGGGTGCCGTGCGTCGTCAGCTCGCGGCCGAGGAAGAGGTTCGCGACCACGTCGAGGTTGTCGGCGAGCGCGAGGTCCTGGTAGACGGTGGCGATGCCGAGGTGCTGGGAGTCCTGCGGCCGGTGGATGGAGACCGGCCGCCCCTCCCACTCGATCTGGCCGTCGTCGATGGTGTGGACGCCGGCGATGGACTTGACCAGGGTGGACTTGCCGGCGCCGTTGTCGCCGACCAGGGCCAGCACCTCGCCGGTGTGCACCTCCAACTCCACGTCGGTCAGGGCCTGCACGGCCCCGAATCGCTTGGAGACGCCGCGCAGGGCCAGGACCGGTTCGCCGTCGGCCAGGGCCGGGGCGTAGGAACCGGAGACTGGGTCGGTCACGTCAGCCCCGCGGACTTGCAGGCCGCCTCGTACTGCGGGGTGCAGATCTGCGCGACCGTGTAGAGGCCGTCGGCGACGACGGTCTGCTTGATGTTGCTCGTGTTGACCAGGACCGGGGTCAGCAGGTCGGACGAGACGGTGTTGCCGGAGCCGTTCACCTTGGTCGACTTCGCGATCGTCGTGACCGGCTGCCCGGTGAGCAGGTTGACGGCGATCTGGGCCGCGGCGTCGGCCTCGGGCTTGTAGGCCTTGTAGATCGTGAAGGACTGGGTGCCGGCCACGATCCGCTGGATCGCGTCGAGCTGGGCGTCCTGGCCGGTGAGCGGCAGGTGGCTGAGCCCGGCGTTCTTCATCGAGGTCGCGATACCGGCGGCCATGCCGTCGTTGGCGGAGTAGAAGGCCGTGATGTTCGACGCGCCGAGTTGGTTGATCGCGGCGGTGGCCTTCTGGGCGGCGACGTCCGGCTTCCACAGGCCCGAGGCGTCGTAGGCGATGTCGACATGGCCCTTGACCGCGTTCTGGAAGCCGGCCTTGAAGTCGGCGGCGTTCGGGTCGGCCGAGTCGCCGTCGATCTCGACGATCTTCGCGGACGGCGTGGCCTTGGAGCCCATGACGGCGAGCAGGCCGGTGCCCTGGAGGTGGCCGACCGCGACGTTGTCGAACGACACGTAGGCGTCGACCGGGCCCTGCGCCAGGCGGTCGTAGGCGACGACCTTGATGCCCTTGGCCTTGGCGGCGTCGACGGACGACTTGATCTGCGCGGAGTCCTGCGCGTCGACGACGAGCACCTTGATGCCAGAGTTGATCATGGTGGTGGCCTGCTGCGCCTGGGTCTGGGCGCTGCCGCCCGCGTTGGCGTACTTGACGGTGACGTTGGGCGCGAGGGCCTTGACCTCCGCCTCGAACAGCGGCTTGTCGAACTGCTCGTAGCGGGTCGTGGTGTTCTCCGGCAGCAGCAGGCCGATGCTTCCGGTCGCGCTGGCCGCCGAGCCCCCGCCGCTCGCGGACGCGGAGGAGGAAGAGGAGGAACTCCCCGCCTTTCCGCACGCTGCCGCGGCCAGGACCAGCGAGACGGCAGCGGTCGCGGTGGCGGCGCGCATAAGAGGGTGCTTGTTCACGTGACGGCCTTCCTGGGACGGACTGCTGGATCGAATTCGAAAACGCAGTACGGCCTTCCGATTCAAAGCCTCGCGCGCGCGAGGGCCCGTCCGGACACGCCCGGACACGGGGCATGATTCCTCCGTTTGGAGTAATCGCCGACCTGGGGGGACCCGTCCGATGAGCGAAGAGCGGATCGAACAGAGCTGGTACGGCGTCCGGTGCGTCTACCGGTGGGAGTCCTGGGAGGGTGCGCCGTACGAGGAGCGGATCACCCTGTGGCGCGCCGGCTCCCTGGGCGAGGCGATCGCCCTGGCCGAGGAGGAGGCGGCGGCCTACGCGGGCGGGAACGGCCTCGTCCCTCTGGGGCTGGCGCAGGCCTACGCGATCCCAGCGGACCGGATCGCCAGCGGGGCCGAGGTCTTCTCGCTGCTGCGGGACAGCGAACTCGGACCCGAGCAGTACCTCGACGCCTTCTTCGACACGGGGCGGGAGCACCAGGGCGGGGAGTGAGGAAGGGGAGCGGGGGAGTCGGCGTCGACGGCTGACAGTCCGCCAGATTTTCTCTCACGAGGCGTCATCAGCCGCAGAATCTCCGGTGGAAGGCCGTCTGTGCCGTAGACATGACACCTGTCGGGCCGTTAGTTTCCCGTTTGGCCACGTCGTGGCTGAACTCCAGGTGACTGACCCCCGAGGGGATCACTGTGCACATACGCATGCCCGGAAACGTCGCCCGCACCCTCGTCGCCGTCTCGCTCGCCGCACTCGGCGCTGCCGGTCTCGCGACCGGGGCCGACGCCGCGCCCGCCCCGGCGGCCTCCGTCGTCGCTCCGCACCTCGGCATGAAGCCCATCGCCAAGGGATCCGTGCACCTCGCCGCCAAGGCGAGCAGCTCGAACACCCTCACCGTGCGCTCCGCCGGCACCCAGGGCGTGGTCTCCCCGACGCCGCAGGTGTACCTGGTCTTCTGGGGTTCCCAGTGGGCCAGCGACCCGGCGGGCGTCGCGCCGGACCTCCAGGCGATGTTCAAGGGCCTCTACGGGAGCGCCGACACCTGGGGGACGATCCTCACCCAGTACTGCGAGGGCGTCGCCAGGGGCACCGCCACCTGCGGCAGCAGCGGCACGCACATCACCCACCCCGCGACCAGCCCGCTCGCGGGCGTCTGGTTCGACAACGCGAGCGCCGAGCCGTCCAGCGCGACCGCCACGCAGATCGCCGCCGAGGCCGCCAAGGCCGCCGCGCACTTCGGCAACACGACGCAGACGCCGAACCTCAACGCGCAGTACGTCGTCGTCTCGCCGACCGGGACGCACCCGGACGGCTTCCCGAACTCCGGCTTCTGCGCCTGGCACGACAAGACGTCCAGCAGCTACGGCAACCTCGCCTACACCAACCTCCCCTACGTGCCCGACCTGGGCGTCGACGCGTGCACCACGCTCACCGACGGCCGCATGCTCTCGGGCATCGAGTCGACCGAGACCCACGAGTACGCGGAGACCGTGACCGACTTCTGGCCCAGCATCGGCTGGAACGGCCGGAACGGCGAGGTCGGCGACGAGTGCGAGAACATGGACGCCTTCGTCCCGCTCAGCACCGGCAGCTTCGACCTCCAGGGCCTGTGGTCGAACAAGGCCAACGCCTGCGTGACCAAGGGCTGACCCACCCCACGCGCATCCGCGTGGACGCACGGACATGGAGGGGAGACTCTGGATCATTCAGAGTCTCCCCTCGGCTCCCTAGCGTGGATCCCGTCGACGGAACGGACCGTCGACCGACTCCTGGGGAGAGAACGATGCGTGCAGTGATCCAGCGGTCCTTCGGCGGTCCCGAGGTGCTCCGGGTGGTGGAGACCGAGCGCCCGAAGCCGCGATCGGGCGAGGTCCTGGTGCGGGTACGGGCCAGCGCCGTCAACCCCGTCGACCTCGCGGTCCGCTCGGGGGCCTTCCCGCTGCTCGGCGAGCCGCCGTTCGGCGTCGGCTGGGACATCTCCGGCGAGGTCGTCGAGGCCGGACCCGGCGCCCGCTACGAGGTGGGCGAGGAGGTCTACGGGATGCCGTACTTCCCCCGCGCCGCGACCGGCTACGCCGAGTACGTCGCCGCCCCCTCCCGGCACTTCGCCCGCAAGCCGGCCACCGTCGACCACGTCCACGCGGCAGCCCTGCCGCTGGCCGTGCTGACGGCCTGGCAGGGCCTGGTCGACGGCGCCGGGTTGGCGCAGGGCGACCGGGTCCTGATCCACCGCGCGGCGGGCGGCGTCGGGCATCTCGCGGTCCAGATCGCCAAGGCGCGCGGCGCGCACGTCATCGCCCTCGGCAGCGAGGAGCGGCGGGAGTTCCTGACCGGGCTGGGCGCGGACGAGGTGGTCGACTACCGCTCGGTCGACTTCACCGAGGCGGTCCGCGACGTGGACGTGGTCTTCGACTCCACCGCGCAGGGCGAGCGCTCGCTGGCCGTGCTGCGTCCCGGCGGCACGCTGGTCAGCATCCTGGAGCACGGCGACGCCGCTCTGGCCGAGCGGGTCAAGGCGGCCGGATACCGCTTCAAGGGCGTCTCGGTGGAGCCGGACTACGCCTCGCTGGAGGCCGTCGCCGCCCTGGTGGACGCCGGGCGCCTGCGGCCGTTCGTCCAGCAGACGTTCCCACTCGAGGAGGCGGCCAAGGCGCACGAGGCTGTCGCCACCGGACACGTCCAGGGCAAGATCGTCCTGACGGTCTGAGCCGCGCCGCTCCCAGGGACGCCGGACGCCCGCGGGCCGACGGAGCCCGACGTCCTGGACCGTGCGACCTGCGGCGCTGCGACCTCGAACCAGGAGCAACCCGATGGACATCCTCACCGAGGCGCTCGCCTCCATGCGGACCGCGAGCCCCGCGTCCGTGCGGACGGACGGCCGGGCGCCCTGGGCGCTGCGTCTGCCGCCCGTGGCCGGGGCCGGTTTCCACGTGGTGCTGCACGGCACCTGCTGGCTGCTGCCGGCCGACGACAGCCGCAGCGCGTACCCGCCGGTCCCGCTCGGCCCGGGGGATGTTATCTTCCTGCGGGACGGGCGCGCGCACGTGCTCGCGGACGACCCCGCGACGGCGCCCGTCACCCCGACACCGGCGCAGGTCGAGGAGTCCACACCCATCGGGAGGGTGCGGCTCGGCGGGGACGGGGCTGAGGCCAGCCTGTTGTGCGGCAACTACCACCTGGACCAGGTACGGCCGCACCCGATGCTCGCGCACTTCCCCGAGGTGATCCACCTGCCGGCCAGGCCGGGTCGCCACCGGGAGTTGGCCGCCGCCGTGCAGCTGCTCTCGGCGGAGCTGGAGCAGCCGCGGATCGGCTCGGACGGCATCGTGCCCGCGCTGATCGACTCGCTGCTGCTCTACATCCTGCGGGCCTGGCTGGACGAGCAGCCCCCGGCGGAGGCGCGCGGCTGGATCGCGGCGCTCTCCGACCCCGGCGTGGCCCCGGTCCTCGCCGCGATGCACGGCGACCCGGCGGAGGGGTGGACGGTCGCGTCGCTCGCCGAGGTCGCCGGGCTCTCCCGGGCCGCCTTCGCCCGCCGTTTCACCACCCTGGTCGGCGAGCCGCCGCTCGCGTACCTGACCCGCTGGCGGATGACCCGCGCGGCCGCCCTGCTGCGGGAGGGCGACCTGCCGCTCAGCGCGGTGGCGGCGCGGACCGGGTACGGCAGCGAGTTCGCCTTCGGCAAGGCGTTCAAGCGGGAGTTCGGACGGGCCCCCGGGGTCTACCGGCGGGAGACGTTGACGGCCAACAACTAAGCGCGCATACTAAATGCATGCTGAATCTTGGGAACGCGAAGCAGGTGTCGAGCGCGGCTCCGGCCGCTTTCTTCGGCCGCTGGGCCGACATGGCCACCTGGCCCGAGTGGAACGCCGACACGGAGTGGGTCCGCCTCGACGGGCCGTTCGCGCCCGGCGGCACGGGCGTGCTCAAGCCCAAGGGCGGGCCGAGGACGAAGTTCGTCATCACCGAGCTGACCGACCGCGTCTTCGTCGACGTCTCGCTGCTGGTCGGGGCGCGGCTGACCTTCCGTCACGCGATCGAGCCCACGCGCGACGGAGGCAGCGAGGTCAGCGTGACGGTGACCCTGTCCGGGCCGTTGGCCCGGGTGTGGAACCTGGTCCTCGGCAAGGGCATCGCGCAGTCCCTCGACCGGGACCTCGCCGCGCTCGCCCGCGCCGCGGAGAGCGCAGGGGCCCGCCGGGTGGACGCGGCGTGAGCCGCGAGCGCCTCCAGACTCGGTTCGGATCGGCGGAGGAGAGCCCCGGGCTGCTGCTGTGGCAGGTGACCAACCGGTGGCAGGCGGCCCAGCGCGCGGCGCTCAAGCCCTACGGACTCACGCACGTGCAGTTCGTGCTGCTGGCGGCGCTGACCTACCTGGCGGCCGAGGGGCCGGTGACCCAGAAGGCGCTGGCGGACCAGGCCGCGACCGACCCGATGATGACCTCGCAGGTGCTCCGCGCCCTGGAGGGGCAGGGGCTCGTGCGCCGACTGCCCCACCCCCACGACAAGCGGGCGCGCGCCCTGGAGGTCACCGACGAAGGCCGTGCGCTCGCCAACCGGGCCGTCGCGGCGGTCGAGGCCTGCGACGCGGAGTTCTTCGCCGTGCTGGGGGAGCAGGGTGACGGCGCCCCGGACGCCTTCACCCGGGCGCTTCGCGCGCTGGCTGGTCGCTGAGCGCCGCGGAGCGTCCCCTCCTGTTTCCGATCGATGTCTCAAACCGCAGGTCACAGGCGTGAGACGGTCGCCTGGCCGTCTCATTCGGCCTTCGGCGGCGGGAGCGGCCTCGAAACTCGTGCAGAGTGGTCCCCGACGCGAGACGTCCGGGCAGCACGGGGGTACTGCCCGGGCGCCGCGCTTCACGGCGCCCGCTTCTCACGACGTGGGCGCGTTGAACTCCGGCGTGCAGACGGCGACACCGAGGTGGGCTCCCGCGGTGCCGCAGACCTTGAGGCCGATCGTCGGGTCGCTGGCGTCGACCATCATCGAGTAGTTGTCGTAACCCCAGTGGACCAGCGCCTGCTGCTTCTCCCCGGTGGTCGTGATGATGGTGGCGAAGTCGGTCGGCTCGGCGTTGGTCAGGGCTCCCCAGGCGGCACGGCAGCGCGCGCTGTAGTGGAGATAGATGATGATCGTCCCGACATGGCCGGTGATCAGCGTCCTGTCGTCCTTCACACAGCCCGTCGACTGCGGGTCCTTGCCGGAGCAGCCGGATCCCGTGCACGGGGCCAGGGTGGAGGACGCGGCCGGTGAGTGCGCGCCCGACGCGTCCGGTGCGATGAGGTAGGTGCCGACGGCCGCGCCGATCAGTGCCGAGGAGGCGGAGACGAGCGCGGTGCGCAGGTGACGCCGCCACCCAGCGGCGCGGGCCGGAACAGGCTTGCGCGCGGTCACCACGGCGGGGTCGGCCGGTGCGGACACCACGGCGCGCACCGGCTCGGGGGCGGCCTCGTCGCCCGTCGGCGAGGCGGCCTGCGGCGCAGTCGGGGCCGGCTCCAGCTCCGGCTCCGGCTCCTCGGCGTCGATGGGCGCGTCGGACTCCGCCTCGCGCAGTGCCTGTTCCAGCAGCGGCTTGAGCAGGCGCGCGTTCTCGTCGACCGCGACGGCCAGGCTCTCCAGCGCCTGTTCGGTGATGAGCCGCTTGCCGTTGAACCAGCGCTCCCAGGACGCCTTGCTGTAGTGCGTGCGCGCCCCGATCTGAGTGAGCGACAGCCCGCTGCGGTCCTTGATGGCGCGCAACTCCTCGGTCAGCCGCCGGGAGTTGCCGCGCACATCATCCGATATCGGCCGCCAGTTCCCGCCCACGGTCGACTCACTCACTTTCCAGTTTGAAGGGGACGGAACAGTCTCCCACAGCCGGAACGTGACAGAGGGATATGAAAGGACTGGTTCCGGACTACGTCCGGGGCGGGGTCACACCAGGCTGAGCGCCTCGACGTGGCCGCTGCCGCGCGCCGACATCGCGAGCTCGCCGAGCCCTCGGGCGGTGCAGTTCTCCGGGGAGTCCGCCGCCTGGACCGGGAGCCCGAGCAACTCCTCCAGCTGGGCGCGCAGCCACAGGTCCCGGGCCGCCCCGCCGGTCAGCACCACGCCCTGGTCGGTGATGTCCGCGCTCAGCTCCGTGGGGCAGCGGGTCAGCAGGCTGCCCATGCCCTGCACGATCGCCTCGACCACCGGCATGACGGCCCCGTGCACCTCGGCGGCGCTGAACCGAGCCAGCACCGGCGTCCCGAACTCGGTGCGCCGTCCCTTGACCTCGACCGAGTCGGCCTCGGGGTGCCCGGCCGCGATCCGCAACTGCTCGGCGGCCACCGGGCCGAGGTCGACCCGCCGGTTCCGGCGTGCCCAGTTGGTCAGCGCGCGGTCCAGGGCCAGGCCGGCGACCGGGAGCGAGAGGGCGCTGACGATCCGTCCGAACGCGAAGACGGCCATGTCGGTGGTGCCGGCGCCGAGGTCGACGACCATGCTGCCGCTCTCCCGCCCGATCTCGACGCCCGCGCCGACCGCCGCCGCCAGCGGCGCGGGGACGGTGACGGTCCGGGCGGCGCCCGCCTGCACCACCGCCTGCTCCAGCGCCTTCAGATGGATGCCGTGGCTCTCCACGGGCACGGCCGTCGCCACCGTCGGGCGCAGCGCGAAGCGGCTCGGCCGGGCGGTGTCGATGGCGTGCCGGGCCAGCACCCGGGCCGCCTCGAAGTCGGTGACCGCACCGGAGTGGATCGGGCTGACGGTATTCATGCCCGGCGGGGTGCGGCCGGTCATCTTCTGGGCGTTCTCGCCGAAGGCGAAGGCGACACCGCGGTTCAGGTCGTAGGCGACCACGGACGGCTCGTCGAAGACGACGCCCTGGCGGGGCCGCCACACACGCACCCGGGAGGTGCCAAGGTCAAGGGCGATCAGACGGTCGGCCACGGCGCGGCTGACGGCATTGCTCACAACGACCCCTCTTCTTGCATCTGCGTTCGTGCCTCTACGGCTGCTACGGCGTGGGACGGGACGTCGGCCGCCATCGGAACGGCCCACGGGGACGGCCGTCGGCGGGCCAGCTGAGCAACCGTCAGATCGGCGTCCCTCCTCCATCCAGCGGCCCGCGCGCCGCCGCTGCATCCCGGGGCCGCTGAACGAGGGAGCCCGTGCCTGCCAGGGGCGTCACGAAGCGGGAGCGCAAGTCCCCGGTCGGGTGATCGGTGCGGGAACCGGCGTACGAATCGGGCGGTGTCGCGGCGGGTGATCGGTGCGGCTGCGGTGGACGGTTTCGGCCCTGGAGTGACGGGGCCGCCGAACAGTGGCGTCCGGCGTCCGCCCGCGTGATGATCGGATCATGTCCGCAGCGCGCTCCGAGGAGCCCCCCGGCGACGGTCCGTCCTGGCCGGGCTCGCTGAGCGAGCGAGCCTTCGAGCAGTCACCGGTGCCGTGGATGCTCTGCGCGCCCGACGGACGGCTGCTGCGGATCAACGAGGCGATGAAGGAGCTCGCGGGCCTCTGGGACCGGGAACTGAGCGGGCGCTTCCCGACCGAACTCGCGCAGGGGGACGACGCGCCGATCGACCGCGTGGACTCCTCTGTCTTCGAGGAGTCCACCCGCCTGATCCGGGAGGTCGCCTCCACCGGCGTCCCGCAGACCCTGGAGACGTACGTACGGGCCCCCGGCGAGGTGGAGACCCGGGCCTGGGAGGTCCGCTACACGCCCGTGCGGGGCGCGGACGGCGGGCTGGAGGCGGTCGCCATCACCGCCGTCAACTTCACCGAGCAGTTCGCCGCCCGTCAGCGGCTCGGCCTGCTCAACGCGGCCACCACCGGCATCGGCGCCTCCCTGGACGTCACCCGAACCGCGCGCGACCTGGTCGACGTCACCGTCCCGGTCTTCGCGGACTTCGTCAGCGTCGACCTGCTCGACGGCGTCTTCCACGGCGAGGAGCCGGCCGCGGGCCCGCTGCCGGGACCGGTCCTGCTGCGCCGCGCCGCCCAGGCGCGCAGCGGCGCCGATCCACGGGCGTCGCAGGCGGGCGACACGGTCGCGACGCGGGAGCGCTACACGCCCGGCGTCGTGGAGGAGGGCGAACGCGGCAGCTACCCGCTGGACTCCCCGCCCGCGCGCTCCCTGGCCACCGGCCACTCCGGCCGCTACGTCGCCGGCGATCCCGAGCTGGACTCCTGGTTCGCCGCCGACCCCGCGCGCGGGGCCTGGGCGCGCCGCCACGGGCTGGTCTCGTTGCTGACGGTGCCCGTCACCGCACGGGAGACGACGCTCGGGGTGGTCATCCTGTGCCGCCTGGGAGCCGCCGCCGCGCCCTTCACCGCCGACGAGCAGTCCATCGCCGAGGAGCTCGTCGCGCACGCCGCGATCTGCCTCGACAACGCCCGCCGCTACACCCGCGAGCGCACCACCGCCCTCACCCTCCAGCACAGCCTGCTCCAGCAGCGGCCCCCGCGGCAGGCCGCCGTCGACGTCGCCACCCGCTACGTCCCGGCCAGCGGCCAGGCGGGCGTCGGCGGCGACTGGTACGACGTGATCCCGCTCTCCGGTACCCGGGTCGCCCTCGTCGTCGGCGACGTCACCGGCCACGGGCTGCAGGCCTCCGTCACGATGGCTCGCCTGCGCACCGCCGTGCGCACCCTGGCCGACGTCGACCTGCCCCCCGACGAGCTCCTCTCCCACCTCGACGACCTGGTCATCAGCCTTAACGCGGAGGCCGGCGCGTACGGTCCGGAGGACAGCGGCTTCGGCGGCGCGGGCCCCGGAACGGACCCGCCGCCCGGCGCCTCCGTGCTCGGCCCCTCCGCCTTCTTCGACGGACAGGTCTTCGGCGACATCGGCGCCACCTGCCTGTACGTCGTCTACGACCCGATCGCCTGCCGTGCCGCGCTCGCCCGCGCCGGTCACCCCGTCCCGGCCGTGCGGCTGCCGGACGGCACCGTGGAGTTCCTCGAGGTCCCGGCCGGACCGCCGCTGGGCCTCGGCGGCCTGGCCTTCGAGACCGTGGAGGTGGAACTGCCCGCGGACAGCCTGCTGGCTCTCTTCACGGACGGACTGATCGAGTCGCGCCACCGCGACCTGGACGAGAGCCTGCGCCTGCTGGCCGCCGCGCTGGCCGAGGCGGGCCCCGACCTGCTCGCCGTGAGCGAGCGCGTCCTCGGCGCGCTCACCCGGCACCGCCCCGAGGACGACGTCGCCCTCCTGCTGGCCCGCACCCGCGCCCTGGGCGGCGACCAGGTCGCCGACTGGGAGATCAGCCCCGATCCCGCGTACGTCGCCGACGCGCGTCGCCTCGCGGCGCGGCAGCTGGCCCGGTGGGGCCTGGACGAGCTGGTGTTCGTGACGGAACTCGTGGTCAGCGAGCTGGTCACCAACGCGATCCGGCACGGTCGCCCGCCGATCCGGCTGCGCCTGATCCGCGACTCGGCGCTGACCTGCGAGGTCTCGGACTCCAGCAGCACCGCGCCGCACCTGCGGCGGGCCCGCACGATGGAGGAGGGCGGCCGCGGCCTCATGCTCGTCGCCCAGTGCGCGACCCGCTGGGGCACCCGCCACAGCGCGGACGGCAAGACCATCTGGGCTGAGCAGGCCCTGCCGACGCGGTGAGCGCTCGCCTGCCGTCGAACTCGCGCGGGATCAGCCCTGGATGTACTCGGGCGTGCCGACAACGCAGCGGGGGCACTGGAGGCGGACCGGGCCCGGCGGGGGTCTGAAGACAGGCCCTGGGCCTCGCGGGACCGCGACGCCGCGTGTGACCGGGTCTACTTGGCAGGCGCCGCGGGCGTCGTGGGTGTTTCGGGTGCCGCGGGTGTCTCGGGCGGCAGGCGGTCCATGGAGTCCATGGCGTGCATGACGTCCTCGACCGTGAGGGTGTTCGCCGGGCCGACCGGGGCCCACGAGTGGACCGTGCCGGACTGCGCGAAGGTCAGGTCGAGCTGGATCACGTCGTGCAGCTTCGGGGTGCGCCGCAGGCCCGTGAGCTCCAGGTGGAGTCCGCCGGGGCGGAGCGTGACCGAGGATCCGGCCGGGACGCTGATCCAGGGCTGGGTACGGCCCGCCGCGTCGACCAGCCGGACCGTCGTCGCCCAGGGCGTCGTCACGTCCAGCAGGCGGTCCGCCGAGCCGCCGCCGTTGCGGATGGTCACGTACGCCTCGACCGGGCCCGACGGCTGCGCGGGCGGGTCCAGGTGCGCGGAGAGCAGCGCCAGCTTCGCCGGGGGCGCGGACGGGGTCGCCGCGGAAGCGGCGGCCCCGGACCCGCCGTGCCCGGCGAGCATCAGGACCACCGCGAGCAGGGCCACGAGCGGGCCCTGGATCAGCAGGGCGCGCCGCGCCCCGGGGAGGCCGCCGCGACCGGCGGCGGCAGCCTCCAGCGCGGCGGCCTCGGCCTCGAGCGCCTCAAGGGACTCCAGCGAGTCGTCGGTCCGCTCCACGGTGTCGGCCTAGTAGCCCGAGGGCCAGGTCCAGTCCTTGTAAGGGACGACCGTGCCCACGTCGATCTGGACCTTCTCCAGGTTCTTGAACATGATGGCGCGCGGGTCGCCGGTGTACGGCTTGCCGTCGACGAAGATGGTGAGCTTGCCCTGGTGGCCGGCGACGTTGCCGCTGGTCAGCGGCTGCTTCCACAGGTCGAAGAGGTTGCCCAGGTTGTACTGCTGCTGGCTCGGCGACTCGACGTGGATGATGCCGGTCTCGTCGTGCGTGTGCAGGAAGTAGAACTTGCTGCCGCCGGCGACGAACGCGGTGCCGTCCTGGGCCTGCTGGAGCTGGAGGGGCGAGACGATGCCGATGCCGTAGGGGATGGTCATCTGCTTGCCGTCCACGAACACCTGGAGGTGCGTGTGGATGTGGTAGACCGTCTGCTCCATCTCGTTGCTCTTGACGATGCCGTCGATGTCCTGGCCGTCGGCCTGGTGGACGGTGGACGCGAGCAGGTTGGCGCTCTTGTCGAGGGCCGGGTCGTTGGCGGCGGCGCTCGCGGCCGCGTTGGCCGCGGCCTTCGCATTGGACTTGTTCGTGCTGTTGATGGCCCAGGTGGCCAGGACGCCGACACCGGCGAGCAGGACGGCACCGCCGACGATCATGGAGATGTTGATCGTCCGCTGGCGCCGGGCCTCGGCGGCGCGCTGGGCGGCGATCTTCTCCTGGGCTATGCGGCGGCGCTCGGCCTGCGACGGCTTGTTCTGGGTCATCGGTCCTCGGTTGCTGCTCGGTGGCGAGGGCGCGTCGCGCCTCCGCGTGCGTCACGTTAGTGCGCGGTCGGCTAAGCGTTTCGTAAGATCGGGCTGGCTGGGGAGAGCAGCGATCAGGGTTTGTCCGGTTTGAGGCAAATCAGAGCGTCACAGCTTGATAACGGCCACCCGGAGGGGTGGCTGATCGCTCAGTGACCGCTCAGTGGGTCCCCAGTGACCGCTCAGTTCGGGACTCCCCGGACGGGGCGCCTGCTCCGTGTGCGGCGCGGTGCGGGCTGCCGTGCGGGTCGCGGCAGTGGGCCGCGTCCTCCGCCCGCGCCGGGGCGCTGCCGAGCTGGAGCGTCTCAGGGGAGGCGTGGTCGACCTGGAGCGTGGTGTGGTCGATCCCGTAGCGCTCGCGCAGCTCGTGCTCCAGGTTGAGCCGGACGGCGTGGCAGTCGAGGTCGTCGCGGACCAGGACGTGGGCGGAGAGCGCCGGATAGCCGGAGGTGATGGTCCAGATGTGCAGGTCGTGGATCTCCACCACGCCCGTCACGGCGGCGAGGCGGGCGCCGACGGTGTCCGGGTCGAGGCCCGTGGGCGCCGCCTCCAGGAAGATCCGGCCGGACTCGCGGACCAGGCCGTAGCCGGCCTTCAGCATCAGCCCCGCGACGACCAGCGTCGCGAGGGCGTCCGCCCGGTTGAAGCCGGTCAGCAGCACGACCAGGCCGGAGATGGCCGTGGCGATGAAGGCCCAGGCGTCGTTGAGGATGTGCTGGTAGGCGCCCTCGACATTGAGACTGGTCCGGTTGGCCCGGGAGATCAGCCACGCCGCCACCACGTTGACGACGATGCCGACCAGGGCGGTCACCAGGACCACGCCGCCCTCGACGTCCGGCGGCGAGATCAGGCGGCGGATCGCCTCGTAGAAGAAGAGCGCGGCCAGCGCGAGCAGGGTGATCCCGTTCGCCTGGGCGGAGAGGATCTCGGCGCGTTTGAGGCCGTAGGTCAGCGAGCCCTTGGCCGGGCGGGCGGCCAGGCGCATGGCGATCAGCGCCAGCACGATCGAGGCCGCGTCGGTCAGCATGTGGCCGGCGTCGGAGATCAGTGCGAGGGAGTGGGCCAGCAGGCCGACCGCGACCTCGCCGACCATGAAGGCGGCGATCAGCGAGAGCGCCCCGATGAGGTACCGGCGGTCGGCGTCGGCGGAGACGCCGTGGCTGTGGCCCGCGTGCCCGCCGTGCGGGCCGTGCGCGCCGTCGTGACCGTGGTCGTGGGCGTGCTCGCTGCTGTGGTCGTCGTGAGCGTGGCCGTGCTCGTGGTCGTGGCTCACGGTTCGCTCCTCGCGCTCGGTGGTCGTGGGCGCGCCGAACGGCGCTCCCAGAGGGAACTATACCGGAACGAATGAACAATCATTCATATCTCATGACCGCCCGAGGCCAGTCGCAGCACCTCGTCGGCCAGCTCCCCGTCCGACAGCAGCGCCGTCAGCTGCTGCAACAGCTGCCCCGCGGGACCGTCCGGACGCTCCTGCGCCAGATAGCCGCGCAGCCGCGGCCGCAGCCCCGGCTCGTGGATCTGCGCCACCAGCAACTGCACCACGAACTCCTGCACCAGCTTCAGCTGCAGCTCGTCGCGGTGCAGACGTCGCTCGCGCTCCTGGTCGGCGAGCCAGGCCAGCGCGGTGATCTCGGCGTTGCCGATCCAGGTGCGCACGGCGAGCCGCATCCGCGGGCTCGGCTCGGCCAGCTCCAGATGGTCCAGCACGCACCGCTCGGCGGTGTGTCGGACCTGGTCCACGACCGCGCCCGTCCCCGGGCTCGCGGCCGGGGACGCGTTGCGCAGCAGGGCGGCGAAGCCGGGGCCGTGGTGCTGGACGAAGTCCAGGTAGCGGCCCATCACCCGGTACAGGCGATCGGAGAGCGGCCCCTCCTGCGGCTCCTCGAACAACGCGGCCAACTGCTCGCCGGCCCGCCGGATCGCCTCCTCGTACAGGGCCTGCTTGCCGGGGAAGTAGTGGTACACCAGCGGCCGTGAGGCGCCGGCCGCCGCGGCGATGTCGTCGATCGACACCTCCTCAGGCGGGTGCCGCGCGAACATGTCCAGCGCGACGGCGATCAGCTGCTCCCGCCGCTGTTCGACGCTCAGCCGACGCCGCGGCCGCGCCGCGGCGGCCCCGTTGGTCCCCGTGACAGCGGTCATGCACGGCAGCCTAGTGCTTCCCGGGTCCCCCGACCCGGGCTCCCACAAGCCGCCACCGGTACGCGGCCGCGCACACCGGGACCGGATCCTGCGGACGCCACGGGCCGGAGCGCTTCGCGGACGCGGTCGCGCACGGCACTTCCCGACCCGCGCCTGGCCCCGGGGGGGCGTGGCGGGCGTGTCTGAGGCCGGGCGGTGTGGGGCAGTGCCCGGGGGCGTGGGTCGAGGCCGGGGTCTTCGGCAGGGGACCGCCCTGGGGGTGGCGGGCTGGCGGAGGGTCGACTGGTCCGAGGCGAGGGCACGGCTCGGGGTCGGGGGTGAGGAGGCCGGGCTGCGGCGCGGGGTCCGGTGGGGCTCAGCAGGTGGCGAGGAGCTCCGCCGCTGAGGCGTCGACCGCGGCGGAGAGGTCCGCGGTGGCGAAGCGGCCGCGGAGGCCGAGGTGGAGGCGGCCGCGGAAGGAGCTGACCGCGACGGAGAGGGCCTGGTGGCGGGCGAGCGGGGCCAACGGGTGGAGACCCGTCAGCGGCATCCCGGCCAGGGTGAAGGGACGGTCCGGCAGCGGCACGTTGGTGACCAGGGCGTCGAACAGCAGGCCCGCCGACGGGCGCAGCAGCGGTGCGGCGAACGGGTGGGCCGCCGCCGGGACCAGGTCGGCAAGCAGGGCGACCGCGCCCGCGCCCCGGCGCGGGCCCGCGGCCTTGCGCGCGTCCATCGCCTCGCGAACGCGGTGCAGGCGGGAGACGGGGTCGGGCTCGGAGACGGGCAGGTCCACCAGGAAGCCCGAGAGCCGGTTCCCGGGGGCCGGCACGCCCGCCGCCGAGCGGCGTCCGCGCTGGCTCACCGGCACCATCACCCGCACGTCCGCGCGCTCACCCGCGCCCCGCAGCGCGCCCGCGAGGACGGCCAGCACCACGTCGTTGGCCGTGCCGCCGTGGGCCTTGCGGATGAGGCGGACGTCGTCCACCGCGACCGTCGGCAGCGCCAGCCCGAGACCGGACGCGGCGGACGCCGGGCGCTGCGCCGCGGCACGGAGCAGGGAGGGCCGCATCGGCGACGGATGCAGCAGCGCCCGCTCCACGCCGTCGACGGCGGCCACCAGCGCGCTGCCCGCGATCTCGGTCGCGCGCAGGGTCCGGCGCGCCTCGACCGGCAGCGAACGCAGCAGCCGCAGCGAGGCCGGTCCCGTCGCCGCCGCCAGTTCGACGACGCTGCGCTGCGCGGTGGCGCGCGGCGTCGGCGCGGCCGGGGTCTCCGGAGCCCGCGGCGCCTGCGCGTCCGCGTCGGAGTGGCCGTCGAGCAGGCGGATGCCGAGTTCCAGCGCGCGCAGACCGTCGACGACGGCGTGGTGCACCTTCAGCAGCAGGAAGAGCACGGGCTCGTCGTCCGCCCCGCCTGCCGTGGGGCCGAGCAGGTGCATCTCCCACGGCGGCGCCTCGCGGGGGACCGGGCGCGCCATCAGCTCGCCCACGATCCGGCACAGCCGCGCGTCGGACGGGTCCGCGGTCACCTCGGCGGGCAGTTCGTGCCGCACGATCTGCGCGGCGGCGTCGAAGTCCGGCTGGTCCTCCCAGACCGGGCCTTCGAGCGGGTTGCGCGAGGGCCGCACGCGCCGGCGCAGCCGCGGGATCCGCTGCGCCCGCTGGGCCAGCAGCGCGGCGACGGCGTAGGCGTCGACCGGTCCGGCCGGTCCGCTGCCGAAGACGGCGAGGGCGCCGATGTGCATCGGGGCATCGGGTGACTCCAGGCTCCAGAAGGCGTGGTCCAACGGGCTGAGCCTGGGTGTCATGGGCGTCCCCTCTACGGTCTTGCTGCGGTGCCGTGCGCGGTGCGCCCGTGGGCGCTCCCGCGCTGCTTTGCTCTGCGCTGCTTTCGCGGTGGTCACCGCGTGTGCAGCTCCACTGTGAGTCTTTCCGGCGCGTGTTGCCGGGAGGTGTGCGGCTCGAGAAGTTTGAGGTTTGTCGGGTGACCGCTCGGGAACGGGAAAAGCATGTCACGGGCGGAGCTCTCGGTACGTCCGGTGCGCGCCGACGACGCCGGGAGGCAGGCCCTCGACCGCTTCTCCGCGGCGCACGGAACCTTTCGCTGGTGCTCCTGCCAGCGCTGGCGGATGACGAGCGCGGAGTTCCGGGCGAGCGACGTTCCCGGCCGCGTCAAGGCCCTCGCGGACGAGGCGCAGGGCGGCGGACCGGTCGGCGTGCTCGCCTTCGCGGACGACGAGCCGGTCGGCTGGTGCTCGGTCGCGCCCCGCGCGTGTTACCGCGCGCTGGCGCGCTCCCGCGTCCTCGCGCCGGTCGACGACGTGCCCGTGTGGTCCCTGGTCTGCTTCTACGTCCCGGGCGCCTGGCGTCGCCGCGGGGTGACGGGCACGCTGCTGCGCGGCGCGCTGGCCTACGCCCGGGAGGAGGGGGCAGCAGTCGTGGAGGCATACCCTGCCGGAGGCAGGAGCAGGCAAGGAGAGCCTGCGGTCGGGAACGGCTCCTACTCGCACATGGGGCCGCGTGGCCTCTTCGAGCGGGAGGGGTTCGTCGACGTCACCCCACCGGGGAGGAAGCGGAGCGTGCTGCGTCATGACCTCCGGGCCTGAGCTCGCACCCGAGGAGGAGGCGTCCGCCGCAGGCGCGGGTGGCGCGGGTGGCGCGGAGGCGGAGAGCACGGACGGCGCCGACGCGGAACTCGCTGGGGCGACGGGGAGCCTCGCGGGGGCGGGAGGCCCGCCGAAGCGGCTGCGGATGCGGCGCGTGGTGACGCTCGTGCTCTGCGCGATCGTCGTCTACGTCGTGCTGTTGCAGGTGCTGCGGCACGACGCGAACCCCCTCCCGGCGCTGGAACGCGCGAACGCGGTCTGGCTCGTGCCGGCGCTGGCCACCGCGGCGCTCGGCTCGCTCGGGGCGACCTTCGCGATCATCGGTTTCGTTCCGGAGCGGGTGTCACTGAGGAGAGCACTGCTCGCGCAGCTCTCCGGCTTCTTCGTCAACCTCGCCACCCCCGGCGGACTCGGCAGCGCCGCCGTGAACACCCGCTTCCTCACCCGCTCCGGCATCCGCCAGACGCAGGCCCTGGCCAGCGTCGCGCTCGGCCAGATCGTCGGCTTCGTGCTCCACCTGGCGCTGCTCGTCGCCTTCGGCACCTGGATCGGCGCGAACTACGCCGCCTCGCTGCCGACCGGGGCCACCCTGCTCATCACGGCCGGCTCCCTGGCCGCCTGCGTCGGTGTCTGCGTCGGCGTGCCGCGTCTGCGCCGCTGGCTCGCGGCCCGCCTGCGCGAGGCGGGACCGCGGCTGCGGGAGCTGATGGCGCAGCCCGGCAAGCTCACCGTCGGCGTCCTCGGTCAGCTGTCGGTCACGCTGATGGCCGTGGCGAGCCTGTACTTCTGCTCCCGGGCCTTCGGCCAGGCGGCGAGCTTCCCGGAGGTCGGCTTCGCCCAGCTCGTCGGCTCGGCGGTCGGCTCCGCGATCCCCATGCCGGGCGGCATCGGCTCCTCCGACGCCGCCCAGGCGTACTCCCTCCAGGTCACCACCGGCGTCGCCGTGGCAACCTGGGTGCCGGTGGTGCTGGTCTACCGCCTGTGCACCTTCTGGCTTCCGCTGATCCCGGGCTGGCTCTCCTTCCTGTACCTGCAGAAGCGGGAAGCGCTCTGAAAGCGCTGACCACCACGCGGGGAGCGGTTCGGGGTCAGCCGCCGGCGAGCATGCGCACGCTCTCCTCGACGGCCACGACGAGCTCCGCCAGCGGCGCGACGCCGGCGACCAGGCCGCGCAGCCTGCCCAGCCACTTGCGCAGCCGGGACTGGTCGGGCTCCTCCTCGTCGAGCTCGTCCTTCAGACCGAGCGCCGCGGCGTGCGCGGTCGGCGCGTCGGGGACGTCGTAGCGGGCCGAGGCGAGCAGCTCGACGAGCCGGGCCGTGTCCGCCCGCGCCTGCGCCAGGGCCTGGCCGGCCCCGGCGTCGTCGTGCCGCTGGCGGATGGTCACCCGGTTGTTCTCGCCGGCCACGAGCGCCGAGTCGCTCACCGTGCCGCCGCTGATGATGATGCCCTTGTTGCCCGGACTTCCCTGACTTCCCTGACTGCCCCGACTCCCCGGACTGCCCTGGTGGCCGCTGCCGCTGTCGTGCCTGGACACGGTCGTTGTCGCCTTTCGTCAGCCGCGCTTCGCGGACGGGGTGCTCACGGTGTTGCCCTGGCCGGCGACGATGGTGCCGCTCATGGAGCCGCCGGTGATGATGACGCCGGCGTTGAGCAGCTGGGCCCGGCTGTCGTCCAGCTCGGTGGTGTCCAGCCCGTTCGCCTCGAGGATCTGCGCCAGGTAGTCGACCAGGCGCATGTCCAGCTGCTGGGAGATGCGGGTGACGTCCGCGCGCTGGAAGTAGTTGCGGTAGACCGCGTCGGCGGCGAGCTCCCGCAGGCTCAGCCGGGCGCCGTAGTCGAAGGTCCGGTCCTCCGCGATGGCGCGCAGCAGGTCCGCGTTGCGCCGGGCGCGGCGGCCCGGCTCCCGCAGCTCGCGGTAGACCGCGGCCGGAGCCGCGCCCAGGTCCTTCAGCCCGGCCTTCAGCGACTGCGCCGCGATCACCGGTTCCGTGTCGTCCCCGCCGGACGGCAGCGCGCCCGACGCGCCGCCGGACGACGCGCCGCGCGCGCCGCGTTCGAGAACGGAGTCGGCGACCCGGTAGGCGGCCCGGACCGGGGGCAGCAGCAGCGTCGTGGTGGACAGCGAGAGCAGCCCGCCGCTCAGCACGACCTGCACGAACAGGGAGAGCACCAGGTCGGAGCCCCAGGCGGCGACCTCCACCCGCAGGCAGTGCCGGACCGGACCGTGGTCGCGTCCGCGGTGGGCGTGCACCAGTTGCTCGGGCACCTCGGTGACGGGCGGGCGCTTCTCGTCCGGGAGCACCGCGGCCGTCAGGCCGCTGCCACGGACCCCTCGCTGCCTCAACTCGGCGCCGTTGACGAAGAGTTTCTCGGTCACCTCGAGGTTCGCGATGCCGTCCGCCGCGCCCGGGGCTGCCGCACCGAGGGCGGCGAGCCGTGCGGCGAGGCCCTCGACGAGGTCGTCGGCGTCGATCGGCACCGACCACGGCTCACGCTGCGGCGGAACCGTTCCGGTCAGGCCGCGGGCGGGGGCGAGGTGCATGGTCAGCGACCAGGTCTGGCGTTCCACGCCGGTGCCGACGAAGGGCGAGTAGCCGCTGTAGACGGTGATGTTGCCGTCGGTCAGCGGGGCCCCGTCGGAGGCGTCCGGGTACTTGGCCGAGAACCCCTCCGCGGTCAACTCGCGGCTGATGGTCTGCCAGGCCTCGGTGCGCTCCTGCCAGCACACCAGCCACGGCGCGAGCACCAGCGCGACGACGAGCAGCAGGGTGTCGACCGCCTCGCTGCGGAGATAGACCAGCGGCGCCGGGAGGATCTGCAGGATGCCGGTCAGGACCCAGGCGACCGCCAGCATCACGAGCGCGCGCGTGACCGCGCCCACGATGACCCCGCGCCGCGCGGAGCCGGGGCGCCGACCGGTGCCGGCGGCGATCCGCGAGGACCGGGGGTCGAGCGAGCGCACCCCGTCGCCCCCGGCCATCGCCGCGATCGGCCAGAACACCAGGGTGGCGGCCGGCTGCAGTAGCAGCGACACCAGCAGGCACGTCGCGAGTCTGCGGTTGCGCAGGCTCAGGCGCTGCGCGGCGCGGCGGGCGTGCTGGTGCACGATCATGATGTTGACCCCGTGGCTCGGGGCCGGTGCGCGATGGTGCTCCTCCTCGATCTCGCGGATCACCGCGTGGGCGAAGCCCTCGTTGAGGTGGGCGCCCGCGCAGAGGTAGCGGGTGGCCGTCGTCATGTCGTCGACGGCCGAGTCGGTCAGCGATTCGGTGTCCACAGCCTGTCCCTGGGATGTCGGATCTGTTGGGCCTCCATCGAATTTCAGTCAGTTTCACACAGTTGACGACATGTCAGGGCCATTACGGCGGAACAGGCGCGGATCAGAGATCCAGCACGAGCTTCCCGTCCTGGCTGCGGGAGACGCAGATGAGCATCGAGTCGGCGCGCTCCTCGACGGTCAGCAGGTCGTCGCGGTGCTCCGGGGTGCCGCCGAGGACGCGGACCTTGCAGGTGCCGCAGAAGCCCTGTTCGCAGCTGTAGGCGACGTCCGGCACCCGCTCGCGCACCGCGCTCAGCACGCTGCGGTCCGCCGGGACGGTCAAGGTCGCACCGGTGCGGCGCAGTTCGACCGCGACGGTGTCGCCGTGGGCCGCGCCGTCGGCGGGATGGAAGCGCTCGAGGCGGGCCTCGACGCCGGGGCGGAGCGCGCCGAGGGTGTCGACCACCGCGTCCATCAGCGGTTCCGGGCCGCAGACGTGGACGATCGCCCCGTGTGGTGCCGACTCCAGTGCCACGGACAGGTCGGGCAGGCCCTCGACGTCCGTCTCGACGACGGTCAGGCGCGTCTCCGCGTCCGGGAGAGCACTGATCTCGTCGAGGAACGGCATGCTCGCACGCGAGCGCCCGACGTACAGCAGACGCCAGTCACTTCCGCGAGCAGCGCTCTCGCGGACCATCGGGAGGATCGGGGTGATCCCGATGCCGCCCGCCACGAAGGAGCGCGGGCCGCCGCCGGGAGCGAGCGGGAAGCGGTTGCGCGGGCGGTGCGCCTGCACGCGAGCGCCGGCGGTCAGCGTCTCGTGCACCTCCTTCGAGCCGCCGCGGGTGTCCTGCGTCAGGCGCACGCCGATTCGGTAGGAGGCGCGGTCGGCCGGGTCCCCGCACAGCGAGTACTGGCGGACCAGGCCCGAGGGCAGCAGCAGGTCCAGGTGCGCGCCCGGCTCCCAGACCGGCAGCGGAGCGCCGCTCGCGGACGAGAGCACCAGTTCCGCCACGCCCTCGGCGGGTTCGCGCCGCTCCGCGACGACGAGTTCCAGCGGCCGTGTCGCCGCCTCCGCCTGCTCGGCCGCGGCCCGCGCGGCGGGCGAACCCGCCAGGTAGGCCAGCGCCTTGGCGGTCGAACCCTCCTGCGTCGGGTGGTAGCGCTTGCGCATGAACCGCGGCACCGCGCTGAAGATGTCCTTCGGCGTCGGCACCAGGTCGGCCTTGGCGGCGCGCACCCAGTCCTTCATCTTCGGCTCCAGCGCGCGGCGCTGAGCCGGCGTCAGCTCCGGGTCGTTGGCGATGAAGAACTTCACGCCGCGGATCCACAGCCATGCCATGGTCGGGAAGACCGTCGTCATCGCCCGCATCCGGCGGCCGTAGCGGCCGTCGAGGTGCTGGAAGACGTCGAACGCGACGGAGCGGTGCTCGACCTCCTCCGCCCCGTGCCAGCGCAGCAGGTCCACCATCACCGGGTCCGCGCCGAAGCGCTCGAAGCCCTCGGCGTCCAGCACCCACTTGCCGAGCACGGCCGTGAAGTGCTCGATGGCCGCGATGAACGCGACCCGCTCCTTCAGCCACCAGGCCGTCGCGGCCGGGGGCGCGGTGTGGTCGCCGAGGAGGTGCTCGAAGAACCAGTCCATCTGGGCGGTGTAGGGGGACGGGTCCAGCCCCTGGGCGATCATGTGGTCCAGGACGGTGGAGTGCGCCTGGGAGTGCACGGCCTCCTGGCCGATGAACCCGATCATGTCCTCGCGCAGTCCCGGGTCGCGGACCAGCGGCAGGGCCTGCTTGTAGACGTCCACGAACCAGCGCTCGCCGGCCGGCAGCAGCAGGTGCAGGACGTTGATCATGTGGGTGGCGAAGGGGTCGTTCGGAACCCAGTGCAGCGGCGTCTGGGCCCAGTCGAAGCTGACGCGGCGCGCCTGCAGCGGCGCGTGCTCGGTGCTGACCTCGAGTGCGGTCACGGTGGGGGCTCCTCGTGGTTCACGGTCGTTCGAGGGACGGTCGCGCTCAGCGCGGGGTCAGGTCGCGGCGGGCGACGAAGCGCAGCGTGCCGGGGGAGAGGCGGCTGAGCGCCCGACCGATTCGCGCCTCGGCGGCCACCAGTACCACCGGCCGGTTCTCCCGCACCGCGCGCAGCACCGCTTCGGCGACGCGCTCCGGCGGCAGGTTGCGCAGCCGGTAGAGGCGGTCGGCCTTGCCGCGCAACTGCTCCTGCTCGCTCGCGCTCACGCCGACGTAGCGGGTGGCCTTGGCGATGGCGGTGTTGACGAAGCCGGGGCAGACGGCGCTGACGCCGATGCCCTGGTCGGCCAGTTCGGCCCGCAGGCACTCGGTGAGCATCAGCACCGCCGCCTTGCTGGTCGCGTAGGCGGACAGCGTGCGCGAGGGCAGATAGGCGGCGGCCGAGGCGATGTTGACGAGGTGACCGCCCTCGCCGCGCTCCTTCATCATGGCGCCGAAGAGGCGGCACCCGTGGACGACGCCCATCAGGTTGACCCCCAGCACCGCGTCCCAGTCGGAGGTCGTGGTGTCCAGGAACGCGCCGCCGAGGCCGATCCCGGCGTTGTTGACGACGACGTCCGGCACGCCGTGCTCGGCGTGCACCGCCTTGGCGAACTCCTCCATCGCGGCCGGGTCGGAGACGTCGACCGCGTGCCAGCCGGTCCGCGGCGAGCCGAGCAGCGAGGCCAACTGGGCGGTGCGTGCCGCCGACGCGGCGTTCAGGTCGGCGGCGACCACGCTGGCTCCCGCGTCCGCGAAGGCCAGCGCGGTGGCCCGGCCGATGCCGCTGCCGGCACCGGTCACCACCACCAACCTGCCCGCGTGCGGCGAGGATTCGGCCCCGTCGTCGTTGCCCCGGCGCACCTGGGCGCGGTCCAGTGCCGGCGCGGCCGGAGCTCCCTCGATGTGGTCGACGAACTCGTCGATCCAGCCCGCCAGCACCGTCTCGTGCGTCAGCGGAGCCCAGTGCCCGGCGCGCAGCGGACGCCGCCAGAGCCGCCCGACGAACGGCTGCGGCGCCTGCCCGGCCATCGCCGGGGTGACGTAGAGGTCCTTCTGCGGCAGCACGACCTGCACCGGGATCTCGGTGGGCCGCTTCCGGGGCCGGGTGAGCCGGGGGATCATGTTGGCCCGGTAGAGCGCGAGGCCGCGCACCGCGTCGGTGGGGAACGTCGGCGCGCCGCTGCCGTGCGGCACGCCCTCGATCGCGTGCAGCAGCGCGGGCCAGGCCTTGACCATGGCGGTGCGCCACAGCAGCGGCGGCAGCAGCGGCAGATGGAAGTAGCCGATGTACCAGGAGTGCACGCCCTGCCAGGCCAGTTGGCCGAGCGCGCGCGGGCTCGGCCGGCGCAGTCTGCTGCGGAACCACTGTCCGACGTGGTCCAGGCACGGGCCGGAGACGGAGGTGAACGAGGCGATGCGGTCGGCGAGGGCGGTGCCGGTCACCGACTCCCAGGACTGGATCGACCCCCAGTCGTGCCCGACCAGGTGCACCGGCTTGTCCGGACTGACCTCCGCCAGCACCGCGCCGAGGTCCGCCTCCAGCGTGGCGAGCGTGTAGGAGCGCACACGGCGCGGCGCGTCGGAGTGCCCGGCCCCGCGCACGTCGTAGGCGACGACGTGGTGGCGTTCGGCCAGCTGTTCGGCGATGGGCCGCCACACGGCGTGGGTGTCCGGGTACCCGTGCACCAGCACGACGGTGGTGGCGGCGGAGCGCTCGCCCCACTCGAACACCGCGAGCCGCACGCCGTCGGGCGCGGTGACGTAGGACTGCAACTCCTTCACGCGGCGCTCTCCTTGCTCGTCGTCCTGGTACGGCTCCTGGTCCGGGCCTTGCCCGGGGTCGCGGTGTCGGCCACGCCGGTCTCGTCGGTCCCGGCCTGGGCCTCGGGCTGCGTCTCGGGCTCCGTCGCGCCCGCCGCGCCGGCGCCCCAGGCGCGCACGTGCGGCAGGTCGTCGTCCAGCCAGTACGCGTCGTCCTCGGTGACGACGAGCAGCTCCTCGAACTTCGCGCCGACCCGGCGCAGCCCGAGGTGCGGCTCGACGGCCCACAGGCCCGGGGTGGGTGCGTGGCCGGAGGACTTGCCGTCGGCCCACAGCGGCGAGCGGCCCACGATGCGCTCGGCGACCAGCTCGCGGCCGAGCGTCTGGAGGCTGCGCACGCCGAATCCGGCGACGATGGCGCGCGGCCCGCGCACCTTCAGGCGGGTGACCTGGTGCGCGAGGACCCGGCCGGGGTAGACGCGGTGGCGGTTGTCGTAGCCGTGCCGGGCGATCAGCGCGTCGACCGAGCGGTAGATCTCGTTGAGCGGCTTGCGCTCGCGGACCTCGGCGAGGATCAGCGCGCGGTACTCCTGAAGGTCCTCCAGGATCTGCGCCTGCACGGCGTTGCCGCCGAGGCTGCCCGCGTAGCCGATGTCGGCGGTGTAGCCGTCGGCCACGGGCGCGCAGTCGAGGATGAACGGCATGCCCTCCTCCAGCCGCTTGTCGGTGGGGAAGAACTGCAGCGGCGTGCGGAACCGGTGGAAGGTGGTGCGGTCGCCGAACCAGGCGAACGGCACGTGGAACCAGTCGTCGGCGCCGTTCTCCATCAGCCAGTGCCGCATCCGCTGCGCCGCCTGCTTCTCTGTCACGCCGGGTTCCAGGGTCGCAGCGACGGCCTCCGCGCAGCGGTAGGCGAGCTGCTGGACGGCGCGGAAGCGGTCCAGATCCTCCGGCGCCCAGGCCGGCTGCTTATTAGACATGGTGTCAACATACTGCTCGGTCAGGTCGGCGCAACAGGTGTCGGCGCGGAGTTTTCCGGGGCTCCCTCGGACGGCCGTCAGCACGGAAAACCCGGTCGCCCACGGACCGTGCTCTCGCTACGTTTCCTCCCATGAGCGACACCGCCCGCCCCCTCGTCGCCGCGCTCACGGGCGCCGGCGTCTCCACCGACTCCGGCCTGCGCGACTACCGCGGCCCCCAGGGGCTGTGGCGCGACGACCCCGACAACGAACGCCTCGTCACCATCGGCAGCTACCTCGCCGACCCTGACGTCCGCGTCCGCAGCTGGCGGATGCGGCTCGACACCGGCGTCCTCGACGTCCGTCCGAACGCCGCCCACCGCGCCCTCGCCGCCTACGAGCGCACCGGCCTGCCGCTGCGCGTGCTGACCCAGAACGTCGACGGGCTCCACCAGCTCGGCGGCGTCACCCCGCGCAAGGTGCTGGAGCTGCACGGCACCGCCCGCCGCACCGAGTGCGTCCGCTGCCACGCGCGCGGCGACCTCGCCGAGGCGCTCGACCGCGTCCGTGCGGGCGAGGCCGATCCGCCCTGCGGCGTGTGCGGCGGCGTGCTCAAGCCGGCCACCGTCTTCTTCGGCGAGCACCTCGACCCCGAGGTCCTCGGCCAGGCCCGGGCCATCGCCGCCGCCTGCGACATCCTGCTCGCCGTCGGCACCACGCTCCAGGTGCACCCCGCCGCCGGCCTCGTCGACATCGCCCTCGCGGGCGGCGCCCGCGTCGTCATCGTCAACGCCGACCCGACCCCCTACGACGACATGGCCGCCGAGGTCGTCCGTGAGCCCACCGGCACCAGCCTCCCGGCCCTGCTGCGCCGCCTGGCGGCGGAGGCCGGCGCGGACTGGCCGGAGGAGTGACGATGACGCGTCCCGAACCGGAGGCCGCGGCGGCGGAACTGGTCACCGACCGGTTCCCCGCCGCCCGCGCCGCCCTCCTCACCGGGAGCGTGCTGACGCCGCGCCGCACCCCCACGTCCGACCTGGACATCCTCGTGCTGGTGGGCGAGGAGGCGCCGCGCTTCCGCGAGAGCCTTCGTCACGCGGGCTGGCCCGTGGAGCTGTTCGTGCAGAGCGAGCAGGACTGGCACGGGTTCGTCGCGAGCGAGGCCGCCGCCCGTCGCTCCCCGCTGCTGCACATGACCGCCGCAGGGCGTCTGCTCATCGACGCGGACGGGCTCGGCGTCCGGCTCCAGGCCGAGGCCCGCCGGCGGCTCGCTGACGGACCCCCACCCGTCCCGATTCCTCAACTGGAAAGCGCCCGCTACGCGTTGACCGACACCCTCGACGATCTGCGCGGCTGCACCGACCCGCAGGAGCGGATCTTCCTCGCCGCCCACCTGCTGGAACGGGCGGCCGAGCTGGTGCTGCTCGCCGACGGGCGTTGGCTCGGCGCCGGCAAGTGGCTCTCGCGACGCCTCGCCGAGGCCGATCCGGGCCTCCACGGCCGTCTCGCCGAGGGCGTCGCGGCCGTCGTCCGCGGCGCGGCGGACGGCACGGAGCATCTGGCGGCCGCCGTGGGGGAGGCGCTTCAGCGGGCGGGCGGTCCGCTGTGGGAGGGCTACCGGCGCTCCGCGCCGGCCGGGTGAGGCCGGCCCGAGCCGGGCCAGAGCGCCCCGAGCAGGGCCAGACCGCCCGGGCAAGGCGAGGCCGCCCCGAGCATGGGGAGGCCGCCCCGTCTCAGCGGAGACGCGCGGCGATCGTCCGCGCGCACGTCAGGGGATCGGCGCGGGTGGTGTCCACCTGCGTGTCGTAGCTGACGCCCACGTGGACCACCTCCGCCTGCGAGGCGGCCATCCCCTCGGCGCGGTCGCCCCGCGCCGCCTCGCGCCGTGCGGCGACCGCGCTGTCGCAGCGCACACCGACCCACAGCACGCCCAGTCCGGCGAGCGCCTGCTGCCACCGCTGTTGCGAGGCCGCGCCGCCGAGGAAGACGTCGTCGACGACGACCCGTGCGCCCGCGCGCACCATCGCGGCGACGGCCTCCCTCCACGCCGCCTCCAGCGCCCGGAACTCGGGCCCGACGCTCACCGCGCCGTCCGCCGCCACCGCGAAGCCGGCATCGGACGCCAGCAGGGAGGGCGGCAGCATCTCCACGAACGCGTCGACCGCGACGGCCAGCCACGGATCGGGCAGGACCGTCTGAAGCGACCGGACGATGCTCGACTTGCCGGAGCTGGAGCCGCCGTTGAGCACGATCACCTGAGTTGTCACCCCGTCACCCTAGAGCCGCCTGAGCACACGCCCGCACGGGATTTCGCGCGACCCGACGGCCGACGTCGTGTGAGGATGCGGGGATGCCTCACGCGAGCACCGAACACCGTTACACCGCCGACGACGGCGCCGAACTCGGGTACCTGGAGCGCGGGTCCGGGAGCCGGATCATCTGCCTGCCCGGCGGCCCGGGCGCCGACGTGCGCTACCTCGGCGGACTGGGCGGCCTCGACGAGCACCGCACCCTCGTCCTCGTCGACCAGCGGGCGACGGGCCGCTCACCCGTCCCTGACGACCGGTCCCGCTGCACGTACCCCGCCCAGGCCCACGACCTGGAGGCGCTGCGGCGCCACCTCGGCCTGGAGACCGTCGACGTGCTGGCCCACTCGGCCGCCTGCCTGACCGCACAGGAGTACGCCGCCGCCTACCCCGGGCGGGTCCGCCGACTCGTCCTGGTGACGCCCGCGGGCGTCGTCGCGCGCGAACCCGACGAGGACGAGGTCGCCGCGATCCGCGCCGCACGCGCCGACGAACCCTGGTACCCGGCGGCCGTCGCCGCCCAGCGGGAACTCGCCGCCGGAGGCGTCGAGCCGGAGCGGGCGGACGACTTGACGCTGCGCACCGTGCCGTTCGTCTGGGGCCGGTGGCGCGAGGAGTACCTCGCCCTCTACCGCGAGCCGACGCAGGACGCGCCCGACTGGTACCGCGACGTCTTCTACTCCGGTTCCCCGGCCCCTGCCGACCGGGCCGCCCGGCTCGAGCGGCTGGCCGCGTCCGGAGCCCGTCCGCTCGTCCTGGCCGGCGGCCGGGACGGCATCGCCGGCACCGCACCGGCCCGCCTCGCCGCCGAACTGCACCCGGAAAGCCGCCTCGTGGTGCTCCCCGACGCCGGTCACCGGCTCTGGCACGAGGAGCCGGAGGCGTTCCTCACCGAGGTCCTCACGCACCTGGACGGGTGACAGCGCGCGTTCGGCGGCGCACCGCCGGCCCCCGGGAGGGACCGAATGCGAGGAACCGCGCCAGGATCTGCGCCATGATCTGAGCCATGACGGACTCCGGCTACTCCGGCACCCCGCTGGCCAAGAAGCTGCGCATCAAGCCCGGCTCACGCGTCGCGCTGTGGCGCGCCCCCGCGGACTGGCCGACGCCCGCCGTGCCCGAGGGCGTGCGCCTGGACGCGCGACCGGAGGAGGCGGACGTGGTCCTCGCCTTCTACCGGACGGCGGCCGACCTGCGGGCCGACATGGACGGGCTGGTCGCCCGGCTGCTGCCGCAGTCCTGCCTCTGGCTGCTGTGGCCGCGCCGGGCGGCGGGGCACACGAGCGACATCACCGACAACGACCTGCGCGAGCTGATGCTGCCGTTGGGCGTCGTGGACGTGAAGGTCGCGGCGGTCGGAGAGGACTGGTCCGGCCTCGCCTTCGTATGGCGCAAGGAGAACCGCCCGACGCGTTGACGGCATGTCGGGTGGTCGCGGTGGGGACGCGGACCAGCGCGAAGAGCAGGCCCGCGCAGGCGAACGCGGCGGCGTCGATCGCGAGGCCCCAGCCGGGCCCGAACACGCCGACCACGACGCCGCCCAGCCCGGCGCCGCGAGTCGGAGGGGTGCGAGGGCTGTGGTCACCGGGCATCCCCATCGAGGTGGGTGATCGCACAGCAATCCGTTTACCGCGGCGACTCCCGACCGTTGCAACAAACTGTTGACGCGGGTGTGGCGCGGGGATAGCGTCACGTCAACAATCTGTTGACTCCGCCGAGGTACTCATCCGAGGTCGGGCGAAGGGGAAGTCATGGCCGCGCGAACCACGTTCTCCAGCACGCTGCGGGAGGGCATCGAAGCCGACCTCGCCGGCGTCGACGCCGACCTCGCCGCCCGCTACCCGGGCGACCCCGGCACCCGGCAGCCCGTCCACACGGTCTACGTCCCCGCCGACGCGCTCGCCGAGCGCGGCGTCGGCGACCTGGTCCGCGACTGGGGCGGCCAGGCCCTCGACCTCCTCGACCGGCACGCCCCCGACGCCGCCTCCCTCGCCGCCGTGGTCGGCCAGACCGATGCCGCGCTCGCGGCCGACGTCCACGACCGCGTCCGCGCCAAGCTCCAGCGCGAGCCCGTCGAGGACCTGCGCATCGACTTCGAGGACGGCTACGGCCCGCGCCCCGACGCCGAGGAGGACGCCGCGGCCGAGCGCGCCGCCCGCCTCGTCGCCGAGGCCGTCGCCGACGGGACCGCGCCCCCGTTCGTCGGCATCCGCATGAAGTGCATGGAGTCCGCCGTGCGCGCCCGCGGCGTGCGCACCCTCGACCTCTTCCTCACCGGACTGCTCGACGCGGGCGACGGCGCCCTGCCCGAGGGCCTGGTGCTCACCCTCCCCAAGGTGACCTACCCGGAGCAGGTCGCCGCGATGGCGCGACTCCTCGACGGCTTCGAGCAGGCCACCGACCTTCCGGAGGGCAGGATCGGGTTCGAGATCCAGATCGAGACCACCCAGGCCATCCTCGGCGCGGACGGCCGGGCCACCGTGGCCCGCATGATCGAGGCCGCCGGCGGCCGCGCGACCAGCCTGCACTACGGCACGTTCGACTACAGCGCCTCGTGCGGCGTGAGCGCGGCGTACCAGAGCATGGAACACCCCGTCGCCGACCACGCGAAGGCCGTCATGCAGGTCGCGGCGGCCGGCACCGGCGTCCGCCTGTCCGACGGGTCGACGAACGTCATCCCCACCGGCCCGACCGAGCAGGTCCACGCCGCGTGGCAACTGCACCACCGTCTCGTCCGCCGCTCGCTGGAGCGCGCGTACTACCAGGGCTGGGACATGCACCCCGGCCATCTGCCCACCCGGTACGCCGCCGTCTACGCCTTCTACCGCGAGGGCCTCGACGCGGCGGCCGCCCGCCTCGCCGCGTACGTCGCCCGTACCGCGGGCGACGTCATGGACGAGCCCGCGACCGCGAAGGCCCTCAGCGGCTACCTGCTGCGCGGGCTCGACTGCGGCGCGGTCGACGCCGCCGAGGTCGAGAAGGCCGCGGGCCTCGACCGCAAGGCGCTCGACGCGCTGGCCGGGCGCTGATTTGGATCTGCGGCCACGGTCGCGTACAGTCGATCGAGTTGCCCCGGTGACCGGCCCGAAGAGGACGGAACGGGAAGACGAAATCCACTGGAAATCGGAA
>NZ_BBPQ01000033.1:82020-86953 GCF_000787855.1 Streptacidiphilus anmyonensis | reverse complement strand
ACCCCCGGCCGCGCCGGCGCCCTGGCCGCCGACGCCCTGCCCGCCGACGCCGTGCGTCCCGGCGCCCGCGCCGGATCCGTGCCCGCCGAGGCCGTGCCCGCCACCGCCGCCACCGCCGCGGACGGCCTGGATGCTGCCGGTGTTCGAGGCGCTCATGCCCACCGACGAGAAGCGGTTCAGGAAGTTGTAGCCGACCACCATGCTGAACGCCGAGTTGTCCGTGGTGCCGTCCACGTACGGACGGTCCTTCGCGGGCGTCAACGTCACCAACCCGATCCACGAGGCGGACACCGCGACCGTCACCACACCGGCGACGAGGACGTGGCCGAGCCGACGACGCAGCGGCGCGGGCGCGGAGACCAGGTAGACCACCGCCAACGCGGGCAGCACCGCCCACGCCTCCAGCATCTTGGTCTGGAAGGCCAGGCCCACCCAGACGCCGGAGAGGAGCAGCGTCCGCAGGCGGCCCGTCCTCGCCGCGCGCTGCGCCGCCTCCGCGGCGCAGATCAGCAGCAGGGTGAAGGCGGGGTCCTCGACGGAGGTGCGGAACAGTCCGGCGATCACCGGGGTGAGCGTGAACAGCCCGCACGTGAGAAGCGCCGCGTTCGCGCCGGCCCACTGCCGTACCGCCTTGTAGAGCACCAGGACCGCCAGCACGCCCTCGACCGCCTGCGGCAGTGCGACCGACCAGGCGTGGAAGCCGAAGATCCGCGCGGACAGTGCCTGCGGCCACACGAACCCGGGCAGCTTGTCCAGCGTGATCGTGCTCGCCGGGTCGAAGGAGCCGAAGATGAACGCCTTCCAGCTCTCGGCGCCGCTGCGTGCCGCGTTCGCGTAGAACCCGTGGAACGACGCCTGATCGATCCGCCAGAAGAAGAGCAGGGCGGCGAGGGCGGCGATCCCGAGCAGGGCAGGCCGGGCGTAGCCGGGCTGGTCGGCCGGGGATCTCCAGGGGCGGAGACGGGTGGCGCGAGGGACGGTCGGAGATTCCGGAGGCGTGGTCAGGACGCCCGTGACACTTGGAGCCATGGTCACGACACTGGGTGACAAACCTGTGAAAACGCTCTAAACCCTCCCGACTCGCCGGAATTCATAACTCGCTCTGGTGCTGGTCTTGCCGTGTACAGAGAAATCCGATGCAGCCCGGCCCGTTCGGCTGCTACCTTCGTCGGCATGCAGCGCGCAGCCGCCTCCACGACGACGCCGGACCACGTCCCGGCGCGCTGAGAGCTGTCACAGTCCAAGCCCCGGGCGAGTGCCCGGGGCTTTCGCATGCGGTCACTCGTTCCGGTCTCCCGACGTCCTCGTCCCCGATGACCTCCGCGAGGTGACCACGATGCACGACCACCGCAAGCTCGGCCGCGAGCTGGGCCTCTTCGACACCGACCCGATGATCGGCGCCGGGCTGCCGTACTGGCTCCCCGACGGCGCGGTGCTCCGCCACGAGCTGGAGGAGTACGTGCGCGACCTGGAGCGGCGCGCCGGCTACCGGCACGTCTACTCGCCCGTGCTCGGCAAGCGCGAGCTCTACGAGCGGTCGGGCCACTGGGCCCACTACCGCGAGGACATGTTCCCGCCCATGCGGCTCGGTGCGGAGGAGGTCGTGCTGCGGCCGAGCCTCTGTCCCCACCACGCGCTGATGTACCGCTCCCGGGCCCGCAGTTACCGTGAACTGCCGCTGCGGTTCGCCGAGCTCGGCGGCATGTACCGGTCCGAACTCTCCGGCGTGCTGGGCGGCCTGACCCGGGTCCGGGCCATCCAGCTCAACGACGGCCACGTCTTCTGCACCGTGGACCAGGTCGCCGAGGAGGCGGCGCGGGCGCTGGAGCTGATCCGGGAGGTCCACCGGGTCCTCGGCATCGAGCCGGTCCGCTACCGGCTCTCGCTGCCCGGCGAGGGCGGCAAGTACGTGGCCGCGCCGGAGCTGTGGGAGCGGTCCGCGGCCCTGCTCACCGAGGTGCTGGAGAAGTCCGGCCTGCCCTTCGAGGCGCAGCGGGGCGAGGCGGCCTTCTACGGGCCCAAGATCGACGTCCAGATCGCCGACGGCGCCGGACGCGAGGCGACCCTGTCGACCGTGCAGGTCGACTTCCATCAGCCCGAGCAGTTCCAGCTGGAGTACGTGGGCGCGGACGGCGGGCGGCACCGTCCGGTGATGGTCCACCGCGCGGTCATCGGCAGCATCGAACGGGCCGTGGCGCACCTGATCGAGCTCTACGGTGGGGCGTTCCCCGCCTGGCTGGCGCCCGTGCAGGTGGTGCTGCTCCCGCTCTCCGTGGCGGAGGAGCCGCAGGCGCGGGAGGTCGCCGCCCGGTGCCTGGAGCTCGGGTTGCGGGCCGAGATCGCCGGACCCGAGCAGGGCAGCCTCGGCGCGCGGATCCGTGCCGCGCGGCTCGCGCCCTACCAGGCCGTCGTCGGCGCGCGCGAGGCCGCCGAGGGCCTGGTCGCCCCGCGCCTGCGCGACGGATCCCGCCCGGACCCGCTCCCGGCGGCGGAGTTCGTCGCGCGCGTCGCCGCGGGCGTCGCCGCGCGCGAGCGGGAGCCGCGGCTGGACTGAGCGACGTGTGGTGTCCGGTCGGTCGGCCGTTCTCAGGAGACCTGGATGTGGGTGTCCATGCCCAGGCTCTTGTGGCTGTCGACCGGGCACCACAGTTCGTAGCTGCCCTTCTGCAGAGTGACCGTCAGGTTCGCACTGCCGCCGGGGTCCAGGGTGCTGGTCTGCGTCGTCGGCACCCCGGGACCGGAGATGGCGAGCGCGTGCGAGACGTGACCGTCGTCCTTCGCCACGAAGGTGTAGGAGCCCGGCGCGAACGAGCTCTGCGAGAGGTGCAGCGCGTACTCGGTCTCGGTGACCGTGACCGTCGTCGCTGCACCGGCGGCGCCCGCCGTACCGGAGGCGCTTGCCGGACCGGAGGCGCCGGTGGCGGTGCTCGGGGCGGCCGGCGGCGATGCGGCGCTGGAGCTCTTCGAGGAGCTGCATCCGGCCGTCATCACGGCCGCGACGAGCGCGACGGCGACCAGACCCGGGCGCGGGCGGCCGGGAGGGAGAAGGCGTGACATGAGGTCTCCCTATCAGCCCGAAGCGGCGGGCGGCTGTGCGGCGCGCGGGCGACGACGCCGCGTTAATTCGGTTGCACCGACCGCGAGGCTGGCTAGAGTAGGCGCGTTGCCCCGGTTCCGGGCCGCCGTGTCGGCGCCCGGACGTGACGAGAGTGGAGGTGTGCAGACATGGTCGCCGTGATGACGCGGCGCGCGTTCGCCTGCGCGCCAGAAGCCTCCCCTTGTCACCCGCTCGCCGGCTGAGCCTCGCGTCCTACCGCTGACGCGCCCCGGCGGGCCCTCCCGCAGGAGACCCCTCCCTTGCGCAAGCGATTCGCCGACAGCGACTCCTTCGTCCGCATCACCCCCAAGGGCGGCAGCCGTCGTGGCCGCCGTTCCGACGACACCACCGACTACGTCGTCGACGCCGACTACGACTTCCGGCCCGACCACGACTTCCACCCCGACACCGACCCCGGCTTCGACCTGGGCGACGACCACGCCTCGGTCTCCGGCGGCGCCGACGCGCCGCCCGAGGGCGACCGCTGGTCCACCTGGGACCAGTCCACCCCGACCGAGAAGGGCCCCGAGCCCCGCCCGGACTGGGTCGTCACCGAACTCGGCGCCGTCGACACCGAGTTGGGCATCGTGAAGACCGGCAAGGAAGCCGACGTCTTCCTGATCGAACGCGCCGTCCCCGGCGCCGACCGCCGCACCCTGATGGCGGCCAAGCGCTACCGCGACGGCCGGCACCGGCTCTTCCACCGCGACGCGGGCTACCTGGAGGGCCGCAGCCACAAGGAGTCCCGCGTCAGCCGGGCCATGGCCAAGCGGACCGAGTTCGGCAAGCAGGCCATCGCCGGGCAGTGGGCCGCCGCCGAGTTCGCGGCGCTGTCCCGGCTCTGGCTGGCGGGCGCCGCCGTGCCCTACCCCGTCCAGATCCTCGGCACCGAGATCCTGATGGAGTTCGTCGGCGACGAGTCCGGCGCCGCCTCGCCTCGCCTCGCCCAGGTGCGCCCCGAGGAGGCGGACCTGGACGACCTCTGGGACCAACTCGGCCACAGCCTCTCGCTGCTGGCCCGCGACGGCTACGCCCACGGCGACCTGTCCGCGTACAACATCCTGGTCCACGAGGGCCGGCTGGTCATCATCGACGTGCCGCAGATCGTCGACGTCATCGCCAACCCGCGAGGTCGCGACTTCCTGGAACGCGACGTGCGCAACGTCGGCGCCTGGTTCGTCGGCCGCGGCCTGCCCGAGCGGCGGGTGGAGGAGCTGGCGTCCGTCCTCGCCTTCGATGCGAGGCTGGACTGAACGGCAGTTGAACGGCGGGAAGATTAGCAGGTGGGACGGGCCTGCGTGGGGAGTTCGCGAGATCTCCGCACAGGCCCGTTCCGGGCTGCGATTGTGGTGAAAGGTCCGGATTTGCCGGTCCGTGCACGCCCGGAGGAGCCGTGAGGTACTGCCCACCCTGCCGCCGCTACGTCAGCGGCGCCGCGTTCTCCTGTGCCGGCTGCGGTGTCGCGGCCACGAAGCTCCCGTACGTCGGCCCCGACGCCCCGCTGACACGGGAGGAGGCGCCGGTCGAGCTCCCCGCACCGGTCGAGCTCCCCGCACCGGTCGTCGCGCCCCGGGTGGTGCCGCTGCACGCCGCGCCGCAGGCGCGGCGCACCCGGGCCCGGTTCGCCCCGGCGCTGCTCGTCGCGGGCCTCGGCTTCGCCGGCCTCTGCGCCGTGGCGGGCAGCGCGGCCCCCGGCGGCGCCGCGAGCGCGCAGGGCGCGCAGCCCTTCAGCGCGCCCACCGTCGGCAAGCCGCTTCCGGGCGGAGGCGACGCCCCCGTCCCCCCTCTCGGCTTCGCCGACGGGGCGGGCGCGACGGGGGGCCCTGCGACGGCCCC
>NZ_BBPQ01000033.1:69684-81505 GCF_000787855.1 Streptacidiphilus anmyonensis | reverse complement strand
ACCCCACCCCGCGCAGCGCGCCGCCCCCGCCGCCCGTGGGCGCCACCCCGAGCCCCTCCTGCGCCCTGGAGCTCCTGGGCTTGTGCCTGTGAGTCGCCGGCCCTGCGGGGCGGAGAGTCCGGGCGGCCGACGGCCTGCCGAGTTCCGGCCGGTTCCGGGCCCGAGCCTGCGGCGTGGCCGCCGTGCGAGGCGCCCCGACGGGGCTGCCCCCTGGGGCGGACGGGTTGCGGAGCTCGGGCCGGCCCGGGGCCTTGGCCTGCGGCGTGGCCGCCGTGCGGAGCGGTGGCGCGAGGCGTCCCGGCGTGGCCGTCCCTGCGGCGCAGCGGGTTGCCGAGCTCCGGCCGGTTCCGGGCCTGTGACATGGCCGCCGTGCCGGGCGGTAGCGGGAGGCGCGCCGGCGTGGCTGCCTCCTGCGGCAGACGGATTGCGGAGCTCGGGCCGGTTCCGGGACTGGGCTTGTGACGTGGAGCGGAGGCTGCGGGGGCGCGCAGGTTGCGGATGAGTGGTCTCAGTCGCGGGCCTGTGCTTCCGCCTTTGCGCGGAAGCGTTCCATCCAGTCGGCCGCCTCGGATGCCGGTACGCGTTGCAGGCGGGTCGCGCCGTGCCGCGCGGCGATGGAGTCGACCGCGCGGGGGTCGGATTCGACCATCTCGGCCACGAGCAGGCAGCTGCCCGGGTCGACCCAGGCGCTGAGGCCGACGAGCGCGCCCGTCTCGTTCTCCGCCTCCTCGCCGTCGGCCAGCGCTCCGAGGCCCGCGCCGAGCGCGATGCCGATGGCGGTGGCGAGCGGGCCGATGAAGAGGCCGAGGATGGTGCCGACGGTGCCGAACCCGACCATCGCGCCGCCCGCGCCCGGGTCGTAGTCCAGGGGGACGGTGACTTTTCCGTCCACGTCGCGCTGCATCAGCGCCGCGCGGTTGACCGTCGGCAGCTCCTTTACGTCCTCGAAGGCGGCGGTCGCCGCCACACGATCGGTGAAGGTGAAGAAGAGCATCTTGTCGTCGTGCTCCATGTCGGAGGACATCTCCTTCACGACGACCCGCCCTCCTCGCGCAGCTCGCGTTCGACGCGGTCCTTCTTGGCCCAGGCCTCCTCGTTCTCCTCGATCTTCTCGAGCGCGTGCGAGGCCGCCTCCTCGGTCGGGAAGGGGCCGAGCAGGAAGCGGGCGGGCTCCTGATGGCCCTGTTCGGCGCGGTGGTGCTTCAGGCAGTAGTACCAGGGTTCCGGCTTGCCGAGCTGCGCCTCGTCGAGGTCCTCCCGCAGCTCGTCACCGGCGTCAGGCCAGCTCACCTCGGTCACCTCCGGGCAGGGTCTCCGGGCGGCGCCGGTCGCGGCCCGGTCTCGCCGCCCATCCTCCGACTTCCGCGGCCGACATGCGCGTTCAGGGCCGCCGTTCGGTGCGGGGCGCGGTGGGGAGTGGAATCATGGTCACGAACGAGCGTCACCGAGAGCGATGGGACGGATACGCATGCCTTTGAAGGGTGAGTACGAGCCGAGCCCGACGGACTGGGTGCGGGCCCAGGTCGAACAGTACGAGTCGTCCGGCGGCAAGGAGGGGACGACGATGCGGGGGATGCCCGTGATCCTGCTGACCTCCGTCGGCGCCAAGAGCGGCAAGCTGCGCAAGACCCCGCTCATGCGGGTCGAGCACGACGGGCGCTACGCCGTCGTCGCCTCGCAGGGCGGCGCGCCGAAGCACCCGGTCTGGTACTTCAACCTCAAGGCCGACCCCCGCGTCGAACTGCAGGACGGTCCGGTCCGCCAGGACATGACGGCCCGTGAGGTGACCGGCGAGGAGAAGGCGCAGTGGTGGCAGCGGGCCGTCGCCGCCTACCCGGACTACGCCGACTACCAGACCAAGACCACCCGTCAGATCCCGCTGTTCGTGCTGGAACCGGCCGCGCAAGCGCACTGACGTCCGCGACCGCCCTGGCCGTCAGGACGGGCGGCCGGGGTCGGTCCACGTGCGCTACCTGGACCAGGTCACCACGAAGTCGGCGTTGTTGGTGTTCGCGATGGGAGTGACCACGACCGTTCCGGTGGCGCCCTGGTAGGCGCCCGTCCCGTTGGTGATCTTGAACGTCTGGGTCGGGGCCTGCGAGGCGAAGTCCTGCGTCGAGTTGTCCGCGATCAGCATGCCCTGGCTGGTGGCGATCTGCGCCGAGCAGGTGGCCGTGGCCGGCGCCTTGGTGAACAGGCAGTATAGGTGGTCCGTGGCGTAGACGGCGGACGAGTGGCTGGTGTGCGTGCCGACGTAGTCGTTGTCCGTGCCGACGGCGTAGTCGCCGACGGCCGGCGCGGCGCTCGGGTTCGCGATGACCTGGCCGCTCGAGGTGTAGAGGTTCGACGAGGTGCTGACGCTGTAGAACTTCCACGTCGTGGTCGTCATCGATCCGGAGCCGCTGGAACTGCCGGAACCGCCGGGAGTCGCCGTACTGGACGGCACCCCGCTCAGCGGCGGCGGCGTGGACGGACCGGGCGAGCCGGAGTCCCCGGGGACGGCGACGGCGGCCCCGGTCGTCACGGCCAGCATCGCTGCGGCGAGAGCTGCCGCCGCGGCGGAGAAACGCGCGTGCGAACTCATCGGGTCCTCCCGAGGTCGGGGAACCCCTCGCACCATTGTCTTCGCTCGCGGACGAGGCTGCACCATCTGGGCGACGGCCCTCGGGCCCTCAGCCGGCCCTCAGTCGCGCGCGTGGTCGCCCCCGCGCTCAGGCTCCGGTGAAGGCGGTCACCCCCGCCGCCGTGCCGATCAGGACGCGGTCGCCGCTGAGCACGGGCGAGGCGAAGTGCGGCAGCTCCCCCGTGGCCACCTGGGCCAGCACCCGGCCGTCGGCCTGGTCGAGAGCCAGCAGCATGCCCGCTCCGTAGTCCGGCACCCACACCGCGCCGCCGCCCAGCACCGGCGAGCCGGACGCGTGCAGGGAGACGTGCCAACCCGGCCGCGGCACGCCGTCCGCCCCGACGTCGACCCGCAACAGGCCGTCGGCGCAGGGCACGAACACGGCGGAGCCCGTCACGGCCGCGGCGCCGTAGGCGCTGCACAGGCGCGCCTGCGCCTGCTCGCCGCCGACGCCGGTGCGGTGCAGGCGGGTGGCGAGGTCGAGGGTGTAGCCGGTGCCGCGCTTGCCCACGGCGAGCACCCAGGGGCCGACCAGTGCCGGGGTGAGCGATCCGAGGTCGAGGTCGTGGGCGTTGTCGTCCGGCCAGCTCGCGGGCGCGAAGGAGCCGGTGACGGTCAGCGAGGCGGGGGAGAGGGCCAGAACCGAGTCCGAGCCGTCCCACGGCCCGCTCTCCGCCGCGCCGTTGCCGACCGAGACCAGCACCCGCCCGTCCGGGGTGAGGACCGGCCCGCCCGGCGCCCAGATGCCGCCCTCGCGGCTGGTCGGGACCGCGTACGTCAGGAGTGGCCCGGAGCCCGTCGCCGGGACCGAGACGACGGAGCCGATGTAGTCGCCGCAGTCGCCGTTCAGCCCGCCGTAGGTGATCAGCACCCGGCCGTCGACCGCGGCCAGCGCGCCGCGCTGCTGGTGGGCGCGGGGGTCTCCGTGCGGCGGCTCGGCCTCCCGGCGGACCCGGACCGCGCCCGTCGCGGGATCCAGGCCGGTCAGCACGTGCTGATGGGTGCTCAGTTCGGCGAGCGCGAAGACCAGGCCGGTGCCCGGCTCGTAGACGGGCGTGCCGGTGACGCCGAGCGGGTCGATGTTGCCGCAGGGGAGGGTGGAGAGCGGGGCGGGCGTGCCGAGGGAGGTGTGCCAGCGGACCCGGCCGGTCGCGAGATCGAGGCCGTACACGCTGTCGTGCTCCGTCGCCGCGACGACCGTGCCGCGCACGATCAGCGGCTGCCCGTAGACCGCGCCGTCCAGCTGGGCCCGCCACGCCTGCCGCAGCGCCCCCGGCGCGGGGACGCTGGGAACGTCGCCCGAGCGGGCCGGGTCGTGATGGTAGGTCAGCCAGTCGCCGGGCAGCGTCGGCGCGGGACTCGCGGCGCCCGGCGGGAGCGTCAACGGGGCGACGGGGGAGCCACCCGACGAGGCGGGGCGGCTCGGTCCCGGCGACGCGCTCGTGCACGCGGCGGCGAGGAGCGCGGTGCACAGGGCCAGAACACGCACGGCACGCACGCCACGCACGGTGCGGGGAGGGCGGGGCACGTCCCCAGTCTGCTGCCGTCCGCCGCGACGGGGCGGCAGCGGCGCGCGTCGGTGTCGGGGCTTCTGTGACGCGTGCGCTGCCGGTGGTGCACTCTGAGAGGAGGCGGAGGCGGCGTACGGACGGAGGTCGGGCGGGCGCATGGGGCTGACCGGCAGCGGGATCCTGATCCTGGTGGCATTGCTGACCGGGGTCTGCCTCGTCGCGATGGTGTGGTTCTGGCCGCGCCTGGCCGGACGGGGCTGGAAGCCGGTCCTCGGGCGGATCGTCGCGGTCGTGGTCACGCAACTGCTGCTGGTGTCGACCCTGGGGCTCCTCGCCAACGACTACTTCTCCTTCTACAGCAGCTGGCACGACCTGCTCGGCATCGGCGGCGGCCCGGTCGCCGTCCAGGCGTCCGTGGCCGGTACCGGCTCGAAGCAGGGCCCGCACGGCGCGGTCCAGGTGCTGGGCCAGGAGGCGACGGGCTCCGACGGCATCGGCGTACGGGCCCCCGCCCTGGTCGGCCGGGTCGACCGGGTCCTCATCCCCGGCCACGTCACCGGGCTCGCCACCGACGGCTACGTCTACCTGCCGCCGCAGTACTTCCAGCCCGCCTACGCCAAGGACCGGTTCCCGGTGCTGCTGGTGACGACCGGCTTCCCCGGCGAGGCGAAGAACCTGCTCACCAAGCTCCAGTACCCCTCGATCGAGCTCCAGCTGCTCCAGCAGGGCAAGATCAAGCCGATGGTGCAGGTGCTGATGCAGCCCTCGCCGTCGATGCCCCGCGACAGCGAGTGCGAGGACGTCCCGAACGGCCCGCAGGCGCAGACCTACTTCACCGCCGACGTCCCGCTCGACGTCGAGGGCTCCTACCGGGTGGCCACGAACGCGGCCGGCTGGGGCGCGATCGGCGACTCGACGGGCGGCTACTGCGCGCTCAAGCTCGCCATGCGCAACCCGTCGGTCTACTCCGCGGCCGCCTCGCTGTCGGGCTACTTCAAGGCCGCGGAGGACATCACCACCGGCGACCTGTTCGGCGGCAGCCAGACGCTGCGCGACCAGGCGAACCTGAGCTGGCGGCTCACCCACCTGCCGGCCCCGCCGGTCTCCGTCATGCTGGCCAGCAGCAAGCAGGACGGCGCGTCCTACCGCGAGGGCCAGGCCTTCGCCGCCCTAGTCCACCCGCCGATGACCGTCGCCGAGGCGACGGTCCCGACCGGCGGCCACAACTTCACCACCTGGGTGCGGCTGCTGCCGGCGTCCCTGACCTTCCTCAGCGACCACCTGGCCCCGCCCGCGCCGTGAGCCGCGCGCCGGCCCGCGTCGTTCAGAGCTTGTAGCCGATGGCCCGCAGCAGGTTCTTGCGCGCCGCCACGTCCTCCTCGCCCTCCTCGCCGAGCGGCGGCGCGCCGTCGACCACGCCGACCACGCCGCGGCCCGCCGCGGTGACCGCGACGAGGACCTGGACCGGGTTGGCCGTCGCGCAGAAGACGCCGCAGACCTCCGGGACGGACTTGACCGCGTTCAGCACGTTCACCGGGAAACCCTCGCGCAGCAGGACGACGAAGGAGTGCCCCGCGCCGATCGCCGTCGCGTTGGCGACCGCCAGCGAGACGAGCTCCGGGTCGTTGCCGGAGCGGCGGACCAGACGCGGGCCGGAGGCCTCGCAGAAGGCGAGGCCGAAGCGCAGGTGCGGGCTGGTGCCGGCGAGCGCCTCGTGCAGGTCCTCGACGGTCTTGATGAAGTGGGACTGCCCGATGATCACGTTCAGGTCCTCGGGCTTGTCGACCGCGACGGCCTCGATGGACACCGCTTCAGCTGTCATGGGGTCAGCCTGCGCGACGCCGTCGGCCCGCGCACGTCGGCGGCGTCGAATCCCGCCCGCGGTCCGGCCCCGGCGGCTATGCTTGCCCCATGCAGCTTTCCTCGTGCCGGTGCTGGTGGCGCTCCTCCTAGGAGCGGCCCCCTCTCGCACGCACGCCTCGAAGGGCCGTTCGTCACGGACGGCCCTTCGGCGTTCCCCGGCTCGCACCGGGGTGGATGCGCCGAACCGCCGCCCGGTGGCGCGCGGCCCGGTCCCGCAGACCCGCATCCACCACCCCGAGCCCGGGAGACGTCCATGAACACCAGCACGACCAGCACCGCCCGCAGCCCCCGCATCCTGACCGGCGACCGCCCGACCGGGCGGCTCCACGTCGGGCACTACTTCGGCAGCCTGGAGAACCGGGTCCGGCTCCAGAACGAGGGCGCCGAGGTCTACGTCGTCATCGCCGACTACCAGGTGCTGACCGACCGTGACATCGCGGCGAACCTGCCCGGGTACGTCGAGGAGCTGATGCTCGACTACCTGGCGGTCGGCATCGACCCCGAACGATCAGTGATCTTCACGCACAGCGCCGTGCCCGCGCTGAACCAGCTGCTGCTGCCGTTCCTGAGCCTGGTCTCCGTGGCCGAGCTCCAGCGCAATCCCACCGTCAAGGACGAGATCAGGCACTCCAGCCAGGCGGCCGTCTCCGGGCTGATGTTCACCTACCCCGTGCACCAGGCCGCCGACATCCTGTTCTGCAAGGCGGACCTGGTGCCGGTCGGCCGCGACCAGCTTCCGCACCTGGAAGTCACCCGCACCGTCGCCCGACGGTTCAACGACCGCTATCCGCGGGCGGGCGCGCCCGTCTTCCCGGAGCCCGAGGCGCTGCTGTCGGCCGCGCCGCTGCTGCTGGGCACCGACGGCGGCAAGATGAGCAAGAGCCGCGGCAACGCGATCCAGCTGGCCGCGGACGCGGACGAGACGGCCCGCCTGATCAGGGGTGCGAAGACGGACACGGAGCGTCACATCAGCTACGAGCCCGAGCGTCGTCCGGAGGTCTCCTCGCTGGTCCTGCTCGCCGCCCTGTGTCAGGAGCGGGACCCGGCCGAACTCGCCCAGGAGATCGGCGGCGGCGGGGCCGCCCTGCTCAAGCGAGTGGTGACCGAGTCCGTCAACGAGCGCTTCGCGCCCGTGCGGGCACGCCGCGCCGAGCTGGCCCGGGACCGGGCCTCGCTGCGGGAGCTGCTGCGCCGGGGCAACAAGCAGGCCAACGCCGTCGCGGACGCGACCCTCGACGAGGTGAGGACGGTCATGGACGCTGTCTACTGAAGGCCGACCCCGTGCTTACTGTGAGTGACACAGGTGACGCACAGTAAAGCCCGTGACCTGCAGTGACGTAGGTCGGCAGGGGGCGCGGAAGTTTTCCGACACGCGTCCCCCACATGGCCTTCTTGGGTGGTTCGCATACGGCCCTGACGGGGACGCTGGTCGGGCGGGCGAGCCCCCGCCGACCGGCGGGCGTCCCGCTCCGTGATCCATCGTCACCAGCACTGGAGAAGTACCGTGGCACGCGCAATATCGTTGATATCGAGCCCTGAGGAGTCCGCGGACGAGTCCGTGGACGGGGCCGCCGGGGGGCCAACCGGGCGGGGGGCGGCGAGCGCCGCCGAGCCCGAAGCCGACCGCGTCCCCGACTGGGCTGCCGCGCTGGTCCACAGCGCGGTCGCGAACCGCCCGGTCGCCGACGTCGCCCGCCTCTTCGCCCTGCTCGACGCGGACGGCGAGAACGCATGGCCGCACCCCGCGAGCGAGGTCGCGGCGGGCCGGCCGCTGGAGGAGCTCACGGTGCTCCTGGCCGCGCTGCGCGGCCCGCAGCTGACGCGCGGCGGGGACATCCTGCGGGTCGCGGTCGTCAGCCGCTCCGTTCCCGAGGTCGTCCAGCTGGTGCACGCCCTCGGCGGCCCCAACTCGCCCGTCGTGGAACAGGCCCTCCAGCTCGCCGCGATCGCCCGTCCCGTCGACGACGTGGTGGCCCTCGCCCGTGCGCTGCAGGGCGTGAGCGTGGAACCGCAGGCGACCGCCGCGGAGGAACCGGCGTCCGCACCGGAGGCGCCCGCGCAGGAGAAACGCCGCAGGTCCCGCTGGTCCAGCTGAGCGGCCCGCGGGGGCGTGAGGCTCTGCCGCGTGCGGCTACCGCTCCGTCGGGAAGTCCTTCGTCAGCCGTTTCGGGGCGCGGCAGAGCCAGGCCTCGGTGATGAGCTCGCGCAGCTCGGCCACCGTGATGCGTTCCAGCCGGACCAGCACCGCCGGGTAGCCGTCGAAGTGCGGGACGGTGAAGTAGATCTCCGGCTCAGCCGCGATCAACGCCGCCTTCACGCCCTCGTCGGCCACCCGCGCGCCCAGGATCGGGCCCTCCGGGGCGTCAGATCCGAGCGCGGCGAGGTCAGGGACGCGCAGCGGGCGCTCCCAGACGAAGCCTTTTCCGTCCACCCACCAATGCATGTGGTCGCGCGAGGCCCGCTCGCTCGTGCCGGGGAGCGAGAGAGCGAGGCTGCGGACGTCGTCCCAGGTGGCCATGGCTGAATCGTAGGCCCGGACCGCGGCGTTCTCCGTCACCCGGAGGCGGTACCGTGTTCGAGCCAAGGTCACGGCGGGGAGAGAGCGGCGCGGAGCCGCCCTGTGGCCGGGGGCGGGTCCGGGTGATGGAGAGGGTTGGGAGCATGCTGGAAGCGCGTCGCCTCGGCGACCGGTACGAGCTGGGCGGCGTCCTCGGGCGCGGCGGCATGGCCGAGGTCCATGTCGCGCGGGACGTGCGGCTCGACCGCGTCGTCGCGATCAAGACGCTGCGGGCCGACATGGCCCGCGACTCGGTCTCGCAGGCCCGCTTCCGCCGCGAGGCCCAGTCCGCGGCCTCGCTCAACCATCCGGCGATCGTCGCCGTCTACGACACCGGCGAGGACTACCTCGACGGTATATCCCTCCCGTACATCGTGATGGAGTACGTCGAGGGCTCCACCCTCCTCGCGCTCACGCAGTCCGGTCGGCGCCTGCTGCCCGAGCGCGCGCTGGAGATGACGGTCGGCATCCTCCAGGCGCTGGAGTACTCGCACCGCAGCGGCATCGTCCACCGCGACATGAAACCGGCCAACGTCATGCTGACCCGTCAGGGCATGGTGAAGGTCATGGACTTCGGCATCGCGCGCGCCATGGGCGACGCCGGGATGACCATGACCGCCACGTCGGCCGTGATCGGCACCGCGCAGTACCTCTCCCCGGAGCAGGCGCGCGGCGAGCAGGTGGACGCCCGGACCGACCTGTACTCCACCGGCTGCCTGCTCTACGAACTGCTGGCGCTGCGCCCGCCCTTCGTCGGCGACTCGCCGATCTCGGTGGCGTACCAGCACGTGCAGGACCAGCCGCAGCCGCCGTCCCTGTTCGACCCGCAGATCTCGCCCGACATCGACGCGATCGTGATGAGGGCGCTGGTCAAGGACCGTGAGCAGCGCTACCAGAGTGCCGACGAGATGCGCGCCGACATCGAGCGGGTGCTCTCCGGCCAGACGCTGTCGATCATGGCGCAGCCCGCGCCGCAGGTGAAGCCGGCCTCGGCCCGCGCGGCCGCGCAGCCCGCCCCCGCGCCCGCGCCCACCGCGCCGACGCCGTCCCCGCGTCCGTCGCGGGCGCCGTCCGCGCCGCGGACGAGGGACGCCCGGCCCGACCGCGCCGCGTATCTGAAGCTCGCCCTGCTCGGCGGGGTGACGCTGCTGCTCACCACGCTCATCACGTACACCCTGATGAGCTGACGCCGCGTCGACGCGCGGCCAGGCGCCCTCGCCGGGGACGGAGGTCCTCGGCGAGGGCGTCGGCTTGAGCGGGCGTCGGCTTGAGCGGGCCTGGGCTTGAGCGGGCGTCAGTACGGTCGGGCGTCAGTTCTGCGGGCCCACCGGACGCACGACCGCCGCCGCGCCGCCCCCGCGGCGGACCGGTTCCGCGGCGGCCTGGAGCAGGCCGCCCGGCAGGGCCTGGATGCCGGTGGCCGCGCCGATCTCCGGGTTGAGCGTGAAGGACTCGCCGATCGCCTCCAGCCCCGCCTCGTCCGCGCTGCCGAGGAAGGCGGGCTCGGCTTCCGTCAGGGCGAGGTTGCGCTGGCTGATCCTCGGTACGGCGATGGCCTGTTCGAGGCTGAGGCCCCGGTCCACGTGCTCGGTGAGAACCTGCAGCACCGTGGTGATGATGCTGGCCCCGCCGGGGGAGCCGACGGCGAAGTCGAATCGGCCGTTCTTCAGGACGATCGTCGGCGACATCGACGAGCGCGGCCGCTTGCTCGGCCCCGGCAGGTTCGGGTCGGGGACGCCGGCGACGGCCGGGGTGAAGTCGAAGTCCGTCAGCTCGTTGTTCAGCAGGAAGCCGCGCCCGGGCACGGTCATCGCGCTGCCGCCGGTCTGCTCGATCGTCAGCGTGTAGGAGACCACGTCGCCCCACTTGTCCGCGACCGTCAGATGCGTGGTGTGGGTGCCCTCCGGTGTGGTCGGCGCGGGTGTGCCGGCGTTGGGGCAGCCCGAGGACGGGTGCAGCGGGTCGCCGGGGGCCAGCGGACTGGTGAGGCTGGAGTCCGGCGTGATCAGGCAGGCACGCGAGTCGGCGAAACGCTGGGAGAGCAGGGCTTTCGTCGGCACGTCCTCGAAGCGCGGGTCGCCCACCCAGCGGTTGCGGTCCGCGAAGGCGATCCGGCTGGCCTCCAGGTAGTCGTGCAGGTACTGCACCGAGGAGGCGTGCTTGAGGTCGAAGTCGTTCAGGATGTTCAGCGCCTCGCCCATGGTCGTGCCGCCGCTGGAGGAGGGCGCGATCCCGTAGACGTCCAGGCCCCGGTAGTCCACCTCGGTCGGCGCCTGCGCGCGCACCCGGTAGGCGGCCAGGTCGGCCGGCGTCATCGCGCCGGAGCGGGCGTACCAGCCGGAGGCCGGGTCGACCTGCGGGTGCTGCACGACCTGGGTGATGTCCCGTCCGATGTCGCCCCGGTACAGCGCGTCCACGCCGTCCCGTTCCAGCTCGCGGTAGGTGGCGGCCAGGTCGGGGTTGCGGAAGACGCTGCCGACGGCGGGCGGCTGACCGCCCGGCAGGAACAGGGCGGCGGTGGCCGGGAAGTAGGAGAAGCGCGTCTGGTTCTGCGCCGTCTGGTCGTGGAAGGTCTGGTCGACGACGAAGCCCTTGTCGGCCAGTCTCTCGGCGGGCCGCAGCGACTGGGCGAGTGAGCGGGTGCCCCAGCGGTCCAGCGCCTGCTGCCAGGTGAGCAGGGAGCCCGGGACTCCCACCGAGCGGCCGCTGTCCACGGCCGTCCAGAAGTCCAGCGGCTGGCCGTTCTCGACGAAGAGGTTCTGGTCGGCGGTGCCGGGCGCGGTCTCACGGCCGTCGAGGGTGGAGACCCGGTGGCTGCGGGCGTCGTAGTAGACGAAGTAGCCCCCGCCGCCGATGCCGGAGGAGTAGGGCTCGGTGACCCCGAGGGCGGCCGCGGTCGCCACCGCCGCGTCCACGGCGTTGCCGCCGTGCCGCAGCACCTCGATGCCGATGTCGGTCGCCTCCGCCGAGACGCTCGCGACGGCGCCGCCGGTCCCGGTCGCCACCGGCTGCTTCGGCGCGGGGACGGCGGCGGGCGCCGCCGCGTGGGCGGCGACGGGAGCCGCCCCGGCCGCGGGCGCGAGCGAGAAGGCGCCCAGCGCGGCGGCGAGCAGCAGGGGCGGAGCGAGACGGGCGGTGCGCCTGACTCGACGTGTACTCATCCAGGCCTCCGATCGGGCGGGTTGAGGAGCACCATTGCGACACGAACGATCCGGCCATGACAAGGAGGCGTCGTCCGGCGGCGGGTCGGGACGGGTGCGGCTCGGG
>NZ_BBPQ01000033.1:51702-69141 GCF_000787855.1 Streptacidiphilus anmyonensis | reverse complement strand
GTCGGGACGGGTGCGGCTCGGGTGTGGCGCCCGTGACATCCCGTGAGGTGGCGGCGAGTCAGAGGCGGCGCGGGAGGGGTGGCCGGACGGCAGGCGGCGGCCGACCGGAAGGCGCGTAGGCGCACGCGGGGGGCGCGCGGCGTTGCTGCGCGGGCTCTGCCTGCACGGGCCCGGCCTGCGCGACGTCGGCCGGGGGCGCGGGGCGGACCGGCCCCGTCACCCGGCGTGACGTCCTCGCGTCGGCGCGACGACGCGGGCGGGGTCGGGCGCGCGCGGGGTCTGCGGCAGCGCCCGGCGCACACCTGCGGAGCCGCGCGGACGCATGGCGCCGGGACGGGACGACCCCCGTCCGACCGCCGTCCGACCGCTGTCGGCAGCCCGAGGACCCGCCCCGGGGCGGCGCTCTCCGGGCCGGATCCGGACGGCATCCCGGGCAGGAAGCGGTCGAGTCGTCCTGGAAATCCTCGATCAGAGGACAATAGGATGCAGCGCGCCCCAGAGGCATGCCGAGAAGGCCCCGGTCCCGACGTCGAACGGAGCGGTCCATGGTCCGACGCCGCCCCCCGGCGTCCGCGAGCTCGGACGAGCTGCTGAGCACGCTCGGCCGTCTGACCGCGCAGGCCCTGGAGCGAGTGGAGTCGCAGAAGGCCCGCGTGGAGCTCGCGGCCGCGCTCCAGCGCGACCTGCTGCCCTCCGCGCTGCCGCAGGCTCAGGGGCTGCGCGCAGCCGCGCGCTACGCCCCCGCCCGACACGGCCTCGACATCGGCGGCGACTGGTACGACGGCTTCGTCCTGCCCGGCGGCGTGCTCGGCTTCTCCGTCGGCGACGTGCAGGGCCACGACGTCGAGGCGGCGGCGTTCATGGGCCAGGTCCGCATCGCGCTGCGCGCGCTCGCCACGGCCACCCCCGACCCCGGCGAGGTCCTCGGCCGGGCGAACGACCTGCTCGTCGACATGGAGCCCGACCTCTTCGCCACGTGCAGCTTCCTGCGCTACGACCCCGCGAACGGCGAACTCGCCATGGCCCGCGCCGGTCACGTCCCCGCGGTGTGGGCCGCGTCCGACGGCACCCACGGCGTCGACGGCGAGGCCGGCGGCCTCCCGCTCGGCATCCAGGCGGGCGAGCCCTACCCCGTCTCCCACCGGTACCTGACCGGGAGCGGGGCGTTCGTCCTGGTCACCGACGGCGTCGTCGAGGGGCCGTCCTTCTCGATCGACGAGGGCCTCGACCACATCGCCGCGCTCATACAGGCCGGGGCGGACGGCGAACCGGCCACGCTGGCCGCGGACCTCATCCACGTCGCGGAACTCACCGGCCACCAGGACGACGCCGCCGTCCTCGTCCTCCGCCACGACCGCTGACCCCTCCGGGTCACACCCCGCAGCCCCGGCGCCGCCGGGCACTGACGGGGAGCCTTGCGGCCCGTGGCACTACCGAGGGCCGAGGACTGAGGGAAGCGGGCCAGCGCGACCCGGCGGGGCGGCGCGGGGCTGCGTTGACTCCTCCGGCGGCGCCCCGCAGCCCCGGCGCGGAGCCCCTGGCGACGCCGGGCACTGACGGGGCCTTGTGGCCCCTGGCACTGCCGAGGGCCGAGGAATGGAGGCGGGGCGTCGTGGGGTTCCGACCGCGTGCGTCCGGCGCGGGCAAGGCTGGGTGCGCAGGTGGCGTGCGGGCGGGGTCGGTGGCCGGGCCGTAGCGCCTCGGCGCCGGGAGCCAAGGGCGCACGCCACCGACACGGCACGGGCGTCGTCGAAGCTCTGCGCCTCACGCCGATCGGTGGCTTGCATGCGCCCCTCGGCGAAGGGGCACGGTCGGGGGTCGTCGGGGCTCCGTGGGCGCGTGGGGCGGTGTGCCCGGCCGGGGGATAGTGCCGGGTTCCGTCCGCGTGTGATGATCGCGGCTACGGGCGTGTCACGACGAGGCGGGCGAGCGCTGCGCCGGGAGAGTAGGGGCATGTCAGGAGAGGTGCGCGCCGAGACGCCGCGGCAGGCGCGGGGCGCGGCGGTCCTGTGGATGCTGGTCGTGGCGGGCGTCTACTACGGCAGCGGACGGCTGGGGCTGCTCGCGCAGGTCGTCGTCGATGGCGTCCGGGTCACCCCGCTGTGGCCGCCGACGGGGGTCGCCGTCGCCGCACTGCTGCTGCTCGGGCTGCGCATGTGGCCGGGGATCGCGCTCGGGCAGTGGCTCGTAGTGCTCTCGATCTCCCACTGGAATCCCACCTGGGCGGGGCTCGGCATCGTCGCGGGAGCGACGGTCGCGCCCGTGCTCGCCTGGCTGTTCCTGCGCGCGGTGCGCTTCCGACCGCAGCTGGACCGGCTGCGGGACGGCCTCGCGCTGGTCTTCGTCGCGCTGACGGCGACGCTGGTGAGCTCCAGCGCCTCGACGCTGATCCTGACGGCGCAGGGGGCGCTCTCGGGGCAGTCGTACGGGGCGGCGTGGGCGGCCTGGTGGACGGGCGACGCGATGGGCGTGCTCGTCGTGGCACCGCTGCTGCTGGCCGGCCGGTACACGCAGCCGCCGAGAGACGTCCCGATGATGCGCTGGGTGGAACTGTTCGTGCTGCTGGGCGGGACCGCCGCGGTGATGCTGCTGGTCACGCACAGCCGCATGTCGATCCTGTTCCTGGTGTTCCCGCTGGTGATCTGGGCGGCGATCCGGTTCCAGATGCCGGGCGCCGCGCCGTGCGTGTTGCTGATCTCCGTGCTGGCCGTGGTCGCCGCGATCCACCAGTCCGGACCGTTCGCGGGCCACAGCGTGGCCGCGCAGATGTTCATGCTGCAGGCGCTCAACGGCTCGGCCGCGCTGACCGCGCTGCTGCTGGCAGCCGTGATCACCGAGCGTGACAACACGAACTGCATGATCGCGGAGGCGTGCGTGGGACTCGCCGAGGTCGTCGCCCGCCTCGCCCCCGACGAGGTCGCGGACCGGTGGCCGGGGGCGCGGGACGAGCTGGGCAAGGACGGGCGCTAGACCGGCTGGACCGGCTGCCGGCCGGTCCCGTTGGACCGGTTAGACCAGGCAGCCCGCGTGGGCGAGGGCCTGCTTCAGCAGGACGCCCTGGCCGCCGGGCATGTCCTGCTGGACCAGCTCGGAGGCGGCCTCCTCGGGGCTGAACCAGACCAGGTCCAGCGCGTCCTGACGCGGTCTGCAGTCACCCGCGACGGGCACGATGTAGGCGAGGGCGACGGCGTGCTGGCGCGGGTCGTGGTACGGGGTGATGCCGGGGGTGGGGAAGAACTCGGCGACGGTGAAGGGCTGGAGCGAGGCCGGGATGCGCGGCAGCGCGACGGGGCCGAGGTCCTTCTCCAGGTGGCGCAGCAGCGCGTCGCGGACCCGCTCGTGGTACTGCACCCGGCCGGATACCAGGGTCCGGGTCACCGTGCCGTCCGAGTCGATGCCCAGGAGCAGGCCCACGTGGGTGACTTCGCCGCCCTCGTCGACGCGCACCGGCACCGCGTTGACGTAGAGGACAGGCAACTGGGCGCGGGCCGCCGACAGTTCGTCGGCTTCGAGCCAACCGGGCGTGGTCTGGGTGAAGTCAGCCATTGGGTGATCGTACTGTTCCCGACAGCCCTCCCGCGGGATGCGGCGACGACGACGTCTTCGACGTGCACACCGCGTGGCCGGGAGTGATGCTCGGAGCATGCAGACGCCCTCGTGGCCCAACCAGGACTGCCCCGTCCACGTCGCCGCGCTGACGCCGGGCGAGGGGGAGCGGGCCGTGCGGGTCATGCGCGAGGACGGCACGCTCACGCCTCCGACGCGCTGCCGGGACGCGCACGAGTTCAGGCGTCTGGTCCACCACGAGCGGCCCGGCGTCGACCTGCACGATCCCGCGCAGATCTTCTGGGAGGACCACCCGGGCGAGTGGCCGCGCTGAGCCGCGTGAAAACCCGGTGGAGGCGCTGCGGTGTGCTCGTTAGGGTGCGGGCGTGAGCACACGTACCTTCCGCATCACCGTCCGCGGCGTCTTCGAGGGCCTCAGTGACGAGCAGCGCGCCGAGCTGCTCGCGCGGGCCGCCGACCACGACGTCCTCCACGCCGCGTTCACCCCCGAGGGCCACCTCAGCTACGACCTGACGGCGCGGGCGGCCTTCACCTTCCGCTACCTCGACTCGGGCGAGGCCGAGGAGGACATCCTCCTCGCGGAACTGCGCGCGGAGGAGTCCGCGACGTCCTGGCTCGCCGCACGCGGCTACGGCTACCGCAACCTGCGCACCCAGGCCGAGGACCTCAGCCAGGCCCCTCTGGGCAAGCGCCAGCGCCGCGCTCAGAAGGGTTAGCCAGAAGGGCCCGCCGGAGGAGTCGGCCGGACGGCTCAACCAGGGGAGTCGGCCGGACGGCTCGGCCGAAGCCGGCTCGTACGCCGGTCAGACCTGGACCGCGACGGCGTCGTCGAGGCCGCGGACGGAGACCAGGCGCGCGGTGCCGTCGGCCAGGCGGTAGGAGAGGCCGACCACGGCCGTGCGGCCGGCGTCGACGGCCTCGGCCAGGACCCGGGAGCGGTCCAGCAGCAGGTCGACCGTCTGCTTTATGTGCTCCTCCACGATCGCGTCGCGCGACTCGATCCCGGCCGCGTGGGCCGCCAGCACGCTCGGGGTGACGCGCTCGATCACGTCGCGGATGAAGCCGGGGGCGGGCGCCGCCCCGTCGAGGGCCTCGCACGTCGCCGCGACCGCGCCGCACTGGTCGTGGCCGAGGATCACGACGAGCGGGCTGTCCAGGACGGCGACGCCGTACTCGATGCTGCCGAGCACCTCGGGGCCCATCACGTGTCCGGCGGTGCGGACCACGAACAAGTCGCCCAGGCCGCGGTCGAAGATGATCTCGGCGGCGAGGCGGGAGTCGGAGCAGCCGAAGAGGACAGCGAAGGGGCGCTGGGTCGGGACGGTCGCGGCGCGGCGCGCGGCGTCCTGGTTGGGGTGTTCGGGCGATCCGTCGACGAACCGCCGGTTACCGGCCAGCAGGGTCCGCAGGGATTCTTCGGGCGTCGGCGTGTTCGTGATCGAATCCGTCATACTCGCAGCCTACGGCCTTGCGCCGACACGCACTGGGCGGGGTGCCGGATGGGGTGGGCCCCGCCCTTACCACCTACCCGCCGGTATGGTTCGCTGTGCGGATGGCGAAGAGTCCCGCAGTGGGCGCGTTGGCGCCCGATTTCACGCTTCCCGCCGTGCAGTTGGTCGACGGTGAGGCGGTCCGCAGCGAGTTGACCCTCTCGGAGCAGCGCGGGCGGCCGGTCGTGCTCGCCTTCTACCCGGGCGACGACACCCCCGTCTGCACCAAGCAGCTCTGTTCGTACTCCTCCGGCCTGGAGCAGTTCACGGACCTGGGCGCCACCGTCTGGGGCATCAGCACCCAGGACGTCACGAGCCACGAGGCGTTCGCCCGCAAGCACGGGCTGCGGATGCCGCTGCTGGCCGACACCGGCCGCAGCGCCGCCGAGGCCTACGGCATCACCCTGGGCGCGATGGTGCGCCGCTCCGTGTTCGTGGTGGACGCCGAGGGCGTGCTGCGCTGGAAGCACGTGGCCGCGCTCGGGCTGACCTTCCGTGACGTGGCGACGCTGACCGAGCAGTTGGCCCTGCTCCCGGCCTCGGAGTGAGGTCCGGCTGACAGGCTCCTGCGGGCGGGCCGCCGTCACTCAGCCGGGCTTGGGCCGGCCCAGCAGCGCGGCGACGGTCTCCCGCATGCCACGGCTGCGGCCGTCCTTGGGCACCAGGCGTGCCGGGTCGGCCTGGTCGCGGACGAACGCGTGCAGCCTGCCGTCGTGCTGGGCCAGGACGAGGTCGGTGCTGGACTCCGCGGTCTCGGCCGAGCCGACCGCGGCATACGCGACGGCGGTCAGCAGAGCGGAGCGTTCCGCCGCGGCGAGCACCGCGTCGGGGTCCGCGCCCGCCGACTGTTCGGCCCAGGGGCCGCGCGGCAGCCACTCGGCGACCAGCCGCAGTGTGTCGTCGAGGGTGTGCAGGGACACCTCGTGCACGCCCAGTGCGTCGATGCGCACGACCAGGCAGACGTTCTCCGGCTGAGGCAGCACCAGCATCCGCCAGGCTTCGCCCGACGCCGTGCCGGTGACCCGGGCGTCCAGCACACGCCGGGCGCGGCGCTGGAAGGCCAGGGTGATGCCCAGGTCCCCGCGCACCTGGATCTGGTCCCGGCCCTGACCGGCCACCAGCAACTGCCGGGCGGCGAGCGAGCGCACCGCCTCCGCGAGCACCTCGTCGGAGGGGCGCGTCTCGAGGAAGTCGACGACTGCGTCGACCACCGTCAGTTCCGCGACGGTGTAGGCGCCGAGCGGGACGGCGCCGGTCTCCACCAGGTCCACCACCGCCGTCACCATGCCCTCCGGGACGGAGACGGTCCCGGGGGTCTCCGGGACGGCGCCGGGGGTGTCCGCCGTCCCCGACGCCTCCGCGGCGTCCGGGGCGTCGGGCGTCCCCGGGACGCCTGACGTCCCTGACGACCCCGCTGCTCCAGGCGGTCCCGGCGACGCCGGTGTCCCGGGCGGCTGGGAGGGGGTCTCGGAGGTCTCCGGCGTCGGCTCGGCGTCGCTCATCGCTCCCCATCGATCCATCGGGTCCCCGGTCGCGGCAGCGGACCGGGAGCGAACAGCACCTGGGCGGCGGAAGGGAGCGGCGCCTCGCTCACCCACACCTGGGAGCTGCCGAAGAGCCCCCGCCCCGCGCGTCCGGCGAGGGCCCGCCCGAGCTCGTCGGTGGGATCGTCGCAGTCGGGAGGCGGGAAGTGCGCGGCGAGGTCCGCGGAGGCGGAGGTGAGGTCGTCGTCGGTCTCGATGCCCCGCAGGGTCGTGGCGAGCGTGCGGGAGACGTCCGGGCCGACCCCCGTCGGCAGGGCCAGCGTGGGGGAGAGGTACATCGGGCGACGCTCGGTCACCCGCGAGAGCCCCCACGGGCCGACGTTGCTGCGGGTGATCCGGTAGACGACGTAGTCCATCAGGTGCCGCAGGTCGTTCAGGCTGGGCAGCTTGCGCTTGCCGAACGCGGCCGGGGTCTTCTCCAGCTGGAGCCAGGTGCCGGTGGCGGTGCGGCCGTGCAGCTTCTCGCGCACGACGGGACCGCGCATGCCGAGGTCGGGGTAGCGGGTCTTGTCGATGTCCCGGTGGTGGCTGGACAGCCGCTGGTGGCTGACGTCGGGGAAGCTCCACCGCTCGTACAGCTCCGGGTCGTCCACGAGGACGTGACCGCCGCACAGCACGTCGTGGAGCTGCGGGACCTGGAGTCCGTGCCGTTCGAGGTCGGCGATGATCGCGGCCTCCTGCGGGCTGAGCCCGGAGGCGGCGGCCAGCAGGCCTTTGCGGTAGGCGGCGTTGCGCGCGGTCAGGTCGATCAGCAGACGCGTGCGCGTGCGCACCCGCTCCGCCTGGCGCGCCTGTTCCGCCCGCGCGGCCCGGCGCCTGCGACGTCGCCCCTGTCCACCGGCCATGTCACCCAGTACAACATCGCCGATCCCGCCGTGCCCGGACGGTTACGCCGGTCGGCGTCCGCCGTCGTCGGACCGACGGCTCGGTCGGAAGGCTCAGTGGGAAAGCTCCGTGGGAAAGCTCAGCGGAAAGGTTCAGCGGGAGGGCTCAGCCGCACCAGAAGAGGAACGGATGGCAGGTGTCCGTCGGGGAGGGCCTCGGGGGCCGCGAGGGGGTGGGCGTGCCGCCACCGCCGCCGCCCGTGGTGGTGCCCGGGCCGGTCCCTGAGGGTCCGGGGTTCGCCGAGGGCGACGCGCTGGGTTGTGCGGACGCCGACGCGGAGGCGCTGGACGACGAGGCGGAGGCGGTCGGTCTGGACGGCGTGTGGTGGTGCCCACCGCGCGCGGTGGAACTGGGTGCGTCGATGGGGGTGGCCTGGTCCGGGGTGGTCGCCGACGGACCGGACGTCGAGCCGGAACCGGTGGGGGTGGCGCTGTTGGCGCCCGAGCCGCCGCCCGCGACTGCGAAGCCCGTCGCCACGATCACCAGGGCTCCGACACCGCCCAACAGCATCCCGCGCCGCCGCCGTGCCGCGCGCGCACGCTGACGTCCCCGGTGCGCCGCCCGTCCGCCCGAGCGGGGGTCGCCGGGCTGCCGGTAGGTCACCGTGCTCGCGGCGTCGCTCGGCTCCAACCCGGCCTGGTCGAAGGGCAGGTCAGCCGCGGCGGCCCCGCAACCCGGGCAGGAGTAAGCGCCGTTGAGGTGGCGGCGACAGGTGGGGCAGAACTTCATGCCGTCTTCCGTGCGAATGATGCCGTTGTTCGGTTCCTGGCGAGCCTAGGAGTACGGCGACGGGTGGTGACAGCTCGTAAAGGTGAGGCTTCTGAGGAGAAGTCGTGCAGGTGAGGCGGTTCGTGCGAGTCGTCGGGCGGTCATGGTGCAGATGGGAGGCGGTGTCGGGACGGGGTCGTCCCGAAGACCGTCCGGAACGCCTCGATGAACGCGCTCGGCGTGGCGTAGCCGCATGCGGCGGCCGTCGCGGTGACGCTGCGTCCGGCCGCGAGGTGGTCGATCGCATGGTGCAGGCGCAGCCGGGTGCGCCACTGCGGGAAGGTCAGGCCGGTCTCGGCGCGGAAGAGGCGGCTGAGGGTCCGTTCGCTCGCGCCGACCGCCGCGCCGAGCTCGCGCAGCGACCGCGGATCGGCCGGGTCCCGGTGCAGCAGCGCGGCGACGGCGCGCAGCCGGTCGTCGACGGGCGCGGGCAGATGCAGCGTCAGGCGTTCCGCGCGCGCCAGTTGGTCGGTGGCGGCCTGGCGCAGGGTGGCCTGCTCTGCGTCGCTGTAGCCGGTCTCCGGCGGCTCGGCGAGAGCGGCGACCAGTTCGTGCAGCAGCGGGGTCACCACGAGGACGGCCGGCTGCTCCCCGCCGACGGGGTCGATCTCCGCCGGGAAGGAGAGGGAACGCATCCGGGTGGGGGTGCGGGCGAGATGCGCGTGCGCGGTGAACGCCGGGATCCACACCGCGCGCTGCGGCGGCACGACCCAGCTGCCGGCGGCCGTCTCGACCTGGAGCACCCCGCTGCCGGGATGGATCAGCTGGTGACGGTCGTGGTGGTGGCGGTCGATGCGCTCGAGACGTCCCAGGTCCTGGACCGTGGGGCCGGGCAGCTCCAGGTGGGGCGTCGGGTCGCCGCCGTCCGAGGCATCGGGGACTTGGCGGTTAATCGACATATCGAGGCAGTTTATCGGAAGTCGGCTGGGCGGGGTCGCCGGAAGGCTGGAGCCATGACCTCCACCGTGGACTCCCCGGGCGCCGCCCCGTCCGACCCGCCTGCCGTGCCTGCCCCGTCCGACCCGCCTGCCGCGCCTGCCCCGTCCGACCCGCCTGCCGCGCCTGCCCCGTCCGATCCCTCCGACCCGCCTGCCGCGGCCACTCCGGCGTCCTCGTCGTCGCCGTGGCGGCGGATGCGGCTGTGGGGCGCGGCCCACGCGGTCGACGACCTCTACCAGGGCCTGGTCCCCGCCGCCGTCCCCTACTTCGTGCTCGACCGCCACTACGGCTACCTCGCCGCGACCGGCCTCACCATGGCGGCGACGCTCGGCAGCGCGGTGCCTCAGCCGCTGCTCGGCCTCGCGGTCGACCGCTACCGGCTGCCGTGGCTGGCCGGCGCGGGCGTGGGGCTGGCCGGACTGGGCCTCGCGCTGGCCGGCCTGGTCGGCCCGTATCCGGCGGTGTGGTCCCTGATCCTGCTGTCAGGTCTGGGCGTGGCCATGTTCCACCCGGCCGCGGGCAAGGCGGCCAGGGCGGACGCGGGCGACAGCGCGGCGGCGATGAGCGTCTTCGCGGCGGGCGGCAGCGTCGGCTTCTTCCTTGCGCCGGTGCTGGCCACCCCGGCGCTGGTCGCCTGGGGCGTCGGCGCGACCGCGCTGTTCCTGCCGCCCGCGGTGCTCACGGCCTTCGTCCTGCTCGCCCGTGCGCGACGGGCCCGGCCGGCCCCGGCCAGTGCCGCCGTCGCACCGGGCCACGACCGCTGGGGCCCGTTCGCGGTCCTGACCGGGGTCGAGGTGCTGCGCTCCGTGGCGTTCTTCGGCCTCAACACCTTCGTCGAGCTCTACTGGCTGCGCGACCTGCACGCCTCCCGCGCCCTGGCCGGCGCGGCCCTGACCTGCTTCCTCGCCGGCGGGGTCGCGGGCACGCTGGCCGGTGGACGCCTCGCGGACCGCTGGGGGATGGTCCGCACCATCCAGTGCGGCGCCGCGCTGGTGCTGCCGTGCCTCGCGGGTCTGCTGCTCGCGCCGGGCGCGTGGGCGCCGCTGCTGTTCGCGCTGCTCACGGGCGCGGCCCTGAACATGCCCTTCGCGGTCCTGGTGAAGCTCGGTCAGGACTACCTGCCGACCCGCCCTGGCACCGCCTCCGGCGTGACCCTCGGCCTCGCCGTGAGCGTCGGCGGCCTGCTCGCGCCGGTCCTGGGCCTCATCGCCCAGTCCCACGGCCCCCGGGGCGCGCTCCTCGCGCTGTGCGTGATCCCACCGGCCGCGCTGCTGCTCGGGCTGCTGCTGCCGGAACCCGGCCCGGCCCAGACCCGGACTCAGACCTGAGCGGGCCGGTCCGCGCCCTGGGGCGGCTGGTCCGAGCCGCAGTAGCGGCACTTGGGAGCGGCGGCCGGGATGTCCTCCGACAGGCAGGACGGGCAGGTCTTCGCCGGGGTCGGGTCGCCGAAGACGGTGACGCCGCGGCGGGCCTGGGTGTGCTTGTAGGGGACGACGATCATGAAGTAGACGACCGCCATGAAGACCACGAAGTACACGATCGCCGAGATGAACGCGCCGACGTTCACGTAGGTGGCCGGGTTGCCCGGCTTGCCCAGCTGCCAGCCCAGGCCGATCGAGTTCTTGCCCTGGATCCTGGTGATGATCGGGTTGATCACGAAGTCGGTGAACGCCTTGATGAGCGTGCTGAACGCCAGGGCCACGATCAGGCCGATGGCGACCACGACCACGTCGCCGCGCATCAGGAAGTTCTTGAATCCTCGCAACATGACCCGGCTCCTTCCCAGAAAACCGGATGATTTCACTCCGACTCCTTCGGATGGAGCAGTGGAAGGGCCGGGTTCACCCTCGTTCTCCCTCTTGGCGGGCGGCTCCCGATCCGATGTAGGAGACATGGCTCCATCGCATCTCCCCACAGGCCGCCTCGTCCCGTCCACCGCGCTCAGCCTCCGCGTCGGGGACTGGGTCGAGTTGGACGGCAGGTCCTGGCAGGTCACCGATCTGCGCTACCGCTGCGACGGCGGCCGGATCGTGCACTTCGGGGGCCGGCCGCCGCACGTCATGGGCCCCCGCGCCACCATCCCCGTCCACCGCTGAGCGCTACCGGGCGCCGGGAGCTGTCCCCAGGCGCGGTTCGGACGGCGCCGCCGGGCCGAACCAGCGCGCCAGCGCCTGCTGCAGCCCGGCATCCCCTCCGTCGCCGTCGCCGTCGATGGTGTCGGCGTCGACGGTGCGCAGCCAGGCGGCGTGTCCGTCAGGCCGCAGCAGGACGGCGCGGAGCCCGGGATGGTCGGGGCACGCCGCGGAGACCGTGTCCACTCGGTCCGCCCAGCCCGCGGCCGACGCGCGGACGGTGCTTCTTTCGGCCTCGGCCAGGTCGAGCAGCACGCCGCGTCCCCGGGCGAGCAGCCCGGTCAGGCGTATCCGGCCCTCGCTCGTGGTCAGGGCGAGGTCCGGGGTCAGCCGGCCCAGCCAGGGGTGGTCGGCGCCCGGGTGGTGCGTCTCGTAGCGGGTGTCCAGCCCGGTGACGGTCTCGGCGAGGGCACGGTTGCCCGCCGGGTGGGCGGCGACGCGGGTCAGCAGGTCGGTGAGCGGCCCGAGCCGGTCGTCGGCTTCGCCGAGCAGCACCTGGGCCCGCGTGTTGGCCAGCACCTGCGCTCCGGCGGGGTGGCGTTCGTCGTGGTAGCTGTCGAGCAGACGGGCCGGTGCGGTGCCGCGTACGGTGGCCGCGAGCTTCCAGCCGAGGTTGAACGCGTCGTCCAGGGCGACGTTGACGCCGATCGCCCCGGCCGGCGGGTGGATGTGCGCCGCGTCCCCCGCCAGGACGACCCGGTCCTGCACGTACTCGGCGGCCTGCCGGGCGGCGTTGCCGAACCGGGTCGTCCAGCGCGGGGAACGCAGCGCGACGCGGCGGCCGAGCGCCTCGGCCACAGCGGTCTCCAGCAGGTCCACGGTGACCGGGGCGTCCCTGTCGGCGGGCGGGCACCGGTCGGCCGTGATGATCCTGACATGGCCGGGACGCGGAATGACGAACACGCCCCCGCCGGGGCCGGTGGTCACGCCGAACGGCAGGGCTTCCGGATCGACGAGCTCGACATCGCCCAGCAGGGAGAAGCGCGTCGCCTCGGTGCCGGGGAAGTCGATGCCGGCGCACCTGCGGACGGTGGAGCGCCCGCCGTCGCATCCGACCAGGTACGCCGCCCGGATCCGGTATCCGGCGCGGTCGGTGTCGCCGTCGCCGGTGCCGGCGGTGGCGACGGTGGCGGTGACGGACGCGGAATCCTGTTCCAGGGAGCGCAGTTCGTGCCCGCGTCGGATGTCGGCCCCGAGCTCGAGAGCGTGCTCTTCGAGCACTTCCTCGACCCGGGTCTGCGGGATGCCCAGTGTGTACGGATGGTCGGTGTGGGCGCCCGCGAGGGTGAGCGGCACCGGCAGGCCGGAGAACGCGACGTGGGGGACCTGCCACCCCTCGCTGACGAGCCGTTCGGCGAGGCCGCGGCGCGCCAGCAGGTCCAGGGCGCGGGCGTTGAGGTTGAAGCCGCGGCAGAAGCCGGGCCGTTGCGGGTGGCGTTCGACGACGACCGTGTCGACGCCGGCGAGTCGGAGTTCCGCGGCGAGTAACAGGCCGGCCGGGCCGGCCCCCACGATCAGTACCTCGGTCGCCTCGGTTGTCTCGGTTGCCCGGGTCATCCGGCGGTTCCCTTCCGCTCCGTGTCCGTGGGGGCGGACCAGGTCCAGCCCTGTTCGGTTCGTTCGGCCCGAGGCCAGACCAGGCTGCCGTCGCGGATCTCGGTGACGGTCCGGCGGGTCCAGGCCAGCTCGGCCTCCCAGGCGTGCAGCGAGCACTCGACTTCGATCATGAACAGCCGGGGGACCTTGCCGGAGTCGACCGTGTCGGCGAGCACCGCCCTGGTCTCCTCGATCCGCCGGCTCAGCTGTTGTGCCCGTTCGGTCAGTGCCTCCGCCGCCCGGTCCGGACCGAGCGCGCCGAGGTAGGACACCGCGGCCATGAACTTCGGGTACTCCGCGACGGGCGTGCGCAGGAGCTCGTCGATCCAGCGGACGAACTCGCTCTCGCCCAGCCCGGTCGCCGCGTAGACGGTCCGCTCCGGTCGCCTGCCGTCGCGTGCCGTCTCCACCGGCTCGATCCAGCCGTGTCGGACGAGGGCCTCGACCGTGTCGTAGAGCGAGCCGGAGTTGACCTTGAAGCTGCTGTCCTTGTGCCGTTCCCGCAGGGTGGACGCCATCTCGTACGGGTGCATCGGCTGTTCTCGCAGCAGACCCAGCACGGCCAGCGCCAGTGTGTTGGAGATCTTTCGGTTCGCCATCTGTATGACCGCTCCCTATTAGTCGGATCCGACTATACGCGGATCGACCCCTTGACGAGAGGCCATTCCACGCTATTGGATGTGCGACCAATAGCGAAGCGCCCCCACGCCCCCACAGGGCTCGTCGGTTCGGAGAACCCCATGGCCGCCACCCCGCCCGCTCGCGAGACCGAGCCCCCTCGCCCGCAGAACCGGAACGCCGACGCCACCCCGCACACTGGTGGGGTGGAGGCGCACGGCATCGACGTCATTCCCGACGGCGAGCGCCATGGCCGCCCTCGGGAACTCTTCGGTGTCTGGGCCGCGCCCAACGTCAGCTACCTCAGCCTCGTCGTGGGCGGGACGCTGATCCTGATGGGCCTCAGCCTCTGGCAGGCCCTCGGGGTCGTGGTCGTCGGAAACCTCTTCTGGGCGCTGGTCGGCCTCGTGGCCGTGAGCGGATCAGCCTCCGGGACGCCCAGCGAGGTGATCATGCGGGCGATGTTCGGCGTCCGCGGCAACCGCGCGAACATCGCGATCACCGGGTGGTTCGCCTCCGTCTGCTACCTCGCGCTGAACTGGGCCGCCGGCTGTCTCGCCGCGTTCGCACTCGCCGACGAGGCGGGGCTGCATCCGGACACCTTCGTCAAGATCGTGATCATCGTCGCGGTCGCCGCCGCGACCCTCGCGATCAGCGTCTACGGCCACGCCATGATCGTCCGGCTCTACACGCCGTTCACCGTCGTGCTGACCCTGGTCTTCCTCGTCCTCGCCGCCTACGTGCTGCGGCACGCCGACTGGCACTACCGCCCCCAGCAGGGTCTCCACGGCGGCGACCTCGTCGCCGCGCTCGCCGGCGGCCTCGCTCTGATCGCGTCCGCGCCGCTGTCCTACAGCAACAGCGCCGACTTCGCCCGCTACCTGCCGCGCGAGTCCAAGCCCGCCGCGATCGCCGTGTGGACGGCCGTCGGCGCGTTCGTCCCCAGCGTCCTGTTCACCGCGCTGGGCGTGCTGGCCGGGACCGCACTCGACATGACCGACCCGCAGAGCGCCCTGGAGTCGATCATCCCGGGCTGGTTCAAGCCCGCGTTCCTGCTGGCCGTCGTCCTCTCGGCGGTCGCCAACAACGCGATGACCGCCTACAGCTCCGGTCTCGCCCTGCAGGCCATCGGCGTCCGGATCCGCCGCTCCCGCAGCGTCGCCCTCGACGGGACGCTGGGCGTCGCGCTGACCATGTACGCGCTGCTCGTCTCCAACTTCCTGACCGCCGTCAACAGCGTGCTCGAACTGATGGTGGCGCTGATGGGACCGACCATGGCCATCTACGCCGTCGACGTGTTGTGGCGACGCAACCGCTACGACGGCCACGAGCTGAGCGACGAGACCCCCGGCGGGCCCTTCTGGTACACCGGCGGCGTCAACTGGGCCGGCGCCACCGCCCTCGTCGTCAGCGCCGTCGCCGCGACGCTGTGCGTCGACACGGAGATGTGGGTCGGACCGATCGCCAAGGCCCTGGACGGCACCGACCTGTCGCTGCCGGTCGGCATGATCCTGGCCCCGGTGATCTACCTGCTGATGATGCGCGGACGCCGGGCCGCGGTGCGCGGCTGACCGGTCTTCGCCCGCAATCCGTTCTCCCGTCTCCCGTCTCCCGTTCCCTGCCGTCCCGCCGAGGAGCAGCACCGCCATGCCCACGCCGACGCCCACGGTCTTCCGTTCCCCCGCCGCCGCCCCGGGCGAGCGCGGACAGCTCCTCGGCCGGACCTTCCCCGACCGGATCCGGCGCACCGCCGACTTCTACGACACGCTCTTCCGCGCCGCGGGCGCGGGGCCGGACGAGGTGCGCGCGACGGGGCTCGCCGCCTTCGGGCAGATCGCCGCGGCCGCGCCCGAACTCGCCGAGGAGATCGACGGCATCGCGCGCGGCGCGCGACTGCCGCTGCACCGCCTCGCGGCGCTCAACGCCCGCACCGAGATCCTCGGCCGCTTCGGACGCCCGCAGCCCGAGTGCTCGACCGTCGTCCACGCCCCCGCCGACGGCCGCCCGCCGGTCACCACCCAGACCTGGGACTGGCACGACGACATGCGCGACGGCTGGTTCGTCTGGCACATCCGCCACCCGGACGGCCGGGAGGTGCGGACCGTCACGGAGTACGGCATCGTCGGCAAGATCGGTGTCAACACGGCCGGGCTGGGCCTGCACTTCAACATCCTCGCCCACGCCTCAGACACGGCCTTCGACCCGTCCGCGCCGGCATCCGCGTGGCTGCCGGTCCACGTGCTGGCCCGGCACGTGCTGGACACCTGCGGCACCTTCGACGAGGCGATACGGCTGGCGACGCGGACCCGGGTCGCCGCGTCCAGCTCGCTGACGCTCGCGGCGTACGAGGCGGGCCGCGCACGGGCGGCGACCGTCGAGCTCAGCCCCGCGGGCCCGGCGCTGCTCCACCCCGGCGCGGACGGCTACCTGCTGCGGACCAACCACTTCGTCGACCCCGGCCTCGCCCGGGGCGAGGCCCTGGCGACCGAGGACCCGGACACCCGCCACCGCCTCGCGGCCCTCCACGCCCGCACCGCCGCCCGCCCGTTCCCGGACGGCGCGGCGCTGCTGGACGCCCTCACCTTCCACCTCGACGACGGAGCCGCCCTCTGCTGTCACCCGGACCCGGACGCGGCTCTCGGCAAGCGTTGGGAGACCCTCGCGACGGTCTCCCTCGACGTGGCCGGATCCCGCCTCGCCGTCCACGCCGGCGGCCCCTGCACGGCGAGGCGGGCCGCCTGGACGGTGGTGTGAGCGGGCTCGCGACGAGGGGTCAGGGCGCCAGGGTGTCGCGCTTCGGGATGCCTTGCACGCTCTCCCACGCGGTCGGGCCGTAGACGCCCTCCACCTCGCCGCCCACGTCCGAGCCGGGCCGCCCCCGCCACACGACCAGGGCCCCGCTGACCAGGACCTCGTAGACGTACTCCGCGTCGTCCCGGTCGTTGTAGGTGATCTGCCTGGTGACCTCCTGGTTGCGCAGGTGGTGGGGGATCGCTGCGGGCATGACTGTGATGCGGACGCTCATGCTTCGACGGTAGGTGCGCCCACGGCCTCCTGCCCGCCGACCGGCGCGCTCGGGTTACAGCCCCGGGCGCACGGGTCGCGCCGCCGATCACCGGTTCAGATCACTGGGGGAGGCCGCAGCCGGGGCGGGTGAGGTCGAGGACGTTGCCCGGGCCGAAGCAGGCCGGGATGTAGTACGTCTCCTCGGCGTAGTTGGTGCCCTCGTGGACGGTGACGTTGCCGTTGGCGTCGACCTCGCAGGGGTTGTCGAGGGTGCAGCGCTGGCCGTCCTCGTTGCCGGTGTTGTTGACCGCGACCACCTGCCCCGTGGTGGTGTCGATGACGGGGGAGCCCGAGGTGCCGCCGATGGTGTTGCAGGTGGAGGTGTAGCGCACGGAGTCCAGCCAGACCCAGTCGGCCTCGTGCAGCTGGTAGACGAAGCCGTCGACGCCGCACGAGTACGTGGTCTTCCAGTAGCCGGAGACCACCTCGATCGAGGACCCGGCGGTGGGGTGGGTCGAGGACACCACCAGCGGGCTGATGCCGTAGGCGCTCTTGATGGCGGCGTAGGTCTTGGTCAGCTGGTAGATCGTCACGTCGGTGTTGGTCATGGTCGCGTAGGCGACCTTCGCGGCGCGCAGCTTGGCCACGCCCTTGCCCGAGGCGTTGAGCAGCGTGAAGCTGCGGCTGGAGGACTGGTTGACGATCACCTGGCCGGGGTCGGGCATGCCCGTCTCCAGGCAGTGGCCGTTGGTGAGGACCAGCGCCGGGTCGTTCGGCGAGGAGCCGGCGAAGCTGATCAGTGAGCCGCTGCAGTCGTCGAGCGCGACGGTTCCGGCGAAGGTCACGGCGGCGGCCGGGTGGGCGGCCGGGTGGGCACTCGGGTGGGCGGCCGCT
>NZ_BBPQ01000033.1:0-51661 GCF_000787855.1 Streptacidiphilus anmyonensis | reverse complement strand
GCACTCGGGTGGGCGGCCGCTTGCGCGGGCGCGCTCGTGGCGAGCGCGCCCGCGCCGGCGAGCAGCAGGGCGGTGGCGGCGCTGAGCAGCTGTCGGTTCATGGGACACCTCTCGGAGTGGTGGTCGGGTCCACTCCAAGTTGTCGTGCTCATGAAAGAGTGTCAAGAAGGCGCGTCAGGACCGCTGTTCCCACGGCAAGGCCGCGCTCGCACCGGCCTCCAGCAACGGGACCAGACGGAACGCATGGTCCGTCAGGCCGCCGAAGGTGTGTCGGTTCGCGCCGCCCGAAGGGCCGTGGCCGGCCCGGTAGCCCGCCAGGTTCCACGTGTACACCGGCACATGGGACGGAACCTGGCTGGTCGGGTCGCCGTGGCGGCTCGGCGCGTACTGCTCGTCCGTGACGATCAGGACCCGGTTGTGGCCGCGGTAGTGCGCCCGGACCGCCGCGGTGGTGTCGGTGCCGCCGAGGTCGCCGAAGCGCCCCAGGATCCGCAGCACGGACTCGCCCTGGCCGACGGCGACCGGGCTGTGCGTGCTGCCGAACTGGACCAGGTCCGCGTGGTCCGCGCGCAGCGCGACGGCGGTGCCGAAGATCGCGGCGCTGTCCGCGCGGTTCAGCTTCGTCTGCTCGCTGATCCCGTCGAACATGCTGCCGGAGCGGTCCACCAGCACCAAGGTGCGGCCCGGCAGCGCGGGCACGTTCGCGAGGGAGTGCCCGAGCGCCTGCTCCAGCGCCCAGGACCACCGCAGCGACGGCGCGTGCTGGAACGCCGCCAGGAACCGGAACGGGAACTGCCGCGACCGCGCGACCTGCTCGCCGTCCGCGAGCCGCGCCGCGACCGCCTGCGCGGTCTCGTCACCGACTCCCGCCTCGTCGAAGTTCCGCAGGTTCCGCAGCAGCGCCATGAAGCCCATGGACGGGATGACGGCCTCCCAGGCCGCCGCGTCCAGCGGGCCCTGGAGCCAGCCCGCGAGCATCCCCCCAGGTGACGCCCGCCTCGGCCAGCCGCGCCGCGCCGTCCGCGGCCGTGACGACCGCGCGGCGCTGCTCCACCGGCACGGCCATCAGCGCGCGGTGCGCGCTCAGCGTCCGGTCGGACGCCGGGGGCGCGGCCTCGTCCGGGTGGTGCCGGCGGTCGAGCGCGTAGCGGAACAGTTCGCCCTGCCACGGCTTGTCGGCCGCGGGGGAGGCGTGCACCAGGTTGAGCACGTCGCCGAACCGGTAACCCTTGGACGCGGTGTCGTACTTGAGCAGCGCCTTGCCGCTGTAGAGCCGCCGCACGGCGTCGGCGACGCCGCGCTTGACCGGCTTGGGCAGGCTGCGGCCGTAGCGGGAGGTCCAGTAGCCGAGCAGCTCGCCGGGCTCGTCGGGCCGCTGGAGGACGGCGTCGACGACCTGACGGGAGAGCCCGTCGAGGTTCGCGTCCAGGCGCGCCTTGGTGAACTCGGCCGCGCCGACGAGGGAGGCGGTACGCATGTTCCCGTCGCGCCGCAGCCAGCCGAGCAGGCCGGCGGTCCACTCGGGGTCGGCGACGGCGAGCTGCCGCACGAGCCCGGTGTACCGGTCGTCGCGGTCGCCGCCGCGCTCGTAGAAGGTGTTCTGACCGACGGTGTTCGCGACGGCGAGCAGGAAGAGCTCGCTCTTCGCGTCGCGCAGGAAACCCGCGCCGCCTTCGGAGGTGACGGCCCGGCGGCCGGTGGTGGTGACGGGGGAGGTGGCGGCCGTGCGCGCGGCCCTGGTGTTGAAGCGGGACATGGAGAGGAACCCCCTGAGGGCGTCAGGGGGAGGAGATGCGGCGGGGCGCCCGAGATCAGGGGTCGGCGACGGGCTTGCTGACTGTTGCTCTGTCCGATTGAGCTACGCCGACCTGAGCCGACGGCGGGACTCGAACCCGCAACCCACAGTTCCGGATGAAGGATCCGTTGCCTGCGCACCGGGCGCCCCGGCGCATGTCCTCCCGAGATCAGTGACGACCTGCGGCGGACTTGGTTCGAAGAAGTAGCCGCTGGTCTTCGCACCGGGAGGTGACGAGGTGAAACCGTATCCGACGATCACACCATCCGCCTTCGGGTTTTTCGCCGCCGAGGCACCGGGGGTTCGGCGGCGGTTCTGCCTACGATGTCGGGATGGAGAAGGTCGAGATCGACGGTGCACAGATCGCCTACGACGACGACGGGTTCGACGGGCCGGCCGTCGTCCTGATCCACGGGGGAACCACCGACCGGCGCATGTGGGGGCGTCAGATCCCGGTGCTGCGCGACCGGTTCCGGGTGATCAGCTACGACTGGCTCGCCTGCGGCGACTCCGGCGACGTCGTGGCCGATCACGCCCGGCACGAGCAGCTGCTCGCGCTGCTCGACCGGCTGGGCGTCGATCACGCCGTGCTGGTGGGCAGTTCGGACGGCGGCAAGCTGTCGCTCGACGCGGCGCTGACCGCGCCCGAGCGCGTCGCCGGTCTGGTGCTGGTGGGCTCGGGCCTGTCGGGCCACGCCTGGCCGGAGAGCTTCACGCGCCTGTACCGGGAGCGCGTCCACGAGCGCGTCGGAGTCGAGCGGCTGCGCGCCTACGACGAGGGCCACGGCGGGCCCGTCGACCCCGCCGATCTCGCCCTCTACGTGGACTCCATGGTCGAGCTGCTGCTCGCCGGACCGGCCCGGACCAGGCAGGACATCGAGCCGGACGTCTGGGCGCACGCCGTGGGGATGTACCGCCGCACCGCGGAGCGCGCCTGGGCGGGCGCGGCCCGCGCCGGGAGCCCGCAGGACCTGGAACCGGGCGCGGCCAAGCGGCTGGCGGAGGTGGCCGCCCCGACGTTCGTCGTCTACGGGGCCGAGGACGTCCCGGAGGTCGTGGCCGTCTCGGAGCAGCTCGCGGCGGACATCCCCGGCGCGCTGCGCGTCGAGATGCCCGCGACCGGCCATGTTCCGCCGCTGGAGCGACCGGAGGAGTTCAACCGGCTGCTCCTGGAGTTCCTCGACGCGCTCGAGGTGCCCCAGTCCCAGGGGCAGGCGCCGGCGCACCAGCCGTCGGATGTCGGTGCCGACGACTAGATTGACGGGTGTTCGGCAGGACGCTCCCGGACCCGGGAGGCGCAGTGAACGGAGTCAGCCCGTGACCATTTCCTCGCCCCGCCCGCTGGAGCAGCGGATCGCGGACACGCGTGCCCGGTTCGACGCCGACATGGACGCCTGGGTCGCCACGGCGGGCGCGGGCGGCCCCGCCCTGGTGCCGCTCTCGTTCGACTGGGACGGCAAGACCTTCGTCATCAGCACCCTGCCGCGCTCGGTGACGGCGCGGAACATGGCCGAGAACGGCAGGGTCCGGCTGGCGTTCGGGCCCACCAGGGACGTCGTGGTGGTGGACGGCGTCGCCGAGCTCGTCCCCGCCGGCGAGGTCGACGCGGTCGCGGACGCCTACGCGGCCCACACCGACTGGGATCCGCGCCGGGAGTCCGAGGAGTACGCCTGGTACCGCGTCACGCCGCGCCGGATCCAGGCCTGGCGCGAGGCCGACGAGCTGCGCGGCCGCGATGTGATGAAGGACGGGGCCTGGCTCGGCTGAGCGCCCGGCTCGCCTGAGCGGGCGCACCGTCAGGCCGCGCGGGCAGGCCGCGCAAGCGGGGTACGGCAAGTAGGGTGCGGCAAGCGGGTTCGTGCCTTACCTTGGTGGGCGTGGTGCTCATGGACGAGGTGTCGCCGGACCGGTCGCGGTCCGAGGGTTTCCGTTGGGAGCGACTGGAGCTGCTGCGCCGCCGCACCAGCAAGAAGTGGCGGACGCATCCCTCCGACGTGCTGCCGGTCTGGGTCGCCGAGATGGACTGCGCCCTCGCCCCGCCGGTCGCGCAGGCCCTCGCGCAGGCCGTCGCCCTCGGCGACACCGGCTATCCGGCGGGCGCCGGCTACGTCGAGGCGCTCGCGGGCTTCGCCCGCGCCCGCTGGGGCTGGGAGGGGGTCACGGCCGAGCGCGCCGTGAGGGTGCCGGACGTGATGCGCGGCGCCGTCGAGATGCTGCGGCTCGTCACCGACCCGGGCGACCAGGTCGTCGTCAACTGCCCGGTGTATCCGCCGTTCTACCACTTCGTCAGGAGCAGCGGCCGCGCCGTGGTCGAGGCCCCGCTCGGCGCGGACGGACGGATCGACCTCGCCGAGCTGAAGGAGGCGTTCCGCCGCGCGACCGCCGACGGCGGCCGGGCCGCCTACCTGCTGTGCAACCCGCACAACCCGACCGGGACGGTCCACCGTCGCGACGAACTGGAGGCTGTCGCGAGCCTGGCCGAGGCGTTCGGGGTCCGCGTCGTGGTGGACGAGATACATGCGCCGCTCGTGTCCGGTGGCGCGGAGTTCGTGCCCTACCTGAGCGTGCGCGGAGCGGAGAGCGGCTTCTCGCTCATGTCCGCGTCCAAGGCGTGGAACCTCGCCGGCCTCCCGGCGGCGCTCGCCCTCGCCGGCGAGGCCGCGGCCGCGGACCTCGCCCGCGTCCCATCGGAAGTGGCCGACGGCGTCAGCCACTTCGGCGTGATCGCACACACCGCCGCGCTCCGGCACGGCGCCGCCTGGCTCGACGGCCTGCTGGTCGCGCTGGCGGAGAACCGCGCCCTGTTCGACGGCCTGGTCGCGGAACACCTGCCCTCCGTCCGCTACCGACCGGGCGCGGGCACCTACCTCGCCTGGCTCGACTTCCGCGACGCCGGCCTGGGGGCCGACCCGGCGGCGGTCCTCCTTGACCGCGGCCGGGTGGCGCTGACCGGCGGCCTCCCGTTCGGCACGGGCGGCGCCGGCCACGCCCGCTTCAACCTGGCCACGAGCCCAGAGCTGATCACCGAGGCGGTCCGGAGGATGGCCACGGCGCTCTGACGCGGTCCCGAGCTGACGAGGCACTGCCTCCTGGACGAGGCCCCTCGCGGCGCCGGCGTCGACGACCATCGGGGCACGCGGGCCCGCCTGAAAGCGTCCTCGTGCTCCAGCCGGCGGACGCGGCCGGGCGTCGTGAGCAGGCGGCGACCGCCGTGCGGGCCTCCTCGTGCTCGCCCCTCGCCGGGGCCGACGGTCGCGCGCTCGCGGTGGCTCCGCGATGGCCGGGAGCGGTCCCCGGCGACGGGACCGGGCGGCAGGTCCGACCCTGCCGACACGTCAGAACAGCCCCGGCTGCTCCTGGGGTTCCGTCATGCGCGGGACGGGCGCGAGCCGTGCGGTGAACGGCGCGTCCGGGTCCGCGCGGGAGACCGCCCAGCCTGCCAGCAGGCGGGTGTCGAGGAGGACGAGGCCCGCCGCCGGGACGGTCAGGTACAGGTCGGAGGCGATCCGGCAGACGACCCGGCCCGTGACGACGTCGCCTGGGCGCAGAGGCTCGACCGCGGCGTCCGGATACAGGCCCGCCTCCGGCAGACCGTAGCGCGCGCAGTGGTCGACGACGTCCGTGCCGGGACGGCGCGTCTGGCCCTCGGGCCAGTCCAGTTCGCGCGTGCGGGCCGCCTGGGCGAGCAGCGTCGCCGCGCGTTCGGCGGGGGTGCCGGGGGCCGCGCGGGCGACGCGCTTGCGGACCGTGGAGACCCGGTCCGGCAGCCCGAGCACGACCCCGAGCAGGTGCTCGACGCGCCGGGCGGACGGCAGCGTGCCCTGCGAGAGGAACACCGACGCCAGCGCACCCTGTTCGAGCAGCCGCGCCAGACCGCGCTCCGCCGCGGTGATGCCCACCTTCACCCCGGCCGATCCGTGATGCGCCAGGTAGACCGCGTACGGGCGCGGGTCGTCCAGCAGCGTGTCGGCGGCGACGGAGTTCCGCCGGTCGAGCCGCGCGCACTCGCCGCACTGCGAGCTGCGCGAGCCGGGCTCCAGAGCCCGCGCGGCCCCGCAGGCGATCCGGCGTCCGGCCCGCCACAGCCCCACGCAGCGCCGGTCCGCACCGACCGCGAACGCGGGCTCCGCACCGAGCGGCAGCGCACCCGCCCGCCACGGCTCCGCGCCCGGCGCCCACCACTCCAGCTCCGGCTCGCCACCGCGCCACAGCAGCCCGGCCGCCCGCCACCCGGCCCCAGCCGCGTCGCTCATCCGCCCGCTCCCGTCGCTGGTCCGCCACTGGTTCCTGGCTGGTCCGTGGCTGGTCCGTCCACGTCCCGTCGGGATCCAGCCTGCCAGGCGGGTGTGACAACGGTGTTTTCCGGTCCGACACGAACCACCCGTCGGCGCTGCGGCGCACCGCTGACCGCCGGCCGGGGTGGAGCATGGGGCGAGGCGTGCTCACGGAGGTGGAGGTCGATCATGGCCAGGCTGATCTACTCGGCGATCGCATCGCTCGACGGTTACGTCGAGGACGAGAAGGGCGAGTTCGGCTGGGCCGCGCCCGACGAGGAGGTGCACGCGGCGGTCAACGACCTCGAGCGCCCGATCGGCACCTACCTCTACGGTCGGCGCATGTACGAGACGATGGCCTCCTGGGAGACGGCGGGCCTCGGCGCGGACGACCCCGCGGTGGCGCGGGAGTTCGCGGAGCTCTGGCGTGCTGCCGAGAAGGTCGTCTACTCGCGGACTCTCGGGACGGTCGCCACCGCCCGCACGCGCATCGAGCGCGACTTCGACCCCGCCGCGGTCCGCCGAATGAAAGAGGAGTCGCCCCACGACCTCACCATCGGCGGCGCCGAACTCGCGGGCCGGGCGCTGGCCGCCGGACTGGTCGACGAGGTCCAGCTCTTCCTGCACCCGGTCTCGGTCGGCGGCGGCAAGCCCGCCCTGCCGAGAGGCGTGCGCCTGCGCTTGGAGCTCCTGGCCGAGCGGCCGTTCCATGGCGGCGTGTTCCACCTCCGCTACGCGGTGCGTCCGTAGCCGCGGGCGCCGCCAGCCGTCGTCCCTGACCGGCTCTGACCTGCCCTGACGTGCCAGGACACGACCGCGCGCGCGGCGCAGGCGCGTCGGGCGTCCGCGCGTCGGCGGGCCTCGGCCGGGTACGGTGCGGGGATGGAGATCAACCACGGGGGCGGGGCAGCGCGCGGACTGGTGCTGCTGATCGGTGGCGCGCCGGGCGGCAAGCGCCGCCAGCCCGTCCGTCCTGAGGCCGCGCTCGGCCTGCTCGCGACGTTGCCGCCGGAGGCGCTGCTCGGCAGCCCGATACCCGCCAGCGTGCTGCAGTTGGCCGATCCGGCCGATCCGCAGCTGCTGCTCGCGCACCTGCAGACCGCGGCGCGCACCCCCGGCCCCGTCCTCGTCGCGCTCGTCGGCCAGCTGACGGCGGACCGGCGCCGCAAGGAGCTCCACCTCGCGCTCGCCCAGACGGCCCGCGACAACACCCGCTACACCGCGCTGCCGTGGGCCTGGCTCGCCGACCAGTTGCGGCAGCGGCCTGCCGGCACGACCACGGTCCTGGCCGACCTGGTCGCCGACCCGGACGCCTGGGGCGTCCTCCAGCAGTACGGGCCCGAGGCCCTGACGGCGGGTCTGCCGCTGTTCGGCCAGGTCAGCCCGCCCGGCACCGTCGGCGACGGCTACGCCCCGCCGTACACCCGCGCGCTCGTCGACCAGCTCCGCCGCGCCGAACCGGGAACCCCGCCCCGCCGAGATCCACCACGTGGCCGGCCACTCGGGCCTCCCGGCGGGGGCGCTGCTGCTCACCAGCGCGATACCTGCGGTGACCGCGCCCCCGGGACCTGCCCCTATGCCGGCCGCTGCCGTGCCGCCCGCCACGTTCCCGTCCCCGGCCGCCCCGCCCCTGGCCGTCCCGTCGCCGGCTGTCTCGGCCCCGGCTGTCCCGTCCCCGGCGGTCCCGTCGCCGGCTGTCTCGGCCCCGGCTGTCCCGTCCCCGGCGGTCCCGTCGCCGGCTGTCTCGGCCCCGGCTGTCCCGCCCCTGGCCGTCCCGTCGCCGGCGGTCCCGTCCCCGCCCGCTGCCGTGCCGCCCGCCATGTTCCCGTCCCCGGCCGTCCCGCCTCTGGCCGTCCCGTCGCCAGCCGTCCCGCCCCTGGCCGCCCCGAGCGCCGCTGACGCCCTCGGGGCGGCGCAACCGGTTCCGATCCTGCCGACTGAGACCGCACCTTCGACCGCCGCGCCCGCCGCGCATCCCCGAGTCCCGGCGGTTCCGGTGGCGACCGACCTGGTGGCCTCGGCCGCGCGAGCCGAGGCGGCGGGGACTCTCGCCTCCGGGCCCTCGCAAGGCGCCGCCCTCCCGTCCTCGGCGGGGCCCGGCCCTGCGGAAGGCGCTGGGGCGATTCCCGTCCAGGCCGCACCGTTGGCGGCCCTGCCCGCGTCCGTGCGCGCGGCGGTCCCCCTCCCCGTGACGTCGCACGCGCCGCATCACGGGGCGCTGGTGCCGAGTGGGAACGCCCCAGCCGGTCCCGCGGTCCCCACCGTCCCGGACGGGACGGATCCGCGTCCCACCATCGCAGCGGCGCTGCACGCGGGCGATCTCCCGCGTGCCGCCTACGTGATCGCCGACTGGGAGCGGATGCTGCTGCGCCATCAGGGCCCCAGAGCGCCGCAGCTCGCGGATGTCGCGGAGGCGCAGGCGCAGCTCGCGCTCGCCACCGAGGACCTGGGCGGGGCGACCGAGCGCCTGATCGAAGCGGCCCGGCTGCGCCTGCGGCAACTCCCGCCGCAGGCGCCCGAACTGCTCACCGCCGTCGACAACGCCGTGGCGATCTGGGGCCGACTGCCGCGCGACGCGGCGTTGCGGCACGGCCCCGCCCTGCTGACGCTGTGCCGGGCGGTGCCGGCCGCGAGCGTGCGGCTGCCCGTCGTCGAGGCCCGGCTCGCCGAACTCAGCGAGCGGACGGGGCTGCGCCGCCGCGCCCGCTGAGGCGGACCCTCAGGTCAGCTGGACTTCCACACGTCGGCGAAGGAGCCGCCCGATATGGTTCCCGGCTGGGCGCGGACCTTGGTTCCGGCGCTGTTGATCATGGTGATCTCGTTGGGCGAGGTGTTGCCGAGGGCCTGGCCGCCCGCCGTGGACCCGGTGAAGTCGACGGTGCCGAAGTTCGCGAGCTTGGCGATGCCGCCGTTGACCTCGGGAGCCTCGGCGATGACCTCGGCCGAGCTGTCCTGGTAGCCCGAGCTGCCCGCGTGCGTGGTGGACTTGCTCCAACCCTCCGTGCTGTCGGTGAGCGTCATCGTGAAGGTGCCGTTGCCGTTGTCGGTGACCGTCGCCGTGAGCGAGTCACCGCCCGCGACCGTGACACCGGAGTACGCGCTCTCGGACGCGGGCAGCACCTCCCACCACGCCCCGTACGTGGCCCGGCCGCCGATGCAGTCGGCCTCGGTGCCGGTCTGCTCCAGCGCCGAGTTGCTGTAGCCGTCGAGCCCGACCCAGAAGGAGGAGTACGTCGTGGCGGAGCCGCAGCTGACGGAGGGTTGGACCCAGGAGGCGGACACGGACGTGAACGCCCCCGTCGAACCGGTCGCGGCGTAGCCGGACCAGTTGGTGGACTCGACGGCGGTGTTGGTCGTGGACCGCCGCGCCCCGTGCAGGGCGTGGCTCTCGTGACCGGCGACCGCCTGGGTGAGCTGGGCGGGGGTGGCCTGCGCGGCGTGTGCGGCGGTGGGGGCGGCCGCGAACGCCGGGGTGGACAGTGCGGCCGCGCCGACACCGACGGCGACGACGAGCAGCCGGGCTGAACGCCTGGGCATGGAAGCTCCTTGGGTGAGGAGTGGAGTGGGCCGCGGGTGGGGGTTGATCTCCGCGGCGGACCCAGCGTCAGGGGCTGCCCATGGCCCTGACAAGACTTCACCGGACGTTCAGTTTTGAGAGAGGTGACGCCGTGTCGCACCGGGCGTCCACGCCGCGAATTCACAGGTTGCGACGCGTCGACCTGGGTAACGTCTGGTCGACATCCGCGGGCTGTCGTGCCGACGAGTCCGCTGCCCCAGGAGCAGGAGAGCTGTGCTGGTCACCCCGCAAGCCCCGGCAGCACCCGAAGGATCGGACGCACGCCCGGCGAAGCACGCGCCGCCGGACGGGTTCGACGCGGCGCTGCGCGAGGCCATTGCCGCACGGGGCCTGACCCTGGAGCGCATCGCGGACCGGCTGCGGGCCCGTGGCATCAGGTTGTCGGTGGCCACGCTGAGCTTCTGGCAGAACGGTCGTTGCCGGCCGGAGCGGACCAGGTCCCTCGTCGCGCTCGCGGCCATCGAGGAGGTGCTGGGTCAGGCGCCCGGTGCGCTGTCCGCGCTGCTCGGTCCGCCGCGCCCGCGAGGCCGTCCCGCCGGGGCGGCCGCCTCGGGCACGCCGCTGGCCGAGATCTGGTCAGGCGAGGGTCAGGCCCCGGGCCTGTGGCGTGGGCTGGACACCCGGTGGGATCTGACGTTGAGTCGGCTGAGCTGCCACAGCCGCCTGACGGTGGACGCTGAGCGCCGTGAACGCGAGCTGTGGAACCGACGGGTGCTGCGGGCCGAGGCCGACGGAGCGGACCGGTGGATTGCCGTCGTGCGGGCCGACCCGGCCGCGCCCGTCCCGGAGGTGGAGGTGGCCGGCCCCTGCCGGACCGGCGCCGCCGTCCACGCGGCGGACAACGGACTGCTGGCGACCGAGGTGATCTTCGACCGGCCGCTCGTGCGGGGCGAGTCGGTCATCGTCGAGTACACCGTCCGCTGGGCGCCGAGTGGTCCACCGGTCTCCCGACTCGGTACGCGCCTGAACCGAAGGATCCGCGAGCGCGTGCTCGAGGTGCGGTTCGACCCGGCCGCGCGACCGCGCCGCTGTCACGTCTTCCGTTCGGCCACACCGGAGGGCCGCCCGCAGGAGCGGCTGCTGCGGCCGGACACCGCCGGCACCGTCCACGCCGTCGCCCTCGGCGCGGGGCCGGGCCGTTTCGGCATCCGGTGGGAGTGGGAGTGAGGGGCCGCCGTCAGGCGCCGCCGACCCGCGACCGCTGACGCCCCCGACGCGGCCCTGCCCGGCCGCCTGGCTGAGGTCCGCAGACCGAGGGCTGCTGTGATCGGCCGCCGCCGAACGGCGGTGACGGCCGATCGCGGTGCGGGAAGGGGGCTGGTTCAGGGCCGCTGACGGCCCGGCCGGTGGTCCGGCCAGGCGGCCGGGCCCGGCCCGCCCGGCCGTGCGGCTGAGGTCCGCAGACCGAGGTCCGCTGTGATCGGCCGCCGCCGCGCGGGAGTGGCGGCCGATCACAGCGCGGGAAAGCGGGTCTAGCTCGGCGCTGCCGACATCGCCCGCACGGACCAGCCGACTTGTCAGCCAGTCCGCCCTCCCGGCCCGGATGGGCCGTCAGTGACGGGAGGCCGCCGAGTCGCCCTCGTCCGCCGGGGTGGGGACCGTCGACGAGCCCGCGGCGCTGCCGCCGGCCGACGCGGCGGTCTTGCCGCGCAGCAGGGAGGCGAGGGCCGCGACCAGTGCCATGACGGCCGCCGCCCCGAAGACGGTGACCAGGCCGTGGTGGAACGGAGTGGAGACCAACTCGGGGAAGAAACGGTTGCCGGTCAGCGTGTGCACGCTCTGCGCGGGCAGCGTGTGCAGCACGCCGCTGGGCGCGAGCAGGTGCCCGATCGGGTTGTTGCCGAGGAAGGTGGCGAACAGCGTGCTGACCGGCGGCAGCCCGGCGACCTGCTCGGCCGTTCCGGCCGGGACGCCCTGCGCCTGGAGGCCGCTGCTGAGGGTGTGGGGGAGCGAGCCGGACAGGCCGACGACCATCAGCGAGAAGAACAGGCCGATGGACAGGGCCGTGCCGGAGTTCTGGAAGGTCGACCGCATGCCGGAGGCGACCCCGCGCTGGCCGGGCGGCACGCTGCCCATGATGGACGAGGTGTTGGGCGCGGAGAACATGCCCTGCCCGAGGCCGCTGACGAACAGCAGCGCCGCGAAGGCGCTGTAGGAGAAGTCGACGGGCAGCGCCACCAGGCCGAGGAAGGACCCGGCCACCAGCAGCAGACCCGTGGTCGCGAAGAAGCGGGGGCCGTAGCGGTCGGAGAGCCAGCCGGAGGCGGGTCCGCCGATCAGGAAGCCGACGGTCAGCGGCAGCATGAAGATGCCCGCCCACAGCGGCGTGCGCTCGAAGCTGTAGCCGTGCAGCGGCAGCCAGATGCCCTGGAGCCAGACGATGAGCATGAACTGCATGCCGCCGCGCGCGATGGCGATGAGCAGCGCGGCGATGTTCCCGGCCGCGAAAGCCCGGATACGGAAGAGGCTCAGCTGGAACATCGGGTCGGAGACGCGCGTCTCCGCGAAGCAGAACGTCGCCAGCAGGGCGACGCCGCCCGTGAGACCCGCGATCACCCAGGGGTTGGTCCAGCCCGTGGAGTGGCCGCCGTAGGGCTGGATGCCGTAGGTGACGCCCGCGAGAAGGCAGGCCGCGCCCGCCGTGAAGGTGATGTTGCCGATCCAGTCGATCCGGCCGGGCTTGCGGGTGCCGACCTCGCGCAGGCTCCGGTAGGACCAGATGGTGCCGACGATGCCGATCGGGACGCTGACCCAGAACACCGCGCGCCAGTCGATCGCCGCGAGCACGCCGCCGGCCAGCAGGCCGAGGAACATGCCCGCCAGGGCGGTGATCTGGTTGATGCCCAGCGCCATGCCCCGCTGCCGCGCGGGGAACGCGTCGGTGAGGATCGCCGCGGAGTTCGCCGTCAGCATCGAGCCGCCGACCGCCTGGACGAGGCGGAACCCGATCAGCCAGAGCGCTCCGGCCGCGCCGTGCATGGGATCGAGCGAGAGCGCGAGGGAGGCGGCGGAGAAGACGAGGAAGCCGAGGTTGTACATCTTGACCCGGCCGAACATGTCGCCGAGTCGTCCGAGCGCCACCACCAGGACGGCGGTGACGAGGGTGTAGCCGAGGATCATCCACAGCAGGTAGCCGATGTTGCTGGGGGCCAGCGGGTCCAGGCCGATGCCGCGGAAGATCGCGGGCAGCGAGATGATCACGATGGAGGCGTCCACCGTCGCGATCAGCACGCCCATGGTCGTGTTGGACAGCGCGACCCACTTGTAGCGGTCGCTTCTGACGGCGGTCGCGCCGGCGGCGGGGTTCTGCTCGGATATCACAGCTGCTCCGCGATTCGTTCCAGCAAGGGCATGATGTCGAGAAGTCGCTGCTGCTCGGCGGGGGTGAGCGAGGTGCTGACCGCGCCGGTCAGCCGTCGCACGGAGGCCGAGCGCCGGTCGGCGAGGATGCCCGCGCCGTCCGTGGTGAGCGAGATGACCTGCCGCCGACCGTCCGTCGCGTCCTGACGGCGGCTCACCAGTCCGCGGTCCTCCAGGCCGGACAGCGTCGTCGCCATCGCCTGCGGGCGGACCCGCTCGCACGCGGCCAGCGCGCTCGGCGACATCGACCCGTCCCGGTCCAGCCGGGCCAGGACGGACACCTCCGACAGCGTCTGGTCGCCGACGGCGTGCGCCTGGCGCAGCGCCCGCGCGATCCGCCCCACGCTCAGGCGCAGCGCGGCGGCGAGTTCCGAGGCGTGTTCGAGCGGCTCCCCGTATTCAGGTCGCCGGGTGTCAGGTCGCCCGGCTTCCGGTCGCCCGGCCTGGTCGGGGGTGTCGGTGGTGGTCACGTACTTACATTAGATTAATCAGTCTGATGTAACTACCCCCTCCTCTCGAAGCCGCCTCGAAGCCGGACGTGGGACGCGGAGGCGGTGCCCTTGAATCCCGGAAAGCGTTAGCGGATACTAACCGTTAGTGGATACTGACCGATCGGGAGAAGGCTGGAGCGCGCTGGCGGACGGCACGCGGCGCGCCATCGTCGACCGCCTCGCGGAGGGACCGCTGGCGGTGGGGCAGCTCGCGGCGCGCCTGCCGGTCAGCAGATCCGCGGTCTCCCAGCATCTGAAGATCCTCAAGGACGCCGGCCTGGTCAGCGAGCAGGCCGTCGGCACCAGGCGGATCTACCGGCTCAACCCGACGGCGGTGGCCGCGTTGCGGGACCAGCTCGACACCTTCTGGCGGCGGGCGCTGGCCAGCTACGCGGAGGTCGCCGAAGAAGCACCACGCGCACCGGAGGAAAGCCCATGACCGAGATCGAAGCCACGGCCGTCCGGAGGCAGGTCGTGGTCACCGCGGGGATCTCCGACGCCTTCGCCGTGTTCACCAGCCGGTTCGGCGACTTCAAACCCCCGGAGCACAACCTGCTCGGGGCCCCGATCGCCGAGACCGTCTTCGAGCCGCGCGTCGGCGGACACATCTACGACCGGGCGACCGACGGCAGCGTGTGCCGCTGGGCGCGCGTCCTCGCCTACGAGCCGCCCCACCGGGTGGTGTTCAGCTGGGACATCGGCCCGACCTGGCAGGTCGAGTCCGATCCCGAGCTGACCAGCGAGGTCGAGGTCCGGTTCGTCGCCGAGGGCCCGAACCGGACCCGCGTCGAACTGGAACACCGCAACCTCGACCGGCACGGCCCCGGGTGGCAGTCCGTCGGCGAGGGCGTCGGCGGCGACCAGGGGTGGCCGCTGTACCTCGACCGCTATGCCGCCCTGTTCGCGACGGAGGGCTGACCGCCGCGGTCGACGTCGAGGGGCGTCTCGAGTCCCGCCCTGGGGACGGCATGGTGGAGGCGGTCCGGCCGGGGGCCGGGGAGGGCGCAGCGCTCCCACGGCCGCCGGCCGGCCGGCTCTCCGCTGCGGGCCCGAGGAAGGCCGTCGGGCTGGGGGCCCGCAGGGGTCCAGGGGCGGGGCCGGCCGCGGTGTGAGCACGAAGCCGCGGCAGGCCCGCCGTCAGGTATTCCATCCTGGCCGTCGGCCGCTGACCACCTGCTCTGACGGGAACCTGACGTCGACCGCCCGGGTCTTGATGTGATCTTGTCGAGCGCCGCGCCCGCCTGCTCCCGGCCGGTCCCAGCCCGTCCCGGCCGGGCTCAGTCGGTCTGCTCGTAGGCCGCTCGGACCGCCCGGTGGCTGCGCTCGACGTCGGCGCGGTCCGAGGCTTCGGGAACGGTCGCGTCGCAGGTGTGGAGGACGAGGTCGGCCTGTTCCATCAACAGCTTCCGGCGCCCGGGGTCGTGGGTCTGGCGCATGACCTTGTCGAGTGCGTCGAGCAGCCTGATCATCACGGCGGGCATGCCGACGGAGCACTGGCGGATCTTCTCGAACGACCGCCGCACGAGCCGGTCGTAGTCGGGCTGGTGGGCGATCACGCGGACGTAGCCGTGGCGATCGCGGTGGACGTGCTGCGGCTGCCAGGTGGTGGTGATCCGGCACAGGCAGTCGCCCAGCCAGTCGATGCAGGTGATCGCGGTGAAGGTGTCGTTGACAGCTGCCGACAGCGCGCGCAGCGCGATCTCGACGAGCTGGTCGAAGCCGAAGGAGACGTCCTGGGTGAGCGTGCGGTAGGGGCCGGTGACGTGGCCGCGGCGCAGGTCCGCCGTGACGTGGGCGGCGGCCTGCGGGGGCCACACGTAGGCGAGGGGGTGGCCCTGCACCAGGAAGTGGCCCGGCCGGTAGGGGATGTGGATCACCGCGTCGGCGTCGCGGGCGATGCGGACCAGCCGGTCGTGGCGCAGGTACTGGAGGTATCCGCTGGCGGAGGTGGTGATGACCGCGCCCTCGGTCCGCAGGCGGGCGAGCAGCTCGGAGGGCGACAGCCCCCGTTCGGTCCGGTCCGGCGCGTCGGCGCCCAGGGCGCTCTGGTCGTCGATGGCGCCCGCGAGGTCGTGCGCGATCGAGGCGACGACCTGGGGCAGCTGGATCGAGCGGGCGATGTGGTTGATGAAGTAGATCAGCGTCGCCAGATCCACCAGGGTCAGCGCAAGGGTGGTGGTGATGGACAGGTGCGGCACGAAGTCGCCGTGCGGGCCCGGACTGATGGCGACCAGCACCAGCACCGCGTACAGGAAGGTGGCGACGAAGGTGCCGAGGGTGAGCTGGGTGCCGCGGTCCCGGATGAAGTTGCGCAGCATCCGCGGCCCGAACTGGGTCGAGGCGAGGGTGAGCGCCACGATGGTGATCGAGAAGACCAGGCCGACGACGGTGATGACGGCGGCGGCGATGGTGGTCAGCACCTGTCTGGCGCCGTCCGCGCTGCCGCTCAGCACCCAGCTGGGCAGGTCCAGCTTGCCGTTGTAGGCGGCGCGGTCGAGCCCGAGGGTGATCGCGAACAGACCGGCGGCGGCCAGCGCCTCCAGAGCGGGCACCACCCAGAGATTGGTGCGGAGGGCCTCCCGCCGCCAGTCGGCCGCGCGGGCCCTGCTGCGGGAGCGGGCGGTGCGCGGCATCGGGATCTCCGGCGGGATCGGCGGCGGCGCCTCCGGGCGCTCACGGGTAGCTGCCGACCAGCCTTCCCGGCGCGCCCTGAGCTCAGGTTAACCCTGCGTGTCCCGCCCGGCGCGGCAGGCGGCCCCGGCCTCGCCGGACCGGCCCGGGGAGGAACGGGACCGCTGTCGGCGGACACCCTGCGCGGTCAACAGGGCGTCAAGGCCGGGCTCCCGGCCGTCAGGGAAGCGTCAAGGGGTTTTGAAGGCAATCGCCGACGGTGTCCAATGAATCCAAGAGGCATCACCACTGCGACCGGAAAGTTCGAGAGTCGCGGAGAAGCCTCGCCAAGGAAATCCACTCCGACTCCTGCGGGTCGGGCAGTGTCACCGAAAGAAGCGAAGCGCCATGGCCGAGAACCGCGTCGTCGTGGGTGTCAACGGATCCGAGAGCAGCCTCGCCGCGCTGCGCCGCGCGGCCGAGGAGGCACGTCGCAGGGGCGCCGTGCTGGTGCCGGTGCTGGTCTGGCACCCGGTCGGCGGCGAGATGGCCTACCGCAGCCACCCGTGTCCGCCGCTGCTGAAGCTGTGGGAGCAGAACGCCTGCGACCGTCTCGACGCCGCGTTCGACACCGCCTTCGGCGGATGCCCGGCCGACCTGAGGGTCGAGCCCCTGGTCGTCCGCGCCGAGCGGCCCGGCCCCGCCCTGGTGGGGATCGCCGACCAGCCCGGCGACCTGCTGGTGGTCGGCACGGGCCGGCGGGGCCGCCTGGCCCGGCTGTTCCACGGCTCCGTCAGCCGCTACTGCCTGGCCCACGCCCGAGGCGCGGTCCTCGGCGTGGCGCCGAGCGGCACGCCGGACGCCGTGCGCGCCGTCCGCACCGATGAGCCGTCGCGCCGCGCCACCCTGACGACCGCCGCCTGACCCCTGGACATCGACGTCCCGCGCAGCCGTCTGAGGCTGCGCGGGACGTCGCCGGTCCACCGCCGTTACCGCCTGACGGCCGGTCAGTCGGTGGGCGGAGTCCAGCCTGCGGGCAGGCCGGACTGGGAGAGGACCGTGGCCAGGCTGTAGTGGTCCTGGTCGGAGACGATCAGGCAGTGGTTCCGGTCGAGGTCGAGCAGGGTGGTCATCGGCACGGCGAAGGGCTTGGGAGCGCCCTTGAGGTGACCCGCGTACACGGCCTCGACGGTGATGCGGTCGCCGTGGCGGCGCACGGCGCGCACGGTGACATGGACCTCGTCGATGACCGCGTCGGCGCGGGCCTTCCAGCCGGAGATCTCCTGGCGGCCGTGGAAGGTGATGCCCACGCCCTCGTCGGTGTAGGTGCCGTCAGCGGTGAACAGGGCGCCGAGCGCCGCGGGGTCGGTGCCGTTCCAGGCCCGGGCCCAGTCGGCGACGATCCTCGGCGGGCGCGGTTCGGCGGCCTGCGCGGTGGCCGTGGAGGTGGCGGCGGAGGCGCAGAGGACCGCGGCGGCGCTCAGCACGGTCAGGGCAAGACGCGGGCGGGATGTCATGGTGACGCTCCATCGGATGGGGTGTGCGGTGTTCATGGGGCACAGACTCGTCCCGGACGGTGTCCACCTTCCAGGCCCGACGGAGGCAGGCCTTGTCCACTGCTGTCCGCAGGTGTCCACGGTGGAGAGCGGCAAGATATGCTCAAGCTTGCTCATATGTCTCGTCATTTGTGCAAGAATCAGCAATGTGCGATCGGCCTCCGACCCGATCACCCTCCGACCCGATCACCCCATGACTTCGCCGACAAGGCGAAGCGCCACCCGCGCCGCGCCCCGACCGGGCGTCGTGCGCGCGGCGTAGGCCGCTGAGGCCGGTTTGAGGGGAGTCGGCCCGCTCGCCCGCGTCCCGCCCATCAGGCCAGGGCGGGCGAGCGGGCCGACCGCACGGACCGGTGCCCTACCGCCGGGCCGCGACCCGGGGTTCCTCGGCCGCGCGCGCCAGCAGCGCGCCCGCCCGGCGGAGCCAGTGGGCGGCCTCGGCGCAGGCGGCCCCGGCGGAGCCGGCGAGTCCGGACAGCGTGAGCACCGAGTCGTCCGGCGAGCCGCCCGCCACCACCCGCGCCGGAACGCCGGCCTGTGCCGCTCGCGCCAGCACCTCGCCGACGGCCTTGCCGCGCAGGCTGGTCGCGTCGAAACGGCCCTCGCCGGTGATCACCAGGTCGGCCGAGGCCAGGGCGTCGTCCAGCCACAGCAGGTCGGCGACGGCGGCCGCGCCGGGCGTGATCCCGGCGTCCCAGACGGCCGCGAGGCCGTACGCGGCGCCGCCTGCCGCGCCCGCGCCCGGCTGCTCCGGCGCGCCGCCGAGCAGCTCGCAAAGGCGCGTCAGGCCCCGTTCGAGCCGGGCGATCTGCTCGGGCCCGGCGCCCTTCTGCGGCCCGTACACGGCGGCCGCCCCGTCCGGCCCGAGCAGGGGGTTGGTGACGTCGGTGAGCAGCCGCACGCCGCCCGGCGGAGCGGGACGCAGGCAGTCGCGGTCGATCCGCCGCAGCCGGGTCAGCGCGCCGCCGCCGTGCGGGAGCGGCAGGCCGTCGGCGTCGAGCAGCCGCAGGCCGAGCGCGGTCAGCAGCCCGGCTCCGCCGTCGCTGGAGGCGGAGCCGCCGAGCCCGATCAGCACACCGGTCGCGCCCTGGTCCAGCGCGGCGGCGACGAGCTCGCCGGTTCCCCGGGTGGTGGCGGTCAGCGGTGCCAGGCCCGCCATCAGCGGCAGACCGCTGACGGTGGCGAGCTCGACGACCGCCGTGCCGTCGGCGAGCAGCGCGAACTCCCCGTCGACGGGGCGGCCGTCGGGACCGGTGCAGCCGCCCACCCGGTGCAGGGCAGTTCCCGGATGGGCGGCCACGACGGCGTCCAGAGTCCCCTCGCCGCCGTCGGCCATCGGACGGATCTCCAGGTGATCGTCCGGTCTGAGGGAGCGCCAGCCGTCGGCGAGCGCCGCGGCCGCCTCGGCGGCGGTGGCGGTGCCCTTGAAGGAGTCGGGCGCGATGACGACCCTCATGCCGGTTCCCCGCGTGCCGGTCCCGCATCTGCCGGTTCCACGTGGGCGCCGTGGCGTTCCAGCACGGTCCGCAGGGTCTCCTCCCCGGGGGTGTCCCAGATCTCCTGGTTGAAGATCTCGACCTCGATCCAGCCGGTGTGGCCGGCGGCGGTGACCTGGTCGGTCATCGCCCGGAAGTCGATGCAGCCGTCGCCGACGTGGCCGCGGCCGAGCAGCGCGTCGGCGGGCAGCGGCAGGGTCCAGTCGCAGACCTGGTAGGAGGCGATCCGGTCGCCCGCGCGGTCGATCTGCGCGGACAGGTACGGGTCCCACCAGACGTGGTAGCTGTCCACGACGACGCCGACCTGCGAGGCGGGGAAGCGCTCGGCGAGGTCGAGCGCCTGACCGAGGGTGGAGACCACGGCGCGGTCCGCGCAGAACATCGGGTGCAGCGGTTCGATGGCCATGCGCACACCGAAGTCGCCCGCGTGCGGCGCGAGTTCGCCGAGCAGTTCGGCGACCCGCTCGCGCGCGCCGACCAGGTCCCGGCTGCCCTCCGGCAGGCCGCCGACCACCATGACGAGCGTGTCGGTGCCGAGTTCGGCCGCCTCTTCCAGTGCGCGCAGGTTCTCGGCCAGGGCGGCGCGCAGACCGTCCGGGTCGGGCGCGGTCAGGAAGCCGCCCCGGCACAGCGTGCTGACGGCCAGTCCCGCGTCGCGGACCAGCTTGGCCGCCTCGGCGACGCCGGTCTCGGCGACCTTGTCCCGCCACAGGCCGATCGCCGGGATCCCGGCGTCCACGCAGCCCCGGACGGCCTGGGCCAGGCTCCAGCCCTTCGTGGTGATCTGGTTGAGGGAGAGCCGGGTCATGCCGCCACCCCCGCGACGGCGAGGAACTGCCGCATCCGGTGGGCGGCCTGGTCCGGGTCGCGCAGGATCCCGGCCTGGTCCGCGAGCCGGAACAGCTCGACCAGGTGCGGGACCGAGCGTCCGCTCTGCGCGCCGGCGACCATGGTGAAGTGGTCCTGGTGGCCGCAGAGCCAGGCGAGGAAGACGATTCCGGTCTTGTAGTGGTACGTCGGCGCGGCGAACAGGTGCCGGGCCAGCGGCAGCGTCGGCGCCATCAGGGCGTCGTACCGGTCCAGGTCGCCGGCGTCCAGTGCCTGCAGGGCGGCGGAGGCCGTGGCGGCGATCGGGTCGAAGACGCCCAGCAGCGCGTGGCTGAAGCCGAGTTCGTCGCCGCGGATCAGCTGCGGGTAGTTGAAGTCGTCGCCGGTGTAGAGGCGGACCCCGGCCGGCAGGGCGCGCCGCAGGGCGATCTCGCGGTCGGCGTCCAGCAGCGACACCTTGATGCCGTCGACGCCGTCCGGGTGCTGCTTGACGAGCGTGAGCACCGTCTCGGTGGCCTCGTCGAGGTCGGTGGAACCCCAGTAGCCGCGCAGCGCCGGATCGAACATCTCGCCCACCCAGTGCAGGATGACGGGTTGCCGGGCCTGGCTGACGAGGCGGTCGTAGAGGCGCAGGTAGTCGTCCGGGCCTGCGGCGGCGGCGCACAGGGCGCGACTGGCCATCAGGATCGGCTGAGCGGCCGCGGCCTCGACGACCTCCAGCTGCTCCTCGTAGGCGGCGGTGATGTCGGCCAACGAGGCGGTCGGCCCGGCCAGTTGGTCGGTGCCGACGCCGCAGGCGAGCGTGCCTCCGACGGCCCGGGCCGCTGCGCCGGAGCGGGTGATCAGCTCCCGGGTGGCGGCCCAGTCCAGGCCCATGCCGCGCTGCGCGGTGTCCATGGCGTCGGCGACGCCGAGGCCGAGCGACCACAGGTGGTGGCGGAAGGCGAGGGTGGACTCCCAGTCCACGACGGCGGGCGCGCCGGGGGCGTTCTCCCCGTTCGGGTCGGCGACGACGTGGGCGGCGGCGAAGACGGTCCGCGAGAGGGCGGGAGTGACGGACGCGGCGAGCGGCAGGGGCTCGCGCAGCCGGTAGGCGCCGAGGCCGGGGAGGTTCAGCTCGGTCATCAGATCTCCAGGTCGGGGACGTCGAGGCGGCGGCCCTCGGCGGCGGAACGCAGGCCGAGTTCGGCGAGCTGGACGCCCTTGGCGCCCTCCAGGAGATCCCAGCGGTAGGGCGCGCCGGTGACCACGTGCGTGAGGAACAGCTCCCACTGGACCTTGAAGCCGTTGTCGAACTCCTCGTTGTCCGGCACCTGCTGCCACTGCGAACGGAAGGGCTCGGTGGCGGGCAGGTCCGGGTTCCAGACCGGCTTGGGGGTCGCGGCACGGTGCTGGATACGGCAGTTGCGCAGGCCCGCGACCGCGCTGCCCTCGGTGCCGTCGACCTGGAACTCGACCAGCTCGTCGCGGTCGACGCGGACCGCCCAGGAGGAGTTGATCTGGGCGACGATCCCGCCGTCCAGCTCGAAGACGCCGTAGGCGGCGTCGTCGGCGGTGGCCTGGTAGACCGCGCCCTGCTCGTCCCAGCGCTCGTCGATGTGGGTGGCGGTGTGGGCGTAGACGGAGCGGACCGGGGAGAAGATGTTGTCCAGCACGTAGCGCCAGTGCGGGAACATGTCGAGGATCATGCCGCCGCCGTCCTGGGCGCGGTAGTTCCACGAGGGCCGCTGGGCGGTCTGCCAGTCGCCCTCGAAGACCCAGTAGCCGAACTCGCCGCGCACGGACAGGATCCGGCCGAAGAAGCCGCCGTCGACCAGACGCTTGAGCTTGAGCAGGCCGGGCAGGAACAGCTTGTCCTGCACGGCCCCGTTGCAGACCCCGGCGGCGCGCGCCAGGCGGGCCAACTCCAGGGCCGCGTCCAGGGATTCGGCGGTGGGCTTCTCGGTGTAGACGTGCTTTCCGGCCGCGATGGCCTTGCGGATCGCCGGCTCGCGGACCTGGGTCAGCTGGGCGTCGAAGTAGATCTGGGCGAGGGGATGGGACAGCGCCTCGTCCAGATCGGTGGTCCAGTGCTCCAGGCCGTGCCGGTCGGCGATCTCCTTGAGCTTGGGGGCGCTGCGGCCGACGAGGATCGGCTCGGGCCACAGCACCTCGCCGTCGTCCAGGGCGAGCCCGCCCTGCTCGCGGATGGCCAGGATCGAGCGGACCAGGTGCTGGCGGTAGCCCATCCGGCCGGTGACACCGTTCATGACGATGCCGATCACTGTGCGGGACATGGGTCGTTCTCCTAGCGTGCGAGGCGGGGCTGCTGGCGGGAGAGTGAGTGGAAAGCGCTTTCCCGGTCAGCATAGGGCAGGCCCGGGGGCGAGGGCAGCCCCCGGGCCGTCAGGCGGTGCGGTGGATGTGCTCGGCCAGGACCGGGTGCGCGAAGGGCAGCCCGGCCGCGTAGTTGGCCAGTTCGTCGGCCGCGGCGGCGGCCATGCGGTGCAGCTCGCCGCCGAGGGAACCGGCGATGTGCGGGGTGAGCAGTACGTTGGGCAGGTCGTACAGCGGGGAGTCGGCGGCCGGCACGTCGGGGTCGGTGACGTCGAGGACGGCGCTCAGCCGACCGCTCACCAGTTCCGCGACCAACGCGTCCTGGTCGATCAGCGAGCCGCGCGAGGTGTTGACCACCGTGCCGCCGTCCGGGATCAGCGCCAGCCGACGGCCGTCGATCAGGTGGCGGGTGGACGGCAGTTGGGGCGCGTGGACGCTGACCACGTCGCTGAGCGAGCACAGCTCGTCGAGGTCCACCAGGCCCGCGCCGAGCGCGGCGGCCTCCTCCGGGGCGACGTAGGGGTCGTGCAGCAGCAGGTCCAGGTCGTACGGCCGGAGCAGGTCGAGCACCCTCCGGCCGATCCGGGAGGCGCCGACGATGCCGACGGTGCGCCGGTAGTTGCCGATCCCCGGGTACGCGTTCTGCCAGTCGTGCGGAGCCCGGCGCTCGCGGTAGTCGGCGGCGAGCCGCAGCACCTTCTTGTTGGCGAAGAGGATCGCGGCCACGGTGTACTCGGCGACCGGCAGGGCGTTGGCCCAGGCCGCGGAGGTGACCTGGATGCCGCGCTCCCAGCACGCCTCGGTGATGTGCCCCTTGACGGTGCCCGCCGCGTGCAGGACGGCCCGCAGCCCCGGGGCGGCGTCCAGGACGCGTCCGTCCAGCGGTGGGCAGCCCCAGCTGGTGATCAGCACCTCGGCGTCGGCGAGGGCGGCCAGGGCCTCGGGGGTGGTGAAGTCGTCGAGGACCAGGCCGGGGTCGAGGTCGGCCAGGCCGGCGATCCGGGCCAGTGTAGGCGCGTCGAAGAGCCGCGCGGCGAGCGGCCGGTGCATCGCCAGCACGGCGCGCGGACGGCGCGTACGGCGCGGGCCGTCGTCCGCGGGGAGCGGCCCGGTGGCTGCGGTGGCTGCGATGGACTGGTGGGGCACTCGGTTCTCCGGCGGGTCTGCGCTCTGGGACGGGTCTGCGCTCCCGGACGGGTGTGCGCGCTCGGACGGATCTGGGTTCCCGGGGACGCCGGACGAACTCGGGGCGACGGGTGTCACTTGACGCTTCCTGCGGTCAGGCCGGCCTTCCAGTGGCGCTGGAGGGCGACGAAGGCGACGACGAGCGGGACGACGGCCAGCAGCGAGCCGGTGACCACCAGCGGGTAGAACTCGGGGTTGCCGTGGGTCTGCGAGTTCCACACGTACAGGCCGAGGCTGACCGGGAACAGCTTGGTGTTCGACAGCATCACCAGCGGCAGGAAGAAGTTGTTCCAGATCGCGGTGAACTGGAACAGGAACACCGTGACGAACCCCGGCATCACCATCCGCAGGCCGATGGACCAGAAGATACGCAGCTCCTTGGCGCCGTCCATGCGGGCCGCCTCCAGGACCTCGCCGGGGATGTAGCCGGCGCAGAAGACCCGGGAGAGGTAGACGCCGAAGGGGAAGACCAGGCTGGGGATGAAGACGGCCCAGAAGGTGTCGACGACGCCGATCTCGGACGCGAGCAGGTACATCGGCAGCGCGAGCGCGGTGGTGGGGACCAGCACGCCGAGCAGCACCAGGCCGAACAGCTTCTCCTTCCCCCGGAACCGGTAGACCTCGAAGGCGTAGCCCGCGCAGACGCAGACCAGCGCGCAGAGCAGGGCGCCGAGCCCGGCGTAGAGCAGGGAGTTGAGGTACCAGCGGAAGTAGATGCCGCCGTCCTGGGTGGCCAGGTCGTGGAGGTTCTGGACCAGGTGGACGTTGGACGGCGTCAGCCCGTTGCCGCCGAGCAGGTCGGGCGTGTTCTTGGCGGCGGCGGTGAGCAGCCAGCCGAGCGGCAGCAGGGTGTAGACGGTGACCAGCACCAGGGCCCCGTTGACGGCCGTCTTCGACAGCGACCACGGCCGGGACCGGCCGGCGGTCGCGGACCTCACGGCGCCGGTCTCCTGCGCGGTGTCCGTTTCCTTCGTGGCGACGGCGCTCATCGGGCGGCCTCCGTCCGGCGCTCGGAGCGGGTGCGGGTGACCCGGGTGACGATGAAGGAGAGGGCGGCCGCGGCGAGGGCGAGCATCACCGAGGAGGCGGCCGCCAGGCCGTAGTCGTTGCGGCCGAACGCCGCGGAGTACGCGAACATGTTGGGCGTCCAGTTGGTGGTGACCTGGGACGACGCCCCCTGGAGGATCATCGGCTCGGTGAACAGCTGGAGCGAGCCGATCAGCGTGAACAGGCAGACCATGGTGATGGACGCCTTGATCAGCGGGAGTTTGATGCTCAGCGCGGTGCGCAGCGGCCCGGCGCCGTCAACCAGGGCGGCTTCGAGGACCTCGCGCGGCAGGGCCTGGAGCCCGGCGAAGAAGATGACCATGTTGTAGCCGGTCCACTCCCACACGGCCATGTTGACCACGGCCGGCAGCGGGTGGCCGAGCAGGTCGACATGCACGCCGGCCGAACCCAGCGCGCCCACCACCGGGCTGATGCCGGGCGTGTAGAGATACGCCCAGATCAGTGCGGCGATGATGCCGGGGACGGCGTGCGGCAGGAACAGGGCCAGCTGGAAGAAGCGCTTGGCCCGCGCGAGGGCCGAGTCCAGCAGCAGGGCCACCGTCAGCGACAGCCCGACCATGACGGGGATGTAGAGCAGGCAGTACTCCGCGATCGTGGTGAAGCCGCCGCGGAAGACCGGATCGCCGAGGGCCCGGGTGTAGTTGCCGAGGCCGGTGAAGACCGTCTGGACAGGGCCGAAGCCCAGCCCCGAGCGGTGCTCGGTGAACAGGCTCAGATAGACGGCGTAGCCGATCGGGACGAGCGTCGCCGCAGTGAACAGGGTCAGGAACGGGGCCAGCAGGACGGCGGGGGCCCCGTACCGCCCGCGCCGCCGTGGGGCGACGGCGCGGGCGGTGCCGGCGGTGCGGGCGGTGCCGGCGGTGCGGGCGGTGTCGGCGGTGCGCAGACTCACTGGGCGACCTTGAGTCCGAGGGTGCCGAGGTCGGAGACGGTGGCCGACTGCGCGGAGCCGAGGGCGCCGTCGATGGTGCCGCCCTGGCCGAGCTTGGCGAAGGCGTCCTTCAGGGTGCTGTTGGTGACGCTCAGACCCGGGCCCCACTGCCAGCCCTGCACGATGGTCTTCGAGGCGGCGGTGAAGACCGCGTAGATGTCCTGCCCGCCGTAGAAGCTGGTGTTGAAGGCGGCCTTGGCGGCCGGCAGCAGCTCCGGGTCGGCCGGGAACATCGAGGAGGTGCCGGAGGCGATGCGCGCCTGGATGCCCTGGGGCGTCGTGGTGGCCCAGGTGGCGAACTCCACGGCGGCCTGGGCCTTCTGGCTGTCCTTGGAGACGGCGAAGGTCGAGCCGCCGAGCATGCCGCTGGCCGGCTGTCCGTCCCAGGTCGGGACCGGGGCGACCGCCCAGTTGCCCGCGTTGCCGGGGGCGCCCGCGACGGTGCCCTGGAGCACGCCGCCGCCCCAGGCCGCGCCCAGGTACGCGGCGGTCTCGCCCTTCTGGAGCGAGGCGGTCCACTGCTGGCTGAACGACGTCTGGACGCGGACCAGGTCCTTCGAGACGAGGCCGTCCCAGTAGTCGGCGACCTTCTTCGTCGCGGGGGAGTCCACGGCGATCTTCCAGGTGTCGCCGCTGCTGGAGAACCAGTGCGCGCCGTTCTGCCAGGCGAACGCCTCCAGGGTGCTCGGGTCGTCCGGGAAGAAGGTGCCGATGCGGGTGTTCGGCTCGGCCGCCTTGAGCTTGACCGCGTCGGCCTGGTAGTCGGCCCAGGTGGTCGGCGGGGTGGTGATGCCGGCCTTGGCGAAGAGGTCCTTGCGGTAGAAGAGCGCCTGCGGCGCGGCGTCCAGCGGCAGCGCCCAGGTGGATCCGCCGAGCGTGGTCTGCTCCACCGACTGCGGGAGGTACTTCGCCTTCAGGCCCGCCGGGACCAGCGAGGTGATGTCTTGTACGGCGCCCTGGCTGACGAAGTCCGGCAGGGCCGCGTACTCGACGTTGAAGAGGTCGGGGGCGTTGCCCGCCTTGACCGCGTCCGAGATCTTTGCGTAGCCGCCGGCCACACCGGAGGGGATCTGCTCGAAGTCGACGTGGACGTCCTTGTGCGAGGCGTTGAAGGCGTCGACGACCTGCTGGGTGCCCTTGGCCCAGGCCCAGAAGGTGATGGTGACGGGTCCGTGGCTGCTCGCCGAGGACGAAGCCGAGCCGCCACCGCTGCTGCCGCAGGCCGCGAGCAGGCTGATCGACAGCGCCGAGGTGGTGAGCACGGCGGCGAGACGGAGGACTCTGCGGCGGGCGGTGCGGTGAGTGGACATGGCACGGCTCCTGGTGAGGGGGATGGAATGCCCGAGTGGGGTGCTGGTCGCCGGAGCGGACAGGACCACCGGCGGTTCAGGTGCGGCAATCTTGCGACCGGTTGGGATCGGAGTCAAGAGCGGAGGATCAAATGATCTCACTCGATACGATGACTGCACGCCACTTTCTGGTAACGATCCAGGCGTAGCCGCTGATTCAGGTGCGACTGGCCGCCACCATCAGATCATTCGCTCACATGTGATGCCGTATTGATCCGCCGCTCAGCTGCCTCCGCCGTCGCACGATCAAGGAATCCGTCATGAGTCCGATCCACCTCCCGCCCGAGGACCGGCAGCTCAGCCCGCACACCGGCTGGACCAGGTCGCACTGGGAAGCGGTTGCCGACAGCCTGCTGGCCGCCGTACGGCCGCACGCCGGACCCGGCCACGCGCTCGTCAACCTGCCAGGACCCCGCCCGAGCGTCTCCGGCACCCGCTCCGACGGGCTGGAGGGTTTCGCCCGGACCTTCCTGCTGGCCGCCTTCCGCGTCGCCGGAGCGGGTGGCGCGGACCCCGACCGACTCCTGCCCTGGTACGCCGAGGGGCTGGCCGAGGGAACCCGCACCCCGACCACCGACCGGGAGCTGAGCGACAAGGACCCCGTCTCCTGGCTCGCCGTCGGCGACCGCAACCAGGCCATGGTCGAGGCCGCCTCGATCGCCCTGTCCCTGCGGCTCACCCGCCCCTGGCTCTGGGACCGCCTCGACGACGACGTGCGCGAGCGCACCAGGGCCTACCTCGCCGGGGCGCTGCACCACACGCCCGTGGACAACAACTGGTGGCTCTTCCCGTTCACCGTCGGAGGCTTCCTCGTCGAGGCGGGCGCGGACGAGGACGGAGCGGCGCAGTCCGCCGTCGCACGGGGGCTCGCGATGATCGAGCAGTGGTACCTCGGCGACGGCTGGTACACCGACGGCCGCCCCCGCGCCTTCGACCACTACAACGGCTGGGCCCTGCACCTCTACCCGGTCCTGCACGCCCACCTCGGCGGCGACCGCGCACTGCTCGACACCTACGGCGGCCGCCTCGCCGCCCATCTCGGCGGCTACGCCCGGATGTTCGGCGCCGACGGCGCACCGATGCACCAGGGCCGCTCGCTCACCTACCGCTTCGCCGCCGCCGCTCCGCTGTGGGCCGGAGCGCTCGCCGGCCGTACCCCGCTCGCACCGGGAGCCACCCGCCGGCTGGCCTCCGCAGCGCTGCGCTACTTCCTCGACCGCGGCGCTCTCGAACCGGACGGGCTGCTCTCGCTCGGCTGGTTCGGCCCGTATCCGCCGATGGTCCAGGAGTACTCCGGGCCCGCCTCGCCCTACTGGGCCAGCAAGGGCTTCCTCGGCCTGCTGCTGCCGCCGGACCATCCCGTGTGGACCGACCCCGAGCAGGACGCCCCGGTGGAGGCCGCCGACGCCGTCGTCGCGCTGCCCGCCCCCGGCTGGCTGCTCCAGTCCACCGCCGCCGACGGCCTGGTGCGACTGCACAACCACGGCAGCGACAACCAGCCCGCCGACCAGGTGCTCGCCGACGACCCGCTCTACGCCAGGCTCGGCTACTCCACCGCCACGGCTCCCGCCCACCAGGGCCCGGCCGACAACCACTTCGGCCTGGTCGTCGACGGCGAGCCGAGCGAGCGCGGCCGGATCCGACCGGTCGGCGCCGGGCGGGGCTGGGCCGCCTCCGCGCACGCGCCGCGCGTCGGCGGGGCCGAACTGCCCGGCGTCGGCGTCCTGTCGCTGGTCCTGGCCCACGGCCCGGACGAGGTCCACGTCCATCTGGTCACCGGCGCCGCCCCCGGGACCGAGGTCCGGCACAGCGGCTGGGCCGTCGCCGGAGGGACGGCCGAGGCACGGACGGACGGTCTGCTCGCCGTGGCCGCCGCCGACCCGGAGCGCGGCGGACCGACCTCGGCGCTCCGCGGCCTCGTCGGCTACGACACGGCCGAGGCGGTCGGCCTGCCCACCGGCACCGCCTTCGGCGAGGTCGGCGGGCTCCCCGTGCTGACCGGCCGCACGAGCGGGGAGCGTTCGCTGTTCGTCTCCCTCGCCCGCCTGTCCCGCCTGCCGTCGGCCCCCTTCGCGGACCTTCAGGTGCACGCTGACGGATCGTCGGTCCGCGTCGTCTGGCCGGACGGCACCGAGGACGAGGCGGTGGTCCACCCGGACCACGTCGACGTCCACCGCACGAGGGAGAAGGGCTGAACGGATGCGGCTCGCCTTCTCCACCCTCGGGCTGCCCGGGACACCGCTCGACCAGGTCCTCCGCCTCGCCGCCGACCACGGCTGGGCCGGTCTGGAGCTGCGCTGCGCGCCGGGCGAACCGGTCCACCCGGAGCTGACGAACGCCGAACGCCGGCGCATCCGGCGGCAGTTCGCGACGGCGGGGACCACCCCGCTGGCCGTCGCGAGCTACCTCGGGATCGCCGCGCCCGGCGAGGACGCCCCGTTGGTCGCCGGGCTGCTCGACCACCTCCGCCTCGCGGCCGATCTGGACGCGTCCTACGTCCGGGTGTTCCCGCAGGGCGGGGAGGGGTCGGCCGCCGGGGCCGACGAAGCAGACGGGCGCGCCGCCCGCCGCCTCACGGCGGTGGCCGAGCAGGCGCGGGCGCTGGGCGTGCGGGTGCTGCTGGAGACCCACGACTCGCACCGCGCCGGGCGCGACGTCGCCCGTGTGCTCGACCTCGTCGACGCCCCGGCCGTGGGCGCGCTGTGGGACCTGCTGCACACCCGACTGGCCGGGGAGACGCCGTCCCAGAGCTGGGAGGCGCTGCGGTCCCACCTCGGCTACGTCCAGGTCAAGGACGTCCTCGGGCCGGGCGACCTCACCCCGCTCCCGCTCGGCGCGGGCACGCTGCCGGTCGCCGACTGCCTCCGCCTGCTGCCCTCGGACTGCTGGGTCTCCTGGGAGTACGAGGCCCCCTGGTACCCGGACGCCGCTCCGCTGGCCCCGCTGCTCGCGTCGGGCGCCGCTTGTCTGGCCCGGCTGGGAGCCGGTCTCGGAGGCTGAGGACCGCACCGCGAAACCGGCGCCGCCCGCTGCTCGTCGAAGCAGCGGGCGGCATCTGTTCCGGCGGTCGGTCAGCTGCCGACCACCTCCAGTCGGGGCGGGTTGGCGGTGCTCAGCCTGGTGTTCAGCACCGTCGCCAGGCCGGCGGCGCCGAGAGGCTCGAAGACGGCCAGCGAGGCCGTGCCGTCGCCGCCCGCGCCGGTCTGTGCCGCCGCGACGGCGGCGGTGACGTCCAGGGCGACCCAGTCGGCTCCGGTCGAGATCATCCCGGTTCCCAACGCGGTGGTGACGGCGGGCGCGGAGTCCCAGGTGACCGTCGACTCCGTCCAGGTGTCGGAGGAGGTGCCGAACGCCTGGAGGGTGGTCGTCGTCCCGCCGGAGTCCTGCACGTTGCCGTAGACCCACAGCACGGCGCGGGAGACGGCGCCGCTGACGCCGGAGACGTCGAATTTCAGCAGCGACCTGCGGTTGTAGCCGTTGTCTGAGGCGTTGGCGTTCTTCACCACCATGGTGGTGGCGTCGCCGTAGTTGGTGGCGGCGTAGGAGCCGTCGCGGACGTAGGCGGTCGCGACGGCGCCCAGCCGGGCGGCGGTCGCGTTCGCGGGCGCGGTGCCGGAGGAGCTGAGCGTGGCGGTGCGGCCCGCGCCGTGGGTGCCGCCGGTCTCGGCGAGCAGCACGACCTGGCCGGAGGTCGACAGCACGGTCACCCCGCTGGTGGAGGTGGCGGACGCGTAGGTGCTGCGGGCGATCGTCACCTTGACGGTGGTGGAGGCACGGGTGGGGTCGGACACCACCACCGTCATGCTGCCGCCCTGTTCGCGCATCAGCACCGAGCACGGACCGTCGACCGTGATCGGTCCAGCGCTGCCGGCGGCGAAGAAGTCGGCCATGGTGAGGCCGAGCGAGGAGCAGCTGATGGCCTGGGCGGTGGAGGTGTTGGCCAGGACGCTGACGTTCGGACTCGCCGCGCGGGCGGCGGCCTGCGCGGCGGTCGCGCCCGGCATCAGCTGGTAGCAGTAGCCCGCGCCGCTGGGGTCGGTGCCGTGGTCGAACCACAGGGAGAGGTAGTTGCGGGTGAGCGGGGCGGTGGACGAGCCGGTGTTGACGTCGGACCAGGCGCCGCTGCGGGCCGTGCGCTGGACGTGGACCGTGCCGCCCTCGGGGAAGACCCAGGCGCCCATGCCGCCGATCGCCATGGAGCCGGGGTCGGTGAAGGTCTGGGTCCAGCCGAGGGTGGTCGGCTGCGTGGCGCCGTCGACGGTGAAGACCTGACTGTTGCCCGTCCCCAGGTTGCGGTTGTCGACGGTCGTCCGGACGTCCGTCCCGTCGGCGCAGGTGATCCCCGCGCCCAGGCAGTAGATCGAGTCGTCCAGCAGGAACCAGGACTTCCTGCCGGTGAGGGTGGACTGAAGCCCCCGCACGTCCTGGCCGACGACGGAGTAGGTGCCGTCGGTGACACCGCCGGCCCAGGCCGTGTCCGGGTGGGACGCTCCCCAGGCCCCGCCGGCCGCGTCGGCGAGGGCGAGGGTGGAGACGGTGGTGCCGGGCAGCAGGTACGGGTCGACGGTCGGCCAGAAGGCGTCCGCGTACTGGCCGTCGCCGTAGGTGTCGCCGTACCAGTAGAGCATCCCGCTGTTCTGGTGCCAGCCCTTGAGGTTCTCGCCGTTGCCGGTCTCGTAGAACGTGGTGCGGGACGAGCAGATGCTCAGCTGCGCCGCCCAGCCCGCGCGCCGGTGGACCGCGCGGTCCATGCCGAGCACCACGCTGTTCACGGGCTCCGCCGTGGCGGTGACGGTGGAGTCGTTCAGCAGGGCCTGGGCGCGGGCGAGTTCGGGGATCTGCACACCGGCGTCCTTCAGGATCGGCTCGTAGTACTGGCGTTGCAGCCAGCCCTTGACCATCGACTTCCAGGCCGCGGACTGCGCGGCGGGGGCCGCGCCGGACTCGGCGAGCCGCAGGATGTCCGAGACGACGCCGTGGCCGCGGGTGTTGTCGTCCTGCTGGATCCGCAGCGGATCGCTGAGCTGGACGCCGCGACTGACCGCGCGTCCGCAGACGCCGTCCATGATCAGGCCGTTGTAGAGGAAGCGCGCGTAGGAGGCGGTGACGGCGGTGAAGATGTTCTGCACGTCCGGGTCCGTGATCGCCCAGGTGGTCCCTGCGGTCAGCGTGAGCAGCTTGCTGATGTCGCCGAGCAGCACGTCCCCGTAGGTGCCGGTGTAGGGGATGTAGGTGTGCTGGACGAAACTGCCGTCCGCGTAGAAGCCGTCGCCGCTCAGCACGTAGGGGAAGACCGGCGACAGCGCGGTCTGGGCGGTGGTCAGCGGGGCGGAGCTCTTGCCGAGCACGCCGCGCAGCATCAGCACGCGGCACAGGTCCACCCGGTTCGCGCCGGTGCTGGTGCCGCTGTACGTGGCGACGGTCGAGGCGGGGACGGAGTGGTCGACCGCCGCGCAGTAGTTCGCGAGCTGCGTCGAGGAGAGGGAGGGGTACAGCAGCAGGGCGGTGTCCAACAGGGCCTGCGGGGCGCCGATCTGCCAGTCCCACCAGTTGTCGTAGCTGGTCGTGGTCGGCGTGTAGGCATGGCTGTACAGCCAGTCGAGCCCGGTGGTGACCGCGGAGGCGAGCGAGGCGCTGCCGGTGAGGCCGGTGCCCGGTTGGACGTAGGCCAGGGCCATGGTCTTCAGTCGGGAGTAGCTGCTGGTGACGTTGGCGGAGACGGAGCCGATCGGCAGGTCGGGCCAGAGCGAGCCGGTGGCCGGAGCCATCGAGGACTGGTCCGAGCCCGCTTGGGAGCCGAGGGTGGCGAGCGCGGTGGAGAACGGCGCCGCGGTGGCGTCGAACCCGCTGCCGGTGAGCAGGCCCACCCACGTCGTCCGCATCGCGTCGTAGGTGTCGGCGGCGAAGGCGAAGGAGGGGCGTAGGAACGGGGTGACGGCGGCTGCGGCGGCGGCCGTACCGCCGAACTGCAGCAGCTGACGACGGCTCATCATCCTTGCCATGAGGTCCTCCTTGATCGAACCCTCCGTGCCGATGGTGGGTGGAAAGGTAAGCGCTTTCCACGCGAGCGTCAATGCATCGTGACGCGAATGGTCTCGACTGGGACTATGTGATCGCAGGCGGATCGAATGGTAGCGTTTGATCGTCCATGGTCCGTCCGCACGGAGGAGAGGTGTCCCGTGACCCTTCCGGCGTCGGAGCGGCGGGCTCAGATCCTCAGTGCGGTGCGCCAGTTCGGCACGGTGCGGGTGGTCGAGCTCGCCGACCGCCTGGAGATGTCGGCCGTGACCCTGCGCCGGGATCTCACCGCGCTGGCCGTCGCCGGGCAGCTGCACCGGTCGCACGGCGCCGTCACCGTCGGTGCGTCCGCAGCGCTCGCAGCACCCGAAGTACCCGCGGCGCCCGAAGCGTCCGAAGCGGCGTCGGCCCGCCCTGTGCCGTCGGTCGGCATGCTGGTCCCCACGGTCGGCTCGTACTTCGACGAGATCATCGGCGGGGCCCGCGCCGCGGCCGGAGGGGCCCGGCTCGTCCTCGGGATCGCCGCCTACGGGGCACGCGACGACCAGGCCCAGGTGGCCCACCTCCTCGAGGAGTCCGTGGACGGGCTGCTGCTCAGCCCGAACTGGTCGCCCGAGGCTCGCGGCGGCCTCGACTGGCTGGCCGAGCTGCCGGTCCCGGCGGTGCTGGTCGAGCGCCGGGCCGAGCCGGGCCGGCGGGCGGCCGACCTCGACTCGGTCGCCTCGGACCACCGCCACGGCGTCCTCCTCGCCCTGCGACACCTGGCCTCGCTCGGCCACGATTCCGTGCTGCTCGCCGCCCGCGACGACAGCTGGACCGCCCACCAGGTGCGGGCCGGCTACGCGGAGGGCGTCCGGCACCTGGGGATGACGCCGCTTCCGGTCCTCGATGTCCGCGATCCGCAAAGCCCGGAGGCCGGGCAGGCCGAGGTCGTGCGGTTGGCCGACCGGATCGCGCACCTGGCCGGAGAGGGAGTGCACGCCGTGCTGGTGCACAACGACCACGAAGCCGTCCAGCTCCCGATGCTGCTGCGCGCCCGCGGCCTGCGGGTGCCCGACGACGTGGCGCTGATCTCCTACGACGACGTGTTCGCCGCCCTCGCCGCCCCGCCCTTGACGGCAGTGGCACCGCCCCGGCGCGCCGTCGGCGCCACCGCGATGGAGCTGCTGCTGCGCCGCCTGGAGGGCGGCGCGACGGTGCCCGCGCGCCGCGTCGACCTGCTGCCCGCGCTCAACGTCCGCGGCTCCTGCGGCGCCCTCTGCTGAAGCCGCTGAAGCCGCTGAGGCTGCGTGCCGCTGTGCTGAGGGCTGACCCCGCAGTCGGGGCCCTCACGGGGACGCGGCTGTGGGGTCAGCGGCTCTCGGCGCCGGTTCCGCCGCCGCAGGAGGTGCGGATCTTCAGCTCGGGCAGCAGCCGGACATGGTGAACCGGCAGGTTGTCGCCCTCGCCGAGCCGGCGGATCAGCAGGTCCAGCGCGGCGGCGCCCACCGCGCGCTTGGGCGGGGAGACGGCGGTCAGCGGGGGAGCGGCCAGCGCGGCGAAGACGTCGTCGTAGGAGATCAGCGCCACGTCGTCGGGGGCGCGCAGGCCGCGGGCCCGCAGCAGCGGCGTCAGCTGGATGGCCTCCTGGTCGTTGTGCACCAGCACCGCGCGCACGCCTCCCGCCACGGCCTCCGCGACCCGCGCCGCGACGGCGTCGGAGTCGAGGCTGGGACGCTTGACGTCGATCACCGGGTACGGCTCCAGGCCCAGCAGCCGGACGCCCTCGGCGTAGCCGACCCGGACCTGGTGGGACGTCCAGCTGTCCTGGCGGGCGACCAGCGCGACGGACTCGTGACCGAGCGACCGCAGGTGACGCAGCGCCAGCAGCACCCCGTGATGGTGGTCCGAGCCGACGGAGTCCAGCGCGGCCGCGGCGCTCTGCGGCGGCGCGATCCGTTCGGTCAGCACGGCGGGCACCGGCAGCTCGCGCAACCAGGCGGCGTCCGCGCCGTCGGCGTCGTCGGTGTCCGGGCGCCAGTTGGGAGTGAGCAGCATCCCGTTCAGGCCGGCGTCGAGCAGCTGCTCGACCTGGGCGATGTCCTCGCCCGACTCGTAGGAGGCGATGCCCAGCACCAGCCTGGCCCCCGCGGCGGCGGCCGCCCGGCGCGCACCGTCGATCACCTCGTCGAAGTAGGAGCCGACCGTGGGCACGAGCATGCCGACCACCAGCTCGCGACCGGGTGCAGCGGCGGAGGACCGTTCGTCGCGCGGCAGCGAGACGGCGCCGTGCGAGCGTCGCAGCAGCCCGCTGTCGGCCATGAAGGCGACGTCCCTGCGCACCGTGACCGGGGCCATGCCGATCCGCTCGGCCAGGTCCACCACGCGGACCGTGCCCAGCTCCCGGACCGCGTCGAGGATCTGGGCGCGCCGCTGTTCGGCCGTGATGGTCATGACTCCTCGCATCCTCCCTCCGCCCGGACCGCGGGCGGACGGTGCACTGTCCAGAGCAATTAGTATCACTCGATCTGGAGACGATCGAGGCATCCGGAAATCCCGCGCGAGCGGTGATCAGACGGGCTCGACTGCGGCGACCGGTCCCGAGCACAGGGCGTCGGCGTCCGGTTCGGCGGCTCCGCAGGAGCCGCGGACGGTGATCGTCGGCCGGAGCAGGATCTGGCGCGGCGGATCGTCCGGGTGCTCGAGCCGGTTCAGGAGCAGGGCGGCGGCCGTGCGACCCAGCAGGTGCTTGGGCGGGGCCATGGCGGTCAGCGGGACCCTGGCCGTGTCGGCGGTCTCGTCGTCGTACGCGACGAGCGACAGGTCCTCCGGGACGCGCAGTCCGACCCGTGCGGCGGCGGCCTCCAGGAGGGCCCCCTGCAGATCGCCGAAGCAGACCGCGGCGGTCGCGCGGACACGGCGCAGTTCGGCCAGGCAGCGGTCGGCCGCGACCGGGCTCCACTCCTCGCGCGCGGCCCAGAACTCGGTGCCGGTGATGCCGATTTCGCGGACGGCCGCGTGGAAGCCCAGGCGGACCGGCTCGGTCGTCGGGCTGTGCAGGCGCAGCACCAGGCCGACGGTCCGGTGACCGAGCCCGGCCAGGTGCCGGACGGCGTCGTAGCCGCCCGCCTCGTGGTGCGTGCAGACGCTGTCGTTGGTGTCGCCGAGGCTGCTCGCCCGTCGCTCCATCAGCACGGTCGGAACCGGCAGTTCGGCCAGCCGGGCCAGGTACGCGCCGGGAGGCTCCGGCCCGGTCAGCGTCGGGGCGAGCAGCAGACCGTCGACGCCCGCCTCCAGCATGTCCGCGAGGGCGCCGTTCTCCTGGGCCTGCTCGTAGTTCGAGCAGGCCGTGAGCGACGAGGCGCCCGCCGCCGTCAGCTCCTCCTCGACGCCGCGCAGGACTCTCGGGTAGTAGAAGGCGGCGTGGGGGACGATGACGCCGATCAGGGCGGCGCGTCGGGCGGCCGCCTTCGGGGGGAGCACGTAGGTGCCCGAGCCCTGGCGGCGGACGACCAGCGCCTCGTCGACCAGGTCGGCGACCGCCCGGCGGACCGTGCTCACGGACGTCCCGTGGGCGCGGGCCAGGTCCTGCTCCGTCGGCAGCCGGCTGCCCGCCGGCCAGACCCCCTCCGCGATCTCCCGCCGCAGGCGGTCCGCCAGGGTGCGGAACTTCAGCCCCCTGACCTGCGGGGCCGAGGCCCCGGCGGGTCCGTGAGCCGGGCCGGTCATGCGTACTCCCTGGTCGTGCACCTGGCGGAGCGGTGCCGCGTGGGCTCCGCTCCGCCAGGATTTCCCATGATCCACCGCCGGTCAACGCCCCTTCGGGCGCACGACTCCTACCCGACGGTCAGGCTCAGGTCGTCACAGGTGGAGGTGGACGACGCGGAGGGCAGGTAGCAGAAGACCGTGGCGGAGGTGTCGGCGGCGCCGGTGGTGAAGGTGTCGGACTCTCGGGTCCAGCCGGTGGCCGAGGTGTGTGCGCTCACCTGGGCGCCACCGAATTTCTTCACACCGAAGCTGGTGGAGGCGCCGGAGTCGGCGCGCACCCAGCCGGAATAGGTGTAGGTGGTGTTCGGCGACAGCCCCCTGACGGTGTACTCCATCGTCGCGTACTGGCCGGCCCCGGACTGCAGCCGCAGGTCGTGGGTCGGGCTGTGCGCGGCGGCGTCGGTGACCACGGCGGCGTCGACGGCGTTCCAGCCCGGCAGGTTGCCGGACTCGAAGTCCCCGCCTGGGATCAGGTTGGTCGAGCCGGCCGGGAAGGTCAGCGTCTGGGCGTCCACCGGGTGGGTGTCCCCGGCGCTCCCGGCGTTGGCCCAGTCGCGCTGGGGCGCCGTGACGACGCCGCCGGCGCCGGACGTCAGGCTGAGCGCCTGGCCGCTGTAGCGGTTGACCAGCCGGTAGCTGCCGGAGGGCAGGCCCGTGTCGGTGACCGTCTGGACGAACCACTGGTAGCCGACGCTGGTGCTGGCGTTGCTGCCGAGGGTGAGCGGAGCGCCCCACGCGCGGCCGGAGTCGGCCGTGTCGTCGACCCCGATGTCCTGCCCCGAGGCGGCGTTGGCGATGGTGAAGAACCCGTCGCCGGTCGGGGTGAAGGTCCAGCTCTGCGCCGCCGGGGCGGTGCCGGTGGCGGTGGTGGTCGTCAGGCTGCCGCCGGCCTCGGCCAGGTACTGCCCGTCCCCGGCGGCGATCTGGTAGCCGGTACCCGGGTCGACCGGCTGGGCGGGCAGGTTGGTTGACGCGGTGTCGATCGTCGTGGAGACCCACTCGGTGCCGCTGGTGGGGGTGCAGCTGTACATGCAGTAGTCGCGGAACGTCTTGCCGACCAGGTAGTTGGCGGTCTTGCTGACGCCGTCCAGCATCGACCGGTACCAGGCGCCGCCGCTGGGGTTGGTCACCGTGCCGATGTCGACCCACTTCTGGGTGGACAGGTCGGAGGTGGCGTAGATGTGCAGCGGGCTGGAGGTGGTGGGGTTCTCCGGCCGGGCCATGCTGATGTACTGACCGAGGTAGGCGTCGTAGGCGACGTCCATCCAGGCCAGCGGCGGGGCGCTGGGCAGTTGGCCGGCGGCGAGCTGCTGGGCGGTGGTGCCGGTGTTCGCCGGGTCGTAGGCGTCGTCCAGGTATCCGGCGGAGGTCCCGTCGGAGGGGATCAGGTCCGCCTCCTTGCCGCCGACGCCGGGCTGGGTCCAGGCGCCGTCGTACCACTTGTGCCACGAGGACGGTGCCATCTTGCCCGAGATCGGGGCCCGTGCGACGTGACCGAGGTCGACCCGGCCGCCGCCCGCCTGGTTCAGGATCTGGGTGTCGTAGTAGAGGTAGAAGTAGCCGGAGGCGTTGTCGACGAAGAGCTTCGGGTCGCCGTCGCCGTAGTAGTACGTCTGGCCGGGGAACTGCGTGCGCCCGTCGACGGTCGGGTCGTTGCAGGCGGCCAGCTGCAGCGCGTTCGAGCCGTCCAGGCAGAGGCCGGAGTCCGCGGCCAGGTGGATCTGCCCGTCGGTCCCGGACGAGGGCGTGGTGAGGTCCTGGGTGGCGGCGGTCCCGCAGGGTTCGAGGGTGAAGGTGGAGCCGGCCGCTGTGCCCGAGGCGGTCAGGCACAGGCCCGACGCGGGGTTGACCAGCGTGCCGCCGGTGACGGTCCACGTCTGGTTGGCGTGGCCGTTGCAGCCGTAGGTGCCGACGGCGGTCCCGGCGGTCGTGCCAGCCCCGGTGACGTCCAGACACCTGCCGGCGCCGATGCGCACGCTGCCGTCGGAGGCCGGGGTCCACAGCTGGTCGTTCTCGCGCACCGTGCTGAACGGCGAGGTGATGATGTGGCTCGTGATCGTCCAGGTGGCGCCGTGGTCGGAGGACTGCTCGTAGTCGATCGAGTCGTAGTGCAGCCCGTCGTGGAACGGCGAGGGGGTGAACTCGTCGTGCACCGCGCCGTACCAGGTGCCGCTGTCCGGGTCGACCCAGACGCCGATCAGGTCGCAGTAGTTCCGCTCGGCGTAGCCCGAGGTCTGCGATCCCGCGGGGTCGTTGGTGGCCTCCAGGCCCGTCGGGCTGTTGTTGCAGCGCACGGTGGTGTCGGCGTTGTCGGCGGCGGAGGAGATCGCGGCCTTGGAGACCTTCGTGTCCATGTCCGTGCCGGTCCAGAACTGCCAGGAGCGGCCCTGGCTTCCCCCGTACAGGGAGTGCGAGGACTGGAAGTAGAACGTGCCGTCGCTGTCGATGTAGGGGTAGGCGGGCGTGTCGTCGGCGAAGGCGTAACTGCCCGTCGCCCCGGTGGTGATGGTGTACGTGGGGGTCGTCGCGTGAGCGGGCGGCGCGGCACCGGCGCCGAAGACGGTGAGCGCCAGGGCGGTCGGCAGCAGGGCCGCGAGCGCGGTCCGGCACCGCCGCGGGGTGCGAGATGGCATGGGCGTCCTCTGGTCAGGGTCCGAGAAGCCTGTCCGGTGGAGGTGATGATGGCGCGTTGTCTCGACAGGCCCCGCAACGGGAGCCGACTGCGTCGGCTCCCGTGGTGCGCAAAAACGTAGGTTCGACAGAAGCCCTGGTCAACCGCGCTCGGAGCACATGAATTGCCCATGTTTTCACGGCCTTCGAGCGCTCCTCCCGGCCCTGCCGGATGGACCGGGACGGACTCGGGCGCGGACGGCGCGGGCGGCGCGGGTGGCGGTGATCAGCCAGGTGTCGCCGACTAGCGGTACGAGACCCGGCTGAAGGGCCAGTGGTCGGCAAGCCAGGCGGACAGCGCGTCGCGGAGCGGGGCGTCCAGGTCGGCGCGGCGTGCCGTCACCCAGGACCTGACCCTCATGAGCGAGGGGTCGGATCGGGACGGGTAGATGTACACGCAGCCCACGACGTGCCCCTCCGGGTCCAGGACCGTGTAGGTGAAGCCGAAGCGCTCCTCGAAGTCGGCTGCGTGGCGTTCCAGGTCGGCCAGGTTCTCCGCGGGGCTCATACCCCCGGCCGGGGGCCAGCCCGTCCCCTCGAAGCCGGGCGTGGCGCGGATGTGGTCGACCGAGGAGGTCCACGCGGCGAAGTCTGACGCGTTGTGCTGCGGCCCGAGCGGCTCCAGACGGAAGTCCGCCGTGATCAGGGCGCGCGGTACGACGAAGTCGTCGGGCACGGAGGGAACACGGTCTGCGGTCACGCCCGAACCGTACGACACCCGCGCCCTCGGCAGCCGCCCGCGCCGCCGAGCAGCCGTCTATGATCGCTGGTCATGGAATCCGTTCCGCGTGACATCGTCGCTGGTAACAGCGTGATCTCCTTCGACGGGCGGGTGCTGGAGCTCTTCGGCCACGCTGCCCGGCAGGGGAACCGCATCCACATCGCCTTGATCACGCGCATCGCGCACGGCGACGCCGCCGTCACGATCTCGGTGCGGGGCGGGTCCGACTACTCGATCACGCTGTCCGGGCTCGACGACGCGACGCGCGCGAGCCTCCGCCAGTTGATGGATGAGGTCGTGCAGTCGGCGCCGAACCTGTGATCGCCCCAGGGGTTGCGACGGTGGGGGTCGCGCTGGTGGCTGATTGGGGCTGGGCGCAGGAACCGCGCTAGCATCCGCGCGGGGGGTTGATTCATGGGGATATCGAACATGCCTGCGGCGAGACGGACCGGCCTGGTCCTGGGTGTCGCGGGTTTCGCCGCGCTCGGCTTCGGCGGGACGACCTGGCTACTGGGGCAGGTCTTCGGCTCGTCGCACACCGCCGCGGGGGCGACTGCACCAGCGCCTCAGGCGTCGCCGTCGGGCAGTCCGACGCCCGTCGCCGACTCCGCGCCGGCCGCGGTGGTCCAGGCGTTCTGCCAGGCCGTCAGCGCGCACGAGCTGCGGCACGCCTGGGCGGATCTCGGGGGCAGGAACATGGTTCCGTCGTGGACGACGTTCAGCACGGGGTACGCGGACACCACGAACATGTCGTGCGCGATCGGATCCGTCGACGGGGAGCAGGTCAGCTTCAGGATCGTCGCCGTCCACAGCGACGACACCGCGACACGGTTCGACGCCGTCTACCGGGTCGAGGGCGGCGTCATCACGGCCGGGACGATGAAGCGGGCCTGACCCGCGCCCTCGGCGTCGGGATCACGCCGGGTGCGCGGGTCAGGCCCGGGGGAGCGATCCGCGGTCAGTCCTCCGCCAGCACGATGTTCAGGTCGTCGAGGAAGTCGTCGTCCGAGCTGTCCGACTCCTCGGGAGCCTGGAAGACGACGGGGTCGTCGCCCCGGTCGCGCGGGATCATCTCGTTCTGCGGCATGGCGCACTCCTCGGATCGGTTCTCGGGTGGGCCCAGCTCAGCAACATCGGGCCGGAAGCGCCCGTCGAACGGCCCGACCGGGTGGATCACGCAGCGTGTGCCCGTCCGCGCGCCCGGAGCGGCAGTCAGCCCGCGGTGCGGGCGCCGGTGGGCGTGCGGGTGCGGTGCGTGTCGAGCGTCAGGAGAAGCCGCGCCGCCTGCTTCGCCTGACGGGACGCCGAGGGCGTGCCCGAGATGGCCGCGGTGGTCATGGCGCCTTCCGCCAGCAGGGCGATCTGGGCGCCGACGTCTTCGGTCGCCCCGGCCGATGTGGCGAGCCCTCGCAGGTAGGCGTGAAACGCCTCCTTGTGACGCCGGGCCGCGGCCGCGACCTGGGGGGACGTGCCGCCCAGCTCGCCGAAGGAGTTGACGAAAGCGCAGCCCCGGTAGTCGGGTCGCGCGAACCAGCTCTCCAGCCAGTCGAAGACGGCGGGGATCCGCTCCTCCGGGGTGTCCGCGCTCGTCTCGACATGCGCCACGAGGCTGTCGAGCCAACGGGCGTCCCTGCGCGCGAGGTACGCCTCGACGAGATCGCCCTTGGAGGGGAAGAACTGGTAGAGGCGCCGCAGCGTGACGCCTGAGGCGTCACGGATCACGTCCATGCCGACGCCCTGGATCCCTCGGGCGTAGAAGAGCTCCTCGGCGGCGTCCAGGATCCGCTCGCGCGTCGGATCGGTGTCCAAGAGTTTCCGTCCCTTGCTGTGAGAACCATCGTTCTCCTAGTGTAGGGGCATGCCGCTGAGAACGATCGTTCTCACCGAACCGAGCCAGAGGAGTGCCACATGTCCGAGCAGCGCCCCCCGCTCCCGCCCTTCAGCCGGGAGACGGCCATCGCCAAGGTCCGCCAGGCCGAGGACGGCTGGAACAGTCGCGACCCCGAGAAGGTCGCCCTCGCGTACACGCCCGACTCGCGCTGGCGCAACCGCGCGGAGTTCCTCACCGGTCGGGACGAGATCGTGAAGTTCCTGACCAGGAAGTGGGAGCGGGAGCTGGACTACCGCCTGATCAAGGAGCTGTGGGCGTTCGACGGACATCGCATCGCCGTGCGGTTCGCCTACGAGTGCCACGACGACTCCGGCCAGTGGTACCGGGCCTACGGGAACGAGAACTGGGAGTTCGACGACGCCGGCCTCATGCGAGCACGCCATGCGAGCATCAACGACCTGCCCATCGCCGAGGGGGAGCGCATGTTCCACTGGCCCTCGGGCCGCCGGCCCGACGGCCACCCCGGGCTCTCCGAGCTCGGGCTGTAGGGGATGCGATTGATCGTTCGAGTGGCTCTATCGTGTTCGGCGTGACGCAGACGACGAGCACCGCCAGGCCCCTGGCCGTCTTCGACCTGGACGGCACCCTCGCCGAGACGGGGCACCGGCAGCACTTCCTGGAACGGCAGCCCCGGGACTGGAAGGGCTTCTTCGCGGCGTTGCACAGGGACCCACCACTCGCGCAGGGCGTGCGGCTGGTCCTGGAGGCCGCCGCGGACTGCGAGGTCGTGTACCTCACCGGCCGGCCCGAGCGCTGCCGCCGCGACACGCTGGCCTGGCTGGCCCGTCACGGCCTGCCGGAAGGACGCCTGTGCATGCGCGCGGACAGCGACCGGCGTCCGGCCCGCACGATCAAACTGGAGGCCGTGCGCGGCCTCGACCGGCGCGGGGAGGTCCGCATGGTCGTGGACGACGACGAGTTGGTGTGCGACGCGGTCGAGCGGGCCGGCTTTCGCGTCGTCCGGGCCCGATGGGCCAGTACGTCCCAGCCGGGCTCCACGGTCCTGCGGATCGCACAGGAGCGCGAGGGCAGGACCTGACGGACCCTCCCCGGGCGGGACCGGCGGACGACGCCGGCCCGGAACGCGCCCGTCAGGGGCGCGTCCCGGGCCGGTCGGGGTGCGCGGCGGGGCTCTGTCAGGAGCTCGCGCGTTTGCCGTGGTTGCCGGCCTTCTTGCGGCGGTCGTGCTTCTTGCGGGCGCGCTTGGACATCTCTTCGGGGTTCCTCGGGGTGTGCGGCGGTCGGTGGAAGGTGGTGTGGTGCACCTTCAGACGGCGGGTTCGAGTGCGGCGGTGAGCTTCTCGCTCAGCTTGAGCAGGCGGTCCACCGAGCGTTTCTCGCTGACCTGCTGGCCCGTGCGGCCGACTTCCAGCCCCTCGTAGTAGGCGCCGTTGACGACGGCGAAGCCCGGGTCGCTCAGGGCGACGACGGTCTCGGCGACCTCGCCGGACGGGCGGCCGACGGTGCCGTAGAGCGGGCGGGTGGCGGTCTCGGCGACGCCGGGGTGCACGGTCACGGCGGTGTGTCCGGCCGGGAGCCAGTGCGCGAGGGCGGTGACGAAGGTGGTGAGCGCCAGCTTGGACTGGCCGTAGGCGGCGATCCGCGAGTAGCGCTTGGCGCGGGTGAGGTCGGTCCAGTCGATGTTGGCGGTGCGGTGCAGGGAGGAGCCCAGCGCCACGATGCGGGTGTCGGCGCCGCGGGCGAGCGGGCGTTCCAGCAGCCGGGTGAGCAGATAGGGGGCCAGGTAGTTGACCTGGAAGCTGAGCTCGTTGCCCTCCTCGGTGAGGGTGCGCCGCTCGGGGGCGGCGATGCCGGCGTTGAGCACCAGCAGGTCGAGCCGCTCGTGGTGCTCGGCCAGGTGGGCGGCCAGCGCGCGTACCTGGTCCAGGTGGCGGAAGTCGGCGGCGGCCTGCTCCAGGCGTCCGGTCGGTGCGCCGAGTTCGGCGAGTGCGGCGACGGCGGTCTCGGTGTTCTGCGGGGTCTGCCCGTGGACGATCACGCGGGCGCCGCCGAGGGCGAGTCGCAGGGCGGTCTGCAGTCCCAGTCCGTTGGTGGCGCCGGTGACCAGGGCGGTGCGGTCGGCGAAGGCGAAGGTGTCAGTGGACACGTCGATCCATTCGAAGGGTGAGATGAGGTGACTCCACGCGGAGCGAGCCGTGGTGGAGAGGTGGGCGCGCACGGGAGTGCTGCACGCAGCGTCAGCGCGCGCGATGAGGCGGACGGTCCTCGAGCCGGGCCGTGGCCACGGCGGAGCAGCCCGGCGCGGTGACCGCGCGGACGAGGCTGCGAAGGAGGTCCATGCGGACCATCACAGCGAGCCGGAACCTGCGACCGCAAGCGGGAGCCGGAATCCTGACGCAGCCGAAATGTCCCGGACGCCTTTCTTGACCCGGCTTTAGCGCCCTTGCCGCCCCCGAGCGTTGGGCCGCCCCTGAGCGTCCCTCCGAGAGGCCTGGCGGTAACCCGTATCGCGATATAGCGTTAGTTCCCGTCCGCGCCGTCAGCTTGCGCGCGAAGACAGTCGTCGAGCTCAGGACGGGACGTATGCCGGGAGAGACCTCGCCCGCCGGGAACGGCCCCGGCCCCGCCCGCGGCCCGCTGCCGGAGCTGCGGGCCTCCCATGCCGACCGGGACCGGACGGTCGACCTGCTGCGTGTCGCGGCCGGGGACGGCCGACTGACCTCCGACGAGTTGGACGAGCGCCTGGAAGCCGCCTTGTCCGCGCGGACGGTCGTCGAGCTGGCCGAGCTCACCGCCGACCTGCCGCCCGTGTCGGTCTTCGCCGGCGGGGCCGTGGAGGCCAGGGACCTCCTGCGCATCGAGCACAGGTTCAGCGCGGTCAAGCGGGTGGGCCCGTGGGTGGTGCCGCGACGGTTGGAGCTCTGCGTGGAGTGGTGCGACGTGACCCTCGATTTCACGCAGGCGGTGATCACGCACGACACCTTGCAGATCGACATGGACATGCGCGGCAAGAACCTGACGCTGGTCGTCGGGCCCGGCATCGTGGTCGATCCCTACGGTCTGAGCCTGGAGTTCAGCAAGGTCAGGAACCGTCAGGTTCCAGCCCCTGGCGCGCCGATCGCGCTGCGGATCGAGCTGACGGGCAAGAAGAGCTTCGGCCGCGTCGTCGTCCGGCACCCGCGGCGGACGGCCGGCCGGCGGCTACTGAGAAGGCCCGGCGCCCTTCCCGCTGGCGAATGACGCACCCGCCTGCGCGCGACGGAGGAGGATCGGCTGCGCGGGCGGGTCCGGTTTCCGGAGATCGGTGCGCGAGGGTCTGCCCGATGTCGCTGGGGCCTGGCACGCTGGAAGGGACGGAGGGGGAGTCCATGTCGCTTGTCGCCGTCGGCCCGTCGGCCGACCCGTCGCTGTTCCTCAGCACGCTCGCCGGCACGCTGGCCGTCTGCTTCACCATCGGCTTCGCCGGGCTGGGGATCGTGCTGGGCGGGGACCTGCCGACGGGCGCGCGGACCAAGGCGATCGTCTTCGCGCTCAGCGCGGTCGACCTGAGCGCGGTGGCGGCGCCGCTGCTTCTGCTGTGGGCCCTGGGCACGGCCCATCCGTTCTTCACACCGACAGCGGGCTGGGTCGACGTCTGCAGCCTCGGCGTCGCCGTGGTCGCCGCGGCGAACGTGTTCCTGCTGGCCGTCTTCGCGGTCCTCCCGTCGACCCGGGCACGGGTGGTCAAGGCCTGGAGCTTCCTGCGGACGCCCTCGGACCGGGAACTCCCGGACCGGATCGTCAGCAGCCTCAAGGTCCTCGCCGAGCACCGGGCGGCGGTCGGCCCGCACGCCCCCGCCGATGCGGCCGACACCCTCTCCGACCGCGAGCTGCTCGTCGAGCTGGTCAAGGCGGTGACGGTCCTGGTCGAGCGCCTGCCCGCGCAGCGGGACACCGAGCCGACCGAGCACCACTGAGCCCCACTCGGCACGACTGAGCACGCTCGCTCGCAGACCCAGCGCGGTCAGGGGAGGGCCTGCTCCGCCCAGAGCGTCTTGCCCCGGTCGGAGGGCCGGACGCCCCAGCGTTGCGTGAGCTGGGCCGTGATGAACAGGCCGCGGCCGTTCTCGTCGGTGTCCAGTGCGCGACGCAGCTGCGGTGCGGTGTTGCTCCCGTCGGAGACCTCGCACACCAGCGTCTCTCCGCGGATCAGCCGCAGCTCGACGGGTCCCTTGGCGTAGCGGATGGCGTTGGTCACCAGTTCACTGACGATCAGTGCCGTGCTGTCCACGATCTCGCCCTCCATGCCCCACCGCCTCAGCAGCTCGGCGGAACGCCGCCGCGCCACGCCGACGGACTCGGGGGAGTTCGGCAGCGTCCAGGCGCCCGTCCGGTCCGGACCGAGCGCGCGGGTGCGCGCCAGCAGCAGGTACGCGTCGCGCTGCGGTCGATCCGGCGCGAGGGCTGCGGCCAGGGCGTCACAGGTGGCCTGGAGCGAGGCGCGGGGGACGGCGACGACCTCGGCCACGCGGTCGGGCAGCGGGGCGGCGGCGTCGGTGGAGGCATCGACGAGGGCGGTGTTGTAGATGAGCAGCGTCGAGCCTTCCGGCAGGACCCGCTCGGTGACCCGGTACTGCGGCAGGCCTCGGCCCAGGGCCGGTCCGGCGTCGACGTTCAGGACGTCGACCTCGCCGCCGGGCAGGACCAGGACAGGTGGCGGATGTCCCGCGCTGGCCGTGGTGCACAGCCGGGTGACCGGGTCGTAGGCGAGGTAGAGGCAGGTCGGCTGCCCGGCGTCCGGGGCGTCGCCGGCCGCTTCGGCGTCGATGTCCTGCGTGGGGCGGCTGGCGAGCCCGTGCAGCCGTTCCAGGATCTCGTCCGGGGGCAGGTCCAGGTCGGAGAGGGCCTCGATCGCGGCGCGGAGCTCGCCCATGGCGGCGGGGTCGGCGGAGCCGGTGGTCGTGTCACCGGCGACGAGGGCGACCCGGTCTCCTGACAGGGGAACCGCGTCGAACCACCCCCCGCCGGTGCCGGTCGGCAGGTAGGCCTGCGCCAGATCGGCCGCCGCCTCGACCGACGTCCGCGGATGGGAGGGGCCGCCCGCCGTGATCCGGGCCACCGAACGCTCCCTGCCGTACAGCCGGGCGTTGTCCAGGCACTGGCCGGCGTGCGCGGTGACCTGCTCCGCCAGCTCCAGGGCCGCACGGTCGAACGGGATCGGATCGCGCCAGCGGTAGAAGCAGGCCAGGCCCAGGACGAGTCCCCGGGCGCGGATGGGCATCGTGATCATCGAGTGCGTGCCGGCGGCGATGATGCGCGCGTCCCGTCGACGCCCGGGGTCCAGCCAGCCGTCGTCCACGCGCAGTGGGCTGATCAGAGTCGGCGTCAGGGTGTCCAGCGCCGTCCGGTAGGGGGTGTCGGGCGGATAGAGGTCCACCTCGCCGACCAACGGGACGCCCTGCGTCTCCGCTCCGGCGACCGAGCGGAATCCCGCGCGTCTCATCGTCATGTTCCCGGCCGGCGAGTCGGAGGACGGCGCCTGACCCCTCAGGACGACGTCGAAGACGTCCACCGTGACGGTGTCCGCCAGGGCGGGGCAGGTCACCTCGCAGAACTCCTCCGCCGTGCGGAACACGTCGAGCGTCGTGCCCACTCGCGCGGCGGCGTCCGCCAGCAGGCGCAGACCGGCCTCCGCTCGGACACGGGCCGTCACGTCGCTGAGCGAGCAGGCGAGTCCCAGCACGGACCCGTCGGCACGGTCAAGACGGAACAAGCCCACGGAGATGACGATCTGGACGGAGGGATCCTCGGGGCTCCGGAACCGCAGCGGCAGGCCGAGGACCGGCTGTCCGCTCTCCAGCACGTGGTGGGCCGTCCGCTCGGCGACGTCGGAGTCGGTGACCTCGAACAACTGCAGGATCTCGCGCAGCGACCGCCCCAGTATCCGGTCGTCGGGGACCTCCCGCACCAGCCGTGCGGCCGAGTTCACCCGGACCAGCCGCAACTCCGGGTCGTACAGCTGCAACCCCAGGGGCGACTGGGTGAACAGGGCGCCCAGGAGCGCGTCCCCCAGGCCCTCGCCCAAGGGGCCTGCCTCCCCGCGACGCCCACCGGTTCCCATACGATGCCCATCGACGAGTCCTCATGGAGCAGCGAGACCCCTCCAACGTCGCGTGTGGGGACCGGCCACGCCACCGCAGTGCGGTATCCGTGTGACAGTCGGAGCCGACGGACGATCACCGAGCGGGCTCCCGGTTCGGCTTCCGGTGCGGCTCACGGTTCGGCTTCCGTTCCCCGCTCCGGGCGGAGGTCCCGCTTCCGGCGGAGGTCTCGCCTCCGGCGGAGGCTGCCGCAGGTCACGCAGCCGTGCCGGCCTGGGCGGCGGAGCCCTGGATCACCACGTCGAGGCCATCACGGCGCGTCAGCGCTTGAGCGCCACGCCGCCGTACATCCCGATCCGGTCGTCCCCGGCGAGGACGTGCTCGTCCGGCCGCCACTGCGACAGCATCACCAGACCGGGGTCGACCGGCTCCAGGCCGTCGAAGAACGCGGCGATCTCCTTGCTGCTCCGCACGGCGGTCTTCACCGACGACCGGGCGTAGGCCTTCGCGGTCGCGCGCATGCCTTCCGGGTCCAGGTCGGAGGTCACCTGCGACAGCACCAGCACGCTGCCCGGGGCGACGGCGTCCATCAGGGTGCGCACCGCGCCGTACGGGTCGTCCGCGTCGGTGACGAAGTGCATGACGGCGACCAGCAGCACCGCGACGGGCCGGTCGAAGTCCAGGCGGCCGCGCACCTCGGGGTGCTGCAGGATCTCCGCCGGACGGCGGACGTCCCCGGCGACGATCGTCGCGCCGGACGGCGCGGGCTCCCCGCGGCGGGCGAGGGCGTGCGCCAGGACGATCGGATCGTTGTCCACCCCGACGATCCGTGCGCTTGGCCGCACCGACAGCGCGGTCTCGGCCGTGCTGCCGGGAGCGGGCAGGCCGATGCCGAGATCCAGGAACTGGTCCAGGCCGGTCTCGGCCAGATGCCGTACGGCGCGGGTCAGGAACGCGCGGTTGACTCGGGCGAAATCCCGGACCGGCATGGCCTCCAGGGCCTTCTCGGCGGCCGCGCGATCGACCGGGAAGTGATCCTCGCCGCCCAGCAGGTACGCGTAGATGCGCGCCGGCGTGGCCACGGTCGGGTCGATCAGGTCGCGGTCCAGCGGCTCCGGTTCCGGCACGTCGTCCTCCGCCCGTCGACTTCCCCCTGGGGACCCGAGCGTAGCCCGGCCCGTGCGGCCGCCGTCCAGGGGATGCACCGAATGTGTGGGGCGGGAGCACGGACGCGGCGAGGCTGCCCGTCAGTGAACGTGGCGGGGCGGAGGCTGGAGGAGGCGCGTACGTCGCGCCTCCGAGTCGAGGAGTCCCGCCATGAGGTTCGTTCAGATCATCGAGTACAAGACCAGTCGCATCGACGAGTTCAACGCCCTGCTCGACGGCTGGGTGGAGAAGAACGCAGGCCACCGCCTGGCGACCCGGGCCTTTCAGGCCCGGGACCGCGACCAGGAGAACGTGTACCTGAACATCGTCGAGTTCCCCTCCTACGAGAAGGCGATGGAGAACTCCGGCCGCCCGGAGACGGCGGAGTTCGCGACACAGCTCGCGGCGCTGTGCGACGGCCCCCCGGTGTTCCGCAACCTGGATCTGCTGGACGAGCGGACCTTCCAGGACTGAACCCGCCACCCCCGTCCGGCGGGAGACGGACGCCTGCCCCGGCCGGACCAGTCTCCTGGCCCAGCCGGGGCAGTCGGGCGGCTTCGCTGCTACCAGCGCAGCGCGAGCCGCGCGGTGGACTGCCAGTAGGTGGTGCGGACCGAGTCGTCCACCCGGACGCCGGCCTTGGGGAGGGCGACGTGGGCCGCCGGGCCGACCGAGCCGCGCTGGTCGCGCCCTGCGAAGTACACCTCCAAGGTGTGCACGGCGTGGTTGTGCCCGGCTCCGCGGCTCGCGGTGTGGACCAGCGCGTAGGCCGACTCGCCCGCGGTCAGGGTGACGACCGCCTGCGGGATGCTGCCGGCGATGACGCCCGGCGCGGCCTGGGCGTCGCCGAACCGCAGGTACGGATAGCCGTACGCGTAGCAGGTGTGCTTGCCGGTGTTGGTGGCCGTGAGCAGCAGGCGCTGTCCCGGCTCGGTCTTGGCGGTGACCTTCATGTCGCCGCCGGTGCAGGTCGTGATCGGTGCGGTCGGCGACTTGGCCGCGTGGACGGCGGTGGCGTCGGACGGGACGGCCAGGGCGACCGCGGCGCCGAGGGACGCCACGAGGGCGGCGGCGGTCATGGCGGTCGTACGGACGACGCCGCGGCTTCGCAGGTGGGACGGGCGCATGGTGGTTCTCCAGGAAGAGCGAAGGAACGAAGTGCAGTCCCCAGCCCGGCGGTCCGCCGTGGGCTGAGGTGCCACCACCTTGCAGTCGATTTCACGGCCGTAGCCCCGTTCGCCCCCCGTCGTGGAACAGTGGAACGTTCCAGGTACTCTGACCTGGGGAAACGCTGGAGCCGTGGAACGGCTCGCGGATCGGGGGACGGGAATGGCCGTTGAAGCGCAGGAGTTCGCCGCACGGCTGCGGACGCTGAAGGACCGCTCGGGCAAGAGCTACGGCCAGCTGTCCACGCGGCTGCGCGTCAGCAACTCCACGCTGCACCGCTATTGCCATGGCACGACCGTGCCTCCGTCCTTCGCTCTTGCCGAGCGCCTGGCCCGGCTCTGCGGGGCGACACCGGATGAGCTGGTCGAGCTGCACCGGCTGTGGCTGGTCGCTGATGCCGCCCGTGAGCAGAAGCCGGCCCCCACCGCTCCCGCTCCCGTTCCCGCGGAGCCCGGGTCGGACCTGACCACCCGTGAGGAGGTCGGCACAGCCACCGCATCCGCAGCAGACGGACGTGCCGCTGCGGAGCCCGCCGCAGCGAGCGGCACCACACTGTGGTGGCGACGGCCCTGGACGGTGATCGGCGCGACCGCCGCCGTGGTCGCCGTGGTCGCCGTGACTGCGGTTGCCGTCCCCACCGGACCGTCCAACTCCCGCACCGTCTCCGGCCATGCCGCCGCCGCACAGCGCTCCGCCGCGCCGCCGACTCCGGATGCGTCCGCCGCGAGCCCGCTTCAGGTGAGCGTGCTGGACGACAACTGGGACGACCCCTGCGACCGCTGGTACCTGTCCGATCGCGCCCCCGGCTCCGTGCCCGCGCCGCCGGACCCGAACGCGACCGCGGCCTGGGCGGCTCGGCTCGGCGCCGTGCCCGCCGGACGCCTCCGACTCGAACTCACCGTTCAGGCCACCGGCGACGAGCCGGTCGTGCTGCACGCCCTCTACGTCCACGCCCGCCATGCGGGGCCTGCTCCGCACTGGTCCGCGTTCAACATGGGCACAGGCTGCGGCGGGGGCGTCACCCCCGCCTCCTTCGCGATCGACCTCGACGCCACGGCCCCCACAGCCAGGCCGACCCCGGGCATCCAGGGCGACACGACGGTCCCCGCCCTCGCGTTCCCCCTGCAGGCGTCCCACAACCAGCCGCAGGTCCTCGACATCGACGCCGGCGCCAAGAACCACGACGTCAGCTGGACCCTGGAACTCCTGTGGAGCCAGGGAAGCAGGCAGGGCACCCTCCTCGTCGACGACCACGGCCACCCGTTCCGCACCGCAGGCACCACCGGAGCACCGCGCTACGTCTACGACCTGGGCGGCACGAACACCTGGACGCCTGACCGTCACCCCCAAGACGCCGAGGACCTGCCCCGGTAAGTCGGCGATCCCTGTCGGCGCGAACTCCCGTGGCTCTGTTCATGTCTCAC
>NZ_BBPQ01000034.1:66915-86196 GCF_000787855.1 Streptacidiphilus anmyonensis | reverse complement strand
GTGGAAGAACCGCTCTGGAAGGCGGTGATGCCGTTCGGCGTGCCGAGACCCGTCGGGCCGTCGTAGCCGACCTCCGCGGTGCAGAGGTAGGCCGGGGAGCAACTCGCGGTCGAGCCGCTGGTCACGTCGTTCAGCGCCGAGGTGTGGGCGTACAGGTAGGACGCCGGGTTGGTGCCCGCCGCCGGCGTGCCGGCCAGCGCGTAGACGGCCGCGATCAGCGGGGACGCGACGGAGGTGCCGCCGTAGACGTTCCAGCCGCCGTTGTTGTTGTACGTGTCGTAGACGGCCACGCCGGTGGCGGGGTCGGCCACCGCGGACACGTCCGCGACGGTTCGCTTGGAGCAGCCCGTGTCCTTCTGCCAGCTCGGCTTGGCGTCGTAGGCCGAGCAGCCCGACCCGGCGCCCTCGCTGGAGGAGGTGGACCACACCGACTCGGTCCAGCCACGGGAGTTGGAGGCCGTGGACAGCGCGGTGCCGCCGACCGCGGTGACGTACTGGGACGCGGCCGGGTACTCGGTCTCGTACCCCTCGTCGCCGGAGGACACGGTCACCGCGACACCCGGGTGGTCGTAGTACTCGGTGTCGTACGTGGTGTCGCTCGAGCTCTCACTGCCGCCGTAGCTGTTGGAGACGAACTTCGCCCCGGCGTTGACGGCCGCGTTCACGGCCTTGCCCAGGTCGTCGTTGCTCGCGGAGTTGGCCTCGGCGAGGATGATGTGGCAGTTGGGGCAGATGGCGGAGACCATGTCGATGTCCAGCGCCTCCTCACCGGTCCAGTCGTCGCTGGCCGGTGCGGGCGAGGGCAGCGGGCTGGTCGCCCCGTTCTCGTTGATCTTGGTGAAGCAGCCGCTGCCACAGGCCGGCAGGCCGAACTGGGTGCGGTAGGCGTTGAGGTCGCTCTGCGCGCTCGGGTAGTCGTAGGCGTCGACGACCGCGACCGTCTCGCCACCGCCGTTCGACGCCGCCGCCGAGGCCAGGTTGTAGGCCGACTGGAGCTGGCTCGGGCCGTAGCCGGACACCGTGGCCAGCGGCGTGGCCGCGCCGTGCGCCAGCTGGGGCTTGATGTCCGTGCGCTTCAGCGCCATGCAGCTGGCGAAACCCGTCGGCGCCTGCGGGCACTGCTGGTGGTATGACGTCGTGCTGCTCGCGGTGGCGGCCTGCGCCGGCGCGACCGCCGCGAGGCCGAACAGCGCCACCGTGGCGGCCGCGGCAGACGCGACCACGGTCCTTCCTAGCGCGCGCATACGGCGCGCCGAGTCCTGGGTAAGCAACCCACACCCTCCTGAGGGAACGAAGGGGAACGGCACCACGACATGACGGGACGTCAGAAGCGGTGCCATTCCGGTTCAGGGGAAACGAAGTGCACGTGCTGACGCCCCGTAGACACGCCCAGGACTCGGGCGACACACACGGGGAGTGACACCCTGCTACGTGGTGCTTACGTGAGAGTAGGGCTGACACGGACACGCTGAACAGAGTTCGGCGCCGAAAACTTCTGAGAATCCTCTGAGCGTTTCCTGGAAGGACCGCCACCCGCGGGCTCACCCGCGCCGAAGGCCGAACCACTCCTCGGGCACGAGGCGCAGGGCGAACCGGACGGCCGGGAGCAGCGCCCAGCACAGCGAGGCCGAGTGGGTGACCAGCGCGACCGGTACCGACACCGCGAAGGTCAGCACCACGGCCGCGATCCAGGTCAGAGTGGAGCCCACCATCGCGGGCGGCGTGCGCTCCCGCAGCAGCCCCGCCCGGCGCACCGCGGCGAAGGCCTGCCACAGGAACAGGCCCGCCAGCACCTGCGCGGCCGCGTAGACGGTGAACTGGACCTGGAACGCGTCGGCCTGACTGGTCAGCAACTTGGTCGCGAAGGGCATCAGGACGATCGTCAGCAGCCACAGCAGGTTCCACTGGATCGCGCCGCCCGTCAGCCCCTTCGCGTAGCGGAACAGGCGCTGGTGGAACAGCCAGTGCATGGCGACGACCGCGAAGCTGATCAGGAACGCCGCGTACTCCGTCAGGTGTCCGCGCAGGAAGTGCAGCACCTCGGCGTTGCCGTGGACGCCGTCCGCCGGGACCGGCAGCTCCAGGGCGAGCAGGGTGATGGCGATGGCGATCACGGCGTCCGAGAAGTAGATCAGCCGCTCCGGGCCGATCAGTTCGGTGTCGTGCGAGTCCTCGATCGTCCCGGTCCCGGTCGTCGTCATGCCGCCTCCCCCGCGGTGTGCGCGGCGGCCCTGGCCTTGGCCCGGTCGGCGTAGCGGCCGGAGAAGACGAAGGGGACCACGAACGCGAGGACCTGCACGACGACGAGCGGCACCGTCGCGGCGTGGGCGTAGTGGACGATGAGCGCGCACGCGACGGCGGAGGCGGCGAAGGCGGCGGTCCAGACGCTGGTCAGCACCATGTTGACCTGGACGAAGCGGGGCGCGTTCCAGAACTCCTCGGGCACCTGCGTGCGGGCGATGGAGAGCGTGAACGGCCGACGCACCATCAGGGACGCGAGCGCCGTGACCGCGAGGACCCCGTTCGCCAGCACGCACGTCCAGGTGTCGAGGCCGGACTTCGGGAAGGCGAGCGAGACGGCGGCCATCACCACGAAGAACCCGCACGTGGCGGCGCCGAGCAGGTCCACCCGGCCGGCCCGGACCTGACCGGCCAGCAGCAGCACGGCGACGACGGCGGCGACGCAGAAGCCGAGCCGCCAGTCGACCGGGCTCAGGGCCGCGTAGCACAGCCATGGAGCGAAACCGCGGACGTAGTTCACCAGGACCCCCCTTGTGGGCATGACGACGATACTCGAAGACTGACATGTCAAAGTTGGTATGTCTACTCCGACAGGTGAAGGTCGAGGGTTACGATGCGGGCATGAGTCTGCGTCACGCCCTTCTGGGCCTCCTCGCCGAGAAGCCGGCCAGCGGATACGACCTGCTCAAGCGGTTCGAGACCTCGCTGTCCATGGTCTGGCCCGCCCAACAGAGCCAGGTCTACGGAGAGTTGGCGAAGCTCAAGGAGGCCGGCCTGATCGAGGTCACCGGCACCGGCGCGCGCAACCGCCGCGACTACGGCATCACCGAGGAGGGCCGCGCGGAGCTGCACCGCTGGCTCACCGAGGTCGGCCCCGACCTCGCCTTCCGCAGCGCCGCCCTGTTGCGGGTGTTCTTCCTGTGGACGCTGAGCCGCGAGGAAGGCGTCGCCTACCTCAGGGACTTCGCCCGCGAGAACAGCGCCCGGCAGGCCGCCCTGGAGCAGGTCCGCGACACCGCGACCTGGGTCGGCGACCCGGTCCAGGTCTGCGGCTGGCTCGCCCTGGAGTTCGGCATCCGCGGTTCGCAGAACACGGCGGACTGGGCCGAGTGGGCCGCCGCGCAACTGGACGAGCAACTGGGCGGAAACCCCGGCGAGGAGCCCTCGGCGGCGGACCCGACCTGAGGCCGGGCCCGCGGAGTCTACGCCCGTTGCCAACCCGCGTAGAGCGATCATGACCTGCGGCGATGTCGACGACCCGGTGAACTGATGTCGACAGTCTCGCGAATCGCCCTACGCGGTTCGTGCGATGCCTCCATGCTGTCACCTGAGCACCACTCAGAGACGTCCGCCGATCGGAGACATCCGCGTCGGCCGGTTCAGGCTGCCCAGGTCTAGGAGGACCGTGTCCACTCCCCGCAACCGCATGCTCGTCGCCGCCATAGCGGTCAGCAGCGCGCTCGCCGCCGTCGCCCTGGCTCCATCGGCCGGCGCCACCCCCTCCGCCGACCTGGTCGTCAGTCAGGTCTACGGAGGCGGCGGCAACTCGGGCGCAACCCTGAAGAACGACTTCATCGAGCTGCGGAACAACGGGTCGGCCCCCGTCGACCTGTCCACCTGGTCCGTGCAGTACCTCTCCGCCTCGCCGGGGGCGACGACGACCTGGCAGGTGACCCCCCTCAGCGGCAGCATCGCGCCCGGCGGCTCCTACCTGGTCCAGGAGGCCGCCGGCACCGGCGGCACCGCCGACCTGCCCACCCCGGACGCGACCGGCGCGATCAATCTGAGCGGCACCTCGGGCACGGTCGCCCTGGTGACCTCGCAGACGGCGCTGAGCTGCAAGACCTCCGCCGACTGCGCGGGCGACGCGACCGTGCGCGACCTCGTCGGCTACGGCACGGCCGTGGTCCACGAGGGCGCCGCCGACGCCCCGACGCTCAGCAACACCACCGCGGACACCCGCAACGCCACCGGCACGGACACCGACCAGAACGGCGCCGACTTCACCGCCGTCGCCCCGCAGCCGAACAACTCCGCCACCGGAGGGGCGACCGGCAGCCCGAGCGCGAGCCCCAGCCCGACGGCGACGCCGGGCACCGTCCGGATCCACGACATCCAGGGCGCCAGCTGGGTCTCGCCGCTGAACGGCAAGACCGTGACCAACGTGCCCGGCGTGGTCACCGCGATCCGCACCAGCGGCAGCAAGGGCTTCTGGATCCAGGACCCGAACCCCGACGACAACCCGGCCACCAGCGAGGGCGTGTTCGTCTACACCGGTTCGGCCCCGACGGTCGCCGTCGGCGACGCGGTGCTGGTCTCCGCGAAGGTCTCGCAGTACTACCCGCTCGCCAGCGGCGACACCACCGCCACCACGTCCAACCTCTCCGTGACGGAGCTCGCCTCACCGACCGTCACCACGCTCAGCCACGGCAACCCGCTGCCCGCGCCGATCGTCCTCGACGCCTCGAACGTGCCCGCCACCTACGCGCCCAACCTCGGCGGCGGCAACATCGAGAACACCCCGATCACCCCCAGCCGCTCGGTCCTGGACTTCTACGAGTCCATCGAGGGCATGCGGGTCGAGGTCGACAACGCCCGCGTGATCGGCCCCTCCGACTCCTACGGCGAGCAGTACGTCACGGTCAAGCCGACCGAGGCGGTCACCTACCGCGGCGGCAGCGAGCTGACGGCCGAGAACGCCACGCCGTCGGGCCGCCTGGAGGTCGTCGCCGACGACGGCACCAACCCCGGGGTGAGCGTGGGCGACGAGTTCACCGGCGCGACCGTCGGCACCATCGACTACTCGCAGTACGGCGGCTTCCTGGTCGCGGCCTCCAGTCTGGGCGCCGTCCAGTCGGGCAACCTGGCGCCGGTGGTGGCCACCCCGGCCGCCGCCAAGGACCTCTCCATCGCCACGTACAACGTGGAGAACCTGGCCCCGTCCGACCCGGACACCAAGTTCACCGCGCTGGCCAAGGGCATCGTCACCAACCTGGCCAAGCCCGACATCATCGCCCTGGAGGAGATCCAGGACAACTCGGGCGCGACCGACGACGGCACCGTGGCCGCGGACCAGACCATCGGCAAGCTCACCGCCGCGATCACCGCCGCCGGCGGCCCGCAGTACAGCTACCGCGAGATCGACCCGGTCAACGACCAGGACGGCGGCCAGCCGGGCGGCAACATCCGGGTGGTCTTCCTGTACAACGCGGCCCGCGTGAGCTTCGTCGACCGCGGCCCCTCGGCCACCGACCGCAGCACCACCGGCACCCACATCGTCAAGGTCCACGGCGAGCCGCAGCTCACCCTGTCCCCGGGCCGGATCGACCCGACCAACCCGATCTGGAACTCCAGCCGCAAGCCGCTGGTGGGCGAGTTCAGCTTCCGCGGCAAGCCGGTCTTCGTCGTCGCCAACCACTTCGACGCCAAGCTCGGCGACCAGAACCAGGACGGCCGCTTCCAGTACCCGGCGCAGTCCTCGGCGCTCCAGCGCTCCGGCCAGGCCCAGGTCGTGCACGACTTCGTGCAGAGCATCCTCGCGGTGAAGAAGAACGCGGACGTGGTCGTCGTCGGCGACCTGAACGACTACCAGTTCAGCCCGGCCCTCCAGTCGCTGACCACGGGCACCGCGGACGGCACCGGGCCGCGGATCCTGACCGACCTCATCACCACGCTGCCGCTGAACGAGCAGTACACCTACGACTACGAGGGCGTCTCCGAGGTGCTCGACCACATCCTGGTCAGCCGGGGCGTCGGCGACAGCACCTACCAGGTCGTCCACATGAACTCGGAGTACACCCACCAGACCAGCGACCACGACCCGCAGGAGGTCCAGTTCCGTCCCTGACGGCTGACTGAAGGCTTCCCCGCAGGACTGCGCCTGCCGGACAGGCGCCTTCGGCGGGCCCGTTCCGGGGCTACCCGGGACGGGCCCGCCCGTCACATCGGTCGGGCCTTCCGCCGCAGGATGCGGGCGATGAGGGCGTCGATCTCGAGGACCTCCTGACCCTTCGCCACCCGGTCGAGCGTCTGGTCGAGGAAGGCCGTGACCTCCACGGCCGACGCGTCGACCAGCGCCTCGCCGCTCGGCGCGACCAGCAGGATCCGCAGGCGCTGCTCGCCGTCGCGCCGCAGCGGCCAGATCTTCACGTCCCCCGCCCCCGCGCGCCGGGACAGGCCCTCGATCAGCAGGTCGCGGGAGAGGATCCAGCGGCAGACGCCTTCGCCGACACGGAAGTCCATCCGGACCCCCAAGGGGTCCAGCTCGTGGTACTCCAGGCGTGCCTCCAGCGGCACGAGTTGGCCGGAAGGCAGCACAAGGCTCGCGTTCAGGTCACGCTCGATGGTCTCCATCGCGTTCCTCCCCAGGGTGCGTGCCCGCAGCCTCGGGGCATATGCACCCGACAAGGAAGCCCGCCCGCAGGTTTGCCACTCGATCGGGCGACACAATCAGACGAGTTTTCAGATTGCCTTCCGCGTCCGCCCCGTGAGGTCGTCGGAGACGGCGACCAGCAGCACGCGCGTGTCCGGGGCGGTGCTGCGCCAGCGGTGGCGGACGCCGCCCGCCAGGTAGAGGGTGTCGCCGCGGCGCAGCAGGTGGACCGTGCCGTCGGCCTCCACCTCCGCCGAGCCGTCCGCGACGTACATCAACTCGTCGTCGGGGTGCACGAACTCGCGGTCCGCCTGGTGGCCGCCGCCGGTGAACTCCAGCGCGTGCAACCGGCGTCGGCCGCGGACCAGCAACCGTGTCCCGGCGCCGGGCGCCAGGCCCCCGTCGTCCTCGGCACGGACGACGTCGACCGGATTCCCGCCCGCCTCGGCGGTGGCGAGCAGGTCGACGGCGGTGGTCTCCAGTCCGTCGGCGATGCGTTGCAGCGAGCGCATGCTCGGCCGGGCCCGTGCGTTCTCGACCTGGCTGAGGAACGGGACGGACAGGCCGGTGCGCCGCGCCACCTCCGCGAGGGTCAGGTCGAGGCTGCGGCGCCGACGGCGGATCGCGCGCCCGAGGCTCGGCTCGGCCCGCTCTCCGTCGCCCCCCGCCTCCGTGCCCGGTCGCGCTGCGTTCATGATCCCTGTTCCTCCCTGGAGCCACCTTACGCACCCGCGCGGCACGTTTCGTACGGCTGCCATACGACCGACACACACCGCTCCTATCGTCGAGGTGCTTTGACTGCATCAAAGAAACTTTGATGCCTGTTCATTCGCCTCTGACAGGAGTGGCCCGTGCCCCGAGTCGACCAGAACCAGCGCCGCCGCCGCGGCACCGGGCTCATCGCCCTGGATCCGGACGCCGCCTTCCCCGGCTTCACCCTCTTCGCCCCGCTCACCGCCGCCGGCCAGGTGCACCTGGTGGACCTTCAGGGCCGCACCGCGCACCGCTGGCAGCTCCCTTACCGTCCCGGCCGCCACGCGCGGATCGTGACCGGCGGCCAACTCGCCTACAACGGCGTGCTGCCCGGCGAGGAGGCGCTCTTCCCGATGTGGCACAAGTACCGCGGCGGCGTCATGCTGCGCGCGGCGGCGGACGGCACGGTGCTGTGGGAGCACCGGGACCCGCGCCAGCACCACGACGCCCACCACCTGGACGACGGCGGCGTCCTGTACACCGGCCTGGAGCCCCTGCGGGGCGCTGAGGCGAGGTCCGTCCTCGGCGGCGTCCCGGGCAGCGAGGCGGGCGGGACGACCGTGTGGGCCGACACCATCACGGAGGTCGGACCGGACGGATCCCCGCGCTGGACCTGGCACGCGGCCGAGCACCTCGACCGCGACGCCTACCCGCTGCACCCCGACTACGCCCGCGAACACTGGCCGCTGGTCAACAGCGTGACGCCGCTGGCCGACGGCAACGTGCTGGCCAGTCTGCGCAGCGTCTCCGCGGTGGTGGTGATCAGCCGGGCCACCGGGGAGGTCCTGTGGCGCTCCGCGCCCGGCACGGTCTCCCAGCAGCACCACCCCACCGAGCTGGACGACGGCCGCATCCTCGTCTTCGACAACGGCGTCTTCCGTCCCGGCCACGACGTTCCGTACTCGCGCGTCGTCGAGATCGACCGGACCGACGGGCGGGTCGTGTGGGAGTACCACGACCCGGCCCGGGAGTCGTTCTTCGCGCCCTTCATGGGCTCGGCGCAACGGCTGCCGGGCGGCAACACCCTGGTGACCGACTCGCCCGCGGGCCGCCTCTTCGAGGTGACCGCGGACGGCTACCTGTGCTGGGAGTACGTCGTGCCCCACTTCGGCGCCTACACCGAGCGCGAGGTCCGCTCGCTGTTCCCGGCCGAACCCAACGCCGTGTTCCGCGCGTACCGCTACGCCCTTGAGGAGATCCCATGGCTCGACGCCCACCCATGACCACCTCCCGTCCGCCGCCGGGATCCTGCCCCCGCGCGGTGCCGTTCCCAGCCACCGGGCACGACGAGATGCCCAGCCGCCTGAAGCCTCATCCTCGAAGCGATCGCGTTCATTCTGGGCGCTGCGCGTCCGGAACTCCTCTGATGCTGCCCCTGGCGGTACCGGGAGACGCGAGTTCCTGTCTACGCTCGACGGTATGGCTGATGACGCGGTTTTCCGTTCATTGGATGGGATTCGACTCTCCGGCACTCTCAATGCCGCACCGGCCGCACAGATCGGATGCGCGGTCTTGGCCCATGGGGCGGGCGTGACGCGGGAGGAGGGAGGGTTCTTCACTCGGCTCGCCGACGGCCTGGCCGCGGCCGGGGTTTCCAACCTGCGGTTCGACCTTCGAGCCCACGGAACCAGCGGCGGCCGTCCCTCGGATTTGACGATTGCCGGAGTGGCCAACGACATCCGGGCCGCGTCTGACCACCTGCGCGAAAGCACCGGCCGACCGGGACCGGTGCACGTGATCGCGGCGTCGTTCTCCGGCGGTGCTGCCGCCCTGCACGCCGCTCACCACCCTGAGGATGTCGCGCGCCTGGTGCTCCTGAACCCACGCATCAACTACAAGGACATGTACATCAAGGAGCGTTCCGGTTGGTTCGGCGACTATCTCTCCCCGGAGCGCGCGGTCGTGCTGGACGAGACCGGAGCCTTGCCTCGGGTGCCGTTCGAGACCGGACGGGCGCTGCTCAACGAGGTGTTCCACCTGCCGACACCAGAAGTGCTCTGTGGCCGCGTGCTCTCATCCGCACTGATCGTCCACGGCACGAAGGACACGTTCGTGGACGTGAGCCTGTCTCGCCGGTACGCCCCGCTGTTCGGGGGGAGTGCAGGAGCTGAGCTGTACGAACTCGATGGCGCGCAGCACGGCTTCGCTGTCCATGACGATCCGAGCTACGCGCACCCCCAAACGCAGGCATGGCAGAAAGAGGTGATCGCCAAGGTCGCCGATTTCCTGGCTTCCTAGTCGGCCGCCAGAACCACCAGGCGCTCATGCAGTTCCCGTACCTGCGGTCGTTGCCGGTACGGGAACAACGTCCGCGCGGCACCGTTGAGTGCGCTGATGGCCTGCCCGGAGCGGACTTCTGCGGCGATCTCAAGCGCTTGCAGCGCGACCGCGGCAGCCTCGTCCGGTTCGCCGATGTCGGCCAGGGAACCGGCCAGGAACGCGCTGTAGAGGGCGTGGTCCCGGGGAGCGAACGCGTCGGTGGTGAGATGCGCTTGGAACGCTGCGACGGCCTCGACGGGGCGTCCGGCCTCACGCAGACGGATCGCTGACTGTACGAGGAGACGTTCCCGCGTGTAGCCGTCGCCGAGCGGCCCTGTGCACGAGGCGGGCCCCACCGGCGCTTCAGCACGGTCGAGCGCGGCGTGAGCCCTGTCAAGGACCCGGGCAACCTCGTCGGCGTCAGCGCCGGTCATGGCCAGGCCGCGCGCTTCCTGCTGGAGCGCTTCCGCACGGGGTCGCAGGGGCAGCGTCCACGGGCCGCTTGTCGCGGCCGCGGCCAGGTCGAGCATCCGCGCCGGATCGTTGCGACCGAGGGCCTGGGCCTGCCGCATCAGCACGTAGGCGTGCATCGCGCCGTCCCCGGTGAACGTGGCCCACTCCTTGGCCTGGCCGTGCCAGTACCCGACGGTGTGTCCGGACGAGCCGACATCGTGGTGCAACCATGCTGTGAATTCCGCTGCCCGGGAACCGAGGACGAGAAGCTCACGGCGGACCGCCGGCTTGGCCTCACGGGCGGCGATGCTGATCGCGGACAGGATGCCCAGCGCGGCGGGCATCGCCCGAAGCGACCCCCTCCGCACGTCCATGCAGGCTGTCTCATCGAGAGCCGCCCGCAGATGGCCGACAAGTTCGTGATCGGCGTAGCGGTGGGCGTTTCGGACAGCCGCAGTGAGGTGTTCAAGGGCAGCAAGATCGAACAGCGGGGCAGCCCCCGCAATGACGGCACCAAGGAAGCTGCGACGACGGACGTCGTCCTCCATGGGGAGCCTAGACGGGTCCACCGCCCCTTGTGGCAGCGTCGGCAGTCTGCCCGAAATCGGCTCGGGCTCGATGAACGGCTCCAGGCAGAGAACTTCGATCAGGAAGGGCAACCAAGGGCCCGGGGTGCGTCGGTTCGTCTCCCACCTGTAGACATCGTTCGCGGTGCAAGTTCCCCAGCCAGATGCCTGATTGAGCAGGTCAGCCAACCCTTTCTGGGTGAGGCCGCGCCCCTTGCGGGCCTTCTTGATCACAGGCCCGAGTACGGAACCATTGATCTGAGTCACGGGCATGACTCCCTGTCAATCTTCCAGCTGTTCGGCCAGCATGGCAGACCGCCGGGCAGATCCACACCTTGAGTGACGGGTTGTTCACTAGATCATGTCGCCGCCCGAACCCATTCCCTGGCACGGCCCCAGGCTCCCCCTGGAGCTCCGGGCGGCGTCCGCGACCACGACACCCGAGGAGCCGACCGTGCCCACCGCCCTGCCCATCCGCATCCCGCAGGCCACCGGCCACGTCTCTGCCTCGCCGCGAATGGCCCCCGCCTATCCCGGCGGCCGCTACGCCTGCGAGGTGGACCCGGACAGCGAGCACCCGGTCATCCACGAGCCCAACCGACGATGGTGCGCGGTGCGCGCGGAGTTCTTGGTGGGAGTGGCCAAGGGCGTCGAGTGGACCAGGAAGCGCCGCGCGGCGGAAGCCGACGGAGTACGACCGTGAGCCTCGACCCCGGTGACTGGACGCCCGCGGACCTGCGTGCTCTCGCGAACTCGCTGCCACCGCGGCCGCTCCGACAGCACACAATGTCGCTCACGGTGCGCCAACAGGACGCAGCCGGCGCGTGGTCGGAGATTTCGCGTCAGGAGGTCACTGCATCGCAGTGCGACGCCATGCAGACCCTGGCGTTCCCTCCCTGCGAGTGCCCGCAGTGCAAGGCCAAGCGGGCGGAGACCACCGGCCGGAGGCACAGTCCATCCGAGCAGTAGACCCGCGTGGGGCGTGTTATCCCCGTGTCGGCTCCCGCCGTCCTGCCGAGCGCAGGCCACCGTCACCTGACGGGACTGCGCTTCCGCGCGGACTCCGCGGCCCACTCCAGATACGTCTGCAACCCCGACGTCCGCTGGTGCGGCGCGATTTCCGAATCGGAAATGCACGAGCGAGCCTCCGAGACACCACCCCCGGCGGGAGGATGGCTGCCATGGCAGATCTGTGCGACAGGCGGCCTAGGTGCAACTCCTCGACGCATGGGGCCATCCGCCATCCGCACGACCGAGGAAATCGTTTCGCGGGACTACCCCCTTCTGCGACTAGCACATAGATCCCGTCCACCACTACTTGGCGCAGCACCACGGCCGGGCTCCTCCGGATCGCGGAGACCAGGATGACCTGCAACGTCGGCCAATCCATCTGTCTGGACCAGCCCTCGCACCGAACTCACTTGAGGGCGTGAGCCGTTGGCATCGGGGATACTGGCTGCCCAGTCCGAGCACGGGAGGGCACCATGGCCAAGCACCCTGTTCCGAAGCACCTGACGATCACCATTGATTTCGATCTCCAGACCGAAGGGTCGACAGTCCAGTATCAGCGAGCTCATACGGCTTACGTGGTCGCCGTCGAGGCGGCGATCGAGGAGGCCAGGAGGGTGCTGCCACCGGACAGCATCAAGGAGATTACGAGCGAGATCGACTGGTCGTACCGCTGGCAGCGGCGTACTCACCCCCGCTACACGCGAGCGGAGGCGGTCCCGGGAGGGCTCGCGGAAGACGTTGTCGATGAGGGGTCCTGGGACGACCCGGGCGTCGTGTGGGACCACGTGAGAGGTGAATGGCTGCCGACGCGGATGACACCCAACGGCGACGTCGAGGTTGGCCCTTTCGACGATGACGACGAAGTGGCCTGACCGGGAGGAACAGCAGAGTTCGAGCCAGCGGTTCGTCGTCGAGCTCTGGTCGCCGTGGACCGTGCTCCCGTCGGGGGTCCGTTGATAATCGCAGCGACCGAGAAACGCGAGCGAGCCTGCTACCCCAGGCTGGGCGCGTGGCTCGCCTCTCCGACCACCGACAGTCGGATTTTCCTGCTCCGTTTTCCGGCTGGGCGGGTCGGCCGTCTCGGACGACTCCGCGGGCGACCGCCCTCGCGGTACGCGCCGGCGGCCGAACTCGGCGAGGACCAGGCCGATGAGGAGCCGCAACAAGCAGGGCTGCTGCCATTTAGCCGGGGGCCCAGCGGTTTCTCTGGTGGCGGGACCGCCGTCGGCGGTCATCGCCGGGGCGGCCCTGCTCGTCTACGCGACGATCACGGTCACGGGAGTGGACATGCTCGGCCGACTGCGCCTCGGCGGCCCCCGACGCGCTGACCGTCGGCCTGGCGCTGACAGCGGGTCTGCTGCCGCTCGCCGCATCCGGTCTGTACGCTGGCCTGCCCAAGTGGGCCCAGTCGGTCCTCGGCACCGGCGTGGTCGCCGACACCGTGACGGCGGGCCTGCTGCACGCCTGCACCCGGCGCTCGCGGGACGAGCAGGGGGCGGGACCGCCGCGCCCCGCGGGTCAGCAGGCGTGCGGGACGAGGCGGACACGGTCGGGGTCGAAGACGCTGCGCGGGCCGGTGACCGGACCGATCTCGATCCGCCCGATCAGGTACCTGCGGACCTCCGCCTGCTGGGACGGCGCCATGCGCCGCCACGCCGAAGGGGAGAGCCGCCCCCCGCCGAGGTCCGCGACGGCGTCCGGGGCACGCAGCACGACGGCCCGGTTCTCCGCGCGGATCCGGGCGGCGACCTCCTCGCGCTCACGGCTCGCCGCCTGGTCGTCCGCCGACGGCACGCCGCCTTCGAGGAGTTCGACGAGCTCCGCGAGGCGGGCCTGGTGACGGCGCCGCGTCTCGGCGGTCCGGGCGTCCAGGACCGCCGCCGGCGCGGAACAGGACGCCTCGCGAGCATCCACAGCGTCCAGGAGGCCCAGGACCTCCTCGTCGACCAGTTCCTCGAGCCGGGTCGCGCTGATGTACCGGAAGCAGGGTGCGCGGCCCGCCACACGGCGTCCGGTACAGGCGTAGGTCGGGTAGTCGTCGACGGCGGAGCCGACCATCGGGTGGCCGCAGCGCCCGCAGCGGACGAGCCCGGTCAGCGGGTAGTGGCGCTCGGCCGGGCGGTTCTCCCGGGCGCTCTGCCGGGTGAGCCCGCGCAGCGCCCTCGCCGCCTCCCAGTCGGCCACGCTGACGCACGGCTTCCACGCCGCGCGCACCGGCGTGCCGTCGGCCTCGCGCACGATCTCCCCGGCCCTCACCCGCAGTCCGGCGTAGCGGGGGGCGTCGATGATCCGGCCGACCTTCGTCGAGGTCCACCGGCCGCCCGCCGCCGTGGGGACGCACTCGTCCGTGAGCGCGCGGGCGATCCACGACAGGGTCCGGCCCGTCAGGAACCAGGTGAAGACGCGGTCGACGACGTCCGCCTCCTCGGGGACGAGGTCGTAGTCGCCCAGGGTGTAGCCGTAGGCGCGCCGTCCGCCGCCGTGCGGTCGGCCGGACGACGCCTCCTCGGCCTGCGCGGCCCGCACCGAGTCCGCGAGGCGACGCCTGCCCCGCCGCGCGCTGCGGGCCCGTTCGAGCAGCGCGTGGCGGGCCGCGGGCCGGTTCAGCTCGGCGCCCCCGTCGGGGGCCACGGGATCGAGCAGCACCAGGGCGTGGCGCTCGACCAGGGTCAGCAGTTCGTCCAAGTCCTCGGGTCGGCGTCGCCCGAGTTCGTGGACGTCGAAGACCACGGCGTGCGTGACGCGGCCGGAGCCCAGTTCCCGCAGCAGCCCCTCCCAGCCGGGCCTGGACGTGCCCGTCGCCGTCCAGCTCGTCGCCTGAGGGTCGAGGAACACTCTCCGGGGCGCGACCGCGATCCCCTGGCGGGCGGTCAACTCGCGGCACCCCGCCTCGCGCTGATCGATCCCCACCTGCCGCGCGGACTGCCGGTGCGCCACCCGGCAGTACACGGCGCCCTGGTGTGACATGTCCGGCACGCCACCTTTCACCCTGTCCCCCCGATCACCCGTCAGTTCCCGCTTCCTGCGGTGGAAGCGATGGTTCCTCTGAGTTTCTTCTGAGTCAACGTCCGGCCGCTGTGAATCCGTCGCACACAAACGCGCTACGCGCGTTGACCCACGCTCAACAGCACGCTTTACCGGGCGGTAACGAAGGGAGTGATGCGTTCCTGTGAAAACCTTCTGAGGCCTCATTGACGCGCTGCCGCACCCGCTGCTTCTCTTTTCACAGCAAGGCGCACCACGCCATGTGGTGACATGAATCCCACCCCGCCGCCGCACCGGCCCTGCCGCATGCGCTCTATTGGCATGCGCACGACAGCACACAGCACACGACGCACGTGCGGCGGCCGACAACCGAGAGGACCCAGGATCTCCATGGGCATGGCCCACCTCAGGCGACCCCGCGTCGCCACCGCGGGCTTCGCGGCCGTCGCCGTCATCGGCGCGCTCGCGGCCGCGACTCCGGCGTCAGCCAGTACCTCGTCAGCCGCCGCGTCGACCGCCGTGCACGTCAAGCACCTGTGCGCGGCCCCCGCGCACGTGCGGACGATGTCCTGCCTGGCGCTGGCCCGGACCGACATCGCCGAACCGCACGCTCTGACCGCCAACGCGGTGTCCCCGATGGCCACGCCCTCCGGCTACGGCCCGAGCGACCTGCTGAGCGCCTACAACCTGCCCGCGAACGGCGGCGCGGGCCAGACCGTGGCGATCGTGGACGCGCAGGACGACCCGAACGCCGAGTCGGACCTGGCGGCCTACCGCAGCCAGTACGGCCTGCCGGCCTGCACCACGGCCAACGGCTGCTTCAAGAAGGTCGATGAGAACGGCGGCACCAACTACCCGAGTGCCGACTCGGGTTGGGCCGGCGAGATCTCCCTCGACCTGGACATGGTCTCCGCGGTGGCCCCCTCCGCGCACATCATCCTGGTCGAGGCGTCCTCGGCGAACATGAGCGACCTGGGCGCCGGCGTCAACGAGGCCGTCGCGCTCGGCGCGAAGTTCGTCTCCAACAGCTACGGCGGCTCCGAGGACTCCACGGACCTCTCCGCTGACAGCAGCTACTTCAACCACCCGGGCGTCGCCATCACCGTCTCCGCCGGTGACGAGGCGTACGGCGCGGAGTACCCGGCCGCGTCGCAGTACGTGACCTCGGTGGGCGGCACCTCGCTCAGCCGGGCGTCGAACAGCCGTGGCTGGAGCGAGAGCGTCTGGTCCACCTCCAGCACCGAGGGCACCGGCTCGGGCTGCTCGGCCTACGACCCGAAGCCGACCTGGCAGACCGACACGGGCTGCTCCAAGCGCACCATCTCGGACGTGTCCGCCGTCGCCGACCCGGCCACCGGCGTCGCCGTCTACGACAGCTACGGCGCCTCCGGCTGGCAGGTCTACGGCGGCACCAGCGCCTCCTCCCCGATCATCGCCTCGGTGTACGCCGACGCGGGCGCCCCGGGCAGCGGCGACTACCCGTCCAAGTACCCGTACCAGCACACCAGCGCGCTCAACGACGTCACCTCGGGCAGCAACGGCTCCTGCTCCCCGTCCTACCTGTGCACCGCGGGCGCCGGCTACGACGGCCCGACCGGCCTCGGCACACCGAACGGCCTGACCGCGTTCACCGCGGGCGGCAGCAGCGGCGCCGAGACGGTGAGCGTCACCAACCCGGGCACCCAGACCACCACGGTGGGCACCGCGGTCTCGAAGCAGCTCTCCGCGACGGACTCGGCGGGCAAGTCGCTCACCTACTCCGCGACCGGTCTCCCGGCCGGCCTGTCGATCTCCTCGACCGGCCTGATCTCCGGCACCCCGACCACCGCGGGCACCTCCAACGTGACGGTCACCGCCACCTCCGGCACCGCGTCGGGTTCGACGTCCTTCACCTGGACCGTCAACTCCAGTGGCGGCGGCTCGGGTTGCACCAGCACGGGCCAGAAGCTGGGCAACCCCGGCTTCGAGACCGGCACCGCCTCCCCGTGGACCGCGTCCTCCGGCGTCGTCAGCAACTCCAGCTCCGAGCCCGCCCACTCCGGCAGCTGGGACGCGTGGCTGGACGGCTACGGCTCCACCCACACCGACACCCTGTCCCAGTCGGTGGCCATCCCGGCCGGCTGCAGCGCGAACTTCTCGTTCTACCTGCACGTCGACACCGCCGAGACCACGACGACCACGGCCTACGACACCCTCAAGGTCCAGGTCCTCAACTCCTCCGGCACCGTGCTCGGCACCCTGGCGACCTACTCGAACCTGAACGCCGCCAGCGGCTACACCCAGCACTCCTTCAACCTGTCCAGCTACGCCGGACAGACCGTCACCCTCAAGTTCACCGGCGCCGAGGACTCCAGCGCCCAGACCAGCTTCGTCATCGACGACACGGCCCTCAACGCCTCCTGACGCCGACGAACTGAGCTGACCCGCACCACGCACACGGGGCTCCCCGCCGATGGCCGGCGGGGAGCCCCGTCGTTTCGTGAGTGCTCAACTCGGCCTGCACAGTGAGTGGTTGTGACAACCGAGTGCCCCATGCGTCACATCTCTGATGTACATTGGCCAAGCCCACAGAGATGTGCATGACTTGTAGTGATCTCATGTCCATGCGGAGCCAGGGGTGCCACTCCTGAGCGCATTGTGAGCAGAATCTGGTCGGCCGTGGTCGAAGTTCAGCCACGTGGTCGACCAGGTCCGACGGGGGATGTCATGCGAGGTTCGTTCGTGATCGGGAGCATTCCACCGTGTGGTTCCAACCCCGCCAATCCGGAGGCACGCCCCGGACCGACGTCCCCGGCACCGGGGCACCGAGCCCGCTGGCGCCGGATCCCACGGGTGCGGGAGGCGGGGCAGCCGACGGCAGAGCAGCCGGGGTCCCGACCTTCGGCGGCGGCCTGACCGACCGTGACATCGCGCTGATACGCACCAGCCTGGCCGTGGTCGAGCCGCTCGCCGCGGACATGGCGGTCTACTTCTACTCGATCCTGTTCACCCGCTATCCGCAGGTCAGGGACATGTTCCCGCCGGGCATGGACGCCCAGCGCGGACGCCTGCTGCGAGCGCTGCTGCACATCGTCGACCTGGTCGACGACGCGGAGGCGCTGGGGCGCTTCTGCTCCCACCTGGGCCGCGACCACCGCAAGTTCGGCACCGAGAACGCGCACTACGACGCGGTCGGGGCGTGCCTGCTGGCGGCCCTCGAGAGGTTCGCCGGGCCCGCGTGGAACCCCGAGGTGGCCCAGGCCTGGACCCGCGCCTACACCGCCGTCGCCCAGACCATGATCCAGGCGGCGGACCAGGACGCCCGGACCCGCCCCGCCATGTGGCACGCCCGGATCGTGCACCGCCAGGAGTTCTCCCACGGCATCGCCGCGATCACCGTGCAGCCCGACACGCCCTACGCGTACTCCGCCGGACAGTACGTCAGCATGGAGACCCCCTGGTGGCCCCGGGAGTGGCGCTACTACTCCCCCGCCAACGCACCGCGCCCCGACGGCACGCTCACCTTCCACGTGCGCGCGATTCCGGCCGGCTGGGTCAGCAACGCCCTGGTCAAGCGCTCCACCGTCGGCGACGTGGTCCGACTCGGCCCTCCACTGGGCGACATGGTGCTCGATCCGGCGTCCGGGCGGGACATCCTGTGCGTCGCCGGGGGCACCGGGCTGGCCCCGATCCGCGCCCTGGTCGAGGAGAGCGCCCGCAGCGGCCACCAGCGCCAGATGGACGTCTTCATCGGCGCCCGCACCTCGCGCGAGCTCTACGGGCTCGACGAGATGCTCCGCTTCGCCCAGCGCAACCACTGGCTCCGGGTCCGGGCCGCGGTCTCCGACGAGGACATCCTCGGTCTCAGCGGCTCGCTGCCGCAGGTGCTTCAGGAGTTCGGCCCCTGGTACCGGCACGACGCCTACCTCAGCGGCCCCGCCTCCATGGTGACGGCCGCCGCCGACGCCCTCACCCGGACCGGCGTCCCGCGCTCACGCATCCGCCACGACCCGCTCGACGTGCCGGTCCTGTCCGTGAACTGAGCGCACGCCCACGCGGTCCCCCGCCCGCGCCCGCGCGTGCACCGCCGCCCCTCACCCCCAGGAGCATTCCTCCGTGACCGAGCCCAACCACCGCTTCGGTTCCGCCGGCGAGCGCATGCTGCAGCAGCGGCACGGCACCACCGAACGCGCCGCCGCCTTCTACGACCGGCAGGTGCACCCGCACCTGACACCGGCCATGAGCGCGTTCATCGCCCGGATGTCGATGGTCTTCCTGTCCACGGCGGACGCCCAGGGCTCCTGCGACGCGAGCTTCCGCGCGGGCCCGCCGGGCTTCGTCCAGGTACTGGGCGACCGCACTCTGGCCTACCCGGAATACCGCGGCAACGGCGTCATGGCCAGCGCCGGCAACATCGCCGAGAACCCCCACCTCGGCATGCTGTTCATGGACTTCACCCAGGACCACGTCGGCCTCCACGTCAACGGCACCGCCGCCCTCCACCCCGACGCCCAGGTGCGCAGCCGCTACCCCGACCTCCCGGTCGACCCCGCCCCGGGCCGCCGCCCGGAGCTGTGGGTGCAGGTCCACGTCGACGAGGCGTACATCCACTGCTCCAAGCACATCCCCCACCTGGAACCCGCCGCCCGCCCCCGCGACCCC
>NZ_BBPQ01000034.1:0-66558 GCF_000787855.1 Streptacidiphilus anmyonensis | reverse complement strand
CCCCTGCCCTCCCCAGCCGACCACGCTCCGGTCCCCACCCCCACCCCCGACCACGTCCTCACCCGCCTCCGCGTCCGCCCCTGAGGCTCCGTCGGACGCGCTCAGGCGCCCGCCTGCGCAAGCAGCCGGACGACTTCACCACCCGGCTCTACATCGCCTTCGCCCTCGGAGACGGGTCCGGGCTGGTGCCGTCCCTACAGATCGAGCAGCGCCCGCTGGGCCGCAGGTGTGACGGTCGCCTCGGCCTGTTGGATCGTGGAAGCCCTGGTGGACCTCGACCTCGACCTCGACCTCGACCTCGACCTCGACCAGCCTCGGGGTGAGTTCGATGCCGGTCTCCGCACTCTCCACTTTGACCGGAGCGACCAGTCCTCCCTCGAGGACGCCCTGGCCCGCATGGCAGAGCAGGTCGAGGCCATGTGCACGATGGCCGATGTCCCGCAGCGTCTGGGCTTTCACACACGCTGACCTCGGGCCACCGCTGTCCGACCTCGCTCGGGCTCCTGGCTACCCGCGACCAGGCCAGGCAGAGGGCCCGGGAACCGCCCCCGGTCCAGCGGAGCCTGCGCGCTCCGCATAACCTGCGGCCGTGGCCGACGATGCTTCCCTGATGTTCCTGATCGATGCCGATCACGGGCAGTTCTATGTCCAGGACGTCGAGCCCTACGACGCCTGGATGGCCGAACACGCGATGGACCCCGGCCTGCCGCCGGCCGGCTGGACCGAGGAAGCAGTCCACGTCCATCGCATCGGAGTGGAACCCCACTCCATCTCTGTCGGCACCGCCCGGGACGACATGGTCGAGTCGCTGATCGCCATCCACGCGTCGAGACCGACGACGGAGCCGACGGCCGAGCACGTCGTCGAGGCCGATCTGGCCGCCCCGACAGGTCAACTCACCATCTCCAGCCCGGGAGTGCACCCGGAGGACGGCCCGATCATGACCGTTCCCGCAGGCCTGCTGCGAGCCCGGGTCTCCTACATCCCGTCCGGACCTCCGGCCGTTGACACGAACGGCGGTCCCGGTGGCCACTTCCTCTACCGGATCGACCTCTGGCCCACCGACGAGGCACGCGGGCTCGTCGTCCTCAGGCAAGGGCCGAATCCCTGGGGCGGATAGGCAACACATCGACTATGCCGCGCAGAGTGACCTCAAAGCAGCCAGGCCGGACAAGACCTGGTCAGATATCAAGGCTTCGACCTGACTACCGCTTGACTCCCACGCCGGCGTAGAAGGAGACCTGGGCGTCCGTCACGCCGGCCGGGAGGCGGTCGGTGTCGGTGTCGTCCGGGCGCCAGCGGTGGGCGGTGACGATGCCCGGGTCCAGGAGCTCCAGTCCCTCGAAGAAGGTGGCGAACTCCGTGCGGGAGCGGAGTTGGAGGGTGGTCCCCACCTGGTTGTAGATCTCCTGGACCTTCGGCGCGCCCTCGACGTCGAGCTCGGCGGTGGCGTGCGAGAGCACCAACGCGGAGCCCGTCGGCAGCTTGGTGAACAGCCGGTCCACGATGGACCGCGCCTCGCGGATGTCCGGGACGAAGTGCAGCAGGGCGACCATGGACAGCACGACGGGCTGTCCGAGGTCGAGCGTCCGGGCCAGTTGCGGGGCGGCCAGGATCGCCTCGGGGTCGTGCACGTCGCCGTGGATGTAGGCCGTGCGGCCCTCGGGGGTGCTGGTCATCAGGGCCCGCGAGTGGGCGAGCACGACGGGGTCGTTGTCGACGTAGACCACCCGCGCGTCGGGGGCCACGGACTGCGCGACCTCGTGCAGGTTCGGGGAGGTGGGGATGCCGGTGCCGATGTCCAGCCACTGCCGCAGGCCGAGCCTCGCCAGCGCCCGGGTCGAACGGCGCATGAAGGCCCGGTTCGCCTGCACCGCGGTCCGCATGTTCGGGAAGACCACGAGGACCCGCTCGGCCGCCTCGCGGTCGACCGCGTAGTGGTCCTTGCCGCCCAGGAAGTAGTCGTACATCCGGGCGCTGTGCGGCACGTCCTGCCGTATCCGAGTGCTGAGCGGCGCGTCCTGCTCCACGTCCCGGCCCTCACTCATCCGTCGCACTCCCCTCATGGCGGTGAACCCACTCGGCCGAATTGTAGTCAAGTCGTTGATCTTTCAGGCAACTTCCGGTCGCGCCCGCGCCGGTCCGGGGCCGGTGGGTGGTAGACAGGGTCCGTGACGACCGACCAGGCCCAGACCGCCGGAGAGCCCGACCCCGGAGTGGTGAGCGTCCCCAGCCCGTTCCCGGTGGACCAGACGGTCGAGCGCCTGAAGAACGCGATCGCCGCCAAGGGCCTGACCCTCTTCGCCGTCGTCGACCACAGCGGCGGGGCACGCGAGGTGGGCCTGGAGATGAACGACACGCGGTTGCTCGTCTTCGGCAGCCCGCGCGCCGGGACTCCGGCCATGGTGGCGCGTCCGCTGCTCGCCATCGAGCTGCCGCTCAAGGCCCTCGTCCGCGCCGACGACGAGGGGCGGGTGTGGGTGAGCTACCTGGACGCCTCCGACCTCGGGGCGCGCTACCAGGTCCCGTCCCAGCTGATGGCCCCTCTGTCGGGCGTCGGCGCACTGATCGAGGCCGCACTCTCCGGCTGACGCGCACGAAGACCGCACACGATCCGATCGGCGTGCTGCGCACTACTCGCGCTACTCGTCGGTCACTTCAGGTCCGGGCCAGAAGCCCAAGTGTTCCGCGTGACGTCGGCTTTCCGTTACCCGGCGGCCTCCGGAAACCAGGGTGAGGGCATCCAGGATCGCCAACATGTCTGAACAACTTTCCGGACTTCGCAAGCCCCGCACCCTCGCTGCGGCCGCCGCGCTCTCCCTCGCGCTCGTCGCCGCCGGCGGTTTCCAGGCCGTCGCGCTCTCCGCTCCGGCCACCGCCTCCGTGTCGGCCCCCACGCTCACCGAGACCACCACCGGTCCGGTCTACAAGGGCGACACCGTCAGCTTCGCCTACGCGGTTCCGGCTTCGGACCTCAGCTCCACCAACTGGGTCGGCCTCTACGCCCCCGGCGCCAAGCCCGGCACGCAGGGCTCCACCAGCTGGCAGTACACCCCCGCCGCCAGCGGCAGCGTCACCTTCGACACCAGCGCGCTGACGCCGGGGACCTACCAGGTCTACCTGTTCGCGAACAACGGCTACACCGTGCTGTCCGGGCCGATCGCCGTCACCGTCAACCCGGCGCCCACCCCGAACCCGACGCCCGAGCCGCCGGCGCCGAAGGTCGGCCCGGGCCCCAACCTGATCGTCAACGGCGACGCCGAGCAGGGCGCCGGCACCATGGTCGGCGTCGACACCAACACCGTCCCGGGCTGGCAGGTCACCGGCCTGCTGAACTCGGTGGCCTACGGGGCCAAGGGCGGCGAGGGGATCACCGACTTCCCGACCGCCACTACGCCCGGCCCGGCGAACCGGGGCCACAACGTCTTCTCCGGCGGTGGCGGCGGCGTCAGCACCGGCGCCCAGACCGCCGACGTGTCGGCCGCGGCCCACCGCATCGACCGCGGCGACGTGACCTACAACCTGACCGGCTACCTGGGCGGGTCCGGCGCGATCAGCGACGAGTCCACGGTCACCAGCTACTTCCTCGACGCGCACGGCAAGGTCCTCGGCCACGCCACGCTCGGCCCGGTCACCCGCGAGATGCGCGGCTTCGCCACCGAGCTGCTGCCCGAGCAGGCCGTCGGCAAGCTGCCGCGCGGCACCCGCAAGGTCCGCACGGTGATGACGATCACCGGCCCGCAGCCCCACGACCGCAGCGGCCACGCCCAGGGCTACGTCGACGACCTCGCCCTGCACATCTCCGCGAAGGTCCCGGCCCCGCACCCGGTCAAGCCCCCGGTCGCGCACGTGCCCGGCTACGACCACGTCTTCGTCGTCATGATGGAGAACCAGGACTACGACGGCATCATCGGCAACAAGTCCGCGCCGTTCATCAACAGCCTGGTCCCCAAGGGCGCCAACCTGACCGACGCCGTCGCCGAGACCCACCCCAGCGACCCCAACTACGTGGCGCTGGCGGGCGGCAGCCTCTTCGACGTCAACGACAACACGCCGTTCACCAGCACCGTCGACGCGCCGAACATCGGCGACCTGGTCACCAAGGCCGGCGGCAGCTGGCGCGGTTACATGGAGAACGCGGCCGGCCCCTGCGACACCACCTCGCACGGCGCGTACACCATCGACGACCTGCCGTTCTACTTCTTCAAGGACGTCAAGGACAACCCGGCCAACTGCAAGACCCACCTGCTGCCGCAGACGCAGCTCGCCACGGACCTGCAGAAGACCAGCACCACGCCGACCTTCTCCTGGCTCAGCGCGGACGACTGCGACGACATGGAGGGCTGCGGTGTCGCCGCCGGCGACACCTGGCTGAAGAACACCCTCACGCCGATCTTCAACTCGCCCGCCTGGACCAAGCAGCGCTCGCTGCTGATCCTCACGTGGGACGAGGACGCCGCCGACGGCCAGCAGCAGCTCCAGCGCATCCCGACCCTGGTCCTCGGCTCCCAGGGCGTCCGCCCGGGCTCGACCAGTGACGTGCGTTACACCCACTACAGCATGCTGCGCACCGTCGAGGCCGCGCTCCACCTGCCGAGCCTGACCAAGAACGACCTGTACGCCCAGCCGATCACCGGCATCTGGCAGCCCGCGCGCCGCGGCTGACCCCACCGGAACGGCCCCGCCCGCCGGTTCCGGTCCGCCACGCGGACCGGAACCGGCGGGTCTTCACCGTCCTCCGACGTGGGTAGCAACTCCCCGACCATGCCGTCACGGAAGGGGACTGACGCGCCCATGTGCAGCAACTGGCGGACCGGATTCACCCGGTGGATCGAACAGCAAGCACGCGACAACGGCCTCTTCGACCAGGGCATACCCGAGGCGCTGCTGTGGTGCTGGAGCACCGCGGCGCGCACCACCGGCCTGGACCCCGAGGACGTCGCGCAGATCGCCCGCCTCACCGGAGCATCCGAGAACGACGTGGTCGCGGCCTGCCAGCGCGACAACGCCCAGTGGGCCGAGCAACAGGCCCGCTTCGAGCAGCCGGACCTGGCGGAGCTCGACGCCCACCTCGACGCCCTCCTCCGCGACCACCTCTCCTCACCCTGACGTCCTGTCCGCCAGACGCCTCCCGGCGGCGCTCGGACCGCGGGGAGGCGTCGTGGCGCCCCGGAGGCGCAGAAGCCGCAGCAGATCGTGCACCGCAGCGGCCCGAGTTCGGGGACACCGGCCGCTCACGCCGTGCCGAACCGGAAGACCCTGCCCGTCCAGGAGGTGTCGGGCGCCCCGTCGTCGAGCGCCTCGCTGATCGTCCGCTCCTCGTAGCCGAAGTGTGACTCCATGATCGCCGCCAGTCCGTCAAGCTCACGCCCGAGCGCCTCCAGGGCCGGACCGCGGGATTCGGCAGCCCTGTCGGCGAGTTCGCGTACTTGGGACAGGATCGAGGCGATCATGCCGTGATCCTCGACGAGATTCGCGACCGTCGTCGCGAGATCCGGGCGTTCGCGCAGCAGTCGGGAGAACATCCCGTCGTCCTCGCCCTGATGGTGCGACGTCAGCGCGGCACAGAACGCCAGGCAATGGGTGACCAGCGCGTCGTCGTCGCTCAGCCGGCGGTGTCCGAGACCGGTCCTGATCTCGTTGATCTGGCGACGCAGTTCTTGATGTGCTTGGGAGAGCTGCAGACTCAAGGCGACTCCACGGTCGCCGTCGCGGGAAGCCACGGATGGCGGTCCCTTCGGTTCCACACCTCCATGCCTGGCGCAGTCCGCCACCGGCACGCGATGCTGCCGCAATCCAATCACGCGACGCGCTCCAGCAGAACCACGCCCACCCTCGGACGCCGTTTCCTCTGGCGCGCTGGCGCGTTGGTCGCACCCTGCGGCCAAACGTCGACCAACACAGACGCTACGGGCGTCGCGCCGTAAGAATCGGCGTCCTGGCTAGTACGGAGCCCAGGGAAGCGCCTCACGCCAGTCCGGCCCGCCCCGGGCCCAGCACTGAAGCACCTCGGCCACGGGCTCCACGGCGAACGCCTCGTGCGTGCGCGGCACGTGGGCGTGAAAGTGCTTGTCCGGGCCGCCTTCGCGGTATTCGACCTGGTAGCTGAGATCGTCGTTGAGATGGACCTGCATGTAGTGCTGACCTGCCGGTTCGAGGTCGAGTCGCTCGACCACGACAAACCTCCAGGTCAAGCTCATGTCGGCGAGGAGATCGTGCAGCTGGTCGTCGGACGGGTCGTCCCACGTCGTCCCGTCCCACTCGATCGCCCGCAGCACCGGTTTCACCATGGACGCGACTGTACTGACTGATCACGCTTGCTGAGCCCCTGGGTTCTCTCCGGCCGATCTTGGGCTGTGGGAGGAAGCTGTCCATGACTTGCATCCGAAGGGGCCGTGCCTCGTAGAACACCGGCTTCGCTTCGGTCGCGGGCACGCGGCCGGCACCGGCCCTGGGTGCGGTATCGCGACGTCCCAGGTCTCTCGGGGCCGGCGAATGCCGCCGTCCGTGTGCGCGAACGAGAGCGACTGTCTCCAGGCATCGTGGCTGTAGCGCTCAGCGTGTGATCCGTGCGCGTCCACGCCACCGAGCCCCGGTGGAGGCAGTGGGAGGCTGAATTCACCTGTCCGTGCTGCGGCGAGGGTTGGGCTCGGGACAAGTTGCAAGAGGCTCTGTTCATGCTTCCAGCGCGGGCCGCCGGAGAACTGCGGGTGCAGGTTGAGCTCCTAGTCCCGCCTGCCGCCGAAGATGCTGAGGAAGAAGAGGAACACGTTGAGGACGTCCAGGAAGATCGACGCGGCGAGCAGGGGCGCCGAGGCGATGTCCTGCGAGCGCCGCAGACGCTGGAAGTCGAAGAGCGTGAACCCGGCGAAGATGACCAGGCCGAGCACGCTGTAGATGAGCGAGCTGTGCGGGATCCGCACGAAGATCGCCACGATGCCGAAGAGCAGCAGGGCCAGCAGCGCCCAGAAGCTCATCCGGGCCAGGCCGGAGAGGTCGCGGTCGGTGGCGTAGCCGATCGAGCCCAGCGCCGCGATGAACAGCGCGGTCGCGCCGCCGGCCTGCCACAGGGCCTGCGGGTCTGCCGTGGCGTAGTAGACCAGCGTCGGGGAGATGGCGATGCCCATGAGCAGGCCGAACGCGCCGAGCAGCGCGACCGTCGCCTCGCGGGAGCGGGTGGCGGCGAACCGCATGGCGAACAGGCACACGAACGCGCCGACGAAGGCGATGAGGCCCGCCGCGTGGGCGAGGTTGCGGCCGACGTAGGCGCCGAGCGCGAACAGGCCGGCGGTGGCCGCGACGTAGGTCATGGTGCGCGCGAACAGGGTGTTCGTCGAGATTCCGTAGCCCCGGCGCGCGGCTGTCGTGTCGTACATGATCCTCCTGTACCCAGCTGCCGGAGGAAATCCACAAGGCGGTCAGGCGCCGCCCGCGTTCACGGCCGCGTGTCGGCCGGTCTCCCACTCCTCCTTGAAGCCGGGCAGGTAGCGGCGCAGGTGTCCGGCGCTCAGCGTATCGCCGGAACGGCCGGTGACGCCGTACTGCTCCAGGAGCCAGGTGGCGAGTTGGTCGCCGTCGGGGAACGCGCCGTGTCGGTGGGTGTAGTCGACGAACGCGGCGCGGTACCGGTCCACGGCGGTGCCCTGGACGGGTCGCGCGGGACGGACGTGGGCCACCACGGCGGTCGACTCGGCTGCTGCCGCCGCCTCCGGGGCATGCGCAGGCGCGGGCACCGGCACGGGGGCGGGCGCGGACATCGGCACCGGCACCGGCGCGGACACCGGTACGGGCGCCTGCGTCGGTACCGGCGCGGTGGCGTCCGCCGGCGGTGCGGGCGGGGCGTCCCCCTCGGCCGGAGGCTGAGCGGGTTCGGCGACGGCCTGCGCGGGTACCGCGGCGGCCTGCTCCGGGGCTGCGGCCGCCTGCTCGGCAGCGGTGGCCTGCTCGGCGGCGGTGGCCTGCTCGGCAGCGGCCTCGCCGACGGCCGCGGGGCCGTCCGCGGCAGCGTCCGCGGGATCGACGGACTCGGTCGGGGACTCGGTCAGCAGCGCCCTCGCGGCGTCGTCCAGGGCGGGCGCGGGGAGCGCGGCCGGGGTCGTCGCGGGCAGGGCCGGCACGGCGTCGAGCTTGAACTCGGGCAGGATCTCGCCCAGGTTCGCCAGCTTGAGCAGCAGGATCAGGTCCACCGGGGCGCGGTAGCGCCACATCCGCCCGTAGACGGCGCGCAGCCGGGCGCGGTAGACGAGGCGTCGGCGCTCGTGCTCCAGGGCCTCCTCGTAGGAGCGCAGCTCCCACAGCACGCGGCGGCGGAAGAGGCGGAGCGTCGCGACGGGGGCGAAGATCCAACGGCCCAGGCGGGTGCGCTCGAACAACCGGCCCGCCTCGATCTGCGCCAGGCGGCCCACGGTGTGCCGGGCGGCCTCGATCGAGGCGACGAAGAGCAGCGGGACGACCGCGTGCATGCCGCTGGCCAGCGGGTGCGGCCAGGCGGAGGCGGCGTTGAAGACGATGGTCGCGCCGGTCAGCACCCAGGCGAGCTGGCGCAGCAGCGGGAGCGGGATCCGCATCCAGGTGAGCAGCAGGTCGAGCGCGAGGAAGACGGTGATGCCGACGTCGATCCCGATCGGCAGTACGTAGGAGAACCAGCCGAAGCCGTTGCGCTGGGCCAGCCGCAGCACCGCGTCGTACGAGCCGACGAAGCCGATGAGGGAGATGACGAGGGTCCCGACCACGACGATCACCACCAGCGCCTGCTGGCCGCGGCTCAACTGGCGCCGGTTCATCGTCGTCCCCTGTCCGTGTGGTCTGCGTGTGGTCTGCGCGAGGTCCGCGCGAGGTCCGCGCGTGGTCTGCGCGTGGGTCTGCCCGGGTGGTCGCCCTGACTCGAGCCCATAGCTTCACACACGCCCGTCACGTCCAGGACGGGCCCTCCGGGAATTCTGGTGGCCGTCCGGGTGACCACCCGGAGACGAGGGGAGAAAGACCAGGTCGAAGGGGGGGTGCTTGCATGTGCATGCCACCGGTATGGGAGGCTAGCGCCTTCGCGGTCTGCGCGAGGGGCCGACACCCCCCACTGTGGTGTCGGTTCGGCAGCTCCGCACGGGACACGGAGGTACGTAACAGTATGTCAGTCAAGCGGCTGGCGGCTCTCAGTGGCTGCATAGGCCTGCTCGCGGTGACCACCGCGTGCGGCTCCTCGGACTCGACCGGCCCGGTTGCGGGCGCCCCGAACGTCGTCATCAAGGTGGGTTCGGCCAACCCCTACTCCACCCTCGACCCGGCCCAGGCCTATGACAACGGCGCGTGGACCGTCTACTACAACGTCTACCAGGGCCTGATGAGCTACCGTCCGGGGTCGAACGTCCCGCAGGAGGACGCGGCCCAGTCGTGCGGCTACACCGACGCCAGCGACGAGACGTACAAGTGCGTGCTGCGCCCGAACATGACGTTCTCCAACGGCGACCCGCTCAACGCCGCGGCGGTCAAGTACTCCATCGACCGCGTCATCAAGATCAACGACCCGAACGGGCCGGTGGCGATCCTGAGCACCAGCATCAAGTCCGTGGAGACGCAGGGCGAGAACACGGTCGTCTTCCACCTGAAGTACCCCGACGCGACGATGCCGGCCCGGCTCTGCTCCGGCGCCGCCTCGATCATCGACCCGAAGACGATCCCGGCCGACAAGGAGGCCGCGACGGACGACACCGGCGTCATCGGCTCCGGCCGCTACAAGATCGACTCGGTCGCCTTCACCGGCTCCGGGGCCGACAAGCTCCCGAGCGAGGTCAAGCTCTCCCTGAACCCGAACTACAAGGGCTCCGCGACGGATCCGCGCAACTCGGGGATCGACCTCAGATACTACGCGGACCAGACCGGCACCAAGAAGGCGCTGGACGACCACGAGGTCGACGCGGTCATCGCGGACCTCAACGCCTCCGACGTCGTCCAGATGCAGCAGAACCAGCAGCTGGGCACCGGCCTCCAGGTCGACTCCGGCCCCGGCGGCGGCATCCACATGCTGGCCCTCAACACCGCCTCCGGCGTCTTCACGAAGACGGCGGTGCGGCGGGCGGTGGCGGAGCTGATCGACCGTGACACGATCGTCGACAAGGCCTTCGACCACACCGTCACCGCGGCCTACACGATCGTCCCGAGCGGCATCACGAACGCGACCGGCACCTTCTCCGTCTACGGCCGGCAGCCGATGAACGCGGCCGCGGTCCGCGAGCAGCTCAAGAAGGCCGGGGTGTCGCTTCCGGTGCCCTTCACCTTCGCGTTCTACAGCAAGGGCGACCAGGCCATCCAGCGGGAATCCACCCTGATCAAGCAGCAGTTGGAGGCCGACGGCCTCTTCAAGGTCACCCTGCACGACTACGTGACCTACGCCAAGCTCTCGAACGCGATCCTGAAGAAGCCGACCTTCGACGCCTACTCGCTGACCTGGTACTCCGACTACCTCGACATCGACGACTACATCAACCCGCTCGTCGGCCTCCACAACACCGTCTTCAACGGTTACGCGGCCCCGGCCGCCCTCATCTCCAAGGGCCTGGCGCACACCAACCGCGAGGACGGCAAGAGCGACTACGCGGAGATCCAGAAGGACGTCGCCACGGACGTGCCGCTGGTCCCCCTCTGGGAGAGCAGCCAGTTCGCCGCCACCCAGGCGGACGTGAGCGGCGTGCCGCTGACGATGGACAGTTCGGGCATCCAGCGCTGGTGGATGATCGGCAAGAACACCACCTCCTGAGGCGAGGGCGCAGCGGCAGGGGCCGACGCGGGCGCGCCGTGAGGCAGAGCCCGCGAGGCCCTGGCAGGATTTCACCGCACAGCGTCATTACTGCCACTGTCGCCGAGGGTCGACCCGGCGAAGACTGGTGGTCATGAAGGACACGGAACGGACCGCACTCCCCTCGCTCGTCAGGCCCGCACGGGTCGTCGTCGGCGTGACGGGCTCCGCAGGCAGCGCCGCGGCGCTGCGGATGGCCGCCGCGGAGGCCCGGCGGAGCGGACGCGTGCTGGTCGCGGTGCTGGCATGGGAGCCGCCCGGCGGCGAAGCCGCGTACCGGCTCGCGCCGGACCCGGATCTGGTGCGGATCTGGGAGCGGGCCGCCATCGAGCGGCTGAGCGCGGCCTTCGCGGAGGCGTTCACCGGGGCGTCCACGGAGATGTTCACGGAGACGGCCACGGGCGAGGTCGACGGCGTCCCGGACGACGTGAGGGTGGAGCGCGTGGCGGTGCGCGGGCCGGCCGCGTACGCGCTGACCGAGCTCGCCGAGCACCCGGACGACCTCCTCGTCCTGGGCGCGGGCGCCCGCCGCCCGCTGGCCCGCCTGCTGCGCGGCGCGGTGCGCCGCAGAGCGCTCGCCCGCGCCCACGGACCCGTGATGCTGGTCGCGCCACCCGCCGAGCCCCCCACCCTCCCCCGCGCCGTCCGCCGCGAGCTGCGCCGCCTCACGCCCGAGGACTTCCTGCGCCCGTCGGGGCTCGGCGCGTCCCACTGAGAGCCGCTGCTCCTCCGCGCTGCTATGCGAACAAGCCAGTGGCCCCGCCTGCGACCGGAAGGCGCGCTGGGGCCCCGCCGCGGCACCGGGCGCCGACCGGGCCCAGGCCGGCAGGGGCCGGCGCGCCACCCACACGGACCCGGTGCCTCCGTGCCGCGAGGCGCGCGGCAACCCCGGAACCACCAGACCCCGGCAGCCCCGCCCCGCCGGTGACCGGACGGAGGCCGGCGGAGCCCGAGGAGCGCGGCACTAGAATCCGGACATGATCGAAGAGGTCCAGGTCATCGGCGGATGGGCGATCCGCTGCGTCTGGTCGGACGAGTCGCACCTGCCGGTGGAGATCCACGTGACCCCCGCGGAGGGCGCCGAGGCGCTGACCAACGCGCGCGGGCAGCGCGTCCACCAGCAGGGCATCTCCTCCACCGTGCTGCGCGAGATCAAGCTCGCCCGGCCGCAGTCGAGCGGACGCGCCGTCGGCGACGCGATCCGGGAGCTCAACGAGGCCGTGGAGGCGCTGCAGGCCTTCACCGCGGGGGGCCGCGGCAGCATCACCGAGGACTACCTCCGGGCCCTGTCCCGCGCCTACCGGGCCTGCGGGCCCGCCCACACCACGACCTCGGTGAAGATGCTCGCCGAGGCGACGGGACGCAACGGCAAGACGGTGATGAACCACCTCACCAAGGCGCGCAAGCTCGGCTACCTCAGCTGATCCGCCCGATACTGGTGGTACGGGCCGGCAGGTCCGAGGACGGCGAACCGCACCAGGCGGGCGCCGGCGCTGAGGAGACGGTCATGACCAACCAGGACGGCAGCTTCGAGCTCGCCTTCTCCGCCGGCGACGGGGACGGCGGGGACGACATCGTGATCGTTCACCCGACCGGAGCCATCGGGCCGAGTGGGAACCCCGTCTACCGCGACGACACCGGGATCATCCAGGTGGAGATCAACGACAACTGCGAGGCGCGCATGCTCCCCACCAGCAGCCACCAGCATCCGCGCCGCCCGGCCTCCTGCCGACCGCTCGGCGGCTGAGGTCCTCAGGTCCTGAGGTCCGAGGTCCGCTGAGGTCGGCTGAGACCGGGGCCCGCGGGCGGTATCGTCCAGGACCGACGTCAGCATCTCACCACCCCGCCCGCACGCCCGACCGCCGGGAGGACCGCCGCCGTGCGCGTCGCCTTGTTCGCCACCTGCGTCAACGACGCGGTCCTGCCGCGCGCCGCCATCGCGACCGTGCGGCTGCTGGAGCGGCTGGGCGTGGAGGTGGACTTCCCCGAGCAGCAGAGCTGCTGCGGGCAGCCGCAGTTCAACACCGGCTACCGGCTCCTGACGGAGCCGCTGGTGCTGCGGATGGCACGGGTCTTCGAGACGTACCCCTACGTCGTCACCCCGTCCGGCTCCTGCGCGGCGATGGTGCGGGACAACTACCCCCGCATCGGCGCGAAGGCCCGAGCCGAAGACCGCGGCGAGGAACTCGCCGAAGCGGCAGCCTCGTTGGCGCCGCGCGTGGTGGAGCTGACGGAGTTCCTGGTCGACGTGCTCGGCGTGACGGACGTGGGCGCGCACTTCCCGCACCGGGTGACCTACCACCCCTCCTGCCACGGCCTGCGGGTGCTGGGGCTCGGCACGCGACCGCTCGCGCTGCTGCGAGCGGTGAAGGACCTGGAACTGCTCGAGCTGCCGGGCGCGGAGGAGTGCTGCGGCTTCGGCGGCACCTTCGCCGTCAAGAACCCGGACGTGTCGGCGGCGATGGGCGCCGACAAGGTCGCGGCCGCGCTCTCGACCGGCGCGCAGGTGCTGTGCGGGGCGGACAACTCCTGCCTGCTGCACCTCGACGGCATGGTCCGACGCCGGCACGCGCCGCTGCGGACGGTGCACCTCGCGGAGATCCTCGCCGCCACCGAGACGACCCCCTGGCGCCCCGGGAGCCCGGCATGAGCAGCGCCTACCTCGGCATGCCCGCCTTCCCCCAGGCCGCCAAGGCAGCGACCCAGGACGCCCGGCTGCGGGCCAACCTGCGCCGGGCCACGCACACGATCCGCGACAAACGCGCCCGCGCGGTGGGCGAGTTGGACGACTGGGCGGCGCTGCGCGAGGCGGGCAGGCGCATCAAGGACCAGACGCTGCGTCACCTGGACGTCTACCTGCTCCAGTTGGAGGAGCGCGTCACCTCGGCGGGCGGCACCGTCCACTGGGCGGCCGACGCGGCGGAGGCCAACCGGATCGTCGCCGAACTGGTGCGCGCCACCGGGGAGTCGGAGGTCGTCAAGGTCAAGTCGATGGCCACGCAGGAGATCGGCCTCAACGAGGCCCTCGCCGAGGCGGGCGTCACCGCCTACGAGACGGACCTGGCCGAGCTGATCGTCCAGCTCGGCGACGACCTGCCCTCGCACATCCTGGTGCCGGCCATCCACCGCAACCGGGGCGAGATCCGCGACATCTTCGTCGAGCGGATGGCCCGGTGGGGTCGGCCCGCGCCCGAGGGGCTGACGGACCGTCCGGCGGATCTGGCCGAGGCGGCCCGCCTGCACCTGCGGGAGAAGTTCCTGCGCGCCAAGGTCGCCGTCTCCGGCGCCAACTTCATGATCGCCGAGACCGGGACGCTGGTCGTGGTCGAGTCCGAGGGCAACGGCCGGATGTGCCTGACGCTGCCGCAGACCCTGATCTCCGTCGTCGGCATCGAGAAGGTCCTGCCGACCTGGCAGGACCTGGAGGTGTTCCTCCAGTTCCTGCCCCGCTCCTCCACCGCCGAACGGATGAACCCGTACACGACCATGTGGACGGGACTGGGCCCCGGCGGGGCGGCCGACGGCGACGGCCCCCGCGCGTTCCACCTCGTGCTGCTCGACAACGGCCGCACCGACACGCTCGCGGACGAGATCGGACGGCAGGTGCTGCGCTGCATCCGCTGCTCCGCGTGCCTGAACGTGTGCCCGGTCTACGAGCGGGCCGGCGGCCACGCCTACGGCTCCCCCTACCCCGGCCCGATCGGCGCCGTCCTCACGCCCCAGCTGCGGGGCACCGGCAGCGAGGTGGACGCCTCGCTGCCCTTCGCCTCCTCGCTGTGCGGGGCCTGCTACGAGGTCTGCCCGGTCGCGATCGACATCCCGGAGGTGCTGGTCCATCTGCGCGAGCAGGTCGCGGCGCAGCCGGGGCACGCGGCGGAGCGGGCCGCGATGCGGGCCGCCACCTGGCTGTTCGAGCACCCCGCCGCACTGGCCGCCGCCGAGCGCACGGCCTCGGCCACCCGGGCCCTGCATCCGCGCACGCTGCCGCTCGGCCCGGCCGGGGCCTGGACACAGGCGCGGGACCTGCCCCGGCTGCCCGCCGAGCCCTTCCGCACCTGGTGGAAGCGCCACCGCGCCGAGCCACCGGCCGCGCCGCAGTCCACTGGCACGTCGCAACCTCCGACCACGCCGCAGCCGCCGACGACTCCGGAGTCGACCCCGTGACCAGCCGCGACGCCATCCTCGACCGCATCCGGGCCGCCCTCGCCGCCGCGCCCGAGCCGGAGCCGGTGGTCCGCGACTACCGCGTCGCGCACGTCCCGGTCGACGACCACGCCGCCGTCGTCGACCTGCTGGCCGGGAACCTCGCCGACTACCGCGCCCACGTCCACCGCTGCACGGAGCCCGAGCTCCCCGGCCTGCTGGCGCGCCTGCTCGCCGATCACGGCTCCCGCAGCGTCGCCGTCCCGCCCGGACTCCCCGCGAGCTGGCTCGCTCAGGCGGACGGGGTCGAACGGGTTCCGGACGACGCCGAGGCGCCGCTGACGGCGCAGCGGCTCGACGGCGTCGACAGCGTGGTGACCGGCTGTCGGCTGGCGATCGCCGAGACGGGCACCCTGGTGCTCGACGCCGGGCCCGGCCAGGGCCGCCGGGTCCTCACGCTCGTCCCCGACCACCACGTCTGCGTCGTCGACACCGCTCGTCAGGTGGTCGCCTCCCTGCCGCAGGCGCTGCCGCGCCTCGATCCGACCAGGCCGCTCACCTGGATCTCCGGCCCGTCCGCGACCAGCGACATCGAACTGGACCGCGTCGAGGGCGTGCACGGACCGCGCACGCTCGACGTCGTCCTGCTGGCGTGACCCAAGGCGCCCCGCCCAGGGGACATCGCCCAGGGGGCATACAGGATCTCCCAAGCTGAAGCGGACACACTGCCGCCGTAGAGTGCTCAAAGTGCACAGGGGTGCAGCCGGTACGCACAAGGAGGCCCACCCATCACCGCCACGTCCACGCGCGCGTCGGCCGCGCCCGGCACCGCGCCGCTGCGCGCGCTGCGATCCCGGCTGCCCGGCGGCAGCTCGGTGTTCTGGCTCGCCCTGGTCGCGGCCCTGTACGCGGTCTCGCAGCTGGCCTTCGTGACGCCCTCGATGGGCCTCGGCTGGGACGAGACCATCTACGTCAGCCAGGTCTCCGGGCATGTGCCCGCGGAGTTCTTCAGCGCGCCGCGCTCGCGCGGGATCACCCTGGTGGTCGCACCACTGGCCGCCGTCACCCATTCGACGGTGGCCCTGCGGGTGTACCTGTCGCTGCTGTCGGCTCTCGGGCTCTTCCTCGCGCTGCTGGCCTGGCGCCGGGTGCGGGACACGCGGGTGCTCGCACTGGCCGGGGCGCTGTTCGCGACCCTGTGGGTCACCGAGTACTACGGGCCGCAGGCGATGCCCAACCTCTGGATCGCCCTGGGCGGGCTCGCCGCCGTCGGCTGCTTCCTCGACGCCCTGCGCCGCCCGGCCGCGCGCCGCCCGCTGCTCGGAGTGGCGGGGGCGCTCGCCGTCGCCGCGCTGATGCGGCCGAGCGACGCCCTGTTCCTCGCGCTGCCGTTGCTCGGCCTGGCCCTGTACCGCCGACGGCTGACGTTGCTGCTCGCGGTGGTCGGCGGCCTGCTCGCCGGGACGGCCGAGTGGATCGCCGAGGCGTACGCCAGGTTCGGCGGCATCGGCGAGCGCCTGCACCTGTCCAGCCTGAACGAGGGCGGTCTGGGCCTGCACTGGGCGGTGGGGGACGCGCTGCGCTCGGTCGACGGCCCGATCCTGTGCCGGCCGTGCGACGTGGGCTGGAACCACAAGCCGCTGGAGCTGGCCGCGTGGTGGCTGCTGCTGCCGGTCCTGGTGGTGGGCGGGGTCCTGGTCGAGCGGCGGGCCGGACGGCTGGGCGCGGCGCTGCTCCCGGCGCTGTGCGGCTTCACCGTGGCCGTGCCGTACCTGTTCCTGATCGACTACTCGGCGCCGCGTTTCCTCCTCCCCGCCTACGCGCTGCTCCTCGTCCCGGCGGCGGGCCTGCTCGCCCGGCTGGTCACGACGGGCTCGCCGCGCCGACGGCGCTGGACGACGGCCGCCCTGGGCATCGCCCTGGCGGTGCAGGTGGCCGGGCAGTACCAGCAGCTGACGCAGGAGGTCTCCTACACGGTCGCCTCACGGGCGGACCAGCCCTACGCCGTCCCGCAGTTCGCGCGGCTGGGGCTGACCGGCGACTGTCTGCTCACCGGCGAGGACGCCGAGCCGCTGGGCTACTACACGGGCTGCCGCGCGGTCGAGACCAGCGGCAACGACGCCGATGTCACCACGGCGCAGCTGCTGCGCGAGGCCCCGCGGCAGCCGACGGCCCTGTTGCTCTATCCGGGTGAGGCCGTACCCGCCTACGCCCGCCGCTGGGCCCGGCACGCGGTCACCGCCCGCGACGGCCGCACGAACTACCTCGTGTACCTGGCCCCCGCAGGCCCCCACAGTGAGGCGGCTCGCGGGGAGGCCACTCACGGGGAGTGGGTCCAGACCAGCAGCAGATAGCCGCCCAGGTAGGCGGAGACGACGGTCAGGAACCCGAGGACGACCACGGCCGTGCAGGTGCGCGCGCGGGCGAGCGAGACGGCGGGCTTCAGCAGCAGCGGGAAGGCGGCGATCAAGAAGCGGGCCTTGGCGTTGTAGTACCCGGAACCGCCGAGCGCCAGGACCAGCAGCAGCGCGCTGAACAGCAGCAGGGGCCAGGGCTGTCGGTCCAGGACGCCGAGCACGAACAGCACGACCGCCAGCCCGAGGACCAGGGTGACCAGGTAGAGGTCCAGTGGGACGGGTCTGACCAGGATCGTGTGGAGTTCGCTCAGGGTGTAGCCGCCGCCGTCGAAGGCCGACCCCCAGCCGGCCTTCTGGATGTGGAACCAGCCGTCCAGGCGGTGCATCCGGAGCCCGACCCAGCCGAGGTAGCCCAGCCAGCCGAGCGGCGCCAGCAGCACGGCCGCCCACGCCTGCCAGCCGCCCCGGCGGCGCACGATCGCCAGCAGGGCGGCCAGGCACACCACGGGCACGAGGGCCACGGCGTTCGGTCGGGACAGCCCCGCGAACAGGCAGAGCACACCGGCGGCGAGCCAGCGCTCGGAGAGGACGCAGTACAGCGTCCACACGGCCAGCGCCGTCAGCAGGCTCTCGCTGTAGGCCATCGACTCGATGAGCGCGTGCGGGAGCACGCCCCACAGCACCGCGAGCACGATCCCGGTGCGTTGGTCGTACAGCAGGTTGCCGACCGCGTACAGGCCCCAGGCGGCGACGAGGCCCGCGATCCAGGCGACCACGACCGCCGCTCCTGCCGCGCTCAGCGGGGAGACCAGCGTCAGGGCGCGCGCCGACATCGGGAAGAGCGGGAAGAACGCCATGTTGCTGAGCAGCGGGGACCCGTGGTCGTAGCCGTGCTCGATGATGCCGACGTAGAGGACCGAGTCCCACTCGTGGCCCAGCAGGTGCGCGAGGCTCCGGTGGTGCGCGGCGCCCCAGAGCCACAGGACGAGCACGCCGGTGATCCTCACGAGCAGGTAGCCGCCGACCGCGAGCGCGACGGGTCGACGGCGCGCGCCCAGGCGGGCGCCGAGCCGGGCCCCCAGCCTGGAGGGGCGCTCCAGGTCGGCGGCGCGTATCAGACCGGACAGTTCCCTGCTCCTCTCACCATGTCTCGCACGTCGCACCCACGTCTCGCGCGTCGCGCACGCTTCGACGCTACGTACGCGGCGCGAGGTCCGCGCGACGACGGGAAGCGCTTCGGCGGGGAAGCGCGTCGGCGGGGCACGCTACGGCCCTGGGACGAACAGCAGGCGACGCCCGGGTGTCGGACCGACGGCCGACGGGGCGGTCGCGGTGCGTGGGCAGGCCCGGCAGGCAGGCCGTCCGTCAAGAGGACGTCAGGGTCCCGGGCCCGGGTGCAGGAAACCCGTCAAGGGGCGGCGCTCGGCCCCCATGGCGGTGGTCGTATGGACCCCGACGGCGGCGCCGACCACGGTGCCGCGACCAGCCGGGAGGCGATGGCCGTGAGCCAGCACGTGATGACCGCCGAGAAGCCGCGGACGGACGCGTCCGCCGACGTGCCGTACCACCGTCCGACCCCCGCCCCGCCCGTGGCGGCAGCGGACGAGGACGAGGCCGAACTCAACCTCCACGCCAACTGCCGCATCGCCGCACGCTTCCTGACCTGAGCGGCGGGCTGTGCGCGGCGCTGACGCGGGTCTCTGAGACGCGGGTCTCTGACCGGGCAGAGGACCCCGAGTCCTCCACACCGTGGGCACGACTCAGCCGGGGCGTGAAAGTCCCTTGCAGAACCGTACACATGAGCGTTTTTCGGACCGATTTTCGCACCTTCCGGTCTACGCTGAGCGGAGTTCCGACGTCCATATCCGCCGAAGGCCCCTGCTGCGAAAGATCTGCCCGCTCGTGAACGACGCACAGCCCGCCCCGGGCCAACCCCTGCGCCCGAACGAGATCGCCCTGCTCCGCGCAAGCCGGGACCTGCTCAACCCGCTCGCGGACGAGATGGCGGTCTACTTCTACGCCATCCTGTTCCAGCGTCACCCCGAGGTCCGGCAGCTCTTCCCCGCCAACCTCGACGTGCAGCGCTCCCGGCTGCTGCAGGGCGTGCTGCGGATGATCGACCTCGCCGACGATCCGGCGAGCCTCGCGCCCTTCTGCCGCCGCCTCGGCCGTGACCACCGCAAGTTCGAGGTTCTGCGCCACCACTACCCCGCCGTCGGCGCCGCGCTGCTCGACACGCTCGCCCGCTTCGCCGACGAGGCGTGGACCCCGCGCCTGGCCGACGTCTGGACCAGGGCCTACGAACTGGTCGCCCAGCTCATGGTCGAGGCGGCCGAGGACGACGCGGCGATCAACCCCGCCGTCTGGCACGCCCGGATCGTCGACCACCGGCTGCGCGGCCCCGACATCGCGGAGGTCACCGTCCTGCCCGACACGGCCTACCCGTTCGTCGCCGGGCAGTACGCGAGCGTGGAGACCCCGTGGGAGCCGCGGCTGTGGCGCCACTACTCCCCGGCCAACGCGCCCCGCGAGGACGGGACCCTGACGTTCCACGTGAAGGCCGTCCGCGACGGCCGGGTCAGCCGTCCGCTCGTGCACCGGGCCAGGATCGGCGACCCGCTCCGGCTCGGCGCGGCACAGGGCGAGATGGTCCTCGACCCGCGCATGGAGCGCGACCTGGTCTGCGTGGCGGGCGGCACCGGACTGGCGCCGATCCAGGCGCTGGTCGAGCAGGCGATCCAGGGCGGCAGCCGGCGCTTCATGGACGTCTTCGTCGGCGCCCGCACCGCCGACGAGCTCTACGGCTTCGAGGACCTGCTGCGCCTGGCGCAGCGCAACCACTGGCTCAGCGTCCGGGCGGCGGTCTCCCACGAGGACATCCCCGGCCTGACCGGCACCCTGCCGGAGGTGCTGGGCAAGTTCGGCCCGTTCTACCGGCACGACGCCTTCGTGTCGGGCCCGGCCGGGATGGTCACCAGCGTGGCCCAGGTGCTGCTGGACCTCGGCGTCCCGGCGCAGCGGCTACGTCACGACCCGTTCGACTCCCCGGTGTTGGAGGCGGCAGAGGCCGCCGCGACGGCCTCGGCGCCTCGGCTGCTCGACCGGATCCCGCGTCAGCAGGTCCGCGCGTGACCACAGCGCGCGACCGTGCCTCGGTGCTGTGGGCGGCCGAGTCCTTCGTCCGGCGGTTCGCCCGGGAGAACCCGGGCCACGTCGACCCGGACCAGCGGGTCCACGAGATCGCCGCCTCCGTGACCGCCACCGGCACGTACACGCACACGCCCGAGGAACTCGCCTACGGCGCCCGGGTCGCCTGGCGGAACTCGGCCCGTTGCATCGGACGCCTCTACTGGCAGAACCTGACCGTGCGCGACCTGCGCGACGTCACCCATCCCGACGACATCGCCCAGGAGTGCGTCCAGCATCTGCGGCTGGCCACCAACAGCGGACGGATCCGTCCCGTGATCAGCGTCTTCGCCCCCGACCGGCCCGACCGCCCCGCCGCGCGCCTCCTGAACGAGCAGCTCGTCCGCTACGCCGACGACCCCCGCAGCGCACAGCACGCCCGCATCCTGCGCGAGTTGGGCTGGAAGGGCGGCGAGGAGCGGTTCGAGGTGCTGCCGCTGCTGGTCCAGACGCGGCCGCACAGCGCCCCGGAGTTCTACGAGCTGCCCGAGGACGCCGTGCTGGAGGTTCCGCTCGGGCACCCGGGCCACTCCGGCTTCGCCGCCCTCGGCCTGCGCTGGCACGCCGTCCCCGCGGTCAGCGACATGACCCTGGAGATCGGCGGCGTCAGCTACCCCGCGGCGCCCTTCAACGGCTGGTACATGGGCACCGAGATCGGCTCCCGCAACCTCGGCGACACCGACCGCTACGACCTCCTGCCCGCCGTCGCCGACCTCTTCGGCCTCGACACGCGCGACGAGCGGACCCTCTGGCGCGACCGCGCGCTGGTGGAGCTGAACCTCGCCGTGCTGCACTCCTTCGAGCGGGCCGGGGTGACCATCGCGGACCACCACAGCGAGTCCCGGCGCTTCCTGGCCCACATCGAGCGCGAGGAGCGGCACGGCCGCACGGTCCCGGCGGACTGGAGCTGGATCGTCCCGCCGCTGTCCGGTTCGGCGACGGCGGTCTTCCATCGCTACTACGATCCGCCCGACCCGTCGGCCACGCCGGCCTTCCGTCACCGTCCGACCCCGTGGGCCGAGGGCCGTCCCGACGCCTGCCCGTTCTCGGGCGGCGTCGGCGTCCGCTGAGGCCGCCGGGTCGGGCGTCCGGGAACGCCCGGGCCGCCGTGTGTCCCCGGAGCGTGTCCCAGGGCCGTGTCGCAGGAGCGTGCCTCAGGGCCCGACCAGGCCCGCGTCGTGGGCCAGCAGGCCCGCCTGGGTGCGGTTGACGCACCCGAGCTTGTCCAACAGCCGTGAGACGTAGCCCTTCACCGTCGCCTCGGACAGGTGCAGGCGCGCCGCGATCCGGGCGTTCGGCAGGCCCTCGCCGAGGCAGGCCAGCACCTCCGTCTCGCGCTCGGTCAGCGTCGCGAGCAGCGCGCCCGCGCGGCGGCGCGCGGAGTCCGCGTCGTCGGAGGCGGCGATGAGGCGGCGGGCCGCCGTCGGGGACAGGACGGTGTGGCCCTCGGCGGCGACCCGGACGAGGTGGATGAGGTCCCGCGGCGGGGTCGACTTGACCAGGAAGCCCGTCGCCCCGGCCCGCAGCGCGCGCAGGACGTACTGGTCGGCGTCGAAGGTGGTCAGCACGACGACGCGCGGCGGGTCGGCGAGGCGGTTGATGTGCCCGATCGCCGTCAGCCCGTCCATGCCGGGCATGCGCAGGTCCATCAGCACCACGTCGGGGCCGGTGCGGCGCACGGCCTCGACCCCGGCGGCGCCGTCGTGCGCCTCCGCGACGACCTCGACGTCCTCGGCCGAGCCGAGGATGGTGCGCAGGAACCCGCACACCATCGGCTCGTCGTCGACCACTACGACCTTGACCACCCGTCACCTCACCTGCTGCTGGGGCATCTGCTGAGTCGGAACGTACGCGGGCAGGACCGCCTCGACCTCGAAGCCGCCGTCCGGGGTGCGGCCCGCGCGCAGCGTGCCCTGGACGACTTCGATGCGCTGCCGCAACTGGGCGATGCCGAGACCGGATCCCGTGCCGGCCATCGCCGTCGCGGCCGCGCCGCCGACCGTGGCCGCCTCGGGGCGGGTGTTGCGGACGACGACGCGTACGCGTGTCTCCCCGTACTCGACGCGGACGGTGACGCGGGCGCCGGGCGCGTGTTTGCGGACGTTGGTGAGCGCCTCGCGCACCACCCGGTAGGCGGTGCGCCCGACGACGGGCGAGGCGAGGGACCGCGCTCCCTCCTCGACGAGCTCGGTCGGGACGCCGACCGAGTCCGACTCGGCGACCAGCGTGGCGATGCCCTCGACGGACGGCGTGAAGTCGCCCTCGGGCTCGGCCCGCAGGATGCCGACCAGGTCGCGCAGTTCGTCCAGGACCTGGCACCCCGCCGAGCGCAGCTCCTCCGCCGCGCGGCGGGTCGGCTCGTCGGCGGCGGTGACCTGCATCGCGCCCGCCTGCAGGACCATGAGACTGACCCGGTGGGTGACGATGTCGTGCATCTCCCCCGCCAGCCGGGCCCGTTCCTCGGCGCGGGCCTGCCGGGCCAGCAGGTGCTGCTCGCGTTCCGCCCGCTCGGCGCGCTCCTTGAGCGCGAGGACCAGCCGGTGGCGGGCGTCGAAGTACAGCGCCAGCAGCGGCCCGACCGCGGTGCGCAGCAGACCGACGGTCATGACGGAGACGGAGCCCTGCCACGGTCGCATCACGACCAGGGTGAGCGCGGCGAGCACGAGCAGCGCGGTCCTGCGGGACCGGCGGTCGCGCTGGTAGTAGACCGGCCCGTAGGCGGCCAGGGCGGTGCCGAAGGGGGCCCAGATCGCCGTGCTGTGCACGGGGGTGAGGGCGTGGAACGGCGAGATCAGCAGCGTGACCGTGAGGGTGAACGCCCCGAGCACGGCGACCACCGTGAGCGGCGCGACGCGCCGGAAGACCACGGAGGCGACCGCCAGGGCCTGCACGACGAGCAGGCTCCAGGCGAGCGTGTCCGGATGCGCGGGCCACCAGTTCACGCCGCCGAGCGTGGCGGCGGTGTCCAGCGTGACGAAGGCGACGGCGAGGGCCACGTCCACGGCGAGCCAGTGCCGACGGTGCCACGGCGGCCTGTCAGTCATGCCGCCCACGGTAGGCCATGGGTACGGGCCGCGACGCCGACCGCGCACCGGGTCGCGACCTTGGTCGGGCGGACACCCTACGAAAGTCGCATGCCGCCGCGCGCCGCCCGCCGTTCGTCGCCGGGACGACCGACGGGCGGGTCTGCCGCAGGGCCGCGCCGGAGCCGTGGAATGGAGGCGGAGCTCGCGGGAACGGCCTCGCGAACCGACCTCCTGAGAAGGGCACTGCGATGACGACCACGACGACGACGCTCGGCCTGGGGCGCTATGTGATCGACCCGAGCGGCTCCTCGGTCACGTTCACCACCCGCCACCTGTTCGGCCTCGGCCTGGTGCGCGGCAGCTTCGCGATCCGCTCCGGCTCCGTCGATCTCGCCGAGCCGCTGGCGGCGTCGGTCGTGACCGCCGAGCTGGACGCGGCCGGCTTCGCCACCGGCAACGGCTCCCGCGACGCGACGGTGCGCTCGGCGAAGCTGCTGGACACCGACCGGCACCCGCGGATCGTCTTCGTCTCGGAGCGGGTCTGCGAGACGGAGGTGGCGGGGACGCTCACCGCGTGCGGGGTGTCGCGCCCGGTGCGGCTCGCGGTCACGGACACCACGGTCTCCGCCGAGGGCAGCGGGTTCCACGTCCGGGCGACGACCAGGATCGACCGCACGGACTTCGGCGTCACCGCGATGCGCGGCCTGGCGGGCCGGCACCTCGACCTGACCGTGCAGGTGACCTGCGTGCACGCCTCGCTGCGCGACGGCACGGCCGGGTGGGCGGCGCGGTGACGGGCGCCCTGAGCCTGCGCAGGCGCGGCGCGGTGTTCGTCCTCGACGGCTCCCCGTCGGCCGCGTCGCTGCGGACGGGCCGCAGGATGCGCAGCGCCGAGATCACCGTGGACGGACGCACCGTCGAGGTCCACGTCGACGACCACCGGCACTGGACCTGCCCCGGCGGCGTGACCGTCGACGGCGTGCTGCGGCTGGCCGCACCCGACGACGACCCGCGCGGCAGCCGCATCGCGCCGGACGGCGAGCCGGTCGGCTGGGTCATGGGCCGCGAGCGCGGCTGCTTCACGGCCTCGGTCGTACGCGGTGGGGCCCGCATCGATCTGCGGCTGCCCCGGCGGGGCGGCCCCCAGGTGGAGATCGTCCCGACGGGCTCCTGGCCGGATCTGGAACTGGTGGCCCTCGCCGCCGCCTTCGCCCTGCTGGCCCGCCGCCGCGCCGAACGACTGCGGGCCATGGCGATCGCCGGGGCGATGGGCCACGGGTGAAAGAGACTTGCCGCCCCTTGGCAAGGACCCGTCACCGCTTGCGGTCAAACCGGCTGCCCCGACCGTGAGTTGACGGTTTCTTGCGCAAGTCCGTGACATTTTCTCAATTCTTGTTCTCAATATTGCATGCGTGCTTCGCGGAAGTTACGGTTCCACCCGCTCGGCGGTCTGCCGACGTCCTCTTCGTTCCGCGAAGGAGCAACCGTTGTCCGGATGGTCCCTACGCAAGCTGAAACGAGCCGTCGCCCTCGGGGGCGGCGCGCTGCTCGTGACGGCCGGGGTCGTCACCCCGGCCGCCCAGGCGGCCTACGCCGCGACCCCCGTCGCGACCGGCGGCAGCGGCGCGAGCCTGCCCTACGCCGAGGTCCAGGCCGAGAGCTCCGCCACCAACGGCACCGTCATCGGCCCGAGTTACACCCAGGGCCAGCTCGCCGACGAGGCATCCGGCCGCAAGGCGGTGACGCTCGCGGGCAACGGCAGCGGCCAGTACGTCAGCTTCACCACACCGGTCGCCACCAACTCGATCGACTTCCGCTACTCGATCCCGGACAGCTCCGACGGGTCGGTCTACACCGCGCCGCTCTCGCTCTACATCAACGGCGTCAAGCAGTCCGACTTCACCCTCACCAACGCCTACAGCTGGTTCTACGGCAGCTACCCGTTCACCAACACCCCGAGCAGCGGCAACCCGCACCACTTCTACGACGAGGTGCACCGGCTGCTCAGCAGCACCTATCCGGCGGGCACCACCTTCAAGCTCCAGGTGGACTCCGGGGACAACGCCTCCTCCTACACCGTCGACCTCGCCGACTTCGAGAACGTCGGCGCGGCGCTGACCCAGCCCGCCGGCTCGGTCTCGGTCACCAGCGAGGGCGCCGACCCGACCGGCGCGGCCGACTCCACGAACGCGTTCAACGCGGCCATCTCGGCGGCCGGTTCGGGCGGCACCGTGTGGATCCCGCCGGGCGCCTACGACATCCCGGGCCACATCGCGGTCAACAACGTGACGATCGCCGGCGCGGGCATGTGGTACTCGACCGTCACCGGCGCCGCGCCCGGCTTCTACGGCAACTCCGCGCCCAACCCGAGCACAGGCGTGCACCTGCAGAACTTCGCCATCTTCGGCAACGTGCAGGACCGCAACGACAGCGCCCAGGTCAACGGCATCGGCGGCGCGATGTCCAACTCGTCGGTGACCAACGTGTGGATCGAGCACGACAAGGTCGGCGCGTGGATGGACGGGCCGATGGACTCGCTGACCTTCAGCGGCATGCGGATCCGCGACACCACCGCCGACGGCATCAACTTCCACGGCGGCGTCACCAACTCCAAGGTGACCAACAGCGACATCCGCAACACCGGTGACGACGGCATCGCCACCTGGGCCGACTCCGGCATCGGCGCGGACGCGAACGACACGATCTCCAACAACACGGTCCAGTTGCAGATGCTGGCCAACGGCATCGCGATCTACGGCGGCCACGACAACACCGTCACCGGCAACCTCGTCGAGGACACCGGCATCACCCAGGGCGGCGGCATCCACGTCGGCCAGCGGTTCTCCTCCACGCCGGTCGGCACGACGACCATCTCCAACAACACCCTGATCCGCAACGGGGACCTGGACCCGAACTGGCAGTTCGGCGTCGGCTCGCTCTGGTTCGACGGCAGCCAGGGCGCGATCACCGGCCCGATCAACGTCTCCAACACCCTGATCGAGCAGAGCCCGTACGAGGCGATCCAGTGGGTCGAGGGCACGATCAGCGGCGTCAACCTCAACACCGTCACCATCGCCGGGACCGGCACCTTCGCGCTCCAGGAGCAGACCGGCGGCGCGGCCTCGTTCACCAACGTGACCGCGACCGGCGTCGCCCAGGCAGGCGCCGGGAACGCGCCCAGCTACAGCTGTGAGGGCGGCAGCTTCGCCGTCACCGACGGCGGCGGCAACTCCGGCATCAACCCGACGCAGTGCAACGGGTGGCCGGCCCCGGTCTACCCGCCGTACCCGCAGACCGGCGTCACGGCGTCGCCGAGCGCGCTGAACTTCGGCTCGGTGGCGACCGGCGCGACCAGCGCGGCGCAGACGGTCACGGTCTCCAACCCGACGTCCTCGGCCGCCTCGGTGTCCTCGATCGCCACGACCGGGGACTTCGCACAGACCAACACCTGCGGCAACTCGATCGCGGCGGGCGGCTCCTGCACGGTCGGCGTCACCTTCTCCCCGACCGCGGCCGGGAGTCGCAGCGGCAACCTGACCGTCAACGCGGGCGGGGTCACCAACACCGTCAGCCTCTCCGGGACCGGCACCGCGCCCGGTCCGGTGCTCGGGGCGAACCCGGCGAGCCTGAGCTTCGGCCAGACCGTCGTCGGGGCGAGCTCCGGGACGAAGACGGTCACCCTGACCAACTCCGGCACCAGCACGGCGACCGTCTCGAACGTCGCGGTCACCGGTGACTTCAGCCAGAGCAACAACTGCTCCTCGATCGCCGTCGGCGCCTCCTGCACCGTCACCGTCGGCTTCACCCCGACCGCGGCAGGCACCCGCACCGGCACCCTGACGGTCACCGGCAACGCCAACAACAGCCCCACCAGCGTGGGTCTGACCGGCACGGCCATCGACAGCAGCACCGACATCGCCGCCGGGCAGCCCGCCTCGGCGAGCTCCAGCAACGGCCAGTACGTGCCCGCCAACCTGACCGACACCGACCCGTCGACCTACTGGGAGAGCGCCAACGGCAGCTTCCCGCAGTGGGCGCAGGTCGACCTCGGGCAGAGCTACAGCATCGGCAAGGTCGTACTGCGCCTTCCGCCGTCCACCGCGTGGGGGGCGCGCACCGAGACGCTCTCGGTGCTCGGCTCGAACGACGGGACCACCTTCAGCACCCTCGTCGGCTCGGCGGGCTACAACTTCGACCCGAACGCCAACAACAACACCGTCACCATCCCGTTCAGCGCCGCCACCGCCCGCTACGTGCGGGTGAACATCACCGCCAACACCGGCTGGGCGGCGGGCCAGCTCTCCGACTTCGCGGTCTACCCGAGCGCGGGCGGCTCCTCCGCCGCGACGCTCGCGGCGGCTCCGACCTCGCTGAGCTTCGCCGGGCAGACCGTCGGCTCGACCAGCTCCGCGCAGGCGGTGACGGTCACCAACACCGGCAACGCCAGCGCGTCGATCTCCTCGGTCACCACCAGCGGGGACTTCGCGCAGACCAACACCTGCGGCAACTCGCTCGCGGCGAACGCCTCCTGCACCGTCAACGTCACCTTCACGCCGACCGCGACGGGAACCCGGACCGGCAGCGTCACCGTCAACGGCAACGCGTCGAACAACCCGCTGACGATCGCGCTCACCGGGACCGGCACCAGCAGCGCGCCGACGAACCTGGCGCTGAACAAGGCGACGAGCGAGTCCAGCAACACGCAGAACTACGTCTCCTCCAACGTCACCGACGGCAACCAGTCCAGCTACTGGGAGAGCGCCAACGGCAGCTTCCCGCAGTGGGTGCAGGTGGACCTCGGCTCCTCGCAGAGCGTGAGCCGGGTCGTGCTGGAGCTGCCGAACAGCACCTCGTGGGGCGCGCGCAACCAGACGCTCTCGCTCCAGGGCAGCACCGACGGCAGCAACTTCACCACCGTCGTCGGCTCGGCCGCCTACACCTTCGACCCGAACGTGAACGGCAACACCGTCACCCTCACCTTCCCGGCGAGCACCCAGCGGTACTGGCGGGTCAACATCACCGCCAACACCGGCTGGTCGGCGGGTCAGCTCTCGGAGTTCCAGATCTTCAACAGCTGACGCCGAACGCGTGAGGCGGGCCGTCCGCAGGGTCTCCCTGCGGACGGCCCGTCCGTTGTCCCGCGGTGTCGGCCCTCAGCCCGTCACGGTGTTGGACGTGACGCTGCCGCTCGTACCGTCGAGGGTGAGCAGGTGGCGCACGCCGTCGGGTCCGAGGACGACGACCTGCCAGGCGGTGCCGCCGCCCTGCTCCGGCAGCGTGCCCAGCGACTCGACCTTGCCGCCGGAGACGGCGGCCTCCGCCTTGGTCACCGCCTGGTCGGCGGGCAGGGACGGCAGCGGCGCCGGGGCCGTCGACGCGCCGACTGCTCCGGCCCCGTCGGGCACCGCGACGCCGGGCACGGCAGGGATCGCCGCGCCCGGCACGTTCACGACCTGGCCGCCCTTGACGACCACCGCGCCGCCGCCGAAACCGCCCTCGCGTTGGGCGATGATCTGCTTCAGAGCAGGGCCGCCCGGCCCGACCGCGATGGCGACGCGCCCGCCCCCGTCGTGGCGCACCACAGCGGCGGTCACCGCGGCCGAGCCGCCGACCAGGACGACCGCGGCCACGCCGCCCACGACCCAGCGGGACCGGCGACCGGTGACGACGCGGCGGACCGGGCCGCGCCGGGGTCCGACCGGCTCCGCGAGCTCGGCGGCCTCGTGGTTCTCCTCGGGTCCGTCCGGCTCGGCGGGCACCGCGTCCGGTGCGAACGGATCGCTCATCTCGGCTCCTTCATCTTCGTCCTCGGGTTCGTCCCTGGGCTTCGGTGCCTGAGAATCCCGCAGCGACGCTGAAGGCCCGCTGAAGATCTTGAAGACCCCTTCAGCTTCCTCCCGGCGCGGGCTGTCACCCTGTTCCGGTGCGCGTACTGATAGTGGAGGACGAACGGCGGCTCGCCGCCGCGCTTCAGCGCGGCCTGGAGGCGGACGGGTTCGCCGTCGACGTGGCGCACGACGGAATCACCGGACTGCGGCAGGCCACGCGCAGCCCCTACGACGTCGTCGTGCTCGACATCATGCTGCCGGGCCTGAACGGCTACCGGGTCTGTGCCACGCTGCGGGCCGGCGGCTACCAGGCGGGCATCCTGATGCTGACCGCCAAGGACGGCGAGTGGGACGAGGCCGAGGCGCTGGACACCGGTGCGGACGACTTCCTGTCCAAGCCCTTCTCCTACGTCGTCCTGGTCGCCCGGCTGCGCGCGCTGGCCCGCCGGGTGGGCGGGCGCCAGCCGCGTCTGGTGAGCCTCGGCGACCTGGCCGTCGACCTGGGCGCGCGCACCTGCGCCCGCGCGGGCGAGCCGGTCCGGCTCACGGCGCGGGAGTTCGCCGTGCTGGAGCACCTGGCGCTGCGGGCGGGCGACGTCGTCTCCAAGCGGGACATCCTGGACGCGGTGTGGGACGAGAACTACGACGGCGACGCGAACGTCGTCGAGGTCCACGTCAGCGCGCTGCGGCGGAAGATCGACACGCCGTTCGGGCGGGCGGCGGTGCAGACCGTGCGCGGCGTCGGCTACCGGCTGGCGGTGGACGGTGGCTGACGACGTCCTCACGGGTGACCGCCGCCGCGGGGCCCGTCAGCGGCTGCGCGCCGTGCGTGCCCGCGTCACTCCGCGTTCGGTGCGGGCCCGGGCGACGCTGGCCGCGTGCACGGTGGTGGCGGTCGCGCTCACCGTCGCCTCGCTGGCCATGCTGAGCCTGATCCGGGCCAACCTGCACGGGACCGCCGAGGCGACCGCCCGGGGGCAGGCCGGGGTGGTGGCCAAAATGGCCGCGGGCGGACGGCTGGGCAAGCTCGTGCCGCTCGGCGACGGCACGGACTTCATCCAGGTCGTCGACGGCAAGGGCAGGGTGGTGGCGGCCAGTCAGAACGTGGCGGGACGTCCCGCGCTCGAACTGGTCCCGGTGCCCGTCACGGAGGTGGGCGGGCTCAAGCCGCTCGGGATCGAGGCGCACCAGCAGGTCACCAGCGTCGTCACGGAGACCCCCGAAGGACCGGTCGTCATCCGCACCGGCGTCTCGCTGGGGGCCGCCGACGACGCCGTGTCCACGACCGCGCTCACCCTCGCCGTCGGCTGCCCGCTGCTGCTGCTGACCGTCGCGCTGGTCACCTGGCGGGTGACCGGCCGGGCGCTGCGGCCGGTGGAGGCGATCCGCAGCGAGGTCGCCGCGATCGGCGAGCAGGAACTGCACCGGCGCGTGCCGATCCCGCGCGGCGAGGACGAGATCACCCGGCTGGCGCGGACCATGAACGCGATGCTGGACCGGCTGGACCTGGCGGGGCGCCGGCAGCGCCAGTTCATCGCCGACGCCTCCCACGAGCTGCGCAGCCCGATCGCGGTCCTGCGCACCCAGTTGGAGGTCGCCCTCGGCCATCCCGACCCGCTGGTCCGCGGCGAACTCGTCGAGGGCGCGCTCCAGGACGCCGAGCGTCTCCAGGACCTGGCGGCCGACCTGCTCTTCCTGGCCCGTCTCGACGCCGGTCCCACGGAGCTCCCCGCCGACCCGATCGACGTCGCCGAACTGGTGCGCGTCGCGGTCCGCGGACGCGGCGGACGCGCCGGAGACGACGGAGACGACGGAGCGGACGCAGGGCACGGAGGGCACGGACGGCGGCTGGCGTTCACCCTCGACCTGGACGACGAGGCGGTCGTGCCCGGCCGCCACCTGTGGCTGACCCGGCTGGTCACGAACCTGCTCGACAACGCGGAGCGGCACGCCCGCACCGCCGTGCACGTCACGGTCGTGCGGGTCGGCGCGGAGGTGGTCCTGCGCGTCCACAACGACGGCGCCGCCCTCGCCGCCGAGGACCGCGAGCGGATCTTCGAGCGGTTCACCCGCCTCGACGACGCCCGCAGCCGCGACGAGGGAGGCGCGGGCCTGGGCCTGCCGATCGCCCGCGACATCGCCCACCACCACGGCGGCACGCTCGCGGCGGTGGAGGCCGCGGCGGGCGCGACGTTCGAGGCTCGCCTTCCTGCCGTGCCAGGGCGCTGACGGTTCAGCGGCCCGGTGCGGCGCCGCGGTTCAGTGCCCAGCTTCGGTGCCGCGGTTCGGCGCCCAGGTTCGGCGCCCAGGTTCGGCGCCCAGGTTCGGCGCCCAGGTTCGGCGCCCAGGTTCGGCGCCCAGGTGCGGTGTCCAGGTGCGGTGTCCGCGTGTCAGTGCTCGCGGTAGACCAGCGCGATGCCGATCACCATGATCACGGCGAGCAGCAGCGCCCACGCGCCGTGGCCGTGCAGGACGAGGGCCGCGCCGGGCGCGGCTCCGGCGATCATCGCGGCGACGGCGAGGACGCGGCGGCGCAGCCGGGTGCTGTTGCCGCCCGCGAGGGAGGAGTCGGCGGCGATCCCGGTGAGGGTCATGGTGAGCACCGTCGTCGAGATGTCGGGCACGGCGAGCTTGCGGACGGTGCCGTTGCGCAGGCCCATGGAGAGCCCGAGCAGGGAGATCAGCACGAGTTGCGTGTTGCTCCGGACGCCCACGGCGAAGCCGATGGCGGTCGCGCCGACCTGGAGCGCCGCCTCCAGCAGCAGGGCGGTGCGGAACCAGTGCGGGCGCGTGCTGTGCCGGTGCCGGATGGCCAGCCGCCCCGCCCAGGCCGAGCCGACCAGGAAGGCGCCGAGCGACGTCAGCGAACCGGCGGCGGAGAAGCCGGGTGCTCCGGCGATGGCGAAGCCGACGACCACGACGTTGCCGGTCATGTTGGCGGTGAAGACGTGCCCGAGGCCGAGGTAGCTGACGGCGTCGACGACGCCGCTGACGACGGTGAGCAGCAGCAGGGATACCGTGAGCGGGTGGCCGTCGCCGATCTCGGCGCCGGTCGGGACCGGACGGCTCGGGGCTGTGGACATCCACCGAGCATCCCAGCGCGCCACGCCCCCGCGCCGACGTCCCGCGGCCGACACGCCGTCCCGGGCGGACCCGGGCTCGCACCCCGGGTCGCACCCCGGGTCGCAAAAAGTTGATGCATCAACTACGATGATCACCGATCGACGACGAGTGGAGGAACGATGGCACAGCGCGTGGTGGACAACCCGGACGCGTCGCGGTTCGAGATCTACGACGGCGAGGAGAGGGCCGGCTTCGCCGAGTACCACCGCTTCCGGAACGAGATCGCGTTCATCCACACCGAGATCGACCCGAGCTTCGAGGGCCGGGGCCTCGGCAGCGCGCTCGCCCGCGCCGCCCTGGACGCCGCCCGCGAGCAGGGCCTGGAGGTGCTGCCCTTCTGCCCCTTCATCCGCGGCTGGATCACCAAGCACCCCGAGTACGTCGACCTGGTCCCCCAGGCCCAGCGCGCGCGGTTCGGCCTGTGAGCGCCGAGCCGACCACAGCGGACGGCTACGCCCGGGTGGGCGCGGCCGTCGCCACCCTGAGCGGCCCCGACTACCACGTCGACATCCGCGTCGGCCGCCACGCTCTGGCCGCCGACGAGCCGGTCTCCCACGGCGGCGCCGACACCGCCCCCACGCCCGTCGGCCTGCTCCTGTCCGCGCTCGGCTCCTGCACCGCCGTGACGTTGCGGATGTACGCACAGCGCAAGGGCTGGGCCCTGGACGAGGTCCGCGTGCACACCGCCTACGAGGAGGGCCCGGACGGGACGCACCGGATCACCCGGCGCATCGACCTCGACGGGGACCTCGACGACGCCCAACGCGCCCGCCTGCTGGAGATGTCCGAGCGCACGCCCGTCACTCGCGCAGTCAGCGGCGGCATCCCGGTCGTGCCCGCGCCGGCCCACTCCGCCGTCCTCGGCCCGCGTGCGGCGGGCTGAGGAGCCCGCACTGAGCGTCCGTCAGTCTGCGGACCGCGGACGGTCCGGCACCCGGTCCAGCGCGAAGCCGAACAACCGCGCATAGGCCTTGGGCAGTTCATCGACCGTCAGTTCCCGCTCGGTGCGCCCGCCGGAGTCCTCGGACTCGATCAGCGTGCGTCCGCTGACCGTGACCCGACCGGTCTCCGTGCGGCGCGTGCAGAGCACGTTCCGCGTGAAGTGCGACGTCGGCGAGGTCTGCTGCCACCAGCAGCAGACCTCGAAGTCGGCCAGCGTGCGCGGGCGCAGCTCCAGCAGGTACTGCGGCTCGCCCTCCCGGGAGACCACGACGTCCGCTCCGTCCGGTCCCGGCTCGGCGTCCAGACGGTAGCCGCCGGTCGGATCGAGCTGGTCGACGCCGAGGTCGAAGCGGAGCGGGAGGTCGGTGTGGCGCCCGTAGGCGACGTCGGCCAGCCACTCGACGCCGTCGGCGTCGGCGACCCGCAGCGCGAGGTGGTCGAAGAGCGGGCCGAAACCGTTCTCACCGTGCGAGCGCCCGGCCAGCCGCGTCACCCGGTAGCCCAGTGCCTCCAGCAACTCGGCGAACAGGCCGTTCAGTTCGTAGCAGAAGCCGCCGCGCGCCCGCTCCACGACCTTGTCGAACAGCGCGTCCGGCTCCAGCACGATCGGCTCGCCGAGGTGGATGCTCAGGTTCTCGAACGGCACCGCCCGCAGATGCCGCAGGTGCAGTTCGCGCAGCGCCTCCGCGTCCGGCCGCGCGGGGCGTCCGGCGCCGATCCGGGCGAGGTAGGCGGTGACCTGGTCGGCGGTGAGCGTCATGACGTCATCACACCACGACCGGTCACACCACGGCCATCGCGTCGATCTCCACCAGCATCGGCTCCTGCGGCAGTTCGACGAAGACGGTGGTGCGGCACGGCTTCACGCCGTCGGCCTTGACGTTCTCGGCGATGAACTCCGCGTACGCCTCGTTCATGGCGGCGAAGTGGGCGCGGGTGGTGAGGTAGACGCGGAACATGACCACGTCCTCGACGGTCGCGCCGCCCGCCTCGACGATCGCCTTGACGTTCTCCAGCGTGCGCCGGGTCTGCGCCTTGACGTCTCCCGGGTACAGGTACGCGCCGGTCGCCGGGTCCTGCGGCCCCTGGCCGGAGACCTGGAGGATCGGTCCCTTGCGCACCCCCTGGGAGAAGAGCCACGCGGGAGCGGGCGCGCCGTCGGTGCGGATCTCGGTCTTCTCGTCGCGCGTCTCGTCGCTCATCCGGCGATTGTTCCACACCGTGTGATCTTGCTCTCTTCCCGCCCGCGCCGGGCCCGGCTCCCGGGCGCGGGGTCGCGAGGATCACAGCCGTCGGCGGCCCGAAACCGCCGAATCGGGACTTTGGTCCCGTGCTGTCTCCGCTCGGGCCGCACGACGATGGCAGGGAGGTCGCGGACAGCGCCGTCGACGGCCCGGCACCCCCGCCCGCCCCCGATTCCGAGGCAGGTCCTCCATGTCGGTCTTCCCCACCACGTTCCCCGCCCCGCCGGGACCCGGCGCGCGGTCACGATGGATGCACTGGGCGCCGGTGCTGCTGCTCGTCGTCGACCTGGTGCTGGAGACCGCCGCCCCGAACATGGTCGCGGCGGGCTTCCCGCTGACCCTGCTGCCGGTCGTCGCGGCCTTCACCCTCGGCCCATGGGTGGTGGGCGGGGCGACGGTGGTGACCCTCGGCCTCCAGTTGGCCCTCGCCGACCGGGTCGGGCACCTCACCGAGCAGCACCACCTCTGGGTCTACGTCGCCACCGCCCTGGCCGGCGTGCTCGGCGCGGCGCTGGCGGCCCAGCGCCGGCGGCAGTCACGCGACCTGGTGCGGGTGCGGACCGTCGCCGAGACCCTGCAACGTGCCGTACTGCGGCCCGTCCCGGGGCGGACGGGCGCACTGCGGGCCGCCGGTTTCTACCACCCGGCCGAGGCCGACGCGGGGGTCGGCGGCGACCTGTACGAGGTGTGCGAGACGCGGTTCGGCACCCGGGTCCTGCTCGGTGACGTGCGCGGCAAGGGCCTCGACGCGGTGCGCACCGTCGCGGACGTGCTCGGTGCGTTCCGTACCGCCGCGCACGAGACGGCCGACCTGACGGCCCTCGCCGCCCAACTGGACCGCCAGGTCGCCCGGCACGCCGCCGAGACGGGCGACCACGAGCTGTTCGTGACCGCCGTCCTGGTCGAGCACCAGCCCGCCACGGGCCGGGTCGCGGTCGTCAACCGCGGACACCTCGACCCGCTGCTGATCCGCGACTCCGGCGTCGAGCCGGTCGCCTGCCCCGCGCGGCTGCCGCTGGGCCTGGGCGCGCTGGGCCTGGACACGCCGGGCCTGGGCACGCCGACCGGGCCGGAGGCGGACGCCTCCCAGACGACCGTCCGCGCACTGCACCCCGGGGAGACGCTCCTGCTGGTGACCGACGGCATCACCGAGGCGCGTGACGAGGAGGGCGCGTTCTACCCGCTCGCCGCCCGCCTGGAGACGCTCGGCCCGCGCGATCCGCGCGCGGTGATCGACCACCTCGGCCGCGACGTCCCCGCCTTCGCGGCCGAGCTGGGCGACGACCTGACGGCCCTCGCCCTCGCACCCGTCTTCGGCCCCGACGCGCTGGTCGTCCGGACGGACGAGGCCCGCCTGGTTGCCGGCGGTGGCGTTGCACATGCCCAGCAGCCTGAGGTGTCGGCGTAGGCGAAGTACGAGGCGTCGACGAGCCCGGTCCGTGCGCAGCCGGAGGCGCCGGCGGCGGCGCCGGCGCCGTGCTCAGGGCGAGCAGCAGCGGGGCCGCGAGGCCCCCACAGGGCGGGCGAGGGATCGGTCAACTCGCCGTCGCGAGTTCCAGCGCGGAGACCACCTCGGCCCGCGTGGGCGGACCGGAGGCGCGGCGCACCACGCGTCCGCCCCGGTCGAGGACCAGGACGGTGGGTGTGCGCATCACCTCGGCACGGCGGACCAGGTCGAGCCGCTCCTCGGCGTCGATCTCCACGTGGCGGACGCCGGGCGTCCCGGAGGCGACGTCGGAGAGCAGGCGGCGGGTGCCGGGGCAGGTGGCGCAGAAGGACGTCGAGAACTGCACCAGCGTCGCCCGCTCCCCGAGGGACTCGCCCAGCTCCCCGGAGGACAGCCGCAGGCCCGCGTCCCCGCGGCCGCTGCGCAGCCTGCCGTCGCGGCGGGCACGGACCAGCCCGAACACGGTCGCGGCGGCGAGCACGACGACGGCGATGATCAGTCCGGTCGGGTCGCTCATCGCGTCGCCTGCCCCAGCCGGGCCCGGCCGCGCACGGCGAGCAGGTAGACCTCGCAGCCGAGGCAGTAGCCGAACGCGGCGTTGAGGAAGGCCGCGGCGAGCGCCAGCGCCGCGGCCGCGACGCCGAGCCAGGTGGCGCCGGACAGGTAGCCGACCGCGCCGACGGCGGCGAAGGTGAAGCCCACGGCTTGGGCGAAGCGCGGCGGCCGCTCGTCCTCCAGCTCCCGCGGCGGCCCGAGCCGCGGGCGCACCAGACGGCGGTAGAGCCACCCGTACGGCGAGTAGCGCAGCCCCAGGGCCGCGCCGAGAGCGAAGACGACGGCCTGCGCCGCGAGCAGCGGGCCGCTGCCGGTGGCGAGGACCACGACAAGGACGAGCGTGGTGAGGACGGCGGCGAAGCGCGGTCCGCGCGGGTCGACGCGAACCGGCGCCCCGAGGGCGCGGTCAGACATGGAGTACTCCGGGACGGAACGGACGGGACGCGGTACGGGGAGCGCGAGCGCGGTCAGCGACACGCGGCGGACCACACACGACCGAAGTCGATGTGGGCCCTGGTGACCAGGTGCGTCGTCGTGCGGAGCATGCCTTCCATTCCAGCAGCCGTCCCCTGCCGGGTCAATCACAGGTCAATGTCGATCACAACCCGGGGAACGGAACCGTCAGCCGCCCTTCGGCCCGGATTCGATGCTTGCCACGTGGAGGAAATCAACTCGTCCGTAGGGTTCTTCGGCGTCGTTCCAGAAAGGATCGCAGGCGGTCCATTCCTTGGAATCCATGAGGCCCGGGATTTCCCGTTCCTCTTTCAGGCTCGAACTGACGATGAAGGCGTTGCCCTCCGGATCGGCCATCGTGACCTCACCGATCCCCCAGCCGTGATGACGCTTCTCGATCAGCACCGCGCCCATCCCCTCCAGGCGCCTCACTTCGTCGAGAAGCGGCTCGTCAGTCGGCTGAAGCCACAGCAGCACGGCACCGGCCACATGGTTCGGCGGAGCCGACGTCAACAGGAGCTGCTCGCAAGCGCCCTCCCCACCCGGGAACTCGATCATGGCGTAGGGCTCACTCCCAGCCGGCCTGCCCCTCAACGCGGCGCACCAGAAGCGCTGCTGTTCTTCAAGATCACGGCACGGGATCAGGGTGAACCGCACATGCATCGGCATCCGCCCACGCTAACCGGGTGTGCCAGGATCTGCCGTCGTGACGGATGACGACCCCCTCGTCGGCCTGGACGACGTGCCCTGGGACCGACTGCAGCACTCCTACGGCATGGCCGACGACGTCCCCGGACACCTCCGGGCGATGCAGGCGGGCGTCTGGGAGGGCCGGTACCCGCCGATTGCCCAGCTGGCGAACCGCATCGTGCACCAGGGCACGCGATCACAGGCCGCAGTGCACACCGTTCCGTTCCTTGTGCGGATGTCACTCGACCCGAGAACGGCCAACAGGCATCAATGCGTCGGTCTGCTGGTCGCCATCGCGATCGGACCGGACAACAACTTTCTTCCCAACGGCTATGCCCCGGAGGAAGACCGCGCCTACCTGGCGAGTCTGCACGGTGAAGCCGATGACTGGGCCCGGTGGATCGCCGAGGCGGCGGACGACGACCAGCGCGAACAGCGCCGGGCGAACTGCGCGCAAGTGCTCATCGACGCTGAAGCCGTGGTGCGTTCCTACGACGCCGTCCGGGAGGCACTCCCGGCACTCGCCCCCCTGCTGACCTCCGACAGTCCTGAACTGCGATCGGAGACAGCGAACTTGCTGGCTTGGTTCCATGAGTTCGCAGCGACGTCGATTCCGCTCCTGAAGGCGTTCATCGCCGACGAGGTCTCACCCGGCGCGGCAGCGACAGGCGTGCTGGCTCTCGGTCTGCTCGGCAGGCCGGAGACCGTCGCTTTCATCGAGGGCTACCTCGACAGTCCGACCGTCGAGCTGCGCTGGGCCTCCGCCTACGCGTTGACACGGTTCGGCATCAGCAATCCGGCCATCATCGACGCGCTGACACAGGTCGTGGCCCACCCGCCCGAGAAGACCGAGACGATGTCGTTTCTGAGCGGCTCCTACCGCGGCCTCGCGGCGATGGCCCTGGCCGAAGCGTCCGAAACCCCGACGCTCCGGGCCGTCGATGCGATGCTGGCCGGCCTCGCTGACTCTGCGGGTGCCGAAGGGTTCCACGACAAGTACTACACAGCGCGGACACTGTTCGCGATCGTCTTCCCCGGCGATCCCGCCGAACCACCGCGGTCTGTCGGGGACCTGAGCAACATCCAGCAGCGTGTCGTGCGCTTCGTCGCCGATCAGGAGGAAGCCGCGTGGCCATCCGGCGCAACGGACGCCTTCCGTCGGTGGAAGGTACCGACCAGGAATCCTGACCTGCGCGTCTAGGCCGCGACGCCGCAGGCCGGCCAATAGGTCGGAGGGTGCTTCAAAGCCGGACGACGTAGACGTTCACAAAGAAAGGTCCGCCGATCTCTGCTGATTCAAGGTGACCGGACAGAGCGCGCCCACCGTCGAGACCGCACGTGACGTGGACGTTGGGCGCACCGTCGACGATCTCGCCATTGCCGGAGAGCTCCGCGTACCGGCCGGAGGTGTGCACGGTTTCGCGCGGCTTCCCAGCGTCCATGGTGGCCAACGTGAACGAGCGGACCGCGCCTACCACCGAGACCACCGCCGCGTCCTTGATCCCGCGTGCCTCCGCCTCCGCCGTGAGCGCCTCGATCAGGTCGCCCCTGGCGGAGAGGCTGATCAACTCCATGGGTGCTCTCCGTTCAGCGCAAGTCCGATGGCCCGCAGGTTCTCCCGGCTGTCCTCGGAGCGTAGCGCGGCCGCCAAGAGCGTCCGTGCGGGTCGGGAGCCGCCGCTGACCGCCTCCCCGAGGTAGACAGCCGCACACCATCGGTTCGACGCGTCCTGCCGGTCGTTGAGCAGCGCGCCGAGGGCCCGGATCCCCGTCCGTGGGGCCGAAACAGCGGTGTACCCCCTGGCAGCGGGCCAACTCAGGCGGAACGCGCGGCGAGTGAAACAGCGCAGGCACCGCGCGCGTGTCTCGCAGTCGCGGCTCATCGACTGCTCCGCCCGCTCGATCAGTTCCGGCCGCTGGGTCTTGAAGAGCGTGGATTGGGAGTTGCCTCGGAGCAGCGAAGTGGACCCGTCGTCCAGCCAGCGGACAAGCCTCCGCCGAGTACCCTGATCACGGTTGGCGAGGTTCGCCCACTGTGCGGTGAAGTCGTAGGGGCCGATGCTCTTCGAGAGCCACGACTCATCGCCCCCCGCCACGCTGGCGAGCATGTCCCGCAACTCGGTCCGGCGTGTGACGCTGATCGCCGCCATGCCTGTGGCAGCGAGGAAGGCTCGGCGCTCCACGCGCGCGTCTCCGGCCGCCGCATACAAGTCCCCGGCGGGCAGGTCGAGAACGACTGCCAGAGAGGCAATCCAGCGCCTTCCCGGCACGACCTTGCCGGACTCCCAGCGCTTCACTCCGTCGCGTCCTGGCTGACCATCAGCGTTGCCGTCCTGCTGACACAGCAACGCCGCCAGCTCGTGCTGTGTCAGGCCGAGAGCCAGCCGCCTGTCCCGGATCAGGTCCCCAATCACGCCCACGCCCTCAGAATGCCCCCCGACATGCCCCCGCGTAGCCAGATTCCCTCTCGGTACACCTGTAGGACGACCTGCAAGGCAAAGGCGAGAACCGGTGAGCGAGGCAACCTTGAACGAGTCACCCGGGGCTGAGCAGCCCGGGCCCTGCGCTGAGTGCAAGCGCCTTCGGCAGCAGGCACAGAGCGCGGGGGTGCTTCACGACTGGAATCGGCTCGCCAGAGTGCGCGCCGATCAGCGGAAGCACCAGCGCGACGCGCACGAACACGACGTGCAAGAGCCGGAGACAGCGGCAGTTCAGCGTTACCGCCGTCCGCCGGTCCCATGGACTGTCCAGGACTCGACGCTTTTCCGTCCGCCGTACAGGTAGCGCACGTCGCGCGTGTGAGGTCGCTGCCGGCCGGGCCCGTCTCAGACCCGCGACCCGTCTTACGCGGCGGCGAGGAAGTCCACGAACGCCTGCGTGAGTTCCGGCGCGACCGCAGCCGTACCGTGGTCGCCGGGGACCTCGACCAGGCGGGTCGACGGCAGCAGGGCGACCAGTTCCCGTGCGGATGCGAGGCGCTCGTCCTCGGTCCCCATGACCACCAGCATCGGGGTCCCGTCGAGGCGGGCGACGGCCTCATGAGGGGTGTCGGCGATCGAGTCGAGCACGTGCAGGAGGGCGACCGGGTCCATCCCCCGAGCCCGCAGGTACTGCTCCGTGCGGGCCTCGCGGGTGCCCGGCTCGAACGTGCCGGCGCCCGCGAGGGCGCGCCGCAGGGCGCTTCCCGCGCCGCCGCCTGTGCCCAGGAGCTCACGCAGGCCCTGTCCACCCACCACCGCCCGCCGGGGCGTGGCCCCGCGTACCAGCATCCGCACGGTGATCCGCGCGCCGAGCGAGTACCCGCCGACGTCGTACTCGTCCAGCTTCAGATGCGCGACGAGCGCGAGCGCGTCATCCGTCAGCACGTCCCGCGGATACGACTCCACACTCTGCGGCTTGGCACTGCGCCCGTGCCCGCGGAAGTCCGGCATGATCACCCGGTGCCCGCGCTCCGCGAGCGCGGGCGCGAGGGCGGCTCCGGCCGCGAACCACGACTCCGCGTCCGCGGTGAGCCCGTGGAGCAGGACAACCGGCCGCCCCTCCCCCAACTCCCGATAGGCCAACCGCTCACCGTCGGGCGCTTCGAAGAACCGGGCGTCCGGAAACTCCCCCGCAACACTCACCATGTCGGCACCGTACACCGGTGCCGATCAGAGCCGGTCGATCCGCTCCTGCGCCCACCGGGCGTAGCGCGGGTCCTGGAGGCGCTCGGCCCAGGCGGGGTGGGCGTAGAGGAGGTCCCGCGCCGTCTGGATGTCGCAGTGTTCCGGGCCGAGGAGTTCGCGGACGACCACGACGTCGACGCCCGGGGCGAGCGGGTCCGACGCCAGGTGGGCGAGGACGGTGGGGAGGTCGGTGCTCTCCAGCAGCTCGCGGGCGGCCTGGATCCGGTAGGCCACCCAGCGGGCCCGGAGCGGGTGTTCCGGCTCGCCCTGGGCGGGCAGGCCGGCGAACGTCGGAGCGAGCGCCGTGAGCAGACGGTGGACGAGGGCGTCCAGGTCACCGGGCAGCCACGGGTACTCGGCCGTGAAGTGCCGCCACTCGTACGCCATCCCCTCCGCCAGCTCGGCGATGTCCTCGAAGCGGGTCGGGGCGGCCGACTCCCCGCGGTCGGAGGCGATGAACGCCGCACCGAGGAGTTCGTAGTCGAGGGCGCAGCGCTCGGCGAGGAGTACCGCGTCGTAGAGGTCCTTGCCCTGCGGGTGGAGGTCTCCGACGAGCCACTTCAGTTTCCAGGCCAACGACAGCTCCGCTGTGGCCGCCAGGAGCCGTGTGCCCGGGGAGCCCGAGGCGGGCGAGAGCGCCGGGACGAGGGTCCGGACGGGCGGCTGCGGGAGCTCCTCGTTGAAGACGAAGTCCAGCTGCACCACTCCGCCCGGCAGGTCGCCGCACGTCCAGGGCAGGACCAGGCGGCGGCCGGGGACGCGCTCGTACGTCCAGATGTCGTCGGCGGCCGCGCCCTCGGCGTCGAACCGCAGCGCGCCACCGGCGCGTTCGGCGGACTGCTGGGCTGCGAGGGCGATGCCGTCGAGCATGGCGTCCGTGCGCGGGTCGCCGATGGCCCACGACTGCGGGACGACGACGAAGTCCAGGTCGCCCGGCTCGCGCGCCGCCTCGCCGAACCAGGCGCGCAGCAGCACGCTGCCGCGCAGGACGAGCGAGTCGGCCCACTCCGAGGCGGCGACCGCTGCCAGCACCAGGTCGAGTGCGGTGCGCCGCGCCTCCACCCAGGCGGCAGCGAGCGCCGCGTCCTCGAACTGCGGGTCGCCCGCCCGGAAGGCGTTGGCGTAGTGCTTCAACGCGGGCTCGAAGCAGGCTCGTTGCCGGACCCGGGCATCCTCGACCGGCCGCAGCGTCCGGGGCAGCCGACGGGCGGCTCGCACCTCGTCGCGCAAGGGCCCCGACGGGAGCTGCTCCGAGTCCAGTCGGCGCTGGTCCCACGGGTCCATGGGCTGCTCCTGGTGCCGCTCGGTCATCTCGCGTCTCCCTCCCCCTGCGGCGGATCGATCCAGCCGTCGTCGACGGCGGCGTCGCTGTCGTGGACGACGAACTCCCGCTCGACGTCCTCCCAACGGTGGCCCGCGCGCCGCAGCGACGCCAACAGGATTTCCAGGCGCGCCCCCGCGGTCTCCCGGCCGACCCCGTGGCAGCGCTGCGTCACGAACCGCCGCTCCACCCCGTCGACGCCGACCTTCCGGGCGTTCCACGACAGATGAGCCTGATGCGGGGTCACCAGAACCGCCAACGCGCCGAGATCGCTGCCGCGCTCGAGTCGCAGGGCGATGTGGTGCTCGAAGTACAGCCCAGCGGACGCGAGCCGGCACGCCTGCTCGTCGTCGGCGGTCGGCACGCCGTCCGCCCAGGGCGAGACCTCCAGCTTGACGCGCCGTACGTGGAACCCGTCGCGCGCGAGGGCGTCAGAGACCCGGCGCGACTCGGCGAGCTGCTCGTCGAAGGCGCCGCGACCCCGCAGCGTCAGCATCGGTTGCGAGGGCGTCCGGCCGCGCGCGAGCACGATGTGGGTGGCCCTGAGACCGGCGCGGGCCGCCCAGACGTCCAGCCGTGCGAGCTCCGCCGTGTCGTCGCACCCCACCGTCAGATGAGCCTCGAACGGCCCCGAAAAGCCCTGGTCCGCCACGTCCCGCCCCTCCCCCGCTTCACGATGCGCGTCACCCTACGTGGACCGCGCGCCCGTCGGCCGCTGAATTCCCACCGGGGGGAGGCGGGCACCGCTTGAGCGGGCGCACGGCCGACCGCGAGGATGGAGCCATGATCAAGGGCGTCCTCTTCGACTTCTCCGGCACCCTCTTCCGCATCACCTCGACCCGGGCGTGGCTCGACGGGGGGCTCGACGCGCTCGGGCTCGACCTGCCCGAGGCCGAGGCGGCCGCGCTCGCCGAGCGGCTGGAGCACGCCGGGGCGCTGCCCGGCGGCGCGAGCCCTCGTCAGGTGCCGGAGCACCTGCGGCGGCTGTGGGCGGAACGCGACCTCGACGCGGCGCGGCACCGCGCCGCGTACACGGGTCTCACCGCGCTCGCCGGTCCGCTGCCGGACCCGCGCCTGGCCGACACGCTCTACGACCGGCACCTGCACCCCGACGCCTGGCGCCCGTACCCCGACACCGAGGCGGTCCTCAAGGAGCTGCGGCGACGCGAGGTGCCGGTCGGCGTCGTGAGCAACATCGGGTGGGACCTGCGGCCGGTCTTCCGCCACCACGGCGTGGACCATCTCGTCGACGTCTTCGTCCTGTCCTACGAGCACGGCCTGCAGAAGCCCGATCCCGGCCTCTTCCGGTCCGCGTGCGAGGCGCTGCGCCTCGCGCCCGGCGACGTCCTCATGGTCGGCGACGACGCGACCGCCGACGGCGGCGCGACGGCGCTCGGCTGCGCGTTCCTCCAGGTAGCCCACCTCCCGGTGGACGAACGGCCGGACGCGCTCACAGCCGTGCTCGACCGCGTGAACGCGTGAGCGCGTGAACGCATGACGCGCTGAGCCACGCGGCAGAGCGGGGTCGGGCCGGTCGGAGCGAGGCAGAGAGAGGCAGAGCGAGGCGGAGCCGGGCGAGGTCCACAGGGATCCCACAAACTCCGCTGCTGCACTGCGTCCAGGCGCCGCCGCCGAGGCGGCGGGGAAGGGAGGCCGGCCGTGGCCGTGCCGCGTACACCACTTCGGCTGGTCGCCGTCGCGGGTCTCCTCGCGCTGCTGCTCGCCCTGCTGGCCGGATGCACGCCCCACGGGTCCACACCCCCGGCCGGCGGCGCGACGGGCAGCGCGGCCGCGGCCGCGCTGCCGGTCGGCAGCTCGACCGCGCGGCTGACCGTCGGGGGGCTGGGCCGCGACTACCGGGTCTACCGTCCGGCCTCGCTTCCGGCGCGGGCACCACTCGTGGTGATGCTGCACGGCGGTTTCGGCAGCGCGGCGGAGGCGGAGCGCTACTACGGCTGGGACCACCAGGCGTCCACCGCGCACTTCGTCGTGGTGTACCCGGACGGGCTCGACCACGCGTGGAACACGGGCGGCGGCTGCTGCGGCACACCGGGCCGGAAGGGCACGGACGACGTGGCCTTCGTCAGCGCCGTCGTCTCCGCCGTGGAGCAGAGGGTGCCGGTGGACCCGCGCCGGGTCTACGTCACGGGCATCTCCAACGGCGGCATGATGGCCTACCGGCTCGCCTGCGACACGCACCTGTTCGCGGCGGTCGGCGCCGACTCCGCGACGCTGCTCGGCGCGTGCTCGGACCCGGCGCCGCTCTCCGTGCTGCACATCCACGGCACGGCCGACCACAACATCCCCTACCAGGGCGGTCAGGGACAGGGCGCGGCGCACATCGACGGCCCGCCGGTGCCGGACGTCGTGGCGGACTGGCGGGCCACGAACCGGTGCTCCGCGCCGGCCACGACCACGTCGAGGCCGGTCACCACCTCGTCGGCCGCCTGCCCCGACGGCCGCGCGGTGGAGCTGATCACCGTCGCCGGGGCGGGACACCAGTGGCCGGGCTCACCCGACCGTCCGCTGATCCAGCGGGCGCTGGGCCTCGACACGCCGTCCAAGGCGCTGGACGCCACCTCCGTGTTCTGGACCTTCTTCGCCGCCCATCCAGCACCCTGAGTCGCCTGAGTCTCCCGAGTCCCCTCAATCGCTTCGATCCCCTGAACCCCGTCAGTCCCCGCGGCCTCGACCGCAACCATTTGCCCTGTTCGAGAGTCCTCTCACTCGTCACACACCCTTCTGATGAAATGAGCGGAGCAAAGAGTGGGGCTGAAGAAGCGCAGCATCGGGGTGGCACTCGTCACGAGTGCGGTCCTGGCGGGCGCGGGGCTGTACGGGGGGACCGCCATGGCGGCGAACCAGAGTGCGAGCGCGCCGCAGGCCGCCAAGCCGATGCTGCTGGACTCGATCACGCCGACGAGCGGTGCGACCGTCGGTGTGGCCATGCCGATCTCGGTGGTCTTCACCGACCCGGTCGCGGCCTCGGCGCGAGCCGGGATCGAGCGGCACATGAAGGTGACCACCTCGAAGCCGGTCACCGGCGCCTGGCACTGGTTCAGCAGCCAGCGCGTCGACTGGCGGCCCGAGGGCTACTGGCCGGTCGGCACGAAGGTGACCGTCACCGCCGCACTGAACGGCGTCGGCGACGGTGAGGGCCGCACGGGCACGCGCACGTACACGCACACCTTCACCATCGGCGCGGACTTCGAGACCTTCGTCTCCGCGCCGGGTCACACCATGAAGATCACCCGCAACGGCAAGGTGATACGCACCATGCCGATCGACGCGGGCAGCAAGACCTTCCCGTCGTGGGACGGCACCATGGCCGTGATCGACAAGCAGCGCTGGGTGCGGATGACCTCGTGCAGCGTGGGCATCACGTGCGACCCGCACAACCCGAACTACTACGACCTCAACCTTCCCTGGGACGTCCACCTGACGTTCTCGGGCACCTACGTCCACTACTCCACCGGCGACCCGAACCCGGGCCACGGGCAGGGCTCGCACGGCTGCGTGCACCTCTCGTACGCGAACGCCGAGTGGTACTACGACAACGTCAAGCAGGGCGACCCGGTGACCATCACCGGCTCGCCGCGCGGCAAGGCCGCGGGCGACAACGGCTACGCGGACTACGACCTCTCCTGGTCGCAGTGGCTCGCGGGCAGCGCGACCGGAGCGCACACCGCCTGACGCACGTCCTTCCTGACGACGCGCCCGGTACCGGGTCGGCCCGTCCCCGCCTCAGCGGGGGCGGGCCGTCCCATGTGGGCCCTCCTGTGCGGGCCCTCCTATGCGGGCCCTACGCTGGCCGTCCCCTTCGGGGCGTCACTTCAGCTCGGCCCAGGCGAGGATCGGGTCGGTCAGCTCCAGGACGGTGGCCAGCAGCGCCAGCCGGTTGGCGCGGACGGCGAGGTCCTCGTCCATCACCATGACGCCCTCGAAGAAGAGGTCGATCGCCCGCACCAGCGGGCCGCTCTCGTGCAGGAACGCCGCCAGGCCGGGCGAGCCGCCCAGCAGGCTCCGGACCTTCTGGACAGCCTGGTACAGGTCGTGCTCCGGCCCGGCAGCGAACAGCTCCGGGTCCGGTGCGGGCAGCGTCCCGGCCGGGACGATCCGCAGAACGCGCTGGACGGCGGCGGTCGCCAGAGCCAACGCCTCGGTGCCGTGGGCCGCCTCCAGCTCGGCGAGCCGACCCGCGGCCGGCACCGGGCGGTCCGCCTGCGGCAGCACCGCGCGGACGTCGTTCACGGCGTGCCCGCTCTCCAGCAGCTGCTGCTCGAAGCGGCGGACGACGAACTGCTGCGCCTCGGCGAGGCTCGCGTCGGTGACCTCCAGCGGCTGCCGCTCGGCGGCGATCCGCAGCATGGTGGAGACGGTCAGCGGGGCGAGGGCCGGGTGGGCGCGCAGGATGTTCACCATCCCGAGCGCGGCGCGGCGCAGACCGAAGGGATCGGAGCCGCCCGTCGGCGCGCCGCCGAGCGGCAGCAGACCGGCGAGCAGGTCGGCCCGGTCGGCCAGCGCGAGCAGCGCGCCCGGCGTCGACTGCGGCAGCTTGTCGGCGGAGTGGCGCGGCAGCTCCGTCTCGAACAGGGCCTGGGCGACCTCCTCGGGCTGGCCCGCCTTGCGGGCGTAGACCTCGGCCATGACGCCGGCGAGGCTGGACAGCTCGGTCACCATCTGCGAGCCGAGGTCGAACTTCACCAGCCCGGCGGACCTCTCCAGGGTGATCAGGTCGCGGGCGCCGATCGGCACGTGGGAGGCGAACTCGTTGGCGGTCGAGGCGATGCGTTCGGCGCGGTCGGCCATCGACCCCAGCTTGTCCTCGAAGGTGAGCAGTTGGAGCCGCTCCTGCATCGCCTCCAGCGGGGTGTCGAGGTCGGCGCGCCAGAAGAACGCGGCGTCCTCGTAACGGGCGCGCAGCACGGCCTCGTTGCCGCGTCGCACGACGTCCTGGTCGCAGGCGCCGTTGGCGACGGTGACGAAGTACGGCAGCAGCGCGCCGTCCGCGTCGAGGACCGGGAGGTAGCGCTGGTGCTTGCGCATGACCGTGGTGAGGATCTGGTCGGGCAGTTCGAGGTACTTGCGGTCGAAGGTGCCCAGGATCGGGGTCGGGAACTCGACCAGGTTGGTGATCTCGTCCACCAGCGCCCGGTTGGCCTCCAGGTCCACCACGCCGCCCACCTGGGCGGCCAGTTGCACTGCGGCGGCCTGGATGACGGTGCGGCGGGCGTCGGTGTCGGCCACGATGCCGTGGCGGGCGAGCAGTTCCACGAACCCGTCGGCCTTGGCCACCTCGACGACGGGCTGCGCGGCGGTGCGGTGGACGCGGGTGGTGCGGCCGGAGACGAGGCCGGAGACCGTGAACGGGACGACCTCCTCGCCCAGCAGGGCGAGGATCCAGCGGATCGGCCGGGAGAAGGACAGACCGGAGGCGTTCCAGCGCATGTTCTTCTCGGCCCGCAGCCCGGAGACGACGGCGGGCAGCACCTGCGCCAGCACCTCCTCGGCGCTGCGGCCGGCCACGACGCGGGTGAGCACGACGTGCTCGCGGCCGCCGAACTCGCCGCGCCCGAGCGCGGCCGGGTCGGCGTCCTGGCTGCGGGCGAAGCCCAGCAGCGCGGGCGTGGGCGCGCCCTCGGCGTCGTAGGCGGCGGAGACGCGCGGGCCCTTCACGGTCTGCTCGTGGTCCGGCTCGGCGGACTCGACGCCCTCCAGGGTCACCACGACGCGGCGCGGGGTGGCGGCGACGTGCAGGGCGCCGTGGCCGAGCCGGGTCGCGCCGAGACCGGCCTCGATCGCCTCGCGCACGGAGTCGACGACGCGGGCGGCCTCGGCGGGCGGCAGCTCCTCGAAGCCGATCTCGAACGCCAGGGTCCGCAGCGCGTTCGGGTCGGGCGCCGCGGCGGCCTCCGGCTCGGCGCCCTGACCGGGGTCGTCCGCCGCGCCGGTGGCGACGCCCAGCGGGTGGTCCAGCTCGGCGCGGCGCTCGGCCCACAGGGCGGCGACGTCGTGGGCGAGGGCGCGCATCCGCGCGAAGGAACGCGCGCGCTCGGTGGTGGAGATGGCGCCGCGCGCGTCGAGCACGTTGAAGGTGTGCGAGCACTTGAGGACGTAGGAGTAGGCGGGCACCGGCAGCCGCAGGTCGAGCAGGCGCCGGGCCTCACGGGCGTAGGCCTCGAACAGCTCGCGGTTGGTGTCGACGTCGGCGTCGTCGAGGTAGTAGCGGCTCATCTCGTACTCGGCCTGGCCGAACACCTCGCCGTAGCTGATGCCGGGCGCGTAGGCGATGTCCTTGAAGTGGCTGACCCCTTGCAGGGCCATCAGGATCCGCTCCAGGCCGTAGGTGATCTCCACCGAGACCGGGTCCAGCGTGATGCCGCCGGCCTGCTGGAAGTAGGTGAACTGGGTGATCTCCAGACCGTCGAGCCACACCTCCCAGCCCAGGCCCCAGGCGCCGAGGGCGGGCGAGGCCCAGTTGTCCTCGACGAAGCGGACGTCGTGCGCCTCGATGTCGATGCCGAGCGCCTTGAGGCTGCCCAGGTAGAGCTCCTGCGCGTTGCCGGGCTCGGGCTTGAGGATGACCTGGAACTGCGTGTGCGTCTGCAGGCGGTTGGGGTTCTCCCCGTAGCGCGAGTCGTCGGGGCGCACGCTGGGCTCCACATAGGCCACCCGCCACGGCTCCGGGCCCTGGACCCGGAGGAACGTGGCGGGGTTCAGCGTCCCGGCGCCGACCTCGCTGTTCATCGGCTGGGCGACTAGGCAGCCCTGCTGCGTCCAGTACGCGTTGAGGGCGAGCAGAGCTTCCTGCATCGTCAGCATGGTGCAACCCCACGAGTCGGTGAACTGGCCCTCCCAGCCTGCGCCCGCGCGGGGGCGGAACGCGAGCCGGGAAGGCCGACGTCCGGCGATTCTATGCACTGCGCGGCACCTCCGACCTCGGGGTTTCACCTGCCGCAGGCAGTCAACTCCGCCCCGGTACGGGGGCTTCGCCCCACCGGCACCGCCGTGCGGGCGAAGGAGTTCACCGAGCCGTTAGGACGTGTTTGTATCCACTGTTAGATCGATTGCTTAACGTGCGTTGACCACTTCTTCCGTGGAAGGACACACCGCACATGAGCCGCGCCCGCAAGATCTCCGCCGCAGCGGTCAGCCTGGCCGTCCTCGCCGTCGCCGGGACCGCCGTCGCCGAGGCCAACAACCGGGGCAACGACAACGACTGGCCGTACGCCCGGCACAGCCCGGCGGTCTACACGCTGGCGGCCGTCGGCGACATCGCCTGCGAGCCCGACGACGACGAGAACGCCGGCACCCCGACGGCGCTGAAGTGCGGCAGCCCCACCCTGGGCGGCATGAGCGCCGAGTTCGCCACCGCGAAGCAGGCCACGGACATGCACCCCGACGCCGTCGCGCTGCTGGGCGACGAGCAGTACCAGGTCGGCAAGTTGACCGACTTCGAGCAGTCCTTCGACCAGGCCTGGGGCGGCCTGAAGATGCTGGAGCGTCCGGCGCCCGGCAACCACGAGTACTACTCGTACGCCAAGAAGGGCGACAACGAGGCCGGCCAGAACGGCACGGGCTACTTCAGCTACTTCAACGGCCACAACCAGTCCGGCGCGCCGACCACCCAGGGCCAGGCCGGTGACGACACGGCCGACAACCAGGGCTGGTACTCCTACAACCTCGGCAACTGGCACATCGTCTCGCTCAACGCCGAGTGCGACTCCGACGAGTTCAAGCACGACTGCTCCACCACGGACACCGGCCTCCTCGGCCAGGAGACCCAGTGGCTCGCCAAGGACCTGGCCGCCAACGACCGCCCCTGCACCATCGCCTACTGGCACCAGCCGACCTTCAGCGCCACCACGGCCGCGACCGCGACCGTGCCCGCGTCCGCGCCGGGCGCCGGCGGCGTCGAGGGCGCGGCGGCCGACGCCTGGTGGAAGCTCCTCTACCAGCACCGCGCCACGCTCGTCCTCAACGGCCACGAGCACGCCTACGCGCGACTGCGCCCGATGAACCCGGCCGGCCAGTCCGACCCCTCCCACGGCATCCCGGAGTTCATCGTCGGCTCCGGCGGCGAGGCCCTGGACACCCTCGCCGGCACGCCCGGCAACTGGGCCAACCCCAACGTGGTCACCGCGCAGGCCGGCGCCTTCGGCGTCATGAAGCTCACCCTCAAGTCCCACAGCTACAGCTGGGACTACCAGCCCACGCTGGCCGGCCCCGGGTTCGACTCCACGGCGCTCCAGTACAGCGACACCGGCAGCGGCACCTGCAAGTGACGCCCCGTCCCTTCCCCGGCACAGGCGCACCACCGCACCACGCACTCCTCACGCACGAGCACGCACCGCACGCACCGTCTTCCTCAGGTCCCACGACTCCCAGGAGCGTCACGATGCCCTCTCGCCTGACCCTCGCCGCCGCCGGCGGCGTCATCTCCAGCCTTCTGCTGATCCCCGGCACCCTCGCCACGGCCGCCGCGCCGCAGCACCACGGCCCCGCCCATCCCCAGCACGTGCTCGTCCCGGGCCACCTCGTGCTCTCCCGTACGGTCTACACCGCCGGCAAGGACGCGATCGTCCCCGGCGTCACCAAGCTGCCGGCCGGCTGCACCACCGCCTGCGTCACCGCGGTCGCCGACGGCGGCTACCCCGAGGTCTTCAACAACGAGTCCGTCGACGCGAGCTTCGGCATCACCTCGCCGATCCTGCTCGACTCCCTCACCCAGTCCGGCCACACGACCGGCGAGCTGAAGGTGCCGACCGACTCCCGCGGCGACCACCTGGTCACCAGCTTCCCCTCGAAGTCCGAGCTGAGCCTCAACCTCTCCACGGCCGGCAACGCGCTCACGTTCATGGGCTACGTCGCGCCCGTCGACTCCCCTGACGTGTCCAACTCCAACACCCCGGGCGTCGTCGACCCGACCAACCCCGTCGGCACCTCGTTCTACCGCGCGGTCGCCGAGCTGCGCCCCAACGGCCGCCTGGGCTTCACCGAGACCAACGCCTACAGCGGCAACAACGGCCGTGCCGCGTTCCTCGACAGCGCCGACAACCGGCTCTTCATGGCGGGCAACGCGGGCAACGGCGGCGCTCCGGAGCCGGTCGGCGTGATCGCCGGCGCGGGCGCGCAGACCACGACGCCCTCGGTGCTGCCGGAGAGCCTCCAGCAGGTCGGCCAGCCGACCCCGGCCGGCGGCTTCAGCGTCACCCAGCTCGGCGACAAGGCCGACAAGGTCGGCAAGGACACCAACTTCCGCGGCCTGACCGTCCACGACAACGTCGTCTACCTGACCAAGGGCAGCGGCGGAAACGGCGTCAACACCGTCTACTTCATCGACACCACCGGCAAGGCGTGCCCGACCGGCGTCGGCCTCCCGGTGCCGGGCGCGCCGATGCCGACCCAGCCGCTGTCGTACAACCCCGCGACGCTCCAGTCCACCGGCCTGCCGGAGAACATGTGCGTCCTCAAGGGCTTCCCCACCGCGCTGAAGTCGACGACGTCCTTCCCGTTCGGCGTGTGGTTCGCCAACGACACCACCATGTACGTCGCCGACGAGGGCGACGGCGCCAACACCTACGACGCGGCCACGAACACCTACACCGACGCCGCCGCCCAGGCCGGCGCGGGCCTGCAGAAGTGGGTGCTCAGCAACGGCGCATGGAAGCTGGACTACACCATCCAGCAGGGCCTGAACCTCGGCACGCCGTACGACGTCTCCGGCTACCCGACCGGCGACAACTCCGCCACCGGCCTGCCGTGGGCCCCGGCCACCGACGGCCTGCGCACCCTCACCGGCAAGGTCGACCGCGACGGCACGGTCACCATCTGGGCCGTCACCTCCACGGTCTCCGGTGCGACCGACGAGGGCGCCGACCCCAACCGCCTCGTGCGCGTGACCGACCACCTCGACGCGACCACCGCGTCCGGCGACGCCTTCCGCACCCTGCGCACCGCCGTCTCCGGCGAGGCCCTGCGCGGCATCGTCTACGTCCCGGGCGAGTGACACCCGAGCGCTGACCTGGACATCCCGAGGGGCCGGACCTGCACGGTTCCGGCCCTTCGGCCTGCGCTCGGGCGGCTTCGCACAACCGGCATGCTGCCGTAACGGTGGTCCATTGACCCCTCCCGAGGGGCTTGCCAGCATTCGGCGAATGAGCGAGCGACGACTGCACCTCAACCTCTTCATCCACGACACCGGCCACCACGAGGCGTCCTGGCGGCTGCCGGAGTCCGACCCGTCGGCCGACCTCGACCTCGGCTTCCACCAGAGACTGGCGCTCATCGCCGAGGACGCGAAGTTCGACTCGCTGTTCCTCGCCGACAGCCCGGCGCTCTGGGGTGATCCGGGCCGCAGACCCTCCGCGCGGCTGGAGCCGACCGTGCTGCTCGCCGCCCTCGCGGCCGGCACGACGCGCATCGGCCTCATCGCGACCGCCTCCACGAGCTACAACGAGCCGTACAACCTGGCCCGGCGGTTCGCCTCGCTGGACCACCTCTCGGCCGGGCGCGCGGGCTGGAACATCGTCACCACCGCGGGCGACGCGGCCGCGCGCAACTTCGGCCTGGACGGTCAGCCGCTGCACCGGACGCGCTACGAGCGGGCCGCGGAATTCCTGGAGGTGTCCACCAAGCTCTGGGACAGTTGGGCGGACGAGGCGCTGGTCGCGGACAAGGACGCCGGCGTGCACGCGCGGGCGGACCGGGTGCGTCCCGCCGGGCATCGCGGCCGCTTCTTCAACGTCGAGGGCCCGTTGAACGTGCGCCGCTCGCCGCAGGGCTACCCGCTGCTGGTGCAGGCAGGCTCGTCGGAGAGCGGCAAGGCGTTCGCCGCCCGGTGGGCGGAGGCCGTGTTCACCGCGCAGCCCACGTTCGCGGAGGGTCAGGCGTTCTACGCGGACGTCAAGCAGCGGGCGAGGGCCCTCGGACGGAACCCCGAGCACGTCAAGATCCTGCCCGGCATCGTCCCGCTGATCGGCGACACCGAGGCGGAGGCCCGCGCGTTGGAGGCCGAGCTGGACCGGCTGATCCAGCCGGAGTTCGCGCGCGAGCAGTTGGCGGTACTGCTGCGGGTGGAGCCGGAGCGGCTCGACCTGGACGCGCCACTGCCCGACGACCTCCCCGCCGAGGACGAGGTCGAGGGGGCCAAGAGCCGCTACACGCTGATCGTCGAGCTCGCCCGGCGCGAGCACCTGACGGTACGTCAACTCATCGGACGCCTCGGCGGCGGTCGCGGCCACCGCACCTTCGCCGGAACGCCCGTGCAGGTGGCGGACACCATCGCGCACTGGTTCGAGCACGGCGCGGCCGACGGGTTCAACGTGATGCCCGCGGTGCTGCCGTCCGGACTGGAGGTGTTCGTCGCGAAGGTGCTGCCGATCCTGCGCGAGCGCGGCCTGTTCCGCACCGAGTACGAGGGGGCCACGCTGCGGGAGCACTACGGACTGCCGCGCCCCGGCAACCAGTTCGCGACGGCGCCGGCCGTCGGCGCGTCCGCGTGACCTTGCGCGGGATCGCCGGAAGGCCGGGGAGCGGACTCCCCGGCCTTCCGACGTCCGGGCTGCCGCCCGGTCAGGACGCCGCCGCGAGGACGGTGATCTCCTCGGCGATGTCCTCGTCGTCCGGGGCCAGTTCGGCCGCGCGGCGCAGTTCGGCGAGGGCCTCCTCGCGGCGGCCCGCGTCGCGGTGGACGAGGGCGAGGTTGTAGCGCAGCGCCGCGTCCTTCGGGTCCTGCGACACCGCGCGCGCCAGGTCCTCGCCCGCCAGGGCCAGATCGCCCGCCGCGTAGGCGACGCCGGCCCGGCCGGACAGGGCGGTCACCAGGTCGGGATCGGCCTTCAGCGCACGGTCGAAGGCGACGCGGGCGGCGACGAGGTCCTCGGTCTCGACGTGGTACTGGCCGAGGACGGCGTGCAGATAGGGGTTCTCCGGGTCCTGGCGCAGCCCGGCCAGCGCGTCCTCGCGGGCCTCCTCCAGCGCGCCCGCGTCCAGGTACAGGCCGGCCCGGTTGACGTAGGCGTCGACGAAGTCGGGCTGAAGGTCCAGCACGTAGCTGAAGTCGGCCAGCGCGCCGTCGACGTCCCCCTCACCGAACCGCAGGTCACCGCGGTTGTAGTAGATCTCCGGGAAGGGCGGGGAGAGGCGCATGGCGCGGGCGTAGTCGGCCAGCGCCTCCTCGGTGCGGCCCAGGCGCCGCAGGATCGTGCCGCGTTCGAGGTAGTGCTCGGCGTGGTTGGGATCCTCGCGGATCACCACCTGGTAGTCGGCCAGGGCGTCGTCGAGGCGGCCGAGGGCGAGGTAGACGCGGGCGCGGTTGTTCTTCAGCACCGAGCGGTGCAGCACGTGCGAGTCGGGCGGCAGCAGCCGGTCCAGCATCTCGATGCACTCGTCGACCAGGCGCAGCGCCTCCTCGGGCGCGCCGAGGTTGACTTCCACCAGTGCGAGGCCGTTGCGGTAGAACGCGCTCTGGAACGCCCGCTCGTGCGGGTCCTCGATCAGCGAGGCCGTCGCGATGGCGGAGTTGAGCCACGACTTGGCCTTGCGCTGGTCGCGCCGCTCCGGATCGTTGTGGCGGGTGTAGAGCATGGCCGTCGAGTAGGCGGCGTTCATGTGGACGCCCGGCTTGACAGAGAAGTAGCGGGCCTGATCGTCCATCAGTTCCGCTTCCTCGGTGCGACCGAGGATGGACAGGGCGAGGGTGGCCCCCTTGGCGAAGGCCCACCAGCGGTCGTGTTCGGCGGCGGGGTCCACCAGGGCGAGGCCGCGCAGGCCGTACTCGACGCAGGCGGTGTAGAAGCCCAGGCACAGACAGTGGTCCATGGCGTGGAAGACCGCCCGTACCCCGGCCTCGCCCGGGTCGGAGCCGTGCTCGCGGTGGTGGGCCAACGCGCCGATGCGCAGGGAGTCCTGGTCGAGCGCCTCGATCTGCTCGGCGCGGCGGTCGTGCAGCCTGGCCCGGTCGGCGGGGTCGAGGGCGAGGTAGGCGGCCAGGTCGGCCGGCTCGTCGCTGACGCAGTCGCCCATCACGTACGCGGCCGGGTCGAGCACGGTGGCCTCCGAGGCCGGCAGCACGTCCACCGCCGTGGCGTGTTCGCGCAGCACCGCGAGCAGGTTCTCGTCGTCCGGCAGCGTGCCGGGCATGCAGACCACGACCTGGAGCAGGCCAGGGTCGACCCGGCGCACCAGGTTGGCCAGGAACTCGAGGTCGGTCGGGTCGGCCTGGTCCACCTGCTCGACGACCACGCGGCGCAGCCCCTCCCCGGCCGCCGCGTCGCGGACGAACTCGACCAGTCCGTTGCCGATCCGGACGGTGCGCAGGCGGGCGTAGTAGCGGGTCCGCTCGGCCGGGATCGCCATCGAGGTCAGGGTCTCCCGGGAGCTCGGCACCGAGGTGCGCAACTCCGGTGCCGCCGATAGGAGTTCGATGTCGTAGCGGCGCACCAGGTCGGCGTCGCGGCGCAGCGTTCCCGGCACCAGGCGGCGGGCCAGGGTGCCGGCGGCGGTGAACGGTCCGCGCAGTCGGCGGTGGGCGTCGACGACGAGCGTGCCGGGCGCGTCGAGCGAGATGCCGAGGTCGAGCAGGGCGCGGCCGCGGTCCCGGCGCAGGCCGCCACGGAGCCAGTAGTGCGCAGGCGGGGACTGGTTCATGCGATTCTCCCTGGGGCGGCGGAGGGTGGCCGGACGGGGACGGGCTTCACACGGACGCGGGCGCTGCCGCGCTCGTGGAGCCCGGCTCGCCGCGGCGGCGTCGCCAGCCGCGGAACGCGAGGAACCCCGCCAGGGCGAGCTCGCCGAAGTTGAGCACCAGGAAGACGCACACGTCCGTGACGTTGAGGAACGAGGTGTCCCGCACCAGCTTGTGCAGCGCGAGCTCGGTGATGCGGATGGCGGCGGGCAGCATGACGGTGAACGCCAGCACCGTCAGCAGCGTGTAGCCGCCCACCATCAGCCAGACGTACCAGCGGGCAACGCTGCGGTCGCGCGGGGTCCAGCTCTCCGGGTCGACCATGCCCTCGCGGCGGCCGAGCAGCGCCCGGATCCGGTTCTGCAGCAACTGCCGGGAGACGGTCTGCAGGTCGTTGCAGCCGAGGACGGTCGTGGCCAGGAAGTACAGGTCGGTGCGGAGGAAGAAGTAGAACTGCCAGGCGAGCCGCATCAGCGCGCCGAAGGCCATGGCCAGCAGGAACCGTCCGAGCAGGCCGGTCGCGCCGCCGTGGCCGACCAGGGGCGCGGCGGCGAGGCTGAGTCCGCAGACCACGACCACGTCGACGCCCATCCCGGAGAGCATCGGCAGGTAGCGCTTGCGGCGCGGCACGGCGACCAGGCCGTCGAGCGAGGTGAGGAAGACCAGGTAGTAGAAGCGGCGGCCGATCCGCAGCGTGGAGTTGAGGCCGAGCCTGCGGCCGGCCAGCGCGTGCGCGCCCTCGTGCAGCAGGATCCAGGGCAGTTGCCCGAGCACGTTCCCGGCGGTGAGCGCGACGAGCGAGGAGGTGGTGAAGAACAGGTTCTGGTACTGGGGCGTGACGTGCGGGTCGGCCGCCATGACGACGACGCCGGCGATGGTCACCGCCGCGTACAGGCACCAGGCGGGCCAGGAGAAGACCGCCTGCGCCAGGCGTCTCCAGCGGATCACCGGAGCTTCGGCGACCTGCTCGCCCTCGGGCACCAGCAGTTCGAACTCCTCCAGGACTTCCAGGAATTCGAGCATGTCGACGGTCTCGCCGTACTGCTCCTGGTACCAGCTTGCGGCCTGGTTGGGGCTGTCGCCCGCCTCCAGTCGTCGCAGCAGCGCGGCGCCGTCGGCGGGGAAGAGACCGTAGCTGTCGATGTCGGCCCGGCCGACCGTCACCTCCTCACCCTCTTCGAGATAGGTGAGGGGGTACAGTCTCAAAGGCCTGTCCAGATCCACTGCGGTTCCGTCCACGGACAACCACCTGCCACCTGTTCGGGTCGGCTCTACGGGCCCCGGTCCGGGCCGCATTGCGCGCGGCCCGGACCGGTCTTACCGGTGTCTCACAAAGGAGCGGTTCCTCGTCAGGCGAGGACCGGGCCGCCGCCGCAGTAGCAGGCGGACGCGGCGGAGGTGAGCCGGACGGTGCCGGCCTTGCGCACGGTGATCTTCTTCATGGTGCTCTCCTTAGAGCTCGTGACACCGTCCCGGACGCGGGTCGCGGCCGGGCCCCCGGGGGTTCCCGGGAGAACAGGGGCGGGGCGGTGGCCCCGGACGCATGCGGGTCGAGGTGAAGAAGGTGCAATGAACTCGTGTACGTGACGCCAGAGTTGTGCAAAAACACCGTGACGACGGCGTTGAGATTTGCATGCACCTGACGGCGTGTCAACACTTCGCGCAGCAGGGCTGACCTGCGGCGGAGTTGACATGTCCTGATCCTTCGGAAGCGCACGGTGCCGACGCCATCGGCCCCGCGACCGAAGCCGGACCGCCGTCGGACCCACGCCCGTCTACGCGGGTGGCGTAGGCGAAATGCTCCTCCGTCACCCCGGCACCGGGTGGCACCAAAGGTCGTGCGCCGCCCGAGCGTTCGTGCGCGGCGTCGCGGGCGCCTTCGCGCGGGGTCAGCCGTCCGAGCCGGCGAGGGCCGTGCCGACGGCCTTGCGCGTGGTCCCCAGCTTCTTCAGGACGTTGGCGACGTGCTGTTCGATGGTGCGCGGCGACAGGAACAGAGCCTCGGCGATGTCCTGGTTCGTCGCCCCCGTGGCCAGCAGCTCGGCGACCTGCCGCTCGCGCGGCGACAGCTGTCCGCCGTAGCCGCGGCGGCCGCGTGCGGCGGGACGGTCCAGGCCGAGGTCGCGCAGCGCCTGCTGGCAGCGCGCCGCGTCGGCGGTCGCGCCCAGGCCGGTGTAGGCGTCGACGGCCGACGTGAGCCACCCCGCGGCCTCCTCGGGCCGGTCCGCGCCGAGCGCCTGTCCGCCGCCTTCGGCCGCGCGGGCGGCCTCGTAGGGGCGTCCGATCTCCCGCCAGGCGCGGTGACTGTCCTCGAAGTGCCCGGCAGCGCGGCCCGGTCGGCCGGAGCCGTCATGAAGTGCCAACAACCCCAGCGAGTAAGCGAGTTCGGCGCGCGCGCCGGGCGAGTCCCGGTTCGCCAGCTCGCGCTCGGCGTCCAGGGCGAGCTGTTCGGCGACGCGGCGCCTGCCGCTGCCGAGCGCGGCTTCGACGGCGACGGGCAGCAGCCCGGTGGCCCTCGCCCAGGCGGCGGCCTGCCGCAGCATCTCCACGGCGGGAGCCGCGAGGGCCCACGCGTCGTCCGGCGCGTGCTGGAGCAGCCGCAGCCCGGCGAGCCCGGCGGCGGCGCGCAGGGCCACCGTCACCTGTGAGCCGTGCGTGCCGCACTCGACGGCCGTGGCGAACTGCTCCTGCGCGCGGGCCCGCTGGCCCCGGGCGGTCGCCAACCGGCCGAACATCAGGGCCTGCTCCTCACCGAACATGGCGATCTCGGGGAACTCCGTGCCGAGCGCGGCGAAGCGGTCCTCCAGGCCCTCCCAGCGCCCGGCCAGCGCCTCCAGGCGCAGCAGCGCGATGCGGCTGTAGCACTCCAGGTGCGGGATCCACGCGCGGTGCGCCAGCTCCCGGCTCTCGGCCAGCAGCCTCGCGCCGCGCCGGTCATGGCCGAGTTCGACCGCGAGTTCGCCGAGGTTGTAGAGCGCCCGCGTGGTCTGCCGCAGCACCTCGACGTCGTCCGCCTCGCGCGGCAACCGGTCGAGCTGCTCCCACACGCCCGGATCCCCCTCGCGGGCCAGCATGCTCAGCCGGGTCGCCCGCACCGCGGCCCGCACCGCGTCGTCATCGCCTCGGGCGACCGTCTGCTCGGCGCGTTCCAGCCAGGCCCAGCCCTGCGGGGTGGAGCCGTCGCGCTCGTGCATGGCCAGCGCGAGCATCGCCCGCGCCGCGCGTTCCGGGCGCTCCGCGAGGAGCTCCTCGACGGAGCGTTCGAGCTCGCCGTAGCCGGTCCGCTCTCCGGCGTGGTTGACCATCAGCAGGCCGAGCGCGAGCCGGATCTCGCCGCGGGTGGCCGGAGGCAGCCGCGGGTCGGCCAGGATGCGGCGCAGCAGGGCGGCGTTGCGGGTGTGGTCGGCGCCGATGACGGCGATCCTGGCCAACGCGAGGGCGGCCCTGGAGCGCGCGTCGTCGTCGAGCTGCGGCTGTTCCAGGATCCGGTGCAGCAGTCCGGCGGCGGTCCCCGCGTCCCCCACGGCGATGGCCTGGGCCACGGCCTGTTCCGCGCGGCGCAGCCAGCCGGCGCGGTCGCCGAGCGCGAGGGTGTGGTGGGCGATCTGCACGAGCGGGACCGGCGTCTGCCGCTCCAGCTCCTCGACCGCCCGCCGGTGCAGCCGGGTCCGGTGCGGCCCGGGGATGTGCTGGTAGGCGACCTGCTGCGCCAGGACGTGCCGGAAGACGTACCGCGCCCCGTCGGTCTCCCCCAGCAGGGCCGACCGCAGCGCCTCGACGAGCCCTTCGGCGCCCTCCTCCGGGCCGAGACCGGCGAGCCGGGCCAGCAGCGACTCTTGCGCCGGGACCGCGAGCACGGCGGCCGCGTCGACGATCGCGGCGCCGACCGCCGTGAGGGACGCGAGGCGTTCGGTGACCGCCTCGCGCAGTCCCCTGGGCACGCCCGCCCGCTCCAGCTCCTCCCTGGCGTCCCCGAGGGCGTGCTGCCGACCCTGCTCGCGCAGGGTGAGCAGGTCCTCCTCGGCCACCAGAGCCAGGCCCTCGCTGCGCTCGAACAGCGCCGCCCCCAGTTCGGCCGTGGCCTGGCCGCCGAGGGCCGCGACCGCCAGCTCCTGGACGTGCCGGCGGGCGAGCCGGGACAGCCTGATCACCGTGCCGTGGGTGCCCGGGGGCCTGCGGTAGGCCGCGCCGAGGACGGCGGTGTCGGGCGGCAGGTCCTCGGCCCGGTAGGTGATCACGAGCCCGAGCGTGCGGGGCAGGTCGCGGGCGAGCAGCAGGAGCAGTTCGCGGGTGGCCTCGTCGGCCCAGTGCAGGTCCTCGACGACGAGCACGGCCGGTCCGAGCGCGGTGAGGAAGGAGTGCACGGCCATGACCAGTTGGTGCCTGCGCGCCTGGTCCCCCTCGGGCAGCGGGGGCGGGGGCGGGAGCCGGTCGGCCAGATCGGGCAGGAGCGGCGCCAGCGCACCGGCCGTCGGGGCGACGCCGTCGGCGGGGAGCCAGGGTCCGGCGCGGCGCAGCGCGTCCACGACCGGCCCGTACGGAAAGGGCTCGCGCAGCGGATGACAGAAGCCGGTGAGGACCGGTCGGCCCTCGGCCGCCAGGACCGCCGCGGCCTCGTGCGCGAGGCGGGACTTGCCGATGCCGGCCTCGCCCTCGATCAGGACCACCGCGGGCAGGTTGTGGACCGCCGCGAGCAGCAGGCCCAGCTCCCGCTGCCGGCCGACGAACGCGAAGCCACCGCCGCCGGCCTCGGCGCCCTGGTCGAGCACACGTGCCACGCGATCACCTTCCCTGGCTGACCACGCTAGATCCGCCCAGGGTCGGCGGCAAACGGCCGCCCGCGTGGCACTCCTGCCCGCACCGGCGCCCGGCGTCGGACGGGTCAGTCGAGGGACGGCCGCACCGGGTCGGACCGCCCGGGGAGGGTCGGCGGGCGGAAGAGCAGCTCGGCCGTCACCGTGGTGCCGCCCTCCGAGGGACGCACGAGGCAGCTCGCGGCATACGCCTCCACCAGCAGCAGTCCGCGCCCGCCGCAGGCCGTGCCGCCCGCCCCGTCGCGGTCCCCGTCGGCCGGCGGTGCGATCCGGGGACGCCACCGGCCGGAGTCCTTGACCCGCAGGGTCAGCGTGTCCCGCGCGACGCACAGCAGCAGCGTCACGTCGGGGCTGCCGCTGTGCCGCACGGCGTTGGTGACGAGCTCCGTCACGATGAGACCGGACGCCTCGGCGGTGTCGCCCGGCAGCCCCCAGCGACGGGCCGTGTGGCGCGTGAGGCGGCGCAGCGCGGGCACCGAGGCCGCCGTGGCCGGCAGGACGCACGCGGCTGCGAACCGGCACGCGGCCCTCTCCCGGGAGTGACGGGGGCCGACGGCGAGCGTGGTATCCATGCGGGCTCCTGATCTGGGGGAACACGGCCTCTGTCTTCCACGGTCGGCTCCGGGCCCGCCGCGAACAATACGGGTCGGCCAAGGTACGGATACCTGATAAATGGGACGTAAGGGGTGAGGGGCGGGTGGACCACCTTCCGCCCGCCCGCTCGTCGGCTCCGTCCACTTCTTGAACGGGTCCGGCGAGCCCCCGCTACGCTCGGCACGCACACCAACCATCCAACCCGTCGGACGTGGAATCGAGGTCGGCCCCGAGTGGAAGCACGAGTGGAAGCACGAGTGGACGCCGCGGCAGTGGAGCACCCCGACCTGACGCGCGAGGCGCGCCTGGCCGCCCACGGCGACGTCTCCACCGCCCTGGCCCTGCTCAGTGACCGCGCTCTGCACGCACTCGTCGACGCGGCCGCGCCGATCGGAGCCGGCATCGGCGGGAAGGCGGCCCTGCTGGAGGTCGCCGGAAACCCGGTCTTCGTGAAGCGGGTGCCCCTCACCGATCTGGAGCGGCAGCCCGAGCACGTCCGCTCCACGGCGAACCTCTTCGATGTGCCGGTCTTCTGCCACTACGGCGTCGGCCTCGTCGGCGGGCCGGGCTTCGGGGCCTGGCGAGAGCTCGCCCTGCACGCCATGACGACGAACTGGGTGCTCACCGGCGACCACGAGGGTTTCCCGCTGATGCACCACTGGCGCGTCCTGCCGGACTCGACGCCGCTGCCCGACGAGTTGGCCGACGTCGACCGGGCCGTCGCCTACTGGGACGACGCACCGCAGGTCCGCCGCCGGATCGAGGCGCTGCGCGACTCCACGGCGAGCGTCGCGCTGTTCCTCGAGTACATCCCGCAGAACCTGCACCAGTGGCTGGGCGCCCAGGTCGAGGCGGGAGACGAGGCGGCCGACCGGGCCTGCGCCATGGTGGAGCGGGAACTGGCGGCCGGCGCCTCGTTCATGGCCGGGCGCGGGCTGCTCCATCTGGACGCACACTTCGAGAACATCCTGACCGACGGCCGGCGCCTCTACTTCGCGGACTACGGCCTCGCGCTCTCCTCCGCCTTCGAGCTTTCGGCGGACGAGGCCTCCTTCCTCGAGCGGCACCGGGCCTACGACCGCTGCTACACCTCCACCTACCTGGTGAACTGGCTCGTCACCGCCCTGTACGGCTACCGCAGGGAGGACCGCGAGGGCCGCTACGCGCTGGTGCGCGCCCTCGCGGAAGGGCAAGCGCCCACGGGGGTCCCGGACACCGTCGCGGCGATCCTGGCGCGGCACGCGCCGGTCGCCGCGGCGATGTCCGGCTTCAACCTCTCCTTCCAGCGCCGGAGTCGTCAGACCCCGTACCCGGTGGAGGAGTTGGAGGCGATCAGGTCGCGGAGAAGCTGAACCAGTGGACGTTGACGAAGTCGCTGGTGCTGCCGGTGCCGAAGGTGAGGTAGAGGTCGTGGACGCCGGTGGCGGTGCCGCCGAGGTTCATCGGGATGGTCTGCCAGCTCTGCCAGCCGCCGGTGTTCGCGATGTCGATCTCGGCGATCACGGGGCCGGTGGTGCTGTCGAGCCGGAACTGGACGGCGCCGCTGACCCCGGCCGCGGCGCCGGAAGCCAGGCGGGCCAGGACGCGCCGCGGTGAGGAGCTGCCGAAGTCGACGCCCTGGTACCGCAGCCAGTCGCCGGAGGAGATCCAGCCGACGTCGAGCCCGCCGCCGGTGTCCGAGCAGGACTCGGTGCCCGTTCCGCTCTGCGCGGAGTAACTGGAGGCCTGGATGGTGGAGTAGGCGCTGACGCCCGTCCCACCGCCGCCGCCCCCGCCGCCGCTGCCGCCCGATCCGGTGACGCCGCTGCCCAGCGCGATCGTCCAGGAGGTCGGCGCGTAGTCCTGGAGGTGCCCGTCGACCGGCGCGCTGCCGGTGGGGCCGACGTCGTCGTACGGGAAGGCGTAGCCGATCGACGCGTACTGGTGGACCAGCCGGGCGTAGTGGTTGGTGACGGCGCCTGTGTAGTACTGCGAGGCGGTGACGCCGCCCGGCTGGTTCTCGCCGCCCGCCAGCAGCAGCGTGCTGCGGTTCAGCGCCGCTCCCAGCCGCGCGGCCACCGCGCCCCGGGCGTCGCCGCCGGAGTTGTACAGCGGGCCGCTGTTGCAGCTGAAGATGTCGCTGGCGCTGGGACGGGTGAAGGCGACGCCGTCGTCGTTCAGGCCGGAGAAGGTGAGCACCCCGCCGGAGACCGTGCCGGTGAAGGTGCCGAAGGACTGCGTGTCGACGGTCAGCGGCGTGCCGGCGAAGCGGCTCCACACCTGGTCGAGGTAGGCGTTCCAGTAGCCGCCGAAGTCGGTGGCGGAGTGGACCGGCGACATGACCCGGAGCACCGCGCCCGAGCTGTCGGTGGCCACCAGGGTGTCCCAGGGCGCGCCGTCGCTCGCGTGCTGCGCGACGAGCCCCGAGGCGATGGAGGCGAGTGCCCCCGCGGGCAGCGGACTGACCGTCTGGGTTCCCGAACTGCCGGTCGTCTGCATGGAGATGGGCGAGGCGACCAGGTCGACGTAGCTGATGTTCGCGTAGAGGTTGGTGCTGTTGTAGGTGAACTCGCAGAAGGTCCAGTCGGTCAGCCAGTTGGGGTCGGACGTGGTGAACCCGGGCTGGACGAGCCCCGGGACGGTACCGGGGTTGACGAAGAACTGGATCTTCTTGCCCACGGAGAACCAGACCCGGCCGCCGATGACGTAGTCGGTGAGCGTGACGGTGGTCGAGGTGCCCGAACCGCCCAGCGCGATGGCGTAGTCGGGGGCGGGCGTGAGGGTCGCGGAGGGGTTGGGCAGACGGTGGAAGGCCCCGTCCGGACCGACGAATCCGGGCCATCCGGTGGAGTCGGCACCGGAGATGTAGGCGTAGACGGCCGTGCTCGCACCGGAGTTGTTCTGCAGGGTGACGGGCAGCGAGGCCGCGGCGGACGCGGTGGCGGCCAGGCCCGGCAGCCACGCGGGCGCGCTGAGCGCGGCCGCCGAGGCCGTGGCCGCGGCGGTGAGGAACGTGCGTCGTGAGAGCAAGGAGCCTCCAAGGGCTGAGGCGTACCCGCGTCCCCACCGCGGATGCACGATTGGTGTAGACCGCTCGAAACTATCGCGGGGACACCATGCTCCCGTCAATACTCTGTGGCGTACTCGCCGGTTGCACCTGTCGCGCATTCAGGGCTTGTAGACAGCAGCCCCGTTGACGCTCCCCCTTCCCGGGCGTGGGTCAGATCCGCAGATGCCGCTCGATGTCCTCGCCGAACCCGGCCAGGGCCTGTTCGGTGAGGGTGGGACGGGTGTCGGCGACCGCGGCCAGGAAGTCCTCGGTGTCCGCGGGCGCGCCGGTCCGGTGGGTGATCTCGCGCTCGAAGGCCCGCTGGGAGCCGTTGCGGGCGGCGTACTCGATGTCGGCCGGCGTGAACCTCTCGCTGGCCGCGACCAGCCTGCCGAGGTCCACCCGGTCCGCGGCGAGCCCCAGATAGCGGCGCCAGATCGCCTCCCGCGCTGCCGGGTCCGGCGGCCCCACGGGGATGAGGTAGTCGAAGCGACCGGGGCGCAGGAACGCCGGATCGAGGGTGCGCAGCGAGTTGGTCGCGCAGATGAGCAGGCGGTTGTCGTGGTCGCGGAAGGCGGGGATGAGCTTCAGCAGTTCGTTGGTGACGCCGTGCCCGGGGTCGACGGCCGTGCCGGAACGGGCGGCTGCGATCTCCTCGACCTCGTCGATGAAGAGCAGCACGCTTTCGAGTTCGGCCAGGTCCGCGAATGCCTCGCGCAGCGAGGCGGCGAGCCCCCCGGCCGCGTCCGCGGCGAGGCGTGAGGGGAACAGCTCCACGAACGGCCAGCCCAGCCGGGAGGCGACCGCCTTGGCGAAGCTGGTCTTCCCGGTGCCCGGCGGCCCGAAGAGGATGACCGCCTTCGGCGGACGGACCCCGTAGCGCTCGGCCACGTCCGGTTCGGCGAGCGGGAGCACGATCCGCTTCTCGATGGTGTCCTTGGCCTCCTGCATCCCGGCCAGCTGCTCCCACAGGCCGCGGGGCAGGACCCGGCCGCCGAGTTCGGCGAGCAGCCCCGCGTCCCCCGCGCCGAGATGCTCGAGCTTCTCGTAGTAGACCAGACCGTCCACCGTGCGGTAGCCGGAGTTCTCCAGGGCGGTCGTGCCGGTGGAGCCAGGGGTGAGGATCGCGCTGATCCGCCGGACGCCCTTTGCGCGCAGCCGCTGCTCGATCTGGGCGATCAGGGAGCTGCCCAGACCGCGGTTGCGCCAGGCGGCGGACCGGGCCACGATCATGATCCACCCCCGGTCGCCCTCCGCACGGGCCACCGCCATGCCCACCAGCTCGTCCCCGACCAGCGCGACCACCGCGGGCTGGCCGCCGCGGGCCGCGGCGACGACCTCGGAGACCGGGAAGACGGGCAGGGAGAGGTCGTCCTGTCGGCCCTGGTCCCACAGCTGGATCGCCTGGTCCAGGTCGTCGTCGTGGAAGTCCCGCAGGTGCCAGACCGGCACGGTCGCCTCCTTGCGCGGTGCCCCCGGGCTCATTCTCTGCCCGTCGGCCGCGTCGGGCGACCAGGACCGCTCCAGCGGGGGCCGCCCATGGGGCAGGGCCCGCCAGGTGGAGACCTGGCGGGCCCTGCGGTTGCTGCCTTGCTGTACTGGTGCGGTCAGGAGCCGCTCAGAGGCGGGACCTGATCACTCCGGGTGTCAGGAGGCGGTGAGACCGG
>NZ_BBPQ01000035.1:85526-87972 GCF_000787855.1 Streptacidiphilus anmyonensis | reverse complement strand
GCCCCCGGAAGTGACACGTTTCCCCGGTACACCACCACTCCCCTTCACCCACCCCCGAACCACCCGCCGAGCGGTTCCGCGCCTACGGCACGGAACCGAGCCCGGACACACAACCACCTCACCACGGCCCTGACGGGCCACCACGGCCACACAGGGCCCGTGCGGGCCCACAGCGGGGCAGAGGGGCCCGCACCGCACGCAAGGGCCCCCGCTCGCCCACACACCCACACACGACACATCCCCCACCCCCAACGCGCGACCGCCCAACCCCAACCACACCACTCCGGGACAGGCGGACGCGCAAAGGGGCATGTCAGCGTCCCCGAAGACTTCGGCACCCCAACCCACCAGCGGTGATACTGAGTTGAAGAAAGGCGGGGGAAAGCCCAGCCCACGGGGTATGCCACGGGGTACCCCACGCCCCTGCCCACGGGGCAGCCCAAGGGGTAACCCACCGGCTCAAATGTGCGCCGACCGGGTGAACCCTTGCGGCGCGGCGCGAAATTGATTGGACCGTGGCCGCGCGATGCAGTTAACTATTAGCAAGTCGCCCGGCAGGCACCGGGAGGCGCGACAGACGCCACCGACCGAAAGGACCTCCCAAGTGGAGATCATCATTGCTCAGGGCTGCGTCACCTCCGTCGTGCACGGCCCCGAGTCGGAGCAGGCGAGCACCGCGCGGCAGATCGCAAGCTTCCTGCCCCTGCCCTCGCTCCTGGACGGGGCGCGCGTCCTGCACGACCAGGACGAGAACATGACCGCACTTCAGCTGCCGACCCACGCCGGGCCGGTGCTGCTGGTGATGCCCATCACCGAGGAGTGCCAGTACGTGATCATCTTCGAGGGCGAGACCGGCCGCCGGATCATCGGCACGGTCCGCCGCGAGGACCGCCGTACGCGGCAGCCGCTCCGACAGGTGGCCTACCGGGTGGCCGAGTTCCTCCGCTCCCGCGCCCTGGTCTGATTCCCGCAGGTCGGGGCCGCAGGGAAACCGGTGGCCCCGCCTCCAAAGTTACCTATTATTAAGTCGTCGAGGTTGGCACCCCGACGCCGACGAAACACCACCAAGGAGCACCACCATGCAGGAGCTGACCACCCGCGCCGCCGTCGTCACCCCCGGCCCGGACGGCACCGGGGCCGCCCGTAACGCCGAGCTCCGGGATCTCGTAGAGGCCCTGACGCACCAGCACGCCCGCAAGGCCGATCACGTCGCGTCCGCCGGGCGGATGCGCGCCGAGGGCGGGAACCTGCTGCTGACCGGTCACGAGCCGGTGCTGAGCGCCGAGGGCGTCACCCTCACCGACCAGGCGTTGCGGCCAACCTCCGTGGCCGACGAGGGGATCGCGGAGAAGCTGCGGATTCCGCTGGCGTACCTGCGGCGCATGCGGACGGAGCTGCCCGCGCTGTACGACGCGAACGTGAACGGGTGGCTTGAGGCCGACCCGTCCCGCAAGCTCATGCTGCGGACGTTCACCCCCGGTGACGGGGACGGCGGTGTCGGTGTGCTGCGCGCCGTGCTGTCGGACAGTTACCGGCGGATCGACAACTTCGACGTGCTGGTGTCCGCGCTGGAGGGCATCCGGCAGAGCGGGCATGACATCGACATCACGGGGTGCGATCTGTCCGACCGGCGCATGGTGGTCCGGATCGAGTCGCGGTCCGTGCGGGTGATGGCGCCCGAGCTGTTGAAGGGGTACCGGTCCCCGTTCACCGGCCAGACGGGCGACCAGTTGCCCGTCGTGTCGGCCGGTTTCGTGCTGGCCAACAGCGAGGTCGGGTCCGGTGCCTACACCCTCACCCCCCGCATCACCGTCCAGGTGTGCACCAACGGGCTGACCATGACGAAGGACGCCTACCGGGCGGTGCACCTCGGGGCGCGCATGGACGAGGGACTCATCCGGGTCTCTGAGGACACCGACGCCAAGCACCTCGCGCTGATCCAGGCGCAGACCCGCGACGCGGTCACCACGTTCCTTGACCGGGAGTACGTGGAGACCAAGCTCCGCGCGATCGAGCGGGAGGCCGGACGCGAGGTCGCCGACCCCGCCAAGACCATCGAGACGATCGGCAAGAAGCTCCGGTTCTCCGAGTCCGTGCAGGCATCGGTGTTGAACCACTTCATCCGGGGCGGGCAGCCGACCGCCGGGGGCATCCTCCAGGCCATCACCGCCACCGCGCAGACCATCCAGGACGCGGACGCCGCGTACGAGCTGGAGGCCCAGGCGCTCGCCGCCATGGCGCTGGTCTGACCCGCCCCGCCCGGTGCTGGGGCCGACCGCCCCAGCACCACCCCCGGCCGCCGAGCCGGTCCGGCGCGCACGCGCCCACCCCATGACTTCCCCGTGTCCCCCGGCCGCGCGCCGGGGGACCAGCCCCGCCCTGCCCAGGAGGCACCCCACATGACCGATCACCGCTCCCCCACCGCCGGTAACCCGATGCAGCCAGC
>NZ_BBPQ01000035.1:60140-85199 GCF_000787855.1 Streptacidiphilus anmyonensis | reverse complement strand
GCCCTGCCCAGGAGGCACCCCACATGACCGATCACCGCTCCCCCACCGCCGGTAACCCGATGAGCCAGCGCGCCGCCGACGTACTCGCATGGGCCCTCGGGGAGCCGCTCCCGGTCCCCGCCGAGCAGGCCCCCGCGCCCGCCGACGACGCCGAGCAGCCCGCCCCGGCCGCGCCGGTCGAGGAGTCCGCCCCGGCCGACGCCCCGGAGGAGCGGCCCGAGGTCGGGCCCGGCCCCGACGCCGGCGTCGAGCCCCCGGCCGCGCCGGAGCCGGAGCGCGCAGAGGAGAGCGCTCCCGCCCCGGTGCTGGAGGAGCCCGACGACAACGGCGCAGAGCGCCCGCACGCCGCACCTGAATTCCCCGGCAGCCACATCGGGCGCGCGTGGGGAGACACGGAGATCGAGGACGCGTGCCCGTGCCCGCAGGAGGCGTGCGGACTCATCGACCCGGTGCGCGCGGTCCCGGAGTGCGACCAGCACGGTCCCGGCACCGCCAAGACGATGCGGCAGGGCCACGGCGCCGACGAGTGCCCCGGCCCGCGCCCGAAGATCACGCCCCTGGAGGCGCTGCGCCAGCGCGCCGACCAGGCCCGCACGAACCTGCACCGGCTGGGGGCGATGGAGCGCCGCCAGGTGCGCGAACTGCGCTTCACCCGCGAGCGCATCACCTCTGCCCAGGCCGAGTTGCTGCGCATGGTGGACGAGCTGTTGGCGATGGCGGAGCAGTCGTCCCAGGCACCGGCCACGCCCGAACCCACCCCGGCAGCCGAGCCGGTCGAGGCCCCCGAGGAGAGCGAGGAGCGGGAACCGCTGCTGCGGGTGCTGGACAACCAGGCCGCCGACATCCACCCGCAGTTCGGCCCGTATGGCCCGTACCCGCACACGCGCACCGGGGAGGCCCGCACCGACTGGGTGGCGTCCTGGCTGGGTCACGCCCCGGCCATGCGGTTCCGGGGCGAGCAGCTGACCGAGGACGGTTGGCAGCGTGCGCAGCTGACCGACCCGGACGGCGAGACGTCCGCGTTCACCATGGCCCGCACGCTCGCCAGGCTGCGCAACGGCACGCCCGTGCAGTGGGCCACGGACGGCACCGTCTCCGGGCCTGGCTTCCGCTGGACCCCGGTGGCCGACTGCCAGCCGCTCCCGGTCGGCGACCGCATCGCATGGGCGGAGCAATTCAACGGCGCGACCGCCGCGCTCACCGCACCGGACAGCAGTTGGAAGACCGAGCCCGGCTGGGCGTCCGCCCCCGCGCTCCGAGACGCCCTGCACGGACTGCCCGCCGACGCCGCCAGCGTGCGCGCCGGAGTGCTCAAGCTCTACTCCCGCGACCGGGTCTTCCGCTTCACCCCCCGCCCCTGAACCCTCCGGGGCCGCCCCCACCGGGTGGCCCCTCCCCGGAAGGACCCGATCCCATGACCGAGCACCGCCCCGCCACCCGGACCACCGTCACGAGCGTGCCCACGTGCCCGTGTCCGAACGAGTTCGTCGAGCCGGCGGCCTCCGCGCGGCCGAGCGCGCACGCTTGCCCGCCGGTCCGGCGCGCCCCCGCGCCGGACCGTCCCCACCCTCCACGAGGAGTTCCCGTGTCCCTGATGCTCGCCCGCACGCCGGGCCCCTGCCCCACCCCTGAAGACGTCGTGGACGAGCGGGCCCGCTGGGCCGCGTCCTGGCTCGGCGACGCCGCCGGGCACGCCCTGTTCCGTATGGAGGTAAGCGACGGCAGCGGTTGGACCCGGCATCCGTTCGCCGACCCGGACGGGCACATGCCCGCCGCGCACGTGGCCGAAGCGCTTGCCCTGATGGCCCCCGGAACCGTCGTCGTCCGTACCGCCCAGGACGTCACGGTCACCGGCCCCGCCCGGTACGGGCACAGCCGTATCCGTTTCACCGCCGTGCCGGACGCCCGCACGCTCGTGCCCGGCGCTCCGGTCGACTGGGCCGCGACGTTTACCGGCGACGGCTGGGATTCGGCACTCGTCGTCGCCGGTGCGCGGCACGCCTGGCAGCCGCTCCCGGATCTCGCCCGCGCCCACATGGTCCAGAAGCTGCTGTCTGAGACCGGCTGCTGCCCCGACGGGGCGGTCGCAACGGTCGACGCTGCCGGGGTCATCAAGGTCTACGCCGAGGGCGCCGCGATCCGGCTCACCCCCACCGCCTGATCCGCCCGCGCTCCACCACGCGCGTCACCGCGTCGTGCCCGCAGGACCCGACCTGCGGGCACGCTGCCCCGACCTGGCCATCCGGGCTGGTACCACCGACACCCCACTAAGAAGGGCAACCACCATGACCACCGCGACTGTTGAAAGCATCTGCCAGGCCCTGGCCGAGACCACGTCCCTGTTCGCCGTCTTCGACTGGGCCGAGGAGGAGATCGAGAAGGCCCAGCACCGCCACGGCGAGACGGGCCGGGGGCCGATCTGGCGCGCGGGATTCACCCTCGTGCGCCCGACCCTGGACCGGACCTACACGTGCGAGATGCTGTACCGCTCCCACGCCGCCGAACTGCTCGACCGGTTCGCGCGGGGCGAGGACACCCGGCCCGCGACGACGGCCGAGATGATCGCCGCCCTGCTGGAGACGGCGCTCAAGGCCCCGCTCGCCCCTTCGGCGTTCTGCCTGTACATGCGGCTGTTCATCCGGGCCTTTCCACAGACCGCCTTGTCGCTGTTCGGGGACACGGACGCCCTGGACCCGGCCGCGTACGAGAGCGTCCACGGCGCGAGGGCCGACGAACACGAAGCTGAGCTGCGCCGCGCGCTCACCCGGAGCGCCCGGACGCCGAAGACCGCCGGCACCGGCACGCTCCCCGAGGGCGGGTGCGGTGGGGGTGAGCAGCTGTGCTGACGCTCACCCCCAGCCGGGACGGCGGAACGGTGCTGGACTGCCCGCACCCGCCCGGCATGGTCGCACCCGTGCTGCGCCCGATCGGCTGGGTCGTCCGGCCGGATGCGCAGTTGCGGCTGCGCGGCAGCGCCGGACACCCGGCTGACGCACGCAGAATCCGGCTCACGCAGAAGGCGCTGCGCCGCCGCGGATTCGCCCTGACAGCTACCCGGCCGTGCGCCCGCACGCACAGGCGCTGACCCGAGGAGGACCGATGCCCACCCGCTACCCGACCGCTATGCCTGCGGTTCCCGCCCACCGCTGGAACGCCGAGAAGGCCGGACCCGACACGATCGCCGACGACGGGACCTACGCGGAGAGCGCTTCGAGATCGACGCCGACAGCCCGGAGGAAGCCGAAGCCCGGACCCTCGCGTGGATCGACCACGACTACGAGGACGACTTGCGCGGGGCCACCGCGACCGCGCTGTGCCAGGTGCGGCAGGGACGCTGGGACGTCCGCCTGCGCGTCATCGGCGAGTTCTGACCATGAAGGCCCCGCGCTCAGCGCTCCCTAAGCCAAGCTGACGCGGAATCACCGCAGGTCAGGGGGCCACGGAAACTCAGTGGCCCCGCCCAATTAGTTACCTATTATAGAATCTGTCAGGGGTTGGCACCCCGGGCACGACGAACCACCACGCGAAGGAGGCCCACCGTGGCCAGCACCACCAGCAGCACCGACCCCCAGGTTGAGGCGGCCGAGACCGCCGCTCGCGCCGAGGAGACCCGCCCCGCCGCGATCGGGACGCTGATCGAGGTCCACCCCGACCGCCTCGTGGTCGACCCCGCCAATGTCCGCAAGGACAACCCGCAGCCCAGCGCTGAACTGCTCCAGTCCGTCGCCGAGATCGGCGTCCGGGAGCCGATCGGCGTGCGCGGCCCCGGCCCCGACGGTGAGTTCTGGGTGTTCAAGGGACAGCGCCGCGCACTCGCTGCCAAGGCCGCCGCCAAGGCCGCACGCGAGAGGAAGCAGCCGGTCCGGATGGTGCCCGCGATCCTCGACGTGATCGACGACGAGGCCGAGGCCGTCCTGCTGTCGCTGGTCGAGAACAAGCACCGCGAGGCGATGACCGCCCGCGACGACGTCAACGCCGTCGCCCAGCTCTCCCTGCTCACCGACGACGACATCGAGCGTCGCAACCGCGCCGCCAACGCGCTCGGACTGACCCCCGACCAGGTCGCCGCCGCGCAGCGCGCCCGCAAGCTGACCCCGAAGTCGCTGACCACCGCGACCGCGTCCGGCTACGACCTGGAGCAGATGGGCGACCTGGTCGAGGTCGAGAAGGTGCCGAACGCGACCGCCGTGCTGGACCAGGCGAAGAGGGACGACGAGCGCGACGGCGGGCGCGGCCACTGGGAGCATGCGATGTCGCGGCTGCGCGGCGATCTGGGGGTGATCGAGCGCGCCGCCGCCGTCCGCGCGGAGCTGGGCGCGGCGAAGGTCAAGATCGTGAACCCGCAGCCGTACTACAGCGGCTACGGCGAGAGGCCGAAGGACCGGGAGCTGTCCGAGCTGCGCACGCAGCTGGGCGGGCCGGTCCTGCCGGAGAAGCACGCCGGCTGCCCCGGACACGCGGCCCGGATCGACAGGGCCACGGGCGAGGCGGTGTTCCTGTGCCTGGACCCGGTCGCGCACGGGCACAAGGTGCCGAAGAAGGCCGGCAAGCCGCGCAGCGAGCAGGAGAAGGCCCGTCACGCGAGCGTCGTCGCGCACAACCGGGCTTGGCGTGACGCCCGACCGGTGCGGCACAAGTTCATCGCCGAGCTGGTCGCGCGGCCGAAGGTCTCCGAGGCGGTGCAGCTGTTCTGCCTGTCCCACCTGCTCCACCAGAGCGAGGGCAGCAGCCGCTACGCGGACAAGGGCGAACTCGCCTACGCCGCCGGGTTCCTCGGTGTGCCCGAGCCGAAGACCGGCCGGTGGAACAAGCCGTTCCAGGGCGCGGTCACGAAGGCGATGAAGGGCCGCCGCACCGCGAACCTGGTGCTCGCCCACGTCGCCGCCGTCGTCGAGTTCGACATGGGCGACCGCGCGTGGGAGAGCGGGAGTGCCCGGGTGAAGGAGTGGCTGCGGCTGCTCGCCGCTGAGGGCTACACCCTGTCCGAGGTCGAGGCCGAGATCACCGGCCCGGTGCTCAAGCCCGCCGCCAAGGGCGCGCCGAAGGGCCCGGCCACCGCCCGCACCAAGCTCGCCACGGCCGCCTGAGCGGCCCAACTCCCCCGCACCGCAGACGGGGCCGCCGCCGAACACGGCGGCGGCCCCGCTGCTCCCCCACCAGCCCCGCGCCCGCGCCGTGCCCGCGCGCACCCGGCCGGGGCGCACGCACCACAGGAGACACCCCGTGGCCCCGTCCCGCAACGACCTGTCGCTGTGGCTGGTCACCATCCCCTTCCGCCGCCCCCGCGACCAGCGCAAGGGCGAGCAGACCTTCCGCGTCCGCGCCGACACCGCACGCCAGGCCCGCGCCGAGGCGTGGCGCCTCGCCCAGAAGCCCGCCGCGCTCGCACACCGGCGCGGCGCGGCCCTGATCCCCACCGGCCCGCTGCTGCTGCGCGCCGAGCGCATCCCCGACTGACCCAAACGACCCCAGGAGCAACCGTGACCCGCACACGCACAACCATGACCAGCCCGAACCCGGACAACGAGCCCGTCATCCCGAAGATCCCGCACCAGCGCCCCTGCCCGCCACAGAAGCCGGACCCCGCCAAGCGCCCGCACATCCCGCCGCAGCGCGACCGCTGACCGACACCCACCACGCTCCGGGCCGCCGCACGGCCTGGAGCCCCCATGGAGCGGAGCCGATGCCGAATGACCGACCACAGCAGCCCGCCCGATTTGGTGCCCATCGGCACCGTCACCCGGGCGCTGGTGCCCGACCTGACCGACTACGACGTGATCAGCGCCAACCTGTCCGGCGGCGCGGACTCCTTCGCCGTGCTGCACGAGCTGATGCACGCCGCCGACGCCGCCGGCGTCTCCGACCGGGTGTGGACCTTCCACGCGACGCTCGGTGTGGCCGAGTGGCCGGACGTCCACGACCGCGCGGGCGTGGTGCACCCGGGCGCGGCCGGGATGGCGGCGGCGCAGAGCCTGTTCTGCGGTGTGCCCACGGACCGGCATCTTGTCGGGACGAAGCACACGAGCGCTGCGACCCCGGTGGTCTACGACCTGCTCGCCTACACCGCCGCCTACGGCCGGTTCCCGCGCCTGGGCACCCGCTACTGCACCCGCCAGTTCAAAGAGGCCGTCGAAGAAGCCGCTTTCACCCCCGTCATCAGCCAGTTGAAAGTCACGCTCGGCCTGGGCCGACAGCTCGAGGGCGGTGAAGCTGCGCCGTCCGGTGCGACGCCTGAAGGTCCTCGGGCTGCGCGCCCAGGAGTCCCGCGACCGCGCGAAGCGCCCCGCCTACCGCCACGTCCACCGCAACGGGGTGCGGCACGTGGACGAGTGGTGCCCCGTCAAGGACTGGACCAAGGACGACGTCCGTGCCCTGCACACCGCAACGGGCATGGCGCACCACTGGACCTACGACTCCCGGCCCGGCGCGGACGACTGGCAGGGCACCAGCCGCAGCTCGTGCTCGCTGTGCTTCCTCGCGTCCCGCCGTGACCTGCTGCTCGGCGTCGCGCGCCGCCCCCGACTCGCAGCGCTGATCGCCCACGTCGAACAGGCCCGCGGCGACACCTTCCGCCCCGACTGGTCCATGGCGCAGCTCATCGCCTGGTCCAGCAGGCCCGGCGCTCCCGCGCCCGGCATCGTCCTGGCCGACCAGACGCCCGAGTTCGCGCACCTGGAGCGACAGGTCACGCTCGCGCTCGCCCGAGCGCCCCGGCGTCTGCCGCACCTGGCCACGCGCCTGCCCGTCCTCGGCGACGACGGCTGCACGGCCCGCTGCTGCTGACGCCTCCCACCTCTCTGCTCCGCCCGGCCGCAACCAGTTCGCGGCCGGGCGGCAACGCTCCCGGAGACCTTGATGCCCTGCCACACCGACGTCTCGCTCCTGCTCCACCTCGCCCGCGACGAGAAGCGCCCGCTGGCCCTGGCCTTCCCCGACGACGCTCCGACCGATTCGGCTCCCGCTGTGATCGCCGCTGAAGTCCTGGACAACGCAGCGCGCGGCCACGTTGCCACCCGGTCCGCGCTCGCAGCCGCCGCCCAGCACATCACTGAAAGGCCGGCGGCGCTGCGGCTGCTCGCCCACGTCCTCGCGCCACCCATGCGGGGCCGGTGAACCCCCGGCGAATCCGCCGCGTTGCGCGCACAGCCGCACCGGACAGCCCGCCCCTCCCCGCCCACCGAAGCATCCCGGCCGGGCCGGACGGCGCGCACCGGCGAATCGACCTGACTTCCCGTCCCCCGCGTCCGGCCAGATCCGGCCGGACGCAACCACCGACTGCCACGAGGAGGCATCCGAGATGACCGTGAAGCTCAAGACCCGAAAGCCCACCGGGCTGGTGCCCTGGCCCTTCCTTCTCATCGAGGGCGAGGAGGGCGCGGGCAAGACCTACGCCGCCGCGAAGTTCTCCGCCTCCAGGCGGATCGGGCCCACCTACTGGGTCGACCTGGCCGAAGGGTCGGCGGACGAGTACGCCGCGATCGACGGGGCGCGGTTCGAGATCGTCGACCACGACGGGACGTTCCGCGACATCCGCGAGCAGATCGAGGCCGTCCACGCCGAGGCCCGCCGCGCCGCCGCCGCGAAGGCGCCGCCCGTGGTACTGGTACTGGACACCGCGACCGCGCTGTGGCGGATGCTCACCACCTGGACCCACGAGCGCGCCCGGCGCAGCCGGTCCAACGCCCGCACCCTCGCGGCCGACCCGGACGCGCCGATCGAGGTCGCGATGAACCTGTGGAACGACGCCAACGAGCGCTGGCAGCAGGTCCTCTACCTGCTCCAGACGTTCCCCGGCATCGTCATCGTCACCGCCCGGGGCCGGGAGGTGACCGCGATCGACGAGGACGGCAGGCCGGTCAAGCGCGGCAACAAGGTGATGACCGCGTGGAAGGTCCAGGCGCAGAGGGACCTGGGGTTCGACTGCTCGCTGTGGGTGCGGCTGCGCCGTGAGGAGCAGCCGCAGGTGATCAAGACCCGGTCGCTGCGGCTGCGGGTGGAGCCGGGCAAGCCGCTGACGCTCCCGAAGCTGGACGTCGAGGACCTGATCTTCACGCGGCTCGGCTGCTCCGTGGACACCCAGCCGAGGCAGGTCACCGCCCTGGCCGCCGACCGCACCCGGCCGTGGCTGGGCCGTGTCTCGCAGACCGGCGACGTGGAAGCGCTCAAGGCGCTGTGGCGCGAGACCTCGCCCGAGAAGTCCGGCCTCACCCGGGAGGAGGCCGCCGTCGTCCAGGCCGCGATCCGGCTGCGCAAGGAGGAGCTGGAGGCCCCGCCGAGCGAACTGGCCGACCCGGCCAGCGATGCGGACAAGCTCCGTGCCGCCGCCCAGCGCGCCCAGGCCCCCGCCGACGCCGACGCCGAGGGGTCCTGACCCCGCATCCATGAGGTGGCGCGGCCCGCGCACCGGCCGCGCCACCCGCTTCTGTCCTGAAGGGAACAGCGCACCATGTCCATCGCCACCGTCGCGCCGGTCTCCATCTGGGAGGCCGCACACGAGGTCGACGCCGACCGCCCCCGCTCCCGGCAGACGCAGCTCGGCGCGTCCGACACTGTTTGCCAGCGCCGCGCCGCTTACATCCTCGCCGGCACCGCTCCGACCGACGACGCCGACAAGCGCATGGCGATCCTGGGCACCTACATCCACGAGGGCCTGCTCTCCGCCGCCCGCACACGCTACCGGTGGCAGGTCGAGCGCAGCGTCGCCGACGAGTGGATCCGCGGTCACATCGACGCCGTGCAGTTCGACGAGGCCACCGCGCGTCGCCTGCCCGAGCGCCACCGTCCCCGCGTCCACGCGACCGCCAGCCCGGAGCAGGGCGTGGTGGTGGAGGACCTGAAGACGAAGTCGACGTTCGTGTGGGACCGGGTGCTCAAGTACGGGGCGACGGCTGCCGAGCTGCGCCAGATCTACACCTACGCCCGACTACTGCGCACGGCCGGATTCGAGAACGTGAAGGGGCAGCGGCACCTGGCCCGGCTCGGACCAATCCCCGTCCGCACGCTGCGCTTCCGCTTCGTCAACCGCGACAACGGCGCGGAGCACACTCAGACGTTCCGCTACGACGAGCGCGCCGCCGAACACGCCCGCTGGTGGGTCGAGCAGGTCCGCGGCTTCGAGGACCCCGACACCGCCCTACGGGACTTCGACGGGCCTGGCCTGGACGGGACATGCGACCACTGCCCGTTCCGCACCCGGTGCTGGCCTCCTGCCGACCCGCCAGGAGCCGCCCCGCAGAGCGTCCTGGTCCGCGACGACGCCGACCGCGCCACCGCGCTGGCCGACTACGAACGCGGCCAGCAACTGGAAAGCCGAGGCGGCCACATCCGCAAGCTCGCCCGGGCGAAGCTCGACGCCTCCCCGCCCGGCATCTACGGCGACCACCAACTCACCTGGACCGGCGGCAACGCCAAGCGCGAGCCGGACACCGAGGCCATGCTCCGCCTCTTCCGAGAGGCCGGGCTCCCGATCCCCACCACCCCGGACCTTTCCGCGATGACCGCGCAACTGAAGGCCGCAGGCGTCGCAGTGCCCGAGCGCGACAGCCGCTCCCGCACCCCCCGCACGATCAACGTCACCCGCGCTCCCGCCAACTGACCACCCCTGCGCCGCGCCGGAGGGCGACTCCAGCGCGGCCCCAACACCCACCTGCCGAGGCGAAGACGAGGACTGAGTTCCCGTCGGCTCCACTGGTGAAGTTCGGAAACCCCCTGGACCGCACGAAGTATGTTAACTATTATTAAATCGCCAACTGGAGGACCCATGCCCGCCACACCCGCCGCGTGGCTTGTCGTCCATGCGCGCGTCACCGACCGCCGCGCCATCACCGCCGACCTCGCCGTCGCGCTACCCGCGTCGGGAGGCGACGGAGCCGTCCCCGTGCTCGCCGTCCTCGCCCTGCACCTGGCCGAGCTACGCCGCACCGCAGCCGACCCCGACGCGGCCGCGCTGCGCAGCGCACTGGCCCGCGCCTTCCCCGGCCTGCGCGCCTACCGCTACTCCCCGGTCCATGACCCGCGCGTAAGCGTCTGCCTCGACGTCGCCCTGCATCCGGCCGCCGACGGTGGATGGGCCGGGGTCCAACTGGCCCTCACCGAGCAGAGCACCGAAGCCGGAAGGCACCCGTGGAGCCGGATCACGCGCCGCCACGGCATCCGCGCCGTCCTACGCCACACCCAAGCCGAACTCGACGTCGCCGAGCAGCACCAGCACGCCCTCGCCCGAACCGACCGGTCCGCCGTGCGGCGGGCCGAGCGCGTCGCCCAGCTGCGCGGCGCGGTCGCGGCCGCGCTGCACCAGGCCGAGCAGGACGTCGCACCCGGCACACCACCGCCGCCGGCCCTCGGCACCGGGGCCCGCCTGGCCACCCGGATCGAGTCCCGGCCGCAGGTGCTCACCGGCGCGGTCAGCCGGCCCGTGGTGCTGCGCGAGGGCGAGGACGGCCCCGTCGCCCGACTGCTCCTCACCCCCGACACCCCGCCCGTCATCGGCGAGGTCACCGCGTCGGTGCTGGTGTGCACACTGCGCGGAGACGCCGCCCGCCATGCGGCCGCCACCCTCACACCCGGATCCCACGTCCTGATCGTCGGGACCATCGCCCACCGCTCCTACACCGGCGAGGACCGCATCCCCCGCGTCGCCCTCACCCTCGACGTCCAGCACATCGGCCAGGCCCTGACCTGACCACCACCCAACCGCCGGGCCCCGGAGGGCTTCCGGGGCCCGCCAGTCGAAACCACGCCCAGGCGCCGCCCGGCATGAAGGAGGATCAACCCCATGTCCGCCGACACCGCCACCGCCCTGCTCGACCTCGCCGCCCAGGCCGAGAAGCTGACCAACCCGGCCGGGCTGCGCGCCCTGCTCGCGAAAGGCCACCCGCTGTACTGCCAGGCCCTCGAAGACGTCCGCACCCACACCCGCACCCAGGCCGCCAGCTGGAGCGACCAGCAGCTCGCCGAGCACGCCGCCGCGGAAGGCGTCCCCGCCGTACCCGGCGCGAGCCGCGAGGAGATCCTCGTTGAATGGGTCTTCGCCCGCTTCGACGCCACCCCCGCAGCGATCGCCTACCAAGCACTGGCCGAACGCGCCCACGCCCACCACACCGGCCTCGTCGACTGAGCCCAAGCAGAACTGGTGACCTCGCACCAGGTCACCAGTGCAGGTCAGCGGCCCGCACCGCCCGAAGTAACCAGCGCCGCAGCAGCCGATCCGTGACCGCCGGACGCCGCGGTGGTTACCGAACTGGTGACCCCGGCGCGCTCCCATAACCCTCTGTACCGACGACTCCACGAGCCAAAATCGAGAAGCCCATGCGCGCCATCGTGATCACCACGCTCGGCGAAACCCGCAGCGTCGAGCTCTCCGACGACGGACACCACTCCGAGATCCGCCGCCTCCTCGCCGGCTCCCCCGACCGGGCCGTCCACCACCGCGAGGCGCTGCTATGGATCCACGGGAACGGCACCGGCGAAGGCCTGCCATCGAACCTGCCCGCCTGGACCCTGGCCTGCGCCTGGCGCGGCCTCACCCTGGACTACGAGCTCTTCGGCGACATCGTCATCACCGGCCGCACGGTCGACGGCGACGCGAATTCTCTCGAGGCCGACCTGGCCGAACAGGCCCGCACCGTGACCGCCACCACGCTCGAGACGCTCCGACGCCGGCAGCAGAAGCCTCCGGCGTCCAACGAGGCCGCACTGAACGAACTGCTCGCCTACACAGCCCGCGACGTCACGCCGTGAGGCGCGGCCGAGCGGCAGGTCGTCCGGCGACCGATCGCTGCGCCGGACGCTCAGCCAGGAGCGCGGGGTTACGGCTCCTGGCCGTCGTTGAGGTGCAGCACCGTCCCGGCCTGCCGGGCCCGCCACACGGCGGCGAACCAGGGCTTCTGCTCGGGTTGAAGGTGCGGCTGCCACTCCTCGAAGGAGCGCCACGCGGCCTCGTCGTGCTCCGCGCTCAGCACGACCTGGGTGTCCACGGGGAAGCGTCCGGCGTCGAAGCAGAAGTCGATCACCGGTGGCCAGCCGTCCATGTCCTCCGAAGTGCGGTAGTCGACGACGCGCAGTCGCGGCACCGCAGGCAGGAAGATCCCGCTCTCCTCGCCGGACTCGCGCATCGCGGTCTCGTGCGGCTTCTCCCCCAAGTCGGCAAGGCCCCCCGGGAGCTGCCACCAAGCCGGATGCCCGGGATACCCGTGGGCCTGGTGCAGCATCAGGATCCGGTTGTCCGGGTCGGTGATGAGCGTGCACGCCGACACCACGTGCCGGGGCAGGCGCGCGGCGAAGTCGGTCGCCGGAACCATCGTCGTCATCGCAACTCCCTGCCCGTCCCGCATGGTGGGGATTGCCAGGTGGCTGGCAACCCCCACCATCGTCTCGACCGTCCGTCAGTCCGTCCACCGGATGGAGCGAAGCGCGTCGATCACTCGGTCCACCTCCTGGGTGGTCATGTCGGGGTAGCAGGGTAGGGACAGCTGCTGCCGCGCTGCAGCTTCTGTGACGGCGAGGCGGCGTTCGAGGTCCTGGCGGTAGATCCCGAGTTCGTGGACAGGCCGGAAGTGCTGGCTGGTCCCGATGTGGTGGCGGTCCTTAAGGAGCTTGGCAACCTCGTCCCGTGTGAAGGGTGCGGTGTCGCTGATGAACACGGAGTACAGGAACCAGCCGTGCTCGACCCCAGGGAGCACCGCGGGGAGCGCGAGTCCGGGCAGGCCGGTGAGGGCGCTGGCATAGGTGCCAGCGATCTCGGCGCGGCGGGAGGTGAACGCGGCGAGCTTGCGGAACTGCTGGACGCCGAGGGCGGCGGTGACGTCCGGCATGACGTACTTGAGGCCGGGCGCGGTGACCTCGTAGTGGGCAGTGCTGCGGGTTCCGTGGCGCTGCCAGACCGAGGAGTCGAGCCCGTGCCTGCCCAGCAGCCGGGCGCGCTGCACCAGGTCGGCACGGCCCACAAGCATGCCGCCCTCCCCGGTGGTGATGACCTTGTTCGCGTAGAAGCTGAAGGCCGCGAGGTCGCCGACGCTGCCCGCGCGGTGGCCGTCGCGGCTGGCGTGCAGGGCGTGGGCGGCGTCCTCGATGAGCAGCAGCTGGTGGTCGTCGGCGAGCTTGCGAAAGGCGAGCAGGTCGCAGGGGTGGCCGCCGTAGTGCATGACGACGATCGCCTTGGTGTGCTCGGTGATCGCGGCTTCAGTGGCGGCCGGGTCGATGTTGTAGGTGACCGGCTCCACGTCCACGAAGACCGGGCGCGCGCCGGTCTGGAGCAGCGCGTTCGGGGCCGCGCAGAACGTGAGGCTGGGCGTGATCACCTCGTCGCCGGGACCGATGCCGGCGGCGAGGAACGCCAGGTGCAGGGCGGCGGTGCAGGAGGACACCGCAAAGGCGTCTTCGACGCCGAGGGCGTCGCGCACGACTTCCTCGAAGCGGGCGGCTTTCGGGCCGTGGGTGAGCCAGCCGGAGCGCAGGGTGTCGGTCACCTCCGCGATCTCCTCGTCCCCGATCGAGGGCCGGTTCCAGGGCAGGAACGGCAGCGTGCTCGTGTCGGTCACAGGGTGCTCCAGGTGGTGGTGGCGTACTCGTCGTGGAGGCGCTTGCACTCCGGGGAGCCGAGGACACTGATGCGCCCCGTGTCGCGCGATGCGATCAGCCCGCGGTAGTTGTCGTACTCGGGCAAGTCGGGCTCACCGAGCTGCCCGGTGGCGACGGCTTCGGCGACCTCGCGGACGCCGTGTTCCAGCGTGGCCGGGACCAGATCGGGGAAGGCGTCAGCGAGCCGGGCGAAGCTGGTGCGGTAGTCCCGCGCGTCGGCCTCGTCGCGCTCGGGGCCGCGGTCGATGCGGGCACCGGGCACGACCTGTTCGACAGTGGTGGCGATGTCGGCGATGGTGTAGTTCTCCCGGTCGGAGCCCACGTTGAAGGTCCGCTGCCCCTTGCCGGTGGTGAGGACGCGGGCGAGGACGAGTGCGACATCGCCGACGTGGACCAGGGGGCGACGCTGCGCGCCGCCGTTGAGGGGGATGCGGCCGGTAGAGAGCGCGTGCGCGGTCATGCGATTCACGACGGAATCAAGGCGCTGGCGCGGCGAGCGGCCGTGGACGGTCGCCAGACGCAGCACCGTGAGGTGTTGGTCGGCTGTGGTCATGGCCGCGAGGCGTCGCTCGGCAAGGACCTTGGTGCGGGCGTAGATGCCGAGCGGGTTGGCAAGGGTGTCCTCGGTGACGGTTCCTTCGCGGCTGCCGTAGACGCTGCAGGAGGAGAAGAACACGTAGTGCGGGACACCCGCGCGGGTGGCGGCCTCGTGAGCGAGGATCGGGGAGGCGTAGTTGAGTTCCACGGCAAGCGGTTCGTCCACTGCGCACGCGGGCTCGCCGACCAGGCCGCCGAGGTGCACCACGGCGTCCGCTCCCTGGCTGGCGCGGCGCAGGGCGTCGGGGTCGCGCAGGTCGGCAGGAGCGAAGATGCATCCGGCCGGCAGAAGCCGGTGGGGGTCGTCGTCGCGCAGGTAGATCAGTCCGTCGACGACGGTGACGTGGTGGCCGAGCTGGGCGAGGTGCTGGGCGGCGACGGAGCCGAGGTATCCGGCGCCGCCGAGCAGGACGATGCGCATGAGAAGGGCCTTTCAGGAGGCTTGGGCGGGGAGGGGTGCGGGCTGGCGGGTGAAGTGGGCGTAGCCGAGGGCGGTGTAGCGGAGATCGGTCAGGCGCGGGATGAAGGTCACGTCGAGCTCGTCGACGGCGTGGAGCATTCCGTTGGGGCTAATGTCGGCGGTCCAGGCCCGGTAGCCGCAGTGGGGGTAGGACAGGTTGATGCCGATCTCGCCCTTGGGGATGGTGCCGTTGAACGGGGTCGCGATGCCGGTGGTGTTCCAGTAGCCGCACGCTCCCAGGGCTTTGGCCTGTTCGAAGACCGGGAACAGCTGCGGGTAGCGGGGACTGGTTCGCAGCTGGCGGAAGATCAGCTGACCGGCGAGCCCGGGCGACAGTGCGGCCAGGGCGGGGAAGTCGGTGACCTGCTGGAACGTCACCGCGCCGGCGTCGGTTGTGGGGTCGAGGGCGATGCACGTGAACAGGTGGGACAGGCGGTCCCGGGTGTATGCGGCGGCGCCCGCGGCGAGGCCGGGTTCGATGTGCTCGATGAGTTCCAGCAGCGCGGCGTGGCCGGGCTGGAAGAGCGCGAGGTCGAACAGCCGGTCCATCGACGTGACCGCGTTGAACGCCAGGCGTTTAGGGGGCAGGTTGTTCAGCTCGCCGCTCTCGGCCAGGGCCTTCGTCTCGCGGCTGGTGGAGTGCAGCATCAGGTACTCCGACAGCACCTCGAAGTACAGGTAGCCCAGGAACGGCAACGCGGGGATCGCGGCGGCGAGGCGGTCGATGAACTGGCCGGCGGCGGTCGTGGGGCGGCGCGCGTTGGTGAGGAGCAGGTCCAGCACGGGTGCCGCGGCCTGGACCCGCTGCACCGCGGCCTGCTGGAGCCAGGCGTGCTCGGTGTCCGTGAGGAAGCTCTGGTGATCCTGGTAGGTGCGTAGGTGGATGCGGCCCAGGTGCAGGTAGTCCAGGCCCTTGAGTGGGGTGGGGGCGCTGGGGGTGATCTCGAAGATCAGGGGTTGGCGGTCCTGCTTGGTCTGGAGCAGGTAGGAGCCGAGGTTGTGGGGGCGGAGGCCGTCGGGCTCGGGGAACAGCGGTGCGCAGTACAGACTCCCGACCAGGCAGCCGGCCGCCTGGTAGAGCTGGCCGCTGTCCCGGATGGCGTCGAGGACGGGGGTGGTGTGCATGAGGTAGATCCGCTGCCCGCTCGCCAGCGTCTGCAGCATCGAGCTGCTGTGCAGGAGCCACCCGCCGGGGGTGTCGTGTGCGAGGTGCTGCCGCCAGTCGTGCTCGGTCGCCGCGAGCCCACGGGGCGTGGGCCGGGTGGTGGGGTGCGGGCTGTAGTCGGCGTGGACGCGGTCCCATTCGGTGAGCACGGAGCGTTCCCCCTCTTTCAGCGCTTGCGATTGACGGAGGCGTGGTTGGTGGCACCGTTCAGGCGCGCGCGTTCGCTGCGGACCACGGCGTCGAACGCGAACCGGGACAGCCATGCCGGGACCTCGATGCGGAGCCGGGAGGTGTCGGGCCACCAGTCGGCGCGCGGCAGCCGGTAGCGGTCCAGGCAGTCCGCCGCTTTGAGCAGGTCCGTCAACTGCCGGGCGCGGGCGTAGTCGGCCTCCTGGGCGGGTGTGAACCTGCAGTAGGGGACGTCGTGGAGGGCGACCGCTGCCGCGGCTTCCCCGAGCCGCTGCGGCGTGGTCTCGATCGCGAGCTGGGCTGTGACCTCGGTGGCGTGCTCGGTGAGCCAGTGGGCGGCACGGCGGCCGTGGCCGGGGTCGGTGCGGTCGTCGAGGCGGCGGCAGTCGTGGACGGCAGCCGCCAGGCGCAGCGCACCGGCGGTATCCCACGGCAGGCTGGCTTGCCGGGCCAGGAGCCCGGCGAAGGTGGCGACACGAGCGCCATGCCGCACGCCGTGGATGCCGTCGGCCTGGTCCGGGTCGGCGAACCAGCCGGTTGCCAGCACCAGCGGCGTCGCGTGGCGGGCCCAGCGCGGCGCTGTGGCCAGGAACGAGGGCCGCATGCCCTCGATCCAGTCGAGGGTTTCCCGGTCCATCCGCTGCCGGTCGGGGAGGGCACCGGTGACGGCGAGGTGGCGCAGCGTCCGGTTAGGCTGTGCCGCTGTTGAAGGCATCGGTCTCCTTGGGATGGGTTGGGTACGTGGAGCTGGGCGTAGCGGTCGTGACGATGGGCACGCGGCCGAAGGAGCTGGCCGCGCTGCTGGAGTCGGTCCGGTCGCAGCAGGCACCGGCTGCGCGGACCGTGGTGGTCGGCAACGGGTGTCGGCTGGACGGTCTGCCCGAGTGGGTCGAGACGGTGGAGCTGCCAGAGAATCTGGGGGTGACTGGCGGGCGGAACGCCGCGCTGGAGCGCCTGCGGGACGTGGATCTGGTGCTGGATCTGGACGACGACGGGCTGCTCGTCGACGACCAGGTGTTCACCCGGATCGGGGAGCTGTTCGCGGCTGACGAGAGGCTTGGGATCGTGAGCTTCCGGATCGCGGACGAGACCGATGTCACCCAGCGCCGCCATGTGCCCCGGTTGCGGGCCGGTGACCCGATGCGCGGCGGCTACGTGACGACGTTCCTCGGCGGCGCGCACGTGCTGGCGCAGCCGATGCTCGCGCAGGTCGGTGACTGGCCGGACGCGTTCTTCTTCGCGCACGAGGAAACCGACATGGCCTGGCGGGCCCTGGACGCGGGATGGAAGGTGCTCTACGCACCGCAGCTGCTGTTGCAGCACCCGCGCACCTCGCCGACCCGGCACGCGTTCTTCTACCGGGTCAACGCCCGCAACCGGGTCTACCTCGCGCGCCGCAACCTGCCCGCCGCCCTGGTCCCGGTCTACCTCGGGGTGTGGGTGGCGCTCACCGGGGCCCGCACCCGCGACCTGGCGGGGCTGAAGGTGTGGTTCCAGGGCTTCGCCGAGGGCTGGCGCACCCCCTGCGGCCCGCGCAAGCCCATGCGCTGGCGCACCGTGTGGAAGCTGGCCCGGCTCGGCCGGCCTCCGGTGATCTAGGCCGCGCGTTCGTCGCGCATCCACGCCGGGATCGCCTCTGGGGTCCGGTCCAGCCAACTGGTGTAGCGGCGAACGCCCTCCACCACGCTGATGCCAGGACGCCACCCGAGCACCTGTTCCATGCGCGAGATGTCCGCGTACCCGCCCTCGGGGTCGCCGACCGGCATCGGAGTGTCCACGAGCGCGGCCTCCGGGTACCGGATCCGGATCAGCTCGGCGATCTGACGGATCAACGTCCCCGTCCCGGTGCCGATATTCACGGTCTGGTTGTGCGCCTGCGGGGCGACCAGCGCCCGCAGGGTGCCGGCGGCAACGTCGTCCACGTGCACAAAGTCGCGGACCTGGTGACCGCCACCGTTCAGATGCAACGGCAGCCCGAGGGCAGCGCGCATCGCGAACCAGGCGACCACCCAGGAGTGGCTGTCCTGCTTGACGACCTGCGGCTCCCCGTACACCGAGAAATACCGCACCACCGCGTACGAGGTCCCGGCCGCGCCAAGAACGGCCGCGGTCTGGTACTCCCCCCACACCTTCGTGTTGCCGTACACCGACAGCGGACGCACCGCGGCGCCCTCGGTGAACAACCCGGGACCTGCGTCGCCAGAGGTTCCGTTGCCGTAAACGCTGGCAGACGAGACAAACACCAGCCGGCGCACACTGCTGCTCGCGGCGGCAGCCTCCAGGACTCGTTCGGTCCCGACGATGTTGTTCCCGATGGCATCGATGGGGCGGCGCGTGCAGGCTGCGACGTCCGCGAGCGCGGCGGCGTGGACCACGTAGTCGCAACCTGCCAGCAGCCCCTCCATCAGCCCGGGCTCGCTGATGTCCCCCACCACGAAGTCGGGGCCGCCGGTGTCGATGCCGAACTGCTGGCTATAGACGGTGGGCGGGTAGGCGTCGAGCTTGCACACCGAGATCGGCCGTGCGCCCAGGTCGCGGAGCTTCGCGGTAATCCGGCTTCCGACCAGGCCGCCGGCGCCCGTCACCAGCACGGTCTTGCCGGACAACGACTCAAGGGACATCGAGCTCTCCTTGCCTCTCAAAGGGTTCTGCAGGTAACGGTGCACTGCCGCCAGGCACCAAGGTGGTGCCCGGCGAGCCTCCGCGGGCGCGCTGGTGCAGGAGCGTGCTGGGCTGATGGCAGGGACAGCCGCAGGAGCGGACGCTGCTCCCCACTAGGTCTCCGGCGTGGCAGGTGAACGACCCTGGCCACAGGGCGTGAAGGCGCGGGTGGGTGTCGCTGCGACACGCCCCCGGACCGCTCCGCGCCCGCCCAGGTCACGGCCCTGCTTCCTGCTCATGGCCATCGGATTGCTGGTGGCAGGCGCAGACGCAGGGGACCTTGACCCACCCCAGGACGCGGTCCTGGTAGCCGGGCCAGTGACACATCTCGTGCAGGTCCGGCCAACGGTCCCCACCGGTCCGGCACTCCGGCGTCGCGTATCCACGCGGCAGCAACCCCACCGGACGAGTGGTCACTTCCGCTGCCCGATCGGACGCGACGACCTCAAGATGTTCCGCCACCATCGTCTCGTCCTCCGCGCTGATCTTGGGTTTCGTCACTGCGTGGCTGGTGGGGCAGCTCGTCGTCGGTGAGCACGCGTTGGGCCCATGCACGGGTGCCGTCCAGGGTTCGCTGCACGCCGCTGGTGGTGGCCTGCTGGCGGACAAGGGACAGGCCGCGACCGCGTTCGCCGCTGGGATCAGGCTTGTGTTCGCGCCACGTGCCGGTGTCCCGGACTTCCAGGCACACCGTCCGCCCGAGCAGCGTGATCGTCAGTGAGGTGCTCTCGCTGGCCGAGTGGACGACCGAGTTGGTGACGAGTTCGGAGACGATCACGCGGATCTCGTACTCTGCTTGGCCGGTGACGCCCCAGTGGCCGAGCACGGCACGGGTGAAGCCACGCGCCTGCCGGGGAGCTTCATTGCTGCACCGAAGTGCACACGCGGCGGACCGCCGTGCAGGCGGCGACCCGATCTCCACGCTGTCCTTTGAGTCGGGACGGGTGTCGCGAGACTGCAGTACTTGTGGGCCGGCTACCACGGTGAGCCGCCTCCCCTCCAGGGCTGATGTGGGAAAGATTCGCGCGGCGGCTGGATCTCGTTGCAGGCCCACGTGATTACCCAACCTGGGTACGATTGCAGTGCGCCAGCAGTTATTCACTGAGTGCAACTACCGGAGGAGACGCTGCCGATGGCGAGCTTGGACGGACCTCACGAGCTGCCGCCGGCCCTCCTGACCCGGCCCGAGATGATCGCCGCGTGCCGGAATCGGGACTTCACCAGCGTCTTCTCCTTGGTGAAGCGGCACGCTGGGATCTACCCCGCACGGATCGCGGCCTTATGCGGCATGACGCCGAGTCGGGTCGGAGAGATCATGAGCGGGCAGCGGGGGCTCGCCCACATCGACGTGATCGAGCGCGTGGCCGACGGCCTGCGCATCCCCGGTGCGATGCTCGGGCTCGCACAGCGTCACTGGGAAATCCCTCCGCCCGCAGTCGTCAGTGCTCCCGAACCACCGCCTTCCCCAGCCCCTCCCCCACCCCGGCAAGTCGCCGACCTGGCCGAGATCCTGCACAGCGCGCAGGCGGAGCAGGTCACCCGCTCGACCCTCGCCGCAATGCGGTCCTCGATCGAGGGCTACTGGCGCCAGGACGACCAACACGGCGGCGCGGCGCTCCGACCCGCTGTCGTCGGCCAGCTGCGCTACGCGCAGCAACTGATCGCCGGCACCCACAAGGGGCCCCTGCGTCGCGACCTGGTCGAGGTCGCCGCCGAGCTGGCCCGACTGGCTGGCTGGGCATACTTCGATGCCCGCCAGTACAGCACCGCCCGTGGCTACTTCACGCAGGCCCTGCATCTGGCCCAGGACCTCACGGACCGACAGTTCACCGCGAACGTGCTCTCGTGCATGAGCTTGCAGGCCACCTACGAGGGGGACGCGAGCGAGGCGGCAGCGCTGGCGGCCGCCGCCCAGGACACCGCCCGCGGGGCGGCAGCTCCCGACCTGGTGATGGCGATGCTGTACATGCGGGAGGCCTTCGCCCACGCAATGATGCGCGATCACACAGAGTGCCACCGGGCCATCGGGAAGGCGAACACGCATTTCGAGCGGGCCGACCTGGCCTGCGCCCCGCAGTGGGTGCGGTACTTCGACGAGACCAAGCTCGTCGTGGACACCGGCATCGCGCTGGCGCAGCTCGGCGAGCACGGCAAAGCCGAGCCGCTGATCGCTGAGGGCCTGCGGCGGGAGAACCACGAGCAGGCTCGCGGCCGTGCGTTCCACACGTTCTGGTTGGCCTCGACACAGTTGCGCAACGGGGCCCTGGACCAGGCCTGCGCCACTGCGGGCACTGCGCTTGACCTTGTCACCAGCGTCGACTCGCCCCGTGTGGCCACACACGTCCGCGAGTTCCACCAAAGGCTGGCAGGCCACGCCGGCGAGGCGCCCGTGGTCGCTTTCGAGGCCAGGATGCGCGCAGCGTTCGCCTAGCTCTTGGTCGCCTCGTCCAGCAGCAGGTAGAGCAGGCCGATCAGTGACCCGCTCGACACTATCTCCCGGCGGTCGATCATCGCGCGGATGTCCGCCAGGGGGATCCACTCCACGCGATCGGCTTCATTGACCTCGGTGGGCGGACCCGTGTAGACGTCCGCCTCGGCACGAAAGACGTGGTGCTCGGAGTCGGTAATGCCGTTCGCCGGCTGACCGTAGATCAAGGGCTTGACCGACTTGACCCGCCAGCCGGTCTCTTCCTCCACTTCGCGGGCCGCGGCCTGCTCCGGGGTTTCGCCGTCCTGCTCCTCGATCAGGCCCATGGGCAGCTCCCACGCCCAGGTGTCGGTGATGAACCGGTGACGCCACATCATGAGCACACGCTTTTGATCGTCCAACACGACGGCGACGGCAAGGTGCCGCAGCTTGACGACGTGGTGCTCCCAGCGGCGCCCGTCCGGCTGCTGTACGTCGACCAGCCAGAGGTTCACCCACGGGTTCTCGTAGATCGGCCGCTCACCGTGCACCTGCCACTGCATCCCGCTGCCCCTCTCATGCTGGTGATCACGTCCAGCATGTCAGCTTGCTCCGCACCTGTCCCGACCTCGGACCTGACACGGAATCTGCCCCGGAGATCAACGAGCGCCTTGCAGGCGTCTCGTTGCGGACCTGGGACGGCAGCGCGATCACTCGCCCGGCGCCTCCGACCCGCTACCACGCCGGAGTCGCCCTGATCATCCACGTCGCCGACCTTTCGCCAGGCCGTCCGTCGGCACGCTGACAGCGGATCACGAGCGCGGAGCGAGGAGCTGACCCTGATGAGCCGTGACAAAGGAATGCACGAACGAGAGCCCATCGCATCACCCGGGCAACCCCGGCCGTGCGGCATCAGAGGACCGGCAACCTCACCAGTCCGGGCTTCTTGGGCACTGCCGGTCCCCGGCGTGGGTCCGGCGGGCGGCAAGCGGTGAGTTGCCCCGCGACCCCGAAGATACCTATTATGCAATGAGCTACTCCGTGGAGAGGCACCGCTATGCCTAGGGCCAGCGCTCTGATCGGCTTCGACGACATCGTCGCCGCCTACCACGTCTCACCTGAGCGACTTCGCCGGGTGACGGCCCAGCACGCGCTGACTGGGTTCCCCGTGCCGGTACTAGCCGACAGCGACGGCGAGCGTTGGGGCCGCGAGGCGGTGGAGGTGTGGATGGCCGAGCCGGTCCAGGCGCCGCAGGTGGCCGTGCTGCTGGATCTCAAGCGCGCGATCACCGTGCACACCTACGCGAAGAAGCCCGGCTACTTCATTGACCCCGATCAGACCGAGCTGACGCCGGGCGGCCTCGAGCGCAAGCGGTGGCGGCGCGACCGGATTCTCGCCTGGGATGCGACCCGCACCGGCAGCGGGAACCCCGGGACCGGTGGCCCCCGTCCGCTTCCCCCGGATCCTGAGACCGAGGCCGGCGTCGACACGAGCCAGGAGACGGTCTCCACGGCAGATGCTGCGCGGCTGCTCGGGTTCGCGAACGTCTCGAGCTTCACCTCCGCCTATTCGCAGGGGTTCGTCACCGGTATCGGCGAGCCGACAGCACCTGAGGCGCGGTCTGGGCGAGGTAGTCGGAGTCGGCGGTGGGACACGCAGTTGGTGCTGCAGGAGGCCGAGCGCCGCCGCCAGGTGGTCACTGGCCGCCGGTCCCGCGTGACTGCCTGCCTGGAGGCACTGCGGGCGTCCGACGGGGCGTCGGTGTCGGCGGTGACGCTGCATCAGGGTGACACGGCCGGGGGCACCCTTGACGAGTGGAAGAACGCGTTGACGCAAGCGCGTCGGCAGTTCAAAGCCGGCTGACCGGGTCCTGGGCGTGGCAAGCGGCCGGTTCCGCGGACCGGTGGGTCCGCGGCGGGAGGTTGGCTTCCTCCCCCGGCCGCACTCTCCGGCCGACTGGGCACCACGCCCTACCGGAGGTGGACCGATCGTATCGCGGCCGGGTCGCCGTTGTGGGGGCAACGCGCGCGGCGGACTCGGTTTCGGTTGGTCTGCGGGATCCGGGCCATGTCCGCCTCACCTTGCAACGCAGCGGTGGCACAGGCTCTCTCCGACGGTCAGAGGGCGGCCGCACAGGCCGTCGTCGCCCGGGCACTCGCGGTGGACGCCGCGGTCGGCCGGGCGGGACGGTGCGGCAGCCGCCTCCGCGTTCTGCGGCGTCGGGGTCTGGAGCAGGTCCTCGATGCGCCATGCGAGGGCGCCTCGCGGGTGGGTGAGCTCTTCGGTGTCGGCGGTCAGCGCGGTGAGGATGCGGGTGCGGGTCCAGCCGCGACCAAGGAGCTCGTCGACCTTGTCTCCCAGGCGCCGCACGGTGGTGCCGGTGAGGGTGAGTCCGGCAACGGCGTCGGCGACGGTCCACAGAAGGTCCTGTCCCGGCGTTCCGTGCGCTTGCGGGCTGTGCCGCTGGGGTTGCTCCGGCGTGATGGTCTCCGCCCCGGCCCTCCCGCTGTTCCCGGCCGCGTTGCGGCCTGGGTCCTGCGCGGGGGGCAGGTGGGGGGAGGTCGGGTTGGTGTTCTTGCCGCTGGTGTTCTTGGTGTTGGTGTTCTTAGGGGGTTGATCAGCCGCTGGCGGCCCAGCCGCTGGCGGATAATCGACCACCGGCCCGGACCTGCGGTTTTGCTTGTTCTGGCTGGTGGGAGCCGGTGGCGGGTTTTCCGTCACCGGCTCTGAGCTGGGCGAAGGCCTGTCCGGGGTGTCGGTGATCAGGTATTCGAACGCGCCGAGGGTGCCGTCGGGGCGGCGTTCCTGACGGCGGAACAGGTAGCCGTACGCCTCCAGCTCGCGCAGGCCGGTCTTGATGGCCGCCAGGCCGTCCGTGGATTGCTCGGCCAGGCGCTGTGGAGTGATGCCGAAGCCGTCGCGGTGGGTGGAGATGAGCCCGAAGACGCCCTTGGCCTTGAACGACAGCCTCGGGTCGCGGAAGAGGTCGTTGGAGATCTGGGTGAAGCGGTCCGCCGCCATGGCTCCTCGGCGGATCCGCGGGTACGTGCGCATGGTCACAGCGCGGTCCACCCCCATGGTGAGGTGTCCTCGCCAGCCAGCGGGGTCCAGATCGGCGCTGAGGGCCCGTGGGCTTCGAGGTCTTCCAGGACGGCGGCGCCGAGTGGGACCTTGCGCGCGAGCCGCGCGGCCAGTGGGTTGCCCGCGGCCATGGCCCGCAGGTCCTGGATGCGGTTGTCCAGAACGGGGCGTGAAGCTGCGGTCAGGACGAACAGCACCCGGGGGAAGACCGGGTAGTGGCGCAGCCAGGCCGGGAGCGGGGCCACGGTGCGGTTGCCGCTGCGGCGGGCCGCGATCGCGACGGGGGTGTAGTCGTGGAACCGGGAGTAGGTCATGAGTTTGGAGGCGAGGCGCTCGCTGCTCATGGTGGCGCGGTCGAGCTCGATGAAGGCCCGCAGCTGGGTGCGGCTGCCGGCGTCGGTTGTGGTGTAGCGCATCAGGGCGTCGGCGATCAGGGCGTCGCCGCGGGTCTCGGAGAGCCGGTGGCCGACTTCCGGGCTCCAGTCGAGCGGGCCGTAGTCGTCGCCGTGGCGGCGGGCGTCGGCGAGGAAGGCCAGGTGGGTGCGCAGGACCGCGAGGGTGTGCGGGGCGCGGACCTTGATGGAGGCCGGGGTGTCCGTGAAGGCGGGGTGGTCCTGGTCGCGCAGTTCGGGCAGGGAGCCGGCGACGTCGCGGCCGGAGGCGGTGAGGTACCACAGGCGCATCGAGCCGGGGCGCGGGAGGACGACACAGTCGGCGAGGCCCTGGGAGCGCAGGTCCTGGAGCTGGAGGCGGGTGGCGTTGATGTGCCTGCCGCTGCCGAGCAGGTCGTGCAGTTGGCGGGTGCTGCCCATACGGTGCTGGCTCAGGCAGGCGAGCAGGAAATAGGCGGGGATGACGTTCACTGGAACTCCGTGGTCTTGCCGAGGCGGGGGCGCTCGGGGGGCGGGGGGGGCGGGGGG
>NZ_BBPQ01000035.1:53886-60107 GCF_000787855.1 Streptacidiphilus anmyonensis | reverse complement strand
GCCGAGGCGGGGGCTCGGGGTGCGGGGGCGGCGGGGTGCGGTCGGTCGGGCCGGTGAGGAAGGCGAGGACGGCGGCGTCCTGCTGGTCGGCGAGCTTGTGGAGGTAGGAGGCGGTCCTCGCGCCGACGGCCTGGGCGCTGGACTGGCTCAGTTCGCCGAGGTGCTTGCTGCTCTTGAGGGAGCCGAAGACCTCGGCGGGCTGGGGGCCGCGCACGGTCAGCGGGCCGCGCTGCTTGCCTCCGGCGGTGAAGGACAGGGCGTGGTGGTAGCGCGGCAGTTCGGCGGCCTCGCGCACGGTGAGCGCGCCGTGCCACTGCTCGGTGACCGCGCCGACCGAGTCGAGGGAGCCGGCGGTCGTCGACAGCGCGGAGGCGTTCTGCAGCAGGGAGGCGCGGGTGCCTGAGCTGATGCGCTCCAGCAGCTGGGCCATCACGTGCAAGCGGACGCCGAATTTGCGCAGTTGCTCGGTGATGTCGGCGATCGTGGAGCCGGTGCCGGCCTGGTCCAGCGAGATCAGCTCGTCCATCCAGATGTGGAACGGCTTGCGCTTCCTCGTGGGCTGGTCGCCGCGGGACAGGCCGGCGCGGAACACGTCGCGCATCAGGAGGTTGACCAGGAGGCGCTGGGTGGGGCCGGTGCCGCCCAGGCACAGCCACACGATGCGGCGCTTGTCCATCGCCGCCCGCGCGTTCCATTTGCCGGTGGGGGCGCCGAGGAGGGCACGGGCGACGGGGTCGGCGGCGAGGCGGTCCAGGGGGTTGAGGACGGGGGCGAAGGCGTCGTCGCCGTAGGCGGTGAAGGTGGTGGTCCACCAGGCCTTCGCCTTGTCGGGGACCCTGTCGAGGACGGCTTCGCGGAACACCGCATCGGTGAGGAGGGTGCGGACCTGGAACACGGTGGCCTGCGCCTGGGGCTTGTTGGCGGCGACGGCCTGCCGGTTGACCTCCACCAGCGCTTCGAGGGCCTTGAAGAGGACGGTGGTGGCGCGCGGGGCGGTGTGGTCGCCCCAGCCGAGCACGATCGAGAAGGAGTCGACCGCCGCTCGCACGACTTCGTCGCCGCGCTGGCCGGCGTCCATGCCGAGGGGGTTCCACGAGGGCAGGCGGGCGCCCGCGTCGCGGCCGGTCAGGTCGATCCGCCAGACCCGGTCCCGCAGCGACTCGTGCGCGAGGAACGGGGCTGCCAGGTCCCAGGAGTCGGCGTGGGGGTCGACGAAGAAGACACCGTCGCCGGCGAGTGCCACCGCGAGCGCTTGGACGACCGCGCGGGTGGTCTTGCCGTAGAAGGACTTGCCCACGGACACCGAGAAGAGGGTCTCCTCGAGCGGTGAGGCGATCAGCCGGGTCGTGCCGTCCGGGGCGCGGTACCAGCCCTGCGGCATCAGCGGCGCGCCGAGCTCGTAGCCGGGCAGGGTGGCGGCGGTCAGAGGTTGGCGGCAGTGCACGGTCGGGGGCTTGAGCAGGCCGGAGAGCTCCGCGATGTTCAGCCAGGAGTCCGCGCGCGGCGCGACCAGCCCGGTGGTCCAGCGCCGGTCGAAGCCGCCGCGGCGCAGAGCATGGTTGGCGCTCCACTGCCACGGGCCCAGGCGGGCGCCGTCGACGCGCAGGCGGGAGCGTCCGGCGGACACGTCCATCGCGGCGGTCAGCGCCTTGAGGGAGCGTTCGGCGCGGCCCTTGACGTCGGAGGCGCAGCGCACGAGGAGCTGGAGACGGACCAGGCCCACATCGTTGGCGAGGCGGCCCCACACCTGGCCGGTGTCCACGGGGCGCGGGCGGATCGTCATCGCCATTCGGCGCCCGCCGCTGCGGCGGCCTGCGAAGTCCAGGAAGTGCGCGAGCTGGACGGCAAGTGAGTCCTCGATGGCGTCGGTGTCGGCGATCGCGCGCCGGGTCGCCTTGCGCGCCTCGGTCTGCGCGCGGGACCTGGCCGTGGCGGCGAGGTGCCCGCGCTTCAGGTGCAGCCGCCAGGTGGGGACCGGCTGGAGGTCGACGATGACCTCGGCGAGGTCGCCGAGGTCGGCTCGGACCGCCGAGACGGCGTCGACGATCGGCTGGAGCGGATCGGGCTGCAGCGGGACGTCGCGCAACGGGGCGCCGGGGTCGCCGCGCAGGACGAACTGCGCGCGCAGCGTGTGTTCGCGTTCCCGGTCCCGGACGGGGCGGCAGCGCTCCACGGTGACCTGGTCGTAGGGCGTGGTGGACAGCAGGTGCCGCGCGCTGGTGTGGCCTTCGAGGCTGTAGGCGAGTGGGGTCTCCCCCGTGCCGTCGGCGCGCAGGCGGATGCGCACCGACTTCGCGCGGGCGGGGGCCCACCACGGTCCGGAGCGGGCCGCGCGCAGCAGGACCGCGGCGCCGCGCCAGATCTCCTCCATGCTCGGGTCGAAGGAGCGGGCCGGGGTGAGGGTGTAGCGCACGCGGTGCGCAAGGACCTTCCGCGTCAGACGCTCGTGCAGGCACAATCCGGCCGCGACGACGGGCAGTGCGATCAGGGTGAGCAGCAGGCCGTGCGCCGCGAGCCAGGCGGGCGCGTGCCACAGCCGCAGCGCGCAGCGGATAAGCAGCCGGACCAGTCCGGTGGCGAGCCCGTTCAGCGCACACGCTCCCGGCTGACCGGGGCGGTGCCGAAGACCGGCGGGAGGTTGAGGTCGTGATGCACAGTCGCCTTCCGTGGGGATCGGTGGGATCCGACACGGGAAGCAGACCGGGGCGAGGTCACCGCTACGGTCAGCAGATCCACCCGCGAAGCATCACGAGCCGATAACAACCCGGGGTCACCAGGGGACTGACGGGTCACCAGACTCGGTGCCGGCAGGAGGACAGAGCTGCCAGGAACGACGGAGCGAAGCGCCCGGGAAGGGGATCATGACGGGCAGATTCGGCAACGCCACCGGCCGTGCACTGGCCCCGAGGTACTCCGACAGCGCGAGCACGGCGCATCGGAACCGCGGACGCGGGCGTGCACCGTGGTCCCGTCCCCAGATCGCTCGACCGAATCGCCTCGCCCGCGGCCCGGCCGGACGCTGCCCGGCACCCGGTCCGCTCCCCGCTCGCCGGGGTGGGGGTGACCAGGCAGGGGTAGGACCTGCCGGGCAGTGCGCGGCTGCCGGGTCTGACGTGTGCCCGGACCGTCTACGGCGCCGTCCCAGGACACCAACCGGTTGTCCCGGCACGTCAGCACGATGCCCGTTGTGATGGCGGTACCCCGTCCTGGCGCACAGTCCCGTCCGGGGCCGCGCGGGCTTCGCCGGTGGGCCGGCTGTTGGCGCAGCCGACCCTGGTCCTCGTGAGCTTCCCGGGGCCCTCCGGTCCGGTCAGTGCTCCCTCACCACGCGTTCTTCGACTTCAGCCGGCGGCGGGACAGCCCCAGTATCCGTCCCGTGCGGTCAAGCGTCACCTTCGTGGGACAGCAGTGGGACGGCCACGCTTGGCGAGCGCTCGTGTGCGCGCTGCAATGGAGCCACGGGTGCGTCAGCTCATGTGCCTCAACGAACTTGGCGGTTCCGGCATGTTGACGCGCCCGGCATCCAATCCCGGGGCCCTCACCCCATGTTCGGAAGGCGACGCCGCCATGACCAAGGCCGACCACCGCAGCACCGTCCTGCCCGCCGGCACGGAGCTGCTGCCGGGCAGCACCCGGACCGTGATCATCGTCATCGTCGTCATCGCGGCCTGGGCAGCGCTGGTGGCGAACGGCGCCCCGCCCGAGGCCGCCGCGATCGGGCTCGGCGCCGCAGCGCGCGCCGCGCAGCACCTGGCGTCCACCCCGGGGCGCTCCCCGTCGGCGCCCCGCCGCGCGAGCATCGCCGCGGGCAGGCGCGCACGGCAGGCCGCCCCGAGCGCGGGGGCCTGACGTGAGCCGCCCCGACCCCCTGCCGAGCAGCAGGACCAAGCCCTACACCTTCACGTTCGCGGTGCCGGAGGGAGCGTCCAAGGAGGAGGTCGACGGGCTGTTCCTCGCCGCGGTCGCCAAAGCGGCCCACAAACGCGGCATGAACCTCGAGATGACCATCGACCACGACGGCACCGCCGGGCCGACGGCCCCCCGCCCGCTGCCGCCCGCCTGGACGCCGGAACACACCCGGCCGCCCGGCCTCCCACCCGACCCGTCGACGTGCACCACCGTGGCCGAGTTCAACGAGAAGCTGAGGCTGCTCCACACGTGGGCGGGCGGGCCGGCCTACCGTGAGATAGCCCGCAGAACCGCCGACCTCGGCTGCGCACTGTCCAAGTCCGGCATCGGCCGCATACTCGCCGCCGACGCCACCCGCCCGCCCGGCGCAGACCACCTTGTCGCACTCGTGCGCGCGTACGGCGTCACCGAGACCGAGTGCCGCGACTGGCTGGCCGCGCTCGAACGGTTGAAGGCCCCGACCGCCCGCGTCGACGAACCCGGCGGCCCGGACGACACATGCGACGGCCGGCGCGAGTCGACCCCCGCACCCAAGCTCGTGCTCACCGGCACCGCCGCCGCCCTCACCCTCCCCCACCTGATGGTGGCCGCCCCGCTCGCGCTCCCGGCCCTCGCCGTCCTCCTGGACGACCAGGACGCAACCCACAACGCCACGCCGCCCGGCCCCGCGCACCCCGACGGGCAACCCGCCGGGAGAAGCCGGCAGGAGGACACCGAACCGGAGCGACAGGTCCTGTCCGGAAGAGTGCTCACCCGAGCCGAGGTGGAGGCCGCCGCAGACCAGATGCTCGCCGACCACAGGGCGCGGGCCGACCGCGGCCCCACCCGACCGGAGCGGGGCAAACGCGCGCACGAGGTCGCCGCCTTCCTGCGACACGTACGCGGCGAGTTCCGCACCGAACTCGACAAGGAGCTCGGCAGCAACGGCGAAGTGGCGCCCCGGCAGGAGTTCACCGTCTCGGTCACCGCCGACGGATACAGGCTCTCGGCCACAGGAGCGATCGCCGTAGGGGCACTGGCGGGCACCGTACTGGGCGTCCTACTGGGCGACGCCATCGCCGGCCGGCGTCCCGGCACCCACCCCCGCACCCCCCTGAGCCGGACAGCATGAAGGAACCCTGACCAGCCACACCGCCATCACGGCCCCTGCTGCTCCGCACCGGGTTCTGACCGAGCAGTGACGCCGGCCAGCTTTTGCCTTATTTGATGACTATTTCAGCCCTGTTGATGGATCTTCCTGATTTCGTCACGGTGTGTGGCGCTATGGGATCTGAAGCGCGGGAGCGGGGAGGGTTGTCGTTGCCCGGCCGGAACACCAGGGAGCCGGGGAGACAGCCCAGTTGAGAGGGGTTCAGCCATGTTCGGTGGACGCGCGAAGAAGGTCGTGGCGCTCGGAACGGCCGCCGTGGCGCTGGCCGGCGGCGCGGTGCTCGGCGCGGTCGGGACGGCATCCGCGACCACGCACCACGGGCCGGGAGACCACCGCCGGCACTGCGACGTCGTACAGGGGCACTGGGTGCGAACCTGGCACCCGGCCGGCCGTGACCGCCACGGAAGGCAGCACCCGGGCTACTGGACCCGTACCCGGGTCCCCGCCCACCAGGTCTGCAACCGCTAGGAGAGGGGCCCCCGGCCTCAGCCCCTCACGAACCCGTCTCCCCGTCGGCCCCGGCCGGCGGGGAGACGACCGTTTCCGGCGCAGGGACAGAGCCCGTGCGGGACAGCCGGGTCGAGTTGTCCACAGGGCCGTGCCCCACCGTTGGCACCGGTCGGTCGGGCTGTCAGTGGTCGTGGCGCTCGCAGCGCCCGTCGTGCCCGTGGGGCTTGATCTCGGTGGGGTCGGCGGCGGTGTGGCTGGTGGTGTCGCCACCTCCGAGGGCGGTGACGCGGTTCGTCACCTCGGCGTGGGCCCTGCAGGAGACGTCGACCTTCAAGGTGACGGGAGGGTAGCTGCTCCCGGCCGGGAGGACGTCGCCACGGGTACAGGTGAGGATGTTCAGGGTGCAGTTCCAGCCCGTGCCGACGATGCCGTCGGCGGTGAGCCCGGCGGGGAGGGTGTCGTACACGGTGACCGTGGTGCCGTTGGTCGGGGCGGCCCCGGAGGCGTTGCCCACGGTGATGGTGTAGGTGCCGTCCCGTCCCTGGGTGAAGGGCTTGGTGTGGGTCTTGGTGATGGTCAAGGACGCGACCACGTAGGAGATGGTCACCTGGCCGTTGCGGTTCGCCGTCCCGATCGTCGAAAGCGCATAGGACGTGCCGGTACCCGTGGCAGTGGCGAAGCTGCTGCCCCCGCCGCCCCCCCCCCCCCCCCC
>NZ_BBPQ01000035.1:47109-53389 GCF_000787855.1 Streptacidiphilus anmyonensis | reverse complement strand
GCCCCCGCCCGCCGAGGTGCCGCTGCCGTTGACGGCACCGCTGCCGCCGCCCCCGCCGGCGAAGTACCCACCCCCACCGCCGCCGCCGGTACCGATGCGGGAGGCGGCGCAGCCGCCGTCGAAGCTGCCCCCGGCGCCGCCGGTACCGACCGCGGCGCCGGAGAACCCGCCACCCGGACCGCCGTTCGTGACCTCACACAGTGGAACGGCGCCGGCGGCCCCGCCGGCACCCCCGGAACTGGTACCGGTACTGCCACCGCCCCCGCCCTGCCCCGGCGAAGCCCCAGGGCCGGTGGCACTTCCCGCGGTACCGCCGGTGGCATTCGACGTTGTCCCCCCGTTGCCTCCGTTGCCTCCCGTGGAGCCCGCTCCGGTGCCGCCGGCGCCACCGCCGCCCCCGGCGACCACCAGCAGGGAGCCGCCCGTGCTGATGCTGGAGGCCCCGCCCGCACCCGGACCTTCAAACTGGAGACCACTGAGCGGAAAACTCCCCCCTGGGGCGCCGCCGTTGAACCCGCCGGCACCCCCCGTCCCGGTGCCGTTGCAGCCTTTGCCGCCGGTGCCGCCGACGTCGACGGTGAAGGTCGTCGGCGCGGTGGTCTGCGGCAGGGTGGTCACCACCCGCGCCCCCGACCCACCGGTCCCCGTGACGGAACAGGTGGTACCGGTGTTGTCGGCGCCACCCGCGCCGTCCGCGGTGATCGTCACCACCGCCCCCGCCGGAACCGTCAAGGTCTGCGAAGCGCCGGTGAAGGTCAAGGTCTGCGACGGATCAGCCCGCTGCGCCCGCACCGGCGCGGCCCCCACCGGTGCGGCGGCCACCGGTGGAGCCGCGGCCGCCAGCAGCGCCATACCGGACAGCACCGCGCACCCCACCGACACCACCCCCACACCGCGCTCCCCACGCCGTCCACCCGAGCCGACCGGACCGGACACGACGACGGCACCGACCGGGGCGGCCCCACCGACCGCGGTCCTGTCGAACACGGCCACGGGCCACCGACGGCCGACCCGATACCACGACAGACAGCCCTGTCCACGCGTGCGAGCGCTCATCCGCGGGTCCACCTCTCCTCACAGCAAAGCGCCCCGCACCCCCACGCGACAAGAAAGCAAGCACGACAGGACACCTGACGGAAAATCATGACAAACCACAGTAGATACCCCGATCCGATCACTCCGAGGTAGCGAGGCAGTGACAAACCTCGTGTGTCGCAGCGCCTCGCACCAGCCGGCGAGAAGGACGAGCCACATCACCGGCCCGGTCCCCGCCGCCCCCGACCGGCAACCGTCCGGCAGCCGTCCGGCAGCGAGCGCGCCGCGCTGATCGAGCCGACCGTGCCCGTCCCGCGCGGGATCGACCGCCACCCCGCCGACCACAAAGTCGCCGGCCGCTACACCCGGCCCCCGCCCCAGGAGGCGAGCGCGACACCCCCGCCACCCGCCAGACCCTCGAACGCGCCCGCAACGCCCTGCGCCGCGACGCCCGCGCCCGACGACCCGGCCCGGTCCGACACCCGCCGGGCGCGCGCGACACCGTCGACGACTCGGCCGCCCACCCCGCCGACCCGGTCGGCCCGCCAGCCCCAACGGCGCACTGAGGGCCGGCGCGGCCGGCCAGCAGTACACCACCGCGCAGACGGCCGACCCCACCGACCAGGCCCGCCGCTTCGTGGCGCAGCCCATGGGTAGCCCCTCGGCCCTGCGGGCGGCCCCGGCCACCGGTGCGGTCGTGGTGCCGCCGGCTACCGGTGACGGGTGCGGTGACCGCACTGGTTACCAACACCGTCCGCGCGTTAGCGCTGGTTACCCGCTGCCGGACGGCGCATCACAGAGGTAACCAAGGCAGCCCGAAGCGGGTCCGTCGTGAAAGTAACCGGTAACGGGCGGACCTCGGACGGCAAGCGGCCCCGGAACCGTCGCGAGGAGGGCAAGCCCTGCAGGCCGCTCTACGCGAAGGACTCGACCCGACGCCCTCGCAGCCGCCGTACGCGAGGGCGACCCCCCGGCCCCTCGTCCGTCAGACCCGCGCACGGCTACGACGCGGACGCCTACCTGGCCGCCGTCGCCGCCGGCGGCCCCACCGCCGGACGGCTCCCGCTGATGTGAGTGTCCCGCCCTCTCGCCCGCCGGATCCCGGCGGCACATCCTCCTCCCGGCCCGCCTGCCGCGGGATCCGGCCGACCGCCCGGAGCGGCGCGTCCTGTGCGGTCGGCGCGCCCGGTTCCGTGGGTTGCCGCACCGGGCCGCGGCGACCGGCTTCGATCTGATTCCCGCCGAGGTCGGCCTCGGACCGAAGCGACGGCCCGCCACGCCGCGCGCCTGCCCGCCCCCTAGGCTCGGCAGAAGCAGCCCTGACACGCGATCACTGGCATTCGCGGGGCGCGCCGGGGAGCTCCCGCCAAGTCCATCCGGGCGGCCACGCCGCCGTCTCGTGGCTGCCGCTACAGCCAGCCGCGCTGAGCGGCCTTGAGGCCGGCCTCGAAGCGGCTGCTGGCGCCGAGGCGCTCCATCAGGGCCGCCATCTGGCGTCGGACGGTGCGCAGTCCGATGCCCAGGCGCTTGGCCGCGGCCTCGTCGGTCATGCCGCGGGCCAGGAGGGCCAGCAGTTCGCGTTCCGTGCCGGTGAGGCCGCCGCCCGTGTCGCGGGGAGCGGCCGCGCCGAGCGGCACGGCCGTGGCCCAGGCCTGCTCGTAGACGGCCGTGAGGGAGGCCACGATGCCGGGCTCGCGCGTGCACAGCGCCCCGGCCTTGGTGTCCGCGGGATCGACGGGGACCACCGCGACCTCGCGGTCGAAGATCAGCATCCGGGGCGGCAGCAGCGGCGCGGTGCGGACCTCGCCGCCGTTGTCGGTCAGCCAGTGCGCGTAGGCGTGCGTGGCCGGGTCGTTGCGGACACTGTCCTGGTAGAGCGTCAGAATCGCGATCCCGCGACCGAGCGCGTCGGCGTCCAACGGGCGCGAGGCGTCCAGACTGGCCTGGGACTGGGCCCCGCCCGGCATCACCGACAGGCACTCGCGGCGCAGCTCCTTCGCAAGGACCTCCAGCTTCGCGTCGATGGCGTCCATCCCGACCAGGCGCTCCGCCCCGTCCACGGGCGTGTTGGGGGCAAGCGAGCCGAAGGCGGCGACGGCCTCGGCGGCGGCCGCCCTGCTCGCGGCCAGCTGCTGGGCCCGGCGCGCCAGGTCCTCCTCCTGCCGGCGGACCATCAGGTCCAAAGCGATCTGGGGGCTGACGACCCGGAGCCCGCCAGGTGTGTCCCGTGAGGGGCGCACGAACGCGCGGTCGGCGAGATCGTCCAGTGCCGCCCGGACCCCGGCCTCGGGCAGCCGCGTGAGGGTCAGGAGGCCGGCCAGGTCCGACTGCGGATGCTGCAGCAGGGCCGCGTACACCGCCTCGACCGCCGGTTCGAGACCAAGGACACCGAGCACCATGATGGCCGCACCCCCGTGCGCGTCGTGACGCCAGCAGACCAGTTCGAGCAGGAGCGATCTTGTCAGGGCCCGGCCGACCGCGCAACGGACACCGGACGTCCGGGCACGGGGTTGGCACCAAGGTGCCGGGCACCTTGGTGCCCGGCCGTACCCGTTCCCGCCACCGCAGCCGCACCTGCATGCTCTTCCCAGAACGCCGGACGGAAAGAGAACACCGGAAAGACGGTAAATCACATCCGGCAATCAACAAATGATTTCACTATCGATCCGGGGGACCGTCATGTCGAAAATCGTCCGCGCCGCAGCCATCGCCGTCCTGGTCGCCGCTCCCGCGTTCGGGGCCACTGCCGCCGCGTCGACGACGGCTCTCGGTGACGGCATCGGATGGGACCAGGCCCCGGTGTCCGCGGCGGCAGCGAGCGCCCCGGTCACCTCCGCGGTGACGCCGGCGCAGACGAACGGCATCGGCTGGGACCAGGCGCCCACCGGCGCGGCCGCCGACGCCCCGGCGCCGTCGACGGCGGGCCCGGCGCACACGGACGGCATCGGCTGGGACTAGGAGAGCCATGCACCTCGTCCACCTGATCCTCACCCGCCCCGACCTGCACCAGCCCAGCCCAGCCGACGCGGAGCGGATCCTTGACACCCTGTGGGCCCACCTGGACCCCGGAACCGGCATCGAACACATGCGGACCCGGCCCCGACCCAGCGGAGTGGACCTCGGACTGTGGTTCAGCGGCGACGGAACCGACGGCGCCCAGCACGTCGCAGCCGCCGTCACCCGCCTCCTCGCCTCCCTCCCCGGCTGGACCGCCACAGCGCCGCACTGAACACGCGCCCGGCCGACAAATCAAGCCGACGCAATTCACGGGCCCTGCCCGGAAACACCGCGACACGAATTCGCGAATCGGGACGACCGGTTTCCAGGGCCCGTCGGCCCGCCCGCTCCTGCCGCACCGCCGACGCCCGTACCGCCGCACACCTGACCTTCACCACACAATTCGGGGGAACACCCATGCCTTCTTCTGCACGCAACCGCACCAAGCTCCGCACCCTCGCCGCACTGGCCGCAGCCACCCTCGGCGGCGTCACCATCCTCGGCCTGGGCGCGACGCCCGCCTCGGCCGCCACCGGCGCGCAGGTCGTGAACATCGCCGACGCCAACCTCGCCAAGGGGTACTGCAGCACGAACAGCGCCGGCAGCACCGGCTTCGACAGCAGCTGCAGCGCGGATGGCGGCAAGGGCGAGTACTGGTGCGGCGACTTCGTCTCCTGGGTGTGGCAGCAGGCCGGCATACCCGTCCCCGCCAGCGACCCGGCGTCGGTGCCCTCCTGGATGAGCACCCCCGGCTACCACACCCTCAGCAGCGGCTACACCCCCCAGCCCGGAGACGCCGTCATCTTCGGCGACAACAACTACCCCACCCAGGGCTCCCACATCGCCCTCGTCACCAACTACAGCAACGGCCTGCTGTCCGACATCGGCGGCGACGAGGGCGGCGGCGGAAGCCCCTGGTGGTCCACCAGCACCGTCCAGACCGACGAGGGCAACGGCGCGGCGTGGAACCCCAACGACAAGCTCTTCGCGGGGAGCTACCACATGTGGGTCCTCGGCTACGTCAGCGCCGGCGCGTCCACCAGCGGCGGCACCGTCCCCGCAGGCTTCAACGTCGGCATCGACGCAGGCGGCAGCCCCCTCACGGCCGGCCGGACGGTCTCCGGCACCTTGAACCTCACCGCGATGGCCAGCTCCCAGAAGGTCATCAACTCGCTGACCTACAAGATCACCGGACCGGGCGGCACCCAGTACATCGACGGCGGCACCGGCGCCGACAACTACGCCCAAACCTGGGACACCACCACCGTGCCCAACGGCACCTACACCATCTCGGTGACCGCGAACGAGATCGACGGCCAGAACCATCCCTACGGACCGATCAACTTCACCGTCAACAACACCCCCGCCGCTCCGCAGATCTCCGTCCCGTCCGGCCCCCTCGCCGGCACGATCGCGCTGACCGCCTCGGCCCCGGGGGCCGGCTCGGTCACCTACAAGCTGGACGGCAACGTGATCGGCACCTCGACATCCGGTCCGGACTTCTCCCTCGAGTGGGACACCGCGACGGCGACGCGCGGCGCGCACACGCTCACCGCTGTCGCGAGCAACTCCGGCGGCACCTCGCCTGCGTCCACGCCGCTGAACGTGACCGTCAGCGCCCACTCCAACCCGTCCCTGGCCGCGCTGCCGAACGGCGGCTTCGAGACCGCCTGGCACGGAGCCGACACCCAGAACGCCGCCGGCAGCCTGTGGTTCGCGTCCGGGACCGGGACGACCGTCTCCGGCAACCCCGCCGACCCGGACGCTCTGGGAGTCGCGCCGGGCACCTCGCCGTCGATCATCACCCACGCCGACGGCAGCTGGGTCGCCGCCTGGCACGGAGCCGACACCGACAACCCGACCGGCAGCCTGTGGATCGCCACCGGAACCGGGACAACGATCACGTCAGTCGCCGAGCCGGACAAGCTCGGCATCGCCGCCGACACGAGCCCCGCGCTGACCGCGGTGGCCGGTGGCGGCTGGGAGGTCGCCTGGCACGGAGCCGACACCCAGAACCCCACCGGCAGCCTCTGGCTCGCGGGCGGCACCGGAACGGTCATCTCCGGCAGCCCCGCCGACCCGGACACCCTCGGCGTCGCCACCGGAACCAGCCCCGCCATCGTCACCATGGCCGACGGCTCCTGGGAAGTCGCCTGGCACGGCACCGCCCAGACCGGCCCGGGCAGCCTGTGGCTGGCCAGCGGCACCGGAACCGCGATCAACGGCAACCCCACCGACCCCGACGCCC
>NZ_BBPQ01000035.1:42802-46706 GCF_000787855.1 Streptacidiphilus anmyonensis | reverse complement strand
GCCTTGACGGCACTGTCCGACGGCAGCTGGCAGGTGGCGTGGACCGGCGCGGACCCCAACACCAGCCTGTGGCTCGCCACCGGCACCGGCACCGCCATCTCCGGCAACCCCGCCGCCCCCGATCAACTCGGCGTCGCCTGACCGACCCCCCAGACCCGGACCGAGAAACGAACCGGCCCGGAAACACTCACCAGCAACTGACCGACCCCCAGACCCGGACCGAGAAACGAACCGGCCCGGAAGCACTGACCAGCGACAAAGACTGACGGGTGAGGCACCGGCCGCCGTAGCGGCCGGTGCCACACCCATACACCGGAGCACCGGCCGCCGGCCGGCGGTCCGCAACCCACCACCACCGGCACACCCACCAACCGACCCACCCGCCGCAGCACCCGCCCAACCCACGAACCCGACGCCCAGCAACAAGACGCCCGACCCCAATCGTGATCGCGCCCTACCCGGACCCGTCCACGGCACGCAGCCGGATGAGCAGACCACGCACGTCGCCGACGGCAGAACACGCCCACACCGGCCCCGCCCCCACCATCGACGACGACCTCCCACCCGCCGCAGCCGCCCCCAGCCACCTTGATACGCGGCCGCGCCAGCCACATCACGTCGACGCCACGCCGGACCACGACACCGATCAGACCAGGCGCCATCGCGACGACGCCACCGACGCCACCACCGGCATGGCGAAATGCCATTCCGCCGTGCTCGAGACCGCTCACGACACTCGCAGCAGCCTGACAGCAGGTCATGCGTACGTCGGCGGACGGTGCGCAGCGGTATCCGAGGGCCTTGGGCGAAAGGCGCGGTGCAACATCCGACAGCCGCGCGAGGGCAGGCCGCGGCCGCTGCGGATTGCAGCCGGCCGCGCAGGGCGGCTTCGGTGCGTGCTTCGAAGCGGCTTTCCGGCGCCGGCGTTCCATGAGGGTTGCCATCCGGCGGTGGACGGTGCGCAGTCCGCTGCAGGTCCTTGGCGAGGATCTCGAGCCCGGCCAGGATCGCGTCCATCCCCACCAGACGCTCGGCCCCGTCCACCGGCGTGCTGGGAGCGAACGCCCCGAAAGCCGCGACGGACACGAGCATGCGGTCGGTCAAGTCGTTCAGGGCCGTGCGGACCTGCCGGTCAGTCAGCCCCATGGCGGTCACGGGAACGGAAAGGCCTGACCGCGGATAACGCGGCACCGCCGCATACACCGCCTCGACCACCGGATCCAGCCCCAGAACACCCAGCGCCATGCCCACACCCCCGTGCGCGTCGTGACGCCGACAGACCAACCCGTGCAGCCCGTGACCCCCTCAGCGCCGGGCCGACCGCACAACGCCCGGCCGGTGAACGGCCCCAGACCACGGAGCCAGGCACCAAGGTGCCGGGCACCTTGGTGCCGGCCCGGACCCGTTCCCCGGGCCGTGAAGCGCAGGGCATTCTTTTCTCAAGCCGCCGGCCGGAAAACAAATCCGGCGACGGACCATCAAATCCGAGAACTCCCACCACCGAAATTCGAGCCGGGGGCCGTCATGTCGAAAATCGTCCGCGCCGCAGTGATCGCCGTCCTCGTCGCCGCCCCCACCCTGGGCGCGACCGCCACCGCATCGGCGACCGCCCTCCCCTCCGGCATCGGCTGGGACCAGGCGCCCGCCCCGGCAGCGGCGGCGGCGGCCATGACGGTCGCCTCCCCGGTGACGCCGGCGCAGACGGACGGCATCGGCTGGGACTAGGAGCGCCATGCACCTCGTCCACCTCATCCTCACCCGCCCCGACCTGCCCCGCCCCAGCCCCTCAGACGCCGAGCGCGTCCTCGACACCCTCTGGGCCCACCTGGACCCCGGAACCGGCATCGAACACATACGGACCCGGCCGCGGGCCAGCGCAGTAGACCTCGGCCTGTGGTTCAGCGGCGACGGAAGCAGCGCGGCCGAGCAGGCCGCGACCGCCATCGCCCACCTCCTCGCCTCCCTCCCCGGCTGGACCGCCACAGCGCCGCAGCCATAAGCGCGCCGAACCCAACAAACGGGCCCCAACTCCCGCGCAGCCACCACGGCCGGCAATTCCTCCGGCTGCACCTGCGGCCGGGAGCGCACCGGCCCCATCTCGACGCATCCCGCGCTTCCCGCCGCCCGGCGGCCGCTTCACCCCACCGGCTGAGGACCGCCCGGGGACACCCACGGAAGTCCTTCGCACCCGCTCCCGGCCCTACCGCGGCCGACAGCGACGCCACCTTCACCACCTATCAGGGGAACACCCATGCCTTCTTCTGCACGCCACCGCACCAAGCTCCGCACCCTTGGCGCTCACCGTCGCTTCTCCGCCGCGACCCTCGCCGGCACGCTCGCCGCGTCCGCTCTCGTATCCATAGCCGCCATCGGCCCAGCACACGCCGCAGGAGCGGCAGCGTGCACGGACACCTCCGCCAAGGGCGGATCCATATCCCCGTGCATGATGCTCGCCCGAGCGAACAACTGGATCGCCAACCAGGTCCCCTACAACCAGGGCGGCTGGTACGCAAGCCCGTCCGGCGACGGGACCTACCGTGAGGACTGCGCCGGATTCGTCGCCATGGCGTGGCACATGACGTGGAGCCCGCCGGTCACCTACAGCCCTCCAGGTCTGGACGACCCGTCGATCTCGAAGTACCTGGGCACGGTCGCCAGTTTGCGTTCGGCCGGGCAGCTCAACACGATCCAACCGGGCGACGCCCTCGCACTGACCGGCGAGCACATCGTGCTCTTCGCCGGCTGGACCGACTCCACCGACACCACTGCCGTGATCGACTCCGAGTCCCACACCGGGACGCCGACCGGCCAGGACCTCTGGTCAGCCTCCTACCTGGCAGACCAGGGCTACAAGGCCTACCGCTACAACCTCAACCAGACCAACCCGCCGGCCACCGCGCCCACCGTGTCCATCGACAGCGGCATGGTCAACGGCGGCACCTACGGCAACTCGCCCGTCTCGGTCACCGGGACCGCGTCGCCCGCAGCAGACTCCTTCTACTTCCACATCCAGCAGAACGGGGTCGACAAGGCCTTCTCGCCCGCCGTCCCCGGCACACCGGGCACCACGCACCACACCTGGCAATTCGATCCGTCCTCCCTGCCCAACGGCACCTACCAGGTCTTCGCGGCAGCCACCCTCAACGGGGCGATCGGCACTTCCGCACCGATCACGATCACGATCAACAACGGTCCCGTCGCACCGGCCGCACCCGTCATCACCGTGCCGTCCGGTGCAGTGGCCGGCACCACCGCACTCACCGCCTCCGCCCCGGGGGCGGCTTCGGTGACCTACAGCGTCGACGGCACCGTGATCGGCACCTCGACCTCCGGACCCGACTTCTCCCTGGAATGGGACACCGCTCAGGTCCCAGCCGGCCAGCACACCCTGACCGCTACCGCCGCGAACAGCGGCGGCACCTCTCCCCGCTCGGCCCCGGTCACCATCACCGTGAGCAACGCCGCCCCGGCCATGGTGATCGATCCGCACAGCGGGCTGCAGGTCGCGTTCGCCCGCGACAACAACGGCGTCATCTCGCAGAACTACCTGACCGCCACCTCGGGCTGGTACGGCTTCAACGCCCCCTCGCTGGGGAACGCGCCGGTCAAGTTCGCCAGCGAACCGGCCGCGACCGTGACCAACGGAGCGGTGAACCTCTTCGCCATCGGCGTCGACGGCAAGGTCTACCAGAACTACCAGACCTCCACCGGCTGGTACGGATGGGACGCGACCTCGCTGGGCGCCTACAACCAGAACTTCACCGGCACCCCCGCCGTCGTCCAAAGCCCGACCACGCACCTGCCCGTGCTGTTCGTCCGGGCCACCGACGGCACGATCCGCCAGAACTACCTCACCGCCACCACCGGCTGGAACGGCTTCGACGTCAACTCCCTCGGAGCCAAC
>NZ_BBPQ01000035.1:34058-42218 GCF_000787855.1 Streptacidiphilus anmyonensis | reverse complement strand
CCCCGCACAAGGGCTGCGGGACGCAACGATTGCATCCCCGGAACCAAGGCTCCGCGCCGGGAAACGACCGTCCGCGACAGGCGAAGACCGCCGGAGCGTTCCCGCAGAGCGCAAGGCGCCCGGACCGGTCGGCACACACCAACCCCCGGTCAGGCCTATCGGGACCCGCCCACGCACCACACCCAACGGCACCGACACTGCCCACGTTGGAACCCTCAGCGGCTACGGCAGGGGCCCCAGGTCGCCGTCGACGACCGTCTCGGTGATCAGGGGGCGGTCCCACAGGGCCAGGATCTCGTTCGCCAGCGCCACGATCGGGCGCGGATCCCGGTTGCTGTAAGCCCTGATGGAGGCCGCCGAGAGGCTGCGCGGGACTGCACCGGCGTCGAGCAGGACGCGCCAGTCCTCCGGTGTGAGCTCGAGGAATTCCAGTCCCGTCAGTCCGGCGATCTCCAGCGGGTCCGCGAGGGACCCGGAGTCGGCAAAGAGGGTACGCAGGCGGGGCAGCCCGATGACCGGGGCCAGGCTGAACGGCTCCCCCCTCCCACCCGCCGAGGCTCAGGACCTCCAGGTCGGGATGGGCCGCAGCTTCGATGCTCTTGAGGCTCTGGTGGTGCACCCTCGCCACGAACGGCGGCCGGTCCCGGCTCCGGCCGGAGTACCAGTTGCGGTCCGGATCGAGCAACAGGTCGGTGAGGGACTCAGCGAAGAGGGCAGCGCCGATGCTCTGCTCGTGGCCGAGCACGATGATCTGCCCGGTGTGACCTCGCGGGCCCGGCGTGAGGTCGACCACGACCTGGTCTCCGCCGCCGGTGCCGCCGATGACGATCCATCCGGGGGAACCGACCAGGTCCTGCACAGCCGCGTCAGGTGAGGTGACGGACACCTCCCGCGCCGCGTGTTCCCAGCTGAAGCGACGGCTCGACATGTCGGCGACGGCGAGCCGGTCCAGGGAGTACAGCTCGAAGCCGACGGCCTCGTAGACGTGCCGTGCCGTCTCGTAGTCGCCCCAGTCCTTCCATCTCGCGCGGGTGACGCGGTAGAGGACCTTGATCTCTTCGGGGAGCGCCGTACCCAGGCGGGTCTCCGTGGCGGCGATCTCTTCCTCGGTGGCGCCGATCGCGTCGGGTATCCGCTCCCGAAGGGTGCGTTCCAGCAGCACCCGGTCCACCGACGGCGCCGGCCGCGCGCCCGGCACGGTCTCGGGAAGGCGGCGCCACGGCTCGGGCACGGCGCCCTCGACCAGGATCAAAGCGCCGGGAAGGGCGCTGCCGATGCCCGGATCAGCCGCAGGAGTGGAATCGAACAGGTGAAGCACCGTCCTCCCGCTCCCGGTGATCTCCGCGGTGAAGGCGATGTGGGCGTCCGCGGTCTTCGGGAGCGCGTTCCGCACGCGCCCGACCGCGTCGAACTCCTCCTGCCGGTCCGAGACCAGCATGGCGCCCCCGGGCTGCGGACGCTGCCGCCGCAGCGGCACGCTCCACGAGATGCGGCCGATCCTCCCCGCCACATGGCCGCCCGGCGCCGCCAAGGCCTCCGGGTGTGCGGCCCGCAGGAGCCGCAGCAAAGGCTCCCAGGTCGCAAAGTCGTGAAGCGGGGACACCAGCGGCTCCGTCGGTCCGGTGATCGTGACGGTGGCGATTATGGCCCCCGCCACCGACACCCCCACAACAACCAGCCCCCCCGCCCGCGCAGCGGGCAACCGATCAGAGCACCACCCTCAACAGGCAAGCCACCGTGCGGACCCAAAGCCGAACACCCAAGCCGCCAAGTCCAGCACCCACCCGCCAACTGAAACGCCCAGTCACCACCGACAGTCCCCCGAACACGCGAAAAGGGGCCCGCGGGCAGACTGCGGAAACCGACCCGAGGACGCGGGCCCACGCCCCGACCCCGCCGCCCGGGGCAGACTGCGCTGACCCGGAGCGCCCGTGCCCGAGACCGGCTCGCACGAGAACGGCGGACGGGGCGCGATAGCGCGGGACAGGAACAGGACGGGCGTTGCAGGCAGGCACCGGCCAGGACCGGCATCGTGGCGCTGGCGGGCCTCTTCGCGTTCTGCGCGAGGGTGTCCGTCACCGAGCCGCGGCACGGCCACGGACCCGACCAGGTCAACCTCATAGCCCCGGCCCTCGTATACGGGATCCTCACCCTGGTCCCACCCGGCCGGCACTCCGGACCGAAGTGGCCCTTCGAGCACACCAGGAACGACTGGCTCCGACCGACCGGACCCAGGCGACCGCAGCGCAGCCCGCCCGGACACGCTGAACCGAGCCGCCGACCGGACAGCCGGGCGTGTCGGGGCCGCGCACGGCGGCTGGTGTCGATGTTCGGACGCACGAACCACACCGCAGCCGACACACTCCCCGCCCGCCAGACCTGATCGACCCCCAGCGCGCCCTGCACGCCGCACGGCAGGCCGCCCAGGACCACGGCAACAAGGTCGCCGCCGAGCGCCGTGAACTCTTCCCGGGCGAGGACCAGTGGCGCGAGCGCGCCGTCTGGCCCGAGGACGGGCCCGAGCGCGCCGAACTCGCCCGCCTCCGTGCCGAGCGCGACGCCCTCTGGGGGCAGATCCGACACCATCCGGTCATGGAACAGGCCCGTGCCGAAGGCTGCGCGAAGGAGACCGGCTTCGCCCTGCAGAAGGCCGGCCTGGCCGACGCCGACGGCGGTTCGTAGCGCCCGAGGATCCGCCGCTGCTGCGGCACCCGTTGATACGTAAGAAGGCACCGGCCAGGACGGGGGGAGCCTGGCCGGTGCCGGTCATCAGGTGCGGGCGCCACGCCGTGGCGGTCGCCTACGCGGCGAAGGGCTCTGCGGGGCATCAGCCGGACGATCGTCCCCGCAGGCGAAAGGTGAGGCCCGGGGACACAGTCCTCGGCACGACACCCGCACGGTTGCTACAACCAACCACCCCCTGTCGGGCATTCCCTGCCCGCCGGTCCGGGTTCCAGGCGGCCTACGAGGCCCGCTTCGACGCCGTCTTCTTGGCCGTCGTCTTCTTCGCGGTCGACTTCCCGGCCGCGGCCTTCTTGCTTCCCGGCTTCTCCCCGCGCTTGGCCTGCGACTCGGCGATCGACGCCTGCAGGGCCGCCATGAGGTCCACCGCGGGCGCCGCCGCGGCGGCCGGTTCGGCCCCGCGCTCGACCTCGCCGCCGCCGGTCTTCGCGGCCAGCAGCTCGTCCAGGGCCCGCACGTACTGGTCCCGCTCGGCGTCCAGGTCGTAGTCCCGGCTCATGGACGCGGCGAGCTGGAGCGCCATCTGGATCTCGTTGCGGTGGATCGGCTCGTCCGCCGTCGGGACCCGGATGCCGGCCGGGGTGCGGATCTCGTCCGGCCACTTCACCGTCTGCAGGATCAGCAGGCCGTCCCGCTCGCGCAGCACCGCCAGGGACTCCCGGTCCCGCAGGGCGATCTTCGTGACCGCGACCTGCCCCGACTCGCGCAGCGCCCGGGCCAGCAGGACGTACGGCTTGGCGGGGGCCTTCTCGCCCAACCCCACGTAGTACGGGGTGTCCCAGCTGAGCGGGTCGATCTGCGCCTCGGGCAGGAAGGCGTGCACGTCGATGACGTGCTTCGTCGGCAGCGGCAGCCGTTCTATGTCGTCGTCGGTGAGCACGACCATGGCGCCGTCCGGCACCTCCCAGCCGCGGGCGATCTCGTCCGGCCGCAGCTCCCGGTCCTCGGCCTCGCAGAACTTCCGGTACCGGATCCGGCCCAGGTCATCCGCGTGGTGCTGGTGGGTGACCGGCCCGGAGTGCCCCTCGGTAGCCGTGAACAGGCGGACCGGCACCGCCACGAGCCCGAACGTGATCGACCCCGTCCACACCGGTCTGCCGAGCGGGGCTTCCGCCGAGGTGCTGCTCATACCCCTCACGCTAAGACCGTGCACGAACCACGGCCCGTCGACCTCCTCCTCCCCCGCCACTGCGACGCCCGGCGGGGTCCCGTCCGCGCAACCCCGCCCACCGCTCCCGGCCCGGCGCCGTGAGACGGCGGTACCCCCGCCGGCCGAAGCCGACGGGGACACCGATCACCGCAGGACAGGAGCCTGGCGCTCCGCTAGCGGTTGCAGACCTCATGAGCGGGCACCCAGACGCGGGTCCAGTACCCCGAGTGCATCCGACCGTGCCCGTCGCGGCCGACCGGATGCCAGCTGCGCTCCCAGTGCCCCTGCACCATGCGGCAGTGCCGGTCGCGGTCACCCGGCCCGTGGTGCGGCGCCGCGGACGCGGTCCCCACCGCACCGAGCACCGCTCCGCCGGCCAGCGTCACCGCAGCAGAACCGAGCGCCACGACCTTCTTCACACGTCCACCGAACATGGCTGAACCCCTCTCAACTGTGCTGTCCCCCCGGCTCTCCACTGATTCAGCCGGGCAACGACAACCCTCCCCCGCCACCACCCCACCGACCACAAAACACCACACACCATGACGGAATCAGGAAGATCCACCGACAGCACTGAAATAGTCATCAGAAAGGGCAAATCGCTGGGGACTGTGCCCGACCCCGAAACCACCCGCGCCGGACACAGACCCGCACCGCCCGCACCGCACCAGCCCCAGCCCCAGCCCCAGCCCCAGGAGGATCACTGCCACGAGGCGGTGACCAGCACGGCTGCCTCCCTGTTGGACACCGGTCCGCCCCGCACCAGGCCGGAGTCCGCCGTGCGATCACGGACTCCTCCTACGAGTAGCAGTCATCGCCTCAGTTCGTCCGGCCTGCAACGACTGAGGCGAGCAGCGGAGATCGCTTTCCCGGCGACCGCTTGCGCCCTGGACAGGCACCTGTCCGCTCTGGTTGCGTTTCCGGATTCGCCGGTCGATGCCCGTCTGGCTCCTGCCGCCCGCGACGAGGCTGGGAGAGTCTGCCGTCGCGGGCGCCGCCCTCGCCGAGGAGATCCGCTCGGGAGGTGGGCCGGTCGCGTCGCAGATCAGGCCCTACACGGTAGTGATCTTGCCGTCCCACTCGCCGCCGGCCGGGACGGAGGCGTGCTGGTGGATCAGTTCCCAGCCGTTCTCGCGCCGTTCGAAGCAGTCGGTCTGCCGGGCCATGACGTGCTTGGTGGCGCCGTTCTTGAGCACGATGTTCGTGCTCTGCACCGTGCAGACGATGCCCATGTCCCCGTTGACCTTCGCGTCGAGTTCGAGGATCTCGACTTTGCAGGACTCGAAGTTGGCGAAGGTGCCGTCGAACAGCTTGCGCGCCGGGGCGACGCCCCTGGACGCGAACGGGGGGATGTCGAACCACAGCACGTCGGACGCCCAGTGCCGGGTGCTCTGCGCGCCGGTCATCGACGCCGCCATCTCGCGGACGATGGCGATGATGGCTTCCCTGTCCTGCTCGGTCGTCGTCATGACGTTGCTCCCTTCATCTCATGGCCCTGCTCGGCCGCTACGGGCAACCCTGCGGCGTGCCGTCAGGGGAGGTGCAAGACCCGGTCCCGCGACGGGATCTCCCCTGAGGGGAGATCCCCTGCCAAGCGCCTGCTTTCAGCGCTGGACATCGGGGGTTTCCCCCTGCGAAGCCGGCCACTCAGAGGGCCGCCAGGGTGCGGATCCGGTCGGCGAAGGCCCGCCGGGCGGCCCCGGACTGGGGGGCGAGGCGGTCCCATCCGTGCGGGACCCCGGGATGGACATGCAGTTCAACGGGGACGCCCGCGGCTGCCAGGCGCGCGGCGTAGGCGATGTCCTCGTCGCGGAAGATGTCGAGGTCACCGGTGTCGATGTAGGCCGGGGCCAGCCCGGCGGCGTCGGTCAGGCGGGCCGGTGCGGCGATCGGGGAGACGGCCGCGGTGTCGAACGTGTCGCCGAGGACCGTCTTCCAGGCGGTGTAGTTGTCGTCGTAGGTCCAGGTCAGGAAGGGTTCGCGGGCCGGGTCGGGGCCCTGGTTGCGGTCGTCGAGCATGGGATAGACCAGGATCTGCCGGGCCAGGGGGATGTGCCGGTCGCGGGCCAGGATGGCGACAGCGGCGGCGGGTGCGCCGCCGCCGCTGTCGCCCATCACCGCGATGCGTCCGGTGTCCACGGCCAGTTCGTGCGCGTGGTCGATCAGCCAGGTCAGACCGGCGAAGACGTCCTCGGCGAGCATGGTGCCGGTCGCCTCGGGGGCCAGGCGGTAGCCGACGGACAGGAACGGCACCCGACTGTGGGCGACGTACCAGGACACCAGGGTGTCGTAGGCGTCCAGGTCGCCCAGGATCATGCCGCCGCCGTGGGCGTAGAGCACGGCCGGGCCGGGCCCGGTGGTCCCGCCGGTGGTGTACCAGCGCAGTTCGATCCGGGCGCCGTCGGGTGCCGCGGCGAAGTAGGTGGCGGTCCTGATCCCGGTGACCGGGGGGACCAGCGCCGCCATGACGGCCTGGCCGAGGTTGCCGGCCTCGCGAATCGACCTCCAGTCCCCGCGCTCGCGGCAGGTACGCCGGCGGCCTGCCCGGTGCGGGCGGCCAGGAGGGGGACGAGTTCCGGGTCGAGGGTGTAGTTCATGGGGAGTGGTTCCCGCTTTCCACAGGTGGACGGACGGGTGCGCAGCGAAGCGGCGGCGCGAGCAGACCGGCGGGCCGGTCCGCGTGCGCCGCGGGCCTCGGGCGGGCCGGACGGCGCGGTGCCTGTCAGTACGGGCAGGGCTGGTTGCGGATCACGGCGAGGCTGACGATCTTGCCGTCGCGCACGCTGAAGTAGTCCGACATCACCAGTTCGGCCGGGAGGCTGGTCTTGTCGTAGGCGCCGTCATAGCGCGAGCGCACGATGGTCTGGCCGTAGTGCGCGACGACCTCGACCGGCTCCATCGTGACGTGGTCGCCGATCATCTCCTTCTCGGCCCAGGCCCGGATGGCTGCGATGCCGCTGATCTCACGGCGCGCATCGTTGACGTAGGCGTCCTCGGCGAAGGTGGCGACCATCCGGTCCAGATCGAAGGCGTTGACCGCCGCCAGGTACTCGGCGACGACGGGCGGCAGGGCCGTACTCGTGGGCATGGTCATGGTTTCGGCTCCCTTCGGCCGACGGCCCGGTCGACCGCCTGCAAGCAGGCTCGGGCGTTCCCCGACGAGAGGTGCAAGACCGGGGCGCGCCCGTGCATCTCCCCTGGGGGGAGGTGGCACAGTGGCAGGCATGGACGCGACACTGCCGATCGGGGACTTCGCGAGGGCCACGCACCTGAGCGTGAAGACGCTGCGCTACTACCACCAGGTGGGCCTGCTGGAACCGGACGAGGTGGACCGGCACACCGGCCACCGGTACTACACCACCGCGCAGATCCCGACCGCGCAGATCATCCGCCGCTTCCGCACCCTGGACATGCCGGTCGAGCAGATCGCCAAGGTACTGGCCGCCCCCGACCTCGACACCCGCAACGCGCTACTGGCCGCGCACCTGAACCAGATGGAGCAGGAATTGGCGCGCAGCCAGTCGGCGGTCGCCTCGCTGCGCGACCTGCTCACCCGCCCGTCCGGCGGCACCCCGGCCGAGATCGGGCGCCGGAGCGCTCCCGCCACGCCGGCGGCTGCGATCACCGACACAGTGGACGTCGCCGACGCGCTGACCTGGTACCAGGGCGCGCTCGGCGAGATCTACGCGACGCTCGACGCCCAGGGACTGCCCGCCGGCGCACCGGCCGGCGGGATCTTCAGCACCGACCTGTTCACCCACGGGCACGGACCGGCGACGATCTTCGTGCCCTGCGCCGGACCGCTGCGCCCCATGGGCCGGGTCGACACGCTGGTCATCCCGCCCGTCGAGTTGGCGACGATCGTGCACCACGGCCCGCACACGAACATCGACCTGGCCTACGGAGCCCTCGGCACGTACGTCGCCGAACACGCCCTCGCCGTGGACGGCCCCATCCGCGAGTACTACCCCGTCGGACGCCACCAGAGCGCACAGGCGGCCGAATGGCGCACCGAGATCTGCTGGCCGATCTTCCACACCGGACCGCCACCCGACCAACCCACACCGCCCACACACAACGGCGGCGACGGATAGAAGCCGCACGCGACACCCGGAACCCACCCGCGGCACCGAACGCACCGAAACCGGCGAAATCGAAACTCCGGGGGCTACCGGCAGCCAACGCGTATCTTCAGCCGGACAGCCAACGCAGCGAGGTCGAGCCCCTGACCTGCGCTGGTTACCGCCCCGGTGACCAGATCCACGGCT
>NZ_BBPQ01000035.1:0-33503 GCF_000787855.1 Streptacidiphilus anmyonensis | reverse complement strand
CGGCCGCACCACGACCGCGGTGCTCGGCGCAGCCACCCCTCCGGTGTCCGCCAATGCGCTGCGCACCGCCACTGGATAACTGTGGAGGGACGCCGAAGTGCCCAGGGCCTGCGCGCTGGACACTTCGGCGTTCCGGACGTTCGCGGCGGCTCCTGATGGGACACCGGCCAAGTCGGCGGCGAGGGACAGGCGCAGCGCTGCCCGCGGCGAGGCACCCCTCTGCACGACGACCGGCTCAACCTCAGCCTGGAACAGGCCTGCCGTCTCGACGAACCAGCGATCGCAGTCGATCTGGAGACTATGGAGGCCCTTGCCGACGCCTGACTCTCCCGGCCGGCACCGATGGTCCGGTCAGCCGGGCACACGGGGGCGCGACAGCGTCATCGGTCTGGTGGGCCCGGCGAGCCCTCGTGGGGGCTTGCCGCTAGAACTGGATCTCCGGGCTCTGCACGTTCATGTAGTACTGCAGTCCGGATCCGAAGTTCGCCCAGAAGCCCACCTGCACGTAGACCTTGTGTCCGGTCTTGCGGAGGTCTTCCGACGGAAGGTTGAAGTAGTGATTCCCCGAGGAGCCGGGGACCCAGTTGCCGGTGCCGCTGAACGTGTCGTAGCAGCCGTAGTCCCACACCCGGGCGTGAGTGACGGAATCCACGAGTTGGGCGCAGGGGTCGGTCGGGAAGAGGCTGTTGATTCCGATGCCCGCCACAACCGAGGCACTATCTGTGGGGCTGAGGCTGATGCAGGAATCCACGTTCGAGCCGCTCCAGTTGGCCCACGAGTGGTTGGGGGTGTTGTCGGACCGGCACGCGTAGCCGCTTTCCTGTGCGGAGGCCGACGGGGCGATGAACAAGACACCTGCCCCGGCGGCGCCCAGCGCGGCAACGGTGGCGACAATGCGCTTGAGCATGAGTTCTCCTCAAATCCTAGGAATATCTGCGAGCGTCGGGCGGATCCACTAGGCTCTGTGGTGCGAGCCCGTACGCGCCGCAGCGGTCTTTGGGTCGTACGACCCGGTTTTCAGTCGACCGAGGCCCCTGCGCGAAGTGGCGGGACCAGATTGCTCGGGACGGCTGGGTGGAGTCTCGTTTCCCTCACGAATCCGTACTCCCGTAGACTTCCTCGGCCGTGTTCGTGCTGGCACCACCTTGTTTCCGCGGCCTCCCGGCCGGTCAGGCGCGCACTAAGCCACTTTGTGCGGTCGTGACTTCACGGGGTCCACGGGATCGGGTCAGTGCCCCAACTGAGGCTGCCTGAACCGCCGTATACCTGGACCGTGTATTGCGTTCCGATGTAGGCCCAGCGGCACTCCCCCGGGTTCAGGTACGTCTCGTACTGGTTGTTGCCGAGGGTGATCCAACCCATTGTCCCCGGACTCAGGTCAAGGTTTCCGCCGGTTCCCACGGAGTGAACCCAGAACTTGAGCCAGTTGGCCGAGGACTGTTGGTTGCAGATCCACACGGTCGGTGACGCGCCGTTGTTGGCCGCGCCGATCTCTACGTGGTCGTAGGTGTAGGAGTCGGTGTTGGCATGGGCTACACCGGTGGACCCGATGACCGCTGCAATGCTGAGCGACGTCGCCAGCGACGCTATCCGGGCGACCTTCTTCACACTCTTCTCCCTTGTCGCTCCGCGGACAGTCCAACCAGCATGCATGTGCGTGGGCAGCCGATGAACGACGTTATGCCGCCGTTCTCCTGCCAGTTCGCTGCTTGGACCAGCCGTGCCTGAACCATTGCGACCAGGCTGCCCGGTTGATCGTCCGGGGTCCCGTTTCCCGTACAAGTCCGTACACCCGACGCCGACTCGACAGGGGCAGCACCCGCCCGAGCGAACGCATGGGACGGCCGCGGGCGCGTCACTGGTCTTGAACCTCTGCACCGGTCATATGTTGGATCGCGACTTGTGCGCGGACTGCTGCGGCGGGGTACCTGAACGCCGTCCCCGCCCTTCCCGCCGGGCCGAAGGGGCCTTTCGCCCTGCCTGTCGGAGCCCTACATAGGATCGGGTCCGTGGCCGAGAAGCCGCGCACCAGCTCCAGACAACCGACCGACAGTGGGAGACCCTGGCCGTTCTGAAACGTCCGCACGACAAGGGCGTGCCCGCGGGGGCGCTGCACCGAGGGGCTGCACCTGACCGCGCTTGTCAGAGGACACGGCAGACAGCCGCTGAGATAGCTCCCCACGGTGTCAACGCCCTGAACCCCGGCGTGATCGGGGACAGCCCCAAGTGGCGCCGCGTGACGGACCATCCGCACATCGCCGTCACGCCCGTCGGCCGCCTCGTCACGATGGCGGACGTCGCCGACGCCACCGAGTTCCTCCTGCGCAACACCGCAATGAACGCCCACGACCTCCATGTCGACGGAGGTCAGCTGATCAAATAGGTCGCCACGACTGGGCTTGCCACAGCATCCGTTCGGTTGAGGCCTTCGCGCAGCGCGACCTGGAGGGCCCGGGCCCGGCCGAGTGCGCCGCGCAGGTCGGCGAGCCCGTGGTGGGCGCGGGCGGCCGCGCCCCGCGGGCCATCCGCTGCAGGTTGGTGCGCTGGGTGACAGCGCGGACGTGGTCGACGGCATTGACGCAGAACGTCATGTCCGTTCCGGGCGCAGGTCTTGCCGCGTGCCGGGGCGGAGTGCGCTTGCCTCAGGTCGTCAGCCGGGCGGGCCGCCGGGATCGGGCCTTGCAGTCGAAGGCGAGCCGGCGGTGCACGTGCGATCAGCCGACGAGCGGTCCAGCGCGACGGGGTTCGATATCGATCACGGGCACGGATGGTTCATCTGCGTGGTCACAGAGCTAGGCGGTGGCTGCGCCCGGCTCCCCGGAGCCGCATACGACTTCGGTCCGCTACTTGGTGACGTGTTCGGGGTCGGGATCGTCGGCCAGGTAGATCATGCGCATAAAGGCGGTGAGGCATACCTCGCACAGTTCGCTCTGCGACAGGGACTGCGGCAGTTGTGCCCAGGCGCGGAAGTTGAGCCGTTCAGCCTGCCAAGCCAATGCCTGTGCGGTGGTGCGGGCATCGAGTCCGGGCGGTGCTATGCCTCGGTCGCGTTCGCGCTGGATCGCGGTCTCGATGCGCGTGGTGGCGATGTCGATGGCGTCCAGCCAGACTTCGCGCACCTGCGGCGCCACGGTCCACAGGTCGCATGCCTCACGCAGAACGAATCGATGTGCCCACCATCGCCGGGTGACCGCTTCGATTGTCTCGCGCAGAGCCTCTCGTGGGCGCACGTCAGGAGCCCGGTCGATGAACCAGCTTCCGGGTTGCTCGTACACCTCGGTGCGGACGGCGATAAGGCGCCGCAGCAGTGCGGCCAGGGCGTCGTGCTTGGAGCTGTAGTACGCGTAGAAGCGGGTCCGCGTGATCCCCGCTTCGGCGGCGATCTGCTCGACGTCCAACTCGCTGAGCGGAGTGCTGGCCAGCAGCCGTTCGAGCGCATCGAGAATCAACGTGTCGCGCCGGACGGCTGTCGCCGTGGCCCGCGGACGTCGCACGGCCCTCGTTGGCAGGTCGGCCATGCGTGTCCTTTCCGTGCCGGTCGCTGTTAGGGCGCCGCGGGCACGCCGCTTGCAGGTGTTGCTTGAGCGTCCGCAGCCGGCATGTACTCCGCGACCGGCCGCCGGTATCGGATGGCCCAGCCCAGATTAGTGCAGCCAGTCGGTGCTATCGCCGACCGGCCGGGTCGAGAGATACAATACACGACGTCGTGTATTGTCGATCGATCGCGGAGCACGTCATGCGACAAGATCAGGAACTCCACCCCACCACCGTCACGGTCGGCCGCGATCTGGTCGTCAACCGGCTCGGGTACGGTGCGATGCGTCTGACCGGCCCTGGCATGTGGGGCGAGACCCCCGACCTTGCTGGAGGTATCGCCCTGCTCAGGAAGGTCGTGGACAGCGGCGTCCAATTCATCGACACTGCGGACGCCTACGGCCCCCACACCAACGAAAGCCTCATCCGGGACGCGCTGCACCCCTACCCCAACGACCTGGTGATCGCTACCAAGGGCGGGTTCATCCGAGGCGGACCGGACTACGCCGACTTCGGTGCGGTCGGCAATCGCGAGTACCTGCGCCAGTGCGCCTACCTGAGCGCCCGCCGTCTCGGCGTCGATCGCCTCGACCTCTACTACCTCCACAGTCCGAACGCGACCGACGTGCCGTTCATCGACCAGGTCGCGACCCTCGCCGAGCTGCGCGAGGAGGGACTGATCCGGCACATCGGCTTGTCCAACGTCAGCGTCGAGCAGTTCCACGCGGCGAGCCAGATCGTCGAGATCGCCGCCGTCACCGCGCTCTACAACATCGGCGAGCGCACTGGCGCCGAACTGCTAGCCGCCGCAGAGCAGACCGGTGCTGTGTTCTCTCCATGGCACCCGACGACCGTGCCCAACACAGGCCCGAACGCGGCCGGCATCGGCGCAGCACTCGACTCGCTGTGCGCCAAGTACCACGCGACCGTGCCACAACTCGCCCTCGCCTGGCTCCTGCACAACTCACCGATCATGCTTCCGATCCCCGGCACCTCCAGCCCGAGTCACCTCGATGAGAACCTGGCAGCCGCCTCGATCGAACTCACGGCCGAGGACGTGAAAGCCATCACCGACCTCATGCCCCGACTTCCGTGACCGAGACCGCCTCCCCGGCCGACTCGACGGACAGCCGGCGCATCGAGGCTTTCAGCGACGGCGTCATGGCGGTGATCATCACGATCATGGCACTGAACGTCCGTGCTCCCGACGGACCCTCCATGCAGGCCCTCGGCCACCGGCTGCCCGCCCTGCTGATCTACGTGCTGAGCTTCACCGCCATCGGCATGGCTTGGAATCACCACCACCAACTATTCCGTGCGGTCCAGACCGTCAGCCCGGCAGTGATGTGGGCCAACCTCCACTCGCTGTTCTGGCTCTCACTAGTTCCGATCGCCACCGAATGGGTCGGCTCGCACTACCAAGCCAGTCTGCCGGCCTGTGCGTACGGCATCGTCGCGGCAGGATCGGCCGCTGCCTACGCTGTGCTGATCCAGACGATCATCAAGGCCGCCGGACCGGGGTCCGCACTGGCTACTTCGGTGGGGGCCGATCGCAAGGGACTGACCGCTATCTGCCTCTATGCACTCGGAGCCGCATTGGCCTGGGTCGAGCCCTGGCTCGGCTACACCCTCTACGCCGGCGTCGCAGTCATGTGGTTCATCCCGGAACGCCGCTTTACCTAACGCGCCACGTGACAGACCATCCGCACATCGCCGTCACGCCCATCGGCCGCCTCGTCACTACGGGCGCTCATCAGGTCGCGCCTCGAGCTACACGCTCCGCAGGACGGCGACGACCTTGCCGAGGATCCGGGCGTTGGTTGCGGAGATGGGCTCGTAGGCGTCGTTCGCGGGCATGAGCCAGGCTCCCGCGCGGCCGCCGTGGTGGAGGCGTTTGACGGTGACCTCGTCATCGATGAGGGCGGCGACGATGTCGCCGTGGTCGGCCGCCCGGGCGGCACGGACGACGACGGTGTCGCCGTCGAGGATCCGCGCGCCGGTCATGGAGTCGCCGACCACGCGCAGCGCGAAGAACTCCCCGCCGGGCGGGAGCATCGCGGGCGGCAGCGGCAGGTACTCCTCGACGTGCTCCTCGGCGGTAATGGGGGCACCGGCGGCGATCCGCCCGATGAGCGGCACCGGCACCGGCGTGCCCTCCGCAGCCTCGTCCTCGTGGCCGGCGAGGAGGGGTTCCCCTTCGTCGCGGGCGAAGCGGGTCAGTGCGTAGCAGCTGGGCCGGTGGGGGTCCTTGCGCAGGTAGCCGGCTCGTTCGAGGGAGTGGACCTGGTGGGAGACCGAGAGGTGGAGGCCAGTCCGACGACTGCGCCGATCTCGCGCAGCGAGGGCGGGTCACCGTGTTCGGTGGACCAGGCGCCGATGGCGTCCAGGACCGCTTCCTGGCGTGGGGTCAGGCCCCGGGCGCTGCGGGCGGTTCCGGCGGGGCGGCCGGGCGAGGGGTGCTCCTCCATCAGCGGGTCCTCCCTGGTGTGCGTGTTCGTGGCGGTGAGGCTACCCGGTGTGCGGCTGGCCGGCGACGGCCGCCCACCGGCCGGCAGGTTGTGGTGGTCATGCGGCTCCGTAGAGGCTGGCGGGGCCGATGCTGTCCGGGCCGAAGCGTCTGCGGGCGCGGTCGGCGACGGCCTCGACCCGGCGCAGCCGCTCGTCGACCGGGTCGAAGGTGAGCTGCCGGGTGACGTGCTCCGCAGCGCGGATGCCGTCGGCATTGAGGGTGAAGGCGCGGACCCGGGCGCGTTGCAGGCCGAGCGTGGTGTAGAGGCGGTAGGCGGCGTCTCCGGCCCCAGCAGCACATACACGTCGCCCCCGGCAGCGTGCTCGAGGTCCGCTCAGGACAGGGCCGGCTTCGCGTCCGGATCGGCGTGCGCGGCGGTGATCAGCCGGCACACCGCCGCCCACCCCACGCGGTTCCGGGCCGGGAACCGCACCCGCGGCGCCGACTCGTCCACGAACGCACCCCCGCGGACCGGGGACCGGCGCCGCTCCCCCACCGCCGCGGCGGGGTCCAGGTACTCCGGCACGGCCAGGTCCACCCCGAACAGCGGCCGCACCCCCACCCGGGCACAGGCCTTCGCGAACCGCACCACCCCGGCGACCGTGTCCCGGTCGGTGACCGCAAGCGCGTCCAGGCCCCGCTCGGCCGCCCGCTCCGCCAGCACGTCCGGCAACGACGCGCCGAACCGCGCCGAGTAGCCGGAGTAGGCGCGCAAGTGGGTGAAGCCCATCGCGATGCCGCCTCCTTGCTGCTCGTGACGTGCCGGGTCTCCCCTCGCTCCCCTGTTGTGTCTCCCCTCAGCGTAGACCTTAATCAAACAAGTGAGCTAATAGAGTGAGGGCAGCAGGCTAGCAGCGGGACAGCCCGCTCTGACTGGTCGCGGCATCTGTCACCAACGCCAGCTCGGCGGACTGCGATCATGCTGCGGTGGCCCACGACATATTGTTCTTCCTCGCTCCCGACGACGAGACTGCCGCTGGCACGCGACTGCGGGGCCCCGGTCCCAGCATTCCGTCCGTGTTCTGCCGCTTCGTTGATCCGGACAGTGCCATCGCAGAGTGGGACATGTACTTCGAGGAGCCTTCTGCCGAGCCTCCATCGCAGGAACAGCTCTACGGGTGGGTGTGGCCGGAATGGGTCACGGCCCCCTTGAATGATGGGATCCAGGTCTTTGCTTTCCCCAGGCGGTTGACCCGGGCGTTGGCCAACGCCAGCTCCACCGACCTGGAGGAGCTGGCAGGCCGCTGGACCGCGAGGCTTCGGTCAGCCGATGGAGACGACATGACCGATGATGATCTGCTGGCGGTACTCCAGGGCGTAGCCCGACTCGCGACGTTGGCGGCGAGTAAAGGCGGGGGCCTCTACGCCTGGACCTACTGACCGTCGGCAGAACCCTTGCGGTGACTGATTAGTCGGAGCAGGTGACAACAAGGCCGACCATCCGGTGACAAGTACCGCGACCATCGACCCCCGCCCGAAATCCAGCGCTCTGTCTGGTCAGCGCGGCGCGAAGCGCCAAGATCCGTTCCTCCGGGAACGGCTGTGCACAGCATCGATGGTCGGCGACTCGCTCAACGTGCCAGCTGAAACGCTCAGTCGCAGCCCATGTGGTCGGGTAGCCGGGCCACGTTGCCGTGGCCCGGCTACCCGACCACATGGGGTGTCACCAGTCCGGAGTGGCCCGCCGCGGTTTGCGAATCACGGCTTTGAGCAGGTTGTTCGAGCGTTCGTGCAGGTCGCCGACGCGGTCGACCACCTGGACGCGAACGCTGATCCTGTCGATCACGCTGAGCGCGTGCGGGCTGAACCAGCCGAGCATGGAACGTTCCTGCCCGGCCAGTGGTGCCCCGCGCGTCCACAGCTTGATCACGTAGTCGATGTCCGCGCGTAGCCCGACGCGCTTCAACTCGTCTGTCAGTGCGTCGTGATCGAGCCATGACTCGGCAGCTGGCTGATTGTGTCCGAGGAACCGCACGGAGTACTTGACGTCCCAAATGGTCGCTGCATCCTGCGCGCCGTTGCGGATTTTGCAGCCCCAGACCAACTCGTCCGCGTCCGGCGATATACGGACCACTTGTCCGTCGAACCCGATCATCGGGCGTGTTGCGGTGGCATACTGCGCCCGGGCGAGCAGTGCACCACCGGTTGCCAGCACTGCCGCAGTCGCACTCTGGATATCGAGAAGCTGGATCGGCGCGGCGCTGGGGTGCGTCGCCGCAAGGTTCTGCTGGACGATCGCATAAACGAAGAGCAGGCCAGCCACGCCGGCCAGGCAGATCAGAAACTGCCAGAAGATCCAGTTGCGCCGAATGATCCGTTGCGGTGTGTCCAACTCCGCCCCCTCTCCCAGCAAAACACCGTACGACGTCGACTGGCGGTGCAACAGACCGCGTCGAAGCGGTGAACCCCCGGGCGGTCGCGTCCGGATGCGACCGCCCCGACGCGACCAGACCGGGCCCGCACCAGCGCCCCGACTATGCACGCCGTCCACAGCACTCAGGACACAGCACCTTGTGGATGAGCGGGCGACCGCTCAAAGCAGGCTCACAGGCCCAGCGCCAGCGATGGCCTGCCCGGCCAACGCACCCGGCCAACACTCAACTCGCCAACTGAGGCGCTCAGTCACAGCGGGCCAGCAGTCCCCCGAACAGGCGAAAAGGGGCGAACGGGCAGGCTGGCGGAAGCCGACCTGAGTACGCGGGCTCATGCCCGCGCCCCGGGGCCCAAGGCAGACTGCGCTGCCCCGGAGGCACCCGTGCGCGCGGTCGGCTGGTACGAGAAGGGCGGAGGGGCGCGATGGCGCGGGACAGGAACAGGACGGGCGTCGTGGTGCTCGCGGGCCTCTTCGCCTTCTGCGCGAGGGTGTCCGTCACCGAGCCGCGTCACGGCCACGGACCCGAGCAAGTCGTCCTCATAGCCCCAGCCCTCGTATACGGGATCCTCACCCTGGTCCCACCCGGCCGACACTCCGGACCGAAGTGGCCCTTCGAGCACACCAGGAACGACTGGCTCCGACCGGCCGGACCCAGGCGACCGCAGCGCAGCCCGCCCGGACACGCTGAACTGAGCCGCCGACCGGACAGCCGGGCGTGTCGAGGGCCGCGCGCCGCGGCTGGTCCCGGCTCCGGCCGGAGTATCAGTTGCGGTCAGGATTGAGCACCAGGTCGGTGAGGGACTCGGCGAAGAGGTCGGCGCCGAATCTCGGCTCGTGGTCGAGCACGATGATCTGCCCGGTGCGGCCTCGCGGGCCCGGCGTCAGGTCGACCACGACCTGGTCCCCGCGCGCTCGTCACGCCCGGGACGGCCATCGGCCAAGGCCCGATGGCACGGCACGCCAGCTGCCCCTTCCGGCGCGGCCAGGTGCTCGTCAAGAAGCCAACGTCTTCTGACGACCGTCCAAGAAAGCTGTGAATGTTCGCAGTCACGTGAACTGATGAGTTGGGGTTCCGTCACTGCGTGCAAGGATCTGCGAACCGGCGGACAGGCCGAAGTCGCCTGCACTACGGTCGAGCTGGTTCGTAGTCGTGTGCGCGTTACGGAGGGGGCCTGGTTGGCGGAGGGGCCGATGGCCGAGCGTGGGGTGCTGACCGCTCCGGCCGAGGTGTGGGATGCCGCGGTACGGCAGGCCGAGGTAATCGGGCCGCTCGCCGAGAAGGGCAGGGTGGGCCTGGCGAACGCGGACGAGGTCGCCGCGATGCTGGGGATAACCCGGCGTCAGGTGTACGTGCCGCTCGGGCGGTGGTGTGCGGGCGAGGGGGTGGTGTCGGACCTTCTCCCGGGCCGTTCCAGCGGCGGACGAGGCGCTCGCCGGAAGCAGCAGGGAAGCAGTCTCGGCGAGATCGCCGCAAAAAACGGTATCCCCAAGACCTCCCTGCAGCGCTACCTGATCGGGTGGGACGCCGCCTACGAGCCAGCCGGAGTGCGTTGATGACGGAGCGTCTGGACATTTCTGGCGGGACAGTAGTAATACGCCGAGTGGGCTGGTACAAGCTGGAGTCCTACTTCGTGTGGATCGACGACGTTCAGGTGGCCCGGCTGCGCCACGGGACAGAAGCCACCATCCCAGTGCCACTCGGCGACCATCACATCCAACTGCGCTATGCGCCGCTGATCGACAGGCTCAACTTTGGCGACAAGCCCAGCGAGATACTGCGCTTCCATGTAGAACCCCATCAGGTCATCCGCTTCGAATCCCAATACAAGGCCGGCGGAATCCTGCTGCAACGCCTCGACGACCCACCAGCTCCCCCACCTTCTGTTTCCGGGGCTGGAGACGCCCGGGTCCTGGGGGTGACGGAGACGAAACGCATCGAGGAATGGCTCGGTGAGGACGTGCGGCTGATCGACAACAGCGCCAGTCCTGCCCCTGTCACCCGCAGCTTGAAGGCCAGTCGCGAGTGGACCCGAACCCTGACTCTGGGCGCAAGCCATAGCCAGACCGTCAGCGGTGAGGTGAACGCCAACCTTCTGTGGCTCTCGGCCAAGGGAAGCATTGAAGCCGAACTTCAGCGCACGCTCACCCACTCGATCGGCAGTACGCACTTGTTCGAGGAGGAAATCAGCGTCACGGTCCCAGAACGTGCCGCAGTGCGAATCGTGCTGGGTTGGAAGCGCATCTGGCAGTGCGGTGAGGCACGCGTGTTGCTGCCAGAAGGATCCGTGCACATCGTGCCGTACCGGGTTGTGGTAAGCGTGACCTTTGACCAGAAGATCCAGGATGTTACGGGCCACTCGGAGGGATAGGCCGCCGCCCACTGCCGTTGGCGCACTGCGGTGAACTGCCCCGCGCAGGCGACTTCAGACATGCGTGGACGCGGGTTCGGAAACAGCCGACGTCAGTTCACCGTCGGTGAGGACGCGCTGGGCCCATGCGTGTGTGCCGCCAGGGGTGCGATGGGTTTCGCTGGTGGTGGCGAGTCGTCGAACCAGGGTGAGGCCCCTGCTGCGATTCCCCCTCTTTCATGACACTTCAGGAAAACACGTGCCAGGTGACAGGTGTTCGCACGCGATCGTATCCGCCTGCGGAATCGACCACGCCCCGATCCGGCGAGATACCCGCGCTTGCGCCGGTCCCGGCACAGCGCCCGCACTCCCTCAGGTGCTGCGCCCCGGTTCGTCTGGCGTGCCTTTCGCTGTAGTAGGTTGGGACCTCCGTGTGACTCGTCGCGGCATTCGGGCCGGCCAGGGCGACGGGGAGAACCCGGCCGGGGAGGTGACGATGCCAGAGGAGATCGCGGAGCCGACGACAGGAGCGGCGGGCGCGCTGGCAGAGCGGATCGAGACCCTGTTCCAGGTGGTCCGCGGGCCGGGCCAGCGTCAGTTCAGCAACGAGGAGGTCGCCCGCAGCTGCCGCGAGGCGACGGGCGAGAGCTTCTCGACCACCTACCTGTGGCAGCTGCGGACCGGCCGCCGCGACAATCCGACGAAGCGTCATCTGGAGGCTCTGGCTGCCTTCTTCCAGGTGCCGGTGGCGTACTTCTTCGACGACGAGCAGGGACGGGCCGTCTTCGACGACCTCGCCCTGCTGGGGGCGCTGCGCCATGCCGGGGTGCGCAACATGGCCCTGCGCGCGGTGAACCTGTCCCCCGAGGGCATGGTCGCGATCAGCGACCTCATCGACATGCTCGCCCACCGCGAGGGGGCCCCGGGCGGCAGTACGTCCGGGGTGGACTGATCCCCGCTGATCGTTCCCGGCGCGCCCTGGCGGTGGAGGAGCGGGCCCGAGGAGAACCGCCCGGGCATCCGGCGGGGCTCGGGCGCGAACGGGGGCGGACCGAGATGAGGACCGTACTCTTCCGCGCAGGGCCACGGTCTCGCAGAATGTGACGGCACGGTCCAGCGTCGATCACGGCTCTCCCACGGCCGCACCTGCGAGAGGGCACAGCATGTTCGGACGACCGCGTCGCTTCGCCGACCGGGAGACCAGGGAACTGATGGAGCGTTGCCGACGGACCGTCGACGCGCTCGCCCTCCCCAGCCCGTTCGACGTCGTCGACTTCGTCGCGACGCTGGAGCGGCGCCGTGGCCGCCCCATCCGGCTGCTGCCGATGGCGGCCCGGCCGAACGTCCCGTGCGGTCTGCTCGCCAGTACCGACGACGCCGACTACATCTCCTACTCCGCCGACACGACGGCCCTGCACCAGCAGCACATCCTGCTCCACGAGGTGGCCCATCTGATCTGCGGGCACCACCAGAGCTCCGCCACCCGGGAGTCGACGGCTCAGCTGCTGTTCCCCAACCTTCCGCCTGCGCTCGTCCACCGGGTCCTCGGGCGCTCCGCGTACAGCGAACCGCAGGAGCGGGAGGCGGAGTTGATCGCCACGCTGATCCGCTGCCGGGCCGCCCTGGAGGACGAGCGGCGAAGCCTCGCCGAGCCCGGCGACACCCGGTTGGGGTCGTTGCTGGCTCCGCCCCGCGTCCGCTCGCGCCGTGACTGAGGCGCTGGCGTGGATCACCGCCGTCCTGCTGTTCATGTTCGGGGTCCGTCGCCTCGCCCGGTGGCGGCTCAAGGAGGCCAACTCCGCGAACGCCACCGCGCAGTTCTATGTCTGCGGCTTCGCGGTCTGCCTGGCGCTGTCGTTCGTCGTGCTCTCCCCGGCCGCCTGGGCACTGGTGACCAGGTCGTCCTCGAGCACGGTGGCGATGCTGGTCGGGGACGGCCTGCGCCGGGCCAGCCTCACCTTCCTCGCCCTGACCTCGCTGTGGCTCGGCGCGGACCCGGGTGCCCGGCCCCGACCGTCCGCCTGGGCGCCCCGGGGGCAACGACGGTTACGTGAGACCCCGCATCTGGCCGTCGCCGTCGCGGTGCAGCTGACGTCCTGCCTGCTGCTTTTCCTGGCGCACCCCAGCGTCGAGAGGTCCGGGCTGCTGGTGGTGCACGGCGCCGGCCAGTGGCTGCTGATCGCCTACAACGCGTTGTTCACGGGCTACGCGCTCGCGTGTCTCGCGCTGCTGGTCCGCTCGCTGAAAGCGCACGGCCGCGGCACCGGGCCGGGTCCGGTCCGGGTCGGGCTGCGGCTGCTGGCCGGGGCGGTGGCCGTCGGCATGCTGTGGACCGCCTGGTCGCTGGACGACGTGCTGGACGTGCTGCGCAACGGGACGCAGGGCGGCAGCGACGACCCGGTGTCGATGCTGTTCGGCGCCCTGTGCGCGGTGCTGACCACGGGGGGCGCCACAGCGACGCTCTGGGGTTTCCACCTGCTGGCTCCGGTCCGCTGGCTGCGTGCCTGCCGCAGCCACCGGGCCATCCATCCGCTGTGGGCGGCGCTCCACGCGGAGCTCCCGCAGATCGCGCTGCAGCCGGTGCGCTCCGGTCCGCACGTGCTGCCCTGGCGGGCGGAGTTCGCGCTGTACCGGCGGGTCATCGAGATCCGCGACGCGGTGCTCCTGCTGCGCCCCTACACGCCCACGCCCGCATCCACAGCCCGGCGCGACACCCCACCGCGCGACGGCTCGGGGATCGTGGACGACGCCGACGGCTGCTCCCCCATGGAGTGCGGCGATGCCCCGGAGGTCGACGCTGTCGCCGAGGCCGCGCTGCTGGCGCAGGCCCTGGCGAACTTCCGGGCGGGGCGGCGTCCCGGCCCGGGCGCCGCGGCCCTTCCGGGTCCGCGCCAGGGCCCGCGCCCGAGTGGACGCCAGGGCCCGGCGGCGTCACTGCACGGCGGGACCGTGTCCCTCGACTCCGAGGTGCGCCGGCTCGCCCAGGTGGCCGTCGAGTTCCGCCGCCGCCTCCATGACAGCGGTGACGTCGGTGGCATCGGCGGCGTCCCCTGTCCCCCGCCGGCCGGCGGGCGTTGAGCCGGGTCGGCCGGAGCGCAGCAGGGTCGGCAGCGCCAGGAGGACGGCGGCCAGCGCCCCCAGATCCAGCCCCCACATCGCCGAGCGCACGCCGAGCCACTCCCCCAGCGCGCCGCCGGTGATCGCGCCGAGTGTCGTCGCCGCCGCCGCGACCACCTGGAGGGTGGCGATGACGCGGCCGGTCGCCTCCTCGGCGACGTCGCAGACCAGGACCGGGCCCAGGGCAACATTGGCGATCGAGCCGAAGAAGATCGGCACCCCGATCCCCAGTGCCGCGCAGCACAGCGCCACCGGCAGCGGGCCGCCCGCCAGCGGAAGCAGGAGCGCCGCGCCGATGGCGCAGGTGAAGGCGCCCGCCATGATCCGGCGTGCGTCCCGGTGCGGCGCGAGCACACGACTGGCGACGATCGATCCCACCATCCCCAGCAGCCCGGCGGCCGCTCCGGTGACGCCGTAGACGGCGGCCGGGACGTGCAGCACCCGCAGCAGGAAGGGTGCGGTGAGCGCGGTGACCCCGGCGGCGGCGAAGACCGGCGCGACCAGGAACACGGTCAGCGCCCGGCGGAAGTCGTCGCCGACAAGGAGGCGCAGCCCGGCGAACGCGTCACGCGGCCGGGCGGCGCGCCCGGCAGCCGGTGTGCGCGGCGCGGCCGCCGCACGCCGCATGGTGAGCAGTGCGGCGAGACTCAGCAGGTAGCTGAGCCCGTCCACGGCGAGCGCCGCCGCGGCGCCGAGCACGACGATGGTCGGGCCGGCCAGCAGCCGGCCGACCAGGCCGGCACCGAACTCGCCCGCCTGGAGCCGCGCGCGGGCCCGGGCGAGAGGGCTGGTGCCGCCGCCGTCGGTGCTCTCGGTGAGCTGACGCAGATGCACGAAGTAGACGACCTCGGTCACCACGGTGACGGCGCCTTGCACCAGGGCCAGCAGCACCAGCCACCCGATCGTCACCAGGTGACCGGCCAGGCCCAGCGCCACCACGCCCACCGCGGCGGCGGAGACGGTGTCCAGGGTCAGCAACGCCCGTCGTGGCCGGGCGATCCGGTCCACCAGCACGCCCACGGGCAGCCCGAGGAGCAGGACGGGCAGGGTCGCGGCCGCGCTCACCTGCGCGACCTGGGCCGGTGAGGCCCCCAGTTGCACCACGGCGACGACGGGGAGCGCGACCGCGGTGAAGACGGAGCCGAACGCGGAGGCCGTCTGGCCCCACCAGTACAGCGTCAGATCCCGGGGCGCGGCGTTCACCTCGGCACCCCGGCGTGAGAGGGAGGCGGCGTGGACGTCGCCGGCTCCGGGTCCGGGGTGTCGAGGGTGAAGAGCCGGTCCGCGCGCGGCGTCAGCACCTGGTCGAGGGCCAGGAGCACGCCGGCGGAGCCGCTCCACAGCTCCGCGCTGTAGCGCAGCAGGCCCTCGCCGAGGAACCGCACCCCGGTCGGGTGCGGGACGGCATGCTTGAACAGCGCCTGCGCGGCGCGCAGGGAGGCGGTGTGCGAGGTGGCGTCACCGGTCAGCCGGGCGTGTTCGGCCAGGACGAAGGCGAGCCCGCCCATCCCGGGGAACAGCGAGGGCATCACGGTGAAGGTGCCGCGCAGCGGGGCGAGGAGGCGCGGCATCGCGGCCGTGAGCCGCGCGTCGGGGGCGGCGCGCAGGCAGCGGCTCGCGACGTGGACCAGCCCGGCCGATCCGCAGTACAGGTAGGGCATGGCCCGCCGGTCGGTGTCCGACACCGGGAACACCAGCCCGGGCGCGAGCGGGTCGATCGCCCGGTCCAGTTCGGCGTGGAGCAGTGCCACGGCCCGGTGCAGGTGTTCGTCCTCCCCGGTGACCGTGGCCAGTTGCTGCAGGGCAAGCGCCACGCCGCAGCGTCCGTGCAGCAGGCCGGTCGCGTCGTTGTCGCCGAGCCGGGGCGTGAGCGCGTCGCCGACGGGCAGGGCGGTCAGCAGCGCGCGGGCCCGGTCGAGGTGGCGTTCGTCTCCGGTGTGCCGGTGGAGGGCGAGATGGCCCAGGGCCACTCCTGCCGCGCCGCCGAACAGCGTCGCACTCGCCTCGGTGAGCGGATGCCGGTCGGCCTTGGCGAGCAGGTGTTCGGCCTCGTCGAGCAGTCCCTGGTCGGCCAGCACCCAGGCGAGGCCCGCCGAGCCGACGTAGAGGCCGGGCCCGATCCGGTCGGCCGCGTCGGTGGCCTCGCGCCGCAGCCGGTCCAGGACACCGCCCGGCAGTGCGCGCCCGGCGCGCGTGAGGGCGTGGACGACGCCGGCGGTTCCGTAGGCGACGCAGACGGTGTTGGTCCGGTAGCCGCGCGGCACCGACGGGAAGACCCGGTCCGGGTGGTCGGGATCGGCCATGGCCTCCAGGGCGTCGGCCACCGCGTCCCGCAGCGCGCTCAGGTGACGCAGCGGATCCTCGGCCACCTCCTGCGGGCTCGGGAGCTCGGGCGCGTCGTCGAGTGCGTGGTGGCGCACGACCCGCTGCCACAGCGTCGACGGCAGGGGCGCCTGTTCCGTGACGTCGCGGTGGAGGTGGCGCAGGGCGGCGGCGTGGCGTGCGACGGTGTGGTGCAGGGGGCCGACCAGCAGCTGGGTCAGCGCGCTGACCCCGTAGTCGTCGTACACGGTGGGGCCGTGGCGTTCCACGAGGTCTGCGGGGGGCGAGTAGCCGGGTGTGCCCAGCAGTGTCGGCTCGACGCCGGGGCCTCGGGCGGCCTCGAAGTCGACGAGCCGCACGGTGTCGTCGGGCGCGACCAGCACGTTGCCGGGGCTCACGTCGACGAAGACGTAGCCGAGCGCGTGCAGCCGCGCCAGGGCTTCCTCGATGGCGGTGAGGACCCGCTCGCAGCGGGCGTAGTAGGCGTCGAAGTCCTCGGGAGCGGATCCGGCGATGATCAGCGGGTGGGTGGTGGCCACGAGCTTGTTCAGGGCGATGCCCTCGATGAACTCGGTGACCAGGAACTCGTGCTCCCACACCCGGAATCGGGCGATCGGTTCGGGGGCCAGGCCCGGGGCGGCGGCCTGCAGGGCGGTGAGCGTGCGCCACTCGCCGTCCAGTTGGGCGACGGCGTCTCTCTCGCCTTCGCCCAGGCCGTGGTGGGGGCGGGCTTCCTTGATGAAGACCTTGCGCCCGGTGGCGACCTCGCGTCCGAGGTAGGCCCCGCCGCCGTTGGAGTGCCGGACCGCCGCCCCGACCGCGAAGCCGTGGAGCGAGGTGTCCGCGGTGGCGGACGCCCGGTTCGCGCGGGGCCCGACGAAGGGGTCGGTCACGCCCGAGGGCAGCCGGAAGGCGATGTCGCGCCGGTCGGGGACGGCTCGGCCGTGCCCGTCGAGGACGAGCGGCGTGCCGGTGCCGTCCGCCTCCAGGCGTTCCCGGGGTGCGAACGCCCCGTAGCGGTAGGACACCGGCGCGCTGGGCCGGTACCGCCGGTCGGAGAGGATGTAGGGGCCGCTCTCGCCGTCGAGCGCCGCGCAGAGGTCCTCCATCAGCCGGCGGGCCGCCGCGGGACCGGGCGGGTACACGGCGATGAACTTGCCGCTCTGGGCGCGGGACGCGTGCTTGTGGTGGACCCACCAGTAGAACTCGTCGGAGGCGATGTGCTTGAACGCCACGTCGTGGGCGAAGCAGATTCCGGCCACGGTGTCGAGCACCGGGGCCAGCCGGGAACGACGGGCGGAGACGTGGACCTTCCACCCGTCCTTCGGGACGAGCAGGCCGTCGCGGTGCCACATGACCCAGATGCCGGAGGTGGTGGCGCGCCAGCCCGCTGCGGTGCGGCTGGGTGTGAGGGGACCGCGCGGCGCCGCGGTGGCGGCCAGCGGTGCGTAGAACTCCCGGTCGGCCACGGCGAACTCGGACGCTGTGTCGGCCATGCAGGGCTCCCGTCAACTAGGGCGGCGCAGCGCGTGAGTGCGCCCGCGCCACGAGGGGCGCGGGCGCACTCACGCGCGCGCCGCGGGGCGCGGTCGGTCAGTTCTGGCCGGTGCAGACCAGGAAGCTGCCACCGCTGAAGTGTGCGACGACCTCGGCTTCCGGGTCGGTCTCGGCGGGCGTCTCCTGGAGGGAGAGCACGGTCTCGGGAAGGGTCTCGGAGCTCTCGTCGGGGGTGGGTGCGCCGATCATGGTAGGCCTGCCTTCCTGGGATGACAGCGGGGATGACATGCGGGGGGCGCCGCCTGGCGGGGTCGGCGCCGCCTCGCGGGTGGCCTCAGTTCGTCTCGATGCAGCGGTAGACGCTGAGGCCGCTGTTGTGCGCGAGGACGTCGTCCTCGCCGTCGTCCGCGGTCTGGGCCGCGGGGGCCTGCTGCAGCGAGAGCACGGCCTGGGTCTCGACCTCGGCCGGGTCCGCGTTCGGATCCGTGGCGTCCACTTCCTTGCCTCCGTCAGTTCCGTTCGGCGCAGCGCGCGGCCAGGCTCATCGCGCTCATGGCGATGTGGGCGTGGACGTCGTCGTGCGCCTCGGCCTCGGCGGCCGGGGTCTCCTGGAGCGACAGCACGGCCTCGGTGGTCCCGGCGTCCCTGTTTTCGGCCGTCGCGGTCCAGGCGGGCGCCGCGCTGTGGGAGCCGGGCCGGTTGGTGCTCACGTCGCTTGTCCGTGGTGAGGTGGCGGGGTGCGCCGGCCGAAGCGGCCGGCGCACCCCTCGCGCAGCAAGGTCACTGCTGGCTCATGCACACCAGGACGCTGAGGCCGCTGTTGTGGGCCTGGACGTCGTCCTGCGCCTCGGCCTCGGCGGCCGGGGTCTCCTGGAGCGACAGCACGGCCTCGGTCTCGACGTTGGTGTTCTCGGCGACGGGCTCGTTGGTGCTCATGGCGTTCCTCCTGTTGGGTCGGGTCACTTGTGCGGGTGACGTGCTGTGCGACGACGCGAGGGCGAGGTCACTGGTTCGCGCCGCAGACGGCGACGCTCAATCCACTGATGTGGGCCTGGACTTCGCTGCTCCGGGTCTCGACGGCGGGTGTCTCCTGGAGGGAGAGCACCGCCTCGGGTTCCGCCTCGTCCTGGTCCGCTGTGGGCTGCGAGCTCATCTGTGCTCCTCGTGCCGGGGCTGACGAGTGGTGCGGTGGTGAACCTAGGGGGCGCCGCCTCGAACTCGGTTCGGCGCCGGTATGCCGCCGGTATCGGCGCAGGCCGACCGGGCTTGCCGGACCGGGCCGCGCTCGGCTCACTCCCGGTGAGCAGCACCGGAGTTGGCTGGTTTGCGCGGTGGTCGGCATCTTGACTGCCTTCGGACGAACGCCTTCATACTGTCTCAGCGTCAACTGAGATGAATCCTAGCCGTCTTCGGCATTCATCCTGGCTGATGCCACTCCACGGCCGCACCTCACAGGGAAGGGGTCTCGTGCTCGGCTCCACAGGCAGCAGTGCCCGATTGCGATTCCGCCTGCTCGGTCCCCTCGGCGCCGAGGCGCAGGACCGACCGCTGGACCTGGGCCCGCTCAAGCAGCGTCTGGTCCTGGCCTTCCTGCTCTGCCGGCCCAACACACCGGTCTCGGTCGACACGCTCACCGAGGTGGTGTGGCAGGACGAACCGCCGCGCACCGCGCGTAAGAACCTCCAGGTGTACGTGTCCACGCTGCGACGGCTCTTCGCGTCCGTCGACGCCGGTCGCGAGTGGCTCGTCCACCGGCCCGGCGGCTACCTGATCCGGGTCGACGAGTCGGAGCTGGACACGCTCCGGTTCCAGAGCCTGCTGCGCGCCGGACGCGAGGCGGCGGCGGACGCCTGCGACGAGGCGGCGCACGAGCGGGCCGGGGCCCTGTTCGCCGAGGCGCTGCACCTGTGGTCCGGTCCGCCGCTGGCGGAACTGGGGCACTCACCCCTCGTCCGGGCAGCCGCCGAGCGTCTCGGGGCGGCGCACGTCAGCGCCGTCGAGGACTGGGCGGAGGTCCAACTGCGGCTGGACAACCCGCGGCCGGTGGTCAACGCGCTGGCCGACCTTGCCGAGCAGCACCCGCTGCGCGAGCGGCTGCGCGCCCTGCAGCTGACGGCGCTGCACCAGGCCGGACGCCGCACGGAGGCCCTGGCCGTCTACTCCGAACTGCGCCAACAGCTCTCACGCGAGCTCGGACTCTCCCCCAGCCCCGAACTGGACGCCTGTTACCGCGCCGTCCTGACCGACCAGGGCTCAGCCGCCCGCTCCCCTCGTCCGCCGGCCCGCGCCGCCGCCGACGCAGGCGAGGGCCCGAACGGTGAGCGCCTCGCCCGCGCCGCCACCCGGGCCCCGCGGCCGCAGCCGTGCACGAACCGGCTGCCGCAGGTTCCCGCCGGATTCACCGGACGGGCCGAGGAACTGGACGACCTGGTCGCCACCGTCCGGTCCGGCCGACGTCTGGTCGCGGTGACCGGGCCGGTCGGCATCGGCAAGACCACGCTGGCCGTGCAGGCCGCACACTGGCTGCGCGACGACTTCCCCGACGGACAGCTCTTCGTCCGGCTCGCCCGCCCGGACGGGACGGTGCGCACCCCCGCCGAGGTCGTGGCGGAGCTCGGGCGCGACACGACCTCAGACGAACCCGCGCCGGCCAGCGCCGAGGACGCGCTCTCCGCCTGGCGGACCTGGCTCGGGACCCGTCGCCTGCTGCTGGTCCTCGACGACGCCCGCGACGTCGAGTCCGTGCGCGCGCTGCTGCCCGAACAGGGTCCGGCCTCGGTCGTGCTGACGAGCCGTGCGCCCCTGGTCACCGCCGGGGCCGCCGCACGCTTCGAGCTTCCCCCCTTCACCCCGCAGGAGGCGCTGGACCTCCTGGCCGCCGTCATCGGCCGACGCCGGGTGTGCTGCGACCCGGCCGCGGCCGAGGCGATCGTGACCTCCTGCGGGCTGCTTCCTCTCGCCGTCTCCGTCGCCGCGCACAAGCTGTCGGTGCTGCGGCACGTCCCGCTGGCCGAGTTCGCCGACCGACTCACCGACCCCCACGGCCTGCTGGACGAGCTGGCGGTGGGCCCGGTCGCGGTCCGCCTCCCGCTCGGGGACCAGTGGAACGCCCTCGACGTCCCCGAGCGGGCCGCGCTCGCCCAACTGGGACCGCTGCCGCTGAGCGTCCCCTTCACCCTCGACCAGGCGGCGGACCTGATGGGACGCGACCACCGGCACGCCCTGCGGGAGGTGGAACGGCTCATCGCGGCCGGGGTCGTCGTCTCGCCCGTCGACGAGGTCTCCGCGCACGCGGCGCGCTACGTCCTGCCTCCGCTGACGCACGTGTACGCGCGCGAACGCGTCTGACCACCTGCGTCCATACCGGCGGCGAAGCCCGCCCGAACCGGAAAGCAACCCCCGCCCGGCACCGTGGTGCCCGGCGGTCACGCCGTCCGGTCCCCGTCACGGACCGGGGACGGGGAGACACCGCCGCCAAGGAGGCGACAGCATGGAACTGGCGGAGATCATGGGGCTGCGGCCCGAGCCGTGCGCGGGACTGCTGGTCGCGGTGACCCGCCGCTGCCCGCTGCGCTGCGCGCACTGCTCCGCCGGCTCCGGCCCCGAGGCGGCCGAGCGCCCGGACCCCGGGCGGCTGCTCGGGTTCGTCCGCTCCTTCCGTTGCGAGGACCGGCCGGAGGTGATGCTGCTGACCGGCGGCGAACCGCTGCTGCATCCGGACCTGGTCATCGGCCTGACCCGCGCGGCCCAGGCCGTCGGCACCCGTGTGGCGCTGCTGAGCGGCATGTTCTTCGCCCGAGGCGAGCGTGTTCCGGGCCCGATCCGGCAGGCGATCACCGCAGTCGACCACTTCTCCGCCAGCCTCGACGAGTACCACGAACGCGAGGTCCCGCGCGAGCACGTGTTCCGCGTCGTGCGCGGCGTTCTGGACGCCGGAGTCGCCGTGAGCTTCCACCTCGCGGGCAGCAGCGCGGAGGACCCCTACCTGGCCGACGTCATCGCCGCCGTCCGCCGGACCTTCGGCGACCGCGCCCCGATGCTGGTCAACGAGGTCCGCCAGGTGGGCCGCGCGGCAGGCTGGGCGCACGCCGCGCCACCACCGGGCCAGGCGGCGCCCGCGATGCCCTGCGCCATGGCGGCGTGGCCCGTGGTGGCCTTCGACGGGGCCGTGGTCGCCTGCTGCAACCAGCACACGGTGGACCGCCGGCCCGTGCCCGCCCACCTCTCGCTCGGCCACGTGGACGCCGCCGACTGGCCGACGGTGCGCCGCCGCTCCCTGGCCTCGCCGGAACTGCGGCTCGTCCGTGCCGTCGGCCCGCTCCGCGTTCGCGACCGCTACGCGCAACGCGCCCTCGCCGCCGAGCGGACCCGCGGCGGCGCGGACACCGCCGGCCCGTGTGCGGCCTGCCGCACCCTGCACCGCGACCCAGCCGTCCACGCCGGGGCCGCCCGCGACGCCGCGGGCCCGGTCGGGTCCCTGCTCGACCAGGCGGCGGCCCGGCAGGCACGCGCGGCGGGCCCCGCCGCCCTGGTCCGTGCCTACGGCTGCGCCCCCTACGCGCACCTGGTGGCCCCGGGTGGCGACGCCGGTTACCGCCCGGGGAGGACCAGGTGATCCGCGAGGCCGGCGGCAGGCACACCCCCACCGGGCAGACCGCCGACTCGAAGGCGTCCGACCGGCCGGCCTCCGCGTGGCTGGGCACCATGCTGGCCCTGACCCGGCCGGGCATCGAGCGGGCCGCCCGCAGGCTCTGGTCCGCCGACGACCTCCCCGTGCGCTATCTCGGCTATCTGACGGCCATGCACGCCCTGGTCGCCGCCTCGGTGCCGCTGCTGGAACGGGCCGTCCAGCGCTGCGCGCAGCTCGAGGACCCCCTGGCCGCGATGCTCCCCGACTGGTTCCGGGACCGCGCGCAGGAGGAACGCGGCCACGACGACTGGATCCTGGAGGACCTGGCAGCCGTCGGCGCCCCCGCCCACCGGGTCGCGGCCGCGGTGCCGCACGCCCTGGTCGTCGAACTCGTGGGAGCGCAGTACTACCGGATCGAGCACCGGCACCCCGTCGTCCTGCTGGGCTACATCGCCGTCCTGGAGGGGAACGCCCCCGCGCCGGGCCTGGCCGAGCTGCTCGCGGCCCGGACCGGCTACCCCGCTGCGGCGTTCCGCACCGTCCGGGAGCACGCCGACCTGGACACCGACCACCTGGCCGGGCTCCACCACCTGCTCGACACACTGCCGCTGACCCGGCGCCGGCTCTCGGAGGTCTGCGCCTGCGCCGTGCACACCGCCGACACCCTCACCCGGCTCTTCGACCACCTGGCGACCGCCCAGGGCAAGCCGACAACCGTCTCGGACCCGGAACCGATGGAGGAGCACCGCCATGTCATCTGACCTGTCCAAGGACACGCTGACCGCGCTCGAGGCCGCCGGGTTCGGCATCCACGCGCTCACCGAGGAACAGCACGCCGTCCTCCGCTCCCTGACCGGGGAGGAGCTGGCCGTGCTCCTGGACATCAAGGGACGACTCGACGACGTCGGCCCCGAGGTCCAGGCCCACGCCGACGTCGCCGGTGGCGCCCTCTTCTGACCGTCCGCCATGCCGGCCCGCGACCCGTGAGGACCCCCATGTGCTGCCCCTCGTGTCGGCGCACGCTCCCGCCCGACGCACACTTCTGCCCCGCCTGCGGCGCGCCGTGCACCACGACCCGCACGACGGCGAGCCGGAAGATCGTCACGCTTCTCTTCTGCGATCTGGTGGGGTCCACCGCCCTGTCCGCCGCGCTCGACCCGGAGATCCTGCGCTCGGTGACGCTCCGCTACTTCGAGCTGATGCGCCAGCAGATCGAGGACCGGGGCGGGACCGTGGAGAAGTTCATCGGCGACGCGGTGATGGCGGTGTTCGGCGTGCCCGCGGCACGTGAGGACGACGCGCGACGGGCCCTCGCCGCAGCCCTGGGCATGAAGGAGGCGCTGCGCCGGCTGAACGCCGAGCTGTATCCGACGCTCGGGGTCAGGCTGCACGCGCGCATCGGCGTCAACACCGGCCGTGTGGTCACCGGCTCGGACGTCTCCACCCGCCAGGCCCTGGTCTCGGGCGAGGTGGTCAACGTGGCCGCCCGGCTCGAGCAGAACGCCGGGACCGATGAGATCCTGATCGGACCGGACACGCTGCGCGCCGCCGGCTCCGGAGTCGTGACGGACGAGGTCGGCCCGCTGCACCTGAAGGGCAAGACCGAGCCCGTCACGGCCCACCGGCTGCTGGCCCTGCGGGACGACGCCCAGGAGGGGCTGCACCGGCCCGACGGGCGCTTCGTCGGCCGCGGCGTCGAACTACGGGCGCTCGACCGGGCTTTCGCCCTGGCTCGCACCGAACGGCGCGGGCAGCTGCTCCTGCTGTGCGGCGAAGCAGGCCAGGGCAAGACCCGGTTGCTGCGCGAGTGGCTGCGCAAGCTGTCCGGCTTCGGGACGACGCCCGTGCTCGGCACCGGCCGCTGCCGCCCGCAGGGCGAACAGGCCAGCCTGCACCCCCTCGCCGACGCGGTGCGTTCCCTGCTGACGGCCCGGCGCCCGGACGGGCCGCCGCCGCCACAGGCGGCTGTCGACCTGCTCGGGGCGGGGCTGCTGCACGACGGCACCCCGACGCCCACACCGGAGGACACCTGCGCCGCGCTGGTCGACCTGCTCGCCGCCGTCTGCGGCCCGGCGCCGGGACTCCTGGTCCTCGACGACTGCCACTCGGCGGCCCCCGCGCTGGTCGAGTTCCTCGAACGCCTCATGCACGGCCTCGACGGCACCGCGGTGCTGGTCGTGCTGGCCGGCCGACCCGAGCTGATGGATCTGCGGCCGGGCCTGGCCGAACGCGCCGTCGTCCTCGGCGGGCTGCCCGAGGCTGAGAGCCTGGAGCTGGCCACCGAACTGACCGAGGTCGCGGCCCACGGCTCGGAAGGCCTGACCGCGCTGGTCGAACGGGCCAGCGGCAACCCCCTGCACCTGGAGCAGTTGCTGGCCTGCCGTGGCGAACTCGACACCGACGACGTCCCGGTGACGCTTCAGGCGCTGATCGGCGCCCGGCTCGACGCCCTGGATCCGGCGGAGCGCCGCGTCGTGGACCTGGCCTGCGTCCTGGGCCGCGAGTTCGCGCAGGAGGACCTGCTCGCACTGGACTCCGCGGACCCCGCCGACGCCACGGATGCCGCGGGCGTCGCGGCGTCGCCCGGCGCGGGCCCGGCGGAAGCGCGGCACGCGGCGCGTGGAACGGACCCGGGCAGGGCGGACCGCGCGGACACCGCCGAACTGCGGGCGGCGCTCGCGCGGCTGGGCCGCAGGCGTCTGATCGCGACCGACCAGCGCCCGCTGCGCTTCGCCAGCGGGCTCGTCCAGGAGGTCGCCTACGCCTGCCTCGCCAAGCAGGCCCGCGCCGACCGGCACCAGCAGGCGGCCGGGCTCCCGTCGGTGCGCGGCCAGGGGCTGGCCGCCGTCGGCGGCCATCTGGAACGTGCCTACCGTTACCGGGCCGGCCTCGGCCTCCAGGGCCCACGGACAGGGGATCTGCGTCTGGCCGCCGCCGACACACTGGCCCAGGCCGGGGCCCGCGCGGCAGCCAGGACCGACCCCGCCTGGGCGAGCGACCTCCTGGCCCGCGCGGTGGACCTCTACCGCCCCGGGGAGAGTGCCGGGACACCGGCTGCCCGGCGGCTCGGGGAGGCGCTGTCCGCTCTCGGCCGGGGCGCGGAAGCCAGGACGCTGCTGGCCGACGTCGCCGCCGGAACCGCCAACCCCGTGGAGGCGGCGCATGCCAGGCTCAGCCTCGCGGTGCTCGGCCAGGACGAGCAGCCCGCCGCCGCAGCCCGGGCGGCCCTGCCGGTCTTCGAACGCGCCGCCGACGACCTCGGCCAGGCCCGGGCCTGCCTGCGGCTCGCCCAACAGCAGCAGACCGACGGGCAGTTCCAGGCCTCGCACGCGCTCCTCGACCGGGCCGTCGACCACGCGGTGCGGGCCGACGGCGGGCAGGAACTCGCCGCGGCCCTGGGCGCCCTGGCGGTGTCCCTGTGGCGGGGCCCCGCGCCGGTGACCTCGGCGGTGGCACGCTGCAACGCGCTGCTCGCCGCCCACGGCAACAGCCGTCCCGCGGTCCGGGTGACCATCAACTGCCCGCTGGCCGTGCTGCTGGCGCTCCAGGGCGACCTCGACGCGGCCGCGCGGAGCCTCGCCGACGCCGAGCGCGTCGCCGAACGGCTCGGCTACGTGGAGGCGGAGGTCTTCCTGCCCTTCTTCGCCGCGACGGTGGCGTCCCTGGGCGGGGACCGGCACGGCGCCCAGCGGATGCTGGACACCGCCGCCGGCGCCGCCCGCCGGCTGGGCGAGACCGGCCTGCTGCGCAGCGTCCTGCTCGACACCGCCCGGCTCCGACTGGACCACGGCCGGACCGCGGCCGCCGTGGCGGCCCTGGACGAACTCGGCGCACACCCGACCGGCCGGAGCCCCGGGGCCGGAACGGACCGGACGGCAGGAACGGATCCCGCGGCCGCTCCCTCCGAAGAACGCCGACCCTCCGCCGTGGCCGCCGACGCCGACGGCCTGCGCGGGCGGATCGCCGCCCGATACGGACACCGGGAGACAGCCGAGCGGCTGCTGGCGAGGGCACTGGCCGCGGCCGGCGCCACGGACTCCCCCATCGTGCAGGCGACGGCGCTGCTCGACCACGCCCGCACCGCGCTCCTGCTCGGCCGTCCCGGCGAGGCGGCACGTGCGGCGGACGCGGCCAGGCAGCGGTTCGCCGCCAAGGGGCACCGTCCGGGATCGCGCGCCGCCGAGATGCTCGCAGCACACGCGCAAGGAAAGGGAACGATGCCATGACCACCGCCGCCACCACCGCGTCGCGCGGACTGACCTGGGGCCTGCGCGGCAGGACGCCCGCGGACCTGCCGGTCCACGCCGACGTCGGCCCGCCTCCAGCGCCTCCCACGCCGTCCGGGACGTCCGCGGCGGGCGTCGCGGGCCTCGTGGGCGGCACCGGCCGAGGGGTCCGGGTCTGCGTGGTGGACTCCGGGGTGGAGGGCGAGCACCCGGGCGTGGGTCCGGTCGACGGCTCCTGGGCCGTCGTCAAGGACGAGGCGGGCGTCCGCGTCACCGAGTCCGCCGCCGCGGACAGTTGCGGCCACGGCACCGCCTGCGCGGGGATCATCCGCCGGATCGCCCCCGACTGCGAGCTCCACAGCGTCCGGGTGCTCGGGGAGCGCTTCTCCGGCTCCGGCGAGATGCTGCTGACCGGCCTGCGCTGGGCCGTCGAGCAGGGCTTCGACGTGGTGAACCTGAGCCTGTCCACCACCAAGAACCGCTTCGCCGAGGAACTGCACGCCCTGGCCGACGCCGCCTACTTCGGACGCACGGTCATCGTCGCCTCCGCGCACAACGCGCAGGTGGAGAGCTTCCCCTGGCGCTTCGCCTCGGTCATCTCGGTCGGCAGCCACCAGGAGACCGACCCCGACCTGTACCTCTACAACCCGCAGCCGCCCGTGGAGTTCTTCGCGCACGGCCAGAACGTCGAGGTCGCCTGGATCGGCGGCACGTCGATCCGGACGTCGGGAAACAGCTTCGCCACGCCCTTCGTCGCGGGGATGTGCGCGCGCATCCTGTCGAGCCACCCGCGGATGACCACCTTTCAGCTGAAGAGCGTCCTGTACCTGTCCGCGGCCAACGTCCGCGTCTCCGACCTCCCGCAGCAACCGTCTCCACGAGAGGGAACGATCCCGTGATCGAGTCGACGTACCCCCACGCCCCCGCCTCCGCCTCCGCCTCCGCCGACGCGCGGCTGGGGCCGGCGACGGCGGAGCTCCTGCAGTCGGTGGTCAACGTCGCCCGCGCCATCTTCGCCGCGGAGGCCGGCTCGATCCTGCTGCTGGACCGGGCCACCGACGAGCTCGTCTTCCGTGCCGTGTCGGGCCAGGGGCAGGACTTTCTGGTCGGCAGGCGCTTTCCCGCCGGTCAGGGCATCGCCGGCTGGGTCGCCGCCTCCGGCGAGCCGCTGATCGTCGACGACCTGCGCCGCAACACCGCCTTCGACCGTTTGCTCGCCGAGTCCACCCGCTACGTGCCCGACGCGCTCATGGCCGCGCCCCTCATCCACGGCGCGGAGGTGCTGGGCGTGCTGGAGGTCCTGGATCCCGCCCCTGCGGCGCGGGCCAGCCTGCCGGAGCTGGACCTCCTTTCGCTGTTCGCTCGCCAGGCGGCGACGGCACTCCAGGTCGCCGTGAGCGGCTGCCCGGGCTGCGCCGCGGACGGCCGGGACGATCCCGCCGCGGACAAGCGGCAGGAGGTGGCCCGCCTGCTCTCGGACGCCCGTCGCCTGCTCGACGACCTGTAGCACGAGCACCGCGGTCAGCCGCGGGTGTGGCGGGCCCCGCCGGCCCGCATGAACAACACCGCAAGCCGCAGCGTCGCGACCGAGGCCACACCAAGGCCTACCGCGGCAGCCGACAGCCCGGCGACAGCCAGCGCGATCGCCGCCGCGCCGGTGGCTCCGCAGATCCACACCAGGGCGACTTCCGGCCGTCCGATCCAGGCGAACGCTTTCACGTCCTGGCTGTCCACGTCGAATCAGCCGTGCTGTTCGTGGACGACGGTGACATCCTCACCGCCGCGGGAAGCGCGGCCGCACTCGACCTCGGGCTGCACGTGGTCCGGCGCGACCACGGCGCCGAGGTCGCCAACTCCGTGAGCCGGCGACTGGTCTTCGCGGCGCACCGCGACGGCGGACAGCGGCAGTTCGTGGAGCGTCCCATGCCCGACCTCCTCGACGAATCGCTGGCCCCCGTCCTGGCCTGGGCCCAAGAGCGGCTCGACGCACCACTCACGGTCTCCGACCTCGCGGCGCGAGCGGCGGTCAGTCCGGCGACACTGCACCGCCGCTTCCGGGCGCAACTGGGAACGACTCCCTTGATGTGGCTCACGGGCGAGCGGCTCGCCTTGGCGTGCCGCTTGATCGAGCGGGGCGAGTCACGATGCGAGATCGTCGCACGCCGAAGCGGGCTGGGAACGGCTACCAGCCTGCCATCGCTCATGCGTCGCGAGACAGGTATCACTCCGTCGGCGTACAGGCACCGGTTCGGGCCCGAGGTGAGCTGACGGCAGGGACGTCCGTCCGTGACGACGGGCGATGGCACCGACCAGCCCCGTTGGACGGACGGGTCCCATGTCGCCAATCCGCTCCAATCCGGCCGTGATCGGCCTACTGCGAAAGGTAGTTGACCTCGGAAAGCGGAGTGATCCGATGTCGAATCGCCTCGCCCGAGCAATTCTGGAGAAGCTGCCGCCCGAGCAGCGGGTCCCCGACCTCACCGCTCTCCGCCGGCAGGCACAGCGCGGGACGCCGACCACCTGGTGGTGGCCGGCGCCTCGTGGCTTACCACAGCGGGCTGCGGCGAGGGCGGGCTCCGGGCCGGAGCGATGTCGCGCCCCGCCGCCGTCCGTCGCCGCATCGGGTACAGCAGTGCTTCGTGACGCACCGTCGGTCAACTCGAAGAGCTGCCCCGGGAACCGGACGCCCGGTCAGCTGATGGACTGGATGCCGCTCCATCCGCCGGTGCCGACCGTGGTGCGGGGGCCGTCGACGGGGTTGCCGGTGGAGTCGGTGGCGCCTGCGTAGAACAGCAGGGTGCCGGTGCCGTCGTTGGTGGTGGCCCACATGTCGGCCACGCCGTTGCCGTCGGCGTCGGCCGCACCGGCGAGCAGTGGGCGGATGGTGGTGCTGTAGCTGTGTCCGTACTGGGTGCGGGTGCCGAAGCCACCACCGGCCTTGCCCGGGTAGAGCCACAGGTCGCCGGTGCGGGTGTCCCGGGCGAGCAGGTCGACCCGGCCGTCCCGGTTGGCGTCGCCGGGGGCCGTGATGGTCATGGGTGTCCAGCCGCCGCTGCCGATCAGCACGGGTGCGGCGACGGACGGGGTGGCGCCGGTTCCCTCTGCGTACAGCCACAGCTTGTCGTCGTGCGAGATGACCAGGTCGGGGCGTCCGTCCCCGGTGGCGTCGCCGATGCCCACGACCTTGGAACTGGTGGGCAGACCGCTGGCGACCTTGATCGGCGCGGCGAGTGAGCCGTCGCCGCGGTTGGGGTAGACGCGCAGCTCGCCGCCGACGATGGCGACGACGTCCTCCAGCCCGTCCCCGGTCCAGTCGCCGCGGTGGGTCACCGAGGCTCCCGACCATCCGCCGGTGCCGATGACGACGTAGGACCCGAGACCGCCCTTGCCGTCGCCGGGGTAGAGGCGCAGATTACCAGCGCCGTCGACCGCGACGAGGTCGGGCTTGTCGTCGCCGGTCAGGTCACCGGGAGCGACGAACACCGTGTCCTTGATCCAGGAACCGAGGTCGTCCACCCGGGAACTCACGGCATCCGTACGTGTCTCGGTGTCGGCCGTCCCCAGGCACCCGCCCTGCCAGGAGCGGCTGTTGACCGCGGCGACCTCGACGCTGTCGCCCTGCTCCCGCACCAGCGGACCACCGGCATCGCCCTTGCAGATCACCGCACCCTGCGAGCCCGCGGCCAGCGCGACGTCGGAGCCGCTGACGCTCTGCACCGAGAAGAGCGAGGAGTGCAGCAGGTCGGGCACCCACTCGTCCTTGGTTCGGCCGAAGCCGGTGGCCCGCAGTTGCTCCCCCGGGCTCGGAGCGGTGGCCGCGATCCTGGCCGGAGCCACGTCCAGAACGCGGTGCGCCAGCTTGGCCATGACGACATCGCGGTCCGCGCGCGGGACCAGCTCCGTCACGGTGGTGACCGCGCCCGCGCTGGTGGACAGGTCGGTGCGCCCCACCGTGACGGTCGTGCTGAGCTTGGGCGGGCCGGCCGCCACCGCCATGCCCGGTGTGTCCGCGAAACAGCTCGCCGCCGTCAGCACCCACTGCGGGTCCACCAGCGTGCCCGAACACACCCGCTGCGTGTCACCCTCGCCGATCACCAGCTTGGCGCTGTAGGCGTAGGCGCCGGCCGCGACCGGGTCGCCCGCGAGGGCGGAGGCGTTCGACATGGTCAGCGCGGACGCGGTGAGCGCGGTCGACAGTATTGCGGCCGTGAACACGGCCCGAGCGGCGCTGGTGGACATACGACTTCCTTCTCTGGGAACGGTTGTGGGTGGGATGCGGGGCCGGCGGCTACGCGATGGTTCGGATCTCCATGAGCGTGAAGTCGCGGCCCTGCGGGTCCGTGCTCTCGCCGACCCCGGTGAAGGCGTTCTTGGCGACGTCGTAGGTCTGCTGTTCGGTGCCGGTGGTCATGTCGACCTGGGCGGACTGGTCGACGCTGCCCTTGATGCCGTAGACGCGGGGGATCTCCAGGGTCAGCCAGCCCGAGGCGCTGGTGACCTTGAAGCAGATCTTCGCGCTGCTTCGGGACCAGACCTCCAGCAGCCCGGTCGCGCTGGCACAGTCGGCGAGGACGATGTGCCCGTCGCCGCGCTTGAGGACGATGTTCTGCTGCGCCAGGATCTTGTCCGCCCCCGGGTAGCTGAAGTCCTCCACCGCGTACCCCGGCTCCTCATCGGCCACGGGGGCCACCGCACTTCCGCCCCCACCGCTCGCAGCCGCCCGGGTCCGCGAACCCTGCGAACCCGGGGAGCCCTGCGAGCCCGCCACCACCGCCGACACGGCCAGCGCGGCCACCGCCGCGGTTCCCAGTGCCCGCCGGGCGGCTCGCTGCCACTGCGGCCGGGAACCCACTGCCGTTCGCGTCTCCAGCACGGTCCTCACCCTCGTTTCGGTCGTATTCGGAAGTCGGAAGAACGAGATGCCGGATCACCACGGCGTCAGGTCGTGCCAGGTGTCGCTGACGGCATCGCCGACGGTCTTGCCGGCATCGACGACGGCACTGGTGGCCGGCGACAGGACCGACGCGCCGACGCGCCGAGCCTGGACACCCATCGACAGGACGCCGCCTTCGATCCCGTGGTACGCGTCGTCGATGGCGCCGACCGTTCCCCCGAACCTGGTCCACGGCACGCCGGTGGTGTAGATGCCGACGGCCAGGCTGAACGTCGACAGCAGGAAGTGGGCGGAGGAGAGGCCGTCGGTGAACCCGTAGATGACGGTGCTCTCTACTCCGGCGAGCAGGGAGCCCGCGCCGAAGGCCGTGAAGAGGATCTCGCCCGCCGGCGGCGGGGCCAGCAGCGAAACGGCGGCCAGGTAGCCCATGGTGGTGGACTCGGTGCCGAGCGTATCGGCCGCGTCCTGCCAGTCACCCTTGGTGCCGCCCATGAACGTGCCCGACTGCTTCGCCCCGTCGTTGTCCGGGTTGTCGGCCTGGTCGACACCGTCCTGCTTCGCCTTCGCAGCCGCCTCCGCGGCAAGCCTGGCTGCTTCCACCTGCTCCTGCTGGCGCTTCGTGGCGGCGATCTGCTTCGCCTCGGAGGCAGCGTTCGCCGCCTCCTTGGCGTCCTTGCCGGCCTGGAAGGCCGAGGATGCGGCCGAGTTGGCGGAGGCCTGGGCGTCGACGGCGGACGCAGTCGCGGCGTCCGCGGCGGCGGTCGCCTGGTTCGCGCAGTAGTTGGCGCGCCGGCTGGCACCGCGCGCGGCGAGCGCCGCGGCCTTCGCCTTGTCGGCGGAGGCCTGGGCGTCCGCTGCGGACTTCTCCGCAGCGTCCGCGTTGCTGTCCGCCTGCTGCTTGTAACCCTGGGCCTTGAGAGCGGACTTCGTGGCGGCGTCGGCCCACTTCTGCGCCTCGTCCGCCGCCTTGCGGGCGTCCGCTGCGGTCTTCTGCGCGGAGGCCGCGTTGGTCGTCGCGTCCTGGGCGAGCTTGGCGGCGTGCGCGAGCAGGGCCTGCATGGCCGCGGCGTGAGCGGCCGCGTCCGAGTCGAGCTGCAGCATCCGCGGGTGGACGGTGGTGACGAAGTTGCGACGCATCCAGCTCGGGCCCTCGAGCGCGACCGCCGCAGCCGTCCTGGTGTACGGGCCCGCGGAGTCGATGGTGGCGAAGACCGCCACGTTGTCGTCCTGCGCCTGCGCCGGCCCGTACTTGACGGTGAAGAAGTCGTGCACGGCCGTGGCCGAGCCGTCGTCGAGGGCATCGGTCGCGGCCTGCCTGACCGCGCTGCCGGGGTTCCCGCCGAGGATCCGGAAGATCGCCGCGGTCTGATCGGTCCTGGCCGCCTCGGTCGCGCCGGTGGTGAGGAAGGCGGCGGGCGCGCCCGGATCTGTGGACTGCAGGGCCGCCTGGGCCGCCGTCGCCACGTCGGGCGTGCTGACCTGGGCGATGAACACGACGCTCTCGCGGTCGTCCTGCCGCTGCGCGATGAGCCGGTCGGCCTCGATCCAGTTCAGCACCGACTCCTCACCGGCGGCGAGCGCGAACTCCGCCGCCTCGCGGGTCCAGGTGCCGTGGGACGTCAGCAGGTTGAGGCAGGCGCTGCGGCCGTGGCCGACGGCGGTCGGGCGGTCGCCAGCCGTGAATGCCTGCTCCGCGGCTGCGATCAGTTGCTGCGTGGCGGAGTCGATGGCCTGCTGCTGGGTCGTCTGGGTGCGGAAGTCCGCGAGGTCCTGCTCCTCCTGGGCGGCGAGCGCGGCGGCCTCGGCCTTGCCCTGGTCGGTGTAGGCGTCGAGCTTCGCGAGTTCCGCCGCGACGGCGTCCTGCTCCACCTTCTGCGCGTCCAGCACGGCCTTGACCGCGGCATCGGCCGCCGTCTGGGCGTCGGCGGCGTACGCGGTGGACTTGTTGGCGAAGTCGATGGCCTTGCCCGCGTACTTCACGGCGTCGTCGGCGGCGGCCGCCGCCTTCTCCGCGTGGTCGGCCGCGGCGTTGGCGGCGTCACGGGCCGCCGC
>NZ_BBPQ01000036.1:81021-84493 GCF_000787855.1 Streptacidiphilus anmyonensis | reverse complement strand
GGGCGGGGCAGGCGCGGCCGGGGCGGCCGGCACGGAGACGGGCACAGGCACAAGCGCGGGCACCGGGTGGGAGAGCCCGGCGGGCAACCCGATCATGGCGCTCGTCGAACGCGCCCAGGACGGCGACGGCGAGGCCTTCGGCCGGCTCTACGACCACTACGCGGACACGGTCTACCGCTACATCTACTACCGCGTCGGGGGCCGGGCCACGGCCGAGGACCTCACCAGCGAGACCTTCCTGCGGGCACTGCGCCGCATCGGCACCTTCACCTGGCAGGGCCGGGACTTCGGCGCCTGGCTGGTCACCATCGCCAGAAACCTGGTGGCCGACCACTTCAAGTCCAGCCGCTTCCGGCTGGAGGTCACCACCGGCGAGATGCTCGACTCCAACCAGGTCGAGCCGAGCCCCGAGGAGTCCGTGCTGGAGTCCCTCTCCAACGCGGCCCTGCTGGAGGCGGTGCGCCGGCTCAACCCGCAGCAGCAGGAGTGCGTCACGCTCCGGTTCCTGCAAGGGCTTTCGGTGGCGGAGACGGCGCGGATCATGGGCAAGAACGAGGGAGCGATCAAGACCTTGCAGTACCGCGCGGTCCGCACGCTGGCCCGACTGCTGCCCAGCGATGCCCGGTAGGGGCGACGCGTACATCGGCGGAGCTGACGCTTGCGTAACCCTCCTCTCCCACAATCGTTGCGCAGGATGCAAGGCCCAATTCCGGGAACTGCTTCACCCTTTCGGGTGGATCGTGGCGCGACGGTGCAACCTGCCGCTCGGCCGAACAGTCGATAACGTCGAGAGGAGGTGCTGCCCATGACAGCGAACGTGCTGGAGTTCCGTCGGGCGAGAGCCTTCGCCGACGCCGTGGATGCCCGGGAGGCCCGGTTCGACGAAGAGCCCGGCGAGGGCGAGGGACAGTACGACCATATGCTCGCCATGGTGACCGCGTTGGCCACCGTGTCGGGGCCGAGCCTTGATCCTCAGGTCCGCCTGACGCAACGCGCGTTGCTGGTGGCCGAGTTCGAGCGGGCCTTCGCGGGCGGCGGCGGGGCGATGGTGCCCGCCCAGCGCTCCCGTCGCGGCTCCCACCGCGCGGTCCGACCGGCGGCGCTGTGGCCGTCCACCCGTTGGGGTCGCCGCCTCGCCGTCGGCGGCCTGGCCTCGATGATGGCGCTCGGCACGCTCGGTGGCGTCGCCGTGGCCTCCACGTCGTCGCTCCCCGGGGATTCCCTCTACGGCATGAAGCGGGGCCTGGAGGACTGGCGGCTCAACCTCGCCGGCTCGGACGAGGAACGCGGCAAGCTGCTCCTGGACGAGGCCTCCACGCGGATGGACGAGGCCCGCCAGCTGATGAGCCGCGGCTCGTCGGTGGGCTCCCGCCGGCTCAGCCCGCAGACCATCGCCGACCTCGACCGCGCGCTGTCGGACATGAACGCCGAGGGCAAGCGCGGCCGCGATCTGCTCAACGAGATCTACCGGCGCAGTCACTCGCTGGCCCCGCTCCAGCAGCTCGCCGGCTTCGCGGCGGTGCAGAGCCGGGCGATGGACCAGCTGGAGCCCGAACTCCCGGGCCAGCTCGACCCGGTGGCCTCGCAGGTGCGCGGCCTGCTCTCCGGCATAAGGCAGGAGGTCACCCCGCTGCTGCCGGCCACGCCGGACGCGGGCGCCGACAACGACTCGGGCGGCTCTCCGTCCCCGTCCGCGTCCGTCGGCACGCCCTCGGGCAGCACGACATCGGGCACGGGCACGATGCAGGGCGGCACGTCGCCCTCCACGGCGCCTTCGGGCCAGACCACCTCCGGCACGGGCAACCTCGTCGGCGGCTCCGGCCTCGGCAGCGTCGGCGGCCTTCTCGGCGGCCCGTCGCCCTCCACCGCCCCGTCCACCACCCCGAGCGCGAGCCCGAGCGGCTCGGGAGGCGCCGGCCTGACGATCCCCCCTTTGGTCGGGGGCTTGTTGCCGGGGATCGGGATCGGGGTCTCGGGCAGCTAGCAGGCTAGCGCTCAAGGGGCGCGAGGAACTGCGCGAGCAACCATCCTGTCGGGATGGCCCTGCTCGCTCGGCGACTGACCACCCATGGTGGCTTGTCGCGCAGTTCCTCGCGCCCCTTGTCGTGCAAGGTCCCTGGTGTCAGTCCCTGGTGTCAGAAGAAGACGGACCGCCGTTGCACCAGCATCCGGTAGAGGGTGTGCTGGATCGTCTCGCGGACCTGGTCCGTCAGGTTGAACATCAGCATCGGGTCGTCCGCCGCCTCCGGCGGGTACGCGTCGGTGGGGATGGGCTCCCCGAACTGGATGACCCACTTCGTGGGGAGCGGCAGCGCGCCCAGGGGGCCGAGCCACGGGAACGTGGGGGTGATCGGCACGTACGGCAGGCCCAGCAGGCGGGCCAGGGTCTTCGCGTTGCCGATCATCGGATACGTCTCCTCCGCGCCGACGATCGAGCACGGCACGATCGGGACCCCGGCCCGCAACGCGGAGGAGACGAAGCCGCCGCGGCCGAAGCGCTGGAGCTTGTACCGGTCGGCGAAGGGCTTGCCGATGCCCTTGAAGCCCTCCGGCCAGACCCCGACGATCTCGCCGTTCTCCAGCAGCCGCTGCGCGTCCTCGTTGCAGGCGAGCGTGTGCCCGGCCTTGCGGGCCAGCTCGTTGACGACCGGGAGGACGAAGACCAGGTCCGCCGCGAGCATCCGCAGATGGCGGTCGGCGTGGTCGTGGATGGCGACCTGCGTCATCAGCGCGTCCAGTGGCAGCACCCCGGAGTGGTTGGCGACGACCAGCGCGCCGCCCTTGGCGGGCAGGTTCTCCGCGCCGCGCACGTCGACGCGGAAGTACTTGTCCGCCAGCGGGCGCATCAGCGACAGGAACACCTGCTCGGTGAGCTCCTCGTCGAAGCCGAACTCGTCGACCCGGTAGTCGCCGGTGAGGCGACGCCGCAGGAAGCCGAGGCCGTTCGCGGCGCGCCGCTCCCAGCCGTCGCCCAGGACCCTGCCCGCGACGCCGCCCAGCGGGCCCGCCAGCGCGTTGCCGACGGCCTGGGCCACGGCCTCGGCGACGCCGCCCTCGCCGCCCTGGCCGCCCTGGCCGCCCTCGGGGCCCGGCGTCCGGGCACCCTGCTGCTGGTCGTCCGCCTGCGGCGGGCGCGCGGCGGGAACCCCGCGCCGCTTGGTGATGGGGATGACCTTGGCGTCGCGCTCCTCGCGCCAGGTCTGCTCCCGCGCCGAGCCCATCCCTCACGTCCTCTCGATCGTCACTGGCAGCGCGTCGGCGACCCGGTCGGTCCAGGCCGCCACGCGCGCGGGCGGCAGCAGGCCGGGGCCCAGGGCCGCGCCGAGGCAGGCCAGGGCCTGCTCGGTGGTGTAGGCGGGGGTGTAGCCGAACGTCTCCCGCAGCTGCGTGGTGTCCACGACCCGGCCGTGCGTCAGCAGCCGCAGCTGCTCGGGGGAGAAGTCCAGCATCCGTGTCTGGCGGGCCAGGCCCC
>NZ_BBPQ01000036.1:36603-81001 GCF_000787855.1 Streptacidiphilus anmyonensis | reverse complement strand
CGGCCGTGGACAGCAGCCGCAGCTGCGTGGGGGGAAAAGTCCAGCATCCGTGTCTGGCGGGCCAGGCCCGCCATGAAGCTGACGGCCTGGAGCAGCATCGGGACCGTCGGCTTGCCGAGGCGCCGCGCGGCCTGGGAGAGCAGCATGACGCCGTCGCCGGCCACGTTGAAGGTGCCGCTGTTGGTGGTGCCGCGCCGCGGCTCCAGCGCGGCCAGCCGCAGCACCTCGACGGCGTCGTCCTCGTGGACGAACTGCAGCCGCGGGTCGAAGCCGAGGACGGTCGGCAGGACGGGCAGCGCGAAGTACTCGTTCAGCGGGGTGTCGGCGTCCGGGCCGAGGATGTTGGCGAAGCGCAGCACGCCGACCGCGACGTCGGGACGCCGCCTGGAGAAGCCGCGGACGTAGCCCTCGACCTCCACCGCGTCCTTGGCGAAGCCGCCGGTCGGCAGCAGCTTGGGCTGCATGCGCTCGTGGAAGACGGCGGGGTCGCGCGGGGCGGAGCCGTAGACGCTGGTCGTGGACTTCACCACGAGCCGGGAGACGCTGGGGGCCTTCTGCACCGCGGCGAGCAGCTGCATGGTGCCGATGACGTTGGTCTCCTTGACCGCGCCGCGGCTGGTGGAGCCCAGGGTGGTGGTGCTGACGTTGAGGTGGACCACGGTGGTGACGCCGTGCTCGGCTATCACCCGGGCCACGACGGGCCTGCGGATGTCGGCGCTGACGAAGCTGTACGGCGCGGCCCCCTCGATCGGCCGGGAGGGGGGCTGCACGTCGACGCCGACGACGTGGTCGACACCGGGCTGGTCTCTGATCACCCGCGCGAAGCGACTGCCCAGATGACGACCCACCCCGGTGACGAGAACGACGTTCCCCACGACGCCTCAGCCCCTCTCCGCTGCACTCGGACCAACGACAGCCGGACATACGAAAGCCGCCCGCACCAGACAGTAACGTCGGTGCGGGCGGCAGAACACCTTCGGCGTGGCCGAGTGGTGTTACTTCTTGTTACGACGCTGAACGCGCGTGCGCTTGAGAAGCTTGCGGTGCTTCTTCTTGGCCATACGCTTGCGGCGCTTCTTGATGACGGAACCCATGGGAACCTCACTCACTGGACTAACCCGCGAGTGCGGGCAACCGGGTCCAAACGTTGATGGAGGCCAACAGACTACCGAAGTCTGCCCGCGAAACGTAATTCGGCCCGGCGCCCGCGACGAGCGCGGGGTGCCGGGCCGGATTTCTCACCAGATCGTGCTGTCGGTCTCCTACGCGGTCTCCCGTCCCACGTAGGAGTCGCGGAGGTAGTCGTGCACCGCCTGCTCGGGCACCCGGAACGACCGCCCGACCCGGATGGCCGGCAGTTCGCTGCTGTGCACCAGGCGGTACACGGTCATCTTCGACACTCGCATCACCGAGGCGACTTCCGCCACGGTGAGGAAGTTGACCTCGTTCAGAGGCCGCTCTCCAGACGCCATGACAACACCGCACCTTCTCCGTGTGACGGGCACCGGCTTCCCCTCCGGTGACTTAAGCCAGCACACGCGTATCCCCAGAGTAGTTGCGGGTGGTACGGGTGGGAAGGGGGAGAAGGGCCTCGGGATTACCGAGACAGATCGGCCAGTTGCAGTACGTAGGCGGTCGGCAGTCTGTAGCAGTCCGGATACAGTCCGTCGTCGATCGGGACGGCCACCTCGACCTGCCCCTCCTCCGCCGCGACGAAGACCGCCGGGTCGTTGCTGTCCGCGAAGCCGGCCGCGCGCAGACCCAGCCGTCCGGCCGCGCACACCCACCCGTGGTCGCCCAGGACCAGGTCGGGGGCCGGTTCGGAGCGCTCGGCGAGGGCCGCGAGGGCGATGCGGACGGGCTGCGGCGAGTGCGTGTGGACCGGCTCGCCGGGGGCGAGGGAGCCTTCCCGTCCGTTGCTTGACGCGCCCCCTTCATACACCACCAGCACGCCCACCCGCTCGCGGTAGTCAAGGCCGCACCGGCGCGTGCCCTCACCCGAATGCATCGAGAAGCGCTGCCCACGCGCGGGCGTGCGCGTCGCGCATCCGGCGGCGCGCAGCGCGCGGCCGAAGGCGGCGTACATCGGTTGCAGGGGGCCGGGGTGCCCCGTCCCGAGCAGCACGCCGACGCGTCCGGCGGCGGTCTCGCCGAGGACGGCGGCGAGCCGTTCCAGGGCGTCGGCGGTGAGCTCGGGGTCGATGGTGTCCTGGCCGTGCCGGTGGAACGGATCGGGGCTCACCCCGCACCGGCGCGCCATGAGGGCGAGGAGCTCCGCCTCGGTCCGGTCGCCGAGCGGGTCCAGGCCGAGCAGGACGTCCGGATCCCGCCGCGCGAACCTGGCGTAGTTGCGGAGGTTCCCCTCACGGGAGGTGGCGACGTCGCCCGCGAGCCGGGTGGCGACCAGGTGGGAGACGAGCTCGTCGCGGGAGACGGGGGCCGTCACAACAGCAGTCCGTGGTGGGGGAAGACCGCCTTGCGGGTGGCGATGATCGCCTGGTCCACCCGGTCGGCCGGGTCGTAGCCGGACTCGAAGTCCTTCCAGGTGGCCGTGGAGCCGTCGGTCATCCGCTGCGGGGCGGTGGTGCGGGTGAGGGCGCGGACCATGGCCCGCCACGCCTCGGGGGTCTCCGTCTCCGGCGCGATCGGGTGTCCGGCGGACAGCGCGACGAGGTGGGACCAGGAGCGCGGGACGACGTCGACCACGGCGTAGCCGCCGCCCCCGAGGGCCAGCCACCGGTCCCCGGTGTGCGCCGCGGCGAGGTCGCGGACGGACGACATGACGGCGCGCTGCGCGTCCAGGCTGATCGCGAGATGCGCCAGCGGGTCCTCGACGTGGGTGTCGGCGCCGTGCTGGGAGACGATCACCTGCGGGTCGAACGCCGCCACCAGCGGCGGGACGATCGCGTGGAAGGCGCGCAGCCAGCCGGCGTCGCCGGTGCCCGCCGGGAGGGCGACGTTGACCGCGGAGCCGGCCGCGCCACCCGTCTCCTCGGGCCAGCCGGTCTGCGGGAAGAGGGTGCGGGGGTGCTCGTGCAGGGAGATCGTGAGCACCCGCGGATCGTCCCAGAAGACTCTCTCCACCCCGTCGCCGTGGTGGACGTCGACGTCGATGTAGACGACGCGCTCCGCTCCGAGCTCCAGCAGGCGGGCGATGGCCAGCGCGGCGTCGTTGTAGACGCAGAAACCGGACGCCTGGCCGGGCATCGCGTGGTGCAGGCCGCCCGCGAAGTTGACGGCGTGCCCGCCCTCGGCCCAGACCGCCTCCGCCCCGGCGACGGACTGCCCGGCGATCAGCGCGGAGGCGGCGTGGATGGCCGCGAACGCGGGGTTGTCCTCGGTGCCGAGGCCGCGCGCCGGATTGGGGACACCCGTCGCGGCGACCGCCTCGACCGCGGTGATGTAGCCGGGGTCGTGCACCAGCCGCAGGGTCGACTCCCCCGCGGCCGGCGCCGCGAGCACGCGGACCTCGGGGAGCGCGTCCAGGCCGAAGGCCCGCACCAGCTCCATCGTCAGCCGGAGCCGGACCGGGTCCATCGGATGGCCCGGCCCGAAGTCGTACGTCGTGAGGGCGTCGTCCCAGTACAGCCGCGTGACGGTCATACCGCCACGGTATCGGCCTGCGGCTCCTCGACGACGCTCGGCCCGAACGCCTTGCTGACGGCGAAGACCGACAGGATCAGCACCATGGGCACCAGCATGGCGACGCGGTAGCCCATCGCCCCGGCGAGACCGCCGACCAGCGGCGCGCCGACCAGGAAGCCGGCGTAGTTGAAGATGTTGAGCCGGGCCACGGCCGCGTCCGAGTCCTTGGGGAAGAGCCGCCCGCCCGCGGCGAAGACCTGCGGGACGATCACGGAGATGCCGAGGCCGACGACCGCGAAGGCGGCGACCGCGATCCAGGAGCTCGGCGAGAGCGCCACCAGCAGGAAGCCGGCGGCGCAGACCGCCGCGCCCAACCGGACGGTCCGCACGCTGCCCCAGCTCTGCACGCGCGCGTCGCCGAGCAGACGGCCGATCAGCATGACCACCATGTACGCGTTGTAGGGGACGGTGGTCATCTGGTCGGAGCTGTGCAGGCCCTCCTGGAGGTACTTGGCGGCCCAGTTGGAGACCGTGGCGTCACCGATGTAGGCGACGCACATGGCCAGGCAGAGCGGCAGCAGCGGCTTCCACGGGATGGAGCGGTTCGCGGCCTCCGTGGCCTCCTCGACGGCCCGGCCGAGCTCCGCCGGGCCCGCGTACCAGCGCCCGGCCACCAGCACGGAGGCCGCCACGACGAGGCCGACGGTGCCGAACATGGACAGCAGGCTCAGCTTGAAGTGCACCTGCGCCCAGGCCAAGGAGGCGCCGATGATGCCGCCGAGGCTGAACGCGGCGTAGAAGGTCTGCATGATGCTGCGCCCGTAGCGGTGCTGGAGCGCGACGGCGGACATGGCCTGACTGGCGTCCAGGCCGCCGACGGCGAGGCCGAAGGCGGCGAGCGCGACGGCTGCCTCCCACATCCGGTCGCCGAGTCCGACGCCGAGCAGCGTGAGGCAGACCAGTGGCTGCACCACGCGCAGCACGGCGCGCGGCGAGGTCCTCTTCACCAGATGCTCCATCGAGATGGAGCCGACGCCGGCCAGGATCGGCACGGCGGCGAGGAACACCGGCAGCATCCCGTCGCTGATCCCGTACTGGGTCTGGATGCCCGGAATGCGGGTCACCAACAGCGCGAAGACGGCGCCCTGGGCGACGTAGCTGAACAGCAGGGAGCTGCGCGCCTGCCGAAGTCTCGGCGTGATCTCGAGGGCTGCTGTGGTCATGCGGGGGTCCCTACCCTACCGGCCGGTATCCGAACAGGTTGGCGCGAGCGTACGGACTCACGGGCGGCAGCGGAACCCCCGTCCGACATCTGATCCCGGAAGGCAACCCGTGCCGAAGCACGTCGTTCCCGGGCAGAACGGCCCTCGTTCCCTACGGTGGAGCGCATGGGAATGCCAACGCGTCTCCGTCTCCGTTCCGTCCGGTCGGCCGGTCGCGCCCCAGGGGCGACGGACCCGGTCGCGCAGACGCTCGTCGCACTGTTCGGCGCGGCGGAGGTGGAGCCGACGCTGATCGGAGAGCGGCTGCTGGAGCGGGTGCCGGTGCACCGGCTTCAGGAGGCCGTCGACGCCCTGCGCGAGCGCCACGGCGAGCTGCGGAGCGTACGACGGCAGAAGGACCTGCACCTGCTGGTCTTCGCCACCGGCGCGGAGCTGGTCTGGGCTCGCCTGGACGAGGCCGACCGACTGGCCTCCTTCGTCACCGGCCCCGCCGCCCTGACCGCGCGCCTCGCGGCCCGGACCGCCACCGTCCCGGTCCCGCGCGGCACGGTCGAGACGGGGACGGTGACCGGGACGGTGACGGGGGCGGCGGTTCCAGCGGCGGTGGCGGACGACGCGGGCAGAGGCGCGGACGCGGGCAGAGGCGCGGCCGGGCCGGAGCCCGCGAGCGTGGCGCTGGACCCGCCTCCGGAGCCGCCCACGGCCCCGGCGCCCGTAGCGCCGCCGCCCGTGGCGCCCGTGCGCGCGCCCGTGCCCGTGCCCGTGCCCACGGCCGGCCCCAAACCCGCTGCCGTGACGCGGCTGCAGCGCACCGTGCTCGCCTACGCGGCCGCCACGGCAGCGGAACTGACGTTCCCCTGGCTGGCCGGCGGCGCGACGGGCTGGCTGCTGATCCTGGCGCAGACGCCGGCCTTCGCCTGGTACGTGCTGCGCACCGCGCCGACGTGGGCGCTGCCGCCGTGGTTCCGCTCGCTGCCGCTCGCCCCGGCGGTGGTCTCGGTGCTGGCCTTCGGCCACGTCCTCGGCGCGGGCCTCGGCTGGGGCGCGCCCGGCCTGCCCGAGACCGGTCTGTTCGTCGGCGTGGCCGGACTCGCCGCGTGGACGTGGCAGCGGTCCCGTCCGGTCCCCGGCGCGCCGACCGCGCACCCCCTCCAACTGCGCTCCCCGCTGCGCGGCGGCGTCTTCGTCTGCACGGAGGCCGGAGGCCCGGCCGTCAACCGCCACGCCGAGGCGTCGCTCTCCCCCGGCGGCGACCGGGCCTCCCGCTACGCGGCCGATCTGGTGCAGCTCGGCGAGGGCCCGCAGTGGCGCGGACGCCGCGCGCTCGGGCTGGCCCCCGCGACGAACGAGCGGTACGCGGTGTTCGGCCACCCGGTCGTCAGCCCCGTCGACGGCGTGGTGCTGGCGGCCGTCGACGGCCTGCCCGACCACCCGCCGCTGGCCTCCCGCACGAGCCACCCGGACGGCAACCACGTCCGCATCGGCACCGACCGCGGCGTCGTGGTCCTGAGCGGCCTGCGGGAGGACTCCGTCCAGGTCCGGCGCGGCCAGCACGTCGCCGTCGGGACCCCGCTCGGCTCGGTCGGCAACAGCGCGGCAGGGCCGGAGCCGGCCCTGCGGATGCGGGCGGAGAGCAGCGTGGGGTTGGGGCTGCCGTTCCGCCTGACGGAGGTCCGGGGGGACCTGCACCGCGGGAGGCGACTCGCGGTCGGGGACTGACCGAGAAGCCGGCTGTCGGGCCGCCTGTGGAGCCGGCTGTCGGGCTGCCGGTGGAGCCGGCTGTGGAGCTGGCTGTGGGGCTGGGGCCGGCTGAGCGCGGCGACTACAGCAGGGCGGGCAGCAGGCCCAGGTCGTCGATGATCCCCGTCGCGTCCGCCAGCCGTTCCCGCGGTGTGAGGGCCGCGTAGCCGTAGACGTCCATGCCGGCCGCGCGGGCCGCCGCGACGCCCAGGGGGCTGTCCTCGATGACGACGCACCGCTCCGGCGCCACGCCCATCCGCTCGGCGGCGTGCAGGAAGAGGTCGGGCGCGGGCTTGCCGCGGCCCACGTCCTGCGCGCTGAACAGCTGCGTGTCCGTGAAGAACGGGCCGAGCCCGGTGACCTCGTGGGCCGTGCGGATCCACGAGTGGTGGGCGGAGGAGGCGACGCAGTAGGGAACGCGGTCCGCGACGAACTCCAGCAGCTCCGCCGCGCCCGCGACGGCCGTCAGCCGCTCGCGGAACGAGGCGAACACGCGGCCGTGGAAGTCGTCGTCGAAGGTCGCGGGCAGGCGGGCGCCGTCGTAGCGCTCGGCTATGACGTCGTGGACCGTGTGCGCCGCGGCGCCCATGAAGTCGCGGTACGAGTCCTCGATGGTGGTGGGAAAGCCGAGCTCGGTGAGATAGTCCGCCAGGAGGCGGTTGGAGAGCGGCTCGCTGTCCACCAGGACGCCGTCGTTGTCGAAGATCACCAGGTCGTATCGCAGCACCCGGTCAACCCTACTTGGCCCGCGCGCGGGCCTACTTGCCCCCGGAGGCCAGCTCCTGGGAGCGGTCGCGGGCGGCCTCCAGCGCGGCCAGCAGGGCGGCGCGGACACCGTGGTTCTCCAGTTCGCGGATGGCCGCGATCGTCGTCCCGGCCGGGGAGGTGACCGCCTCGCGGAGCTTGACCGGGTGCTCGCCGGAGTCCCGCAGCATGACCGACGCGCCGACCGCGGCCTGCACGATCAGGTCGTGGGCGACCGTGCGGGGCAGGCCCAGCAGGAGGCCGGCGTCGGTCATCGCCTCGACGAGGTAGAAGAAGTAGGCGGGGCCGGAGCCGGAGAGCGCGGTGGCCGCGTCCTGCTGGGACTCCGGGACGCGCAGCGTCTTGCCGACCTGGCGGAAGATCTCCTCGGTGCGCAGCAGGTGCGCCTCGGTGGCGTGGGAGCCGGCCGAGATGACGCTCATCGCCTCGTCGACGAGGACGGGGGTGTTGGTCATGACGCGGACCACGGGGGTGCCGAGCGTCAGGCGCTCCTCGAACCAGGCGGTGGGGATGCCGGCGGCGCCGGAGATCACGAGCCGGTCGGCGGGAAGCGCGGGCGCGAGCTCGTCCAGGAGCGCGCCCATGTCCTGCGGCTTCACGGTGAGGATCACCGTGTCCGCGGCCTTGACGGCGTCCTCGTTGCCGACGACCTCGACGCCGTAGCGGGTGCGCAGCTCCTCGGCCCGCTCGGGGCGGCGGGCGGTGACCAGCACGTCGGCGGGGGACTTCCCGGCCCGCAGCAGGCCGGAGACCAGTGCCTCGCCGATCTTCCCGGTGCCGAGGACGGCGACTCGTTGCGTCATGGGCCCAGTGTGGCACCGGGCACGCGCGTGGCGCGGGGAGTGTCCGAAACCCGGGCAGGTCCAGGGCGGAGGCCGCCCGCCGGGGTCAGTGTCCGGCCAGGGAGCGGGCGAAGAAGCCCAGGTTGGCGGGGCGCTCGGCGAGGCGGCGCATGAAGTAGGCGTACCAGTCCGCGCCGTAGGGGACGTAGACGCGGACGGTCTCCCCCGCCTCGGCGAGACGCCGCTGCTCGTCGGTGCGGATGCCGTAGAGCATCTGGAACTCGTAGCTGTCCTGGGGCCGCCCGGCCCGGACGGCGAGAGCGCCGGCGATCTCGATCAGGCGCTGGTCGTGGGTGGCGACCATGGGATAGCCCTGACCCTCCATCAGCAGCCGCAGGCAGCGCACGTAGGAGCGGTCGACGTCGGCGCGGTCGCGGTAGGCGACGGACCCGGGCTCCGCGTAGGCCCCCTTGACCAGGCGGACCCGGGACCCGGCCCCGAGCAGGGCGCGGCAGTCGGACTCGGTACGGCGCAGGTAGGACTGGAGCACGACGCCGAGAGCGGGGTGGTCGTTGCGCAGCTCGGCCACGGCGGCGAGGGTGGCCTCGGTCGCGGCGTGGTCCTCCATGTCGACGGTGACGGTGGTGGCGGCCGCGTCGGCGGCGCGGCAGATCGCGCGCAGGTGCCCGCGGGCGAGCGCGGGGCCGTCGGCGCCGAGGCCGGAGCCGAGCGCGGACAGCTTGACCGACACCTCCGCGCGCCGGGCCAGCCCCGCCCGGTCCAGCGCGGCGAGCAGGCCGACGTACTCGTCGGCGACGGCCTCGGCCCGCGCGGCGTCACGGGTGTCCTCGCCGAGGTGGTCGAGGGTGACGCCGAGGCCGCGCGCCACCAGGCTGTCCGTCGCCACGACGGCGTCGGCCCGCGTCTCCCCGGCCACGAACCTGGCCACCACGGCCCGCCCTCCCGGCGCGGCCAGCACGGCCTGCCGGGCCCTCGGGCTGTCGGCGGCGGCGAGGAGGAGGCGTCGGGTCAGCATGGCGTCAGCTTAGGGGCCCGGTGGCCGCGGGCGGGCGGAGGAGGCAGCGGTGTCCGGCGGTCGTCCGCCGGGACGGTCGGGCTCCTACGCGCTCCTACGCGGGGATGAGGGGTGGACTAGGGGCAAACTCAGGGACGTCCCCTATGGCTTCTGCGGCGACACAGGCGCACCTTGGAAGCATGAGTCGTAGTGAGATCAGCCCGCGCGAGTCCGGCACGATGGCCGTGGCCTCGGCCTCGCACGGGCCGTGGCGCACGGCGGGGGTCGTCGGTCTGGTGGGTGCCGGGGCGGCCGTCGGCATCGACCTGATCACCCTGCACTGGTCGCTGGGCATCCTGGCGGGCCCGGCCAGCATCGGTCTGTTCCTCTTCTTCCTGGTCGGCGGCGCCGGTGCGGCGCTCCAGAAGAAGGGCGGGGACCGCCGCCTGCGCCGGTGGGCGCAGGAGCACCCCTGGCAGGCAGCGGGCGCGCCCGCAGCAGCGCTCGCGGTCACGAACACCATCACGCAGTTCTTCCTGAGCTCCAGCGGCCTCTTCGCGAGCATATGGACGGGCCTGTGGCACGCCGCGGTGCTGTACGCGGTCGTCGGCGTGGTCAGCAGCGTCGCGGGGGCGCGCAAGCGCTCCGGGAGCTGACGCGCGACGGACGTACGCGTCGGACATAGGGGGCGACCTGGGCAGAAGGGCGCGTGACACGCGCCCTCTTGCCGAGTTCTTACTCGATCACTCCTGTGCCTGTGTTTACGCGCTGGTCAGACTGGCGCGGTGCCGAAGATCGACGATCACCAGGACGACCCGTTCGAGAACCTTGTGCTCGACGAGGGCTTCGTCAAAGCCGCCGAGCACAAGGAGGCGTCCGCGCGTTCTCGGATGCTCGCCTCCCGGTGGAGGAAGAACCCACCGAAGGACACCTCCTGGCGGGCACCGGTCGTCCCGCTGAAGCCCCGCCGCCGTCGGCGCTGGCAGCTGCCGCTGTTCGTCGTGCTCGCCGCCGGCCTGGTCATGGCCAGCATGAACGCCGGGAAGATCCACGACTGGGCCTTCAGCAAGGCTCCGGGCGCCGCCGCGACGGAACCCGCTGCGACGAAGCCCGCCGCGCCACCGCTCACCGCGAGCCCCACGGCGGCTCCGCCGACCCCGTTCGCCGACCAGTCCCCGGATCTCCAGCACCCGTTCGCGGGCTCTCCCGCCGACAAGTGGCCCTCGGGCGCGGCCGGCATCGCCCTGCCGACGGCCAAGCCGGTCGGCATCTTCTCGGCCCGGACCGTGGCCAAGGACGAGCAACTGGTCAAGGGCTTTCTGACGGCCGCCTACCTGGACCCGAAGACGATCGCGGGCGCCTACCCGCAGGCGGCGCTGGACCTGCTGGCCCCCGACAGCGCGTCCTGGATGCGCAAGATGGTCGACCATCCGACCCCCAAGGCGGACGCGATCATGCTCGCCAGCCGCTTCGACCCCAAGGTCGCCGTCCCGGTCGGCGACGTGCGGGTCCAGGGCGAGGTCTCCCTCGCCGGCGACGGCGACAACGGTCTGCGCATCAGGACGGACTTCGACTTCGTCTACGCCTCGCACCCGCTCGGTTCGGACGAGGTGGAACGGACGATCGCCCGCAGGATCCTGACCTTCCGGTTCTACGACCCCAACCGCTACCAGGCGCTGCCGGCGGGAACGGTCTGGATCGAGAACGTCGACGGGTACACGGGCGACCAGCTGTGCGGCTTCACCAGCGGGTACCTGGTGCCCTACTTCCAGAGCAGCGCCGACCCGAGCAGCTCCGCCACGGCGGCCCCGAGCGGCAAGCCGATGGACCCGTACGACCTGTCCACGGTGCCCGACAGCAAGGCCGCCTGCTCCCTCGACAGCCGTAACTGATCAGCGCCTCCGCTTCGCCGCCTTGGCCGGCCGCCCCGCGCCGGCCTTGCGGCGGGCGGCTGCGGCGACGGCGAGCTCGTAGCGGGAGCGCTGCACGCTCTCGCCCGGGGCCTCGACGAGGCTGCGCAGGAAGTAGGAGACGAGCGAGCCGACGAAGCCGACGGCCAGCATCACGCCGAGGGACTTCTCGTCGGCCATCCAGCCGGTCAGCGAGTCCTTGCCCCGGGTGAGCACGCTCCAGGTGCGCAGCGCCGCCACGCAGCTGCACACCGCGATGGCCAGCACGAGCAGGATCTCCACGAACGCGCCGGTGTTGGCGACGACGACGCCCTGCACGGCCAGCTGCATGACGAACGCCCCCGCCGCGGCCGCGACCAGCGCGCCCACGCCGACGGCGACGCGGCGCAGCCAGTAGTCGGGACCCCGGTCCACCCAGGTGGTTCCGAACCAGCGGATGGGTGCCGCCTCCACGGACGTGGGGGCGGCGGGGGCGAGGGCGTTGCTGTCGGGCATTCTTCGATTATGCGGGGGCGGTGGCCCCTGCCGGATCAGCCCAGCCTGGTGACGTCGCGCACGGCGCCCTTGTCCGCGCTGGTGGCCATCGCGGCGTAGGCGCGCAGCGCGGCCGAGACCTTGCGCTCGCGGTTCCTCGGCGCGTAGACGCCACCCAGCTCGGCGCGGCGGGCCGCCAGCTCGTCCTCGCCGACCAGCAGCTCGACGCCGCGGTTCGGGATGTCGATGCGGATCCGGTCGCCGTCGCGGACCAGCGCGATGACACCGCCGGAGGCCGCCTCGGGCGAGACGTGGCCGATGGAGAGGCCGCTGGTGCCGCCGGAGAAGCGCCCGTCGGTGATCAGCGCGCAGGCCTTGCCCAGGCCCCGGCCCTTGAGGAAGGAGGTCGGGTAGAGCATCTCCTGCATGCCGGGGCCGCCCTTGGGGCCCTCGTAGCGGATGACGACGACGTCGCCCTCCTTGACCTGCTTGTTCAGGATCTTCTCGACGGCCTCGTCCTGCGACTCGCAGACCACGGCCGGACCCTCGAAGGTCCAGATCGACTCGTCGACGCCCGCCGTCTTCACGACGCAGCCGTCCTCGGCCAGGTTGCCGTGCAGCACGGCCAGGCCGCCGTCCTTGCTGTACGCGTGCTCGGCGGAGCGGATGCAGCCGCCGGCGGCGTCGGTGTCCAGCGACTCCCAGCGCTCGGACTGCGAGAAGGCCGTGGCGGAGCGCTGCCCGCCGGGGGCGGCGTGCCACAGCTCGACGGCCGCGTCGGACGGGGAGCCCCCGCGCACGTCCCAGGTCTTCAGCCACTCCTCGATCGAGGCGGAGTGGACCGTGTGGACGTCCTCGTTCAGCAGGCCGCCGCGGTACAGCTCGCCCAGGATGGCGGGGATGCCGCCGGCGCGGTGCACGTCCTCCATGTAGTACGTGCCCTGCGGCGCGACGTTCGGGGCGACCTTGGCCAGGCACGGCACGTGGCGGGAGAGCCGGTCGATGTCGTGGACGGTGAAGTCGACCTCGGCCTCCTGCGCGGCGGCCAGCAGGTGCAGGATCGTGTTGGTCGAGCCGCCCATGGCGATGTCCAGCGCCATCGCGTTCTCGAACGCCGCCTTGGTGGCGACCGAGCGCGGCAGCACGGACGCGTCGTCCTGCTCGTAGTAGCGGCGGGTCAGCTCCACGACCGTGCGGCCGGCGTCCTCGTACAGGCCGCGGCGGGCGGTGTGGGTGGCCAGCACGGAGCCGTTGCCCGGCAGCGACAGGCCGATGGCCTCGGTCAGGCAGTTCATCGAGTTGGCGGTGAACATCCCGGAACAGGAGCCGCAGGTCGGGCAGGCGTTCTCCTCGATCCGGCGGATGTCCTCGTCGGAGACGTTCTCGTTGACCGCGTCCGCGATGGCGTTGATCAGGTCCAGCTTGCGGACGGTGCCGTCCACGAGCACGGCCCGGCCGGCCTCCATGGGGCCGCCCGAGACGAAGACGGTGGGGATGTTGAGCCGCAGCGCGGCCATCAGCATGCCCGGGGTGATCTTGTCGCAGTTCGAGATGCAGATCAGCGCGTCGGCACAGTGCGCCTCGACCATGTACTCGACGCTGTCCGCGATCAGGTCGCGCGAGGGCAGCGAGTAGAGCATGCCGCCGTGGCCCATGGCGATGCCGTCGTCGACCGCGATGGTGTTGAACTCGCGGGGGACGGCGCCCGCGGCCTTGATCGCCTCGGAGACGATCCGGCCGACCGGGGCCAGGTGGGTGTGGCCGGGCACGAACTCGGTGAAGGAGTTCGCCACCGCGACGATCGGCTTGCCGATGTCCTCACCTGCTACACCGGACGCGCGCATGAGAGCGCGCGCGCCCGCCATGTTGCGACCGTGTGTGACGGTGCGGGACCTCAGCTGCGGCACGTGAACCAACTCCTTCGCTCGTGCCGTCGAGGGTACGCCCTATGACCGCCTGTCGGACACGCTGTCCGGCATGCGAGCACCGGCGGAGGGGGCGGCAGAGGGGGCGGTCTCCTGGCTGGCGGCCGCCAGATTCAGGCGGGTGAACGCGAGGGCCTCGGCGAGGTCGGCCTCGCGTTCGACGGGACCCGGCGAGCGGCGGGTGTTGACCTCCAGCACCACGTGCCCGTCGAAGCCGTTCCGGGCCAGCCGCTCCAGCAGCTCCGCGCAGGGCTGCGTGCCGCGCCCGGGGATCAGGTGCTCGTCCTTGGCCGAGCCGGACCCGTCCGCGAGGTGGACGTGCCCGAGCCGGTCCCCCATCCGGTCCAGCATGGCCAGGGCGTCGGCGCGGGAGGTCGCGACGTGGGACAGGTCGATGGTGAAGTGGCGGTAGTCCTCGCCGGTCGGGTCCCAGTCCGGCGCGTAGGCGGCGACCTCGCGGTCGCGGTAGCGCCAGGGGTACATGTTCTCCACGGCGAAGCGGACGTCCGTCTCGTTCGCCATCTGCCAGACCCCCTGGACGAAGTCCCGGGCGTACTGGCGCTGCCAGCGGAACGGCGGGTGGACCACGACGGTCTGCGCCCCGAGCTTCTCGGCGGCGGCGCGCGCCTTCTGCAGCTTCTGCCACGGGTCCGTGCTCCACACGCGCTGCGTGATCAGCAGACAGGGCGCGTGCACGGCCAGGATCGGCACCTGGTGGTAGTCGGAGAGCCGCCGCAGTGCCTCGATGTCCTGGCTGACCGGGTCCGTCCAGACCATGACCTCGACTCCGTCGTACCCGAGCCGTCCGGCGATCTCGAACGCGGCGGCGGTGTTCTCGGGGTAGACGGAGGCGGTCGACAGCGCGACTTTGGCTTTCGGCACGACAATGCACTCTTTCGCCACGCTCTACAGCTTAGGGACCCTTTTGCCGGGACCCGAGGTGGCGCCCGCCACAGCGGCGCGGCTGCCTACCGGTGCGCGGCCGCCTCAGGTCGACATCCGGTCCAGCCGCCGCAGGATGACGCCCTCGCGCAGCGCCCACGGGCAGATGTCCAGCTCGTCCACCCGGTACAGGTCCATCGCCGCCTCGGCGACCAGCGCCCCGGCCAGCAGCTGGCGGGCGCGGCCGGCCGAGACCCCCGGCAGCAGCACCCGCTGCTCGGTGGTCATCGCGGCCAGGCGCGGCACCCAGTCCTCCAGCGCGCCGCGCGGCAGTCTGCGGGGCACCAGCGGACCCTCCGACTCGCGGGCCGCGCCCGTGATCCGGGCGAGCTGCTTGAAGGTCTTGGAGGTGCCCACCACGTGGTCCGGCGGCCCGAGGCGGGAGACCTCCGCCACGGTGCGGGCGATCTCGGCGCGGACGTGCTTGCGCAGCTCGCGAACCCGCTCGGGGCCCGGCGGGTCGCCCGGCAGCCAGCCCGCCGTCAGCCGGCCGGCGCCCAGCGGCAGGGAGACGGCCGTGTCCGGCTCCTCGTCCAGACCGCAGGCGATCTCCAGCGAGCCGCCGCCGATGTCGAGCAGCAGCAGGCGGCCGCTGGACCAGCCGTACCAGCGACGGGCGGCGAGGAAGGTGAGGCGGGCCTCGTCGCCACCGGAAAGGACGCGCAGTTCCACGCCCGTCTCCTCCTGGACGCGTCGGAGCACCGCCTCGCCGTTCGCGGCCTCGCGGACCGCGCTGGTGGCGAACGGCAGGACCTCCTCGACGCCCTTGTCCTCGGCGACCCGCATCGAGGAGACGACCATGTCGATCAGCTGGCGCACGCCGTCCTCGCGGATCGCGCCCTCGCCGTCGAGGAGTTCGGCCAGGCGCAGCTCTATCTTGTGCGAGTACGCAGGCAACGGTGCCGCACCGGGGTGCGCGTCCACCACGAGGAAGTGGACGGTGTTGGATCCCACGTCGAGAACGCCTAGTCGCATGAGGGACCACGCTACGCGATGCCGAACGCCCCCATCTCCCGGCGCGTCAGCGAGGTGGTCGGCGGGGGCGGTCCCGCGGCGTCATAGGCTGTATGGGTGGCAGCAGTGGACGTGACGATCAGCAGCACCGCCGAGGTCAGGGCGGCCGAGAAGGCCGCGAAGAAGGCGGCCAAGGCCGCGCGCAAGCGCGAGGTTCCGCTCGACTTCCCCCGTGCCTGGGTGGAGTTCGCCGACCCGGACGACAACGAACAGGTCTTCCGGTGCGACCTGACCTGGCTCACCTCAAGCTGGACCTGCGTCTTCGGACGCGGCTGCCACGGCATCCGCCCCGGCCGCGCCAGCGACGGCTGCTGCACGCTGGGCGCGCACTGGTCCGACGACGACGACCGTGAGCGCGTCCTCGGCCACGCCGCCCGGCTCACGCCCGAGACCTGGCAGTTCCACAAGCAGGGCACCGGTCCCAAGGGCATCAGCGAGCCGGACGAGGACGGCGAGCAGCGCACCCGCCGCGTCGACGGCGCGTGCATCTTCCTCAACCGCCCCGGCTTCGCGGGCGGCGAGGGCTGCGCCCTGCACACGCTCGCGCTCGCCGAGGGCCGCGAGCCGCTGGAGACCAAGCCGGACGTCTGCTGGCAACTGCCGATCCGCCGCGGCTACGACTGGATCGACCGCCCCGACGAGACCCGCTACCTCCAGGTCACCATCGGCGAGTACGACCGCCGCGGCTGGGGGCCGGGCGGCCACGACCTCCAATGGTGGTGCACCGGCAGCCCCGACGCCCATGTCGGCGCGGACCCGGTCTACATCAGCTACCGGGCCGAGCTCACCGAGCTGATGGGCCCGGCCGGCTACGCCGAACTGGTCCGCCACTGCGAGCGCCGCCTCGACAGCCCGGCCGGCCCGGTGGCCCCGCACCCCGCTGACGGGGCCTGCTGACGGATCTGCCGGCTGAACCTGCTGGCTGAACCTTTCTGCAGATTCAGGGCGAGGCCGTGACGGGCGCCGAGGACGGGCTGGCTGACGGGCTCGGGGTCGCGGTGCGGCTCGGGGTCGGCGTGGGGGTCGGGGTCGGCGTCTGTGTCGGGGTCGGGGTCGGTGAGGCCGACGTGGGGCCGGACGTCGGCGTCTGACTCGGGCTCGGGCTCGGGACTCCGCGCCGGGTGCCCGGACCGGACAAGGTCACCACCGCGCCCGAGGGCTGGAAGACGATCCGCGCGGACCACGGGTCCGCCGGGGCCGTCGACTCGTCCAGGCTGACCAGCACCGTCAACTGCGCGCCCGGCGCCAGCGTGCCGCCGTCGCGGCTCAGGCGCAGCCAGGAGGCGTCCGTGGTCGCCGTCCACAGGAGCGCGCTGCCCCCGGTGTTGGTCAAGGTGATCACCGTACGGTCGCCGGACTGCGCCGCGCCCACCTGGAGCTGTCCCGGCGACGCGCCGCCGCCCGGACCGGCGCCCGAGGATCCGCCGGACGCCGAACTCGCCGACGGACCCGGCGAGGTGACGGTGAAGGAGACGTTCTCGCCCAGGTGGCCGCCGCCCGCGCTGACACCGGCGGAAGGCGGAGCTCCGACGGCGCCGCCCGCGTCGCCCGCGCCCCCGGGCGCCCCGGTCGACGGGCCCGGCGTGCCCTGCGTGCCCGGTGTGCCGTCGGACACCCGCACCGAGGTGACCTGCGCGGCCGGACTGCTGGGCCCGCCCCCGGCGTGCACCGCCCAGAGCGCCACCGCCGGGCCCGCGACGACCGCCGCCGCGACCGATCCGAGGACGGCCCGCTGCCGCACCACTGCGACCTGCTCGCGTTCCCCCGTCCCCGTCCGCGTCCGCTCCCGCTCGCGGTCGCCCGCCCGATCGCGGGTCCGCGTCGGGGCCGGGTGCAGCGGGAAGCCGTGCCGGTCGAAGCGCGGCTCGGGCAGGTCCTCCGCCTCGCTGCCGGCCGTGCGCAGCGCGGCCCGGGGCAGGTGCACCAGCGGCAGCGACCCCGTCGCCCGGAAGGCGCCCGGCCACGGCCCCTCGGCCGCGCCGCGCTCCGCGGTGCCCCGGCAGGTGGGGCAGTCGTCCAGGTGCCGGACCAGCTCGTTGCGCAGCGCCCTGCCGAGGACGGGGCCGCGTCCGCGCCCGAGCCTGGTCAGCTCCGGGCAGGCGTCGGCGGCGAGCACCGCGAGCGCGGCGGCGGTGCGCTCCACCTCGCAGACGCCCTGCGTCAGCAGCGCACCGGCCGCCTCTGGCCGGACCCCGAGCACGGCGGCGATCTCCTCGTTCTCCAGGGAGTGCCGGCCCGCCAGCTCCAGCGCCTCGCGCTGGGCGGGCGTCGTCCCGGCCGCCTCCGGCCAGGCCAGCCGTGCCAGCCGGGAGCGCGCCGCGGCCGAGCCCAGCCCCGAGCCCGGCCCCGAACCGGCCGTCGCCACCGGCCGCGTGCCGCCCGCCTCCGCCCGTGCCTCCAGCCGCCCCAGGCAGACGTGCCGGGCGAGCGCGTACAGCCAGGCGCGCTCCGACTCCGGCCGCCGCAGCCGGCGCCGGTGGCGCGCGGCGAGCCGCCGCGTCTGCCGCACGGCGGCCACGGCGGCGTCCTGGTCGCACAGCACCGACAGGCAGTAGCTGAACAGGGCGTCGGCGAGTTGGTCCTGCAGGGTCTCCACCTCCCCGACGGTAGAGACGGAGCGCCACCCCCTCCGGGGAAGCCACGCCCATCCACCCTTTCGGGTGAGGCGGAAGGGGCGGCCGTGCAGCCCCGGGAGGGCGTCGGTATACGTGCGGTCTCGGCTTGATGGCCGTCCGGGATATTCACCTGCCGGTGCGCCCTCTCTCTCCTAGCATTCCCTCGCGCCCTCGGCCCGGCATCCGACCGGATGCCGGAGAGGGCCCAAGGGGGAGGACACACAGATGCACAGACCCACGGGCGGACGCCTGCGCACCGCTCTCGCCGGCGCGGCCGCCTTCGCGCTGGCCCTGCTCGCCGCCGGCCCCGCGCACGCGGCCACCGGGACGCCGACGACGCCCACCGAACTGTTCAACGCGTACCAGAGCTGCTCCACCGACCCGAACGCACCGCTCTACCTGGCCGGGCGCGGCGGGATCACGCTCGAGGGCATCGGGGACGACAGCGACCCCAGCGTGTCGGGGCTGACCGTGCAGTTCCGGGTCTGGCCGGTCACGGACCCGACCCGGATCACCACGGCCGCGGACACCTGGGCCGTTCCCGGGAACGAGGCGGCGGTCAACGTCTCGGCCTTCGGCGACGGCCAGACCTACGCCTGGCAGGCGCAGACCGTGGACCAGAACGGCGCCACCTCGGACTGGTCGACGGCCTGCTACATCACCGACGACGACACCGCCCCCACCCAGGCGCCGACGGTCACTTCGTCGAACTACCCGCAGTGGCAGCCGAGCCAGAGCGGCGCGCCGATCCACCTCTCGCTCGGCGCGAACGGCGTCGGCGACGTCGCCGGGTACGAGTACACCTGGTCGGGTGACTTCTCGGTCCCGGGGGCCACGATCGGAGCCCACGGCATCCCGACGTGGGAGGACCCGTACAGCGACCCGCGCTACGCCGTCCGCGCGAGCAGTCTCGGCGGTTCCGCCACGGTGGACCTGGTCCCCCCGAGCGGCGGCGGCCTCTACCGGCTCACCGTGGCCAGCCTGGACCGGGCCCTCAACCAGTCGCCCACGGTCGACTACTGGATCTGGATCAAGCCGAACGCCCCTCAGGTCGTGAAGCTTTCGAACAATCCGGTGTACGGCAAGCAGGCCTCGTTCAAGCTCACGGCCGACCCGGGTCTGCAGGCGGCGAGCCCGGTGACCAGCTTCACGATCACCGACCTCAGCTCCCCGTCGCAGTCGAAGGCGACGGTCAAGGCGGACGCGAACGGCACTGCCGAGTACTCCCTGCCGCTGGACGGGCAGTACGGAGACGTACTCCAGGTCTCCACCACGAGCGCCGACGGTTGGATCAGCGAGCAGCAGTGGTGGAGTGACGGCTACACCGACACGACTCCGACCGTGACGTCGACCGTCTACCCGGAGGACGGGTCGGGCGGCGGCGCGGGCGTCGCCGGCACCTTCACGTTCGCCCCGAAGGTGAAGGGTGTGGCGAGTTACACCTACACCGTCAACGACGGCCCGGCCACGACGGTCAAGGCCGACGGCCCGAACCCCGCGCAGATCAGCTGGACCCCGCCGGCGAGCGGCTGGTACATGCTGACCGTCAACGCGACCACGCAGGACGGCGTGGCGCTGGCGCCGTACTACTACATGTTCACCGTGAACTGACCTCCGACCGCACGACGCAGGGGACCGCTGCCTGTCAGTGGTCCCCTGTAGCGTTCCCCGCATGGCCGCGCGATCCAGTACCTCGAAGGCACGCAGCACCTACCGGTGCACCGAGTGCGGTGCCACGCCCCCCAAGTGGACGGGGCGGTGCACCGAGTGCAACGCCTGGGGCACGGTGGAGGAGGTCGGCGGGTCGCCGTCGGTGCGCACCACCGCGGCCGGGCCGGTGTCCTCGCCCGCGCGGCCGATCGGGCAGGTGGACGCGACGGTCGCGGTCTCGCGGCCGACGAACATCGACGAGCTGGACCGGGTGCTCGGCGGCGGGCTGGTGCCGGGCGCCGTGGTGCTGCTGGCCGGGGAGCCGGGTGTCGGCAAGTCGACGCTGCTGCTGGACGTCGCCGCAAAGGCGGCGGGGCCGCAGCAGCGGACGCTCTACATCACCGGGGAGGAGTCCGCCTCGCAGGTGCGCCTGCGCGCGGACCGGATCAACGCGCTCTCCCCGCATCTGTACCTGGCCGCCGAGACGGATCTCGCGGCCGTGCTCGGGCACATCCAGCAGGTGCAGCCGTCGCTGCTGATCCTGGACTCCGTGCAGACCGTCGCCTCCGCCGAGCTGGACGGCGCGCCGGGCGGTCCGGCGCAGATCCGGGAGGTCGCGGCCGCGCTGATCCGCGAGTCCAAGACGCGGGCCATGTCGACGCTGCTGGTAGGCCACGTCACCAAGGAGGGGGCCATCGCGGGCCCACGCCTGCTGGAGCATCTCGTCGACGTCGTGCTGCACTTCGAGGGCGACCGGCACGCGCGGCTGCGGCTGATCCGCGGCGTCAAGAACCGCTACGGCGCGACCGACGAGGTCGGCTGCTTCGAGCTGCACGACTCAGGCATCGTCGGCCTGCCGGATCCGTCCGGCCTGTTCCTGACCAAGAGGGCCGAGCCCGTCCCCGGCACCTGCCTGACCGTCACCCTGGAGGGACGGCGACCGCTGGTGGCGGAGGTGCAGGCGCTGCTGGTGGATTCGGTGATCCCCTCCCCGCGCCGCGCCACCTCGGGCCTGGACTCGCCGCGCATCGCGATGATCCTGGCGATGCTGGAGCGCCACGGCGGGGTCCGGCTCGGCAAGATGGACATCTACGCGGCCACGGTCGGCGGGGTGAAGCTCTCCGAGCCGTCCGCGGATCTGGCGATCGCGCTGGCGCTGGCCTCCTCCGCCGCGGACACGCCGCTGCCGCAGGGGATGGTGGCCATCGGCGAGGTGGGTCTCGCGGGCGAGGTGCGCCGGGTGACGGGCGTGGAGCGGCGGCTGGCGGAGGCCGCGCGGCTCGGCTTCACCCACGCGCTGGTGCCGCCGGAGCCGGGCAAGGCGCCGAAGGGCATGCGGGTGGTCGAGGTCGCCACCATCGGTGACGCGCTGGCCGCGATCCCGGGCCGTCCGGGGCGCGGCGCGCGGCGCACTCCGCGTCAGGGGCGGGAGACGGACGGCGCGGAGAACCGCCGCGGTCGGGTCGATCTGACGGACGAGCGGCAGCGGGCCGTGCCGAACTACCTCGACATTCCCGACAGCGCGGACGAGCTGATGGCCGGCTGGGAGGAGATCGAGCCGGACTGACCCGGTGGATTCCCTCGCGAGCGGGCACCACGGGTACCGCGGGCCCTCGCGGGGCTTCGCTGTGGGTGTGCGAAGCGCCCCCTGTGACCTGTGTGAGTGAAGTGACGAAATAACACCGATTCCCCGACCTCCGTAATATCGGGGCACACTCACAGGCGGTCACCGGTAAACTCGTACGCGCACACCGCACCCCACCGGAGGAGTCGCCGCCGTGGCAGCCAACGACCGGGCGGATCGTTCCTCCCGCGAGGAGGCCCTGCTCCGGGCTTCCCTCAGCGCAGTCGCCCCCGGCACCGCCCTGCGGGACGGCCTCGAGCGTGTGCTGCGCGGCCGAACGGGCGGCCTGATCGTCATGGGCTTCGACAAGCAGGTCGAGGCGCTGTGCACCGGTGGTTTCGTCCTCGACGTCGAGTTCTCCGCGACGCGCCTGCGCGAGCTGTGCAAGCTCGACGGCGCGGTGGTGCTCGACAAGGACATCACCAAGATCGTGCGCGCGGGCGTGCAGCTGGTCCCGGACGCGGACATCCCCACCGAGGAGACCGGCACCCGCCACCGCACCGCCGAGCGGGTCAACAAGCAGACCGGGTACCCGGTGGTCTCGGTCAGCCAGTCGATGCGGCTGATCGCCCTCTACGTCAACGGCGCCCGCCGCGTCATCGAGGACTCGGCCGCCATCCTCTCCCGCGCCAACCAGGCGCTGGCCACGCTGGAGCGCTACAAGCTGCGCCTGGACGAGGTCTCCGGCACGCTCTCCGCGCTGGAGATCGAGGACCTGGTGACGGTTCGTGATGTGGCGGCGGTGGCGCAGCGACAGGAGATGGTCCGCCTGATCGCCAGTGAGATCGCGGGCTACGTGGTGGAGTTGGGCACCGACGGCCGCCTGCTCTCGCTCCAGCTCGACGAGCTGATCGCGGGCGTGGAGCCGGACCGCGAGCTGGTCGCCCGCGACTACTTCCCGGAGCGTGCCGCCAAGCGCGGCCGCACCGTCCAGGACGTACTGACCGACCTGGAGGCGCTGACCCACTCCGAGCTGCTGGAGATCCAGACGGTCGCCAAGGCGCTCGGCTACCCGGGCACGCCCGAGGCGCTGGACTCGGCGGTCAGCCCGCGCGGCTACCGTCTGCTGGCCAAGGTGCCGCGCCTGCCGAACACGGTGATCGAGCGCCTGGTCGAGCACTTCGGCGGGCTGCAGAAGCTGCTCGCCGCCAGCATCGACGACCTGCAGACGGTCGAGGGCGTCGGCGAGTCCCGGGCCCGCTCGGTCCGCGAGGGGCTCTCCCGTCTGGCCGAGTCGTCCATCCTCGAGCGCTACGTCTGAGCCGTCCCCGGGTCCGCCCCGGCGGACGCGGGGCCCTGCACGGGCCCGGGAGCCTGCTCGGACGGCTTGGGCCTGAGCTTCGTCGCGACGACGAAGCTCACCACGGCGGCGACGAGCATCAGCGGTGCCGCGTCCCGCGCGTTCGCTCCCACCAGCAGGATCGCCAGCAGGCTCGCGGTGACCGGCAGGCCGGTGATCGCCGCGCCCGAGGCGGCCAGGCCGACGGAGAGGCCGGCGGCCGCCCCGAAGCCGGGCAGGCCCGCACAGGCGATCCCCAGGGCCGCGCCGATCGTGACCGCCGGAAAGATCGGGCCGCCGCGCAGTGAGCCGAGACAGATGCCGTAGGCGAGCCCTTTGAAGAGCGCCAGCAGCACCAGTGTGGCGACACCCCAGGACTGCGGGTTCGCGGCCAGTTGACTGAGCGTCTCCTGGCCGGAGAGAGCGGCCTCCTCCGGGGAGCGCCCGGTGAGCAGGGCATAGGCCGCGGTGCAGACGCCGACGCCGACCGCACAGGCGATGATGTGCGCGCCGGTCCGGCGCGTGGTGAAGTCGTAGGTGGTCCAGCCGAGTGTCTGCACGGCCACGACCACGACCGCGATCAGCGCGGCCAGCGGAATCCCCCAGAGGTAGTCGGGGGCGGTCGGGACCTCGCTCCTGGGCACGCTCTGCAGGGTCAGCGCACCGATGTCGAGCCCGGTCCAGTGGCCGAAGCCGGTGAACACCAGCGCGCCGACGCCGCTCGCCAGCAGACACGGCACCACGAGCAGCAGCAGCTGGGGACCGCCCAGTCCGGCCGCCTCCAGCACCATGACGCAGCCGATCACCGGGTTGCCGAAGATCGTCGCGATGGCGGCCGAGGAGCCGGCCGTCCCGACGATCGCCGCGGCCTTCGGCTGCGCCTCGCGCTTGGCCCGGGCCACGCCGAGCAGCGCCAGACCACCGCCGAGCGCCATCAGTGGCGCCTCGGGCCCCAGGGAGGCGCCGAGCGGCAGCGCGACCAGGGCGGCGATGACGACCGAGGGCAGCGCCTTCGGCGGCACCGGCGGCCCGCCCAGACCCCGCACCGGCAGATGGCCGCCCTTGCCGGGCATCCGGGTGAGCACGGGCACGATCAGCACCCCGGCCAGCGCGAGCGTCGGCAGCGGCCACCACCACGGCGGCTGGTGGAAGCCGAGCTCGAAGGGGAGCGACGTCCAGACCCAGTGCTGCATCTGGTGTTCCAGGACGACGAAGCCGAAGGCCACCAGGGAGACCGGAATGCCGACCAGGGCGGCGAGCAGCAGCAGCTTCAGGTACCCGGGGCTCAGCAGCACGGCCTTGAGCTGCACCGCTCCGGGGGACTCCTGCTGGGGAGCCGGCGGTGCTTCCCTGCCTGCCTGGTCCGACGCCATGGGCCCAGCTTCGGGCGCGCGACGTCGGACGATCGGCCGGACATACCGGACAATCTGACGACTCACCCGTTCGGGCGAGCTCCCCCGGGCGTTGCCGCGGGGGTCAGCTGCCGAACGGCGCCAGCTTGAACCAGTGCTGCGGCTGCGCCGAGACCCCGCCGATGCCGATGTGGGCGACGTACGTCCCGGCCGGGGCGCCGCTGCCGCCGTCTCCCGGGGTGCAGCCGGGCTTCGAGGTCGTGCGGCCCCAGCCGAAGAGGGCGGTCAGCGGACCGTCCCCCGCCGCCGGGACGGCGTACCACTGGGACGAGGTGTCCTTCGGGCAGAAGCTGGAGGACCAGACCGTCGCGCCGGTGTCGGAGGTGATCGTCAGCACCGCCGACTTCGCCCCCAGGTCCACCTTGCAGGCCGAGCCGCCGGTGTTGGTGATCCCGAGCTGGAACCCCGGGAACTGCGAGGGGCGGTAGGTCTGCGCGGTACTGGTCAGCGACAGGTCGAGGTCGGTCGCCGCGCAGGTGGGCAGGTTCTTCGTGCCGGGCTCGTTCGGCGTCAGCGTCGAGCCGGAACCCCCTGTGCCCCCCGTGCCGCCCGAGCCGCCGGAGGTCGCGCCCGCGCCGCCCGAGCCGGAGCCCGAGCCGGAGCCCGAGCCGGAGCCCGAGCCGGAGCCGCCGGGGCCCGTCACGACCGGGGCGCCGCTCGGCGGGCTCGTGGGCGTACCGGAGGCCGAGCCGCCCGCGCTCGGCGAGGCGGAGGAGCCGCCGCTGCCGCCGACCGCGCCGTCGTTGGAGCCACCGCGCGTCGGGCCGGGCGTCAGCGAACTCGCCGGGGTTCCGACGCTGCCCGCGCTCGCCTTGCCGCCTGAACCGCCCCCGCCGAAGGCGAGCACGCCGACCAGCACGACCGCGGCCGCCAGGGCCGCGAGCACGACGATGCGGCGCCGCCAGTAGATTGACGCGGGCAGCGGTCCGACAGGATTGCGCAAGGAAGGCACGAGCAAACCTTACGAGAGTTCCACCCCTCCTCAGTGCAACACCGCCGTACCTGCTGCTTCTTCTTTCACATCATCGTCCTGTTCGGCCGACTGGTGGTCAGCGATGGGCCGCCCGGCTGGCTTTGGCTCGATCCTCGAATAGACGCGGAGGCGTGATGTCGGGACGCGTACTGGTCGTCGACGACGATGCGGCGATCCGCCGCTCGTTGGAGCGGGGGCTGCGGCTGAGCGGGTTCACCGTGCTGGTCGCCGCGGACGGCTCCGCGGCGCTGGACCTGGCGGCGACCGCCTCGCCGGACGTGCTCGTGCTGGACGTGTCGATGCCGGGCCTGTCCGGGATCGAGGTCTGCCGCCGGATCCGGGCCCAGGGCGACGAGACGCCGGTGCTGATGCTCTCCGCCCTGGACGAGCTGGCCGACCGGGTCGCCGGGCTCCAGGCGGGCGCCGACGACTACCTGATCAAGCCCTTCGCCCTGGAGGAGCTGGTACTGCGGCTGCACGCCCTGCTGCGTCGCCGCCCCGCCCCCGCGCCGACGGAGGTCCTCCAGGCCGGCCCGCTGGTGGTCAACCCGACCACGCGACAGGCCTTCCGCGACGGGGTGGAACTGAAGCTGACCCGTCGCGAGTTCGCGCTGCTGGAGCAGTTCGTCCGCAACCCGGGCATCGTGCTCACCCGCGACCAGTTGCTCGACCGCGTCTGGGGCTACGACTTCGACGTGCGGACCGACGCCGTGGACACCTTCGTCAGCTACCTGCGCCGCAAGCTGGAGGAGGGCGGTCGGCCGCGGCTGCTGCACACCGTGCGCGGCGTCGGGTTCGTGCTGCGGGAGGAGCCGGTCAGATGAGGCAGCCGAAGCAGATGAAGCAGTTGAAGCATCCGAAGCAGGGCAGGCAGATGAAGCTCTCGACGCGGCTGGCCCTGTGGGTGGCGCTGACCGTGCCGCTGGTGGTGCTGGCACTCGGCGCGCTGCTGGTCGGCCTCGTCGGCCACGACCTGCGGCAGCAGCAGAACTCCCGGCTGCGCACCCTCGCGGTCGCCCTCCAGCCGGACGTCCGCAGCGTCCTCAACGCCGCGCAGAACGGGCGGCCGAACGTCGAGCGGCTCCGCAACCGGCAGGTCCTGTCCGCCGCGCTGGACGCGGGCGTGCTGGTACTGGACAACCAGGGCGGCGTCGCCCTGGACGGCGGACCGAGGCCGGGCGCGAACGTCCCGCTCCCGCAGCCCACCGGCACGCCCGTCAGCCTGCCCGGCTTCCGGGCCGTCGGCGTCTCCCTCCCCGGCGCCGGCGGCACGCTCTGGGTCTTCTCCCCCGACAGCTCGGTCAACACCCAGCTCGCGACCGTCCGCACCAACGTGCTGTTCGCCGCCTTGGCGGCGGTCCCGCTGGCGGGCCTGCTGACGCTGGCGCTCGCCCGCCGCGCCACCCGCTCGCTGCGCACGCTCGCAGCCCAGGCGTCCGCGCTCGACCCGAGCGGCGGCGCGGCCGCCTTCCGGCACGACGCCTCCGGCGTCACCGAGGTCGACGACCTCGCGACGGCGCTGCGCACCGTCCTCGCCCGCTACGACGAGCAGGCCACGCGGACGGGCGAGGCGCTGGAGACGGCCCGCGCGTTCGCCTCCGCGGCCTCCCACGAGCTGCGCACGCCGCTGATGTCGATGCAGACCAACCTCGACGTCCTCGCCGCGCATCCCGACCTCCCGGTCGGCGAGCGGGCGGAGGTCGTCACCGATCTGCGCGTGGAGCACGGGCGGCTGCTGGAACTGCTGACCGCACTGCGCACGCTGGCCCGCGGCGACCTGGTCGAGGCCGACGCGTTCACGGAGCTGGACCTGGGCGAACTGGTCGACTCGTGCGTGGCGGCCGTGGGCCGGGCGAGGCCGGAGGCGTTCCTGAGCTTCTCGGGCGGCTACGGCGTGCGGGTGCGGGCGTGGGAGCCGGGCCTGAAGATCCTGGTGACCAATCTGCTGACCAACGCGGCCGTGCACGGGCACCTGCCGGGCCGGCCGGCCCAGGTCTCGGTCGGGCTGGTCGTCGTCGGGCCGGAGGCGGTACTGACGGTGGACGACCGCGGGCCCGGCATCCCGCCGCAGCGGCGGGCGGAGGTCTTCGAACGGTTCGTCCGAGGCGCGGAGAGCCCGGGCTCCGGGCTGGGGCTGACCCTCGTCGCCCAGCAGGCCGCGCTGCACGGCGGCACCGTCTCCGTCTCCGACGCCCCCGGCGGCGCCGGCACCCGCTTCCTGGTCCGCCTACCCCTGAGCGGCACCCCGTTCCACGAGCCCACCCAGCGCAACTGGTTGACCCAGACCCTCAACCTCCACCTCCAGACGCGCGGCTGACCAACGACGCCTTTCCTGTCCCGGCCCGACCTGCCGCAGGCCGAGACGGTCGGTCCGCGGGTGGACGGGGCAAGACGGGTGGGCCCCCGGGCCGAGGGCTGAGGTGGAGGCGTCCCGGGGCCGGCGTCGTGCAACTAGACTCGCCGTTGCCATGGATAGCGCCGTTGACTCCCTCCACCGTCCCGTTCTCGCCTGGTACTCCGTCTCCGCGCGGGATCTGCCGTGGCGGCGGGAGGACGCCTCGCCGTGGGCGGTGATGGTCAGCGAGTTCATGCTGCAGCAGACCCCCGTCAAGCGGGTGCTCCCCGTCTACGAGGAGTGGCTGCGCCGTTGGCCCACGCCGAAGGCGCTCGCAAAGGAGCCGGCCGGTGAGGCCGTGCGGGCGTGGGGGAGGTTGGGCTACCCCCGCAGGGCCCTGCGGCTGCACGCCGCCGCGACCGCGATCACCGAGCAGCACGGCGGTGAGGTCCCCGCCGACCACGCGCGGCTGCTCGCACTGCCGGGGGTCGGCGAGTACACCGCCGCCGCCGTCGCCTCCTTCGCGTTCCGTCAACGGCACGCGGTCCTGGACACGAACGTGCGGCGCGTCTTCGCCCGTGCCGTCTCGGGGCAGGAGTACCCGGCGAACGCCACCACCGCCGCCGAGCGCCGGACGGCGACCGCGCTGCTGCCGGACGATCCGGAGACCGCAGCGACCTGGGCCGTGGCCGTGATGGAGCTGGGCGCGCTGGTCTGCACGGCGCGGACGCCGGACTGCGCGCGCTGCCCGGTGGCGCGCGGCTGCGCCTGGCGGCAGGCGGGATCGCCGCCGTGGGAGGGGCCGGCGCGGCGCGGGCAGAGCTACGAGGGGACGGACCGGCAGGTGCGGGGGAAGCTGCTGGCCGTGCTGCGGGAGGCGCCGGGGACGGTGACGCAGGCGCAGCTGGACGCGGTGTGGTCGGACGGCGTGCAGCGGGCGCGGGCGCTGGACGGTCTGGTCGCGGACGGGCTCGTGGAGCCGGTCGCGGCGGGCGTGTACCGGCTCCCGGCGTGATCCGGACCCCACCTTGCTTGCCGACCGGCTAGTAGCGCTGATCGGAGCACGCTAAGCTCGTGCTAGTCCTGCGCGAGGAGCGCAGCTGATCCGGCGGAGCGAGTAGACAGCGATGACCACCCAGACCCCCCGCGGGGACACCCGGGAGCGCATTCTCGACGTGGCTCTGGAGCTCTTCGTGGAGCACGGCTACGAGAAGACCTCGCTCCGCGAGATCGCCGACCAGCTGGGGGTCACCAAGGCCGCGCTGTACTACCACTTCCGCACCAAGGAGGACATCCTCGCGGGCATCGTCGCGCGGATCTCCGAGCCGATCGAGCAGACCATCGCCTGGGGGCAGCAGCAGGAGTACAGCCCGGCCGTCCGGGACGAGATCCTTCGCCGTTTCGCCGAGGGCATGGCCGACCGGCAGCCGATCCTGCGGTTCTTCCATGAGAACCAGCCCGCGATCCGGGAGCTGGAGGTCGGCAACGCCTTCAAGGACCGGATCATCGTGCTCACCCGGCTGATGCAGGGCCCCAGCCCCTCCTTCGAGGACCGGGTCCGCGCCACCGTCGCACTGATGACGATCAACGTCGCCGCCTTCGTCGCCGACGCGCACGAGCGCGAGGAGGAGATGCGCGACCTGCCCGAGGCCCCCGACGAGGCGACCCGCCGGGAGACGGCGCTGAGGATCGCGCTCGACGTGGCCGACCGTATCGGCAAGATCGCCACCGAGGCGTAGCGGGCGCGCCCTTACGCCCGGTATTGACACCGAGTCAATACTCGGGTGCCACAAGGAACCTGCGGTGCACAGTGCCCGCTCCCTGTGCCCGGTCGCCGTTGACCGGTTGGTATTGCCATGTGACGCTCCTGAGGAGCCCTTCCGGCGTCCAAGGAGCGAGTCAATGTCGACGTACGACCTGTACACCACCAAGCCCGCGGGGGAGGGCGGTCAGTGGACCGTCCCGGCCTCCGGCTCCGCCCGGTTCAACTGGGAGTACGACGAGGGCCGCGAACGACTGCTGAACCTGTACCAGAAGGGCAAGGACAAGCAGTGGGACCAGGTCAAGCGCATCGACTGGTCCCTCGAGGTGGACCCGTACGACCCGCTGGGCGTCCCCGACGAGGCGATGACCCTCTACGGCTCGCGGTACTGGGACAAGATGAGCGAGGCCGACCGCGCCGACCTGCGCCGGCACTACGCCTCCTGGCAGTTCAGCCAGTTCCTCCACGGTGAGCAGGGCGCGATGGTCTGCGCGGCCCGCATCGTGGAGTCGGTGCCGGACATGGACGCGAAGTTCTACTCGGCCACCCAGACCATGGACGAGGCCCGCCATGTCGAGCTGTACTCGCGCTTCCTGCACGAGAAGATCGGCATGCTCTACCCGATCAACGACAACCTGCAGTCGCTCCTCGGCGACACCCTGCGCGACTCCCGCTGGGACATGCCCTACCTCGGCATGCAGGTGCTGATCGAGGGCCTGGCCCTGGCCGCGTTCGGCATGCTGCGCGACACCACCAGCAAGCCGCTGCCCAAGCAGCTGCTCGCCTACGTGATGCAGGACGAGGCCCGCCATGTCGCCTTCGGCCGGATGGCGCTGCGCGACTACTACTCCGAGCTCTCGGCGACGGAGCTCGCCGAGCGCGAGGAGTTCGTCATCGAGGGCTGCTACCTGATGCGCGACCGGCTGCGCGGCGTCGAGGTGCTGGAGAACTTCGGCATCCCGAGGAAGGACGCGGAGGAGCTCAGCGAGAACAGCGAGTACCTGCAGTTCTTCCGCAAGCTGCTGTTCTCGCGGATCGTGCCCTGCGTCAAGGACATCGGCCTGTGGGGGCCGAAGCTCCAGCAGGCCTACCTCGACATGGGCGTCTTCGACATGGGCGACTCCAACCTCGACGCGCTGATGCAGCAGGACGAGGAGATCGCCGAACAGCTCGACGCGGAGCGCTTCGCCGCCGAGGAGAACGCCCGCGTCGAGGAGGTGGCCGAGGCGATCGCCCAGGGCGCGGAGTCCTGAACACGCGGTCCTGAGCGACCGCCTCAGCCGTCCCCGGTCAGTGGGTGACCGTCACCGTGCGGTCGGCGGAGGTCTCGAACGGGTCGTAGGAGGCCGAGACGATCACCTTCTGGGACGTCGGCGCCCCGGCGTCCCAGTGGGTCACACGCACCCGGATCGTGTAGCCGGCGCTCGCACCGTTCGCCCAGTGGGCGGGCAGCTTGGGCAGACCGGCCCCGTCGGTGCCGACCTGCACCCAACGGCCGTTCTGCCACACGTCGTAGGCGAGCGTCACGTTCAGCGAGCCACTGCCCGGCAGCTCCTCGAGCACGCCCGGCTGCAGCGACTGCGCGACCGCGGCGCCGGTGCGGTTGGTCAGCGTGTAGCGCAGCACGAGCGGCTTGCCCGGCGCCACGACGTTGCCGCCGGTGAGCGTCTGCACGATCGGACCGCCCGTGTGGGCGGTGCCGACCTGGAGGTTCAGCTGCCGGCCGGCCGAGTCGTGGCCGTCCGGAGTGGCCACGTTGAGGCCGAAGAAGAGGCGGTCGTCGTTGACCGGCCACGCCTTGGTCGCGGCCAGGCTGACCTTCCAGGTGTAGGTGGCGTGCGCCGGCAGCGTGAAGGTGCTGCCGAACTGGCCGCCCTTGGGGAAGAACGAGCCGAGCAGCCCGCCGTCCTGCCCCCCGAAGGTCAGGCCCGTCGCGGGCGCGTGGACGGGCGTGACGCTCAGCTTCACGTCGGTCCCGTCGACCGCGAGCGCCCCGTGCGGCCCGCCGCCGAGCTCGCTGCCGAACGCCACGGCCCGGCCGGAGGTGTTGGTGACGGACAGGTCGAAGACCTTCGCCGCCCCGCCGGGCATCAGCGGGCCGGACTGGATCCGACCCAGCGTCATCACCAGCGGGCTCTTCGCGGCGGCCGCCTTCGCGGGCTGAGCGGCCTGCGCCGCCCCCGGCAGGGCGACGGCCGCGGAGCCCGCGGCGACAACGGCGGCCAGGCTGAGAACCTTGCGGCGAACGGACATGAACCAACCCCCACATACGCGCATTTCGATGGCCGCCCTCCCGGCGACACCGAAATCCTCGCCGACGGCCGTTCGCACCCGATCGCTGTCCTGTCACCGCTTCGCAACAGCCGAAAACTCGTTCCCCGGAGCGGACTTCGGGGATCATTGCGGCATGGGAGAACACCGCGTCGAGCTCGCCGACGCCATCGAGGCGATCCGCGGCCAGCTCGTGGACGCCGCCGAGCGCGGCGCCGGATCCGAGCTCGCCTTCGAAGTCGGCGACATACAGCTGGAGTTCGGCGTCCAGTTGAGCCACGACCGGACGGCCAAGGGCGGCGTGAAGGCGTGGGTGCTGACGGCCGGCTACGAGTCGGCCCAGACGCGCGCCGAGACGCAGCGGGTCAGCGTCACGCTCAGGCCGAAGCGGCGGGCGAGCGGCGCGGACGTCCTCGTCGGCAATGACGAGGCCCCCGACCTGGACGGCTTCTGAGGTCAGCCGTGACGCATCCTCAACGCGAGCGCATCGCGGCCGTGCTGGGCCACAGCCAGGGCAGCGGTTACCTGCTGAGCCCGTGGATGGTGCTGACGGCGGCGCACGTCGTCGGCGAGGAGCCGACGGCACAGGTGGCGATTCCGGGGTTCGGGGGGCCGAAGACCTGCCGGGTGGTCTGGCGGCGGCAGGACAAGCGGTGCGACGCCGCGTTGCTGGTGGCGGAGGAGGAACTGCTGCCGACGGCGGTGACCCAGGGGTTCGAGCGGCTCTCCTGGGGGCTTCTGCGCGGCCTCACCGCGCGGCGTGGGGCGACGGCGATCGGGTTCCCCCAGGCGCAGCGATCGGCCGGACGACGGCTGGACAGCGAGCAGATCGTCGGCACGCTGAAGCCCGCCAGCGGACTGATCAGTGGGCGGGCCGTGCTGGACAGCGAGCACGGTGCGCCGCTGGCCTCGGAGGACGGCTCGCCCTGGGCGGGGATGTCCGGCGCGCCGGTCTTCCTCGACAACTGCCTGGCCGGGCTCGTGCGTTCGGTGCCGCGGCAGTGGGGGGAGGCGCGACTCGAACTGACCCTCGGCGAGGAGTTTGTGCTGGACGTCGAGGTCCGGCGTCTCTTCGAGCGGAACGACGTCGCCTTCCTCGACACCGTCCTCCAGCCGCCCGTCGAGAGCTTCGAGGAACGCCTGCGCGCCTACCTCGGCCGCGAGTGGGACAAGGTCAGGATCTACGGCGTCACCCGCTCCGGCCGCGGCGACGGCACCTGGCGGCTCGACATCGCCTACCTGAGCCTCGAACTGACCAGCAGCGAGCGCCCGGCCGGGGACAAGGACGACGAGGACGCCGGGCCGGCGGCACGGCGCGTGGAGGACGCGCTCGCGCAGCAGCCGCGGATCCTGCTGCGCGGCAACGCGGGCTCGGGCAAGACGACCCTGCTGCAGTGGCTCACCACGCTCTGCGCCCGTGACGAACTCCCGGAGCAGCTGCACCAGTTCAAGGGCTGCACGCCGATCCTGCTGCGGCTGCGCGCGCTGGCCCGGCCCGGGCAGGCGCTGCCGGGGCCCGAGGAGTTCCTGAAGGCGTCAGGGAACCCGCTGGCCGGGTCGCGCGGGTCCGAGGGGTGGGTCAGCGACCGTATGGCCGAGGGCCGGGTGCTGCTGCTCGTCGACGGGATCGACGAGGCCCCGGCGAGCGAGCGGCGGCGGGTGCGGGAGTGGCTGAGCGGGCTGCTGGCCGCCTACCCCGGCATCCGCTGCCTGGTCACCACCCGCCCCTCCGCCGTCCGCGAGGGCTGGCTCGCCGAACTGGGCTTCGCGGAGCTGGACCTGCTGCCGATGAGCCGGGCCGACGTGACGTCGTTCATCGACCGCTGGCACGCGGCGGCCGCGGCGGGGGCAGGCGACGACGAGGAGCAGGGTGAGCGGCTCATGCGCTGGCGGAGCGTGCTGACGGAGGCCGTCGGCCGCAAGCAGGACCTCGGCCGCCTCGCCACCAACCCGCTGATGTGCTCCCTGCTCTGCGCGCTCAACGCCGACCGCCAGGGGCATCTGCCGAGCGGCCGGATGGCCCTGTACGACGCGGCCCTGGAGATGCTGCTGGTCCGCCGCGACGAGGAACGCGGCGTCGACCCCGCCTCGGAGGGCCTCGCCCTGGGCGAGGCGCAGCAGCAGGCGCTGCTGCAGAAGCTCGCCTACTGGCTGATCCGCAACGGGCAGTCGGAGCTGTCCCGGTCCCAGGCGCTGGCCCGGATCGAGCACGCGCTGCCGCAGATGCCGCAGATCCAGGGCGACGCCGAGCAGGTGCTGCGGCACCTGCTGGTCCGCAGCGGGCTGCTGCGCGAACCGGCGCCGGGGGCGGTCGACTTCGTGCACCGGACGTTCCAGGACTACCTCGGCGCGCAGGCGGCGGTCGAGGAGGGCGACGTCCCGCTGCTGGTCGAGCGCGCCCACGAGGACCAGTGGGAGGACGTGATCCGCCTCGCCGTGGGCCACGCCCGCCCGCGCGAGCGCGCGGACCTGCTCACCCGCGTCCTGCGCCGCGCGCAGGACGAACCACAGCACGCCCACCGCCTGCGGCTGCTGGCGGCCGCCTGCCTGGACACGGCCGTCGAACTCGACCCCGCCGTCCGCGAGGCCGTGACGACGGCCGCCACGGCGCTGGTGCCGCCGCGCAGCGTGACGGAGGCGCGGCAGCTGGCCTCGGCGGGCCCGGTGGTCCTGGAGCTGCTGCCCGGCCCGGAGGGCCTGGACGACGAGACGGCCCACGCCGTCGTCGTCTGCGCGGGCAACATATTCAACGAGCGCGCCCTGCCGCTGCTGGCCGCCTACGCGGACCACCCGCACCTGGACGTGCGCGCCCAGCTGGCCTACTCCTGGCGGAACTACGACACCGAGCAGTACGGCCGCGAGGTCATCGCACGACTGGACCGCTCCCCCGACCTCAGACTGGTGATCAGCAGCCGGGCCGAGGCGGAGTTCGCCGCCGCGAACCTGTCCGAGGTCCGGCGGGTGGAGTACTCGGGAGACCTGCCGCAGGACGTCGTCGAGATGCTGCCCGCCGCGGCGCTGGTCGAGTGGCGGCTGCACGAGAACCCGCGGGCGACCGACCTGTCGTTCCTGCGTGACGCGCCGGAGCTGGAGCAGGTGATGATGCTCAACTGCTCGGGCGAACTGGACCTGGCGCCGCTCGCGGACACGGCGATCGAGCGGGTCATCATCCTCGGCTGCCCGGGAACCGCGTCCTGGTCCGCGCTGGGGCGGATGCCCCGGCTCACCCACCTGAGCCTGGCCGACGCCGGGTCGATCCTCGACTTCCTGCCCGGGGAGCTGCGGGGGATCCTGCGGGCTCCGGCACTGGGCTCGCTCCGGGTGATGGCCAGGGACCTCCTGCCCGAGGGCTGGGCCGCGCTCCGAGAGCACGGCCGGATCACCGCGCTCGACCTGGACGACCTCGACCTCGGCAGTCTGCTCCCGCTCGAACCCCTGCCCCAGGTCACCGCGCTGCGGGTGCGGAACCCGCGCCGGGTGGAGCTGCTGCCCGAGCTCTCCCGGGTCTTCCCCGGGCTCACCTCGCTCTGGCTGTACGGCGTCGACGGCGCCCGGCTGCCCACGGGCGGTCTGCCACCCGGCCTGCTCCTGGCCGTCGACGGCGCCCAGCCGGCGCGCACCGAGCCCGTCGCGACCCCCCAGGTCCGCTGGGCGAGCCAGCTCCCCTGGTACCGGGTCCGGCAGGCATGACGAAGGGCCCGGCTCCCCCCGTGGGGAGCCGGGCCCTTTCGGTCCGTCGCACTCAGGCGTCAGCCGTCAGCCGTCAGCCGTCAGGCGGTCATGTCCGTCGGGCCGCCAGCGGCGGCGACCGGCGGGGCGTCGGCCACCGGGGCCTTGTCCGCGCCGTGGAAGGTGAACTTGGCTTCCTTGCCCTCGCCCTCGACGTCGACGACGACGATGTGGCCGGAGCGCAGCTCGCCGAAGAGGATCTTCTCCGACAGCGTGTCCTCGATCTCGCGCTGGATCGTGCGACGCAGCGGGCGCGCGCCCAGCAGCGGGTCGTAGCCGCGCTTGGCGAGCAGCGCCTTGGCGGCCGGACGGAGCTCGAGGCCCATGTCGCGGTCCTTGAGGCGCTCGTCCACCTTGGCGGCCATCAGGTCGACGATCTGGATGATCTCGTCCTCGCCGAGCTGGTGGAAGACCACGATGTCGTCGACACGGTTGAGGAACTCGGGGCGGAAGTGCTGCTTGAGCTCCTCGCCGACCTTGGCCTTCATCCGCTCGTAGCCGGTCTGGACGTCGCCCGCGGCCGCGAAGCCGAGGTTGAAGCCCTTGGAGATGTCCCGGGTGCCGAGGTTGGTGGTCATGATGATGACCGTGTTCTTGAAGTCCACGACCCGGCCCTGGGAGTCGGTCAGGCGACCGTCCTCCAGGATCTGCAGCAGCGAGTTGAAGATGTCCGGGTGGGCCTTCTCGACCTCGTCGAAGAGGACGACCGAGAACGGCTTGCGGCGCACCTTCTCCGTCAGCTGGCCGCCCTCCTCGTACCCGACGTAGCCGGGCGGGGAGCCGAACAGCCGCGAGACGGTGTGCTTCTCGCTGAACTCGGACATGTCGAGCTGGATCAGCGCGTCCTCGTCGCCGAAGAGGAACTCGGCGAGCGTCTTGGACAGCTCCGTCTTACCGACGCCCGAGGGGCCGGCGAAGATGAACGAGCCACCGGGACGCTTCGGGTCCTTCAGACCCGCGCGGGTACGGCGGATGGCCTGCGACAGGGCCTTGATCGCGTCCTTCTGGCCGATGACGCGCTTGTGCAGCTCGTCCTCCATGCGCAGCAGACGCGAGGACTCCTCCTCGGTCAGCTTGAAGACCGGGATGCCGGTGGCGGTGGCCAGGACCTCGGCGATGAGCTCCTCGTCGACCTCGGCCACGACGTCCATGTCGCCGGCCTTCCACTCCTTCTCGCGCTTGGCCTTGGCGGTCAGGAGCTGCTTCTCGTTGTCACGCAGCGACGCGGCCTTCTCGAAGTCCTGCGCGTCGATCGCGGACTCCTTCTCGCGCCGCACGTCCGCGATCTTCTCGTCGAACTCGCGGAGGTCCGGCGGAGCCGTCATCCGGCGGATGCGCATCCGCGAACCGGCCTCGTCGATCAGGTCGATCGCCTTGTCCGGCAGGAAGCGGTCCGAGATGTAGCGGTCGGCCAGGGTGGCGGCGGCGACCAGGGCGGCGTCCGTGATGGAGACGCGGTGGTGCGCCTCGTAGCGGTCGCGCAGACCCTTGAGGATCTCGATGGTGTGGGCGAGCGACGGCTCGGCGACCTGGATCGGCTGGAAGCGGCGCTCCAGGGCCGCGTCCTTCTCCAGGTGCTTGCGGTACTCGTCCAGCGTGGTGGCGCCGATGGTCTGCAGCTCGCCGCGGGCCAGCATCGGCTTGAGGATCGAGGCGGCGTCGATCGCGCCCTCGGCGGCGCCCGCACCCACCAGGGTGTGGATCTCGTCGATGAACAGGATGATGTCGCCGCGGGTGCGGATCTCCTTGAGGACCTTCTTCAGGCGCTCCTCGAAGTCACCGCGGTAGCGGGAGCCGGCGACCAGGGCGCCGAGGTCCAGCGTGTAGAGCTGCTTGTCCTTGATCGTCTCGGGCACCTCGCCCTTGACGATCGCCTGGGCCAGGCCCTCGACGACGGCCGTCTTGCCGACGCCGGGCTCGCCGATCAGGACCGGGTTGTTCTTGGTGCGGCGGGACAGCACCTGCATGACCCGCTCGATCTCCTTCTCGCGCCCGATGACCGGGTCGAGCTTGGCCTCGCGGGCGGCCTGCGTCAGGTTGCGGCCGAACTGGTCGAGGACCAGGGAGGTCGACGGGGTGCCCTCGGCCGGGCCCCCGGCCGTGGCGGACTCCTTGCCGCCGGAAGTCTGGTAACCGGAGAGCAGTTGGATGACCTGCTGGCGCACCCGGTTGAGATCGGCGCCCAGCTTCACCAGGACCTGGGCGGCGACGCCCTCGCCCTCGCGGATCAGGCCGAGCAGGATGTGCTCGGTGCCGATGTAGTTGTGGCCCAGCTGAAGTGCCTCGCGGAGCGACAGCTCCAGGACCTTCTTCGCCCGGGGGGTGAAGGGGATGTGACCGGACGGGGCCTGCTGGCCCTGGCCGATGATCTCCTCGACCTGCTGGCGAACCGCCTCGAGCGAGATCCCGAGGCTCTCCAGGGCCTTAGCGGCGACACCCTCACCCTCGTGGATCAGGCCCAGGAGGATGTGCTCGGTGCCGATGTAGTTGTGGTTGAGCATCCGGGCTTCTTCCTGAGCCAGGACGACAACCCGCCGCGCGCGGTCGGTGAACCTCTCGAACATCGTTAATCGCTCCTCAGAGCGGTCGGGGCAGTGAGGGAAAATCCCCTCCCTGTCCTACCGCATGCTAGTCCCGGAGGCCGGAACAGCTCCTCACTCCAACCGTCGACACCCGCTGGTGGGGGACCGTGCGACGGCCGACAATGACTCAAACCGAATGCTGCGGGATGGTGTTCCCGCAGGCCAGGCAGATCCACCTGGAATCGCTACGCCGACGGCGAACGCCCCCCGAAGGGCGTCACCGACACGCCGCGACACCACCGCACACCCGGCTTCCCACTTGGGCATTCATACCCAGTGGCGTACCCCGTCCCGAGCTCGGTGACTCCCGGGGTGACGTCGTCCGGTGTTCGCTGACCGAGGAATCCGGCGATTCCCTATCTCGAGCGTAACCGGAAGCAGAGTCTTCTGGTTGGTGGATATGTGCCCCCGCTCCCCGTCGGCGCAGCAGAGCAGGCCGCGATTCCCCTGCCGGGGAGCTGCGACCTGCTCGACATGCCACTCGCCGGCGGCCTGCTCGCGCTGGCCCGGATGGACCTGCGCGACCGCGAGACCGGCGCCGCCTGGACGCGCGGCGACCGCCTGCTGCTGGCGGTGCCGCAAGGAGCGGCCGAGGAGCTGCCGGAGCTGCTCCTCTGGCTCGGCTGGGGCCACCTGCACGGCGTCCTGGACGCCCGGGCCGGCGGGGGCTCGGGGCGACTCCTGCGCCCCGGCCGGTCACCCCGGCCCCGAGCCGCTGGCCCGCCTGCTCGACACCTGCGCCGACGCGTGCGCCCGCGTCCAGCTCGAGGACGGCCGACTGGAGGCGGCGTCTCAGCCGTGGGCCTTCTCGTACGCCTCACGGATGTTGCTCGGCACACGGCCGCGCTCGTTGACCTCGTAGCCCTGCTCCTTGGCCCAGGCCCGCATCTTGGCGGTGTCCGGGTTGCCGCCGACCGGACGGGCCGCGACGGCGGCCCGACCGCGGCCGCGACCGCCGGCGGAGCGACCGCTCTGCTTGCGGCCCTTGTCGGTGTACGGGGTCAGCAGCTCGCGCAGCTTGCCCGCGTTCGCATGGGTGAGGTCGATCTCGTAGGCAACCCCGTCGAGAGCGAACGTCACCGTCTCGTCCGCCTCGCCGCCTTCGAGATCGTCGACAAGAAGGACCTGGACCTTCTGCGCCACGGGCGTCCCTTTCCTCAAAAGCCTGGATTACTCGTAGGAAAGCAAACCGTCTTTCCGCGAAAAATTCAACCGGCCCCCGAGAACTCATCTCTCACAGATGCAGGAGCATCCGGGTGTTGCCGAGGGTGTTCGGCTTGACGCGTTCCAGATCCAGGAACTCCGCGACGCCTTCGTCGTAGCTGCGCAACAGCTCGTCGTACACGGCAGCGTCCACCGGAGTCGAGGCGATCTCCTGGAAGCCGTGTTTGGCGAAGAACTCGACTTCGAACGTCAGGCAGAAAATACGACGCACGCCGATCCAACGGGCGGTGTCGACCAGCTTCCGCAGCAGCGCGTGCCCGATGCCGGTGCCGCGGCAGGAACGGTCCACGGCCAGGGTGCGGACCTCGGCCAGGTCCTCCCACATGACGTGCAGCGCGCCGCACGCCACGACCTCCGCGTTGTCGTCGCGTTCGGCGATCCAGAACTCCTGGAGCGACTCGAAGAGGGTCACCGTGGGCTTGTTGAGCAGGATCCGTTCGCGGGCGTACCCGTCCACCAGACGTCGGATCGAGGGGACATCGGCGGTCCGCGCCCGGCGGATGGTGACCTGCATGCGCAGACGCTACCGCGCCTCGTCGTCGTCCTGCGCATCGATAACGGGCGGGAAGATGGAAGGAGCGAAGATGCGAAGCGCGTCGCCCAGCGCCTCCTGCTGCTCCGGCGACATCATGCCGAAGAAGTGCACCAGAGCCGCCGCCGGGTTGTCACTCGTCTCCCACGCGTCGTTCATCAGCGCCGCGGTATAGGCCTCGCGGGTGGAGACGGGCGCATATCGATACGCGCGCCCTTCCTGTTCCCGGCGCAGCCAGCCCTTCTGGAACAGCTTGTCCATCACGGTCATCACCGTGGTGTATGCGATCTCCCGTTCCTGCTGGAGATCCTCCAGTACCTCGCGAACGGTGACGAGCCGGGTCCACTGCCAGAGCCGGGTCATGACCGCGTTCTCGAGTTCACCGAGCGGGCGCACCATGACAGTGCAAATATCACTTTTGCCCGAATTAATCCACGACAGAAGGGGGTGTGGGGTCAAACCCCACACCCCGGTCCGCTCGCGTTACTCCTGGGAGCCCAGCTGCGCGGTCGTCATCGCCTCGGCCGCCGCGTCCTCCTTGGACGCGTTCGCGCCGCCCTGGTTGCGGAAGAGCGTGCGGATCATGAAGCCGAAGGCGATGGCCATCACGACCGGCGGAGTCAGAGCCTCGATGTACTGCATGGGGGCGACTCTACTCGGGCTTCACGAGCGGGAAGAGGAGGGTCTCCCGGATCGACTTGTTGGTGAGCAGCATCACCAGGCGGTCGACGCCCAGCCCCATGCCGCCGGTGGGCGGCATGCCGTACTCGAGCGCCCGCAGGAAGTCCTCGTCCACCTGCATCGCCTCGACGTCGCCGCCGGCCGCCAGCAGGGACTGCGCGGTCAGCCGCTCGCGCTGGTCGACCGGGTCGATCAGCTCGGAGTAGGCGGTCGCGATCTCCTTGCCGAAGATCACCAGGTCCCACTTCTCGGCGACGCCGTCGATCGAGCGGTGCTTGCGGGTCAGCGGCGAGACCTCGGTCGGGTAGTCCCGGATGAAGGTCGGCCGGACCGCGTTGTGCTCCAGCAGGCGCTCCACGAACTCCAGGATCAGCTGGCCGTGGCCCCACTTCTTCTCGTAGGGCACGCCGTGCTCGTCGGCGAGCTTGCGCAGCTCCTCGACGGACGTCTCCGGGGTCACCTCCACGCCGAGGTGGGCGCTGATGCCGGGGTAGACGCTGACCTGCTCCCACGGCTCGGCCAGGTCGATCTCGACCTCCTCGCCGTGCTGGTCAAGGCCCCGGATCACGGTGGTGCCGAGCGCGTCCTTGGCCGCGTTCAGGATCAGGTCGCGGGTCAGCTCGGCCTGGGTGTCGTAGTCGCCGTAGGCCTCGTAGGACTCGATCGCGGTGAACTCCGGGTTGTGGGTCGCGTCGGCGCCCTCGTTGCGGAAGTTCCGGTTGATCTCGAAGACCTTCTCCACGCCGCCGACCATGAGCCGCTTGAGGTAGAGCTCGGTGGCGATGCGCAGGTACAGCGTCATGTCGTAGGCGTTGATGTGCGTGGTGAACGGACGCGCGTTGGCGCCGCCGTGGATCGGCTGCAGCATCGGCGTCTCGACCTCGAGGAAGCCGCGGCGCTCGAAGGTGTCGCGCAGCGAGCGCAGCACGCGGACGCGCAGCTGCATCATCTCGCGGGCCTCGGGGTTCATGATCAGGTCCACGTAGCGCTGGCGCACGCGGGCCTCCGGGTCGGCCAGGCCCTTGTGCTTCTCCGGCAGCGGGCGCAGGCACTTGGACGTGAGCTCCCAGCGGTCGACCATGATCGACAGCTCGCCGCGCTTGGAGGTGATCACCTCGCCCTCCACGCCGACGTGGTCGCCGAGGTCGACGTCCGCCTTCCAGGCCGCGAGGCGCTCCTCGCCGAGCTTGTCGAGCGAGAGCATGACCTGGAGGTCGCCGGTGCCGTCGCGCAGCGTCGCGAAGCAGAGCTTGCCGCCGGTGCGGTTCAGCATGACGCGGCCGGTGACCCCGGCGCGGTCGCCGGTGGCGGTGTCCGGCTCCAGACCCGGGTAGGCGGCCCGCAGGTCGGCCAGCGTGCTGGTGCGCGGGAAGCCGACGGGGTACGGGTCGACGCCGGCGGCCTTGAGCCGCTCCAGCTTCTCGCGCCTCACCCGCATCTGCTCGGGAAGGTCGTCGGCGCCTGCTACGGCCGGGGCTGCGGGGGTCTGCTGATCGCTCACCCCACCAGGGTATCGACCGCGCGGCGGTGCCCCGCCACTCGTTAAAGGCGCGCGGGTGGCGGGGCACGGCGGTGATCACGTGGGGTGGCGGGCGGTCAGTTGACGTGGATCGCCGCGGTGTCGTTGCGGGTGTCCGCGTCGTACCAGACGGTGTACGGGTTCCGGTCCGCCGGGACGCTCGGCCAGTAGCGCACCCGGCGGTTCCGGTGGCGCAGGCGATCATCTTGTCCACGCGCAGGGTCAGGGGTGAGCTTCACGGTGACCTGCTGACCGGCGGTCGCCTTCGCCGAGGAGGCGGTGGTCCCGAAGTCGGCGGTGTTCTTCGCCGTCACGCCCGCACCGAGCGTGATCTCGCTCGCGCTGCCGATGCGCAGCGGCAGCGTGGTCGAGTCGCCCTGGGACAGCTCCGAGCAGGTGGCGATCATCCCGTGGACGCTGCAGTTGTCGGAGAACGTCACCTTGGCGACCTTGGCGAGGCCGCGGGCGTCGATGGTCAGCGTGACGTCCGGAGCGTCGACGTGCTCGGCGTTGGCGGTTCAGCTCCGACGCCTCGGCGGCACCCGCGCCGAGGCCGAAGGTGAGCGCCGCGACGGCCGGACCAGGGGCGCCAATGGGCCACCGGAGGACGGCGGCACCAAACGGGGGCGGATTCTTACCGGATTCAGTCGTGCCGCCGCGGGGCCGGAGAAGGGCGGCCCCGCGGGCCGCCCTTCGGAGTGTGCGTGACGACGGGTCAGGCGTGGACGCCCTTGCGGCGACGGCGGGTCAGCAGGACCGCGCCCGCGCCGAGCAGGACCGCGCCGAGGCCGGCCGCGGTGAGCGGGAGCGCGTCGGAGCCGCCACCGGTGTGGGCCAGGCCGCCCGTCGGGGACGGGGACGGGGTGGCCGGGGCGGAGTGGGTCGGGGTGGGCGTCGCCGTGGCGCTCGCCTTGGTGGCGGTGACGGCGAACTCCGCGATGTTGTTGTCCGGGGTGTTGTCGTCCTCCTGGCCGATGGCGACGGCGATGCCGGGCGCCTGCTTCAGCGCCTTGACGGGCTTCAGCGAGAAGGTGAAGTCGGCCTGCTGGCCCGGCTGCAGCACACGCTCGACGGCGCAGGCGTAGGGGGTGCCGTCGTCCGCCGCCGGGGGCTCCTGCGTGGTGGAGGGGACGAGGGCGTGGGCGCCGAAGCCCCCGTGGGCGATCAGCCCGCGCAGGTTGCCGGCCGCACCGCCCTGGACGGTGGGCGGTGCGACGGACTCGCAGCCCTTGGGCAGCGTGCCGACGGAGACGCCCTTGGGAACGATCACGAGGACGCCCGCGGTGATGCCCGGTGCGCCGTCGAGGGGACGCGTGGGCACCGGGCCCGCGTTACGGACGCCGAAGGTGGCCGCGACGGTGTGCCCGACGGTGCCGGTGATCGTGCGCGGGGCCACGACCGCCACGTCGTCCTGGGTCACCAGGTGCAGGTCGGAGATGCGGACGTTGTTGTCGTAGTTGATGTCGACCGGCGTACGCGCGAGCTGCGACGCGGGGGCCGGCACCAGGGTCAGCGGAGCGCCCTTGCCCGGCGTGCCGCCGCCGAGCTGGGTGTCGAGCTCGCCGCCCTTGACGTCCCAGCCGTAGGCCAGCGCGTCGTCGGTCGCCTGCTGACCGGCGGTCAGCGGCACCGGGGCGGACAGCTCGTAGGACTCGCCCGGCTTGATGACGGTGTCGAAGTGGCAGACCACGGCAGCCTTGCCGCCGTAGAGGCAGTTGCCGAAGTCGCCGCCGAGGTCGTACCCGCCCTCGCCACCGCTCATGGTGTCCAGGATGAGGGTGACGCCGTCGGCGGCCGCCTGGTCGCCGACGTTCTGCACGACGGGGTTCAGCGGGGTGGCCTGACCGGGCTTCACGTCCAGGGTCGCGGGCAGCGCGCCGACGGCGAGGTCCGGGCCGGAGCCGACGGTGACGGTGGTGACGGTCGGCGGGGCCTGCTTGTCGGCGGTCGCGTTCGCGGCGGTCACCGTGAAGCGGACCGTCCCCTTGGCGCCGACCGCCGCGCCGGCCGCCGAGCGCAGGCCGACGTCCAGCTGGCTGATCGAGTCCACCGAGCCGAGGACGCAGCGCTCGTGCAGCTTGGCGGCGTCGGTGTAGGTGCAACCCTTGGGCAGGGACAGCTCGACGACCCCGGTCGCGCCGCTCGCGTCGACCGCGACGACGACGCCGCTCAGCGGCGCGTCCTCGGCCATCACCATCACGCCGACCTGGTGGTAGCGCTGCGCTGCGGCGCCGTCGGTCTGCGGCAGCAGCGTCGCGTCCGAGGTGGTGACCAGCGCGGCGAAGGTGTTGCCTCCGGACGCCGTGGCGGGAAGGGCGGTCAGGCCCCCGGATATCAGGACGGCAGCGGCGACGGCTCCGAGACGGACCGCCCCTCGCGCACGGGCGAAGGCCATATGTGGTTCCCAGGTGAGGACGGAGTACGAGAGGTGTGAATCGAGCAAGATCCAAGCACCTGGGAAACGCACAGGCTAGGGCCGGTCCCCGGCGGTGGCCCGAACGTTATCTGCGTACGGCGCACCGCCCGGGACCGGCCCCGGCCTGAAACCGGATCAATCAGCCCGTACCGGTGGCGAGCTCCTCGTCCTCGCCGCCCGCGGGGCGGACGCCGCGCGGGAAGAGGTCGCCCGGCGTGGGGATCGGCCGGACCGGGCGGTCGCCCGCGGGCTTCGGCTTCGGCTTCGGCTTGCCCTGCGCGGCGGCCGGGGCCGGGGCGGGGTGCTCGTTGCTGCTGCTCATGTCGCTCGTTCCTCCACGTCGGATGGGCAGGGGATACGACTCCACGCGGCCGTGCTCGACCGAGCCCGGCTCGCGCAGCCTGGTCGGGCGGTTGGCG
>NZ_BBPQ01000036.1:32898-35837 GCF_000787855.1 Streptacidiphilus anmyonensis | reverse complement strand
GGGCGGGCGTGGGCGCGGGCAGCGGGACGGTCGGCAGGTCGAGCCGGCGGCGCACCCCCGCCTCCGCCAACTCGGCGCACTGCTTGCGGAGCTGGGTCCGGCGGCGGTGTTCGGTCTGGGCGCAGGGCAGGGCGTTCAGCGCGCGCAGTGCGGTGAGGTCGTCGGAGTCCGGCAGGTAACCGTCGGCGACGGCCTCCTCCAGCCGCTGCAGGTACCCCGAGGCGCTGCCCGGCAGGGCGGCGCGGTAGCGGACCAGCTCGGCGAGGGCGAAGGCGCGCATCCGGCCGCCTTCGAGGACCGCCTCCTCGATCGCCTCGCAGAGACGCAGCACGTCCTGGACGTCCTCGACCCAGACGGCACGGGCGGCCGTCCCGCCCGGTCTGCTGTCCGTGGCGGCCGAGGGGTTGAGCACGTGGGCGAGGGCCCGCCGAAGGACCCGGAGCTCGTCCGCGCTGAAGGCCATGCCGCCGCGCGAACCGTGAGGCGTAGGCATGGGACGACTGTACGTAACGAAAAGGGAAAATCCGATGAACCCGCCGTATGTCGGCGGGTCTTCCGGAAAACTGACAGTCGTTCGGCCCAGCGGCGCGGATCAGCTCACCCTGTGTCGCCTCACGAGGCGGTGTTGCGCTCGTAGACCAGCCGCAGCCCGATCAGCGTCAACCACGGCTCGTGGACGTCGATGCTGGTCGCCTCGCCGAGCACGAGCGGCGCGAGGCCGCCCGTCGCGATCACCTGCACGTCGTCCGGGTTCTCGGCCAGCTCGGCCGCCATCCGGTTGACGATGCCGTCCACCTGCCCGGCGAAGCCGAACAGCACGCCGGACTGCATCGCCTCCACGGTGTTCTTGCCGATCACGCTGCGCGGTCTGGCCACCTCGATCTTCCGCAGCATCGCGCCGCGCACGCCCAGCGCCTCGACGGAGATCTCGATGCCCGGCGCGATGGCGCCCCCGACGAAGTCGCCGCGCTCGTTGATCGCGTCGAAGCTCGTCGCGGTGCCGAAGTCGACGACGATGCAGGGGCCGCCGTAGAGGTGCTTGGCCGCGAGCGTGTTGACGATCCGGTCGGTGCCGACCTCCTTGGGGTTGTCGGTCAGCACGTGCACGCCGGTCTTGACGCCCGGCTCGACGAGCACCGCCGGGACGTCGCCGTAGTAACGCCGCGTCACCTCGCGCAGCTCGTGCAGGACGGTCGGGACGGTGCAGCAGATCGCCAGCCCGTCCACTTCCTCGTTCTTCAGCACCGGGTGCGCGCCCATGAGCCCCTGCATCAGCACCGCGAGCTCGTCGGCGGTCCGGCGCGGGTCCGTGGAGACACGCCAGTGCTCGACGATCTCCTCGCCGTCGAAGATGCCGAGGACCGTCTGGGTGTTGCCGACGTCGATCGTGAGCAGCATGGGCGCGCTTTCTCGTGGGGAGGGGTGACTATCCGCGCAGGTCAAGGCCGACGTCAAGAATCGGCGAGGAGTGCGTGAGGGCGCCGACGGCGAGGTAGTCGACGCCGGTCTCGCCCACGGCGCGGGCATTGTCGAGGGTCAGCCCGCCGGACGACTCGAGCTTCGCCCGACCCGCGACGAGCGCGACGGCCTCGCGCAGCTCGTCGACGCTGAAGTTGTCGAGCAGGATCAGGTCCGCGCCGGCCTCCAGCACCGGCGGGATCTGCTCGAGGGTGTCCACCTCGACCTCGACCGGAAGGTCCGGGTAGGCCGCGCGGACGGCCTTGAACGCCTCGGCGACGCCGCCCGCGGCGACCACGTGGTTGTCCTTGACCAGCGCGGCGTCCGACAGCGCCATGCGGTGGTTCTCCCCGCCGCCGCAGCGCACGGCGTACTTCTCCAGCGCGCGCAGGCCCGGCGTGGTCTTGCGGGTGTCGCGCACGACGGCGTTGGTGCCGTCGAGCGCGTCCGCCCAGGCGCGGGTCGCGGTGGCGATGCCGGACATGCGGCACAGCAGGTTGAGCGCGGAGCGCTCGGCCGTGAGCAGGTCGCGGGTGCGGGTGGTGACGCTGAGCAGCACGGTGCCGGGCGTGACCAGCGCGCCGTCCTCGACGTGCCGCTCGACGGTGAACTCCTCCTCGGCGACGAGCGAGATCACCGCCTCCGCGACGCGCAGGCCGGCGACGACGCCGGCCTGCCGGGCGACGAAGTCGGCGGTGGCGACGGCGGCGGACGGCACGGTGGCGACGGACGTGACGTCCTCCCCGCCCGCGAGGTCCTCGGTGAGGGCCATCGTCGCGATGTCCTCGACCTCGACCGGGTCCAGCCCGGCGTCTTCCAGCAGGGCGGCGAGCGCGGGGTCGAGAGCGGTCTCGTACTCACCGCACGCGCAGTCGTCGCCGCAGCCGTCTTCGATCAGGGGGAGGTCTTCGTGGGACACGACAGATCCTTTGTGTCAGAGGGGAGTTGCACTACATAAGGCGCGGGGAACTGCGCGAGAACCACCCGGGGCGGATGGCCCTGCGCGTTCGGCCTGCCCCGTGCGTGGGTGGCTTGTCGCGCAGTTCCTCGCGCCCCTGATGGTTCATCCGACCTGCAAACGTCCTTCGACGAGCGTCGTGGTGAGGTGCCGCTGCCAGTTCACGTCGTCGCGATCCGGCGCGTCCTCGCGCCAGTGGCAGCCGCGGGTCTCCTCGCGGAGCAGCGCGGCAGCCGTCAGCGCGGAGGCGACCAGGTGGAGGTTGGTCGCCTCCCAGGTCTCGACCTGCGGGAACTCGGACTTGTCCGGGTCCGGCTCGGACAGGGCCGCGAGGCCCTCGACCGCCGTCGCCATGCTGTCCGCCGAGCGAAGGACGCCGACGCCGCGCGTCATCACCCGCTGGATCTCGGCCCGCGACTCCGCGGCCAGCAGCGGGACGACCTGCACCGGACGCGTCGTGTCCTCGTGGCGGGGGGGGAGCTTGCCGAGCCGGTCCCGCTCGATGATGTCCGCCGCGATCCGC
>NZ_BBPQ01000036.1:2132-32741 GCF_000787855.1 Streptacidiphilus anmyonensis | reverse complement strand
GGGGGGGGGGGGGGGGCGCCTTGCCGAGCCGGTCCCGCTCGATGATGTCCGCCGCGATCCGCTCCGCGAAGACCAGGCCCTCCAGCAGCGAGTTCGACGCGAGCCGGTTCGCGCCGTGGACGCCGGTGCACGCGGCCTCGCCGCAGGCGTACAGGCCCGACACCGAGGTGTGGCCGCGCAGGTCGGTGCGCACGCCGCCGGAGGCGTAGTGCGCGGCCGGGGCGACCGGGATCAGCTCGGTGACCGGGTCGATGCCGTGGGAGCGGCAGGAGGCGAGGATGGTCGGGAAGCGCTCCTCCCACATCGCCGCGCCGAAGTGACGGCCGTCGAGGAACATGTGCTCCGCGCCGGTCTCGTGCATGCGGCGCATGATGCCCTTGGCGACGATGTCGCGGGGGGCGAGCTCGGCGAGCTCGTGCTGGCCGACCATGAAGCGGACGCCGTCCGCGTCGACGAGGTGCGCGCCCTCGCCGCGGACCGCCTCGGAGATCAGCGGCTGCTGGCCCTCCGCGTCCGGGCCGAGCCACAGCACCGTCGGGTGGAACTGCACGAACTCCAGGTCCGCGACCTCCGCGCCGGCACGCAGCGCGAGCGCCACGCCGTCGCCGGTGGAGACGGCCGGGTTGGTGGTGGCGGAGAAGACCTGGCCGAGGCCGCCGGTGGCGAGGACGACGGCCCGCGCGTGGACCGCGCCGACGCCGTCGCGCTGGCCCTCGCCCATGACGTGCAGGGTCAGACCCGCCGTGCGGCCCTTCGCGTCCGTCAGCAGGTCCAGCACCAGGGCGTGCTCGATCAGTTCGAGGTCGTCGTCGGTGCGGACGGCCTCGACCAGGGCGCGCGATATCTCCGCGCCGGTCGCGTCCCCGCCCGCGTGGGCGATACGACGGCGGTGGTGGCCGCCCTCGCGGGTGAGCAGGATCTCGCCCTCGTCGTCCTGGTCGAAGGTCGCTCCGGTGGCGATCAGGCGGCGGACCGCGCCCGGGCCCTCGGTGACGAGCATCCGCACCGCCTCCTCGTCGCACAGGCCCGCGCCCGCGACGAGGGTGTCCTCCAGGTGCTGCTCGGGGGTGTCGCCCTCGCCGAGCGCGGCGGCGATGCCGCCCTGTGCCCAGCGGGTCGAGCCGTCGTCGAGCATCGCCTTGGTGACGACCAGCACGCGCAGGCCCGCCTCACGCACCCGCAGGGCCGTGGTGAGCCCGGCGACGCCGGAGCCGACGACGACGACGTCGGTCGTCTTCGTCCAGCCCGGCGCGGGGGCGGCGAGTCTGCGCGCTGAGGGGCTGGGCACTTGGGCGGTGCTGCTCATTCGTGACTCCGTACAGCGAGGGCGGGGGCCGCGACGATCGCGTCTCCCCGCGTCAGGCCGCTGCCCTCTGGAGCAGCGGCGGCGTCCGCGCCGGTGTGCGTGATCCGGTTGTCGCGGTCGACGAAGACGATACGCGGCTCGAACAAGCGCGCCTCGGCGTCCTCCATCTGACCGTAGGCGATGAGGATCACCAGGTCACCGGGGTGGACCAGGCGGGCCGCCGCACCGTTGATGCCGATCACGCCGGTGCCGCGCTCCCCGGCGATGGTGTAGGTCTCCAGACGCGCGCCGTTGTCGATGTCGACGATGTGGACCAGCTCGCCGGGCAGGATGTCGGCGGCGTCGAGCAGGTCCTCGTCCACGGTGACCGAGCCGACGTAGTGCAGGTCGGCCTGGGTGACGGTGGCCCGGTGGATCTTGGACTTGAGCATCGTGCGGATCATTGGCTGGTCACGTCTCCTTGGGGGAAGTACATGCCGTGGGCGCTGACGGGCGTCAGAACCGGATGCGGACGTTGTCGATGAGGCGGGTGGCCCCCACCTTGGCGGCGACGGCCAGGACCGCCTCGCCGGTGAAGTCCTCCCGGTCGATCTCCGTGAAGTCGGACGGGTCGATCAGGCCGAGGTAGTCGAGAGCGATGGTGCTTCCCGCCCCCTCGAGAACGCCTGAGGCCGCCTTCTTCACCGCCGACGGGGCCGCGCTGGCCGCGCGGGCGTCCCGCCCGGCGAACAGCGCGTGGGAGAGCGCGAGGGCGCGCTCCCGCTCCTCGGCGGAGAGGAAGCGGTTGCGGCTGGACAGCGCCAGACCGTCCGCCTCGCGGACGGTCGGCACGCCCGCGATCTCCACCGGGAAGTTCAGGTCGGCGACCATGCGCCGGATCAGGGCCAGCTGCTGGCCGTCCTTCTCGCCGAAGAACGCCACGTCCGGCGCGGTGAGGTGGAGCAGCTTGGCGACGACGGTCAGCATCCCGTCGAAGTGGCCCGGGCGCGAGGCGCCCTCGTAGCCGGTGCCCATCGGTCCGGCGGACAGCCGTACCTGCGGCTCGCCGCCGGGGTAGACCTCGTCCACGCCCGGGGCGAAGACCACGTCGGCGCCCGCCTCGCCGGCCAGCAACAGGTCGGCGTCGAGGGTGCGCGGGTAGCGGTCCAGGTCCTCGCCCGCGCCGAACTGGAGCGGGTTGACGAAGACGGTGACGACGACCGTGCCCTCCGCCCCGGCGCGCTCGCGCGCGGCGCGGACCAGGGCGGCGTGGCCCTCGTGCAGCGCGCCCATCGTCATCACGACGGCGCGCGGGCCCGCGGCGGCGGCGCCGCGCCGGGTTTCGAGCTCGCGCTTGGTGTGCACCAGGACGGTCATCGGTCGTTCTCCTCGGCGAGGGCGTCCAGCAGGGCCAAGGCGGCCTCCGGCTTCAGCGTTCCGACCGCCAGCGCGCGGTCCGCGGTGGCCCGGGCCATGGCCCGGTAGGCCTCCAGCAGCTGCGGCGTGGTGCCGCGCAGCTGCTCGATGTGGGTGCGGACGGTGCCCGCGTCACCCCGGGCCACGGGCCCGGTGAGCGCCAGGTCCCCGGCGCGAAGGGTGTTGTCGAGCGCCGCGCCGAGCAGCGGGCCCAGCATCCGGCCCGGCTCGGCGACGCCGGCCAGCGCCAGCAGCTCCATCGCCTGCGCGACCAGGGTGACCAGGTGGTTCGAGCCGTGGGCGAGGGCCGTGTGGTAGAGCGGGCGCCGCTCCTCGGGGATCCACTCGGGTTCGCCGCCCATCTCCACGACCAGCGCCTCGGCCACCGGCCGCAGCTCCTCCGGCGCGGTCACCCCGAACGGGCAGCCCGCGAGGCGGGCGATGTCGACGGAGGTGCCGGTGAAGGTCATCGCCGGGTGCAGGGCGAGGGGCAGCGCCCCGGCCCGGGTGGCGGGCTCCAGCACGGAGACGCCCTTGGCACCGGAGGTGTGCACCAGGATCTGACCCGCGCGCACCGCGCCGGTCGCGGCGAGACCGGCGACCAGGTCCTCCAGCGCGTCGTCCGGGACGGTCAGCAGCACGAGATCGGCGGCGGCCAGCACCTGCGGCGGCGTGACCAGCCGGACGCCCGGCAGCAGCGCGTCCGCGCGGCGCCGCGACGCGAGGGAGACGCCGGAGGCGGCGACGACCTTGTGGCCGGCGTACTGCAGGGCCGCGCCGAGGGCCGGGCCGACGCGCCCGGTGCCGACGACGCCGACGGCGAGGCGTCCGGGCCGGTTGTCCGGCGCGGTGGGGTCGGGATCGCCGAAGGCGGGCAGCCCGAGGTCGTCCATGGTGCGGTTTCCGTTCCAGTCCTACGCAGGTACCAGACGTTCCCGGACAGTTTACGGCGCGGACGCGAGCCGATGCTGTGGCGCGGACCACGCTCGGCCAGCGGGGAAGTTGCACCGCCCAGGGACGCGAGGCTCTGCCGATATGCGGCTCCGCCGCGTGGGCGCGACAGGCCACCCGGGGCAGCAGGATCCCGAGCGGACAGGGCCGTCCCTCTCGGGAGGTTTCTCGCGCCCCCGGGAAGCTACTCCTCGGCCTTCGGGTGCTCGTTGTACGCCCCGGCCAGCGGCTGCGCGCTCATCGCGTGGATCGCCTCCATGATCTCGTCCGTGATCGCACGGCGGACCGGGCCGACCGGGGTGACGCCGATGCGGTCGGAGAAGTCCAGGGGCTTGCCGAACTGCACCGTGATCCGGCGCAGCCGGGGCATCAGCTTGCCGACCGGCTGGATCCGCTCGGTGCCCGTCAGGGCGACCGGGACGACCGGCGCGCCGGAGGCCAGCGCGAGCCAGGCGACGCCCGTGCGGCCCTTGTAGAGGCGGCCGTCGCGCGAACGCGTGCCCTCCGGGTAGATGCCGAACGCACCGCCCTCCTGGAGGACGGCCAGGCCCGCGTCCAACGCGGCCTGCGCCGCGCGGTGGGTGCCGCGTTCGACCGGGATGGAGCCCATGGAGGAGAAGAAGACCTTGTTGGCCCTGCCCTTGACGCCCGTCCCCGTGAAGTACTCGGCCTTGGCCAGGAACGCCACGGGGCGCGGCGCGACCAGCGGGATGACCGCGCTGTCGATCGCGGCGAGGTGGTTGCTGGCGATGATGACGGGGCCGGTCCTCGGGACGTTCTCGCGGCCGATCACGACCGGGCGGTAGACCGCCCGTGTCATCGGGGACAGCACCAGCTTGGCGAGGGCTTGGGACAAGGTGGCTGCTCCTGAACAGATCGAGCCGCGGACGAACGCAGGGAGGAGGGAGGAAAGAGTGACGGGCGTTGCGGATGCTACGTCATGTCGCCCGCTCGGTGAGCGCACGTCCGGCGACGTACGGGCCCGCGTCTGGGAGGCTGACGTCATGGCAAACGAACACCCCACCGCGTCCGTGCCCCCGTCGGCTGCGCCGCCCGCGGACGGCGCCGAGCGCCGCTTCGCGGCCGTGCGCGGGGCGGAGCGGCTGCTGTCCGGCGTACGACCGCTCAGCATGGGCGAGTGGCTCGCGGACCTCTCCGGGGAGGCGGGCCGGGCCGCGTACGACCTCGACCAGCGGACGGACCTCTACGGCGACGGCGTCGTCGCCGCGCTGGAGGAGCGGGTCGCGGAGTTGCTCGGCACGGAGGCGGCGGCCTACTTCCCGACCGGGACGATGGCCCAGCAGGTCGCGCTGCGCTGCTGGGCCGAGCGCACCGGTAACCAGGTCGTCGCGATGCACCCGCTGGCCCACCCGGAGGTGCACGAACGCCAGGCCTACAGCCAGCTGACGGGCCTGCGCAGCGTCTGGCCGACGCGCGAGCCCCGGCTGCCGAACGCCGACGAGGTGGCCGAGTGCGACGAGCCCTTCGGCACGCTGATGCTGGAGCTGCCGCTGCGCGACGCCGGCTTCGTGCTGCCGAGCTGGGAGGAGCTGACGGCCACCGTCGAGGCGGCGCGCGAGCGGGACGCGGTGGTGCACTTCGACGGCGCCCGGCTGTGGGAGACGACGCCTCACTTCGGCCGCACGCTGCCGGAGATCGCGGAGCTGGCCGACTCGGTGTACGTCTCCTTCTACAAGACCCTGGGCGGGGTCAGCGGCGCCGCGCTCGCGGGGCCCGAGGAGTTCGTCGCGCAGGCGAGGGCGTGGCGGCACCGCTACGGCGGCCAGCTGTACCAGCAGTGGCCGGCCGTGCTCTCCGCCCTCGTCGGGCTGGAGCGCGAGCTGCCGCGGCTGCCCGAGTACGTCGCGCACGCCAAGGTCGTGGCGAAGGCACTGGCCGCGGTGCCGGGCAGCCGGGTGAACCCGGGGGTGCCGCAGACGCACCAGTTCCAGTACCTGCTCCCCTACGCCGCCGACGCGCTGAACGAGACGACGCTGCGTCAGGCCGAGGAGACCGGGAGGGCGTTGTTCCGCGGCTGGCGGGCGACGCCCGTGCCGGGCCTGTCCTTCACGGAGATCACCGTCGCCGCTCCGGCGCTGGAGTGGACTCCGCAGGAGATCGAGGACGCGCTGGGGCAGTTCCTGAAGATGCTCCGCTAGCTCGGCGCGCGGCTGGACGCGAGCGGCTCAGCGCGAGGCCCGGACCAGGCCGGTCTCGTAGGCGAGGACCACGGCCTGGACCCGGTCGCGCAGCTCCAGCTTGGTGAGGATGCGGCCGACGTGCGTCTTGACGGTCGCCTCGGACAGGCCGAGGCGCTCGGCGATCTCGCCGTTGGACAGGCCCTGGGCGACCAGCAGCAGCACCTCGCGCTCGCGGTCGGTCAGCCGCTCCATCTCGGGCGTCAGCTTGGGCTCGGCCGCGGCGGGCAGCACGGTCGTGAAGCGGTCGATCATGCGGCGGGTCGTCGTCGGCGCGACGACGGCCTCGCCGCTGTCGACCGCGCGGATCGCCGCGACGAGCTCGACCGGCGGGACGTCCTTCAGCAGGAAGCCGCTCGCGCCCGCCTTGAGCGCGGAGAAGGCGTACTCGTCCAGGTCGAAGGTGGTCAGGATGAGCACCTTGGGCCGCGAGGCGAGCGGCGTCGCCGGATCGCAGATGCGGCGGGTGGCCTCGACGCCGTCCAGGCGCGGCATCCGCACGTCCATGAGGACGACGTCCGCCTCGACGGCGGAGAGGACCTCCAGTGCCTGCGCGCCGTCGCCGGCCTCGGCGACGATCTCGATGTCGGGCTGGGACTGGAGCACCATGCGGAAGCCGGTGCGCAGCAGCTCCTGGTCGTCGACGAGCATGATCCGGACGGTCACGCGGGCTCTCCTTGCGGTCGTGGGAGGGGTTCGGTCCAGGACGCGGTCGGGTCCAGGAGTCCGGGAAGGTTCTACCGGACGGAGCCGAGCGGCAGCACGGCCTCGATGCGGAAGCCGCCTCCGGCGCGCGGGCCCGCGTCGAGGCTGCCGCCGACCATGCCGACGCGTTCGCGCATCCCGATCAGACCGTGTCCGTAGCCGTCCTCGCCGCCGGCGTGGACGAGCTCGGCGCTGGCGCCGCGGCCGTCGTCCTCGATGACCATGGCGAGGTCGCTGTCCTGGAAGCGGATGCGCACCGTCGCGCTGGCAGCCGGGCCGCCGTGCTTGCGGGCGTTGGTGAGCGCCTCCTGCACGATGCGATAGGCCGTCAGCTCCACGCCGCGCGGCAGCGGGCGCGGGTCGCCCTCGACCAGGAACTCCACCGGCAGGCCGGCGCTGCGCACCTGCTCCAGCAGGTCCGGCAGCTGCTCGACGCCGGGCTGCGGCACGTACTCGCCGGTGGACTCCTCGCTGCGCAGCAGGCCCAGCAGGCGACGCATCTCCGCGAGCGCCTGGCGGCCGGTGGCGGCGATGGTCACGAGCGCCTCCTTGGCCTGCTCCGGCGAGGCGTCCATGACGTAGGAGGCGCCGTCCGCCTGGACGATCATCACCGAGACGTTGTGGGCGACGACGTCGTGCAGCTCGCGGGCGATCCGGGCGCGCTCGGCGGCGACGGCCACCTTGGACTGGGCGTCGCGCTCGCGCTCCAGCCGGGCCGCGCGGTCCTCCAGCTCCAGGTAGTAGGCGCGCCGGATGCTGGTGAACCGGCCGAGCAGCCAGGCAAGCACGAAGGGCGTGGAGGCGATCAGCGAGGCGACCACGTCCTGCGGCCGGACCAGCATGGACGTGTCGGAGAACGCGACGAACGCCAGCGGGCCGGAGACGAAGCCGAGCGCGAGCGCCGCCCGCGAGGTCCACGGCTTGCCGAAGGCGGCGGCGCCGTAGCCGAGGACGAGCAGCGCCAGGTCCGAGGCGTGGATGTTCCGGCCGTAGGCGAGCTGGACGAAGGCCACGGCGACCGCCGCCCACAGCGCGAAGTCCGGGTGGCGCCGTCGGATCGCGACGAGGGTGCAGAGCACGAGGGCCAGCAGCACCTGCCCCATGCTGTCCTGCGTGATCGCCTCGAGCATCGACAGCAGGAACAGCAGCACGGCCCACACGGTGTCGGACACCATCGGGTGGCTGCGGAACCAGCTGTAGAGGAATTGCACGGTTCCAGGTTAGGCAGCGCGCCAAGCCCCGCCCTCCGTCGCCGGGGTGACTCCGCTCTCCTCCGGAAGTCGGAGTTGGTTGGCGGCGGCAATCGTTCCTGGCGCCGATCACGGCCCCGACTGGATCGGGGGCCGGGCCCGCTGGGACGCTTGAGGGCATGAGCCATCTGCCCTGGCGCGCGGCCATGGAGCAGGCCCTGTACGGCCCGCAGGGGTTCTTCGTACGCGAAGACTCCGGACCCGCCGCGCACTTCCGCACCTCCGTCCACGCCTCGCCGCTCTTCGCCCAGGCGGTGCTGCGCCTGACCCGGTGGGTGGACGAGGCGCTGGACCGGCCGGAGCAGCTGACCGTCTGCGACGTCGGGGCGGGACGCGGCGAGTTGCTGCTCGCCCTCGGGGCGCAGGCCCGCGCGGCCGACCCGGGGCTGGCCGACCGGTTGCGGCTGGTCGCCGTGGAGCGGGCCGCGCGCCCGCGGGGGCTGCCGGCCTGGATCACCTGGACGGACCGGATCGAACCGGTCCCGGCGGGGCTGCTCTTCGCCAACGAGTGGCTGGACAACGTCCCCTGCGAGGTCGCCGAGACCGACGACGACGGCGTCCTGCGCTACGTGCTGGTCGATCCGGCGACGGGCGCGGAGCGGCCGGGCGGGCCGCTGGACGCGGCGGACGCGGCATGGCTGCGGGACTGGTTCCCCGGCGGGACGGCCGGTGGCACGCGGGGCACGCCGGTCGAGCGCGCGGAGCTCGGGCGGTGGCGGGACGAGGCCTGGACGGAGGCCGTCGGCGCGGTCGGACGCGGCCTCGCGGTCGCCGTCGACTACGCGCACACCCGGGCGGACCGGCCGCCCTTCGGCACGCTGACCGGCTACCGGGACGGACGCCAGGTCGACCCCGTCCCGGACGGCTCCTGCGACCTGACCGCCCACGTCGCCCTCGACGCCTGCCTCGACGCGGCGGCGCGGGCGAACCCGCGCGTCACCCACAGCCTGTGGACGACGCAGCGCGACGCGCTGCGCGCGCTCGGCGTGAGCGGCGCCCGGCCCCCGCTCGCGCTCGCGTCGAGCGACCCGGCCGCCTACGTGCGCGCCCTGGCCTCGGCCGGGGAGGCCGCCGAGCTGACCGCCGCCGCGGGCCTCGGCTCCTTCCTCTGGGGTGTTCAGGCCGTGGACATGCGGGACCTCCCGTCCCTCGGGGGATGGCAGACTCTGGTGTCATGACGGAGACGACGGTCGGCATCGGCGCAGGCGCGGGTCTGGCGGGCAGCGGCACGGAGCTGGGCACCAGCGACATGGTGCTGAACATCGGGCCGCAGCACCCCAGCACCCACGGCGTGCTCCGGCTGCGGCTGCGCCTGGACGGCGAACGCATCAGCGAGGCCGAGCCGATCATCGGCTACATGCACCGCGGCGCGGAGAAGCTCTTCGAGGCGCGCGACTACCGCCAGATCATCATGCTGGCCAACCGGCACGACTGGCTGTCGGCGTTCGCCAACGAACTGGGCGTCGTGCTGGCCGTCGAGCGGATGCTCGGCATGGAGGTCCCCGTCCGCGCCACCTGGACGCGCACCCTGCTGGCCGAGCTGAACCGGGTGCTGAACCACCTGATGTTCCTCGGCTCCTACCCGCTGGAACTGGGCGGGATCACCCCGATCTTCCACGCCTTCGACGAGCGCGAGCGGCTCCAGTCCGTCCTGGAGGAGGCCTCCGGCGGGCGCATGCACTACATGTTCAACCGCGTCGGCGGTCTGAAGGAGGACGTCCCGGCCGGCTGGTACGGCCGCGTCCGCGGCGCGGTCGCGGCGGTGCGGGCCCGGATGGACGTCTTCGACCGGCTGGTCCTCGGCAACGAGATCTTCCGCGCGCGCACGGCCGGTGTCGGCGTGCTCTCCCCCGAGCTGGTCCACGCCTACGGCGTGAGCGGTCCGATCGCCCGCGGCTCGGGCGTCGACTTCGACCTCCGCCGCGACGAGCCGTACCTCGCCTACGGCGAGCTGGCCGACGTGCTGCGGGTTCCGGTCCGTCAGACCGGCGACTGCCTGGCCCGCTTCGAGGTCCTGCTCGACCAGGTGCACAACAGCCTGGACCTCGCCGACGCCTGCCTGGACCGCATCGCGGAACTGCCGCAGGGCCCCGTCAACCAGCGCCTCCCCAAGGTCCTCAAGGCCCCCGAGGGCGCGACCTACGCCTGGACGGAGAACCCGCTGGGCATCAACGGCTACTACCTCGTCTCCCGGGGCGACAAGACGCCGTGGCGGCTGAAGCTGCGCTCGGCGTCCTTCAACAACCTCCAGGTCCTCAGCGAGGTGCTGCCGGGCACGCTGGTCCCGGACATGGTGGCCATCCTGGGCTCGCTGTTCTTCGTCGTGGGAGACGTCGACAAGTAGGCGAGGGACGCGCGGTCACACGGCGCGGATGGCGCGCACGTCGATCGGCTCCGTCTCGTCCTCGGCGGTGAGGTCGACGATCGCGTGCTCGGTGCGCTCGTGCGCGTGCGTGGGCAGGACCGAGGGGGCCTCGGGCGCGGCGACGTAGCGTGCCTGCGCCTCGGCGGCCTCGTCGCCGATGACGTCGGCCCCGTCGTGCTCGACCGCGGTCTGCTCCACTGCGGCCTGCTCCACTGCGGCCTGCTCGGCCGACGTGCCGAGCTTGCTGCCGATCGCCGCCTCCTGGCGGGAGAAGAAGTTGAACGCGCCCGTGGGCGTGCCGCCCTGGCGCGGGAGCGCCGACTGCGGGGCGACGGCCGCGGCGGGCCGCAGCGGCGGGAGCGCGGCGCGGGCCCAGGCCGGGGCGGGCTTGGCGGCCTCCGCGGCCTGCGGCTGCGCCGAGGGCTGCATGTAGGGCGCGACCAGCCCGCGCTCGCGCGGCGCCGGGGACTTCTCCGCGACGGCCGGCGCGGCCTCCGGGCTCTGGACGGCAGCGCTCGGGGCGGCGGGGTTCGGGCCTGCCGGGCTCGGCGCGCCGGCGCCGGTGGCAGGCGCGGTGGCAGGGGCGGCAGCGGCCGGTGCGGGCTTGGCCTTGGCGCCGGACTTGGTGCCGGCCTTGGTGAAGAACGAGCCCGACTCCGCCCCGTTCTGACCGGCGTTCGGACCGGCGTTCGGACCCACGCTCCGAGCGGTGCCCGCCTTGGGCGCGACCGCCGGCTCGAGCTGCTCGGCGGGACGCTCCTCCTTCGCGACCGTCGCCGGGAGGGTGGGCTGACGCAGGGCCAGGGTGCGGCTGGACTCGGACTGCTCGGCCCGGCGCTCCATCCAGCGCAGCGCGTTCGCGGCCTTGAGGTACGCGGCCGGGGTCGGCCGGGCGCCGCGCTTCGCGGCCTCCAGGGCCCGGGCCGTCTCGGCGTCGCGCAGGGCCTGGTCGGCGGCCGTGCGGGCGCGGTCGCGCAGGAGCTGCGCGTGGGCGGCCTCGGCGTGGGCGAGCTGGCTCCGCTGGGCGAGCACGCGCCGCTCCAGACGCTTGACCTGCTCCTCGGCGACCTCGGACTGGTACTCGAGCTCGGCGATGCGCTCCTCGAAGCGGGCCTCGTCGCGGACCCGTGCCGACTTCTCGGTGTCGAGATCGGCCTGGGCGGCGCTCTCCCGCTGCCGCAGCAGCACCGCGGCCGCGCAGGCGCCGACGCAGACGGCGGCCACCAGGATGCGCAGGACGCCGAGACTGCTGGTCAGCAGCGCGGCCGCGAAGGCGGCCAACGCCAGGACCGCGCAGGCGATCGACGGAAGCGCCCTGCCCAGGCGCGAGGCTTGACGGTGGCGACCACGAGACATGGCCAGAAATCTAGCGTGATCGTCCGACTTATGTCAGGCAGGGGGCCAAAGACACTCTTGACAGGCCCCAGAAATTGCCGGACACGTTCAATCCGGCGTCCGAAAACCGACGTTGGGCGCCCGCGCCTCAGTGCCGCTGCACCGCGTGGTCGCGGTCGTGGTCCTCGTCGTCCGGCAGACGGCAGACGCGCTGGAGCCACAGCCCGGCCGCCATCACGGCGACGCCGGCGATCACGGCGAACAGCGCCGTCAGCGCCTGGCCCTGGCGTGCCGGGGGGATGTCGGAGAGAGTGATCAGGAAGACGCCCAGGCCGCCGTAGACGCCCGTCACGAGGGCCGCGACCAGCGCGCTGGCCTGCCCCAGCACCAGCGCCCGCGCGGCGAAGAGCGGGTCGACGCCCTTGGCCCCGGCCTCACGTTCGCGTTGGGCGCGCAGCCGCCCGCGCAGCGTGATCGCCGCGGCGGCCAGCACCACCGCGATCACCGCGAGCACGATCGGCGCGGCGGCCGGAACGCCGGGCAGCGAACCGACCGAGTTCCACAGCCGGGCGCCCGCCCAGGACAGCACCCCGGCGACAAGCGTGGTCACGGCCAGCACGAGCGGGCGAAGCGGCTTCACAGCAGTCCCTCCAAGCAGGATCTGCTCCACCGTACCCGGGCGGGGACGGTGACCGGATGTCAGCGGCGTCCCCGCCCGGCACAGGGGTCAGCGCGGCAGGTGGAGGGTGAGGTCCTCGCGGCGGCGGACGCCCTCCTCGCCGACGGAGGCGAGCAGCTCGCCGACCTTGCCGTGGCCCGGCAGCTCGGCGTCCGGGTCCGCGTCGTTCCACGGCGCGAGCACGAAGCCGCGTTCGTGGGCGCGCGGGTGCGGCAGGATCAGCTCGGGGACGTCCTGCTCGACGCCCTCGTAGGCGACGATGTCGACGTCCAGGGTGCGCGGGCCCCAGCGGACCTCGCGGACGCGGCCGAAGGCGTCCTCGATGGCGTTGGCGCGTTCCAGCAGCGACTGCGGCGGGAGCGTGGTCTTCAGGACCAGCACGGCGTTGAGGTAGGCGGGCTGGTCCTCGGGGCCGCCGACGCCGTCCGTCTCGAAGACGGCGGAGACGGCCTTGACCCGGACGCCCGGGGTGTCCTCGAGCGCGTCGACGGCGCCCTGGAGGGTCTCCAGGCGGTTGCCGAGGTTGCTGCCGAGGGCGATCACCGCGCGGCGCGGGTTGTGCAGGGTGGTGTCGGCCGAGTCGACCGTGTCCTTGATCTCGGACGGGACCGGCGTGGCGATGGGATCGGGAGACATGGGGCTCATCCGCGACTCCGAACGATAGTGATGGTGACGTCGTCGAACGGGACGGTGATCGGCGCGTCGGGCTTGTGCACGGTGACCTCCACCTCCTGCACGGCGGCGTGGCTGAGGCACTGGTCGGCGATGCGCTGTGCAAGGGTCTCGATCAGATCGACCGGATCGCCGGTGACGATGCCCACGACCTCCTCGGCGATGACGCCGTAGTGGGCCGTCGCCTCCAGGTCGTCCCCGGAGGCGGCAGGGCGCGTGTCCAGGCCGAGCACCACGTCGACCACGAACGTCTGGCCGAGCTCACGCTCGCGCGGGAAGACGCCGTGGTGACCGCGGGCGCGCAGACCCTTGATCGCGATTCGGTCGAGCATGTTGCGAACACTCCCTGAGGTCCTGCTCTCCTACTGCGTACCGGTACGGCGCACCGGGGAGGACGCACGCGGGAGCGGCGCAGGCTTCATTGCCTACGGGCACCAAGCTACCTTGCAATACTGACAATCCCGCACGGTGCCCATTTGATTCCCAGGCGCTCGGACCTTCACCGGATGTGCCCGAAAAGATCACTCTTCCTCGTCGTCGCCGCCGGTCAGCACCGGTGAACCGTGGTGGGACCAGAGCCGCCAACCTTCACCCGTCCGTCGGAACAGGTTCGTGGCGACGACCTTTCCCCCGACCAGGGGACCGAGCTGGCCCTCCTCCTCCGCCTCGCCGCCGGAGAGGATGTTCTCGGTGCAGGTGACGAGCGCCACGTCGCCCAGCACCTCGACCTCGACGTCGGTGAGGAAGAACTGGATGTAGTCCGTGTGGGCCATGATCAGCGCGTAGGAGCGCAGCACCGAGGCCCGGCCGCGCAGCACCGGCCAGCCCGGGTGCACGCAGACGGCGCCGTGGACGTCGTCCGCGTCCGCGCCGGAGACCCAGACGTCCGTCAGCGCGTCGAGGTCGCCCGCCTCCAGGGCGGCGTAGAGGGCGTCGTTGGCCGCCAGGACGGCGTCGGCCTCGGCCTTGTTCCCGCGCGGGACGCCCGTCACCGCTCGTCCCGCCCTTCCTGCCCGTCCTGCCCGTCCTGCCCGTCGCGGGCGGCCCGCAGCGCCGCCTCGACGCGGACCGCGTCCGCGCTGGCCGCGACCTCGTGCACGCGCACCGCCCACGCCCCTGCGGCGGCGGCGAGCGCGGAGACGGCGGCGGTGGCCGCGTCGCGCTCCCTGGCCGGGCGGGGTTCGCCGGCGGCGTCGGCGAGCAGCGTGCCGAGGAAGCGCTTGCGCGAGGCGGCGACGAGCAGCGGGTGCCCGAGCCGGTTCCAGGCGTCGAGGCGGGCCAGCAGCGCCCAGTCGTCCTCGCGGGTCTTGGCGAAGCCGAGCCCCGGGTCGACGATCAGCTGCTCCGGCCGGACGCCGGCGGCCATGACGGCCTCGATCTGCCCCTCGACCTCGGCGACAACCTCGCGGACCACGTCCTCGTAGCGGGCCAGCGCGTCCATCTCGGTCGACTGACCGCGCCAGTGCATCACCACGAAGGGGACCCCGGTCTCGGCCGCGACCTTGACCATGTTCGCGTCGGCGCGACCGCCGCTCACGTCGTTGATCACCCTCGCCCCGGCGGCGACGGCCGCCTCGGCGACGGCGGCGCGCATGGTGTCCACGCTCACGGTCACCCCTGCGGCGGCGAGCCCCGTCACGACGGGGACGACCCGCCGCAGCTCCTCCTCCTCGGTGACCCGCTTGGCTCCGGGCCGGGTGGACTCCCCACCGACGTCGACCAGGTCCGCGCCCTGACCGACCAGGTCGATCCCGTGCGCGATCGCCTTGTCGGGGTCGAGCCACAGCCCGCCGTCCGAGAAGGAGTCCGGGGTCACGTTCACGATGCCCATGACCCCGCAGCGGCCCCAGTCGGCCAGTCCGGGAAGGTGTCGGTGCGGAGTCTGCATGCGTCGATTATCCCGCCGGGGGAGGTCGTGGACGTCCCTGAGGGTCACCGCTGGGCGGGCACCGTGATCGCGGCGTTCGGCTCCGGCCGGACCTTCTGGAAGCGGCGCAGCGACTTCGGCAGCTCCATGACGATGAACGCCTCCGCCTGGAGCGAGGCGATGCCGATGCGCGGCAGGTCGCCGGGGCCCGGGTAGACCAGGAAGCGCGGCTCCCAGATCGGGCGGAACTTCGCGTTGAACTTGTACAGCGACTCGATCTGGAACCACCGGGACAGGAAGACCAGCAGCCCGCGCCAGGCGCGCAGCACCGGGCCCGCGCCGATCCGCTCGCCGCGCGCCAGCGCACTGCGGAACATCGCGAAGTTCAGCGAGACGCGGTTCACGCCCAGCTCGGGGCAGGCCTGCAGCGCCTTGACGATCAGCAGCTCGTTCAGGCCGGGGTCGGCGTCGCGGTCGCGGCGCATCAGGTCGAGCGAGATGCCGTCCTTGCCCCACGGCACGAAGTGCAGCACCGCCCGGATGTCCGAAGTCCCCTCCGGTGCGCCCTCGATGGCCTTGTGGGCGGTGACCACGACGCAGCCCTCGTCGCGGATGTCGCCGAAGCGGCCGAGCGCCATGGAGAAGCCGCGCTCGGTCTCGGTGCCGCGCCAGGCGTCCGCGGCGTGGCGGATCGCGTCGCGCTCCTGCGCGTCCAGGGCCTCGACGCGGCGGACCCGGCACTCGTAGCCGGCCCGCTCGATGCGCTTGACCATCTGGCGGACGTTGCGCATCGCGCGGCCCTCCAGGGTGAAGTCCTCGACCTCGACGATCGCCTCGTCGCCGATCTCCAGGGCGTCCAGGCCCGCCTCGCGGGTCCAGACCTCGCCGCCCTGCTCGCTGCAGCCCATGACCGCCGGGACCCAGGCGTGCTTGTGGGCCTCCTCCATGAAGACCTTGATCGCGCCGGGCCACGCCTCGACGTCGCCGATCGGGTCGCCGGAGGCGAGCATGACGCCCGAGACGACGCGGTAGGCGATGGCGGCCTTGCCGGTCGGCGAGAAGAGCACGCTCTTGTCGCGGCGCAGCGCGAAGTAGCCGAGGGAGTCGCGGGCGCCGTGCTTGGTCAGCAGCTCGCGGACGTGCTGCTCCTCGGTGGCGTCCAGCACCGCGAACGGCTTGGACGGGCGCAGCGCCAGCCAGATCGTGCTGACGGCGGTGAAGAAGCCGAGGCCCGCGAGCGAGTAGTAGACCAGGTCGCCGGTGCGGCTGCCGGTGTAGTGGATCGGACCGCCGACGCCGACCAGGCCCCAGAAGACCTCCCAGAACCGCTCGCGCAGCGACGGGTCGCCGACCGTCGTCCGGGCGTGGGCACTGACGATGATCATGCCGAGCCCGAAGCTCAGCACCAGCATCACCACGAAGTTGACCGCCGCGCGCCAGCGCGTGCGCGGGTCCGAAAGCGCGTAGAACTCACGGTGGTTGAGCAGCAGGACGACCCAGACCACGAGCGTGATCACCGCGGTGCCGGTGTGGTGCCAGCGCAGCAGCTCCATCACGAAGCCGACCGGCAGCAGCACCGCGACCGCCCGGAAGGCGCGCAGCTTACGGCGGCGCAGCGCGTGCGCCAGCATGATCAGCACGATGCCGATGACGAGCGAGAGCGCCGTCGCGACGGTGGTCACCGTGCCCGGCAGCAGCGTCGCGAGCTTGTGCATCCGGCTCTCGCGGATGTGCGGGGCGACGCCCGCGACGATGTCGAAGAGACCGATCAGGGCTGTGGCGAAGCCCACGGCTCGGGGCACCCATGGGCGGGAGACCTTGGGGATCGGCAGGCCCTTGCGGGTCGGTCGCTCGGTGGCCACGGGTTCACTCATGGGAGGACAGCGTAGACGCACAGGTAAGGACTGAGTCTCACGCGAGGGTGTCCCAGGTGATGACATGTAATGAATGGGTCACACATACGACTTTCGATGCTGTCTCCCAGGTGACGCTCAGGCATGCTGGTACGTCGGGCCGGGCCACACCCCCGCGCCCGCCCGCCCCGGCACCCCGGGCGCGGGTCGCAGGACGAAGGCGTAGGCACGGGGAATGGGTCTCACCAGCAAGAAACTGGAGCTGCTGATCGCGCTGCTGGCACTCGCCAGCTTCGTGGGAACGGTCTACCTCTGGCCCCGACTGAGCGGCCGGAACTGGAAGGCCGTGCTCGGGCGGGTCGGCACGCTGCTGCTGAGTCAGGTGCTCAGCCTGATGGCACTGGCGCTGGTGGCCAACAACTGGGGCGGCTTCTACAGCTCCTTCAGCGACCTGTTCGGCACCGACCAGGGCGCGACCCCGACCATCGTCGACCACAGCAAGCCGGCCTCCGACGGCCGTGGCATGGGCGGCGTCTCCGTCCAGGGCAGCAAGCCGGTGGCGCTCCAGCTGGGCGGCGCGGCGGCGGGCGCCAAGGGCGGCACGGTGGAGCAGGTCACCATCCACGGCGGCAGCACCGGCCTCGACGAGGACGGCTACGTCTACCTGCCGGCCGCCTACAAGGACCCGGCGTACAAGGACAAGAAGTTCCCCGTCGTGGTCGTCTTCACCGGCTACCCGGGCACCCCGGAGAACCTGATCTCCCGGATGAAGTACCCGACGATCGCCGCGCAGTCGATCTACCAGAAGAAGATGCCGCCCACGGTCATGGTGCTGCTGCGCCCCTCGGTCGCGATGCCGCGCGACAACGAGTGCCAGGACATACCCGGGGGCCCGCAGGCGCAGACCTTCTTCGCCAAGGACCTGCCCCGGGCCCTCGCCACCACCTACAACGTCTCCACCGACGGCAAGGCGTGGGGCGTGATCGGTGACTCGACCGGCGGCTACTGCGCCCTCTCGCTCGCCATGCGCGAGCCCGGCTCCTTCGCCGCGGCGGCCTCGCTCTCCGGCTACTACAAGGCCGCCGAGGACTCCACCACCGGCGACCTGTTCGGCGGCAGCCAGGCGCTGCGCAACCAGGCCGACCTGATGTGGCGGGTGCAGCACCTGCCCGCCGTGCCGGTCTCCCTGCTGGTGACCAGCAGCAAGACCGAGAGCGACTACAAGGCCACCGAGGCCTTCATCAAGGCGGTGACGGCCAAGCCGCCGTTCCAGATCTCCTCGCTCTACCTCACCAGCGGCGGCCACAACTTCAACACCTGGAACCAGGAGACGCCGCTGGCGCTCCCGTGGGTCGCCGGCAAGCTCGCCGTCCCCACCTCCGTGGGCGCCTGACCCGCTCCTCTTCGCTCCCCTCCGTCGTTGAGCACCGGGAAGGTGGAACGGCGGAACGGGGAACAGGCGGATGGAGCTGACCAGCGGCGCGCTGCTCTGGACGGTCCTCGGGATCACCGTGCTGGTCACGGCGGCGACGGTGTGGCTGTGGCCGCGTCTGGCGCGGTCCGGCCGGCTCTTCGTCCTGGCCCGGCTGGGCGCGCTGCTGACCGCGCAGCTCGGCCTGGTGCTGGCCGCGGCGCTGATGATCAACGGCTACGGCGACTTCTACCCCACCTGGGGTGATCTGCTCGGCGCGGACCAGCAGGTCACCTTCGGCCCCTCCACCGGGCCGAGCGGCGACACGCTCCCCCTGGCGCACGGCTCGCGCCTGGTCCGCCCGGACGGAGCCGCCCCCGCGTTCCGGTCCGGCCCGCCGTCCGTCGTCGGCCAGGTCTCCACGGTCCGGCTGCTCGGCCCGCGCACGGGCCTGCGCCAGCAGGCGTACGTGTACCTGCCGCCGCAGTACTTCCAGCCGGCCTACGCACACACCAGCTTCCCGGTCGTGCTGATGATGACCGGCTTCCCCGGCACCATCCAGACCACGCTGGACCGGCTGAACCCGCCCCGCCAGGCCTCCGGCCTGATGGCCTCCGGCCGGATGCGCCCGACGGTGCTGGTGCTGATCTCGCAGAACGTGGCCCTGCCCCGGGACACCAACTGCGTCGACTCCGTCGGCGGCCCGCGCGTGGAGACGTACCTCACCGAGGAGGTCCCGGCGGCGCTGCGCTCGGCGTACCGGCTGCTGCCCGGCGCCGACGCCTGGGCGGTGGAGGGCTACTCGGAGGGCGGCACCTGCGCGCTGGCCTTCGGTCTGCGCCACCCGTCCGTCTTCGGCGTCGTCGCCGACCTGGGCGGCGACTACGGTCTCTACGAGAACCGTCAGACCGGGGTGCTGTTCGGGCCTCCCGGCCCGGAGCGCGACCGCCTGGTCCAGGAGGGCGACTTCGGCTGGCGGCTCGCCAACCTCCCGGCGCCGCCGATCAGCGTGCTGCTCGGCACCTCGGTCAGGGACCGCGACTACCCGGCGACGAAGCGGTTCCTCTCGCTGGTGCACGCGCCGATGCGGGCGACGCCGATGCTGCTCGCCTCGGGCGGCCACAACTTCGGCACCTGGGCCGTGGAGCAGGCGCCGATGCTGGAGTGGATCAGCGAGCAGCTGGCCGGCGCCCGATGACCGCCGACGGGCGCCGGCTGAGAGCTAGCGCCCGATGATGAGGCTCATCGCCTCGGCGCGGGTCTTGCCGTCGCGCAGCTGGCCGCGGACGGCGGAGGTCATCGTCTTCGCGCCCGGCTTGCGGATGCCGCGCACGGACATGCACATGTGCTCGGCCTCGACGACCACGATCACGCCGCGTGCCTCGAGGATCCGCATGAGCGAGTCCGCGATCTGCGTCGTCAGCCGCTCCTGGACCTGCGGGCGGCGGGCGAACACGTCCACCAGGCGGGCCAGCTTGGACAGGCCGGTGATCTTGCCGTTCTCCGCCGGGATGTACCCGACGTGCGCGACGCCGTGGAACGGCAGCAGGTGGTGCTCGCAGCAGGAGACCAGCTCGATGTCCTTCACCAGGACCAGCTCGTCGTGGCCCAGGTCGAAGACGGTCGTCAGCACGTCCTCGGGCTTCTGGTAGAGCCCCGCGAATATCTCCTTGTAGGCGCGCGCTACGCGCGCCGGGGTCTCCTGCAGGCCCTCTCGCTCCGGGTCCTCCCCCACGGCGATGAGCAGCTCGCGGATCGCGTCCTCGGCCCGCTTCTGGTCGAACTCCCGGACGGCTCCGGTCGAACCCTCGATGGTCACCGGATCGATCATGAGTAGTGCTCCTCGGCTGGAAGTTCGAAACAAAAGAACGCTGCCCCAAGGCTAAAGCCTCGGGGCAGCGTGAACATTTCCGGTCTCAGACCACGGCCACGGCCGTCACAGCTCGGGCTGCTCCAGGTTGGTGGTCGTGTCCAGCGGACCCACGGTGTCGGAGACGCCGTTGGTCAGCGCCAGCTCGCGCGGCGACTGCACCGGCGGGCGGGTGGACGGCGCCCGACGCGGCGAGCCGGTCCAGGCCGGACGCGGCGGCCGCTTGACGATCGGGGCGAAGATCTCGGCGAGCTGCTCCTTGTTCAGGGTCTCCTTGTCCAGGAGCTCCAGCACCAGGTTGTCCAGCACGTCGCGGTTCTCGACCAGGATCTCCCACGCCTCGTTGTGGGCGTTCTCGATCAGCTTCTTGACCTCCTCGTCCACCAGGGCGGCGACCTCTTCCGAGTAGTCGCGCTGGTGGCCCATCTCACGGCCCAGGAAGGGCTCGGAGGAGTCGGTCCCGAACTTGATCGCGCCCAGGCGCTCGGTCATGCCGTACTGGGTGACCATGGCCCGTGCGGTGCCGGTCGCCTTCTCGATGTCGTTGGACGCGCCGGTGGTCGGGTCGTGGAAGACCAGCTCCTCCGCCGCGCGACCGCCCATCATGTAGGCGAGCTGGTCGAGCATCTCGTTGCGGGTGGTCGAGTACTTGTCCTCGTCCGGCAGCACCATCGTGTAGCCGAGGGCGCGGCCGCGGGAGAGGATCGTGACCTTGTGCACCGGGTCGCTGTTCGGCGAGGCCGCCGCGACCAGGGCGTGACCGCCCTCGTGGTACGCGGTGATCTTCTTCTCCTTGTCGGACATGATCCGCGTGCGCTTCTGCGGACCCGCCACGACGCGGTCGATCGCCTCGTCCAGGACGGTGTTGTCGATCAGCTTCTTGTCGCTGCGCGCGGTGAGCAGCGCGGCCTCGTTGAGGACGTTGCTCAGGTCGGCGCCGGTGAAGCCGGGGGTGCGGCGGGCGACGGCCATGAGGTCGACGTCCGGGGCGACCGGCTTGCCCTTCTGGTGGACCTTGAGGATCTCCAGACGGCCGGTGAGGTCCGGACGGTCGACCGCGATCTGGCGGTCGAAGCGGCCCGGGCGCAGCAGCGCCGGGTCGAGGATGTCGGGACGGTTGGTCGCCGCGATCAGGATCACGCCGCCCTTCACGTCGAAGCCGTCCATCTCGACCAGCAGCTGGTTGAGGGTCTGCTCACGCTCGTCGTGACCGCCGCCGAGGCCGGCGCCGCGGTGGCGGCCGACCGCGTCGATCTCGTCGACGAAGACGATCGCCGGGGCGTTCGCCTTGGCCTGCTCGAACAGGTCGCGGACGCGGCTGGCGCCGACACCCACGAACATCTCGACGAAGTCGGAGCCGGAGATCGAGTAGAACGGCACGCCCGCCTCGCCGGCCACGGCACGGGCGAGCAGGGTCTTACCGGTTCCGGGCGGGCCGTAGAGCAGCACACCCTTGGGGATCTTGGCGCCGACGGCCTGGAACTTGGCCGGCTCCTGCAGGAACTCCTTGATCTCCTGGAGCTCCTCGACGGCCTCGTCGGCACCCGCGACGTCCGAGAACGTCGTCTTCGGGGTGTCCTTGGTGATGAGCTTCGCCTTGGACTTGCCGAACTGCATGACGCGCGAGCCGCCGCCCTGCATCTGGTTCATCAGCAGCAGGAACACGCCGACGATCAGCACGAACGGCAGCAGCGAGATCAGAATGCCCAGGAAGGCGTTCTGCTTGTCCACCTTGACGGTGTAGCTCGGCAGCTTGCCGCTCGCGACGTCCTGCTGCAGGTCGGTCTGCAGCGTCGCCGCGAACTGGTCGGAGGCGTAGGGGGCCTGGATCATGTTCGTGCCGTCGACGGACTGGCCGTCCTTCAGCTGAACCTTGATCATCTGGCTGTCACCGGTCGTGACCTGGACCGACTGGGCCTGACCCGCGTTGATCGCGCTGATGACCTTGCTGGTGTCCTCGGTCTTGTAGCCCTGGGCCGAAGACACCACCTGCATCAGCACGACGATGGCGAGGACAGCCAGCACGATCCACATCACCGGCGCACGGAAGTATCGCTTCACGTCCATCCATGCGGGGCGACCCTGGCCGCCCCGTCCCTCCTGCCACTAAGTGCGGCACCCTCGGCCCTGCGGCCGGTGATGCGTCCTATGTCTGTGTTTGTCCTCGACCGTCCCCGGTAGGAACAGCGAATTATTGGACGGTACCGCAGCCATTCTCCATGTGAACGGTTGCGTTCCCGTGTCAAACGGCTCTTCCCAGGGTCCAACGGAGGGAAACCGGGCACTGTTCCCGCCGCCCTGGAGCAATCCGCCCGGGCTCAGCCGCCGTAGACGTGCGGGGCCAGCGTGCCGACGAAGGGCAGGTTACGGAACTTCTCCGCGTAGTCCAGCCCGTAGCCGACGACGAACTCGTTCGGGATGTCGAAACCGACGTACCTGACGTCGATCGACACCTTGGCCGCGTCCGGCTTGCGCAGCAGCGTGCAGACCTCCAGCGAGGCGGGGTTGCGCGACTGGAGGTTGCTGAGCAGCCAGGACAGCGTCAGACCGGAGTCGATGATGTCCTCGACGATCAGCACGTCGCGGCCGGAGATGTCGGTGTCCAGGTCCTTGAGGATGCGGACTACGCCGGAGGACTTGGTGCCCATCCCGTAGGAGGAGACCGCCATCCAGTCCATGGTGACATCGGAGTGCAGCGTCCGGGCCAGGTCGGCCATCACCATGACCGCGCCCTTGAGCACGCCCACGATGAGCAGATCCTTGCCCGCGTAGTCACGGTCGATCTCCGCACCGAGCTCGAGCAGCTTGGCGTCGATCTCGTCCTTGCTGATGAGCACCTTGGCAAGGTCGGTGCCCATGTCCTTCTCGTCCACCCGCGCTACTTCCTCGAAGCTGGATTCCGCAGAGGCGTCCCTGCGCCTGCGTTCCTCAACCTTACGGGAGCGTCGGAAGTCTCAGACGCGCCGGAAGGCCAGCAGGCCGCCCCGGCGGCTCATCCGGACGCTGCCGGGCAGATGCACCGGCCCCTGCCCGTGCCAGGCGGTGACCAATTGGTCCATGGCCTCGACATGGCGGGCGAAGAGCTCCCCGCCCGGGGAACCGGCGGCCAGCGCGGCCCGGCGCAGCACCCGGCGGCGGACCGCGGCGGGCAGGTCGGCCAGGCGCGCGCAGTCGAGGCCGTCCGGGCGGGTGATCTCCGTCTCCACCCGGGCCGCCCACGCGTCGAGGGCGTCGGCGTCGTCGCGGAAGAGCCGGGCGGTGCGGGCCAGGGCCTCGACCACGCCGCCGCCGAGGTGCTTCTCCAGCACCGGCAGCACCTCGTGGCGGACCCGGGCGCGGGTGTAGGCGGGGTCGGTGTTGTGCGGGTCGTCCCAGACCGGCAGGTCGAGCACGTGGCAGGCGGCGCGGGTGGTGGCCCGGTCGAGCTCGAGGAAGGGGCGGCGGTAGCGTCCGGCGACGACGGGCATGCCGCTGAGCGAGCGGGTGCCGCTGCCGCGGGCGAGGCCGAGCAGGACGGTCTCGGCCTGGTCGTCGCGGGTGTGGCCGAGGAGCACGGCGCGGGCGCCGTGGCGTTCGGCGGCGGCCTCCAGCGCGGCGTAGCGGGCGTCCCGCGCGGCCGCCTCGGGGCCGCCGTGGCCGCGGGCGGCAGGCACGTTCACGCCGAGCGCGTCGACCGGGTCGAGGCCGAGGTCGCGCAGGCGCGCGGCGACCTCCACGGCCCGGGCGGTGGAGCCGGTCTGGAGCCCGTGGTCGACGGTCACCGCGCCGGCGCGGAGGCCCAGCTTGGCTGCCTCGAAGACGGTGGCGGCGGCGAGGGCCATCGAGTCGGCCCCGCCGGAGCAGGCCACCAGCACGAGCGGCGCGGAGGGCGCCGGCTTCGGGCGGGGCCTGCGGTACTTCGCGTGCCGCGGGTCGACGTCGCCCACGGAGCGGATGAACTGCGGGGGTACGGCGGCTTCGTTCCCGGGGGCGCGGCTCCCGGGGGCGAAAGTGGCGGGAACCTCGTCGGAGAACTCGGCGAGTACCCGGCGCACCGCCAGGCGTATCGCCGCTACCGCGGGATGGGGGCCCATGACCGATCACTCCTCAGGGCGGGTGGACTGCCGCATCGTCTCACACCCAGAGTGACCGGGATGTTGCGCATCGTCGCAGAAGTCACCGACGACACGCGGAGGCGTCGTCGTCCCGCAGTACCGGTTCGATCGGACGAGTGAATGCCGAAACGTTTCGGCGAGGCGGTCCCCCGTCCCGCCGGTCGCGGTCTGACGCCGCCTCAGCGGTGCATCCGGGCCACCCAGGCGGCCGGGTTGTGGATCTCCTCCTTCGTGGGGAGGGTGTTCGGGGACGTCCAGACCTTGTTGAAGCCCTCCATCCCGACGGCGTCCAGGACGGCGTTCACGAAGACGGCCCCGTCCTGGTACTGACGCAGCTTCGCGTCCATGCCGAGCAGACGCCGCAGCAGCTGGTCCATGCGGCTCGCGCCCTTGGCGCGCCGCTGCTGGAACTTCTCGCGGATCTCGCCGACGGTCGGCACGACCTGCGGCCCCACCCCGTCCATCACCACGTCGGCGTGACCCTCCAGCAGCGACATGACGGCCGTCAGCCGTCCCAGGATCTCCCGCTGGGTGGGCGTCTGCACGACCTCGACCAGGTTCTCCGGCTTCTGCCCGCCCTCGGTCAGGGCCTCGCGCAGCCGCTCGAAGAGCGTGCCCGGGTCGATCTCGGTCTCGGCCAGGAACGCCTGGATCTCCCCCTCGATGTGGTCCCGCAGCCAGGGCACCGCCGTGAACTGGGTCCGGTGGGTCTCCTCGTGCAGGCACACCCACAGCCGGAAGTCGTGCGGGTCCACGTCCAGCTCCCGCTCGACGGAGACGATGTTCGGCGCGACCAGCAGCAGCCGACCCGGCGGGGTGGCCGGCCGGCCGTCCTCGAGCGCGGAGAGGTCGGCCGGCACGTCCGCCGGCGCGAAGGTCTCGTACTGCCCGAGCACCTTGGTGGACAGGAACGACAGCACCAGCCCGAGCTCGACGCCGGTCATCTTGCTGCCGACCGCGCTCATCGCCACCCCGCCGGGAAGGTTCGCCCGGCGCGCGGCGAGCCTGCCCGTCAGCGGGCTGATGACGGTCCGGAACCCGGCCACGTTCGCCTTGATCCACCCCGGCCGGTCCACGACGAGCACGGGGGTGTCACTCTCCGGAGCGCCCATGCGCGTGTACGCGCGCACGTGCTCCTCGGCCTCGCGCGCGTGGACGCGCAGCTCGGCCACGACAGCCCGAGCCTCCTCCCGCGTGACCTCCGGCCCGGGCCGCACCAGGCGGGTGGCCGTGGCGACCGCGAGGTCCCAGTCGATCATGTCCGTGCCGTTGCTGCTGCTGCCGCTGGCGCTCGTCATGCGTTCAACCGTACGTTCTCCCGGCCGGTTCGGGCAGCAGCGTCGCACGATCGAGGAGTCGCATCGCCCGGCGTCCCTCCCGCCGGTCCTCGCCCGCCGCTCGCCTGCCGACCCGCCTGACTACCCGCAGCCGCAGGCCGCCAGGCGCGAGGCCAGCACGTCGAGTGCCGCGCGCGCCGGGTCCTGCAGGCCGCTCCCGTTGGACATGAAGGCGAAGGCCAGCAGTCGGCCGCTGCGGTCCACCACCAGCCCCGCCAGGGTGTTGACGGTCTGCAGGGTGCCCGTCTTCGCCCGGACGATGCCGAGTCCGGCCTCGCTGCCGGCGCCGCCGTAGCGGTTGTCGAGGGTGCCGGTGAAGCCCGCGATCGGCAGACCGCTGATGACGCTGCGGAGCTCCGGATGGGCCGGGGAGGCGTCCAGGACCAGCAGCTGCGTCAGGACGGCCGCGGGGATGCCGTCGTCCTCGCTGAGGCCGCTGGAGTCGGCCAGGTGGGTCGTGCCGAGCCGGATGCCCAGCTGGGTGAGCCTCGCCGTCACCGCCGCCGCGGCGTTGGTGAACGTGGCGGGCTTGCCGGAGGCGAGGGCGACGGCGTGGCCGAGGGCCTCAGCGACGTCGTTGTCGCTGTCGGTCAGCATCCGCTCGACGATGTCGCTCAGCGGCGCGCTCTGGACCTGGGCGACCTGCGGGGCGTTCGCCGGAGCGGCCCCCTGGGACGGGGAGGTGTCGACGTCGACGCCGTCCGCCGCCAGCGCCGCGGCGAACACGGTCGCGGCGTGCGCGGCCGGATCGGAGTAGCGGGGGGCGTCCTCCGTGCTGGTCGGGTCGAGGCGACCCTCGTCGGCGGTGAGGGCCTGGACCAGGGCGATGTTCCCGTTGACTCCGATGGGGTGCAGGGCGGGCGCGGAGAAGAGCGAGATGTCGTAGCGCAGCTGGATCCGCTGGTGCCCGCCGCCGGAGGGCGAGCCGCTCGCCGCGGCGGACGGGCTCGCCGGGGCGGCCCGCAGTGCGGCGGCCGTCGCCGCCGCGAGGGCGGTGAGACTGTCGGGACCGCTCGACGCGGTCAGCGTCGGGTCGCCGCCACCGACCAGGGTCAGGCCCGTGGCCGCGTCGCCGACGACCTTGGTGGTGAAGCGGTGGTCCGGCCCCAGCAGGCTCAGCGCGGCGGTCGCGGTGGCGATCTTGTTCGTGGAGGCGGGCTTCTGGGGCTGGTCCGCGCCGACGCTGTAGAGGGTGCGGCCGTCGCTGACGTCCACGACGGAGGCGGTGACATCGCCGAGCACGGAGACGCCCATCGGCCCGGCGAGCGCGGCCCTGAGGCCGGAGCCGGTCGGCAGCGTGCCGGACGCGCTCGCCGGGGCGAGCACGTCGGCGGCGTCGTGCCAGGCCGGACCGACGGGCTTGGGCGCGGTCGGGCGCCCTCCCGGGTGGGCCGCGACGGAGGGACGCCCCGCGGCGAGCGCCCGCTCGCTCACCCGCTGGCCGCCCTGCCAGGGCCCGGCCACCGCGATGCTGACGACGGCCAGCACAAGCCCACTGCCTGCGGCGACGCCGACGACCCAACGCGTCGGCGCGTACGCGTACCGCCGCCCGTACCGCTTCCCGTACCGCACGCCGTACGGTCGCCCGTACTGCTGCCACGCCCGCTCGGCCGAACGCAGCGCGGACGCGCGTATCGGCTCCGTCCGCTCCGCCGCCTGCCGTGCGGCCTGCATCGCGACACGTCTCGCCGCCGCGACCGCCCGGCCTCCACGGTCCGCCCAGTTGCCCATCCGGCCCTTCCCCATTCCTGAGCACTCCACGCCGTAGGAGACACTATTGGCTGCAACCACTGATATTGGAGGAGAGCTGTGGAGTTCGACGTCACGATCGAGATCCCGAAGGGTTCGCGGAACAAGTACGAGGTCGACCACGAGACTGGTCGCATCTACCTCGACCGCATGCTCTTCACCTCGACCCGCTACCCGGCCGACTACGGCTTCGTCGACGGGACCCTCGGCGAGGACGGCGACCCGCTGGACGCGCTCGTCATCCTGGAGGAGCCCACCTTCCCCGGCTGCGTCATCAAGTGCCGCGCCATCGGGATGTTCCACATGACCGACGAGGCGGGCGGCGACGACAAGCTGCTCTGCGTCCCGGCCTCGGACCCGCGCTGGGAGCACCTGCGCGACATCCACCACGTCTCGGAGTTCGACCGCCTCGAGATCCAGCACTTCTTCGAGGTCTACAAGGACCTGGAGCCGGGCAAGTCCGTCGAGGGCGCCCACTGGGTCGGCCGCCAGGAGGCGGAGGAGGAGATCACCAACTCCATCAAGCGCCTCGCCGAGTCCGGCAAGAGCCACCACTGACCAGCGGGAACACGTGAGCCCAGCAGCCGTCCGGCTGCTGGGCTCACGTCGTTGGAGCCCGGCTCCGGCCTCCGAGACGCGCGGGAGACGTCTCCATCCGCGGGCCATGGGACGCCGGGCCGCCCGTGGGCCCGTTGGCCCGCTCCGGATGAGACGGGGCTGAGACGGCGCTGAGACGCTCGATCGAGGTTGTCGGCACCGGCTGCGGCCTGCGACGGTGATGAAGCGCCGCAGAGGTCACCGTGTCCTGCCCGATGACCTCGGCGCCTTCCAGCGAATCCGACTCATCGGGGGAACACCCATGCGCATCGCCCGTACCGCCAAGATCGCCGCCGTGGCCGTCGCCATTCCGGCGCTGATGCTGGCCACCTCCAGCAGTGCCTCGGCCAGCGACCGCGGCTCCTCGCTCCGCAAGGGGCAGACCCTCTACGCCGGGGACTACATCTGGCGTCTCAACAACAGCGGAAACGCCGCCGTGCTGCTGGAGATGCAGCCGGACGGCAACCTGGTGGAGTACGTCTCCATCGACTCCAGCCCCACCGACGCCGGTCAGGCGTGCTGGGCCACGGGCACCAACGGTTCGGGAGCGACGCACGCGACCTACCAGTCCGACGGGAACTTCGTCCTCTACACCGACTCGGGCAGGGCCGTCTGGGCCAGCAACACCCAGGGGAAGTCCGGGAACAGCGTCGACATCAACTGGCGCGGCATCGTCTACGCCGGCGCCACGGCGATCAGCTCCAACAACTGCCAGAACTGGACCTCCTGACGCCGCGCCCCCTCCCCGTCCGGGGAGGGGGCGCCTCAGGCCTTGTAGAGGTCGAGGTCGTCGTTCATGAACAGCTGCACATAGCCGCAGTTCCAGCAGATGAGGCCGGTGGCCGACTCGTTCGCCCACCCCAGGTTGAGCAGCTCCATCCCGGAGCTGTTCAGCTTCACCTCGCGGTCGCGGAAGACGTCACCGCCGCAGAAGCCGCACGTGATCCACTTGTCCCCGATCGCCGCGCGCACGGGCTTGGCCATGCTCTCCCACCCTCACCTTTCCTGCGGTCCGCCCGCTCCGGGACGCCCGCTCCGGGGCGCCGGCGGCCAGCATAGGCGGTGTCATCCCGCTGATATGACAAATGTCCTGCCCGAGTCAGGACTCCTGTTTCTGCCGTGACAGCACCCGCCCGCGGGAAGCTCGTGGTCGTCAGGGAGAGACGACATCCAGGGGGAGACCATCATGGCGATCAGCCAGCTCGGCAGCACGTTCACCTTCAAGCGGACCGCGCAGCCTCCGCTGGAGCCGGGCGAGATCAAGCCGCTGTCGCCGTGGTTCTTCGCCTTCGAGGGACTGATGGGTGCGGCCTTCGACATCGTCAAGCTGCACCCGGACGCGTGGATGGCGCTGGTCGCGCTGGGCCTGGTCAACATGACGGTCGGATTCACCGTGTTCGGGCGTCGGCGCAAGCTGCTGCGGGCCATGCTGAAGAACGGCCGCAGCCGGAAGATCCTGGTCGGTCTGATCGCCCTGCGGGTGGGCGTCCACGCCGCGCTGGCCGCGCTCGGCACACAGGTCGAGGGGACGGCCGGGCACCTGGCGATGGCCGTGGCGATGACCGGCACGACGGTGGCGCTGCTCTGGTACGACCAGCGCGTGACGTTCCGTGCGCTCGGGCTGGCCCCCGCGGCGGCCGAGCCCCGGCACGTCTGAACCATGGACGGACGCCACCCGGCGTGTCACCGTGGCCGTCTCGGCTGAAGAGCGGAGACGGGGGTGCCATGCGGGGGTTGGCTGTCCTGTTACGGCCGGTACGGCTGTGGGCGCGACGGGTGCGGGCCCGCCAGGTGAGGTGGGCGCTGCTCGCGCGGGGACTCGGCGCGCTGGCCGGCGGCGCGCTCGCGCTGCCGGCGCTGCCCTGGCCGGTCCAACTGCTCGGCCTGGCCCTGGTCGGGGGTGCGGTGACCTACCCGCTGTGGACCGCACCGCATCACGGTGACCCGGACGCCCTGCGGTTCCGGCGGCGGCATCGGCGGATCGGGCTGCGGGCGGCGTGCCTGCTGCTGTTCGCCGCCGTGGCGGTGCCACTCGCGGGCGGTCCGGTCGCAGTGAGCCTCGTGCTCGCACTCGGCGCGCTCACGCTCCCCGCGCTCGAACCGCTGGTGTGGCGCCTGTGGCCGGAGCCGCTGCGGGCGGCGGTACGGCGGGCCCTGGCCGCCGAGCAGTACCTGGAGGCCATGATCGGGCCGGGCGTGCCGCCGCCGCGCCGCTCCCGGGCGGGCGTCTCTCCCGGCGGCGTCGAGGTGCGGCCCGTCGACACAGTCGGCACGGTCGGCACGGTCGGCAGGGCGAGGCGTCGGCTCACTCGTGCGACGCCGGGGCGGGCGCTGGTCGTCGCACCGATGAGCACGCGGGTGGCCTTCGACCCGGATGCGGGCTTCGCGGGCCGTCCACCGGCTCTGCCCGCCCGCCTGGGGAGGGGGCACAAGCCGGACAGGAACCGCTTCAACTGCCGCTGCGGCGATCGCCTGCTGCGATGGACCACGGCCACGCAGGAGCTGAGGCTGTACCACCCGACCGGCCAACTGGTGCTCCCGACCGTCGGCGCCCCGCCTCCCCCTGGGTCCGTGCCGGAGGTCCTGCGGGCGCACCCCGTCGCGGAGCTGGTCCTCTATCTGGAGCTCCGGCCACGCGAGCCGGCCCGGGAGAGCGTGCGCCTGGCCTTCCTGGACGCCGAAGGGCTCCGACTCTTCGAGCTGTCGGCCTGGACCTCCAGATGGAGCGACGTCGCGCGGCTCGCCGCCGCAGCGGGACTCGCCTTCGCGCGGTACCAACTGCCCACCGTGACCAAGTGGGAGCTGCCCGGCCGGTCCGGCCTGGTCAGTGACGCGCTCTTCCCCTGGCGCGCCGCGGCCTGGCGGGCGACCCGATCCTGGCGGCCCGGCGAGTAGGCCCTGGTCCGGCGGTGGTCAGGGGCGAGCGGCGGTCAGGGGCGGGCGGTGGTCAGGGGCGGGGGGTGAAAGTTTGGGGG